>NZ_BAAAFO010000003.1:0-855533 GCF_039523575.1 Rhodanobacter caeni | reverse complement strand
TCGTCGCCAGCAGTTGCGACAAGGTGACGTCACCGGCGGCGGGCGCCGGGCCGGCGCTGGCCGACAGCGCCAGCGGCAACGTGGCGCTGCCCGGCAGCGAGGACACCATCGCCGTGATCACGGCATGACGCAGGCTTCCGTCCGGATAGGTGGCCTTGGCATCCACCTGCAGTGCGACCGGCTGGCCGTCCACGCTGGCGGTGACCGTCTTGCCGGCCGGCACGTCGCCGGCCTTGAACACCTGGCCGAAGCTCACCGGTACCAAGGATTGGCCTTGCTTGGCCTGGCTGACCACGGTGTTGGTCACCACCGTGGCGGCCTGCGCTGGCGCCATGCCCAGCAGCAGGGCGAAGGCGGCTACGCCGACAAGGCATTGTCGGAGGGCACGCAGGTAGCGCTCACCCGCGCCCGAGCAGAATGGCTGATCTGTAAGCATTCGAATCGCTTGCCTTGCATCCGGTAGATGAACGGCGAGATGTCTGCCTCGCCTCGTTGCTTGGACGCAGCCCCCTGTCCACCCGGAGGTGGTGGCCTTGTCGCGCCTTCGACCCGGAACAACGCTGCGGATAGCGCCGTTTGTTGCCAGGATCGGTTATGAAGGCTACCGGTGGCGGCGGGGCGGAACTGCGCGCTGCCGCACAGATTGGCTAGTCCAATCAAGTCCTTACGATCTATGCCGGGCCAGCGGTTACGACGTGGGGCGTTCCTTTCCCCGGATCAGGAGAGGGACGTTCGGCTTCCCGCCTCGGGTGTCGGAAATATTTACGCTTCGCGACTTTCCCGATGCTAGTGAAAGCGTGAAAGCCAAGTGAAATCAATAGCCTGCTTGATGGCACGCGCCTTGCTTTAGGGACCCCGCATCACTTTATTCGATCTCTCAAGGAGCGACACCATGAAGTCAATCAGGTATCTCGGACTCGTCGGTCTGGCGGCTGCCAGCCTGTTCGCGTCGCAGGCTTTTGCGACGCCATGCGCCGCCGGTTTCGATGGCGGTCCCACCTGCATCGCCACGACCAACGGCTACGGTGAACACACCCTGGAGCAGATCCTGGGCGCAGCCGGCACGGACGGCAGCATTTTCTCCGCCGGCAACGGCATCAACCCGTACACCCAGCAGTTGAACCCGGCCAGCTATTGGTCCGTCGCGGGCACCGGCGGCAGCGAAAACACTGTCATGCTGACCCTGACTGGCAACGCTTCCGGGTTGACGTTCGGCATCTTCGATCCGACCAACATCGCCAACACGCTGACGTTGTTCAGCGGCGCCACGGCTGGTTACACCACAACCCTCAAGACCAACGGCTTGGGTGGTTTTGCTGCGACGTATTACTCGGCGGACCCGCTGGCTGCGTCCACGGGCCATGCAAGCGCCGCCTTTGGCGGCGGCAACTTGTTCGGCTATTTCTTGAAGGTTGGTAACACCTTCTATTACTCGGACAGCGCGTTGAACAGCGACGGCACCCCCCGCGTTGTCACCTACGCTGGCGATGGCTCGAACAAGATCGAGGCGACCAACGGCGTGTTCACGCCTGGCGAGTATCTGCAGGCTTGGGAAGACGGTGGCGATTTCGACTACAACGATTTCGTCGTCGTGGTGGAGTCCGTCCATCCCGTTCCGGAACCGGCCGTGCTTGGCATGTTTGGCATTGGTGCGCTGCTGATCGGCTTTGCCGCCAGCCGTCGCCGCCGCGAGAACGTCTGAGCCACAGTGGCAAGGATGTAGGACATATCCAGGTTGTTCTTGAATGGCCCGCCCTCTGGCGGGCCATTTTTTTGGCCTCAGAACTCCGGTGGCCGGGTCCTGCGCTCTTGCTGCAAGACCGAATCGTCGTGCGGCGCTGATACACTGGCCAGCGGTCCGAAACCTCGAGGGGAAGTTCCATGATGCAGCGGCTCAGGATTGATTTGATTGCGGCCGCGCGCCCCAATTTCATGAAGATTGCACCGCTGTTCCATGCGCTGCGCAGGGAGTCGTGGTGCAGCGTGCGGCTGGTGCATACCGGTCAGCACTACGACAAGAACATGTCGGACGCCTTTTTCAGCGATCTTGGCCTGCCTGCGCCCGATTTGCATCTGGGTGTGGGCAGCGGCAGCCATGCGGAACAGACCGCCAACGTGATGCTGGGGTACGAAGCGGCCTGCGTTGCCGAACGGCCCGGGCTGACCCTCGTTGTCGGCGATGTCAACGCCACCGTGGCTTGCGCCCTGGTAGCCGCCAAGCTGCATATCCCGGTGGCGCACCTGGAGGCTGGCCTGCGCAGCGGCGACCGCGACATGCCCGAGGAGATCAATCGCCTGGTGACCGATACCCTGGCCGATATCCTGTGGACGCCCTCGCCTGACGGTGATGCGAACCTGGCCGCCGAAGGCGTTTCGCCGAAGAAGATCACGCGCGTCGGCAACATCATGATCGACTCCTACGAGCTGATGCGCGAGCGCATCGAGGCCAGCGGCGAGCGGCAGCGGTTGGGCCTGGAGCGCGGCGGCTATGCCGTGGTGACGCTGCACCGTCCGTCCAACGTGGATGCGGCCGGCCCGCTTGGGGAGCTGGTTCGTCAACTGATCGCCGTGGCCGCGAGATTGCCGCTGGTGTTTCCCGTTCATCCGCGCACCCGCAAGAACCTCGAGGCCTTCGGGCTATGGACGACGTTGGCGCAGGCGCCTGGTGTGCAATTGGTCGAGCCGCTGGGATATGTGGACTTCATGAACCTTGTCTGCGACGCGCGCCTGATTGTTACGGATTCGGGGGGTGTCCAGGAGGAAACCACGTACCTCGGGATACCGTGCCTGACGCTGCGTACCACCACCGAGCGCCCGATCACCCTCACCGAGGGAAGCAACCAGTTGATCGCGACAGCCGAGCTGGTGCCTGCGGTGGAGAACATTCTGTCCGGCAATGGCGTCCATGGGCGCAGGCCCGAATTGTGGGACGGCCACACCGCCGCCCGGGTCGTGGCCGATATTCGTCGCCGGTGGAACCTGGTGGCGGCGGAGGCCGTGGAGGCGGTCGTTCCCTAGCGTCTACCAGCGGGCGCCGCGCAATGTCAGACTTCATGGCGTGCGCACCGCCCGCCAGGGGAGACCAAGCGCCGCGCCACAGGGGGCGCCTCATTCATGCACGCCATCGCCATTGCCAGTTACCTGATCTGTGCTGCCGCCTTTCTGGTGGGTGCGGTGCTGCTGACGATCGGTTGGCGGGGCCAGCGTACCGGCGCGCTGCTGATCGTGGCGACGCTCGTCACGGTGCTGTGGAGCGTGTTTCTGGCCTACGCGGAGTGGACGCGTGCGGTACCGGCCAACTGGATCCTCTTGGCCGAGGTGCTGCGTTTCGGCGCGTGGTTGACGTTCGTGAGCGCGTTGTTCGGCACCTGGCAGGCGTCCGGTTGGCAACGTGGCTGGCGCATCGGCGTGCATGCTTTGTGGATTGCGCTCGCCCTGTATTGCCTGTGGCCGATGACCGGGCTGGCACAGGCGACCGCGGTGGCGCTCGATATCGGCTTGCCGCTGGCCGGCACGCTGGTACTGGCCCTGCTCGGGGTCGTTTTTCTCGAACAGATCTACCGCAACGTCGACCCGGAACAGCGGTGGGCGCTCAAGTTTCTGGTGATAGCTCTTGGCGCGCTGTTCGCCTATGACATCTTTCTGTATTCCTACGCGGTGCTCTACCGGGAGTTCAATCTGAGCGCGTGGGCGGCGCGCGGTTTCATCGATGCGGCCATGGTGCCGTTGTTGCTGGTGGCGGCGGCGCGCAACCCGCAGTGGTCGCTGGAGGTCGGCGTTTCCCGGCGCGTCGTGTTTTATTCCACCAGCCTGCTGGTGGTGGCGATCTACATCATCGCCACGGCGATCGGCGGCTATTACGTGCGGTTGTACGGCGGCGACTGGGGCAGCGTGGCGCAGATCACGCTGGTCTGTTTCGCACTGGTCGTGGTGCTGTTGCTGGCCACCTCCGGGCAGGCCCGCGCCCGGGTGCGGGTGATCCTGCAGAAGAACTTCTTCAGTTTCCGGCACGACTACCGCGAGGAATGGTTGCGGCTGACGGCGACGTTGTCCGCCAGCGACACCGAGTTGCCGATGCGAGCGGTGCGCGCCGTGGCGCAGATCATGGACAGCCCGGCCGGTGCGTTGTTGATGTGCGACGAGCAAGGCAACCTGGTAACGGAGGCGCGCTGGAACATGCCCGTGCCGCCCGGCTTGGCGGTTTCAACCGCCGCGCCGGCCATCGAACTGATGCGCAAGCGCCACTGGATCTTCAATCTGGACGAGCCGCCGCCGCTGGGTCAGGAGCAGTTGCGCGCGCCGGAAGGCCTGCGCGCATTGCCGCGAGCCTGGCTGCTGGTGCCGCTGGTGCTGGAAGACCGCCTGGTAGGCATCGTGGTGGTGGCACAGTCGCGCGCACGCCGCACCTTCGATTGGGAAGACATCGATTTGCTGCGCGCCGCCGGAAGCCAGGTTGCGGGAACCCTGGCACAGGCCGTCAACGCCCGCCGGTTGGCCGAGGCGCGCCAGTTCGAAGGGTTCAATCGCCTCACCGCGTTCCTGATGCACGACCTCAAGAACGTGGCCGCCCAGCAATCGTTGCTGCTGCAGAATGCCGAGCGCCACAAGCGCAACCCGGCATTCGTCGACGACATGCTGACGACGGTGGCCAACTCGGTGGGGCGCATCTCCCGCCTGCTGGAACAGTTGCGCGGAGGCGTGGCGCCTGCCAACCTCAACCGCGTGCAACTGGCTGCCGTGATCGAGAGGGCGCTGGCCGAATGCCAGGCGCAGTCACCGCGACCCGATTACCGACCGGCGCCGGAAAAGCTGTGGGTGCGGGCCGATCAGGAGCAGTTCGCCACGGTGCTGGGCCACGTCCTGCGCAATGCGCAGGATGCCGCGGGAATCCACGGGCATGTCACGTTGACGGCGAAGCGCATCGCGAACGAGGCGGTGATCGATATTGAGGACGATGGGGCAGGTATGGACGAGGATTTCATTCGCAACCGGCTCTTCAAGCCGTTTTTCTCCACCAAGGAGAGCAAGGGCATGGGCGTGGGTGCGTACCAGGCGCGCGAGTACGTTCGCTCGCTGGGAGGAGCGGTGAGTGTCGACAGCACGCCCGGCAAGGGCACGACTTTTTCCATCCGGCTGCCGCTGGCCGGGCATGAAGGGGATTCGGCCGCGGCCGATCCGATGACGGCAACATCATGAGCACTGCAACGCGCCATCTGCTGGTGGTCGAGGATGATCCCGGCCTGCAGGCCCAGTTGCGCTGGAGCTTCGAGGATTACGAGGTGTTGTTCGCCGACGACCGCGCATCCGCGCTGGCCATGCTGGAAAGCCATCAGCCGGCCGTGGTTCTGCAGGACCTGGGCCTGCCACCGGACCCCAGCGGTACCAGCGAGGGCTTTGCCACACTGGGCGAGATCCTGCAGAGGGCACCCTTCACCAAGGTCATCGTGGCCACCGGGAACGGGGATCGCGACAACGCGGTCAAGTCGATCGGTCTAGGTGCCTTCGATTTCTGCTCCAAGCCGCTGGATCTGGAAGTGCTGCGCCTGATCGTGAGCCGCGCCTACCGCGTGCACGAACTGGAGGCCGAGAACCGCGCGCTGCGCAGCCAGTCCAGCTCCGTGCTGGAGGGCATCATCGGCAGCAGCGAAGTGATGGTGGATGTGTGCCGGCTGATCGAAAAGGTCGGCCCGTCGAACGCCACCGTCATGCTGCTGGGCGAGACCGGCACCGGCAAGGAGCTGTTCGCCCGCGCGGTGCACCGCCTCAGCTCTCGCCGCGATGGCCCCTTCGTGGCGATCAATTGCGCCGCCATCCCCGAGCCGCTGCTCGAAGCGGAACTGTTCGGTTACGAGAGAGGCGCCTATACCGGCGCCCACCGGCAGACCAAGGGCAAGATCGAGCTGGCCGTCGGCGGCACCCTGTTCCTGGACGAAATCGGCGACATGCCGCCGGCGCTGCAATCCAAACTGCTGCGCTTCCTGCAGGAGCGGGTGATCGAGCGCATCGGCGGACGCGAATCGATCCCGGTCGACATCCGCATCGTTTGCGCCACCCACCAGGACCTACGTGCGCTGATCCAGCAAGGGCGCTTCCGCGAGGATCTGTTCTACCGCGTCAGCGAGGTCAGCGTACGCCTGCCGCCGCTGCGTGACCGCATGGGTGATGCGACATTGCTGGCGCGCCATTTTCTGGCCCAGGCCGCCAGCCGCCATGGCCGCACCATCCGCGGCTTTTCCACCAAGGCGCTGAAGGCGATCGAGGGCCATTCCTGGCCCGGCAACGTCCGCGAGCTCGAGAACACGGTGAACAGCGCGGTGATCATGGCCGACACCAAGCAGATCGGATTGGCCGAGCTGCAGCTGGGAACCACCGGCGAGGATTTCCTGAGCCTGCGCGAAGTGCGCGCCGATGCCGAGAAGCGTGCCATCCAGCGCGCGCTGGCCAAGGCTGGCGGCAACCTCTCGCGGGTGGCGGACCTGCTTGGCGTCAGCCGACCGACGCTTTACGACCTGCTCGACAAATATGGCTTGAAGAAGACGGCGGACGCCGACTGACTCATGTGTGCCAATGTGCCAACCGAGATCGAGAAAATGCCCACTATCCTCAATGCCCGCTCCATGCGGCGCGGTCTGCTCGTCCTTTCGATCAGCCTGCTGGTGGCGGCCTGTGGCCTGGTCGATCGCACCGACGGCCTGACCGCCGGCGCCAGGAACCAGGCCGAAGGCAAATACCGCGCCGCCTATATCGAGGCGAAGAAAGTCCTGCAGAAGGACAGCAAGAATGGCCAGGCCTGGTTGTTGCTGGGTCGCGCGTCGTTGATGCTCGGCGATCCGAAGGAAGCGCTGAACGACCTTCAGAACGCGCGCGCGAATGGCGTGCCGGAAGCCCAGTGGGCGGTGCCGCTGGGGCAGGCGATGTTGCTGGCCCAGCAATACGACGACCTGCTCAAGACCTTGTCGCCCGACGCTTCGCTCGATCCGCCAGTGAAGGCTGAGGTGCTGCGGCTGCGCGGTGATGCCCAGCGCGGGCTCAGGCAGTTCGACCAGGCCGGGCAATCCTACAAGGCCGCCCTGGCGCTGGATGCCAAGAATGCGCGATCCCTGATCGGCCTGGCCAAGCTTGCCAGCGCCAGCAACAACCAGGATGCGGCCGGCCAGTACGTGGAACAGGCACTGGCCGCCTCGCCGGAAAGTCCGCAAGCGTGGATAGCCAAGGGTGATCTCGCCTTCGACGCGGGGCAACTCGCCGAGGCCGAAGCGGCGTATCAGAAGGTGCTCGGTATCAGCAAGCCGGACTGGCTGCCGCAGGAGCACTTCTACACGCTGTTGCGCCTGGCCAGCGCGCAGGCCCAGCAGGACAAGTTCGATCCAGCCCTCGCGAACATCCAGACGCTGGAAAAAATGGCGCCCGACCAGGCCTATCCGCACTACCTGCACGCCGTGGTCCTGTACAAGCAGGGCCACCTGGATGATGCCGTTTCGCAGCTCCAGCTGGTGCTCAAGGATGTGCCCAGCAACGAGCAGGCGCAGACGCTGATGGGCGCGGTGAACTACGCGCAGGGCAACTACGCGCAGGCGGAGATGTACCTCAGCAACGCCATGGGCATCAATTCGAACAACAGGGAGGCGAGGCGACTGCTGGCCCTGACGTTCTATCGCGAGGGGCGCACGAGCCAGGCGCTGAACACCTTGCGTCCCGCGGTGGACGGTTCGCCCTCCGATACCCAATTGCTGGCCCTGTTGCAGGGCGCGGCGGCGGCCGGCGTCCGCACGCCGGGGGCCGATGCGCTGGCCGGCGGCAAGACGCCGGCGAACGATCCGTTCGCGCCGGCCGAAAAGGCGCTTGCCGCCGGGCAGGATTCCGAGGCCTTGCGGCTGTTGCAGGCCATGGCGGTCGAGGATGCCGCCGCCGAAGCGCGGCGCAACCGCCTGCTGGTGATGACCTATGTGCGTGACGGGCGGGTCGCCGACGCGGTCAAGACGGCCGCGGCCCATGCCTCGAAACATCCCCAGGACAGCGCAGCGCACCTGGTCTACGGCACCGCCCTTATTGCGGCAGGGAAGCGACCCGAGGCACGTGCGCAATACGAACAGGCCGCGCGACTGGAGCCCGGCAGCCTCGCCGCGCTCATGAGCCTGGGCAGCCTCGATTCGCTGGAGGGTCGCTACAAGGACGCCGCCGGCCGCTACGACACCGTGTTGAAGCATGACCCGCACAACGAGGCGGCCATGATGGCCCAGAGCCGGCTGGCGCTGCTGCAGGGCGACAAGGCGGGCGCGATCAAATGGGCCAAGCAGGCCATCGATGCGGCGCCCAAATCGCCGGCGCCCTACCTCGGCCTGGTGTTGCTCTACAGCGAGAGCGGCCAGTTCGACGAGGCCGTGGGCACCGCCAAGCGCCTGGTGGCGATGGAACCGGGGAACCCGGCCGCGCTCAATGCCCTGGGCGCCGCGCAGATGAATGCGGGGGACACGGCCGAGGCATTGAAGACCTTGCAGAAGGCCGTGGATCTGGCGCCGCAGGCGGCCCTCTACCGTACCAACCTGGCGCGTGCCCAGCTCATCGGCAAGGACACGAAAGGCGCCGAAAGCAACCTTGAGCAGGTGATCAAGGGCGATCCGGACCAGGTGCAGGCCGTGGTCCTGCTCGCTACCGTGAAGCTGCAGGCAAACGACCTCCCCGGCGCACTGGCGCTGGCCCGTGCGCTGCAGACCAAGCCCGCCACCAGGGCGGCCGGCTTCGCGCTGGAGGGCGACCTGTACATGGCGAACAAGTCGCCGGGCGATGCCGCGGCGGCCTACCAGAAAGGCCTGAAGGCCAATCCCGACCGGCCATTGGTGATCAAGACTTTCCTGGCGCTGAGCGAGACCGGCGCCGCGAAACCCGAAACGGTGCTGACGGACTGGCTGGCCAGTCACCCCAATGACGAGGCCACGCGTACCCTGCTGGCCCAGCACTACATGGGCCACAAGCAGAACGTCCTGGCCGCAGCCCAGTATGAGCAACTGCTGAAAGCCAATCCCTCCAACGTCGGCGCGCTCAACAATCTCGCCTGGATCCTCACCGAACAACGTGATCCCAAGGCGCTTGCGCTGGCCGAGCGTGCCTACAAGCTGGCGCCGACATCGCCCAGCGTGCAGGACACGTATGCCTGGGCATTGCTGGCGGGCGACCAGGCGAAAACAGCGTTGCCGATCCTCGCCAAGGCCGCCAAGGCCGCGCCCAAGGTTCCATCGATCCAGTATCACCTGGCGGTTGCGCAGGCTCGCACCGGCGACAAGGCGGCGGCCCTCCGCACGCTTGAGTTGCTGCGGAAATCAGTGGCCGATTTCGATGACAAACAGGCCGCCGAGGCGCTTTATCGCGAGCTCGGTGGCACGAAGGTCGGCGGCTCGGGCAGCTAGCGCTGCCGGTACCGCGGCTCCGCCGGGGAGGCGAAGCCGCGGACGCCACAGCCGTGGCACATCAGGCGCGTGGGTGAGGAGGGTGCTCGCGATGGGAAGAGCGGACAGCGTCCGCCCGGTGAGCCGACGGTGCCCTCAGCCCAACTGCGCGAGGCGGGCGACCTCGCAGGCGGCCTCGCTGGGGGCGACGACCCGGCCCGAGTCGATGCTGTAGCGGTCCTTCAGGAAACCGGCGATGAGCGAGCCGCGCATCTGCGCCGGCTCGAACGCGAAGCGATCACGGAATGCGCTGGCCGGTATGGGATTGTCGCGGGCATCGGTCAGGCCCCGGGGCAGCACGTCATTGGCCAGCATCTCGCGCAGGCGCAACCGCAAGCCCACCACCGGGTTGTTGCGCACCAGCGGATAGTCGGTGGGGGCGGCGAACTCCTCGAAGCCGTAGCAGCGCACGTAGAACGCGGCATGCCGCGGGTGTACGCCGATGACGATATCGGTGAGTTCGGTGTGCAAACCGTAATGGATGGCCCAGCGCATCATGCTGAACAGCGCGCCGATGCCGCGTGCCGCCGATTCGCGGCGGTCCGCCAGCATGCCCACCTCGAGCAGGCGACGGCCGGCCTGGCGCAACGCGTCCAGTTCCTGCGCATAGACGCTGTCCAGCGCCAGGCCCATCGGATTGTCGCGAAACAGTGTCATCGTATGGCCGACACCGCTGCCGTCCGGTCCCCAGATCACGCAGGCGTGTTTTCCCACGGCGCCGGGAACGGCATGGATGCCGAACGGATTGGGGTTGATGAGCCCCATTTCCGCATAGCGCTCGTAGACCAGTTGCCAGGCTGCCTGGACCTGCTCGAGGGAAGTGGCGCACGAGCAAGTTGCTTCGCGGCTGTCGGAGGAACGCACGGCGCGCGCCGTGAAATCGATCGCTGTATTGGGCATTTGCGGCTCTTGTCAGTAATGTTGCAGTCGCCGGTAAACGGCACGTTGTCTCGAGGGACGCCACATGCCGCGGCGGGATACCACTTCGACCGCAAGTTCCGTCTGGCCGCTATGTCGCAGCGTTGGTTGAGCTGCGCGTGCTTGGCAAACCTTGAAGTGCAGGTTCGCGAGTTGTGGGTGTTCGTGGCTGGAACAGCGAACCTGATCGCGTCAACGCGGGTTGCATCCATGCCAGGGCCGTTGAAGCCGGCTGTGACCGTCGTCCGCGTGTATGGGTTGCGACGGTTATGTGAATTGTACGCGACGGACATACTAGGTTTTTGCGTCCTACGTATCAATATGCGCAATCCGCGATTGCATACCGAATGTGAACGGGGCCAGCGATACAGTCAGCGTGATCGCCAGAACGCCCGCAGCGCGGGTTCGTTGATATCCCCGGTAATGGATGGATGTGGACCGTGAACCAGGACATGAAGGTGGACATCCTGCGCGCAGGCATCGCGGCGCCCTCGGCAGACAATTCGCAGCCGTGGCGCTTCACCTGGGGCGACGATCATCTGGACGTCCGAATCGATGCCACGCGCAGCGGCAACGTGTCGGACACGCGTTACGTACTCAGTGACCTGGCGGCCGGCGCGTGCGTGGAGAACATGGTCATTCAGGGCCGCTCGCTGGGCTACGCCGCGCAGGTGGACGTTTTTCCCGAAGCCGGTGACGAGCTCTGGATTGCACGCATCCGTTGGCGCCGCGATCCCGACGGCCAGCGCGACCCCCTGGCAGCCGCCATCGACAGCCGTCATACCGATCGCAGCTTCCCCTGGCGGGGCGCCATTGCCCCATCGGCGCAGGCGCGACTGGATGCCCAGGCCGAACGGATCGAGGGCGCACGCCTGTGCTGGCCGCGTGCGGGCCGTGAAAAGAGCATGGCGCTGAAGCTTGTTCGGCTCGCCGAAAGCCTGCGTTTCCGCAGTCCAGCCCTGCACGCCGAGCTGTTTTCCAGCATCCGGTTCGCGGCTGGCTGGGATGCCGTCTGCGAAGAGGGACTGGCTCCCGCCACGTTGGCGGTGGAGCGGCCCATGCGTCCCGCTTTCGAGGCCATGCGCCGTCCCGCGGTGATGCGTGTGCTCAACCGTTTCGGTGCGGCGGCCATGCTGGGGTGGCGCTCTGCCTGGCTACCCATCCGGTTGTCGCCGGGCCTGTGCCTGCTGGTGGTGCCGTCGGCCGCCCGCACCGACGTGTTCGCGGGCGGCCGCGCCCTGCAGCGCGTGTGGCTGGAGGCCACATTGGCCGGATTATCGGTACAGCCCTACGCGGCGGCAGGCGTGCTGAGCCTGGGCTTCGTACCGGTCGAACCGCACCTGCGGCAAGCCTTGTCGCGGCTGGATGCCGGGCTCGCGCCGCTGTGTGGCAACGGCCGCGGACTGGTGTTCCTGCGTCTGGGCCAATCGCGATCGGCGCCGCCTCGTCGCAGCGGTCGACGCGCCATGGACAGCTTCGGTCCAGGCTAGCGCTTCGGTCCAGGCCAGTGCCACGTGCGCCTGGCAAGCTTGAGCTGGCGCATCTCGCGACGAGCCCGGGTGCCGCCTGTCCCGGTCTGTAGCTGGCCTCGAACAGCCGCCGCCGGAGGGGCCGCGGCAAGCGTTTTTTCGCCCCCTCTCACAGCGGTTTGGTTGACACTTTTCCTGGCGTGCCGTCACGCTGCCAGATCGACGATAAGCGGTTAATTTCACGCCAAATTCACGCAATTTCGTGAAGGTGGCGTGAAGGTATTTTGCGTCGGGATACTTTACATTCCGCCGGTTGATGATGGCTGGAAAACTAATCAATAAAAACAGCAGCTTGCATGTATGCGCGAGGCATGTGGCGGTCCGCACGGGAATCAGGTTGTAGGAATACCTTACAAATAGGCATCCGCTTGCCTGAAATATGCTCCTTTAGTCAATAGAAACAATGACTTGCAAACGTGGCACGTGATTTGCCTCATCAGGCCCAGGGCAGGGGCAAATCGCGGGCAACTACTGGTCGCGGCTATTCGCATTGAAGGAGAAGAACATGATGAAGAAGAAAGTGATTGGAGTCGCGCTCGCCGGCGCCCTTGCCTTGGGCGCATGGAGCGGGGCCGCGATGGCATCGCCGATTACCGTGGGTGGCATCACCTGGGACCCGGCCAATGGTGCGGACCTCACCGTACAGGCGATCGATTTCCGTGAGTCCTCCGTTTCTGCCGTCGGCGACGTGCTGACCGGCTACGGGCGTATCGGCTCGATCAATGGCGCCGATCAATCCGTGTTTTGTTCGGGTTGCAGCCTCAACTTCACCTTCCAGTACACGGTGTCCGCCATTGAAGGCGACGCGCTGAACCCGAAAGTGGTGTTCGACGGTGGCCTGATCAATTTCTACGTTGATCCGAGCGGCGGCTTCGATGTGGCCGATCCCTCGTCGGCCGGCTCGGCCACCGGCCCGCTGTGGCTCAGCCTCACTGGCCATGCCGCGCCATTCACCGGCTTCTCGGCGGTGGGTGATCTCTATTCCAACATCAACGGACCCATCGCTGCGCCGGGTTCGCTGTCGGGTGGTTTCGGTCTGCTGGACGTGGCCGGCGGTGCCGCGGGCTACTGGATGGATACCAACAGCCGGGCCGATGGCGCGGATTTCGACCTGAGCTCCTCGTTCTCGTTCAAGCCTTACGACCAATGCACCGGGCCGTCCTCTGACCCGACCAACATCTGCTACTACCCGATCGTGGGCACCGGCACCCTGACCGGCCAGACGCTGGCGGTACCGGAACCTGGCCCGATCGGCATGCTGGGCGTGGGCCTGGGCCTCATGGGCCTGCTGCTGCGTCGTCGCAGCAAGGAATCCGAACTGGGCGCCTGAGGCGTATCCGGATGCAGGCGGTTTGATCGATGGCGCCGCTTCCCCGAGCGGCGCCATTTTTCCATGGGCTTTCTCCGGCCTCGGTCCGCTGCCGCAGTGCGGAGCGTTGACGGTGCGTGGACGCCGGCGGCATACGATCCATGTTCTTCGCCCGAACGCAGGTACCTAACGATGTCTGACAGACCGTTGTCGGCGGAGCCGTTCGATTACGCCAGGGCCTTCAGCCGCACGATCGGCTGGATAACCACCGCGGAGCAGCCCATCCTGCGGTCCAAGCGGGTGGCGATCGCAGGTCTGGGTGGCGTTGGTGGCGCGCATCTGCTGACCCTGACGCGACTGGGCATCCAGTCGTTCAACCTGGCGGATTTCGACCGTTTCGGCACAGAGAACTTCAACCGGCAGGCGGGAGCCTTCCAGTCGACCGTCGGCCAGCCCAAGATCGAGGTGGTGTCGCGCATGGCGCGGGACATCAACCCCGACCTGGACATCAACGCGTTTCCCGAAGGGGTTACGCCCGGGAACATGGACGCGTTCCTCTCGGGGGTGGATCTGTACATCGATGGGCTGGACTTTTTCGTGCTGGACATCCGCGCCAGGCTGTTCGCGTTGTGCGCCGAACGCGGCATTCCGGCCATCACCGCCGCGCCGCTGGGCATGGGGGCGGCGGTACTGGCGTTCCTTCCCGGCCAGATGACGTTCGAACAGTATTTCCAGCTGGAGGGCCAGCCGCGAAACGAGCAGCTGCTGCGATTCATGGTGGGCCTGGCGCCGGCCGTGCTGCATCAGGCGTACCTGGTGCAGCCCTCGGCCGTGGACCTGGTGAACCAGCGCGGTCCCTCGACGCCGATGGCCTGTGAAATCTGCGCCGGGATCGCCGGCACGCAGGCGCTGAAAATCCTGCTCAAGCGCGGCGAGGTGATTGCGGCGCCGCGCGGCCTGCATTTCGACGCGTACCGCAACAAGCTGGTGCGCACATGGCGGCCCGGTGGCAACAGCAATCCGCTGCAGCGCCTGATCCTGTGGCTGGCGCGCCGTCGCTTCATGGGCAAGTAGCCAACGGGTCCTGCAGCAAGCGTCGAACCGCGCCGCAAACCTCGCAACCCAGAGCGACGGTTCGTCGCACGGCAGGGCCAGCCTTGCGGCTCCAGTGCCCGTTCGCTGGCGTCGCGCGTTGTTGCAGCGCATTTGACGGCAACGAGCGGGGTGGGTACATGTCGTGCACGATTTCCTGCGCCTGCACTGAAGTGCGGCCGACGACATGACGGGGACCCCCATGATCCAGAGCGACAGTACGCCGCGTGATTTCAGCTATCCGCAACTGCTCGGCCACCCGCGGCCGTTGTGGATGCTGTTCATGTCCGAATTCTGGGAGCGCTTTGCGTTCTACGGCATGCGCTGGGCGCTCACGCTGTACATCGTGGCGCAGTTCTATGGCGGCGATGACGCGGGCCAGGCGTCCGCCAGCCGCACGTATGGCGCCTACCTGGCGCTGGTGTACGCCACCGCGGTGTTCGGCGGTTACGTGGCCGACAAGATCATCGGCTACCAGCGCTCGATCCTGCTGGGCGCGGTGGTGATGTCGGCCGGCCTGTTCATGGTGATGGTGCCGAACCACGCGGTGTTCATGCTGGGGCTGGCCACGGTGATCGTGGGCAACGGGCTGTTCAAGCCCAATATTTCCTCGATGGTGGGCCAGCTGTATGCGCCGGGCGATTCGCGCCGCGACCGCGGCTTCACGCTGTTCTACATGGGTATCAACGCCGGCGCGCTGATTGCGCCGGTGCTGACCAGCGTGCTGGCCACGCGCGTGTTCGGCACGCCGGGTCACCAGAACTACCACGTGGTGTTCGCCGCCTCGGGCGTGGGCATGCTGATCAGCCTGGTGTGGTTCTGGTTTGGCCGCCGCCAGCTCGGCGAGGTGGGGCGGCCGGCACCGGAAATCGCCAGCCTCGCGCGCGTGGCGTGGGTGGCGCTGGGCGTGCTGGTCGCCATTCCGCTGGTGTATCTGCTGATGGATCGCGCCGGCGCAGTGGTGCTGCAATGGTTGCTGACCGTGCTGTTCTTGGGCGTGGCGGTAATGCTGGTGATCGAGGCGATCCGCACCGGCCGCGTGCAGATCCAGCGGGTGATCGCGATGCTGATCATCTTCACCTTCAACGTGCTGTTCTGGATGTTCTTCGAGCAGGCCGGCAGCTCGTTCAACTTCCTGGCGCAGCACATCGTCGATCGCGACCTGGGCGGCTGGAATTTCCCCATCGGCTGGTTCCAGTCGGTGAACCCGGTGGCGATCGTGGTGCTGGCGCCATTGGTGACGATGGTGTGGGCGGCGCTGGACAAGCGTCGCGCCGAGCCGTCGATCCCGCGCAAGTTCGGGCTGGGGCTGATCGGCAATGCACTGGGTTTCGCGGTGCTGATGTATGCCTTGTCCAACCTGGTCGGCAGCGACGGCCTGATTCCGCTGTGGACGCTGGTGCTGTGCTACGTGCTGCAGACCGCTGGCGAGCTGTGTCTGTCGCCGATCGGCCTGTCGATGGTGACCAAGCTGGCGCCGTTGCGGCTGGTGGGGCTGGGCATGGGCGGGTGGTTTCTCTCCACCGCCATCGGCAACAACCTGGCCGGCCTGTTTGCCGGCCACGTCAGCGGCGAAACCGGCATGACGGTGGAGTCGGCACTGTCCGGCTACACCACCGGTTTCTGGATATTGCTGGGTGGCGGCGTGCTGTTGTTCCTGGTGGCGCCGTTGATCAACCGGTTGATGCACGGGGTGCGGTAGCGGGCGGAACGCGGGAAACGGGAGGGTTTCATTACCGTTCTCCCTGAGCGTAGCCGCGTAGCGGCAGAGTCGAAGGGGCAAGCTGAGGGGAGGCTTCGACTTCGCCGCTGCGCGGCTACGCTCAGCCCGAACGGTTGGGGGAATGCGCCGCTTTTGCTTGAACCATTCCGCACTCCCCATTCCCTATTCCCCATTCCCCGCTCTACGCCATCAACCGGTCCAGTATCCGCGTCAGCCAACGCTGCTCCTCGCCGTCCAGCTTCGCCAGCACCTCGCGCTCGCGCGCGCGCGCCATCGGCGCCACCTCGTCGTGCAGGGCCCAGCCGGCGTCCGACAGGCCCAGCACGGAGCGGCGCTTGTCGCCCGCGTGGATGCCGCGGGTGACCCGGCCCGCTTCCACCAGCCGTGCCAGCGCGCGGCTCACCGCCACCTTGTCCATCAAGGTGCGCTCGGCCACTTCGCGGGCGGACAAACCGTCGAAACGGGCCAGCACCGCCATCACCCGCCACTCCGTCACGCTGAGGTCGTAGCGGCGCTGATAGTCGTCGGCGATCGACTGGCTGATGGCGTTGGACAGGATCGACAACCGGTACGGCAGGAAATGTTCCAGCTCCAGCGGCGCATGCTCGGCGCTGGCGGGGATGCGTTTGCGGTCGGTCGACACTGCGGCGGTGCTCCTTGCAACTGGTTTCAATTGAAACTATAACACTGGCATGCAAATCCTTTCGCGGGCAGCAGCGCATCCTTGCGGCGCTTCGAATCCTCTGGCCCGTGCTGAACCGGAGAGTGCCATGAACACCAAGCCCGATCCCGGCATGAAAGTCGCCACGTTCGAGAACCCGATGGGCATCGACGGCTTCGAATTCGTCGAATTCGCCGCGCCGCCAGGGCGCGCGGCCGAATTGCACACCCTGTTTCAGCGCATGGGTTTTGTCGCCGTGCTCCGGCACAGGCATCGCCCGATTATCGTCTATCGCCAGAACGACGTGAACTTTCTCGTCAACGAGGAGCCCGAGTCCTTCGCCGCCGCCTTCGCGCAGCAGCACGGCCCCAGCGCCTGCGGTTTCGCCATCCGCTTCCGCAAGCCGGCCGATCAGGTGTTGCAGGCGGTGCTGGACAACGGTGGCGAGGTGTTCACCAAAAACGCCGACACCCGGGCGGTGAACGCGCCGGTGGTGAAAGGCATCGGCGACTGCATGCTGTACCTGGTGGACCGCTACGGCAGCACGGGCAGCATCTACGACGGCGATTACGAGCCGATCGAAGGGGCCACGCAGAACCCGTCGGGCTTCGGCCTCACCTTCATCGACCACCTCACCCACAACCTGTACTTCGGCAACATGCAGAAGTGGTCGGATTACTACGAGCGCCTGTTCAACTTCCGCGAGATCCGCTACTTCGACATCAAGGGCGCCAAGACCGGCCTGGTGTCCAAGGCGATGACCGCGCCCGACGGCATCGTGCGCATCCCGCTGAACGAGTCGGACGACCCGAAGAGCCAGATCAACGAATACCTCGACGCGTACAAGGGCGAGGGCATCCAGCACATCGCCTGCTTCACCGATGACATCTACGCCACGGTGGAAAAAATGCGCGCCGCCGGCGTGGCTTTCCTCGATACGCCCGATACCTACTACGAAGTGATCGACCAGCGCGTGCCCAACCATGGCGAGGATGTGCCACGGCTGGCGCGCAACAGGATCCTCATCGACGCCGACCCCGAAACCCACCAGCGCAAGCTGCTGCAGATCTTCACCCAGAACTGCATCGGCCCGATCTTCTTCGAGATCATCCAGCGCAAGGGCAACGAGGGTTTCGGCGAGGGCAATTTCCAGGCGCTGTTCGAGAGCATCGAGCGCGATCAGATGAAGCGGGGGGTGCTGTAGGCTTTGAAGCCCCTCTCCCGACGGGCGAGGGGCTTCAAGCGTAGGCGCACGTATGTCTGAGGTCAGTACCAGCTACCAAACCGGCTTCGCCAACGAATTCGCCAGCGAGGCGATCGAGGGCGCGCTGCCCGTGGGTCAGAACTCGCCGCAGCGGGTGGCGCACGGCCTGTACGCCGAACAGCTCTCCGGTACCGCGTTCACCGCGCCGCGGCACGCCAACCGGCGCAGCTGGCTGTACCGGATTCGTCCTGCCGCGGTGCACGAGCCGTTCCGACCGCTGGCGCACGCCACTTTCCACAACCGTTTCGATGAGGCGCCGGCCACGCCCAACCAGTTGCGCTGGGATCCGCTGCCGCTGCCCGACGCGCCCACGGATTTCGTCGATGGCCTTGCCACCCTGGCCGGCAACGGTGGGCCGGCGGAGCAGGCGGGCGTGGGCATCCACCTTTACGTCGCGAACCGCTCGATGCAGGGGCGCTATTTCTACGATGCCGATGGCGAGCTGCTGATCGTGCCGCAGCAGGGTCGGTTGCGGCTGGCCACCGAGCTGGGCGTGATCGGGATCGAGCCGCAGGAAATCGCGGTGATCCCGCGCGGCGTGCGTTTTCGCGTGGATGTGATCGACGGCGAGGCGCGCGGCTATGTATGCGAGAACTTCGGCGCGCTGCTGCGCCTGCCGGAGCTGGGTCCGATCGGTTCGAACTGCCTGGCCAACGCGCGCGATTTCCTGACGCCCACGGCGACGTACGAGGATCTCGACGGCGCATTCTCGCTGGTGGCGAAATTCCAGGGCGCGCTGTGGGAGGCGAAAATCGACCACTCGCCGCTGGATGTGGTGGCCTGGCACGGCAACTACGCGCCGTACAAATACGACCTGCGCCGCTTCAACACGATCGGCTCGATCAGCCATGACCACCCCGATCCATCCATCTTCACCGTGCTGACCTCGCCCAGCGATACGGCGGGCACGGCCAACGTGGATTTCGCGATCTTCCCGCCGCGCTGGCTGGTGGCGCAGCACACTTTCCGGCCGCCGTGGTTCCACCGCAATGTCGCCAGCGAGTTCATGGGGCTGATCACGGGCGTGTACGACGCCAAGGCCGAGGGCTTCGTGCCCGGCGGCGCGTCGCTGCACAACTGCATGAGCGGGCACGGCCCGGACGCGGCCACGTTCGAGAAGGCCTCGAACGCCGACCTGTCGAAGCCGGACGTGATCGGCGGCACCATGGCCTTCATGTTCGAGACGCGCAAGGTGATCCGTCCCACCCGGCAGGCGCTGGAATCGCCGCAACTGCAAGGCAACTATTACGCTTGCTGGCAAGGCATCGCGAAACATTTCGACGGTGGCGCGCGTTGATGCGCAGCGTGTTTCTCGCCGCTGCGTTGCTGCTGGCTGGCTGTGGCCAGGCCGATCGCACCGCAGAACCTGCACCGGCCAGCGCGGCGACCACGGCCGCGGTGCCGGACACGGCGGCAACGGTGGCGCGCTACGACGGCTACGGCGACATGCGGTTCGGCATGGACGAGGCGGCTTTTGCCGCCGCCTGGGGCGGTGCGTTGCGTGGCGCCGCCCAGCCCGGTTCCAGTTGTTTCTACAAGACGCCCACGTGGGTGAAGCACCCGGCGGAGTTTGCCTTCATGTTCGAGGGTGGCCGCTTCGTGCGCTACGACGTCGGCACGCCGAAGGAAATCGCGCCCGGCGGTGGCCGCGTCGGCATGGACGCGGCGCAGATCCGCGCGCTGTACGGCGAACGCGTGACGTCGCAGCCGCACAAGTACGTTGCCGGCGCCAGCTATCTGCGTGTCATCGCGCCGCAGGGCGAGAGCGCGCTGGTGTTCGAAACCGATGCGCAGGGCAGGGTGACGCGCTGGCGCATGGGCGTGCCGCCGCAGGTCGATTACGTGGAAGGTTGTGGCTGAGGAATCCTGATGAAACTTGCAAGTCTCAAAGAGGGCGGTCGCGACGGCACGCTGGTCGTGGTCAGCCGCGATCTCACCCGCGCGGTTCGCGCCGACGGCATCGCCGCCACGCTGCAAGGCGCGCTGGACGATTGGTCGAATACCGCGCCGCGGCTCAACGCATTGTCGGAGGCCCTGAATGCGGGCGCCGCCGTCGAGGCGTTCGCGCTGGACATGCACGCCCTGGCCGCGCCCCTGCCGCGGGCCTACGAATTCGTGGACGGCAGCGCCTACCTGCCGCACGTCGAGCGCGTGCGCCGCGCTCGTGGCGCCGAGGTGCCGGCATCGTTCTACACCGACCCGCTGATGTACCAGGCCACCAGTGCGGGCTTCCTGGGGCCGCGCGATCCGGTGGTGGTGCCCGGCGAGGATTTCGGCATCGACCTGGAGGCCGAGGTCATCGTGGTCACCGACGACGTGCCGATGGCGGTGACCGCCGCGCAGGCGTCGGAGCATATCCAGCTGGTCGGCCTGGTCAACGACGTGAGCCTGCGCGGCCTGATTCCCGGCGAGTTGGCCAAGGGTTTCGGTTTCCTGCAGAGCAAGCCGCGCTCGGCGCTGTCGCCGGTGCTGGTGACGCCCGATGAACTGGGCGACGCGTGGCAAGGCGACAAGCTGCACCTGCCGATGCGCACCTGGCTCAACGGCCAGTGGTTCGGCGAGGCCGAGTGCGGCGTGGACATGCAGTTCAGCTTTGCCGAGCTGGTGGCGCACGTGGCGCGCACGCGCCCGCTGACCGCCGGCACTTTGGTCGGCTCTGGCACCATCGCCAACCAGGACACCGGCAAGGGCGCCTCCTGCCTTGCCGAGCAGCGCACGGTGGAAACCCTGCGCGATGGCCAGCCCAGCACGCCGTTCCTGAAGTTTGGCGACCGGTTGAAGATCGACGTCACCGATGCCGGCGGCCACTCGATCTTTGGATCGATCGAGCAGCGGATCGAGGCGCTCAAGCGCTAGAACCCCCGACTCTTCATTGTAGGAGCGCACCCTGTGCGCGATGCCCTTGATGAAAGGCTTCGCGCACAGGGTGCGCTCCTACAAAAAGGCCTGCGGCGGCTTGTCGCGATGGTCGCGCAGTTGATCCGGATCAAGGTGTGGGCGCGGGTGCATCGACAGACTTGCGCCATGGCCACTCCCATCATTCCGCCCGTTTTCGATCCGGACCTCGTCGCCCGCTATGACGTGGCCGGTCCGCGCTACACCAGCTATCCCACCGCGCCGCAATTCAATGCGTCGTTCGACGAGACCGCGTTGCGGCAGGTGATCCGCGCCTCCAACGAGGAGCCTATCCCGCGGCCGCTGTCGCTGTACGTGCATGTGCCGTTCTGCATGAGTCCGTGTTTCTACTGCGGCTGCAACCGGGTGATCACCCGCGACATCGGCCAGGCCGATCGTTACCTGGAGCGCCTGTACCGCGAGATCGAACTGGCGGCGCCGCTGTTCGACCGCGATCGGCCCGTGCGCCAGCTGCATTTCGGCGGCGGCACGCCCAACTTTCTCGACGTGCCGCGCATGCGCGAGTTGATGGAGTCGCTGGCGCGCCACTTCAGTTTCAGCCAGGCCGCCGAGCGCGAGTACGGTATCGAGCTGGACCCGCGTTTTGCCGATGGCGACTACGTGCATGCGCTGGCCGAGCTGGGCTTCAACCGCTTGTCGGTCGGTATCCAGGATTTCGACCCGGCGGTGCAGGAGGCGGTCAACCGCATCCAGAGTTTCGAGCAGACGCGCGAAGCCATCGTGGCCGCGCGCGAGTCGCGCTTCCGCTCGGTCAGCGTGGATCTGATCTACGGGCTGCCCAAGCAAAGCGTGGACGGCTTCAGCCGCACGCTGGACCAGATCGTCGAGCTGGGGCCGGATAGGGTGGCGGTCTACGGTTACGCGCACCTGCCGGAGATGTTCAAGGCGCAGCGGCAAATCGTCGCGGAGGAGTTGCCGGATGCGGGCACCCGGCTGGCCTTGTTCGGTCGCGCGCTGGCGCAGTTGTCCGCCGCCGGTTACGTCTACATCGGCATGGATCATTTCGCCCGCGCCGACGACGAGCTGGCCGTGGCGCAGCGCGCCGGTACGCTGCAGCGCAATTTCCAGGGTTACTCGACCCACGGCGACTGCGACATCATCGGGCTTGGCGTCAGCGCCATCAGCCGCATCGGCGACAGCTACAGCCAGAGCGCGCGCGACCTCACCGGCTATTACGCCACCCTGGATGCCGGCCGCCTGCCGGTGGCCCGCGGCCTGCTGCTGGACGAGGACGACGTGATCCGGCGCGAGCTGATCGGCGAGCTGATGTGCCACGGCCGCGTGGACAAACAGCGTTTCGGCGAGCGTCACCGGTTGATCTTCGACGAATACTTCGCTGCCGCACGCGAGCGCCTGCAGCCGTTGATCGCCGACGGCCTGCTGCTCGAAGACGCCGCGTCGCTGCAGGTGACCTCGCCGGGGCGCCTGCTGTTGCGTATCATCGCCATGTGCTTCGACGCCTATCTCGATGGGCAGGCGCACACACCGCGTTATTCACGCGCGATCTGATCCGCGCTCCAGAACCGGCGTTCCGACAACATGTCATCCAAGTACCCGGCAGGCCGCCTGCCCGAGCCGCCCAGCCCGATCGCCGACGATGGTGACGAGACGCATTTCTGCGGCACCTGCGCGTTTTCCAGCGCCTGCATCGCCGCCGGCTACGACAAGCCCGAGCTGGCCGCCCTGCAGTGCCTGGTGGAGCACGTGGGGCCGTTCCGCGCCGGCGAGCACATCTTCCGCACCGGCGATCCGTTCCGCGCGATCTTCGCCGTGCGCGGCGGCACCGTGAAGACGCGCATGGTGGACAAGGAGGGGCGCGAGCAGGTGCTGGGCTTCTACCTGCCCGGCGAGGTGATCGGCCTCAATGCGATCTACCCCGAGCATTTCCCCTGCGACGCGGTGGCGCTGGACACGGCGTTTTTCTGCCGCTTCTCGTTTCCCGCCATGAGCGCGCTGGCCTCGCGCGTGCCGGCGGTGCAGCAGCACCTGTTCCGCATGCTGAGCAAGGAGCTGGGCACCGCCTCGCTGCTGGCCGGCGACCACAGCGCCGACGAGCGCGTGGCCGCGTTCCTGATGGACCTGGCCAGCCGTTACGCGGCGCGCGGTTTTTCCGCCACGCGCTTCCACCTCAGCATGTCGCGCGGCGATATCGCCAACTATCTGCGCCTCGCGGCGGAAACCGTCAGCCGTGTGCTGAGCCGCTTCCGCAACCAGAAGCTGATCCAGATCGAAGGGCGCGAACTGCAGCTGCTGGACCCGGCCGGCCTGCGCAGGATCGGCCAGGCGCTGTTGCCCGACTGAGCCCGTCGGTCAGCCGGCATCCTTGCGCCGCGGCGCGGCATCGCTGCGGCAGAGGGCAGCCAGCAGTTCCGGCCGCAGGATGCGCACCGATTTGCGGTTGACCTGCAGCACGCCCATCTCCTCCATGCGCGAAAACAGCCGGCTCACCGTCTCGACCACCAGGCCGAGGTAGTTGGCGATGTCGTAGCGCGACATCGGCAGGTTGAGCGCGGAGCCGTCGCGGTGCAGGCGCTGGTAGCGGTCGGCCAGGCTGCGCAGGAAGCTGGCCAGCTGCTCCTGCGCCTGCTGCCGGCCCATCATCACCAGGTGGCGGTGCTCCTCGACCACCTCGCGGCTGATCACCCGCATCAATTGGCGGTGCAGGGCAGGCACCTCGCTGGTGACCTGCTGCAGCTTGGCGTAGGGCAGTTCGCAGATGCTGGAGCGTTCCAGCGCCTCGGCCTGGCTGACGTGCAGGTTGGTGGCCAGCGCGTCGAAGCCCAGGATCTCGCCCGGCAGGTGGAAGCCGAGGATCTGCACATCGCCCGCCTCGTTCTGCACGAAGGTCTTCAGCGCGCCGGATCGCACCACATACAGCGCCTCGAACGGATCGCCCTCGCGGTACAGCATGTCGCCGCGATCGAGCGCGCGCTTGTCCTTCACCGTGGCGTCGAGGCGGTCCAGGTCGTCGACGCCGATGCCTGCCGGCAGGCATAATTCGTACAGCGCGCAGGAGCTGCAACTGCGCCGCAACTGATTGAGGTCGAGCACGTTGGCGGCAGGTTCCATCGGGGCCTCGCGCGGCCGCAGCGGCCGGTGGACGGGGAGCCCCTAGGATACGGCGGTTTGCGCAGCAAAAGCTCGCCGCGCGCGTGGCGTAACGACGCAAGCGGCGGCGCGGCCATCGGCGGCGGACTTGACCACGCTCAAGTTGCGCGGCTGGCGGCGGGGGCATGCTGATACCCGATACCGTTACCTGGATGATTTCGATGGCCAAGCATTGGAAAAACACCGCCGACCGCTACGGCTCGCTGTCGATCGCCATGCACTGGCTGATGCTGCTGTTGCTGATCGGCGTCTATGCCTGCATCAATCTGCGCGAGCTGTTTCCGCGCGGCAGCGATCTGCGCGATGGCCTGAAAACCTGGCATTTCATGCTGGGGCTGGCGGTGCTGGCGCTGGTGGTCGTAAGGCTGGCGCTGCGCTGGGCCGCCGGTGCCCAGCCGGGCATCCAGCCGCCGCCGCCGCATTGGCAGCAACGGCTTGCGGGGCTCATGCACCTGGCGTTGTACCTCTTCATGATCGCGATGCCGCTGCTGGGCTGGCTCACGCTGAGCGCCGCGGGCAAGCCGATCCCGTTCTTCGGCCTGTCGCTGCCGGCGCTGGTGGGCGCGGACGAGGCCCTGGCCGGTACGTTCAAGGAGATCCACGAAACCATCGGCACGATCGGCTACTACCTGATCGGCCTGCACGCGGCCGCCGCGTTGTTCCATCACTACGTGGCGCGCGACAACACCTTGCGCCGCATGCTGCCGCGCAGGAAGGCGCCTGCCTGAGCCGGCGCTCAGTCGATCTTGATCGGCTCGTGCATACCGGGCAGCTGGCAGCTGAAGCCGCGCGCTTCGAGCACCTCGCGCATCACCTGCATGCCGCGGCCGTATTCGCCATGCACCAGGAACACCGTGCGCCGCGGCGCATCGCCCAGCCAGGCCAGCAGCGAGGGCCGGTCGGCGTGGGCGGAGAAGCCGTTGATGGTCCACACCTGCGCGCGCACCGGGATCTCCTCGTTGAACACGCGCACACTGGGCGCGCCGTCGATGATCCGGCGCGCCAGCGTGCCCTCCGCCGCGTAGCCGACGAACACCACGCTGCAGCGCTCGCGCCACAGGTTGTGCTTGAGATGGTGACGCACGCGGCCGCCGTTGCACATGCCCGAGCCGGCCAGGATGATCGCGCCGCCGTCGACGTTGTTGATCGCCATCGACTCGGCGGTCTCGCGGGTGAAATGCAGGCCGGGCATGGCGAAGGGGTCGCCATGCTCCAGTTCATCCAGGAAGCGCTGGTCGAAGCATTCCGGGTGGCGGCGGAAGATCTCCGTGGCGGAAATCGCCATCGGCGAATCCAGGAAAACGCGCACATGCGCCGGGATCGCGCCCTCGCGCAGTCCGCGATGCAGGTAGTAGAGCAGCTCCTGCGTGCGCTCCAGCGCAAAGGTGGGAATCACCACGTTGCCGCGCCGGTTCACGGTGTCGCGGATCGCCCGGTACATCTCGTCGACCGAATCGGGCACCGAGCGGTGCGGGCGGTCGCCATAGGTGCACTCCATCACCACGTAGTCGGCCGGCGGCGCGCCCGTCGGGTCGCGCAGCAGCGGGCGGCCGGGGTTGCCCAGGTCGCCGGAGAACAGCATGCGCCGTTGCTGCTTGCCGTCGTCCAGCTCCAGCAGGATCGAGGCCGAGCCGAGGATGTGGCCCGCGTCCAGGAAGCGCGCGCTGATTCCCTCCACCACGGGCACGGCGACGTCGTAGCCGGCATCCGGGCCGAAGAAATCCTGGGCGTGCAGCGCGTCGTCCAGCGTGTACAGCGGCGGCGCCACCGCCTCGTCGCGACGGTTGTTGCGCTGTGCGCGGCGCGCGTCCTCCTCCTGCAGGCCGGCGGCGTCCAGCATCACCACCCGCGCCAGCTCGCGGGTGGCCGCCGTGGTGAGGATGCGGCCGCGGAAACCGCGGCGCACCAGCAGCGGGATGCGCCCGCAATGGTCCAGGTGCGCGTGGGTGAGCAGCAGCACGTCGATGCTGGCCGGGTCGAAGCCGAACGGTTCGGCATTGGCCCGTTCCACCTCCTCGCTGCCCTGGAACATGCCGCAGTCGATCAGCACGCGGCGGTCGTTGCAGGTGACCAGGTGGCAGGAACCGGTAACCTGCTTGGCCGCGCCGTGGCAGCTGTAGATGATCATGTTGTAGGCGCTCCGGGTGCGGTCGATTTCGACGTTGGCAGCGGCACTGTGGCAGGGAAAGGCACAGGCCGGCCTGACTGGCGTCAACTTGCACGGTTCCCGGCCGATATTTCCCTCTGGCGCGCCGCTGGCGGAACGTGGCGCGCCCCGCGGCGACCAGGCATCTCTCCAGGACAGCGAGTCACATGATTGCAGTGCCGTTCCACCAGAATGCCGGCGCGGTCCGCGGCTTCGTGCTGTTCTCGCGCTTCGCCGCCGTGGTGGTGGGCGCCAGCGCCCTCGTGGTGCTGGCCGGCTGGTGCTGGCAACTGCCGCTGCTGACCACGCTGGCGCACGGGCCGCACGCGATGACGCCGAATGCGGCGCTGGCCTTCGTGCTGTCCGGCGCGGCGCTGCTGGCGCAGGGCCTGGCGCCAGTGCGGTGGCATGCCGGCACGTGGTTGTCGCTGGCCGTCATGGGTATCGGCCTGGCCACGCTGGGCGAGCACCTGTGGTCGGTGGATGCAGGTATCGATCACCTGTTCGATGACCCGGCCTCCCGCGCGCCGCGCGCGCGCATGGCCGTGCCCGTGGCCATCGCGCTGGCGCTGCTTGGCGCTTTGGGCTTGCTGGTGTCGCTGCAGCGCTGCCTGTACCTGCGCGAGATCATCGCGTTGGTGCTGCTGGCCATCGTGGTGACCGGCCTGGCCTCCTACGCCGTGGCCCTGGCCGGCAGCATCAGCGGGCCGTTCGAGCAGGTGCCGCTGCAGACCTTGCTGATGCTGTTGCTGATGGTGCTGGGCTGGCTTTCGTCCACGCCGGCCACCGGACTCACGCGCGTCGCCACCGCCGATACGTTCGGTGGCGCCCTGGCACGGCGTTTGTTGTTGCCCTCGTTGCTGCTGCCGGTGCTTTTCCTGTTCGTGTTCGAGGTGTCGCAGTCGCTGTTGGGCCTGCCCGAAACGCTGGCGCTTGCCCTGGTGGCGCTGAGCAGTGGCGGCGCCGTGGCCGGGCTGGTGTGGTGGGTGGCAAGCCTGCTGGACAAGCTGGAGCGCCAGCGCATGGAGTCGGCGCTGCTGCGCAATGACGCCGGCACCGATGCCCTCACCGGCCTGGCCAACCGGCGCGCTTTCGACGACGCACTGGCCAGCCTGCTGCGCGGGCAGCGCGAGCGCGATGCGGTTTTCTCGCTGCTGATGCTCGACCTGGACCGGTTCAAGACCTTCAACGACGACTTCGGCCATCTCGCCGGCGACCAGGTGCTGCGCGTCACCGGCAAGTTGTTGCGCACGGCGGTGCGGCCGTCGGACGTGGCCGCGCGCTATGGCGGGGAGGAGTTTGCCCTGCTCCTGCCGGATACGGACGCCGCCGCCGCCGGCGAGGCGGCCGCGCGCATCCTGCGTGCGTTTCGCGCGTTCGCGTGGCCGCAGCGCGCCGTCACCGTCAGCATCGGCGTGGCCCAGGCCACGGTGGGCGACAGCGCCACCGACCTGATCGAGCGTGCCGACGCGGCCTTGTACGAGGCCAAGCGCGCGGGGCGTGACCGGGCGGCGATGGCCACGTCGGTATCGGCAGCCAGCGCCGTGGTTGCGCCTTAAGACCCGCATAAGCCTTCGCGGTTGCAATGTTTCCCAAGGCCATCCTGCCGATACCGGAGACACACCATGAAGCGCATCGTCATCGTCCCGTTGTTCCTCGCCGCCGGCGTTCTGTCGGCGTCCGCCCTGGCCGCACCGCAATGCACCAGCGCGCCGCGTGCGCAGTGGCTGACCGAAGCGGCGATGAAGCAGAAGGTGCTCGACCAGGGTTACACCATCAAGGTGTTCCAGGTCTCGGGCAACTGCTACGAGATCTACGGCAAGGACAAGGCGGGCAGGAACGTGGAGATCTACTTCGACCCCACCGACGGCCGCATCGTCAAGAAGAAGGGCGGCTGACCATCCCCTGACCCCGAGCGAGGACAAGCCCATGAAGGCCATGGTCAAGGTGTGGGACCCGCTGGTTCGCGTATTCCACTGGTCGCTGGCGGGTTTGTTCCTCGCCAACTTTTTCACCGAGGAGGGCGAGCTGGTCCACCGCGGTTTCGGCTACGCCATCCTGGTCCTGCTTGCCGTGCGTTTCGTGTGGGGCTGGATCGGCACGCGGCATGCGCGCTTCAGCGACTGGGTGCCCGGCCCGCGCCGGGTGCGCGTCTACCTGCGCGAGCGCCTGGCCGGGCGCTCGCACCGGCAGCTGGGGCACAACCCGGCCGCGGCGGTGATGATCCTGGCACTGATGGTCGGCGTGTTGCTGGTGGCCGTCAGCGGCTGGCTGCAAACCACCGACGCGTTCTTCGGCACGCCGTGGCTGGAGGACCTGCACGAGGCGCTGGCCTACGGTGTGCTGGGTCTGGTGGTGCTGCACGTGCTGGCCGCGGTGGGCGAGAGCGTGCATTACGGCGAGAACCTGGTTGCGGCAATGATCCACGGCCGCAAGCGCGCGCTGGGGCAGGATGCCGCAGGCGGCGAAAAGCCCGCGCCACTTGCTGCAGGTCAAGTGGGCCGCACGAGCGCGCGACAAGAATGAAGCCATGCGCATCCTGCTAGCCGAGGACGACCGGGCACTGGGGCAGGCGCTGGCCGACGGCCTGCGCCAGCACGGCCATGCGGTGGACTGGATCACCGACGGCAACCAGGCCGCCGCTGCACTGGCCGACACGACGTATGCCGCGGCGATCCTGGACTGGAACCTGCCGCGCAGCAGCGGCCCGGCGATCATCGCCGGCATGCGCCGACGCCATGACGCCACCCCGGTACTGCTGCTGACTGCGCGCGACGAGCTGGCCGATCGCGTGGCCGGGCTGGATGCCGGTGCGGACGACTACGTGGTCAAGCCGGTGCACCTGGACGAACTGGCGGCGCGGTTGCGCGCCCTGCTGCGCCGCGCCGACGGCCAGGTGGAACCGGCAATCCGCCTGGGTGCGCTGGAAGTCACTCCCGCCGCGCGCAGCGCCACGCTGGCCGATACGCCATTGGAGCTGACCGCGCGCGAATACGCGCTGCTGGAAACCCTGGTGCGGCATCCCGGCCGCGCCTATTCGCGCGACCAGCTTGAGGAAGCGCTGTACGGCTGGGATCAGGAAGTGGCCAGCAATGCAGTGGAAGTGCACGTCCATCACCTGCGCCACAAGCTCGGGCCGGGCTGGATCCGCACCTTGCGCGGCATCGGTTACGCGATCAATCACCCCGACGGCCCACCCCCGTGATCCGCCCCTCGCTCAACCGGCGGCTGGTGCTGCGGCTGGTGGTCGGCATCGTGCTGGTCTGGTCGATCGCCGCCGGTTCGGTTGCCTGGCGCAGCCTGCACGAGGTGGACGAGATCTTCGACCAGATGCTGGTGCGCACCGCCGCCAGCGTGTTCGCGGTGATGCCCGACGACGCCGCCTCGGGCGCGGTGCGTCTGCCGGACAAGAAGCTGGTGGGTTCGGACGACACCGCCCAGCGGCCGGCCATCGTGCTGCGCGACGCCCGCGGCGAACGGCGGGTGGACAGCACCGAGTTGCCCGCGTTGCGCTTCGATCCGGGCGACGCGCATTTCCATGCGGTCACCCACGATGGCCGCCGCTGGCGGGTGTTTCAGCGCTGGGATGCGCGGCATCGCTACTGGATCCAGGTGGGCGCGCCGCTGGACGAGCGCGACGAGCTGATGCGCAAGCTGCTGGCACCGGCCCTGCTGGGTCTGCTCGGCCTGCTGGTGCTGGTGCCGCCGATCGTGTTTGCCGGCCTGCGCAGCGGCCTGAAACCTTTGCGTCGGCTGAGCCGCCAACTGCCCGCCCGCGCCACCGCCGCACCACTCACCGACGCGCAGGTGCCGGTCGAACTGGCGCCATTCACCGAGGCGATCGACCGGCTGGTCGAGCGGCTCCAGCGCAGCCTGGAGCACGAACGCCGCTTCACCGCCGACGCCGCCCACGAACTGCGCCACCCGCTGGCGGCACTGCGGCTGGAGCTGGACCTGGCCGGCGGCAGCGACGACGCTGCCGGTCGCGGCCTGCACCTGCGCCGTGCGCAGCAGGCACTGGACCGGATGCAGCGGCTGGTGGCGCAATTGCTGATGCTGGCGCGGGTGGAGAAGCTGGCCGAACTGGACGATGCCGGCCCGCTGCGCCTGGCCGGCGTGGTCGAGCCCGCATTGCGCGGGGCCAGCGAACAGGCGGCGGCGCGCTCGATCGAGCTGTCGCTGGACCATGACGGCAACGACTTCGTGCTGGGCAGCCCCGGCCTGCTCGGCATTCTGGTGCAGAACCTGCTGGACAACGCGCTGCGCCATACGCCCGACCATGGCCAGGTCAACGTGCGTGTCGGCGGCCACGCCGGGCGCGTCGTGCTGCAGGTGAACGACAGCGGTGCCGGTTTCGCCGACGACGACATCGCGCGGCTGGGCGAGCGCTTCCATCGCGCCGAAGGCCGCGTGGGCGAAGGCAGCGGGCTGGGCTTGTCCATCGCCCGCGCGATCGCCAGCTTGCACCATGGCGAGCTGGCGTTCGGCCGCTCCGCGCTGGGTGGCGCCCAGGTCAGCGTGAGCCTTCCCCACGTGGCCGGCACCGCGCCGCACATGCCCGGTTATGCCTGACGCATTGCCTCTTCGCCCCTCCGGGGCGGCGTGAACGGCATCCCGGCCTTGCCGCGGAATCCGGGCGTTTGCCGCTTTCACCGCCCAACGTGATGATGGCGGCACGCGATTGAACCTCGAAGGGAGACACCATGCCCTCACGCCTGCGATTGATCGTCATGCTGCTGCTCGTGTTCACCGGCCTGCACGGGCGACCGGCGGCGGCACAGCCGGCCGATCCCGTGGCGGCGTCGATACGCCAGCAACTGCAACCGGTGACCGGCGCGCCCGCCACCGGCCTGGACAAGGCGCGGGCGCAGTTCTACGCGCTGGGGGATTTTGCGCCGGCTTGGACGCGCGCCGCCGACGTCGATGACTTGCTGGCGGCGTTGCGCGGCATGGGCGCCGACGGCCTCGATCCGGCCGATTACGCCCTGCACGAGCTGCTGCGCCAGCGTGCGGCGCTGGCCGATCCGCAGGCCACGCCGATGCAGCGCGCGAGCTTCGACCTGCTGGCCACCCAGGCCTGCCTCACCGCGCTGGTCGATCTTTATCGCGGCAAGGTGGACCCCGCCTCGCTGGACACGCACTGGAATTTCGAGCCGCGCCAGCCGGCGCCGGGGCAGGGCGTGCAGGCCGTGCGCGACGCGCTGGCGAACGGGCAGCTGGCGTCCTTGTTCGCGCAGGCGCGGCCGCAAAACCCGTTGTATGACGAGCTGCGCAGCGCGCTGGCGCGCTGGCGTGAGGTGCCCACGCAAGCTGACTGGGCGCCGATCCCGGACGGGCCCACGCTGAAACCGGGCATGCGCGACGCACGCGTCCCCGCCCTGCGCCGTCGGCTGCGGGTGGCGGGCTACCTGCCGTCGCCCGTCGATGGCGCTGCCGATGCAGGCCCGTCCGACGACTACGACGCGACAACCGAACAGGCGCTGCGGCAGTTCCAGTCCGAGCAGTACCTCACCGTCGACGGCCAGCTCGACCCGGCCACGCGCGCGGCGCTGAACGTGCCGGCGGCTGCGCGCATCGACCAGCTGCGGGTGAACCTGGAGCGCGCACGCTGGCTGCTGCACCAGTTGCACGGTGATTTCGTGATGGTGGATATCGCCGGCTACCGCATCGCCTATTACCGCGACGGCAAGCCGGTCTGGCGCTCGCGCGTGCAGGTGGGCAAGCCGTATCGCAGCACGCCGGCGTTCAAGTCGAAGATCACCTACCTCACGCTCAACCCCACCTGGACCGTGCCGCCCACCATCCTGAAGAACGACGTGTTGCCGAAGGTGCGGCGGAACCGCGGCTACCTTGCCGCCAACCATCTGCGCGTGCTGGATGGCCAGGGCCGCGAACTGGCGCCAGCCAGCGTGGACTGGGCCAACCCGCGCGGCATCGTGCTGCGCCAGGACGCCGGGCCGCACAATTCGCTGGGCCGTCTGGCCATCCGCTTTCCCAACGACTATGCCGTCTACCTGCACGACACGCCGCATCAGGAGTTGTTCGCCCATCCGCAGCGCGCCAACAGCTCCGGCTGCATCCGGGTGGAGCGCCCGCGCGAGCTGGCCGAGCTGCTGCTGGACGATCCGGCGCGCTGGAGCCGCGACGCCATCGACCGCGCCATCGACACCGGCAAGACGCAGAACGTGACCCTGGCCCGTCCGGTGACGCTGTTGCTGGCGTACTGGACGGTGGACCTGCACGACAACGGCCGCATCGGTTTCCGCCCGGACATCTACCGGCGCGACGCGCCCTTGCTTGCGGCGCTGGAGCGGCCGAGGGCGTTGCCCTGACGTTGTGGATGCCCCTCTGGTACGCGCGGTCAGCGAGGTCGGCCAGCGCCTGCGGCCTGCCGTGATCGACCCTATCCGTCCTTCAGCCAGGCCATGGCCTGTTCGCGCTCGTCGTAGTCGAACTTGCGCACCTTGGCCAGCATCAGCGGGTCGAGCACGCGGTCGGCGAACGATCCCAGCGGGCTGCTGGTGACCACGGCCAGGCGGTCGATCTTGTCGTGCACGCGGCTGACGAACTGCAGGTGCGCAAACAGCGCGCCGATACCCTGCCAGCCGGGAAATCGCCGGCTGTGGATCATGATGCCGCGCAACCGGTCGTGGCTTTCGAGGTAGCTGTCGATCGTCTTGCCAACGGCCTCGAAATCGTCTTCGCTCAGCGCCTTGTCGGTGGCCGGTTCCAGCACCAGGATGCCGCTGTCCGCATCGAGCGCGATGCCGATGCGGGCGCGAGCGCTTTCGCAGACCCAGTCCCTGGCCTTGGCGTAGTCATCGCTGTCGAAGTGGCGCAGTTCGCCGGGCGAGAACACGCTGAACAGCTTGACCGCGTTCTCCATCCAGCCGATGTCGCTGACGATCGCCAGGCGCGCCCAGTGCCCGATCCGACCCAGGCCCAGCCGCAGGTCCTGCCACACCGCGCCGGCCTCCATGCCCTTCCATTCGCCCTCGAAGCAGCACAGCAAGTCGAGTTTGCGATGCTTTGCCAGCTTCTCGTTGATCAGCGGGATGAGCTGCGTTTCGTAATCCTCCGCGCGCAGCTTGTCGGTGATGCGGATGCCGATGACGTGGTCCGGAAGTCCATCGATCAGGGTCAACATGGCGTTTGCTCCCGTGGATGTGAGTGGGTTTGCGAATCGCCCGCGCAGTGTACTGCCGGGTCCGACGGGCGGATGTGACGTTGAAGTGGTGTGGCAAGGCGCGAGTGCCGTCATTGCCCCCAGGTGACGAACATGGTCAGCGCCGCCGCAGCCATCGCCGCGGTAGCCAGCCAGCCGAAAATCTTCAGCGGCCACGGCATCGTGAACTTGCCCATGACCTTGCGCCGCGAACCCATCAGCATCATCACGGTCATCAGCGGCACGGCAGTCACGCCGTTGACCACCGCACTCCAGTACAGCGCCTTGACCGGATCGAGTGGCGTCAGGTTCAACGCGATGCCGGCGAGGCTGGCGACGACCAGCACGCCATAGAAGAATCGGGCATTGCCCGGCTTGTACTCCAGCCCGCTGCGCTGGCCGAAGGCGCCGGCGGCGGCGTACGCCGTGGCGCCGGCCAGCACCGGCACGGCCAGCAGACCGGTGCCGATGATGCCGGCGGCAAACAGCGCGAAGGCCAGCTCGCCCGCCAGTGGCCGCAATGCTGCGGCGGCTTCGGCGGAGGTCTGGATGTCGACCTTGCCGTTGGCGTGCAGCACGACCGCGGCGGCAAGAATGATGAAAAAGGAAATCAGGTTGGAGAAGATCATGCCGACCGTGGTGTCGATGCCGATGCGGCGCAAGGCGCTGGGCGCCTGGCGCGGGGCCCGGCGCAACGGCTTGCGGCGTTTGCTCGAATCCATTTCCTCGACCTCCTGCGCCGCCTGCCAGCAGAACAGGTAGGGGCTGATGGTGGTGCCGAGCAAGGCGACCAGGCCAACGGCATACGACGCGTTCCACGTGATGGGCGGCAGCACCAGGCTCTTGAGCACGGCCAGCCACGGCACGTCGATGACCAGCACGGTGGCCACGTAGGCGAACAGGCTGAGGGTGAGCAGCTTCAGGATCGGCGCGTAGCGGGTGAACGGAATGAACACCTGCAGCACCAGCGACAACAGGGCGAACCCCGCGGCATAGATCAGCGCCGGCCCGCCAATGAGCAGTGCCAGCGAGGCGCCCATCGCGCCGATGTCCGCCGCCAGGTTGATGACGTTGGCGATCACCAGAAGCGCCGTCAACGCGTAGACCAGCGGGTGCGGGTAGTGCTTGCGCATGCCGTCCATCAGGCCGTGGCCGGTGACGCGGCCGATGCCGGCGCTCACCGCCTGGATCGCGATCATCAGCGGCATGGTCACCGCGATGCACCACAGCATGCCGTAGCCGAACGCGGCGCCCACCTGCGAGTACGTGGCGATGCCACTGGGGTCGTCGTCCGCCGCGCCGGTCACCAGTCCGGCGCTCAGGTTGGCCCAGAGCGGCTTTTCGGCGCCGCCGTCCTCGGTGTTCCTGCGGTGGGTCATGGACGTTTCCGGTCGGGCGGTTCGGGGGCGTGGCATGCGACAACGTGCTGCATCAAATTTCACCCGCCATCGTGTACATACTGCCTCCAGGCAGCCTCGCGCATGTCGGGACGGAGCGACGATGATGATCGACCTTCCACATCAGCAGCCCATTGACGCCAGTCAGTTGCGGGCGATCGACGCCTGGTGGCGCGCGGCAAATTATCTTTCGGTCGGACAGATCTACCTGCGGGCGAATCCGCTGCTGCGCGAACCGTTGGCGCTGGCGCACATCAAGCGCATGCTGCTCGGCCACTGGGGCACCACGCCGGGCCAGAACTTCATCTACGCACACCTGAACCGTGCGATCCGGCAGTACGACCTGGACATGATCTACCTCTCCGGCCCCGGCCACGGCGGCCCCGCGGTGGTGGCGAACGCGTACCTCGACGGGACGTACAGCGAGGTCTATCCGCAGGTCAGCCAGGACGAAGCCGGCTTGCAGCGGCTGTTCAAGCAGTTTTCCTTTCCCGGCGGGATTCCCAGCCACGCCTCGCCGGAATGCCCCGGCTCGCTGCACGAGGGCGGCGAACTGGGCTACTCGCTCAGCCATGCGTTCGGCGCGGTGTTCGACAACCCCGGCCTGATCGCCGCCTGTGTCATCGGCGACGGCGAGGCGGAAACCGGCCCGCTGGCCACGGCCTGGCATTCGAACAAGTTCCTGGACCCGGTCGGCGACGGCGCGGTGCTGCCGATCCTGCACTTGAACGGCTACAAGATTGCCAACCCCACGGTGCTGGCCCGTATCCCGCGCGAGGAACTGGAACAACTGCTGCGCGGCTACGGCTGGACGCCTCATGTGGTGTCCGGCAGCGAGAGCGAACCCATGCATCGGGCGATGGCGGCGGCGCTGGATGCGGTGGTGGCGCAGATCCGGCAGATCCAGCGCGACGCGCGCGAGGGCGGCGTTCGCACGCGGCCGCGCTGGCCGATGATCGTGCTCGATTCGCCCAAGGGCTGGACCGGTCCGGCGATGGTGGATGGACGGCCAAACGAAGGCAGCTTCCGTGCGCACCAGGTGCCGCTGTCGATATCGGCGAGCAGCCCGCCGGAACACCTGCAGCAGCTGGAGGCGTGGCTGCGCAGCTACCGGCCGGAGGAGCTGTTTGATGAGCGCGGCCGCTTCCGCCCGGAATGGGCCGCGCTGGCGCCAGGCGGCACGCGCCGCATGAGCGCTAACCCGCACAGCAATGGCGGCCTCTTGCTGCGCGACCTGCTGCTGCCGGATTTCCGCGACTACGCGGTCGCGGTGCCGCAGCCTGGCGTGCGCGGCAGCGGTGATACGCGCGCGCTGGGACCGTTCCTGCGTGACGTGATCCGCCTGAACGAGCCCTCGCGCAACTTCCGCGTGTTCGGGCCGGACGAGACGATATCGAACGGCCTGGCCGCGGTGTTCGAGGCCACCACCCGCCAGTGGCAGGCCGCGCTGGAGCCGCACGACGAGTTCCTCGCGCCCCAGGGCCGGGTGGTCGAGATGCTCAGCGAGCACCAGTGCGAAGGCTGGCTGGAAGGTTATCTGCTGACCGGGCGACACGGCCTGTTCAATTGCTACGAGGCGTTCATCCACATCGTCGACTCGATGTTCAACCAGCACGCCAAGTGGCTGAAGATGACCGCCGCGATCCCGTGGCGGCGCCCGCTCGCCTCGCTGAACTACCTGCTGGCCTCGCACGTGTGGCGGCAGGACCACAATGGCTTCACCCATCAGGACCCCGGCTTCATCGACCACGTGGTCAACAAGAAGGCGGAGATCGTGCGGGTGTACCTGCCGCCGGACGCGAACTGCCTGCTGTCGGTGGTCGACCACTGCCTGCGCAGCCGGCACTACGTCAACGTGGTAGTGGCCGGCAAGCATCCGGCGCCGCAATGGCTGGCGATGGAGGCCGCGCAGCGGCATTGCAGCCGCGGCATCGGCGTCTGGCCCTGGGCCAGCAACGACCAGCACGGCGAACCGGACGTGGTGATGGCGTGCGCGGGCGACGTGCCCACGCTGGAGACGCTGGCGGCAGTGTCGATCCTGCGCCGCTACCTGCCGCAGCTGAAGCTGCGCGTGGTCAACGTGGTCGACCTGATGAAGCTGCAGTCGCCCAGCGAGCATCCGCACGGGCTGGACGACGACGATTTCGACCAGTTGTTCACCCGCGACAAGCCGGTGATCTTCGCCTTCCACGGCTACCCGAGCCTGGTGCACCGGCTGACCTACCGGCGCAGCAACCACGCCAACCTGCATGTGCACGGCTACAAGGAGGAGGGCACCATCACCACCGCGTTCGACATGACGGTGCTGAACGCGCTGGACCGCTTCCATCTGGTCATCAACGTGATCAACCGCGTGCCGCAGGCGGGCGAGCGTGGCGTGTACCTGAAGCAGAAGCTGCTGGACAAGCTGATCGAGCACAAGCAGTACATCGACCAGAACGGCGAGGACCTGCCGGAGATCCGCCACTGGACCTGGGGCGCGCCGGAGGCCGGCATGCTGGCCTAGGAGCGGGTCAGTGTGGCCGCCGCGGTCGCGGCCACCCATTCCTCGTTGGTGGCTTCCACCACCACCCGCACCCGGCTCGCGGCGCTGGAGATGACCGCGGCGTGGGTGGCATTCGCGTCCGGGTCGATCGCCACGCCGAGAAAATCCAGCCCGGCGCAGACGCGTTCGCGGATCAGCGGCTGGTGCTCGCCGATGCCGGCGGTGAACACCAGCATGTCCAGTCCACCCAGCGTCGCCACCAGCGCGCCCACCTCACGCACGATGCTGCGCACGTACAAGGCCAGTGCCTCGCGCACCGGTTCTTCGCTTTCGCGCGGCAGCAGCTCGCGCAGGTCGGACGACACGCCGGAAACACCGAGCAAGCCGGACTCGTGGTACAGCATGTGGCCCACCCGTTCGAGCGAGAGCTTGCGAATCTCCATCAGGTAGATCAGCGCACCGGGGTCCAGCGCGCCGCAGCGCGTGCCCATCATCAGCCCGTCCAGCGCCGAGAAGCCCATCGTGGTGGCGACGCTGTGCAGGTTGCGCATCGCGCACAGGCTGGCGCCGTTGCCCAGGTGGGCCACGATGGTGCGGCCGCGTGCGGCGTCGCCGTGGCGCTCGCCCAGCACCTGCGCCTGGTAGGCGTAGGACAGGCCGTGGAAACCGTAGCGGCGCAGGCCCTGATCCCACGCCGAGCGCGGCAGCGGCAGCATCTTCTCGACCGTCGGCATGCACTGGTGGAAGGCGGTGTCGAAGCAGGCCACCTGCGGCAACGATGGTCGTTCGGCCAGCAGCGCGTCGATCGCCTCCAGCGCGAACGGCTGATGCAGCGGCGCCAGCGGGATGTAGCTTTTCAGGTCGGCCAGCACGGCCGCGTCGACGCGCACCGGCTCGAAGTATTTGCTGCCGCCGTGCACCACGCGGTGCGCGATGGCCACGATGCGCCGGCCATCCAGCCGCGCCTCGATGCGCTTGCGCAGATAGGCCAGCGCCGCCGGGTAGGGGCGCTCGCGGTCCAGCGCCAGCGTCGCGGTGGCGCCGCCGCTTTCGCTGAACTGCGGGGCATCGCCGGTGATGCCTTCGACCTTGCCGCTCCACGCCGGTGTGCGTGGCAGCGGCGTCGCGCCCGCGTCGAACAGCGCGAACTTGATGCTGGACGAACCGCAGTTCAACACCAGGATCAGCGGATCATCGTCGCGGTCGTTCATGGCGGGCTGAGCCGGTAGCGGTGGGCGACCAGCACGGCGAGCGCGCACGAGGCGATGCGCGACTGGCGCGAGTCGGCGCGGCTGGTCAGCACGATCGGCACGCGCGCGCCCATCACCACCGCGGCGCTGGTGGCGCCGCCGAGGTATTCCAGCTGCTTGGCCAGCATGTTGCCGCTCTCCAGGTCGGGCACCAGCAGGATGTCGGCGCGGCCGGCCACCGGCGAGGCGATGCCCTTGATCTTCGCGGCGGCGGCGGATATCGCGTTGTCGAAGGCCAGCGGGCCATCCAGCACGGCGCCGGTGATCTGGCCACGGTCGGCCATCTTGCACAGGGCGGCTGCATCCAGCGTGGCCTGCATGCGCGGGTTGACCGTCTCCACCGCGGCCAGGATGGCCACGTGCGGCAGCGTCACGCCCAGGATGTGCGCCAGGTCGACGGCATTGCGCACGATGTCGGCCTTGTCCTCCAGCGTCGGCGCAATGTTGACCGCGCCATCGGTGATGATGAACGGGCGCGGGTAAGCCGGCGCATGCATCAGGTAGCCATGCGAGATGCGCCGCGCCGTGCGCAGGCCGGAGCTGGCCGCCACCACCGCGGCCATCAATTCGTCGGTGTGCAGGCTGCCTTTCATCAGGGCATCGATGTGGCCGGCGGCGGCCAGTGCCACCGCCATGGCCGCCGCCGCGTGGCTGTGGGGTACGTCGTCGATGGGGATGCCGGCAAGGTCGAGCGCGGCCTCCCGCGCCACGCGCTCGAGTTTTGCGCGCGGCGCAACCAGCAGCGGCTCGATCAGGCCGTCGCGGCTTGCGTCCAGGGCCGCCGCCAGGCTGGTGGCATCGCAGGGGTGAACCACCGCCATGCGGATCGGGCCAAGCCGGCGCGCACGCTGCAGCAGCGACTGCCCGCTACCGTCGGGCATCGGCATGTCTGGCGGCGTGCGGGCACCCACCGCACGGTCGTCCGGCGTGGCGTCGCGCGCGGCGGCGGTGTCGGCAGGCGGGCTGGTCATGGCGTGGCCTCCGTTGCGCCGGTATGAGGTGGGTGAGGGCGGGCCGGCATGATGAAGATATCGCCTGTGGCGCGGCGGCGCGTCAATGCGCCGGCAACGCGCTTGCGCGCGGACGCGTCACCCGGCCCAGCAGCTCCAGCCAGGCGAGGGCGGCCAGCAGCATGCCGCCGCTGGCCAGCAGCAGGGAGGCGTTCGGCAGGGACAGTCCCATGACGTGCCGGAAGAAGGGCAGGCCGATCACCACCGCCAGCATCGCGGCGACGCCGCCGAACATCCGCGGCAGCCACGGGTTGCGCGCCCGCTGGCGGGCCAGCGCGGGATGCGCCAGGTCGCGGTTGGCCAGTGTCAGCAGGAACAGCCCCACGATCAGCGCGATGAACACCGCGCTGCGACTGTGCGCGGCCTCCACGCCCCAGCCGGTCAGCAAGCCGAAGCCAAGCAGCAGGATGCCGGCAAAGCCCAGCCCCTGGATCACCGCGTAGCGCAGGTTGGCCGCGGCGAACGGGGAGTCCGACGGCGCGCGCGGCGGTCGCCGCATGATGCCCTCGTCGGCGGGCTCAGCCTCGAACACCACCGAACACGCCGGGTCGATCACGAGCTCCAGCAGCACGATGTGCACCGGCATCAGCAGCACCGGCCAGTGCAGCAGGGTCGGCACCAGCGCCAGCGCGATGATCGGCATGTGCACGGCGAACACGAAGCGGGTGGCCTTGGTGATGTTGTCATAGATGCGCCGGCCCTGGCGGATCGCGCCGACGATACTGGCGAAGCTGTCGTCCAGCAGCACCAGCGCGGCCGCCTCGCGCGCCACGTCGGTGCCGCGCTCGCCCATCGCGATGCCGACGTCGGCGGCCTTCAGCGCGGGAGCGTCGTTGACGCCGTCGCCGGTCATCGCCACCACCTCGCCGCCTTCGCGCAGCAGCTGCACCAGGCGCAGTTTCTGCTCCGGCTTGAGCCGCGCGCACAGGTCGACGCGATGCAGGCGTTCGCGCAACGCGGCGTCGTCCAGTGCAGCCATTTCCACGCCGGTGATCACCTCGGCGCGCTCGCTCAAGCCCACCTCGCGCGCGATCGCCCGCGCGGTGGCCGGGTGGTCGCCGGTCATCATGACGATGCGGATGCCGGCGCTGCGGCATTCGGCGATCGCCGCCGGCACTTCGGGGCGCGGCGGGTCGACGAAGCCGAGCAGGCCGAGGAAGCGGAAGTCGAAGTCGTGCTGGCTTTGCGGCCACGCTTCGCCGTGCCACTCGCCGCGGGCCACGCCGAGCACGCGCAGGCCGCGCTCGGCCATCCCCTCGACCTGGCGCAGGATGGCCGCCGCGTCAGTGGCGGCCAGGTGGCACAGGTCGATCACCGCCTCCGGCGCGCCCTTGGTGGCCAGCAGGTGGGTGTCGCGCGCGTCGCCGCGGAACACGTGGGTCATCGCCAGGATCTCCGGCGACAGCGCGTACTCGATCTCCGGCGCCCACTCGGCATGCACGTGCTCGGTGCCGGTGAGCCAGTGCAGGCCGAACTGCTGGATCGCCTTCTCCATCGGGTCGAACGGATCGGCCGGCGTGGCCAGCATGGCGAACTCGACCAGCGCGTGGAACGGCTCGGGCAGTTCGCGTGCATCCCGGTCGTGCGCGCTGCCGTCGGGCAGGCGCAACTCGGCCACCCGCATGCGGTTCTGGGTCAGCGTGCCGGTCTTGTCCACCGCCAGTACCGAGATCGCGCCCAGCGCTTCCACCGCGGGCACGCGGCGCGTCAGCACCTTGTGCCTGGAGATCCGCCACGCGCCCAGCGCCAGGAACACGGTGAGGATCACCGGGATCTCTTCCGGCAGGATCGCCATGGTCAGCGCGATGCCGGCGAGCACGCTCTCGAGCAGGCCGTGGCCGTCCCACAGCCAGCCGAGCAGCGTGTATGCCGCGGCCAGCAGCAGGCCGCCGACGGTGAGGTTGCGGATCAGCCGGCGCGAGGCGCGCTGCAGGCCCGACACCGGCTCGACCGTCGTGGCCAGCGCCTCCCCGATGCGGCCCACCGCGGTGGCGCTGGCGATGGCGCGGACCTCGGCGACGCCGACGCCCTTGGTCGCCACGGTGCTGGCGAACAGCTGGCCCGTGTCTTCACCGGGGAGCTTGGTGACGGGCACGGCCTCGCCGGTGAGCAGCGTTCGTCGACGTCGAGATGGCCGTCCAGCAGCAGCGCGTCGGCGGCGATGCGGTCGCCTTCGTGCAATACCAGCAGGTCGCCGACCACCACCTCGCGGCCGGACACGCGGGTTTCCTCGCCGCCGCGGATCACCAGCGCGCGCGGCGCCGACAGCTCGCGCAGCGATTCCAGCGCGCGCTGGGTCTTGCGCTCCTGCGCCAGCGTGATGCCGATCACCACGAACACGAACGACAGCAGGAACGCCGCCTCGGCGCGGTCGCCCAATGCCAGGTACAGGCCGCCGGCGACCAGCAGCATCAGGAACATCGGCTCGGTGAGCACCCCGCCGATGATCGCCAGCATGCCGCGCGGCGCGTTGCCCGGCAGCAGGTTGGGGCCGTGGGCGGCCAACCGGCGCGCCGCCTCGGCCGGGTCGAGGCCGCGGTGGGCGGGCGGCGCGGCCTTCGCGTCCATGTCGCCTGGCCGCTGGCTGTTGCTCAGCGGCAAACCAGTACCGGCACGTCGCCGTTGAGGATCACCTTGTGCGTCTCGCTGCCCAGCAGCAGGCGGTCGAAGCCGCGCCAGCCGTGCGAGGCCATCACGATCAGGTCGCACTCGTGCTTGCGGGCCACTTCCACGATGGCGGCGTAGGGGCGTGCGTCGGTCTGGTAGCTGCTGTGGCAGGCGACGCCGGCCGCCTTGGCCCGCTCGTGCACCTCGGCCAGGTAGCGTTCGGCGGCGGCGCTGGCTTCGATGGTGTATTCGGGATCGACCTGGATGAATTGGGCCGCATAGGCGGATGCAGGCAAGGGGGCGATCACGTGGAAGGCGTAGACGCTGGCGCCCACCTTGGCGGCCAGTTCCACGCCGACGTCGACGGCGCGCAGCGACAGTTCGGAACCGTCGATGGGCAGCAGGATGCGCTTGAACATGGCGAACTCCTCACGGGTTGGAGTAATCAGCGGCAGGTGTAGCCGCCATCGATGACCAGCTCGCTGCCAGTCACGAATTTCGATTCGTCGGAAGCCAGATAGACGACGGCCCAGGCGATGTCGTCCGGCTCGCCCATGTGGCCCAGCGGGTGCAGCGCGCCGGTCTCGCGCCGGTGCTGTACCGGGTCGCCGCCCATCGAGGCAATGTGCTGCTCGACCAGCGGGGTCCAGATGAAACCGGGGTGGATCGAGTTGACCCGGATGCGGTCGGCGGCATACAGCAGCGCGTCGGTCTTGCTCATCAGCCGCACCGCGCCCTTGGAGGCGTGATACGGCGGCAGGTCCGGCGCGCCGACCAGGCCGTAGATCGAGGACAGGTTGATGATGCTGCCGCCACCGGCCGCCCGCAGCGGCGCGATGGCGTGCTTGGTGCCGAAGAACACGCCCTTCACGTTGATCGCCTGCACCCGGTCCCATTCGGCCTCGGTGAGCTCGTGCGTGGGCTTGTTCGGCCCGGCGATGCCGGCGTTGTTGACCAGGACGTCCAGACGTCCAAACGCTTCCACCGTGGCGGCGATCGCCGCGGCCACTTCGGGCTCCACCGACACGTCGGCGTGGACATAGCGGGCGCTGTCGCCGTGCTGCGCGGCCAGCGCCCGGCCGGCGTCGTCGTGCAGGTCCACGATGGCCACTTTCGCGCCGGCCTCGATCATCCGTGTCACGCACGCCGCCCCGATACCCAACGCGCCACCGGTTACCAGTGCCACCTTGCCGCTCAGTCTGCCCATGGTCGTGTCTCCATGTGGATGTGAGTGGCAGGCTGCGCCGCATCACGGGGGCCGGTGTTGATCGTGGTCAATGCCGGTCCATGGGCGGGTGCGGCACAAGCGCACAGGCGCGCTGATGCAGGTCAATGCCCCGCGGCGTGCCGATCTGTCACCATGTGCAAATCATTCTCATTCGAGATGCCCCATGGCCCGATCGCGCACCCCCGATGCCAAGCCGGCGACCTTCGCCGAACTGCCCGCCCTGCTCAGCTCGGCGCCGCACCGGCTGCTGTTCCTGGCCGGCGCCATCGCGGTCCTGCTGAGCATGGCGTGGTGGGCGGTGGAGCTGACCTGGATGCGCTTCGGCCTGGGCAACTGGCCGCAGCCGTCGATCCCGCCGGGCTGGGGGCATGCGATGGTGATCCAGTACGGGCTGTTTCCGCTGTTCATGTTCGGCTTCCTGCTGACCGTGTTTCCGCGCTGGATGAACCTGCCGGGCTTGTCGCGCCGCCATTACGTGCCGGTGGCGGCGGGGGTGTTTGGCGGCTACGTGCTGGCCAACGTGGGTTTGCTCGGCCTGCCGGCGCTGCTCAAGGCCGGCTTCGTGGTGATGCTGGCCGGCTACCTCGTCGGCACCACCATCCTGGCCCGCGTGCTGCGCGCGGCCAGCAACCGCATCGACCACGCAAAGTCCTGCCTGCTGGCGCTCATGCTGGGTTGCGTGGGGCTGGTGGCGTTCCTGGTGTACCTGTTCGGCGGTCCGGAAACCTGCGCCTGGCTGGCGATACACATCGGCACGTTCGGCCTGCTGCTGCCGATCTTTTTCACCGTGACGCATCGCATGCTGCCGTTCTTCAGCGGCAACGTGGTGAAGGATTACCACGTGGTGCGCCCGCGCTGGAGCCTGCCGGTGGTGTGGGTGCTGCTGCTGGCGCACCTGCTGATGGAGTGGCGCGAGCTGCTGGCCTGGCGCTGGGTGGTGGACGTGCCGCTGGCGCTGGTGTTCGCCTGGCACGCGGTGGCCTGGCAGCCGTGGAAGGCGATGCGCCCGGGCATTCTTGCAGTGCTGCATCTGTCGTTCGCGTGGCTGCCGATCGCGTTCGTGCTGTACGCGGTGCAGGACGTGATCTACGCCTCGCGGGGCGAGCTGCTGTTCATGCGCGCGCCGTTGCACGCGCTGGGCGTCGGCTATTTTGGCTCGATGCTGGTGGCGATGGTGACCCGCGTGACCCAAGGCCACTCCGGCCGGCCGCTGCAGATGGGCGCCATCGCGTGGCTGTGTTTCGCCTTGCTGCAGGTGGTGACGCTGCTGCGCCTGCGCGCCGAGCTGGGTGGCGACGTCTACCTGTGGCTGGTGATCGCCGCCTATGGCTGGCTGGTGGCGTTCCTGCCCTGGGTGCTGCGTTCGGCGTGGATCTACCTGACGCCGCGACGGGACGGCAAGCCGGGCTGATGTGGCAGGGTGACGCAGTCGGCAAAAGCCGTCCCGGAAACTGACGCACGTCAAATTTGCAATCCGGTTATCGCCTACGCTGGCGCCGAACTCCACAGAGCGAAGCGCCATGACACGAAAGCTGTCACTCATCCTCGCCGCCGCCGGCCTGATGGCCCTTGCGGCCTGCTCCGAAAAGCCCGCGGCCAACGGCGCCAGCCAGGCCCCGTTCGGCACGGCCGCGGCGGCCGCCGTCACCCCGCCGGAAAGCTTCGGGCCGCCGCAGGGCGAGCCGATCCACGCCGTACTCACCAGCCCGCCGCACGTGCCGCCGCCGGTCAACCGCAACTATCCGGCCAAGGTCATCGTGGAGCTGGAGGTGATCGAGAAGGAGATGCCCATTTCCGAGGGCGTCAGCTACACCTACTGGACCTTCGGCGGCACCGTGCCGGGCAGCTTCATCCGCGTGCGCCAGGGCGACACGGTGGAGTTCCACCTGAAGAACGCGCCCGACAGCAAGATGCCGCACAACATCGACCTGCACGGCGTCACCGGCCCCGGTGGCGGCGCGGCGTCGAGCTTCACCGCGCCGGGGCATGCCTCGCAGTTCACCTTCAAGGCGCTCAACGCCGGCATCTACGTCTACCACTGCGCCACCGCGCCGGTGGGCATGCACATCGCCAACGGCATGTACGGCCTGATCCTGGTCGAGCCGCCGGAGGGGCTGCCCAAGGTCGATCACGAGTACTACGTGATGCAGGGCGACTTCTACACCACCGGCAAGTACCGCGAGAAGGGCCACCAGCCGTTCGACATGGACAAGGCCATCGACGAGCACCCCACCTACGTGCTGTTCAACGGCCACGAGGGCGCGCTCACCGGTGACAACGCGCTCACCGCCAAGACCAACGAAACCGTGCGCCTGTTCGTGGGCAACGGCGGCCCCAACCTGATCTCCAGCTTCCACGTGATCGGCGAGATTTTCGACCGCGTGCAGCAGGAAGGCGGCACCCACCCGCAGTCGAACGTGCAGACCACGCTGATCCCCGCCGGCGGCGCGGCCATCGTCGAATTCCACACCGACGTGCCGGGCAGCTACGTGCTGGTCGACCACTCGATCTTCCGCGCCTTCAACAAGGGTGCGCTGGGCATCCTCAAGGTGGACGGGCCGGAGAACAAGCTGGTCTATTCGGGCAAGGAGGTGGACTCGGTCTACCTGGGCGACCGCGCCGAACCCAACCTCCAGGCGGTGAGTGTGGCGGCCAAGGCGCACGCCGCCGGCACGCTGACCAAGGAGGAGCAGGTCAAGGCCGGCCAGCAGCTGTTCACCGGTACCTGCTCGGTCTGCCACGGCGCCGACGGCAAGGGCATGACCAACGTGTTCCCGCCGCTGGCCAAGTCCGATTACCTCGCCAAGCAGGATCGCGAGCACCTGATCTCGATCCCGCTGCACGGCCTGCACGGCAAGATCACCGTCAACGGCGTGGATTACGACTCGGTGATGCCGCCGATGAGCCAGCTCAACGACGACGAGGTGGCCAACATCCTCACCTACGTGCTGAACAGCTGGGACAACGCCGGCGGCCAGATCACCAAGGAAGAGGTGGCCAAGGTCCGCGCCCAGCCGGCCCCCGCACCGGCGCCGGAGCACTGAGGATGCGCGTCTGGCCGCTGCCGCTGCTGATGCTGGGCGCGCTGCTGGCCGGCCCGGTGGCGGCGGCCGACTACGCCCCGCTGCCGGGCGGCACGTTCACCAGCGTGCTGCCCGCCGACGGCAAGGCGGCACCGGCGAAGATCGCGCCGTTCCGCCTGCGCACCGAGCCGGTGACCAACGCCGAGTTCCTGGCCTTCGTGAAAACCCACCCGCAGTGGCGGCGCGACCAGGTGGCCCCGGTCTTCGCCGACCGCCGCTACCTCAGCCACTGGGCCGCGCCCGACGCGCTGGGCGACGCCTTGCCGCAACAGCCGGTGACGCGGGTGAGCTGGTTCGCCGCCCAGGCCTTCTGCGAAAGCGAGCACGCCCGCCTGCCCAGCTGGTACGAATGGGAATACGCCGCCGCGGCCGATGCCCGCCGCGCCGACGCCCGCCGCGATCCGGCCTGGCGCGAGCGCGTGCTGCAGTGGTACAGCCGCCCGTCCAGCCAGCCGCTGCCGGTCGTGGGCGGTGCCCCCGACGTGCACGGCGTGCGTGATCTCAACGGCGTGGTGTGGGAGTGGGTGGACGACTTCAACGCCTTGCTGGTGGGCAGCGACAGCCGCGACCAGGACGGCGCCGACAAGATGAAATTCTGCGGCGCCGGCGCCGTCAGCATGCAGGAAAAAGAGAACTACGCCACCTTGATGCGCATCGCCATGCTGAGCGCGCTGAAGGCGGTGGACACCACCAACAACATGGGCTTTCGCTGTGCGAAACCCGACTGAGGTCTTTCCATGAAACGCCTTGCTCCGTGGCTATTCATCGCGTCGCTGCTGACCGGCCAGGCCTTCGCCGCCACGCCGCTGCCGGCCGATTCGGTGTACCAGCTCCACGTCACCCTCACCGACCAGGACGGCCACGCGCAACCGTTCGCCGCCCGCCGTGGCCAGGTGCAGCTGGTCAGCATGATCTACACCTCCTGCACCATGGTCTGCCCGATGATCGTGGACACCATGAAGCTCACCCGCAAGGCCGTGGCCGAGCCCGGCCGCGACAAGCTGGCCCTGCTGGCGGTGAGCTTCGACCCCGAGCGCGACAGCGTGGATGCGCTGCGCCACTACGCCGCCGCGCGCAAGCTCGACATGCGCTACTGGACGCTCGCCCGCCCGCAACCGAAAGATGCCCGCCCGCTGGCGGCCCTGCTCGGCCTGCAATACCGCCAGCTCCCCGATGGCGATTTCAACCACAGCAGCGAACTGATCCTGCTCGACACCGACGGCCGCATCGCCGCCCGCACCAGCACCATCGGCCGCGTCGATCCGGAGTTCGTCAGCGCAGTCAACAAGGCGCTTGAGCCCCATTGAAAGCTTGATCGCATGATTTTTATGGACGTCTAAACGTCCGTAAACCCGTTCCTTCCAGCCGTCCGTCATGGGCGGATTTTTTTTGGCGCTTCTGCGGGATCTTGCGTGGTGGCGCGCGCGAGCCAAGGTACCGCGCCACTCGGCCAGCGCCCGTGTCCCGCGATACGGTGCCTGCACAACCGCGATCGTCGGCCGGCCTGATCCAAGCGGGCAAGATCGCCCGCCAGCTTGCATAATGAGAAGCATTCGCATTTAATGATGCGCCAATTCGTCGATGCCAGCCGCGCGGAGCAAGCCACCGCGTTGCCTGGAACAACGCCCGTCCCCTTGACCAGGATAACCATGCGCGCCATCAACTCCATTCGCCCGCCGTTCGCGCACGTGCCATCAACACGTTCGACTGCACCCATCTATGGCGGCATGCGCCTGGCCATCTGCCTGGCACTGGCCGGTGCGACGGGTGCCGTGCTGGCCGCGCCGCAGGAGGCTTCGAGCGGCGGATCGACAGGCAGCAGCGCGGCCACCGACCTGGGCGCGGTGATGGTCGTCGCCCAGCGCGACGACCGCGTCAGCAACGGCGCGACCAATCTCGATCTGAGCATCAAGGACACGCCGCAGTCGATCAGCGTGGTGAGCGACGAAGAGATGCAGCAGTTCGGCGCCACCAGCGTCAACGACGCGCTGCGCCTGGCCACCGGCATCCAGGTCGACGAGTGGGAAACCAACCGCACCACCTACACTTCGCGCGGCTTCGACATCCTCAACACCCAGATCGACGGCGTCGGCCTGCCCAACAACTGGGGCATCTCCACCGGCGCGTTCGACAGCTTCGGCTACGAGAAGGTGGAAGTGATCCGCGGCGCCAACGGCCTGCTCACCGGCGTCGGCAATGCCGCCGGCACCATCAACTACGTGCGCAAGCGCCCCACCAACGAGCGGCAGGGTTCGCTGGGCGTGAGCTACGGCTCGTGGGGCACCAAGCGCGCCGAGGTCGATTATTCGACCCCGTTCACCACCGACGGCAGCTGGGCCGGGCGCGTGGTGGCCGCGCACGAGGACGGCGACTCCTACCTGCGCGGCAACGACAACGCGCGCAATTACCTGTACGGCGTGGTCGATGGCCAGGTCGGCGACAATGGCACACTGACCGTGGGCTACTCGTACCAGCGGGCCAAATCCAACGGCATCATGTGGGGCGCGCTGACCTTCATGGACAGCGACGGCGCCCAGGCCGAGTGGCCCACCAGCGCCTCCACCACGCAGGACTGGACCTACTGGAACACCACCAACCAGACCGCCTTCGCCGAATACACCCACCAGCTCGGCGACAACTGGCAACTGAAGGCGTCGTACAACTACCGCCGCTCCGTCGGCGACGAAAAGATGTTCTACGCCTACCTGCCGGACCCGGACAACGACGGCATCTCCGATGCGCTCGACCCGGGCACCGGCCTGGGCCTGGTCGGCTACCCGTGGGCCGGCAGCGACAAGGCCACCGCCCACCTGGGATCGGTGACGCTGAACGGCCATTTCGAATGGCTGGGCCGCGACCAGGAAGTGATGCTGGGCACCAGCCTCGCCCGCAGCACGTCGGACAGTTGGGAACGCAGCGCGGATGCCGACTCGCCCGCCTGGGGCGCGCTGCCGGCATTCCCGTATCCCACCGATGCGATCGCCGAGCCGGCGTGGAGCGACAGCTCGCTCTACTCGGTATTGGACCAGCGGCTGAAGCGTGCCTTCGGCGCCACCCGGATCGCGCTGACCGACCGCCTCAAGGCCCTCGTCGGCGTCAATTACGCGCAGTACCGCCGCAACGGCAATTCGTACGATCTCGTCTTCGACCAGACCACCAGCCACACCAGCCCCTACGGCGGCCTTACCTTCGATTTCAACGAGCACGTGCTGGGCTACGTCAGCTACTCGGACATCTACCAGCCGCAGGACCAGGTCGACGCAGACAACCGCTACCTCGACGCCAGCAAGGGCGTGAACTACGAGGCCGGCATCAAGGCCGACTGGCTGGACAAGCGCCTGCTGACCACGCTGGCCGTGTTCAAGGCCGACCAGGACGGGTTGGCCACGCCCACCGGGCAATACAACGAATACGCCCAGTCCATCTACGCGCCGGTGGACGTCGAGTCCAAGGGCATCGAGCTGGAGGCCACAGGCAAACTCGGCGACAACCTCGACCTGGTGGTGGGCTATACCTCGCTGAGGCTGACCGGTGCCGACGGCAACAACACCTACCGCTGGGTGCCGCGACGCACCGCCAACGTGCTGCTCAGCGCGCACCTGCCCAGCTACACGCCGCTGTCCTTCGGCGTCGGCGGTCGCTGGCAGAGCGCCATTTCCAACGTGGAGAGCAGCGGCTTCACGGTGCGCCAGGACAGCTATGCCGTACTCAACGGCTTCGTCGGCTGGGACTTCCGCCCCGATGCCACGCTGCGCTTCAACGCCAGCAACATCACCAACGAGAAGTACATCAGCACGCTGCGCTACAGCGGCTTCTACGGCGCGCCACGCAATTACATGCTGAGCCTCGACTGGCGCCTCTGATCGACTTCACTGCGGAGAGGCAGCAGCCAACGCCATGTCCAACACATCCGCTATCCACGATTCGCCCGCCGCCCGCCTTCGTGTCGCATCGCGCGTAGGCGCCGCCGTGCTCGGCGGCTACGCCTTCGCGTGGGGCACGGTCGCCGCCGTCACCAGCTTGCTGTTTGCGGCGGGGATGGCATTCCACGATGCCGAATTCCTGGGCGCCGTGGCGGGGCTGCTGGCTTACCTCGCGGCCTTCCTGTGCACCGTCGCCACGCGCCGGCTGGCCATGGCCTGGCTGGTGCTGCCGGGCGCGGGCGCGCTGATGACGGCCGCCGCTTCGTTCGTGCAATCGCTGCTGACCTGAGGAGGCGCCGTGATGTTTTCCAATTTCCGGCAGGCCATGGCATGGCTGCACACCTGGTTCGGCCTGGTGCTGGGCTTCGTGCTGATGGCGGCGTTCTTCTTCGGCGCGCTGTCGGTGTTCGATCGCGAGATCGACCGCTGGACGGTCCCCGCCACCCGCATCGCGCCGCAACCGATGCCTTCGTTCGAGCGGGTGCTGCGACCGGCGTTCGAGCGCATGCACCCCACGTCCGAGGCGGTCGACGCCATGCGTCTGCGGGTCGACGGCGCGATGCCGCAACGCTTCGACACCGTGGTCAACTGGAGCGCCTACACCACCCACCGCGATCCGGTGCTGGCGTTGTACGCGGGCTACGAGGTGCCCAACGCGAAAGACCCGGAGGAGGCGATCTGGGCCTATGCCACCATCGATCCGCGCAGCGGCAAGGCACTGCCCGACGACCAGCTGAAGATCGGCAGCGGCTTCTTCTACCCGATGCATTACAGCCTCACGCTGGACTGGAAAAACCTGGGCTTCTGGATCGTGGGTTTCTCCGCGCTGATGATGCTGGCCGCCCTGGTCAGCGGCGTGATCATGCACCGCAAGCTGCTGCGCGAGTTCTTCACCTTCCGCCCGGGCAGGGCGCGCCTGCGCAGCGTGCTGGACCTGCACAACCTCACCGGCGTGGTGGCGCTGCCGTTCCATTTCTTCTTTGCCTTCACCGGCCTGGTGATCTTCGCCAGCGCCTACTACTTCCCGGTGGGGCACACGCAATTGCACGGCCTGCACGATCTGCATGAACAGGTGGAAGCGCGGGAAACCGGCTTGCCGCACGACCGTGCCGGCGTGCCGGCGGGGCTGGCCTCGGTGGATGCGATGGTGGCCGAGGCGCAACGCCGCTGGGCCGCGGACGACAAGGCCGGCGACGTCGGGCTGCTGATGCTGCAGCACGTGGGCGACGCCAACGGCTACGTCAGCGTCTACCGCGCCGGCACGGATCGCATCGCGCTGGTGGGCGACGGCATCCACTTCAAGGCATCGACGGGCGAACTGATTCGCGTTGATCCGCCGGCCACGTCCACGGGCCGCGTCAGCGAATTTCTCACCGGGCTGCACCTGCAGCACTTCCGCCACTGGCTGTTGCGCTGGTTCTACCTGCTGGGCGGACTGGCCGGCGCGGTTTGCATCGCGACCGGCTTCGTGTTCTTCGTCGAGAAGCGCAAGCGCCAGCATGCGCAGCGGGGCAGCCAGGGCGCACGCATCGTCGATGCGCTGGCGGTCACCACGGTGACCGGCATGCTGCTGGCTACGCTGGGCATCCTGGTGGCCAATCGCCTGCTGCCGGAAAACCTGCCGGCGCGCGACGACTGGGAGCGCTACGCATTCTGGGGCACCTGGGCGCTGGCGCTGCTGCATGCCGGTTGGCGCAGCGCACCGGTTGCGCAGGGATTGGCCAATCCGGCCTGGCGCGAGCAGTGCATCGCGATCGCGACGCTGGCGCTGTCAGCCATGGTGTTGAACGGAATCACCACCGGCGATTACCTGTGGCGCACGATCGCGACCGGCTACTGGCCGGTGGCGGGCATCGACTTGTTCCTGTTGTGCAGCGCCGCCGTGGCCTGTCTGACGGCTCGCGCGTTGAAGCGCCGCGCCCACGCCGCGCCGTCACGCATGGCCGGCATGGAGATGGCACGTGCCTGACGCCGTACTCGCGACCTGCCTGTTGCTGGCGGCGTGGCTAGCCAGCGTGGCCGGCATGGGCTGGCTGGCCGTGTCGATGCCGGTGCATGCGCAACGGGTGTGGGAGCGCGCTCCCTCATCGGTCATGGCACGCCTTCTGCGATGGCTGGGTGTGGCGGGCATCGTCGCTGCGCTGGGCCTGTGCCTGGCTGTGGATCACGCCTCGATGGCGGCCCTGGTCTGGGTAATGTCCTCGACGGCCGCCTCCCTGCTGGTCGCCTTCACCCTGGCCTGGCGCCCGCGCTGGTTGCGCATGCTGGCGCCGTGGGTGTGAGGCGCGGGGTGCGAGTGCATCGCACATCACGTCGTCGTGGAAGCTCTGGAACGCCGGAGCTCGACTGCTTCAGGCGCTTGAGCAGCATGGCGGTGCAGCGCGCACAGTCATGCCACGCGCACTTGGCCGTTCATCAGCAGGGGGAGGAGCCAGTCGCGGAGGTGGGTGAGTTCGCGGTTCTGTCGCCTGTTGCCTTCAACTGAAGTGAAGAGTGGCCTCACGACTTCATCATATCCATTGGCTAAGCAAATCTCTGGCACGACTATGTGTGCACTTTTGAGAAACTTAAAATGGCGCGCGTATCCATAGTTCGACAGGTCAACCCTGGCTATGGATTGAAAAAATGCGAATGGTGCCACTAATTCCGTGTTCGGAACCAACACTTGGGTTCCGTCTGCACCTCGCGCGTAGTCAAAGCAGACGAGTTTGACTATCCGCGTATGATCACCGAATACGACATGTGGCGTTTCAATTTCTATCTTGGCGTCGGCTTCATCGGTGTATCCACAAATGAAATCTGTACTTTGATCGATAACTGGCGTTGAGCCATTTGTTTGTACGGAACTGGTCGGTACCTTAAGAGCTTTCGGCTGTTTCAGGATCACATCGCCAATCGTCAGCACGCACCACCCCGCCGGAATTTCGCGCTTGAGGGTGTCGTTCCAGACCACCGCGCCGCCGCTGGATTTGTAGGGACGGCCGTGGGCGTCGGGGAAGTCGAACTGCACGAACCAGTAGTCGTAGATCGTCTTCGCCAGCGCCTCCAGCTCGGCGTTGATGCGCTGGTTGAGGTCGATCTTGGCGTCGAGGGCGGAGAGGACGGCGGCGATTTTTTGCTGCTCGGCAAGCTCCGGAATTCGTATCTTGAACTTTCCGATTTCGGAAACGGGGATTCGATCAACGGTTGCGCCCGTGATCGTGTTCGCGACGATTTCTTGTTGAAAGTGCGGGCCAAGATAGGAGTACAGCAGGAACTCCGGATCGACCTTGCCGAGTTTTGGACGCAACAAGCCCATGCGGCGTCCGAGACACGCCCTGATACCCGCAGGCATGAGCGCAGCCTCACCCAAGCGCGTCTCGTATGAGAACAACAGGTCGTTCTCGCTGGGAGTGACGCGCCTCGTCCAGCGGACGAAATCTTCGTCGCTGAGATGTGCAGAGTCAGCAAGCACCAGGCGCCCGTTTTGCAGGCTGGCGATGTTCAGGAAAAACGGGCCGTCGTCGGTTTTGTTCGGGGTCGCATGAGGGCCATCGAAGATGTCGGCGACCGCGCTAATCGTGGTGAAGTCATCACACATGCAGCGCGAGCCTCGCAAGTCCTTTGCCAATCTCGCCTTCCAGCTCCCGCGACTGCTCAAACATCCCCACCAGATTCGCCTGATACGCCGCCACCTTCGCCGAGAACTCCTCCGACGTCAGATCCACGTAATCGATCCTCACCTGGAAATACTGCCCCGCGCTCAGCGAATAATTCTTCGCCGCGATCGCCGCGTGATCGACCACCACCGAAAAATCCTCTTGCTGCTCGCGGGCGTTGAAGGTGTCCACGATGCGCTGCTCCTCGGCGCCGCTGAGCAGGGTTTTCTGGTTTTTGCCTTCCTTGACCTTCTCGCCCAGCGCGGAGGCATCAATCAGCACCACGCGGTCACGCTCGCTGCGATCAAGAAACAGGATCGACACGTTGGTGCCGGTGGTGGCGAAGATGTTGCTGGGCATGGAGACCACGCCGGCGATCATCTTCTCGTCCACCAGCTTCTGGCGGATGCGCAGCTCGATGCCGCTGGCGGCGGTGATGAAACCGGTGGGCACCACCACGGCCGCTTTGCCGCCGGGTTTGAGGCTGGCGATGATGTGCTGGATGAACAAGAGGTAGATCGCCATCTTGTCCTTGGCCTTGTTGGGCACCTTGGGGATGCCGGCGAAGAAGCGTGTGGCGTTGGCGTCGCTGTCCAGGTCGTCGCGGAAATCGGAAAAATCCATCTTGAACGGCGGATTGGAGACGATGTAGTCGAACTGGCGCAGCGACTTTCCGACCTTGTGCACCGGGTGCAGGATGGTGTTGCCCTGGGTGATGTGCGGGATGGAGTGCACCAGCTTGTTGAGCACCAGGTTCAGGCGCAGCAGGCTGGAGGATTTCTGCGAGATGTCCTGCGACCAGATGCTGCAATGGTCTTCGCCGATGGCATGGGCCAGCGCCATCAGCAAGGTGCCCGACCCCGAGGCCGGGTCGTAGCAGGCGGCGTTTTTCACCGTGCCGCGCTGGTCTTCGGGCACCAGGATGTCGGCCATGATGGTGGCCACCGCGTGCGGGGTGTAGTACTCGGCGTACTTGCCGCCGTTGTCCTTGTTGTAGTCCTTGATCAGGTATTCGAACAGGGCGGCGTAGAAGTCGTACTTCTGCTCGAACAGGCGCTCGAAGCTCACCCCCACCAGCTTGTTGAACAGCGCGCGCACGAAGCCGTCGCGCTTCTCCAGGCTGCCGGTGACGTATTCGCTCAAGCGGTCGAATAGCGGCACCTTCTCGCCGTCGTCGGTCTGCACCGCGAAGATGTCGTTGTTGGCCACGGCAATGGCGATCAGGGTGTCGTCCCACAGCCGGGCGAAGCCGGGTTCGCTCTGGCGGTTGAACAGGCTGGGGATCAGCTGGTCGGCGCTGAGGCGCGGGGTTTCCGCAGGCAGCATGTCCTGCAGGTCTTGCTGCGCCTCTTCGGGCAGTGCCTGCCAACCGACGATCCAGTCGTCCACGCCGGCCAGCGCCGGGCAGGCGCGCTTCATCTCGTAAGCGAACTTGTCGCACAGCAACTTGTACAGAAAGGTCTGCACGATGATCTTGTATTCATTGCCGTCGTTGCCGAGGCCGGCGCTGGCGCACACGGCCTTGAGGCCGTCGATCAGGTCGCGGGTTTGTTGCTGGTAGCTGGGCGGGTTCATCGGGTTCGGGAATGTCGAAGGTTCGGTTTCAGTGGTAGTCGTCTTCGCGCTGGTGGCGAACGGCCAGCACGGTGAGGGTGGCGCCATCGGTGATGTCGAACAGCACGACGTAGCCTGCGCCGCCGAAGGGGACGATCAGTTCGCGCAGGAGTGGGCTGGCGGGATCCGCCTTGCGCGCGGAAAAGGGAAAGTTGCCCAGCAGCTCCCACGCTTTTTCGAGAGCATGCAACGCGTCATCGGCGGCCTGGATGTCGCGGTCGGCGAGAAACTGATAGAGCCTTTCGATATCACGCAGGGCCGTTTCGGAAAACCGGACCCGGTGGCTCACTTGCGCTTTCTCGCCTTGGCCTCGGCCAGGATGTCGCGCAGGGAACCCATGACTTCGTCGACGGTGTAGTACACGCCGGTACGTTTGGCTTCTTCCCGCGCCGCCAGACCGCGGGCGATGAACTCGGCCTGCGTGCGGCGGCGATTGACCTCGTCGCGCAAGGATTGCTCCATCAGACTCGACAGGCTTTCGCCTTCGCGCAATGCAGCCTCGGCTGCCTGGCGCAACTCGGGAGAGACGCGAAGCGGCGGCAGGGTAGCGGTTTTCATGGCGGCATCCTCATGTATTGCATCTGCGATGCAAACCCTAGCATGCGATCGTGCGATTCGCCAGAACAAGGAATCCGCGTTCAACCGAAGGGCAACCGTCCCTGGGATTCGCCCAGGTATTCGCCCACCAGCAGCCGCTGGATCAGGCGGCGGGTGTCAGCGTCCGGCTCGGGCGGCTTGTCCTGGAAGTGCCGCATCACGATGGGCATCACGCTGCGCTCGAAGAACGCCGGGTTGCCCAGCAGTTCGCGGTTGCCCAGCACGGCGCCGTCCATGTCGCGCTTGATGCCGGCCAGCGCAGCGTGCAGGCGGGTCTGGTTGTCGCCGAGGCGGTGCGAGTCCAGCAGGCGCTTGTGCACGCGCATCAGCTTGCCATCGCCGCCGTAGCGGGCGGCCAGGTTGGCGTTGGCCTGCTCGAGTACGCGGGCGTGTTGTTCGATGTCGCGCAGCGCCGTGATGTTGGCCTGCATGTCCTGCTGGCTCACTTCGCTGAGTTTCTTGGCCTTGAACAGGCGCTCCAGTTCGTCCTTGAGGCTGATCCACGCCGGGTCTTGCGGGTCCTGGGTGGACGCCAGGGTTTCGCGGGTGCGGCGCAGGATGTCCTTCAGTTCGTCGGCCAGCTTTAGTTCGGCCTCGCCAACCTTCTCGAACTTGAAGATCACGTCCTCCAGCGCCTGGTTGAGCAGGCCGGAGGTGTCGCTGGCGTGTTCCAGCTGGTGCTTGAGGTTGAGCGCGGCCAGCGCGTTCTGGGCCTCGATGTGCAGCAGGCGCAGCTTGCGGAAATCGAGCAAGCCGGCGAGTTGCTCGTGGCCGCCGAGGCGGATCAGGTTGTACAGCTCGCGTGCCTGGGTGAGCGCCTTGACGATGGCGAGCAGTTGCTGGCGGTCATGGATCTGGCCGACCTGCTGCGAGAACAGCTCGGCGTCGTCCAGCGAAAAGGCGAACAGCGCCTCGCGGATGGCCTCGACGCTGGCGCGGATCTCGGCCTCGCTCATGAACAGCTGGCTGTAGTGCTCGATCTCGTCGCCCAGTTCGGCGGTGAGCTCGTCGTAGTAGTCGCGGTTGGCCTTGTCGAATTCGGCCTGGATGTCGGCGAAGTCCACCACGTAGCCGTAGCGGAACTTGCCGTAGCGGCGGTTGACCCGGGTCAGCGCCTGCAGCAGGTTGTGGTTCCTGATGACGCGCCCGAAGTACAGCTTCTTGAGCCGCGGCGCGTCGAAGCCGGTGAGCAGCATGTTGTAGACGAACAGCAGGTCGATCCGGCCTTTCTTGTAGGCCTTGACCTGGTCTTCGCGCGACTGCTTGTCGCCCTCGTCGTGCAGGATCAGCACGGCGCTGAGCGGCTGCTTGGCGTAACGGGCGGCATCCTCGGCCACGCGATCCTGCCGGTAGGCGGCATCGTTGGCCGGCTCGGCCACGATGGGCCGCGCCTCCCGTTGCATGAGCTGCTGGAACTGGCGGTGCAGCTCGCGTGCCTGCTCGGCGCTGTCGCAGATCACCATGCCGCCGATGCTGTCGTCGCCGAAGGTGATACGGGACTGCACGAAATCGCGCAGGATATAGTCGAGCATGGCGCCGACGAAGTGCTTGTGGGCGTACAGCGCCTTGCGCTCGATGCCGCCCTGTTGCACTTCGATCGCCGCCAGTGCCTGCTGCAGCTGCATCTTGTAGCGGGTGGCGATTTCCTCGCGGATCAGGCGCAGGGTGTAGCCATCGGCGATCGAAGCGTTGTAGTAGTACTTGTGGATGTAGTCGCCGAACAGCGCCTTGGACTGCAACTGCTCGCCGATCAGCGGCGTGCCGGTGAGGCCGATCTTGATCGCGCTGCGATCGGACTGTTCCAGGTTGGCGAGAAAGCTGCCTTTCGGGTTGTAGCTGCGGTGCACCTCGTCGAGGAAGTACACGCGCTGCACGGCAAGGTTGTAGTCCTGCGCGGCGGTCACCTCCGGGTCGTCCTTGAACTTCTGGATGTTGACCACGGTGATCTCGGCCGTTCCACGGTCGTTGCGGGCGGCTCCGCTCTGCTTGATGTCGCGGGCGAAGGCGTCGCGGCTGTCGATCACGTGCACGGTGAGGCCGCGCAGGCGGAATTCGTCCCTTGCCTGCTTGAGCAGATCCAGCCGGTCGACGATGAAGTAGAACCGCGGTACCTGCCCGGTCTGCCGGAACCAGTCGGTGAGGAAGCGCACGTTGTAATAGGCCAGCGCGGTCTTGCCACTGCCCTGGGTGTGCCAGACGATGCCCTTGCGCACGCCCGCCGCCAGACGATCGGCGATGGCCAAGGTGGCGAACAACTGCGGGTAGCGCATCACGTGTTTCTGGATGCCGTCTTCCTCATCCAGCCAGGCGAAGGCGTATCGCAGGATGAAGGCGAGCCGCTGGCGACTGAACAGCGAGGTGAGCAGGCGATGGGTCGGCGTGTCGGCGGCCTTGTTGCGCTCGAACTCCGGCGTGCCCTTGATGCTGACCAGGTTGGTGTCGGTGAGGATGGCGTCCTCGGTGTCTTCCCGCAGCGGACCGATGGCACCGGCAAGCTCCGCCGCGCGTTCCTCGCGGAAGTAGTTGAAGTGCGCGTCGCCATAGGTGGACGCGGCATAGAACGCGCCTTGCACGGGATCGATGGCCGCCTCGTCGTACTCCATGTTGTTGGAGAACGCCTGCAGCTGGATCAGGTTGAAGAAGTGGCGGAACTTGCGGTTGGCGTGGCGGCGATCCATGCGCCGGCGCTCTTCGAGCACGCCGCCGGGATTCATGCGCTTCTTCACCTCGATGATGGCCAGTGGCAGGCCGTTGACCAGCAGGGTGATGTCGGGGCGGAAGTTGTCCTCGCCGTTCTCGAACGGCAGTTCGGTGACGGCGTGCCAGCTGTTGTTGTCGAGGTTGTCGAAGTCGATCAGGCGTACGCCCGAGCGTGCGGTGAGGCGCTTGTGGAACGCCTTGCCCAAGTCTTCGTTCTGCAGGTCCAGGCGGATTTCATCGAGCAGGCTGGACAGGTCCTGGCGGTGCAGGTCGGGGTTGATGCGTAGCAGGGCTGTTTCGAGAATCTCCGGAAAAATATTGCTGCGCTCATCGCGACGCGCCTGCTTCAGCGACAGGTAGTCGTAGCCCAGCCGCGACAGATGCAGCAGGGCCGGGATCTTGACTCGCGAATCCTCATTGAACGTGGTCAAGACCGGTTCCTGCCCTGGGACGGATCGTTGCGATCATCGGTGGAGACGTCGCTGCGGCGTGCGTCCCGGACAGTTTATGCCCCAGGTGCTTCCACCGGCGCAAACCCTGCGACCCGCCTCAGCACTCGATCACGTTGACCGCCAGCCCGCCGCGGCTGGTTTCCTTGTACTTGTCCTTCATGTCGCGGCCGGTGTCGCGCATGGTCTTGATCACCTTGTCCAGACTGACGCGGTGCTTGCCATCGCTTTTCAGGGCCATGCGGCTGGCGTTGATGGCTTTCACCGAGCCCATCGCGTTGCGTTCGATGCAGGGGATCTGCACCAGGCCGCCGATCGGGTCGCAGGTGAGGCCGAGGTTGTGCTCCATGCCGATCTCGGCGGCGTTCTCGACCTGCCGGATGCTGCCGCCCAGCGCGGCGGTGAGGCCGCCGGCGGCCATCGAGCAGGCCACGCCGACTTCGCCCTGGCAACCGACTTCGGCGCCGGAGATGGAGGCGTTCTCCTTGTACAGGATGCCGATGGCGGCGGCGGTGAGCAGGTAGTCGACGATGCCGTCCTCGTCGGCCTTGGGGCAGAAACGCAGGTAGTAATGGCCAACCGCCGGCACGATGCCGGCCGCGCCGTTGGTCGGCGCGGTGACCACGCGGCCGCCGGCGGCGTTCTCCTCGTTCACCGCCAGCGCGTACAGGTTGACCCAGTCCAGGATGGTCAGCGGATCGCGCAGCGCCGCCTCGGGCTGGTTGCGCAGTTCCTCCGCCATCGCCGGTGCGCGGCGCGCCACGTGCAGGCCGCCGGGCAGGGTGCCGGGCGAGCGCAGGCCGCGGGCCACGCAATCCTGCATCGCCTGCCAGATCGTCAGCAGGCCGGCGCGTGTTTCCGCTTCGCTGCGCCACACCGATTCGTTGGCCATCATCAGCTGCGCGATGGTCATGCCGTGCTGTTCGCACAAGGCCAGCATCTGGTCGCCGCTGCTGAACGGGTAGGGTTGTTCGGTGGTGTCGGCCACGATGCGGTCTTCGGCGGCCTCGTCCTTGTTGACCACGAAGCCGCCGCCCACGGAGTAGTAGTCGCGCGTGGCCAGTTCGTTGCCTTCGGCGTCGTACGCGAAAAAGCGCATGCCGTTGGTGTGGAACGGCAGCTTCTGGCGCTTGTTGAATACCAGGTCGCTCTTCTCGTCGAACGCGATGTCGCGCTTGCCCAGCAACTGCAGCCGGCCGCTGGCGCGGATGCGCTGCAGCGTGGCGGGGATGCAATCCGGATCGACGGTGTCGGGATGCTGGCCTTCCAGCCCCAGCAGCACGGCCTTGTCGGTGCCATGGCCGCGGCCGGTAAGCGCCAACGAACCGAAGAGTTCGGCGCGCACGCGGGTGACCTGGTCCAGCACGCCCTTTTCCTCCAGCCAGCGTTCGGCGAAACGCGCCGCCGCGCGCATCGGCCCCACCGTGTGCGAGGAGGACGGCCCGATGCCGATCTTGAACAAGTCGAATACGCTGACGGCCATGCTGCGGCGGCGATGAAAGAGGTGCGGGTTATTCTACGCAGCGACCTTGAACCCAGCCCCTGCCGAAACGCATGCCCGACCCGAATGATGACTGCTCACGCCCGTTCATCCTGAGCGTAGGCCGAAGGCCGAAGTCGAAGGACACGGCAGCGATGTGCAACCCGCACCTTGGCGGCGCTTCGACTCCGCCCGCTCCGCGGACTACGCTCAGCGCGAACGGTTGGGGCTGGGCGATCTTGAGCAAGAGTATCCATGCCTGATCTGATCCTGTACCAGCGCGACTACTGCCATCTCTGCGACCTGGCCCTGGCGGTGCTGGCCGAGGCGCACGCGCCGGATTTCGACAGCCAGTGGGTGGATGACTCGCCCGAGCTGGAAGCGCGCTACGGCGTACGCGTGCCCGTGCTGCGCGATACGCGCACAGGCCGCGAACTGGATTGGCCATTCGACGCGGCCGCGGTGCGCACGTTTCTGGGCGTGCCGGGCTGATACCGGTCACGATCATGGCGTTCGCCGTGTCCTAAAATGAGGCCGGTCAGCGACCAGGCTCAGCTGAGCTTCTGTCCGTTCGCCCTGAGCGTAGGCCCGCAGGGCCGAAGTCGAAGGGTAGCCGCGAAGGGCCGCTTCGACTTCGCTTGCTATCGCAAGCTACGCTCAGCGCGAACGGAACTCATGGCTGAGCCTGATCGCCAGTCAAGAGCATGAAACGTCCCCCGGAACCCCGCCCATCATGGTTCGTGCCGCCCAACCTTCCAGCCTGAATCGCTGGCGTGATCGCGCCGCGGCGCTGTCGCCGCTGCTGGCCGACGCGCTGGACGCCTGCGCCGGCCAGCCGCTGGACGAGGCCGGCTGCGCCGACGTGCTGGATCTGCTGGACATGCTCGGCTGCGATGCGCAGACGCTGGCGGCGGCGTTGTGGTTCGAGCTGGCGCGGGTGGCGCCGGCGGTATGGAAGGCGCGCGGCGAATCGCTACCGGCCGACGTGCAGCGGCTGGTGGCCGGCCAGCAGGCGGCCGAGCAGGTGTGGGCGCTGCATGCGCAGAAGCGCGCCCCGGAAGGGGCGTCCGAGGGCCTGCGGCGGCTGTTGCTGGCGATCATCCGCGACCTGCGCGTGGTGTTCATCCTGCTGGCGCGGCAGCTGGCGCGGATGCGCGCCGCCGCGGCATGGCCGGCCGAAGAGGCCGCCGCGCTGGCCCGGCTCACCCGCGACATCCACGCGCCGCTGGCCAACCGGCTCGGCATCTGGCAACTGAAGTGGGAACTGGAGGACCTGGCGTTCCGCTACCTGCAGCCAGACACTTACCGCCGCATCGCCAAACTGCTGGACGAGCGCCGCGCCGACCGCGAGGCGTTCATCCGCCAATCGCTGGACGAGCTGCAGCGCGATCTGCAGGCCGCCGGCATCCATGCCGACCTGGCCGGGCGGCCCAAGCACATCTATTCCATCTGGAAAAAGATGCAGCGCAAGGCGCTGGAGTTTTCCGACCTGTACGACATCCGCGCGGTGCGCGTGCTGGTGGACAGCGTGTCCGACTGCTACGCCGCGCTGGGCGTGGTGCATGCGCGCTGGCCGCACCTGCCGGGCGAGTTCGACGACTACATCGCGCGGCCCAAGGGCAACGGCTACCAGTCGCTGCACACGGCCGTGGTGGGGCCGTCGGGCAAGACGCTGGAGGTGCAGATCCGCACCCACGAGATGCACCGCGCCAACGAGCTGGGCGTGGCCGCGCACTGGCGCTACAAGGAGGGCGGCAGCGCCGATGCCGAGTTCGAGGCCAAGATCGCCTGGATGCGCAAGCTGCTCGACACGCGCGGCGAGGATGACAGCAAGCTCGCCGCCGACCTGCAGACCGAGCTGCTGGAGGATCGCGTCTACCTGCTGACGCCCAAGGGCGAGGTGTTCGATCTGCCGCACGGCGCCACCGTGCTGGATTTCGCCTACCACGTGCACACCGAGGTGGGCCATCGCTGCCGCGGCGCCAAGGTCAATGGCCGCATCGTGCCGCTGACGTTCCAGCCGCAAAGTGGCGATCGGGTGGAGATCCTCACCACCAGGATTGCCGAACCCAGCCGCGACTGGCTGTCGGCGCATCACGGCTATCTCAACACGGCGCGGGCGCGCGACAAGGTGCGCGTGTGGTTCCGCAAGCTGGCGCACGACGCCAACGTGGCGGCCGGCCGCGCCATGTTCGAGCGCGAGCTCAAGCGCATGGCGCTGCCCGCCGTTGCCGCCACCGACGTGGCGAAACTGCCTGCCCATTTCAACCTGAAGACCACCGACGACCTGCTGGTGGCGGTGGCGCTGGGCGAGATCACGCCCGGTCAGCTCACCCGCGTCCTGCAGGAGGCAGCGCAGCCACCGGCACCGCTGGTCACCCAGTCGGCCACACCGGTGGCGTCGCGCCACGCCACGCTCGACCACAGCGCGCTCAGCATCCAGGGCATCGGCAACCTGCTGACCACATTGGCGCGCTGCTGCCAGCCGCTGCCGGGCGATCCGGTGCGCGGCTTCATCACCCGCGGCCGCGGCGTGTCGGTGCACCGGGCCGACTGCGCCAGCCTGGCGCGGCTGGCGCGGCGCGATCCGGATCGGGTGATCGAGGTGAACTGGGGCACGGCGTCGGCGCAGGCGTATGAAGTCGACATCGAAGTGCGCGGCTACGACCGCAAGGGCCTGCAGAAAGACATCACCAGCGTGATCAGCAACGCCAACACCCACATCATCGCCTCGTCCAGCCGGCTGTTCGTGCAGACGGGCGAGGTGGAGATGCGCTTCACCCTGCGCGTGCGCGATTACGAGCAGCTGTCGATCCTGCTGGCCAAGCTGCAGGCCCTGCCCAACGTGATCGACGCCCGCCGCGTGGGCGTCGGCTGAATCCACGCGCAATACCGGCGCCCGCGCCCGCGGGGCGTCGCCAGGCCGATGTTAAGCTGGGCCAGTTGCCCGGAAAGCCATGGATTTATGAGCGGAAACAGGGAAAACCACGAAAACGATCCGCGCCGTCGCACCGAGCCCACGCTCGGCGACATCGACCGGCTGGACGCGCCCGCCCCGGCGCCGGCATCCGACGGGTTGCCGCAGGTGACGGTGGAGCCGCGCGTGTCCCGCGGCCACGTCCGCGCCAGCGCGCCGCCATCGGCGCCGGGCCGGCGCGGCTGGCTGATGGCCGTGCTGTTGCTGATCGTCGTGGCGCTGGTCGTCGTCGTGTGGGTCAAGCAGAACGACCTGCGTGGCATGCTGCCGCGCACCGAGTTGAACGACGTGCTGAGCCGCGCGCAACAGGCCTTGCAGGATGGACGTCTGGACGGCCAGGACGGCACCAGTGCCCGCGAGCTCTACCAGGCCGCCATGGCACTGGAGCCGGACAACGATGCCGCCCGCAACGGCCTGCACCAGGTCGGCCGTGCCGAGCTGTCGCAGGGCGACACGGCGCTGCAGGCCGGCCAGCTCGACCAGGCCGCGCAGCATGCCGCCGTGGCGCGCGAACTGCTGGGCGGCGGCAGCGACATCGACCGGCTCGACCATGCCATCGAAAAGGCCCGCGCGGCGAAGTTGCCGACCGACGATCTCGTCGATCGCGCACGCCAGGCCTATGCGGCCGGCAAGCTGGATGGCGAGCAGGGCGCCGGCACGTTGTATCTGCAGGTGCTGCGTGCCAACCCGGGCAATGCGGTGGCCGCCCACGGCCTCAACCAGGTCGGCGACGCGCTGGCCGAGCAGGCGCGCAAGGCACTCGATGCAAAGCACGACAGCGAAGCGGCCGCGTTGATCGACCGGCTGGCCGCGCTGCTACCCAGCCACGGCGCGTTGCCCGCCTTGCGCGCGCAGCAGGCGCAGCAGCGCCAGCAGAACAGCGACGCGCTGGACGAGGCGATCAGGCAGGGGCGCGCCGCGCTTGGCGAAGGCCGCATCAGCGGTCCCGGCGACGACACCGCGCTGGCGCATTTCAAGGCGGCGCTGGCGCTCGATCCGGACAGCCGCGACGCGCGTGCCGGGTTGGGCATGGTGGCGCAGGCGATGATCGTGCGCGCCAATGCCGCGATCGACGCCGGCGACCGCAGCCAGGCCGCCGGCTTGCTGGACCAGGCGGCCGCGCTGGCACCGCAATCGGCCGACCTGGCCGCGGCGCGGGCGCGTATCGCCACCACCGATGCCACGCCGTCCGATGCCTCGACGGCGCCAGCGACGAAAGCCGCGCCGGACGATGCGGGGCTGGTATCGCCCGCCTTGTCCGCCGCCCAACAGGCGCAAATCACCCAGCTGCTGCAGCGTGCGCAGGCGGCTGCCACGCGCGGCGACATCATGCTGCCGCCCGGCGAGAGCGCCTACGACCTGTATCGTCAGGCGCTGGCCATCGACGGCAACAACGCCGAGGCGCGGCATGGGCTGCAGGCCTTGCCGGTGCAGGTGGAAAAGCAGTTCAACGAGGCGCTGGCCGCCGGCCGGCTGGGGGCGGCCTCCGACATGCTGGCCAACCTGGCCGAACTGGCGCCGGGCGACCCCGCGCAGCGCACCTTGGGCAATCGCCTGGCCAACGCCTGGCTCGACCAGGCCGATCGCCAGCTGGCCAGCGGCGACCGCGTGGGCGCCGCGCAATCGCTCAACAGCGCCCGCAAACTGGCGCCCGACAGCGCGCGCGTGCAGGAAATGGCCATCCGTTTGCAGGGCGGTCCGTGAATCCAGCCGGCGGCATTCAATCCGCACGGGGAGCGAGCCGGCCATGACGATCCTGGTGTTTGGTGGCAGCAGCCAGATTGGCCATTTCCTGTTGCCGCGGTTGATGGATCGCGGCGAGTCGGTGATCGCCGTGAGCCGTCGGGCGCGATCGACGCCGGCCGGCGTGCGCTGGCTGCAAGGCCAGCTTCCCGAGCAGGTGCCCGCGTTGCCGCCGCTCTCGGCCGTCATCAGCTTCGGCCCGTTGCAGCCGTTCGCGGACTGGCTGGCCGCCACGTCGTTCGCGACCGCGCCCCGGGTCATTGCCACCAGCTCGATGAGTGCCGAGACCAAGCGTGATTCGGCGGTGCCGGCCGAACGCGCCATCTCGCAGCAATTGCGCGATGGCGAGTCGGCGCTGGCGGCCGCCTGCGCCCGCCACGGCTGTGCGTGGACCGTGCTGCGGCCCACGCTGATCTATGGCGCCGGCATGGACAAGAGCCTCACGCCGATCGCCCGTCGCGCGCAGCGCCTGCGGGTTTTTCCGCTGCCGGGCGGGCGCGGCCTGCGCCAGCCGGTACACGCCGACGACATCGCCCAGGCCGTGCTGGCGGCGCTGGATTGCCCGGCCGCGGCCGGCCGCATCCTGCCGATCGGCGGTGGCGAGCGCCTGCCGTTCGTCGAGATGTTCCGCCGCGTGCGCCGCAGCCAGCCCTGCGCCACCTTGCCCTTGCCGCTGCCCGGCGCCCTGTTGCGCGCCTGCGCCCGCGCACTGCCGCGGCTGCGCGGGCCGCTGAACCGGCTGGACACCGACCTGATCGCCGACAACGGCGAATTGCAGCGCCTGCTCGGCATCCATCCAGGCCCGTTCGATCCCGATCCATCGATGTGGGTACCTCCCCGGTAGGAGCGCACCCTGTGCGCGATGCTTTTGCTTTTGCGAATCCCGAATCCCGAATCCCGAATCCCGAATCCCGAATCCCGAATCCCGAATCCCGCAAGGGGCATCGCGCACAGGGTGCGCTCCTACCGGGGGCGCATTGCCTGCGTTTCGCCTCTTTCCCGGCCCGCACCATTCATATGCGCCTCGGGTAGCAGGCCCTATGATCGACGCATTTGATCGAGGACTCCCCGCCGTTGGCCTTCCTGACCCGTACCCGTTCCCTGGCGCGCCGCTCGTGGCCGTGGCTGCGCATCCCGTTCTGGATCGGCATGGGCCTGCTGGTGGGCTTCGTGCTGCCGTACATGCTGGTGTTGAACAAGCGGGTACAGGACCGCTTCAACGACCTGGTGTTCGCGGTGCCCACGCGGGTGTACGCGCGGCCGTTGCCGCTGGCCGCGGGCGTGCCGATGACGAGCGCCGCGCTGGAGCTGGAACTGACCTTTGCCGGCTACCGCCATGGCGACCGCGGCCACCTGCCCGGTAGCTGGGTCAAGGATGGCTCGCGCTACACCATCGCCTCGCGCGGCTATGCCGGCCCCGCCGGCGGCGAGTTGCCGAAGCGGATCGAGGTGACCCTGGGCAAGGGCGAGGTGCGTTCGGTGACCGACACGGCCAGCGGCAAGGCGATGACCATCGCGCACCTGGACCCGGCACGCATCGCCACGCTGTACGGCGCCAGCCAGGTGGAGCGGCGCATCGTGCACCTGGCCGACGTGCCGCCCTTGCTGGTGAGCGGCCTGCAGGCGGTGGAAGACCGCGATTTCAAGCACAACATCGGCATCGATTTCTCGGCCATCGCGCGCGCGGCGGTCGCCAACCTGCGCGCCGGCCGCACGGTGCAGGGCGCGTCCACGCTGACCCAGCAGCTGGTGCGCAACCTGTTCCTCACCCGCGAGCGCAGCTTCACCCGCAAGATCAACGAAGCGCTGATGTCGGTGCTGATCGAGATGCACTACAGCAAGGCGCGCATCCTGGAGGCGTACATCAACGAGGTGTTCCTGGGCCAGCGCGGCGACCAGGCGGTGCACGGTTTTGCGGCGGCGTCGGAGTTCTATTTCGGGCGCCGGCTGGAGGCGCTGCGGCCGCAGGAGATCGCCATGCTGGTGGGCCTGGTGAAAGGCCCCAGCTACTACGATCCGCGCCGCTATCCCGAGCGTGCGCTGGCGCGCCGCAACCTGGTGCTGCAGGAGTTCGAGACCACCGGCCTGCTGACCGGCGCGCAGGCCAATACCGCGCAGGCGGCCCCGCTGGATGTGATCAAGAACGGCCAGCTGCCGCACAACCGTTTCCCCGCCTTCATGCAACTGGTGCGCGAGCAGATCACCAGCGATTTCGACGACGAGACGTTGCGCGGCGGCAACCTGTCCATTTTCACCACGCTCGACCCGGCCGCGCAGATCTACACCGAGCAGGCGATCAGCAGCACGGTGAAAGGCCTGGGCAAGCGGGGCGAGGCGGTGCAGGCGGCGGCGGTGGTCACCGGCGCGCAAACCGGCAGCGTGCTGGCCGTGGTGGGCGACAAGCGTCCGGGGGCGCAGGGCTTCAACCGCGCGCTGGATGCGCGCCGGCCGATCGGCTCCACGATCAAGCCGTTCATCTACCTCGTGGCATTGACCCAGCCCGAGCGCTGGAACCTGGCCAGCCTGCTCGACGACGGCCCGATCTCCCTGCGCCAGCCCAACGGCAGCGTGTGGACGCCGCAGAACGACGACAACCAGAGCCACGGCATGGTGCCGATGGTGGACGCGCTGGCCAAGTCGTGGAACCTGGCCACCATCCACCTGGGGCTGGCGCTGGGCTTGCCGCGGATCAAGGCGTTCCTGCAGTCGTTCGGGCTGACCGGCGTCAATCCCAGCCCGTCCTTGCTGCTTGGCGCGCTGGATCTCTCGCCGCTGCAGGTCACCCAGCTTTACCAGTACCTGGCCGCCGACGGCCACGCGCTGCCGCTGGTTGCCGTCAGCGGCGTGCTCGATGGCAACGGCCGCACCATCAAGCGCTATCAGGTGCAGCCCGGCGACGGCGAATACCAGAGCGCGGTGCGGCTGGTTACCTGGGCGATGCAGCAGGTGGCGCTGTACGGCACCGCGCATTCGATCGGCGACTCGGGCCTGGCGTGGCTGCACGCCGCCGGCAAGACCGGCACCAGCAACGACCTGCGCGACAGCTGGTTTGCCGGCTACACCGGCGAACACCTGGCCGTGTTCTGGATGGGCCGCGACGACAACAAGCCCGCCGGCCTGTTCGGCGCCACCGGCGGCCTGCGCGCCTGGCGCGAACTGTTCGCCAAGCTGCCCACGCGGCCGTTGTCCAGCGCGCCGGGCAGCGGCCTGGAAATGGCCTGGATCAACCCCGCCACCGGCCGCCGCACCGAGCCGCAATGCAACGGTGCGCAACAGGTGCCGGTGGTGGCCGGCAGCCTGCCCGCCGAGGTCGATGGCTGCGCCTGGCAGAGCGTGCAGGGCCTGTTCGGCATCGGCCAGCCCGCCGCTACCGATGCGCCGGGCGCACCTGCCGCTCCGCCGGCTCCTGCTGCTCCGTCGAACCCCGCTGATCCGTACCGGAATTGACCATGTCGTATCTTGCAAAAGCCGCCCGTCGCGGCGCCTTGTTGCTGGCCGTAGCCTTGGTTGCCGGCTGCGCCACGCCGCCGCCACCCGCACCGTCGCGCACGGCCGTGCCCGCCCACGACATGGTGGCCGCCGTCCGCGCCGCCGGTGACCGCGAGAGCTCGGTCATCGCCGTCAACCCGCTGGGTGATCCCGGCGTCACCGGCCTGCAGGACGCCGCGCGCGCCGATGCGAACGCTGGGCGCTATGCCGACGCCGCGGCCAAGCTCGACCAGGCGTTGAAGCTCAGCCCGGATTCGCCCGCCCTGTTGCAGGATCGCGCCGAGATCGCCATCCGCCTGGGCGATTTCAGCGGCGCCGAAAAGCTGGCCCACCGCTCGTGGTCGCTGGGCCCGAAGCTGGGTCCGTTGTGCGCCCGCAACTGGCAGACGATTGTCGAGCTGCGCCAGCACGCGGACGACGAGAACGGTGCCGCCACCGCGCGCAAGTGGCTGGGCGAATGCCACAAGGCGGCCGTGCCGCGCTATTGATACGGACGTCCAGACGTCCATACGCTGAAACTTCAGCTTTCGATGGCGCCGCCGCGCTCCCAGTCCGCCACCGGTCCGGGCTCCAGCCGGAACAGCGGATGGCAGCCCGGCTTCCTGCAGGCCTTCCACTGCTGGTGCAGTTGCGGCGAGCGTTGCTGCAGCTTGGCCATCAGGTGCGCCCATTCGTGGGCCAGCTGGCCGGTGCTGGCGGCGATGGGTGCCACCGCGCAAACCGGCTCGATCTTGCTGCGGTCGAAAACGTAGCCGCGCGCCAGCGACTCGGCGTAGACGGCGCACAGGTAGGCCTCGATCGCGGCCAGCGGCGCCGGGTGGGCGCGAAAGCGCTGCAACTGCGGATGATTGCGGTAGCCGCGCGTCTCGCCGCGCAACACCGCGCGCGCCAGCAGCGCCTCGCGCCACAGCGCCAGCAGGCCTTGCCGGTCCAGGTAGCTGGGATGCAGTGTCCATAACCGCATGGGATGGATCTCCGCGCAGATGCGCGCATTGTCGCCGCAAGCGGCAGCGTCCGGAAGCGCGCGTGGTTTCGCCGCCGCGATCGCTCGGCGATACTGGCGTGATGATCGATCACGACGACCCCGCAACCACGGATGTTGCGGCGCTGCTGGGCAGCGATGGCCCGTTTGCGCGCGAGGTGCCCAGCTTCGCCCCGCGTGAGGCGCAGCAGCGGATGGCGCAGGCGGTAGCCCAGGCGATCGCCGGCCGCGAAACCCTGATCGCCGAGGCCGGCACGGGCACCGGCAAGACCTTCGCCTACCTGGTGCCGGCGTTGCTGTCGGGCGAGCGGGTGATCATTTCCACCGGCACCAAGACGCTGCAGGACCAGCTGTATTTCCGCGACCTGCCGCGCGTGCGCTCGGTGCTGGGCGCGCGATTGAAGACCGCCTTGCTGAAAGGCCGCGCCAACTACCTGTGCCTGTACCGGCTGGACCAGACGGTGCGCGAGGGCGCCACCTTCGAGCGCAGCCAGGCCGCGCAGCTGGCCACCATCCGCGCCTGGTCCGCCCGTACCCGCCGTGGCGACCGGATGGAACTGGCCGAGGTGCCGGAGGAATCGCCGCTGTGGCCGCGCGTCACCTCCACACCGGAAAACTGCCTGGGCGTGGAGTGTCCGTTCTTCGACGACTGCCACGTGGTGAAGGCGCGTCGCGAGGCGATGGAGGCCGATGTGGTGGTGGTCAATCACCACTTGCTGTTCGCGGACCTGGCGCTGAAGCAGGAAGGTTTCGGCGAGATCCTGCCCGGCGCCGCCGCCTTCATCCTGGATGAGGCGCATCAGGTGCCCGAACTGGCCGGGCAGTTCTTTTCGCAGAGCGTGAGCGCGCGCCAGCTGACCGACCTGGCGCACGATGCGCTGGCCGAATGCACGGGAGTCACCGGCGCCATCGGCCTGCTGCTGGAGCCGGTGGAGGCGTTGCAGGATTCGCTGCGCCAACTGCGCCTGGCGATGGCGCCGCTGCCGCAGCGCGGCGCCTTCCAGGCGCTGGAGGATCGCGCCGCCGTGCGCGATGCGCTGCACGGATTGCGCGAGCTGCTGGCCACGCTGGCCGAGCTGCTGGGCTCGCAGGCCGAGCGCTCGCGCGGCTTCTCCCACCTCAGCGAGCGCGCCACCGCCTTGAGCGGGCGGCTGGATCGCATCGTGGAGGATCGCAGCGAGCGCGACGTGCGCTGGTACGAAACATGGACGCGCGGTTTCGCCCTGCATGCCACGCCGCTCGACCTGGCTGCGCCGATGCGCGGCCTGCGCGAACGCACCCAGGCGGCCTGGATTCATACCTCGGCCACGCTGTCGGTGGCGGGCAATTTCGATCATTTCGCGCGCCAGCTGGGGCTGGATGACCCGCAGACCCTCAGCCTGGAAAGCCCGTTCGACTACACGCGGCAAGGCCTGTGCTACCTCCCTTCGGGACTGCCCGATCCCAATGCGCGCGACTACACCGAACAGGTGATCGAGGCCGCGTTGCCGGTGCTGCAAGCGTCCAACGGCCGCGCGTTCCTGCTGTTCACCTCGCACCGTGCGCTGCGCCGCGCCGCCGAGTTGCTGCAGGACAAGGTGCCCTGGCCGCTGTTCGTGCAGGGCACCGCACCGCGGCCCAGACTGCTGGAGGAATTTCGCGCCAGCGGCCACGGCGTGCTGCTGGGCGCGGCCAGCTTCTGGGAAGGCGTGGATGTGGCGGGCGAGGCGCTCAGCGTGGTGGTGATCGACAAGCTGCCGTTCGCCGCACCCGACGATCCGGTGCTGGTGGCGCGCCTGGCCGCGCTGGAAGCGTCCGGCATCAACCCGTTCATGGGCTGGCAGGTGCCCAGCGCGGTGATCGCGCTGAAACAGGGCGCCGGCCGCCTGATCCGCGACGTGCACGACCGCGGCGTGCTGATGCTGTGCGACCCGCGCCTCACCGGCAAGGGCTACGGCAAGCTCTTCCTCGCCAGCGTCCCGCCGATGCCCCGCACGCGCGAATTGGCCGACGTGCAGGCCTTCTTCGATGACGCGCCGGCGCCGATGTAGGAGCGCACCCTGTGCGCGATGCTTTTCGCGGGGATTCGGGATTCCTCAAAAGCATCGCGCACAGGGTGCGCTCCTACACGCTGCGGATCAGGACATCGGCTCCGGCTTCGCACCCAGCTTCGGCGGCAGCGGGATGAATTCGTCGTGGTCCAGGTCCGGCAGTTTCATGCGGCCGGCGGCCCAGTCGGCGCGCGCCTGGTCGAGCCGCTCCGGCGAGGAGGAGACGAAGTTCCAGTCGATGTAGCGCGGCCCCACCGGGTCGCCGCCCAGGCCCATGACCACCGCGCCGTCCGCGCTGGCAATGGTGGCGGGCTGGCTCGGCGCCAGCAGCGCCATGTTGCCCGCCTCGACCCGCTCGCCGTCGATCTCCACATTGCCGCTGGCCACGTAGACCGCGCGCTCGGGGTATTCGGCCGGCAGCGACACCCGCGCGCCGGCACGCAGTTGCCAGTGCACGTAGAACTGCGGCGAGTCGACCTGCACCGGCGATTGCAGCCCGGCCAGGCGGCCGGCGATCAGCCGCCCGGCGACGCCGTCATCCTCGAACACCGGCAAGTCGTGGTTGGCGTAATGCCAGAAGCCCGGGTCGATTTCCTCGCGCCCGTCAGGCAAGGCCACCCAGGCCTGGATGCCGTCCAGCGGCCCGCCGTGCGCGCGCAGCTGCTCGAAACGCTCCGAATGGGTGATGCCGCGGCCGGCAGTCATCCAGTTGACCTCGCCCGGGCGGATCGACTGCTCCGAGCCGAGGCTGTCGCGGTGCATGATCTCGCCGTCGAACAGGTAGGTGATGGTGGACAGGCCGATGTGCGGGTGCGGGCGCACGTCCGCCTCGCGCGGCAGGCCCGGCGCGATCTGCTTGGGCCCCATGCGGTCGAAAAAGATGTACGGGCCAACCATGCGGCGCTGGGCGAACGGCAGCACGCGGCCGACTTCGAAGGAGCCCAGGTCGCGGCGGCGCTGGGCGATGATGAGTTCGATCATGGAGTACCTCGCAGGTGGCAACGGGCAGCGTGGGACGCCCACTATCGCACCTTGGCTCAGGCGTGGCGTGAGCGCTCCGGCGCCGCCTCCATCGGCAGGCCGTGCGCGCGCCACGCCTCCAGCCCGCCGGCCAGCGGCCGCACCCGGGCGAAACCCAGCTGCTTGAGCTGGCTGGCCACGCGCGCGGCCGAGGCTTCGTTGGGGCAATCGCAATACACCACCACCTCGCCGGTGGCATTGGCGGCCAGCTCGGCCACGCGGGCGGCGTGCACCGCGCCGGGGATCCATCCGGTGGCGTCGCGCTCGATATCGCTGCGCACGTCGATCAGCAGCGGGCCGTCGGGCTTGTCCATCAGCGCCTGCAGTTCGGGCACGGAGATGCGCTCCATGCGCAGCTCGCGCAGAAACAGCCGGCGCTTCCAGTATTTGCGCGCGACAAACACCGCCAGCGCCACCAGCACCACGCCGATGCCGACCCGGCCCAGCGACTCCAGCGTCAGCAGCGCCTCGTTGACGGCGTCATGGAACACCACGCCCGTCGCGATCGCCGCGCCGGCCCACAGCACCGCGCCGGTGCCGTCATACGCCACGAAGCGGCGCAGCGGCGTGCGCTGGTGCCCGGCCAGGGTGGTGCCGACCGCGGCAAAGCCGGGAATGAACTTGGCCAGCACCAGCGACGGCGGCCCCCACTTCGCATAGGTCGCGCGCGTGCTGGACACGCAACTGTCCGGCGACAGCGAGATGCGACAGATCAGCCGCAACATGTGCGCGCCATGCCGGCGCCCGGCCAGGTACCACAGCGTGTCGGCCATCACGGCGGCCAGCGTGGCCACCAGCAGGATCGGCCACACCGCGTCCTGGCGCCCGACCGCCTGCGCGCTGGCCACCACCAGCGGCGGCCACGCCGGCACCGGGATGCCACCCTGGTCCAGCAGCACAACCGCGAACACGAGCCAAAGCCCGTACGTCGACAGCAATGCGTTCAGCGCTTCCATCATCCGCGTGCCACCCGGCAAACCCTGTCGAGCCGACAGACGGCCAGCTTACTTGCCCCGGATCACCGCGGCGAAGGGCATCCTTCTTCACATGACTCGGCACCTCGATCGCGCACGATGGGGTTCGCACTCGTCCCGAGGAGACTGGCATGGTTTCGACCGTCGATCGATTGCGCCCCGGCGGCGCGCATCTTTTCCATGCGGCGACCTTGGCCGGAGCGCTGGCGCTGTTCCTGGTCGCCTTGCTCACCGACTGGGCCTACTGGAGCAGTTACGAGATCCAGTGGAGCAACTTCGCGTCGTGGCTGCTGGTGGGCGCGATGGTGCTCGTTTCCGTGGCCATCATCTGCGAGATCTTCGCCCTGGTTCGCGGTGGGCGCAGCGTGGTGCACATCGTCGTGCTGGTGGCGACCTGGCTGGTCGGTTTCTTCGATGCGCTGCATCACGGCAGGGATGCGTGGGCGATCATGCCCACGGCACTGGTGCTGTCGGTGATTGCCGTCGTGCTGGCGTTCGTGGCCACCTGGTTGAGCTTCGCAAGCCTGCGCGCGGGAGGTGTCCGATGAAATGCTCCAGCCTGAACGTGCTGCCCCTGGCTGCCGCCGCCATGCTGCTGGCCGCCTGCAGCAAGGCGCCCGATCTCGACCAGTACGGCGCCAGCCCCAAGTTGCCGGAACCTTCGCGCGGCGTGATGCCCGACATGATCATCGCCAAGCCCGCCCCGTGGGATGGCCAGGTGCCGATCGCGCCGCAGGGCTACACCGTCTCGGCGATCGCCACCGACCTGGGCATCCCGCGCCAGACCCTGGTGTTGCCCAACGGCGACATCCTGGTCGCCGAAGGTCGCGGCGGTCACGCGCCCAAGCTCAAGCCCAAGGACGTGATCGCCGGCAAGATCAAGGCCAAGGGCAATACCTCGGTCAAGAGCGGCAACCGGCTGACCCTGCTGCGCGACGCCGATGGCGACGGCAAGTACGAGTTGAAGACTGTCTTTGCCGACCACCTGGATGCGCCCTACGGGCTGGCGCTGGTGGGGAACAAGCTGTACGTGGCCAACCAGGGCGAACTGGTGCGCTTCGATTACCAGCCGGGCCAGACCCACGCCAGCGGGGCGCCGGTCAAGGTCACCGACCTGCCATCGGCGATCAACCACCACTGGACCAAGGCGCTGGCGGCCAGCCCCGATGGGCGTTACCTGTACGTGGCCATCGGCTCCAACAGCAACATCACCGAGCGCGGCATGAGCGCCGAAGTCGATCGCGCGCGGATCTGGCAGGTGGACGCCGCCACCGGCGCGCACAAGGTCTACGCCACCGGCCTGCGCAACCCCACCGCGCTGGCGATCCAGCCCGGCACCGACACCTTGTGGGCCGTGGTCAACGAGCGCGACGAGATCGGCCCCAACCTGGTGCCCGACTACCTGACCTCGGTGCGCGAGGGCGGCTTCTACGGCTGGCCGTACGCGTACTGGGGCCAGCATGTGGACACCCGCGTGATGCCGCAGGACCCGGCCAAGGTCGCCGCCGCCATCGTCCCCGACTACGCGCTGGGCTCCCACGTCGCCGCGCTCGGCGTCGCCTTCTCGGCACCCACGATGGGCGGCCAGTTCGGCGATGGCGTGTTCGTGGGCGAGCACGGCAGCTGGAACCGCAATCCGCCAGTCGGCTACAAGGTGGTGTTCGTTCCGTTCCGCAACGGCCGCCCGTCCGGCGACCCGATCGACTTCCTTACCGGCTTCCGCACCAAGGACGGCAAGACCCGTGGCCGCCCGGTCGGCGTCAGCGTCGACCCGCGCGGCGCGCTGATCGTGGCCGACGATCTTTCCAACACCATCTGGCGCGTCACTCCGACGACGGCTGCCGCCGCTCCGGCCACCACGCCCCCGGCGCCGGCCGCATCGGCGCCCGCACCCGCGGCACCGTCCAGCGCGCCATGAACCGCCGGCGGCAAGGGCGCGTTCCGCGTTGGCGGAGCGCGCCCTTGCCAGCAACCCGGCGTGGCTCAGTGCCCGGGCAGGGTGTAGCTGAAGTCGTAGTGGTGCTTGCCGTCGACCTGGATGATCGCCAACGAGCCACCGATACCGGCCAGCTCGCCGCTGCCGCTGCCGGGCACCACCGCCACCGTCCACTCCTGCGGCGTGCCATCCACCATCAACGCACGGTGCACCAGCACGAAACTCCCGCTGCGACCATGCAGCGTGCCGCTGATCTTCTCCATCGCCACATACGCCCCGCACGGGCCGTCGCCGGCCGCCAGCATCTCGCCCTGGCCAGTGGCCTCCAGGTCGCCGTGAAACCGCTTGTCCAGCGACAGGCGCCCCAGCCCGGCGGCAGCCGCCTGCGGATTGTCCGCCGCCTGCGGCTGGACCTTGACCTCGAAGTTGCCGGTGGCGTGCATGGGGATGTTCCTTCGGGCGTGTTTGCGGGATTCGGCGGGAGTATTGATGGTTTGGCAGGACGAAGGGGATGACGCGGGTTTTGCGACGATGCTCGATGACGTGTCGCAAAGCTTACGGTGGAGTCAGTCGATTTTGTTGCTCTGTCAGGAGAGTCCGAAATATCGCTCGAAAAACGCCGTCAACTTGTCGAGTACCGACTGCTTCTTGGCAGCGTGGTTATTGTCTCTTGAGAACCGGGACACTGGCGGCAACACAGTGGTGATGGCGGTGCCGCTCGTAGGAATGCTGCCATCGCGGAACGCGTTCTCGATGAAGCTGCGTGCGGCTTCGGCGTTGAGGTTTTCTTCCGCGATGATGCGTTCCAGCTCCTCGCTCTTTCTTGCTGCCACGAACGCCTGCCACTGTGCATCCACTTTGGACTTGGTAGTCACCGAATCCACGAAGTCCTCGATCAGGTCCTTTTTGTTGCGCAAGGACGGGCTCGCGTTGACGGCGCGCTCGATGTTGGCGCGGATTTCCTTGTCCTCGCCCGTACCTTTTTTCTTCAGGTACCGCTCGACCAACAGCAGGATGTAGTCGACGTTTATTTCGACCTGCTTAATCAGCTCGATCTCGAATACCACATCGTCGTTGATCGACTCCTTCTCGGCCTCGGCCGTGCTGCGGAACTCGGCGTACAGATTCAGATAGATGCTCTGGTAGTCTTGGAATTCGCGCTCGGTCAGGATCTCCTGCCCCGCGAAGTCGTCAAAGGCGGTCAGGATGTTTTTCAGTCGGAGAATCGAGCCGAACAGCTTGATGAAGGCCTTCCGTGCCGCCTCGCCGATGATGGCGGTGCCCAGCGGGAAGCCGGTCACGAGTTCTGCAATCTTTTGTTCGTAGTCCTTGTAGTAGTCGGCGTACGGCTTCAGCAACACGATGCCCTTGGCATCCTTGTTGCCAAACAACGCCAGTGCATCGTTGGTGGCTTGTTCCAGATTGCGGAACGAGATGATGTTGCCGTAGGTCTTGACCGAGTTGAGGATGCGGTTGGTGCGCGAGTAGGCCTGGACCAGCCCATGGCTTTTCAGGTCCTTGTCCGCCCAAAGGGTGTTGAGCGTGGTGGCGTCGAAGCCGGTCAGGAACATGTTGACCACGATCACGAGATCCAGCTCGCGCGTTTTCAAGCGCTCCGAGAGGTCCTTGTAGTAGTTTTGGAACTTGTCGGCGCTGGTATCGAAGCTGGTGCCGAACAGGGCGTTGTAGTCGCGGATCGCAGCGTCCAGGAAATCGCGCGAGCTGGCGTCCAGCCGGTCGGTCTCGAAATCCTCCTCCCCCAGCAGGTCTTCGCTTTCTTCCTCGTTGGCGGCGAAGCTGTAGATCAGGCCCACCTTGAGCCGTTTCGCCGTTGGCAGTGCTTCCTGCTGAGTGACGAATTCCGCGTAGTAGCGCTTCGCTGCCTCGATGGATGCACAGGCAAACAGTGAATTGAATCCGGCCAGTCGTTTGCCATCATGGCGATAGGTGCTGGCACGCTTGGTCTTCTGGTCGAAATGCTCGCGGATGTACTTCACGACCTGGCTGATGCGCTCCGGCGCCAGCAGCGCCCGTTCGGTATCGATGGCCGGAACCTTCTTGTCCTTGATTCCGGCCTGGGTCTTGATCGTGTTGATGTAGTCGATGCGGAACGGCAGCACGTTCTTGTCGGTGATGGCGTCGACAATCGTGTAGGTGTGCAGCTTGTCGCCGAAGGCCTGCGCGGTGGTACGCCGCAGCGGATTGCCGGCAGTGCCGGCGTTCTCGGCGAAGATCGGTGTGCCGGTGAAGCCGAATAGATGATACCGATTGAAGCGGCGGGTGATTTCGGCATGCATGTCGCCAAACTGGCTGCGGTGGCACTCGTCGAAGATCACCACCACATGCGCGCCATACACAGGATGCTTCGCATGCTTGGCCACGAAGCGCGACAGCTTCTGGATGGTGGTGATGATGATCCGCGCACTGGGGTCTTCCAGCTGCTTCTGCAACACGGCAGTGGACGCATTTGAGTTGGCGGCACCCCTCTCGAAGCGTTCGTACTCGCGCATGGTCTGGTAATCCAGATCCTTGCGATCCACCACGAACAGTACCTTGTCGATTTCCGGCAGGCCGCGTGCCAATTGCGCCGCCTTGAAGCTGGTCAGCGTCTTGCCGCTGCCGGTGGTGTGCCAGATGTAGCCGCCAGCCGCCACGCTGCCCAGCTGCTTGTGATTGGTAGCCGTGGCGATGCGTTGCAGGATCTTTTCGGCGGCGACGATCTGGTAAGGCCGCATCACCAGCAGCTTGCGGTCCACATCGAACACGCAGTATCTGGTGAGCACGTTCAGCAGTGAGTGCTTGGCGAAAAAGGTCTTGGCGAAGCCAGTCAGCTCGGTGATGGGCTGGTTCCTGGCGTCGGCCCACCAGCTGGTGAAGGCAAAGCTGTTCGCGGTCCTGCGCTTGCCGCGCTTGCCGGCCTGCTCCTTCAGATGCCCGTCGCGCACAGTGTTGCTGTAGTACTTGGTCAGGGTGCCGTTGCTGATCACGAACAACTGCACGTACTCGAACAGGCCGGAGCCTGCCCAGAAACTGTCGCGCTGGTAGCGGTTGATCTGGTTGAAGGCCTCGCGGATGTCCACACCGCGGCGCTTCAGCTCCACGTGGACCATCGGCAGGCCATTGACCAGCACAGTCACGTCGAAACGGGTGGCGTGCGTACCGGTGGCTTCGTACTGGTTGATGACCTGCAAGGCGTTGTTGTGGATGTTCGCCTTGTCGATCAGGTAGATGTTCTTGACCGTGCCGTCGTCGCGCCTGAGCACCTGCACATGGTCTTCCTGCAGGCGCGCGGTTTTCTCCAGGATGCCGTCGCTGGCCCCGGCAATACAGGTGGCGAAGAAATGCTCCCACTCCGCATCGCTGAACGTGGTCTTGTTCAGCCGTTCCAATTGCCGACGCAGGTTGGCGATCAGATCCGCGTCCGAGGTGATCGGCAAGTAGTCGTAGGCTTGCGCCTGCAACTGCTTGATGAAGGCCTGTTCCAGCGCCGCCTCGCTCTGATAGGCAGAGTCCCGCACCGCCTCGGGCACAAACTCGGCGACGACGGTGCTTTCGTCGGAGAGTGCGATAGGTTCATACCGCAGCGGGGTTTCGCTCATGGATCGCACCTACAGCCCAAGGTTCAGAAAGATGAACATCAAATACGAATATTCTCGTAAGTTGTTGATATAAATGGCTATTTATTGCATCCCTAGATGGGCGGGCGCACTCCATCAAATGGCCAGCAAATAAAGCCCCTGGCTCATTTCGCCCACCAAGGTAGGTACTTCATGTACTTCCGACCGGCCTTGGCATCGTAAGGGACGATCACCCCGGCTTCGAGCGCTTCCCTGATGAGGCGGGACGCCGTCGCACTGTTCTTCTCGTCGATGCCGAACCTGGCACGCAGACTGGTATTCGTCATCTGATCCATCTGCACGTAGCGCAGGCAAGCATGCAGATAGCACGCTCGTACGCGATCGACCTTTTCCATCTCCTTGAGTTCGCGATGCGCGAACAAGACGGCGCGGGTATGTGTGTCCCCGGCCTCGAAAAGCGGCGCGGGCAACTGGTAAAGCTCGCTTTCGAAAACCACCTTATCCACCCCGCTGCCGCGTTCCTCGCAGATACCAACGCGGCGCATGAACGAGGCAAGCGCTTCGTTCCTGGAGCGGGGCGGACTGTCGAGGAATCGATCACTTGGTATCAGTGGCAGCCCCGGATTGGTGATCTCCATACGGCTACCGAATATCTCCACCATCGGAGATGTGCCGCTGACATGGAAATCCTGGTGGATCAGAGCATTGGCGAAAAGCTCTCGGATGGCCAATTCAGGAAACATGGGAACCTGCTTTCTCAGGGCCTTGCCGATCACCTCGTTGCCTGGCAACAAGGTGGTGACGTACTGGATCAGCCCCTGGAATCCGATGGCATAACCCTTGCTCCCCTCCTGTTCGCGCAGCGTTTCCACGCGCGCTTCGCCCTTGTACTGGACTACACGAACAGCCTTGCGCTTCAGGGTATTGAAATCGGCAAGACGCCTGGCCAACAGGACAGCACCAAGATGGGTGATGTCCCACTTTCCCGCCTTGCCACGCAGGATCATGTCGTCTGCAGCAAGCGCCGCCGCAATGCCATCACGCCCCTCGGGTAGCGGCAAGGCGAGCAGATCAAAATATGCCGGGTAGTCCAGCAGCGTCAGCACATCATGCGTGCTCACCGATTCGGCGGCGATTTCCCGTTCGAAGGGTGTGCGGTCGAACACACGCCACAACTCCCGTTCCTTCTCGGGGAAATCCTTCAGGCGCTTCTTGTATGAGCCGACCCGTATGAACTCGTTGCCCTTGAACTGCACGGGGTGCCTGAACGCCGCGCCGATCTCCAGCAGCACAAGCGGCTTTGCGTCCGCCTGCAACTGGTGAAAGCGGAAATTGATCTTGGGCGCGAGCTGCCGCAGCAACCAGCTTTCCAGCTCTTCATTGCCAACTTTTGCATGCGTCGGGTCGAATGACGTCCCGATGAGGTCATGGCTCGCATCGTCTACGCCCCATGCAAGATACCCGTGGGTCTTGCCCGCCAGGGCGGCAGCGTTGGACAGGGCCGATAGGTATTCCCCGATTTCTTCCGGATCGGCATTGTTGTGCTTGAATTCAGCCCACTCGGTTTCGGCAGGCAGCTTCCGCAGCTCGTTGAGGATGCCAAGCAGGTCGGACTCTACCCGTTGGATACTCATGCGGCTTCCCGGAAGGTGAGCAGGCGGTCGCGGTAGTGTTCGTACTGCTGGCGGCGCGCGGCGATTTCGGCTGGCAGGCCGGAGGACAGGTCGTTCACCAGGGCGTCGAACTTGTCGAGGATGGAAACCACGCGCTCTTGCTCTTCAATGGATGGCACCGGAATGCGGATCTTCGCAAGATTCTCGCCAGAGAGCCGCTTTACTTTGGCTCGCGCAACGTATTTGCTCTTCTGGGAATGGAACGACGCTGTCTGCAGGGCATAGGCCACGAACTTCGGATTCATCGCGTGGCGGTAGAAGAAGCAATCGTCGTGAATTGCGACATCATCCTTACCAAGCCAAGCAACAGCCTTACCAACATCCTCAACCGTTTCCCCAACTGCGGCGATCACGACATCTCCAGACTGCGCATATCGGAGCTGGTGAGCAATCTCAGCCCGAACTTTCGATACGGTCGATGTAGCAGAAACCCCGTAATCTGTATAAATCTCACCGTAGTGAATTGAGGGAATGCCATTCGCTACTACGTCGTCTTTAGTGAAACGTCGGCCGCGGACGAATGTTCCGACTTCACCCATGGTCATCCACCTTATGCTTTTCTTGCTTGCTTGCTTGCTTGCTTGCTTGCTTGCTTGCTTGCGCTCGCTTCGCTCGCGCAAGAGAGCTCATCGAAGGTGAGCAGCGCTTCGCGGTAGTACGCATACTGCTGGCGGCGCGCCTCCAACTCCGCCTCCAACTCGGCCTTCAGCTTCGCCTCTAGCCCCGTAAACGTGTCAAGCACTTTCATAATTTCGTGTTGGACTTCGAGTGGAGGTACGGGTATTCGGAAAGAAAAGAGTTTGCTGCTTTCAATGGACGCGACTGATCCTCCGCTCTTGCGCGCAACCCGAAGAATGGCTGGCCCACTCGAGCGCAGAACATGAGCAATGTAGCCAGGCAGGACTCCAATGCGCGCAACCACCGCCTTCATGTCTTGGTTCAACGCGACCGGCATTGGAATTAGCGCAGTTGGAAGAATGCGATCCAAAATGCTGGATCGCACGACAACTGCTACCGAATTTGCAGGTACGAGTTTTGTAGCAGAACTCTTGATGGCAGCGTCAGTGATGTAATCCTTAGTGGCATTGATGATCGGTTGCCCCATGTCTTTCGGGGAAACCCAAGGAATCGTCCCGTTCTGCCAGTACTCGCGACGATCCTTTGAAGGCGTCCCACCTCCGTACCACTCACCGATATCGGACAAGGGCTCATATCGCACGCCATTCGGTGCGTGCTCTGCAATCAACTCATCAATTCGGCTCACGGTTTTCTCTTCTCCACAATCCTCTTCTGCACCGCCTTCATGGTTTCCAGGTAGGCCGCCTCCACCTCGGACGGCTGCTCGGCCAGTTCGCCGCCAAGCCGTACATCGATGGCGGGCTCATCACCGCGCTGATATAGAATGATTTCCCCGCCGGATTTTTCACTCATGCCTGCGCCCCTTCCAGATCCGCCACGATGGCGTCGATCTGCGTACGCAGTTTCGCCTGCCGCGCCACGATGCCGGCGATGGTCGCGTTCAATGCCGTGATGTTGACCGCCTCGCGGTCGTCTTTCTGCTCGACATAGCTCGACACCGCGATGTTGTAACCGTTGACGGCGATCTCGTCGTTCTCGACCAACCGCGCAAAGTGTTCGATGCTCTCCCGCTGGGTGAAAACATCCAGCACCTTTTGTTGATGCTTAGGCGTCAGCTTGTTCTTGTTACCGCTGCGGATGAACTCAGCGCTGGCATCGATGAACAGGGTGGCGTTGTCGCGCTTGGACTTCTTCAGTACGATGATGCAGGTGGCGATGGTGGTGCCGAAGAACAGGTCAGGCGGCAACTGGATCACGGTATCCACATAGTTGTTGTCGATCAGGTACTGGCGGATCTTGGCTTCCGCGCCGCCGCGGTAGAGCACGCCGGGGAATTCGACGATCGCGGCGGTGCCGTTGACCGCCAGCCAGCTCAGGATGTGCAGGGTGAAGGCGAGGTCGGCCTTGCTCTTGGGGGCGAGCACGCCAGCGGGGGCAAATCGCGGGTCATTGATCAGCAAGGGATTGGCGTCGCCCTCCCAGCGGATCGAGTACGGCGGATTGGAAACGATGGCCTCGAACGGTTCGTCGTCCCAGTGCATTGGATCTATCAGGGTGTCGCCGTGGGCGATGTCGAACTTCTCGTAATTCACGTCGTGCAGGAACATGTTGATCCGGCACAGGTTGTAGGTGGTCAGGTTGATTTCCTGCCCGAAGTAACCTTGGCGCACGCCATTGGGCAACACCTTGGCGAATTTCAGCAGCAGTGAGCCAGACCCGCAGGCCGGGTCGTAGACCTTGTTGATCTCGGTCTTGCCCACCACGGTGATGCGGGCCAGCAGCTCGGAGACTTCCTGCGGGGTATAGAACTCGCCGCCGGACTTGCCGGCGGTCGATGCGTACATCTGCATCAGGTATTCGTAGGCGTCGCCGAACAGGTCGATGCTGTTGTCGGAGAAGCCGCCGGTCAGCGGCAGTTCGCCAATCGCATCCAGGAGCTTGACCAACTTCTCGTTGCGCTTGGCCACGGTGGGGCCGAGCTTGCTGCTGTTGACGTCCAGGTCGTCGAACAGACCCTTGAGATCGTCCTCACTGTCGCTACCGTTGGCCGAGCCTTCGATGTTGGCGAAGACGCGGGACAAGGTTTCGTTGAGATCGGCATCTTGCCGGGCACGGGCACGCACGTTGGCAAAGAGTTCCGACGGCAGGATGTAGAAGCCTTTTTCTTTCACCGTTTCGGCACGGCCGAACTCGGCATCGGCATCCGCCAACTCGGCGTAGTCGAACTTTTGATCGGCACCGGGCGCAGCACGTTCCTGCGTATTGAGGTAAATGGTGAGGTTCTCCGACACGAAGCGGTAGAACAGCATCCCGAGCACGTAGGTCTTGAAGTCCCAGCCATCCACACTGCCGCGCAGGTCGTTGGCAATGCGCCAGATGGTCTTGTGTAGTTCGGCGCGTTCGATTTCTTTGCTGTTGTTTGCCATCTGAACCTTCATCCAATCACTTTCGAAAAGTGGCGCGCCCATCGGGCCGCCGACAGGCGTGGGATGTCGCGTTGATTCCAAGATCTTAACGGTCAATGCGGGGCGACAACGAAACGATCTGGCACAAGCAGCGCTGAAGCGTCCCCCGCGGACAGCAGAAGAGTAGGAGAACCGCGCACACGGTGCGATCCTGTCGGCAAATGCTTGCGTGAGGGGTACACCGCGTGGATGCCGAGCGTCAGCGTGCCGTACCCGGCAGCAGTTCGACTAGGTCGCTGCGGCGCACAGAATCGGTAGCCGCGGATGGCGCTCCAATCCCGTCGAACTCGACGGCTTTAAATCCGGGGTTGTGAGTAGCTCTCACAGGTCCCACGAATTCGAGGGTGCTGCGTTCGCAGGCAGTTGCGCACCGGATCGTCGGTGCGGTCGGTCCTGCGAGCTGCGCCGGAGATAACGCGATCACCGCCCCACATCCCACCCCGGCGCCGCAAACGCCTCCACCAGGAAATCCACCAGCCTTCGCGTCTTGATCGGCAGATGCTTGCGCGAGGGATACACCGCGTGGATGCCGAGGGTCAGCGTGCGCCAGGTCGGCAGCAGTTCGACCAGGTCGCCGCGGCGCAGGTCGTCGGCGACGATGAAATCCGGCTGCAGGATGATGCCCTGGTGGTCGAGTGCGGCGGCGCGGCAGGTGTCGCCGTTGTTGGCGTGGATGCGGGCGTGGATGCGCACCACGACGGGTTTGCCGTCGGCGGCGGTGAAGGTCCACTCGTCGCGGCCGGCGAAGTAGCTGTAGGAAATGGCATCGTGCCGCGCCAGCTCGGCGGGATGCGTGGGCGTGCCGTGCTGCGCCAGGTAGGCCGGTGAGGCGCAGGCCACCATGCGGGTCGTCGCCAGCTGGCGGCTGACCAGTTGCGAGTTGGCGAGGTTGGTGATGCGCACGGCGAGGTCGTAGCCCTCCTCGACCAGGTCGACCACGCGATCGCTCAATTCGATGTCCAGCGAGATTTTCGGATGCCGCTGGGCGAAGCGTCCCCACAGCGGGGCCAGGTGCAGCACGCCGAAGCTGAGCGGCGCATTGATGCGCAGCCGCCCGCTGGGTTCGCCGCTGCGCGAGCTGATTTCCGACTCCGCCTCCTCGACCGCGGCCAGCATGTCCCTGGCGCGGGCGTAGAACAGCTGGCCGTCGTCGGTCAGCGACAGCCGCCGCGTGGTCCGGTGCAGCAGGCGCGCGCCCAGGCGCTGTTCGAGCTCGCCGACGTGGCGCGACACCGCGGCCTTGGACAGGCCGATCGCCTCGGCGGCGCCGACGAAGCTGCCGGCCTCGACCACGGCCACGAAGCTGGCCATTTCCTGGAATTTGTCCACGGCGCCGTCCTTTTGTCTCGTTATGCGAAACAGTAAGTCAATCCAAGCTCGGTTTATCGGCGTTCCCTTGGCGAATAGAGTAACCCCATCAACCGATCCACCCCATCAACCAAGGAATCGTCATGAACGCTTCGCTCGCACTGTCTGGCCGCATCGGCCTGTCGTTGATCTTCATCATTTCCGGCTGGGGCAAGATCGCCGCCTACGCCGGCACCCAGCAGTACATGGAATCCGCGGGTCTGCCGGGGGCGCTGCTGCCGCTGGTGATCGCGCTGGAACTCGGCGGTGGCCTGGCCATCCTCACCGGCACCTTCACCCGCTGGATCGCGCTGGCGATGGCCGCGTTCTCGCTGGCCAGTGCCGCGGTGTTCCACGCCCACTTCGGCGATGCCGCGCAGGCGATCAACTTCTGGAAGAACGTGGCGATGGCCGGCGGCTTCCTGATGCTTGCCGCGCACGGCGCCGGCACGCTGAGCCTCGACCATCTGTGGAACAAGCGCCGCCACGCCTGAGTTCCGCCATTCCGCACCTCACGCAACGGGCGCCTCGCGCCCGTTGCCCATGGAGAAAACACCATGACCTCCGCCCCCTCGCTCTTCATCTCCCACGGTTCGCCGATGTTCGCGCTGGAGCCGGGCCTGCTGGGCCCGAACCTGCGCGCCATCGGCGCATCGTTGTCCGGCATCCATGCCGTGCTGGTGGTGTCGCCGCATTGGCAGACCCGCGGCGTGCGCGTGGGCAGCAGCGCCGCGCCGGAAACGATCCACGACTTCGGCGGCTTCCCCGCGCCGCTGTACCAGCTGCATTACCCCGCGCCCGGTGCACCGGCGCTGGCGCAGGACGCCGCGCGGCTGCTCGCCTCGGCGGGCTTCGATGTGACGCTCGACGAACGCCGCGGCCTCGACCACGGCGCCTGGGTGCCGCTGCGCTACCTGTTCCCCGATGCGGACGTGCCGGTGTTCCAGGTGTCGCTGCCGCAGCACATCGATGCGGCCGGCGCCTTGCGGCTGGGCCAGGCGCTGGCGCCGCTGCGCGAGCGCGGCGTGCTGGTGGTCGGCTCCGGCAGCCTCACCCACAACCTGTACGAATTCCGCCAGCACATCCGCGACCCGGAGTACGCGCAGCAATTCGCCGACTGGGTGCGTGACGCGGTGGCCGCGCGCGATGTCGCGGCGCTGGTCGACTACCGCCGCCGCGCGCCGCACGGCGAGCGTGCGCATCCCACCGAGGAGCACTACCTGCCGCTGCTGGTGGCTTTGGGTGCAAGCACTCCGGACGATGCCGCGCAGCGGGTCGAGGGCGGCATGACCTACGGCGTGCTGTCGATGGACTCGTTCGCGTTCGGCCTGCCGGAAACGGCATGGGAGGAGGCCGCATGAACTTGTCGCCGTTGTCGAACGACCCGGCGTTTGCGCTGGCCTTCCGCACCCTGCAGCCGGCGCCGCCACGGCCGGCGTCGCTGCTGGTGCTGCTGCACGGCGTGGGCGGCAACGAGGCCAACCTCGCGGTACTCGGCGCCGAGGTCGACAGCCGCACGCTGGTGGTGCTGCCGCGCGGCCCGATCACGCTGGGGCCGACGGCGTTCGGCTGGTTCCGCGTGACCTTCACCGAGGCCGGCCCGCAGATCGTGGCCAGCGAAGCCGATGCCAGCCGCCGCGCCCTGATCGAGTTCATCGCGCAACTGCAGCAGGCCTGTGGCATCGACGCATCGCATACCGTCATCGCCGGCTTCAGCCAGGGCGGCATCCTCAGCGCCAGCGTGGCGCTGACCGCGCCCGAGCGCGTGGCCGGGTTTGCCGTGCTGGCCGGGCGCATCCTGCCGGAGATCGAACCGCAGCTCGCTGACGCCACGCGCCTGTCCGCGCTGCGCGGCTACATCGCCCACGGCATCCACGACGACAAGCTGCCGGTGAGCTGGGCGCAGCGCAGCGACGATTGGCTGACCCGGCTGGGCGTCGCGCACCAGACGAAGCTCTACCCGACCGGCCACGAACTGGCCGCCCCGATGCGCGCGGATTTCCTGGCCTGGCTGGCGCGGGGCGAGCCGCGCGCGGGCGGGGGTTAATCCGGCGGGTTGATGCCGTCTACCGAATCAGTGCAGCGCCGCGCCGAAGCGGTTTGCCCGCGGCAGGTAATGCTGCTGCGGATCGAGCGAGACGATGACGCGGTGCGCGCGGCCGACGATCTCGTTGCGGGCAAAGAAGCCGAGGTAGCGCGAGTCCATGCTGTTGTCGCGGTCGTCGCCCAGCAGCAGGTACTGGCCGGGCGGCACCCTGGTCGGGCCGAAGTTGCTGGCCGGGCTGGGGTGGCGGTTGGACAGGCGGATCGCGTGGTGCAGCGCGCCGTGGCGTTCGGTGGCGTAATGCGCCGGATCGCGCACGTCATCGTGGATGCCCTGGTAGCCGATGGCCGTGTAGCTGGCCGCCTCGCCGTTGATGTAGAGCACGTTGGCGCGCATCGCCACCTCGTCGCCGGGCAGGCCGATCACCCGCTTCACCAGCCGCTCGCGCGCGGCCGGCGAATCCAGCACCACGATGTCGCCGCGTTGCGGATCGGCCAGGCGGTACAGCGAGATGTGGGTCAGCGGCAGGCGCACGTCATAGGCCAGCTTGTCGACCAGGATGCGGTCGCCGATGCGGATGGTCGGCTGCATCGAGCCGGTCGGCACCACGCTCCAGTCCGCCACCGCGCTGCGAAAAACCACCATGCACAGCATGAAGGCAATGAAGCCGCGGTTGCGGAGCAGGAACGTCGCGATCGTGCGCATGGCTTTCCCCTGATGCGGATGGTCGGTCAGCTGCAGACCGCGCCGTTGGGCTGAAGTTTCGGTGCCGCGGGGCCGGGCAGGCTGACCGCGCCGGGATGAAACGACCGGCGCCGGGCGCGCCGACGCATGTTGCGGTGGCATAGAATGTCCGGCCCTGCAGGAGATCGCGATTCCCCATGTGAGCAGCACGATGCATCCCTGACCCTCGATGGCATGCGCAAAGGCGTGCCGTCCGGTTTCTGGCGGCGCCCGCCGAAGCGGGCGCGTTGCATGGGAGGTTCCTGCATGTCGGATGCTCGCATTCGCGTTACCCATCTCGTTTTTTCCTGGCCCGACGGCACGCCCGTGCTGGATGGCCTTTCCTTCGTGCTGGGTCCGGTTCGCACCGGCCTGGTTGCACCCAACGGGGCGGGCAAGAGCAGCTTGCTGAAGCTGCTGGCCGGCGAGTTGTTGCCGCAGTCGGGCCAGGTGACGATCGACGGTGTCGTCGGTTACCTGCCGCAAAGCCTGCCGCTCGATGGCGAGGCCACGGTGGCCGAGGTGCTGGGCATGGCGGACAAGCTGCGCGCGCTGGACGCGATCGCCGCCGGTGAGGTCGATGCCGCGCTTTTCGATGTCGTCGATGGCGATTGGGATGTGCGCGAGCGCAGCACGGCGGCGCTGGCCCGCCTGGGCTTGAACGATGTCGCGCCGGATCGTCGACTGGCCACCTTCAGCGGCGGCGAGGCGATGATGCTGGGCCTGGTCGCGCAACTGTTGCGGCGCCCTGACGTCCTGTTGCTGGACGAACCCACCAACAACCTCGACCGGGCCGCGCGTCGGCGGCTGCATGGCGTGCTGCAGGAGTGGAAGGGCTGCCTGCTGGTGGCCAGCCACGACCGCGAACTGCTCGATCGAATGGAGCAGATCGCCGAACTGACGCCTTCCGGCTTGCGCCTGTACGGTGGTGGCTACGCGTTCTATCGCGAAACCAAGGACACCGAACGCCGTGCGGCCGAACAGCAGGCGCGCAACCTGCGCAGCGAGTTCAAGCGCGAGAGGCGCGACCTGCAGCAAGCCCGCGAACGCGCCGCACGCCGCGCCGGCAACGCCGCGCGAAACCTTGCCGACGCGGGATTGCCGCGGATCGTGGCCGGCACGCGCAAAAGCGCCGCGCAGGCCACCGCCGCGAAGGCCGACGCCACGCACGCAACGCGCGTGCGGCAGGTGCGCTCGCGCCTGCACGACGCCACCCAGGCGCTGGGCGACGAGGCCGCGCTGGATCTTTCGCTGCCGGCCACGCGCGTGCCGGCCGATCGCCTGCTGTTCTCGGCCGAAGGCTTGCGCGTGCGGCGCGGTGGTCGCGACCTGTTCGGTACGCACGGCCTGGCGCTGGCCATCCGTGGCCCGCAACGCATCGCGCTGCGCGGCGCCAACGGCGCGGGCAAAAGCACGCTGTTGCGGGTTGTCGCCGGCCAATGCACGGCTGATGGAAGCGTGCGCCGGGGTACCGGTCGCGTGGCGTATCTTTCGCAGCGGCTGGACCTGCCCGATCCCGCGTGCACGGTGGCGCAGAACCTTGCGCTTGCCGCGCCCGACATGCCGGCGCAGGAGCGCGCCAACCTGCTCGCCCGGCTGCAGTTCCCGGGTGATCGCAGGGATCTGCCCCCGCAGGCGCTGTCCGGTGGCGAGCGCCTGCGCGCGGTGCTGGCCTGCGTGCTGCATGCCACGCCGCCGCCGGTGCTTTTGTTGCTGGACGAGCCGACCAACAACCTCGACCTCAACGCGGTGGATCTGCTGGTGCAGGCCTTGCGTGCCTACCAGGGCGCGCTGGTGGTGGTCAGCCATGATCCGGCGTTCCTGGCGGAAATCCATGTGGATCGCTGGCTCGAACTGGCTGATGGCCGATTGGTGGAAGACATCGGGCCCTGATGCCGGCCGCCGTCGCCTGGTGCCTTGTCCCGCGTGCTGACGAAAGTCGTGGCATCGGGCGCCGGGGTTGGTAGTGTTCAACCTCGGCGCGGTGTGGAACGGATGGGTTGCATGCCCGGGCCGACGATGCTGTTTTCGCCAACGGGTGCCGCCGTTGCGGTACCGATCATTCAACGGGGATTCTCATGCGCCTGGTCGTTCTTCTTGCCTCTGCCTGCCTGCCGTTTCTGTCGTGGGCCGGGACGACGGACGAAACGGGCGCGGTGTCCGGCGTGGCGACGCCGACCGCCGCGGCACGGGACGTGGCGACGATCCTGCCGCAGGCGGCCATCGCGCGGCGCTACTTCGGCCATGACGCGCCCTGGTACGAACGCAACATCCCGTTCTTCGATTCTCCCGATGCGAAGACCAACCAGGTCTATTACTACCGCTGGGAGGTGTTTCGCGCGCATATCCGCGCGGTGGGTGCGCAGGGGAATGTGTTCACCGAATTCCTGCAGGACATGACGTGGGATCGCGACCCGTATTCCACGCTCAACGATTCGGCCATCTTTCCGATCTACGACGGCCGCTGGCTGCGTGACCGCAGTTATCTCGATGACTGGATCAGCTACCTGTGGACCGGTGGCGGCAACAACCGGCATTTCTCCGAATCGATCGCGGACGCGACGTATCGGCGCTACGAGGTGGACGGCGATGCGGCGTTCGCCACGCGCTTCCTGCCCTCGATGGAACAGACGTACAACCTGTGGGACGACCACTACGATTTCGACAAGCACCTGTACTGGATCGAGCCCTTGCTGGATGCCACCGAGTACTCGATCGCCTCGATCGATGCCAGCGGCGGCAAGGATGGGTTTCGGGGCGGGGACGCGTTTCGCCCGTCGATCAACAGCTACATGTTCGCCAATGCCCGCGCCATCAGCCGGCTGGCGGCGCTGGCGGGCGACGAGGCCACCGCCAGCCGCTATGCGGCCAAGGCGGCGGATTTGCGCCGCCACGTCGAGCAGGATTTGTGGAGCGCGGAGCTGGGTCACTTCATCGATCGCTACAAGGTCGACAACGCGTTCGTGCATTACTGGAACCCGGTCGGCGGCCGCGAACTGGCCGGCTATACGCCGTGGACGTTCGGCCTCGTCGACGACGTGAAATACGCCACGGCCTGGGCGCACGCGCTCAAGGCCGATCAACTGCGCGGCCCCTACGGGCTGCGCACGGCCGAGCCCAGCTACAGGCACTACATGCAGCAATACCGCTACGACGAGGCCACCGGCCTGCGCGAATGCCAGTGGAACGGACCGGTGTGGCCGTTCCAGACCACGCAGGCGCTGATCGGGCTGGCCAACCTGCTCAACAACGCCGAGCAGGCCGTGATCACCCGCTCCGATTACGCCGCGCTGCTCAAGCAGTACACCGATCTGCACTACGTCGACGGCCATCCGGATATCCAGGAGGATTACGACCCGGCCACCGGCAAGCCCATCGTCGGCCTGCCGCGCAGCCACCACTATTACCACTCCGCCTACGACGACCTGATCATCACCGGCCTGGTCGGCATTCGTCCGCGCGCGGACCACGTGCTGGAGGTCAATCCGTTGCTGCCGCGCGATGCTTCCGATCCCAACGCCATGGCCTGGTTCGCGCTGGAGAACGCGCCGTATCACGGCCATCTGGTTTCGGTGCTGTACGACCGCGATGGCAGCCACTATCACCGCGGTGCAGGACTGCAGGTGTTCATCGACGGTCGCAAGGTGGCGTCATCGCCCGTGCTGGCAAGGCTGACCGCGCCGATCGAGCAGGCGCCGTTGCCGCCGGTGACGCGTGATGTCGACCTGGCGGTGAACCTCACCGGCGACGGTTTTCCGCAGCCGTCGGCGTCGGTCAATGGTGACGACAGGAAGGCCCTGCTGCACAGCATCGACGGCCGCATGTGGTTCTTCCCCGAGATCCAGGAAGGCTGGACCACGCAGGGCGCGGCGGACAAGCCGCAGTGGTACGCGCTCGATTTCGGCACGCCGACCACGATCGCTTCGTCGCAGATCCACTTCCTCGACGACGCCACGCATTTCGCCGCGCCCGCGTCCTACGCCATCCAGTATTTCAGGGACGGCGCCTGGCACGCCGTCGGCAGCGAACCGGCCGCCAAACCGCTGGCCAATGGCGTGAATGCGCTCAGTTGGACGCCGGTGACGGCACGCCGGTTCCGCGTGCTGTTCACGCCGCCGGCTCATCCACGCGCGGTTCGGCTGCTGGAGTGGAAGCTGTACGCGAGCGCGCCCGTGCATCAACGGATCGGCCCGACGCAACGCCCGTAGCTGCGTGGCGTGGTGTGAGTTGCCGCTGCGGACACGCCATCGCCGCCTGTCCGCCCGCATTTCGCCGCTGTCTGCCCGCTGCGCCGCCGTTGGCGCTGTTGTGATCGACGCTCCGATCACGGGAGTGCCGCGACATGGGCAAATGGACACAGACCGTCACCGCCAAGGTGCTGGGCATCGGCGCGCTGGCGTTGCTGATGACGATACCGCTGCTGCAGGTGCGTGAGCTGGTAAGCGAGCGCCAGCAATTGCGCAGCGATGCGATCAGTCAGATCGCACAGGGCTGGGGCGGCAAGCAGGTCATCGGCGGGCCGGTGCTGGTGGTGCCGACGCTGCGCCAGGTGGCGGTGGAAGGACGGCTGACGCCACGCTGGCAGACCGGCAGCGAAAGCGTGCTGGCCGATACGCTGAAGCAGGACGTGGCGATGGTGGTGACCACGCGCCGCTACGGCATCTACAGCGCGCCGGTGTTCGTGGCCACGGTGACACTCGCGGCGCGATTCCGCTCGCATGACATCGTCCAGTATCGCCACGCCGGCGATGCGTCGTGGCAAGACAGCAAGGCCGAGTTGCGCTTGCCGATCGGTGACCTGCGCGGCCTGCGGGAGATTTCGGAATGGCGCGTCAACGGCCAGCCGGTGCGCTTCGAATCGTCGGCCAATCGGCTGGGGCACTGGCCGACCGTGGTGGTTCCGATCGACCTCGACACGCTGGGCGACCGGCCGATCGACGTGCAGATCGTGCTGAAACTGGCCGGCACCGAAGCGCTGCAGTTGCTGCCGCTGGCACGCCGTACCGACGTGACCATGCGTGCGCCGTGGAGCGATCCCGGCTTCATCGGTGCCGCGCTGCCGCGGGAGCACACCATCGGCGCTGACGGTTTCAGCGCGCACTGGCATCTGCTGGATCTCAACCGCAGCTACGGCCAGCATTGGAGCGACGGCGATGCCAGGATGAGCGATGCCCTGCAGGCGTCGACCTTCGGCGTGCAGCTGTACCAGCCGGTCGACGTGTACCAGCGCAACGTGCGCGCGGGGAAATACGGCCTGCTGTTCATCGCGATGACCTTCGTGGCGTTCTTCCTGTTCGAGGTGCTCAAGCGATGGCGCGTGCATCCGGTGCAATACCTGCTGGTGGGCGCGGCGCTGGCCACGTTCTACGTGGTGCTGCTGGCGCTGTCCGAGCAGATCGGTTTCGGCCCGGCCTACGCGCTGGCAGCGTCCGCCGTGGTGCTGATGGTGGGCGGCTACGCCATGGCGGTACTGCGCGCGCGGCGTGCCGGCGCGTTGCTGGGCGGCGTGCTGGGCTTGATCTACGCGATGCTGTACGGGCTGATCGCCGCCGAACAATACGCGCTGCTGATCGGTGCGCTGGTGTTGCTGGCGACGGTCGCGCTGATGATGTACCTGACCCGCCGCATCGACTGGTACGCGAGCATCCCGGCGGCGGCACCTGCCTCGGCCGACGCGCCAGCCGCTATCATGGGCGGATCATGAACCTGCTCGCGATCGAAACCGCCACCGAAGCCTGCTCCGTTGCCTTGATCCACGGCCAGGAGCTGATCGCCCGCAGCGAGATTGCGCCGCGTCGCCACACCGAGCTGGTGTTGCCGATGGCCGACGAACTGCTGGCCGAGGCGGGCATCGATCGCCATGCGCTGGATGCGATCGCCGTGGGCCGCGGCCCCGGCGCGTTCACCGGCGTGCGGCTGGGCGTATCGCTGGCGCAGGGCATGGCGCTGGGGCTGGATCTGCCCGTGATCACCATTTCCTCGCTGGCGGCGCTGGCGCTGGAGGCGCCGGACGAGGGCGCGGAGGCGGCCATCCTGGCGGTGATCGATGCACGCATGGGCGAGATCTACGCGGTTAGCTACCGGCGCGATGGCCACGGTGGCCTGATCGCGCTGGACGAGGAGCGCATCTGCACCGCCGATTCGCTGCAGTTGCCCGCGGCGTCCGCGTGGCAGGTGGTCGGCACCGGTTGGGCCAGCTACGCCACCGAACTGAGCCAGCGCCTCACCGGCACCCTGCATTCGGCCGATGGCGCCCGTTACCCGCAGGCCGCGCATGTGGCCGAACTGGCACTGGCCGATTTCAACGCCGGCCGCGCGCAGCCGCCCGAGCTGGCCTTGCCCGTCTATCTGCGCGACAAGGTGGCCTTGACGCTGGCGGAGCAGGGCAAGGCCTGATACCCAGGCAGGTCTTCGCCGGCACTCGCAGACCAGGCGATCGCCATCCCCGATCCGCGCGCCAGTGGGCGATGTCCGCTGTGCCCGCGGTTTTCCGCTATCCGGAGAAGCCCAACCACCGGATGCTTCCCATGCACGCGCTACGCCATTCTTCCCTGTGCCTTGCCTTGCTCGGGCTGGTTGCCTGCGCGCCGAAGGATGGCGGGCAGGCCGCCGCACCGCCCGCCAGCCGACCTCCCACGCCGGCAGCCGCGGTCAAGGCCGAGTTCGCCCGCCTGCAGGCACAGGGCCCGCAGGCGCTGCCGCGCCAGGCGACCCGGCTGGAATACCCGCTGACCCGCGGCCTGATGAAGGCCGGCGGGCTGGATGCGGCGCTGGGCGGCGAAGCCAGGGCCGATGCGGCCTTGCGTGCCCTGTATGCCTCGTATGAGCTCAAGTCGGCCGCGTTGGCGGCGGCCTTGCCGACCCTGTTCGACAAGCACAGCGGCGGCGGTGGTGGCTATGGCAGCGGCGGTGATGCCGGCGTGGCCGGAACCGCTGCGTCCACCGCGCTTGCCGGCATCCAGGGCGCGGCGGGCGAACAGGCCTGGGAGCGCGGGCAGGAAGAGGGCCACCGCTCGGGCAGCGACACCGTGGAGACGTCCAGCGGCACGGCCACGGTCGACTGGAACGAGAACGGCTACACCACCACCACGACGTTCGAGGGCGAACTCCCCGAAGGCCTCAAGGGCAAGGTCACCACCCGGGTCAAATCCGTGGCCTGCCCCGACGCGCAGGGCAAGGTGGAGGTCGAGTTCGAATCCCTCTCCGACCTGGGTGCCGGTAACGGCAGCGCGCAGACCAAGGTCAGCTCGAAGCTGGTCGAGCATCTGGACGACGACGCCAACCTGATCGACGACGACATGGACTCGGACGTGCACGTCGAACAGAGCACCGGCGCGGGCAGCCGCGTGGACGTGACCGATACGCTCTCCACCAGCCGCAACGAAATGGGATCGACGGTGAACGGCCGCAGCCACGGCGTCACCGACGAGGACGTGCAGCTGGCGCAGGGCCTGGCCAAGGTCGGCAGGTTCGCCGCGATGAGCGCACTGGATGCGGCCAGGAAAGCCTGGGAATCCGGCAAGTGCGTGGACCTGCAGGTGCGCAGCGACCCCACCAAGCGCAAGGGCGCGCGCCCCAACACCGCCTACACGCTGTTCGCCGAGCCGCGCGCGAAAGCCGACGGCATGCCCACCGGCGGCACGATCAAGGCCAGCCTGAACGGCGCGAACCGGCTGAACCCCACCGGCAAGGTCAGGGCGGACGCGAAGTTCGACTACGCCAACCCGGAGAAAAAGGAGCAGAGCGCCAGCATCGACTTCGAGGCGCGCAGCAGGCGCGGCGTGGGCAAGGCCACGCTGGATTTCGATACGCGCAAGTCGGGCTATCGCGTGAGCGGTGGCGGCGGTGATCCGGTCGACCAGGTGGTCTGCGCCATCGACAAGCCGTTCGTGCTCAATGGCAAATTGTTCGGCGTGGAGTTCAGCGGCGGCTTGAGCGGCAGCTACCGGTTCGTGCGCACGCCGAACATCCCCGGCCTGTCCTGGAAGGCGCACGGCAGCTACGCCATCGTGTTTCCGAACGGCGAGGACAAGCCCGGCACGATGACCACCAGCGGCGGCGGCACCACCACCGCCGGCAGCCAGTCGCGCACCACCAGCGGCGGCGAGCGGTTCACCCTGACGCCGGTCGAGGACTGCGGAGGTGCGCCGTGAGCGGCCGTGCGATCGCGGGGGTGCGCCACCCGCACGCCCTGTGCCCATGGCGCGGAGCGGCGCCCCTGGCCTGCGCGCTGGCGGTTTGCGCATTCACCAGCCCTCCGGCTCCGGCGCAGAGCCTGGGCGGCCTGTTCAAGCAGACGGTGAAGCAGGCGGCGAAACAGGCCACCGAGGAGATCGAACACCGGGCGCAGGGGCGCATCGCGGAATCGGCCAACCAGCGCGGCCGCGTCGAACGCGGGGTGGCCGGCGGGGTCGTGGCCGATGACTCGCCGGCTGCCCGCGAAACCGCCCTGGCCCGGCTGCGTTCCGCGGCGCCATGGCCGGTATGCAACGGTCCCGGCGCGATGGGCAGCGTCTACGGCAGTACCTGCAACAGCCGGGAGTTTGCGGCGCCGCCGCTGCTGGTCGCGCCCAAGCTGGCGTGGGAAACCAGGCCGGGCTGGTGGGGCGCCTGGTCGCCCTTCCTGGTCGGCAACCTGATGCTGACCGGCAGCTGCAACAACGACGACAACGCCGGCATCTCGGCGCTGGACATGCGCAGCGGCAAGACGGTGTGGCGGATCGCCAGCGTCTGTGCAACCGGCAACCGGCGCGGCACCACCGGCAACGTCGGCTTTTTCGAGTTGCCGAGCGGCCAGGTGCTGCTGGTCTATCCCAGGAGCGATGGCGGTCCGGCGGACTACTACGTCCTCGACGTCAAGGCAGGACGCATCGCCGGATCGCTCAAGCCCGCGGCCAACGTCGCCCTGCGCGGACTCGGCGGCAGCTTCACCGGCGTCAACCAGTCGAAGCAGGACGGCGTGAGCAACCTGGTCGGCTTCAGCCCGACGCTGGACCGGGTGCTGTGGCGCAACCGCGGCTTCCGCCTGGCCATGGCCGAGGACGACCGGCACTACAAGCCGACCTTCAGCCCGTCCGCGCTGGTGGACGGCATCCTGCTGCTGTCGGCGCGCAGCCTGGACCAGGCCGAACCGCCGACGCGGCAACTGCATGCCATCGACCTGCGTAGCGGGCAAACGCTGTGGCGGCATGACCGCCAACCGGTGGCCGAGCGCGGCGGCGGCGGCGAGGGCTGGCGCTCCGACGATGGCACGCCGATGGTGGCCGGCGGCAAGGCGATCATCCGCGTGCAGGGCCTGCTCGGCGCCGCGGCCAACGGCACGGCGTCGGACGGCGACGCCCTGCGCGCGCTGGACCCGCGCACCGGGGCGGAGGCGTGGACCACCCGTCCGGTCGCGGGCATCGCCATCGACAACCGCGTGGCGGTTGCCGGCATGCTCGTGGCCGAAGTGCGCCGTGACGGCACGCATGAACTGTGGGGGTATCACCTTGCCGACGGCACGCTGGCGTGGCGCCGCCCGGTGTCGGCGCAGGCGCGGCTGCTGGCCTCCGCCGGCGGCGTGTTCTACGTGTCCGAACGCGTGCCCGCCGCCAGTGGCAGCGGCCAGGACTATCGCCTGCAGGGGCTCGATGGCGAATCCGGCACCTTGCTGTGGACCACCACGGTGCCCGGACACAACCTGGATCTCGACGGCGGCTGGGGCATCGAGCCCGATCCCCGCCGGCGCGGCTCGCAGGGCCCGGCCTGGCGCATCGGCAGCGACGGCGCGATCTACGGCGTGACCCTGACCGGCGCCTTCAAGCTGCAATGACCCGGCGCCCGCACGCCCCTTCCGCCACCGCTGTTCCCACCGCCGCCGCGGACAAGCCGCTCGCCGCGAATACGCACGCGCCAACGGGGACCGCGCAGCGGCGGCGGACTACCTGCCTGCCGGCGGCACCGGCTTGCGCGCCGGCCGCTGCGCCAAGGCATCGAGCTTCTGCTCGATACGCTCCCGTTCGGCCCTGGCGCCAGCGTCAGGGGCGGCGTCAAGCAGGTTCACCGCGCGCTGGTAGGCCGCGCTCGCCTGGTCCAGGTTGCCCGCTTTGGCATGGGCAATCGCGACGCTTCCCCAGTTTCTCGCCAGGTCGATGGCGCCTGCGCCCGCGTCCGCCAGCAGCGAGATGGCGTGCTGCCACGCGGCGATCGCCTCGTCGTGCCGGCCCAGTTTTTCGAGCACGCGGGCCAGCGAGTTGTACAGCGTCCCGAGCCGGTAGCCTTTGCTGATGCTTGCCTCCTGCACCGCGATGGCGTCACGGATCGGACGCTCCGCCTTCTGCGCATCGCCGCCCTCGAAATAGGCATCGCCCTGGGCCCGGAACAGGTTGACCCACAGCGGCGAGTGCCTGGGCACCGCGTGTGCCGCCGCGAAACGCAGGCCGTCCTCCGCCACCTGCCGGGCCTGGCCGGGCTGTCCGGAATCGAGCAGCACGTAGGCCAGCATCTGGCTCGAATTGATGACCACGTCTACCGGCGGCTGGCGCATGGTTCCAGCCAGCGCCAATCCTTCCCGGTAGGTTTGCGCCGCCTTCGCGTAATCGCCCAGCTTGTACTGGGCATACCCCAGCGCGTCGAGCGACAGCACCCGCAGGCCCGTGTCATCGGGAGCGAAGTGCTGGCGCAGGTCGGCGGCCCGCTGTTCCGTGGCCATGCTCTGCGCGTACAGGTCGAGGCTGCCGAGCGCGCCGGAGTAGTAATCGAGGTCGACCGCGAAGGCCAGCGCCTCGCCGCGTTCGACCGGCTCGACGTTGCTGATGCCCTGCTCGAACAGCTTCGCCGCGATCCGGGGCTCTCCCAGCGAGTAGTACAGCTGGCCCAGCATCCGCTGCACCGGCTGCTTCACCCGCGCATCCACCTGGGTGTTTTCATCCAGCTTCGCGCGCGCCGTATCCAGCAGCTGGCGTACGCTGACCTCGGTGGAAAGCGCGTTCTCGGGTGCGGCGGCGTTCAAGGTGTCGGTGAGGAACTGCATCGCGGCGCGGGCGTTGGCGCTTTGCCGCTCGGCTTCGCCGCGCCGCTGCTCGGCCATGCGCGCCTGCGCGCGGGCTTCGCCGGCCTGCCACAGCGCCACGCCGGTGCCAGCGAGCAGGGCCACCACGACCGCGGCGGTGGCGGCGGCCAGCACGCGGTTGCGGCGCAGCCACAGCCGCGTGCGCTGCATCCGCGACAGCGGCACGGCGGCGATCGGGCGGTTGTCCAGCCACGCGCGCAGGTCGCTCGCCAGCGCGTCGGCGGAGGCATAACGCTGCTCGGGGTCGCGGCGCAGGCAGGCCTGCACGATGTCGGCCAGGCTGCCGCGCAGGGCGCGCGACAGCGACGCTGGGCTCATGCCGCCACGCCGTGCCGCCTGCTCCGCCGATGCCTGCGCGGCGGCGCGGGTGAGCGGCTCGGGTTCGCGCTCGAGCTGCTGCAGCTGGCTGGCCAGCGGGGTGTCGCGGGTCAGCCCGAACGGGTGCGCGCCTGACAGCAGCCGGTGCAGGATCACGCCCAGCTGCCAGAGGTCGGTGGCGGTGGTGATGGGCGCGTCGTGCAGTTGCTCGGGGCTGGCGTATTCGAAGGTCAGCGCGCGGTCGAGGGTGGCGGTGGCGCCGCTGTCCTGCAGCTGCTTGGCGATGCCGAAGTCGAGCAGTTTCACCCGGCCGTCGGCGTCCACCAGCAGGTTGGACGGCTTGAGATCACGGTGCACCACCAGGTTGCGATGCGCGTAGCGCACCGCGTCCAGCACCTGCAGGAACAGCACGATGCGCTCGCGCAGGCCGAGCCGGCGGGCGTCGCACCAGCGGTCGATGGGCTCGCCCTCGATCCGCTCCATCACGAAATACGGCTCGCCTCCGGCGCTGAAGCCGCCGTCGAGCAGGGTGGCGATGTTGGGATGCTGCAGGCCGGCCAGGATCTGCCGCTCGCGCAGGAAGCGTTCGTGCGCGGCCGGCGTGTCCGCGCTGGCGCGGATCAGCTTGAGCGCGGCGCGCTGCGCGTAGGCGCCGTCGCTGCGTTCGACCGCGTGGACCGCGCCCATGCCGCCATGGCCGATGATGCCGACGATCTGCCACGCGCCGATGCTGCGGCCGATCTGGCGCTCGCCTTCCGTGGCGTCCGTCGCCATCGCCTCGCTCCAGCGCGGCGCATTGCCGAACGGGTCCGTTGCTTCGGCGTCCGCGGCAAGCAGGGCGCGCACCTGCGCCAGCAGCGCGGCGTCGCCTTCGCACAGTGCCGCCAGGCGCCGCTCGCGCGCCTCGCCGTCGAGGTCGGCGACGGCGTCGAAGATCGCCAGCGCACGCTGCCCGCGCACGGTGTCGTTCATGCGCCCATTTCCGCCAGCAGGAAGGCGCGCGCCTTGCGCCAGTCGCGGCGCACCGTGCGGTCGGTGATGCCGAGCATCGCCGCGATCTCGGTTTCCTCGTAGCCGCCGAAATAGCGCAGCTCCACGATTTGCGCGACGCGCGCGTCGAGCTTGTGCAATGCCGTCAGCAGTTCGTCCAGCGCCAGCACCTCGATCGCCGCGGCATCGCCGCTGCCGAGCGAGGCGGTCAGGGTCAGCGCGGCCTGTCCGCCGCCGCGCTTGTCGGCCTTGCGCGCGCGCGCATCGTCCACCAGCACCTGCCGCATCGCGCGTGCCGACAGCGCCAGCAGGTGGTTGCGGTCGACCGCCGCCAGCCGCGCGCCACCGGCCAGCTTGAGATAGGCCTCGTGCACCAGCGCTGTGGTCTGGAAGTCGTCGCGCATGCGCCGGCGTTGCAGCCGCGCGGCGCGCTTGAGCTCCTCGTACACGGCGCAGTAGGCGGCATCCAGCGCCGCCGCGTCGCCCGCGCGGGCACGGTTGAGCCATGCAGTGACCTCGGTGCCTGCGCTCGTTTCCATGGCCTGTCCCCGCCCGTGTCCGGTTTTGCGGCGGAGTTTCGCATACCTCCACCACGCCGGCAGAACCGCCGGTGACATCCAAGGGGAGCACCATGAACGCCAGTCTTCACCGCCGGCACCTGCCGGCCTTGTCCATCCTCGGCCTCGCCCTGCTCGGGGTCCTGTCGATGCCGGCACATGCCGCCGATCCCGCGTGCCAGGACAGCAGCGGCAGCCCGATCGGTGGCTCCACCGATGCCGGCAACGAGAACGGACAGGACAACGCCACCTGTACCGATATGGCCAGCGCCTATGGCGAACTCAACAACGCCAGCGCGCCCTACAGCAGCGCTTTCGGATTCTTCAACACCGCCACGGGCACCCAGAGCAGCGCCTTTGGCCAGGTCAACCTTGCCAGCGGCTATGCCAGCAGCGCCTTCGGCTTCAACGGAGCCGCCTACGGTGCCGGCAGCGTGGTGCTCTCGGGTTGGTGGGACCGCAACGGAAACGGCGGCATTGACGGTGGCGCGGGCGAGACCAGTTTCGCGGGCGCAGCCAGCAGCGTGTCGGTGGGCGCCGGGACGTCGGCCATCGACAACTCCAGCGTGGCCATGGGCGTCGGCAGCGTCGCCGGCACCAACGACGGCAATTTCGTCAGTGGCCGCAACAGCGTCGCCATCGGCAGCTGGACCGACCTCAACGGCAACGGCGTGCTGGATGCCGGCGAACGCACCACCACTGCCACCGGCACCATGAGTGCGGCCGTTGGCGTGGGCAGCCAGGCCAGCGGCGACAACAGCGCGGCCTTCGGCACGAATGCGCTGGCCGGCGGAGAGGAGGGCGCGGCGTTTGGCGTCGGCGTGGAGGCGCAGGCGGCCTTCAGCGTCGCAGTCGGCCGGGGCAATCTCGCCTCCGGCGAATTCAGTTCGGCGGTCGGCAATGGCAATACCGCATCGGCAGTCAATGCCAACGCCGCGGGCGTGGCCAATGGCGCGCTGGGCGACTGGAGCAGCGCCATCGGCATCTGGAACGTCGCGTCATCGACCAACAGCAGCGCGATCGGCCTGGCCGGCCTGGCGCTCGGCGAGGGCAGCCTGGCCCTGTCGAGCTGGGACGACCTCAACGGAGACGGCGGCCTGAACTACAACGTCGGGCCCGACGGGCTGGATACCAGTTGCGACGCGTCGCTGGGGCAATGCTCCGGAAGCACGGAAACCGCACGTGCGCTGGGTCGGTTCTCGGTGGCGATCGGCGGCGCGGTGCTGGCGCAGGGCGACCAGAGCATTGCCATCGGACTAGAGAACCATGCCGCCGGCTTCCAGAGCAGCGCCGTCGGCTTCGGCAACACCGCGGCCGGCAGCGGTAACGTCGCCTTCGGCTTTTACAACACCACCACGGGCGAAGATGCAGAGGCGTTCGGTAAGGGCAACACCGTGCAAGGCACCGGCAACAGCGCCTTCGGCATCGCCAACACCGTCACCAGCCTCAACCTGGGAAGCGCCTTTGGCTACGGCAACGCGGTCAGCGGCGACCGGGCGGGTGCTCTCGGCCTGGACAACACCGCCAGCGGCGACTACAGCATGGCCATCGGCTACCAGAGCCAGGCCCTGAACACCGGCAGCACCGCGATCGGCTACCAGGCGATGGCCGACCGCGACTACGCGGTGTCGGTGGGCAGCAGCGGTGGCGAACACCAGATCATCCACGTCGCCGCGGGCACCCAGGCGACGGATGCGGTGAACGTGGGCCAGTTGAACGCGACCATTGCCACGGCCGGTGGCTTCGCGGATTTCTCCGGCATGATGACCGCCTTCGGCGGCGGCGCGGCGTGGGCCGGCGGTACGTTCGTCGCGCCGACCTTCACCATCCAGGGCAGCGACTTCCATGACGTGGCCTCCGCGTTCGCGGCGGTGGACTCGCGCTTCACCCTGCTCGCCGGCAGCTCCGGCACGCCTGGCCCTGCCGGCCCGCCGGGCTCCTCGGCGATGGACACCGCCTACGTGGACGCGGGCGATGCGACGAGCCTGGCCTCGGCCAATGCGCATGCCGATGCCGGCGACGCCGCCACCCTGACCGCATCGCAGGCGTACACCGATACCAAGGCCAGCACGACACTGGCGTCCGCCAACGGCTATACCGACCGCAAGCTCGCGTCGTGGAGCGATACCTTCCACCAGTTCCAGCAGCAAACGGACCGCCGTTTCATCCAGACCGACCGCCGCATCGACCGGGTCGGCGCGATGGGCAGCGCCATGACGCAGATGGCCGTCAACGCAGCGATCGGCGCCAGTGCGCGCGGGCGCATCGCGGTAGGCATCGGCACGCAGGGGGGCCAGGGCGCGATGTCGATCGGCTACGGCAAGCGCATCGGCGACAGCGGCTCCTTCAGCGTGGGCGCGGCATTCGGCGGTGGCGAGTCCTCGGCAGGCGCGGGCTTCGGCTTCGACCTGTAATCCACCCGACCAGGCGTGGCGCAGCTCGACGCGCCACGCCCTACCCGTGGCGTACGCCATGCGCGTTTGTCCATACCGTTGAATTCGCGCTCATCGCCGGTCCCGAACGCGCGATGCGGCGGCAAACACCGCGCAACAAGCGCATGCGACCCAGCGAAGGCGCGGAATCAAAGCTGCCCGATGACCCACTGCATGAGCAGGCTGGCCGAGGCCACCGCGATCCACACGCCCAGGCCCAGCAGGATCGGGCGCGGGCCGCTGGCGATCATCCTGCGCAGGTTCGCCGACAGGCCGATGGCGGCCAGCGCCACCACGATCAGGAATTCCGCGGCCATGTGCAGGTCGGGCTGGATCAGGGTGGGAATCAGCCCGGCCGTGCGCACCGCCGACGCCAGCAGGAACCCCAGGATGAACCAGGGAAAGATGCGCCGCAGGCTGAACTGGCGGGTCGACCCGTCGAGCTGTCGCTGTCGCCGCGCACGAATGGCCGCCACCAGCGCCAGCACCAGGCACACCGGGATGATCAGTGTGGCGCGGGTCAGCTTCACGATGGTGGCGTAGTCGCCTGCGGCCTTGCTGAAACTGTAGCCGGCGGCCACCACCGACGAGGTGTCGTTGATCGCGGTGCCGGCCCACAACCCGAAACCGGGATCGCTCATGTGCAGCAGGTGGCCAAGCAGCGGAAACAGCAGCACCGCCACGATGTTGAACAGGAAAATGGTGGTGATCGCGTAGGCCGTGTCATGCTCGTCCGGCTGGATGATCGGCGTCACCGCGGCGATCGCCGAGGCGCCGCAGATGGCCGTGCCCACGCCGACCAGGATCTTCAGTTTGTCGTGTACGCCGAGCCAGCGACCCAGCGTCCACGCGCTGAAAAATGCGACGCTCAGCGTGACCACGGTGACCGAGAGCGAACGCAGGCCGGTCGCCACCACCTGATCGAGACTCAGGCCGAAGCCGAGCAGGATGACCGACGCCTGCAGCACGGTGGTGCTGGCAAACGCGATGCCCGGTGCAAACCGCGCGCCGGGCGCCAACACGCTGCGCAGCAGCAAGCCCAGCACCATGCCGAACACCGGCCCGCCGATCAGCGGCAGCCAGCGGCCCAGCAGCAGGGCGGCCATGGCGAGCACCGCCGCCAGCGCCAGGCCGGGCAGGACGGTACGTGGATGGGTGGGCGAAACAACGGCGGCGTGCATGGGGACTCCGTGGGGACGCGCCCATTGTGGTTGCCGTCGGCGATCAGAAAAATTTGGAATATTTGATATGCCGTATAAGATCGACTGATGATCAACATCAGCCCGCGGCAACTCGAGGTCTTCGTGCAGGTGGCCTTGCATGGCAGCGTGCGCATCGCCGCCGAACGCCTGCACCTCACCCAGCCGGCCGCCAGCATGGCGCTGGCCGAAATGGAGCGGCAGCTCGGCTCGCCCGTGTTCGCCCGCGAGCGCGGCCGCCTGCGCCTCAATGCCCGCGGCCGCGAATTGCTGCCGCTGGCGCAGGAACTGCTGGAGCGCCACGCCGAGTTCGCGCGTCGCGGCGGCGAGGGCGTGGAGCTGGGCGGCGAGTTGCGCATCGGCGCCAGCAACAGCGTGGGCAATTACCGGGTGGGCGAGCTGCTCGGCGATTTCGTGCGGGCGCATCCGCAGGTGGCCGTGCGCCTGCGCGTGGGCAACACCGCCACGATCGCCGCCGGCGTGATCGACCACAGCCTGGACGTGGGCTGCGTCGAGGGGCCGGTGACGCATCCGGCGCTGGAGATTCGCCCCTGGCGCGATGACCGCCTGGTGGTGTGCGCGTCGCCGGACCATCCACTGGCGCGCAAACGCGGGTTGAAACCCGCCGATTTCGTGGGCGCCCGCTGGGTGCTGCGTGAGCCCGGCTCGGCCACACGCGCCACCAGCGAGCGCGTGCTGTCGCAATTGCCGCCCGGTGAAACCGTGCTGGAGCTGGACCAGATCGAGGCGATCAAGCAGGCCGTGGCGGCCGGATTGGGCATTGCCTGCCTGCCCGAGGTGGCGCTGACCGATGCATTGGCCACCGGCCGGCTGAAGGCGCTGAAAACGCCGTTCCTCGACCTGCGCCGCAAGCTGTCGTTGTTGTTGCACAAGGAGAAATACCGCGGCGCCCTGCTGGATGCGTTTCTCCGCGACGCCGGCACTCACCGCTGAAAACGTCCCATTCTTTTTGTAGGAGCGACTTCAGTCGCGATGCTCTCGCTTCGGGCGCGGGGAAAAGCGTCGCGACTGAAGTCGCTCCTACAGATATCAGGCGGCGGCGTCGCTGATCTCGGCCAGCAGGGCGGCGACCTGCTCGTGCGTGTGGGCGCGCAGCAGGCGCGGCGCGTGATGGCGCAGGGCGCCGCGATCGAGCGTGGCCAGGCGGTCGCGCACCAGCAGGATCTGGCCCGGATGCATGCTGAATTCGCACAGCCCCAGCGCCAGCAGCAGCGCGGTGAAGTTCACGTCGCCGCCGATCTCGCCGCACAGGCTCACCGGTTTGCCGGCGCGCCGCCCGGCGCTGATGACGTGGGACAGCAGGCGCAGCAGCGCCGGCTGCAGCGGGCTGTAGATGTTGTCCAGCGCGTCGTTGCCGCGATCGGCGGCCAGCACGTACTGCGCCAGGTCGTTGGTGCCGATGGCGAGGAAATCGGCGTGTTCGATCAGCGCGCGCACGTTGATTGCCGCGGCCGGCACTTCGATCATCGCGCCCAGCGGCAGTTTCTCGGGCAGGTCGATGTTCTCGCGCTTCAGCTCCTGTCGCGCCAGCTTGAACAGCGTGCGCACCGCGATGAGTTCGTCCGGCTGGGTCACCATCGGCACCAGCACGCGCACGGGGCCGTAGCAGGCCGCCCGCAGGATGGCGCGGATCTGGGTGGAGAACACCGCCGGGTAGCGCAACGACAGGCGCACGCCGCGCACGCCCAGCGCGGGGTTTTCCTCGCCCTGCATCACCAGCCCGGCCGCGTCGGCCTTGTCGGCGCCCAGGTCGAGCGTGCGGATGGTGACGGGCAGGCCGCCCATGCCCAGCACCAGGTCGCGATAGGCGATGAACTGCTCGTCCTCGGAGGGCAGGTCCTTGTGCCGCAGGAACAGGAATTCGGTGCGGTAAAGCCCCACGCCATCGGCGCCGCGGGTGCGCGCCAGCGCCACGTCGGCGGGGCTTTCGGCGTTGGCCAGCAGGCGGATGTCCAGGCCGTCACGGGTGCGCGTGGGCGCGTTCGCCAGCAGGGCCAGGCGGCGGCCCTCGATCACCGCCTCGCGTTGCCAGGCGCGATAGCGGACCAGATCCTGCGCGGTGGGATGTACCACCGCCTCGCCGCGCTCGGCATCCAGCAGCAGCAGGTCGTCGTCGTGGATGTGCGACAGCGCATCGCGCGTGCCCACCAGCATCGGCAAGCCCAGACTGCGCGCCAGGATCGCGCTGTGCGAATACGCGCTGCCGGAGCTGGCGACCACGCCGAGCAGGCCGTTGCCGGCCAGCTGCGCCATGTCCGCCGGCGCGATGGAGTCGGCGACGAGGATCTCGCCCACGCGCGCGGCCAGCTTGCGCTCCTCCGGGCTGGTCTGGCGCTGCAGCGCGGCGATCACCCGGTTGATGACCTGCTCGACGTCTTCCTTGCGGCTGCGCAGGTAGGGGTCGTCCATCGCCTCGAACATCGCCGACAGCTTCTCGCGCTGCTTTTTCAGCGCGGCGCCGGGGCGGTAGTGGCCCACGCGCACCAGGTCGTCCAGCCCGCGCAGCAACTCCGCGTCATCCAGCAGCAGGCTGTGTGCGTCGATGAATTCGTTGACCTCCCGCGCCAGCGTGCCCTGCAGCTTGCCGCGAAGCTCGCGCAATTCCTGCCGCGCCATGTCCAGCGCGCGATGCAGGTTCGACAGCTCGCCCTCGATCTCGTCCTCGGCCAGCGGCCGGTTGTCGACGGCATAGCGGCTGGGCTGGACCAGCCGCGCCCGGCCCAGCGCCATGCCGCGCGCCGCGATCGTGCCGGGCAGGAGGTGTCTCAACGTTGGCTCCTGGTGGGGTGGGAAACGGGGAATGGGGAACGGGGAACATGCGGGGCCGCGGCGGCGCACCGCCGCCGTATCAGTCGCACCGCGCCTCGGCAACTTGCCGCGGCGGATGCGTTCCCCGTTCCCCGTTCCCCGTTCCCCGCCTTCATCCTCATGCCCCCTCGTCGAACTTGCGCTCGAACAACTCGACCACGGCCGCCAGCGCCAGTTCCTCGTCCGGGCCGTCGGCGCGGATGGTCAGCGGCGTGCCCATGCCGGCGGCCAGCATCATCACGCCCATGATGCTCTGGGCGTTGACCTCGCGGCCGCGGTTGACCAGCCATACGGTGGCCTTGAAGCCCTGCACCAGCTGTACCAGCTTGGCCGAGGCGCGGGCGTGCAGGCCCAGGCGGTTCGACACCACGATGTCCTGCTCAAGCATAAATGGCGCTACGCATGATCGATGAAAATTCCTCCGCGGCCGCCGCTGGCCGCGATCTCGGCCAGTTCGTCCAGCGATTTGTCCGCATAGTTGAGTACGCGCAGCAGCATCGGCAGGTTGAGGCCCGATACGCAGCGAAGGTGGACACCCAGCGCGCCCAGCGACAAGCCGATGTTGCACGGCGTGGCGCCGTAGAGGTCGGCCAGCACCAGCACGCCGTCGCCCTGGTCCAGCTCGCGGGCGTGGCGCGCGGTAAGCGTGCGCATCACGTCCGGGTCGGCCTGCGGCGGTACTTCCACCGCCAGCACCTGCAGCGGCAACTTCGGCATGACGTGGTGCGCGGCGGAGATCAGCGCATGGCCGACCGCCTCATGGGTCATCAACAGCACGCCGACGCTCATGGCGGGCTCCCCGCGAACGCGGCGCGGCCCAGGCAGGCGGGGGCAAAGAGGCGTTGCCGTGGCATCGGCGTCAATCCAGCTCGCGGTGGAAGGTGAGCACGCCTTCGCGCCGGTGACGGTAATGCGCGGCGAGTTTTTCCACCAGGTAGACCGAGCGGTGGCGCCCCCCGGTGCAGCCGATGGAGATGGTGACGTAGCTGCGATCGTCCTGCTCGAAGCGCGGCAGCCACGCATCCAGCCAGCGCGCGGTGTCGGTGAAGTATTCGCCCACCAGAGCCTCCGCCTCGAGAAACTCGCGCACCGGCGCATCCTTGCCCGACAGCGGCCGCAACTGGGGTTGCCAGTGCGGGTTGGGCAGGCAGCGCGCATCGAACACGAAATCGGAATCCAGCGGCAGCCCGCGCTTGAACGCGAACGACTGGAACATCAAGGTGAGCCCCTCGGTGGCCTGCGCATACCCGGTGGCGACCAGGCGCCGCAGCTGGTGCACGTTCAGTTCGCTGGAGTCGATCACCTTCTCGGCAATCGCCATCAGCGGGCGCAGCAGGCGGCGCTCCTCGGTGATCGCGTCGCCCAGCGAGCGCCGCCGCGAGGCCAGCGGGTGGCGCCGGCGGGTTTCCGAATAGCGCTTGATCAGCACATCGTCGCGGCAGTCGATGAAGATCAGGTGCACCTGCACGCCCGCGCCGGCCAGCTCCGACAGCACGTTCGGCATCTGCGCGAAATCGACCCCCCGGTTGCGCACGTCCACACCCACCGCGATGCGGCGATGGTTGCCGCCCTTGCCCTGGATCACCGCGTTCACCAGCGGCGCCACCAGCGCGGTGGGCAGGTTGTCGACGCAGTAGAAATCCAGATCCTCCAGTGCGCGCAACGCCACCGTCTTGCCGCCGCCGGAAACGCCGGTGAGCACGATCAGGTGGATCTCGTGCGGGTCCACGAGGGGATTGAGCAGGGGAGTGTTTTCGTCGTTCACGGGTTCACCATGGGGGCAGTCGGTGCATCTGGTGCGCCTGGCGGTCGATGAAGGTCTGTGCCGGGTCGATGCCCTTGCTTTTCAGTGCGTGGTTGCGGACCGCCGCCTCGACCAGCACCGAGAGGTTGCGGCCCGAGGCCACGGGGATGGTGATCATCGGCACCGCCACGTCGAGGATGTCGCGATGTCCGATGTCGCCGGTGATGCGCGTCATGGCGTCGGTTTCCTCGCCATCGCGCAGCGGTTTCAGGTGCACGATGAGACGAAGGTATTTGGACGTCTTTACGGCCGTATGACCAAACATCTCGCGCACGTTGAGCACGCCGAGGCCGCGCACTTCGAGCAGATCCTGCAGCAGCTCGGGGCAGGTGCCGTCGATGACGTCCGGCGCGATGAGGGTGAATTCGGTGGCGTCGTCGGCCACCAGGCGATGGCCGCGGCTGATCAGTTCCAGCGCCAGTTCGCTCTTGCCCGAGCCGGCCTCGCCGGTGATCAGCACGCCGATGGAGAAGACCTCCAGGAACACGCCGTGCAAGGTGGCCTTGGCGGCCAGCATGCGCGCCAGGTGGTATTGCAGGTAGGTCAGCAGCTCGTGGCCGCGCTTGGCGCTGCTCCACAGCGGGGTGTTGGTTTCCTCGGCCACTTCGCGCAGGTCGGAGGGTACCGACTGGTCCTTGGTGACGATCAACGCCACCGGCTGGTGCGCGGCGATCTTGTGGATCACCTCCCAGCGCTGGCGCGAGTCCAGGCTGTCGAGGAAGTTCAGCTCCTCGGTGCCGATGATCTGGATCTTGTTCGGGTAGATGACGTTGAGGTAGCCGATCAGCGAGGGTCGGCGTGCCTGCGCCACGCCGGGTTCCAGTGCGCGCGATTCGCCACGCATGCCCGACACCCAACGCAGGGCCATGCGCTCGTAGACGTTGTCGTAGAGTTGGCGGGCGCTGAGCCGATCCAAGCGTATGTCCCTCGCGATTGCCGGCCGGGCGGCATGCCGCGGCGGTGAAGGGACATTGTGCCAGCTTGGCGGAACGGGCGTCCGGACGGCGTTGGTTGTTTCGTGCTGATGCGGGCATTGCCGGAGTGGCGTTGCGGCTTCGGCGCGGGGCGCGGGCTGGCGGTTCGGTCGGCGCCGCCGCGGGCTTTCGGAAGGGGCTGGCGGCAACGCGGCGAGACTGCGCCGCGTTGCCGCCGTTGCCGGTGTCAGCCGTACTGGCGCACTTCGCGCGCCTGGCGCTGATGCTTGTCGCTGACTTTCTGGCGATGTTTGCGCAACTGGTCGACCAGCTTGTCGAACAGCACGTCGATGGAGGCATACATGTCGGCCTCGGCGGCTTCCGCGTGGAGGGTGGCGCCGGTGGTGGTGAGGGTGCCCGAGGCACGTTGTTGCAGCTTGTCCACGACCAGCACGACGGCCAGGCCGATCAGTTTTTCGTCAAGGCGGGTGAGACGGTCGAGCTTGCCGCTGACGTGATCGCGCAAGGCCGGGGTGACTTCAATCTGCTGGCCGCTGAGTTGGAGTTGCATGGGTCGCCTCCTCTGGTGCAGTGCCGCGTTGCGCGGCGGGTGGACATGCTGCGTGGGGCCGGCATGTCTGTTGAATCACACTCATGTAGTGGGGACGTTTCGGCCGCTGGCAAGTTCCTTCGGGACGCTGTCGGGCCGTTCAACCGGCGCGTTGGCGTTCGCTGGAGCTGGGTATGCGCAAGCCCTCCCGGTATTTGGCCACGGTGCGGCGCGCCACCTGGATGCCCCGGCGCTGCAGTTCTTCGGCAATGGCCTGGTCGGACAGGGGTTTGCGGCTGTCCTCGGCGTCGATCAGCTTGCGCAGCATGGCCTGGATCGCGGTGGCCGAGGCGCTGCCGCCATCCTCGGTGGAGACGCCGCTGGAGAAGAAGTATTTCAGCTCGAACGTGCCGCGCGGCGTGTGCATGTACTTGCGCGTGGTGACGCGTGAGATGGTCGATTCGTGCATGCCCACCTCCTCGGCCACCTCGCGCAGCACCAGCGGGCGCATGGCCTCGGGGCCGTACTCCAGGAAGGCGCTCTGCTGGCGCACGATGGCGTTGGCCACCTTCATCAGGGTCTCGGCGCGCGATTCCAGGCTCTTGATCAGCCAGCGGGCCTCCTGCAGCTGGCCGCGCATCCAGCTGGCGTCCTCGCCGCGGGCCTGGGCGATCAGGCCGCAATAATGCTGGTTGAGGCCCAGCCGGGGTTGCGCGTCGGCGTTCAGGCTCACGCGCCAGTGGTTGCCGTCGCGCACCGCGTAGACATCCGGCGCCACGTATTCCACCGGCGTGGTGTCCAGCGCGGCGCCGGGGCGCGGGTCCAGGCTGCGGATCAGCAGGGCCGCGGCGGCCACGTCCTCTTCGGCGGCGCGCAGGTGGCGGGCCAGCTTGGCGATGTCGTTGCGCGCCAGCAGTTCCAGCTCGCCGTCGATCAGCCGCAGCGCCAGGTCGCGGTGCGGCGTGGCCGGGTCGAACTGCTCCAGCTGCACGCGCAGGCAATCGCGCAGGTCGAGGCTGGCCACGCCGACCGGGTCGAAAACCTGCAGCTGGCGGCGCACCGCCTCGATCTCCTCCACGCTGGCGTCGAGGCTGGCGGGCAAGGCCGCCAGCACGGCGTCCAGCCCTTCGGCGAGGTAGCCGGCGGGGTTCAGCGCATCGATCAGCACCACGGCGATGGCGTGCTGGCGCGGGGTGAACGAGGACAGGTTGAGCTGCCACATCAGGTGCTGCTGCAGGGTTTCCGGCGCCGCGTTCTGCGGTTCGAAATCTTCATCCCCGCGCGGGCCCGGCGAGCTGCCGGCGCTGCTGCTGTTGCTGGAAAAGTCGATCGGCGCTTCGGCGCTGCCGCCGGTGTCGGCCCAGTCGTCGGCCGGATCGTTGACGTCGTGCTCGACGCTGGGCGCCTCGGCGACGCTTTCGGCGACGGTGTAGTCGTCCTCGTCGTCTGTCGTTTCGCTCTCGGCCTCGTCGGCGAACTCCAGCAGCGGATTGCCTTCGGCGATCTGGCGCAGCTCGGCCTCCAGTTCCAGCTGCGACAACTGCAACAGCCGGATCGCCTGCTGCAATTGCGGCGTCAGGGTCAGCTGCTGATGAAGGCGAAACTGTAATGCGGGTTTCATGCCAACGCGGTCGAGTGGGCTGGCAACCATCCTAACCGGTCGCTGGCAAGGCGGCCATAGCGCGATGGTGGTGTTTCACGCCGGGTCGACGAACGCGGCCCTCAGAGCCGGAACTCGCGTCCCAGGTAGACCTCGCGCACCTTCTCGTCGGCCAGGATGTGCGCGGGCGTGCCGCGCGACAGCACCTCGCCGTCGTTCAGGATGTAGGCGCGATCGCAGATGCCCAGCGTCTCGCGCACGTTGTGGTCGGTGATCAGCACGCCGATGCCGCGCTCCTTGAGGTGGCGCACGATGCGCTGGATCTCGCCGACCGAAATGGGATCGACGCCGGCGAACGGCTCGTCCAGCAGCATGTAGCGCGGCTTGGCCGCCAGCGCGCGGGCGATCTCCACGCGGCGCCGCTCGCCACCGGAAAGGCTGATGCCTTTCTGCCCGGCGATATGGGCGATCTTCAACTCGTCGAGCAGGTTTTCCAGTTCGGTGCCGCGCTGGTTCGCGTCCAGTCCGGCGCGCAGTTCCAGCACCGCCATGATGTTGTCCGCCACGCTGAGCCGGCGGAACACGGACGCTTCCTGCGGCAGGTAGCCGATGCCCAGCTTGGCGCGCGCGTGCATGGGCAGGCCGGTGATGTCCTGCTGGTCCAGCTTGATGCTGCCGGCATCGGCCTCGATCAGGCCCACCACCATGTAGAAGCAGGTGGTCTTGCCGGCGCCGTTGGGGCCGAGCAGGCCCACGACCTCGCCTTCACGGATCGAGAAACCGAAATCGCGCACGACCTGGCGCGCGCGAAAACTCTTTTGCAGACCTTCGGCGGACAGCATCGGTTACGGTGTTCCCGGCGTGGCGCTGCTCTGCGCCGGGGCGGGCGCGCTGGTGCCAGCTGGCGCGGGAGCGGCAGGCTTGTCCGCGGGCGTGGCCGCAGCCCGGGCCTTGGGCTGGAAAGTCATGTGCACCATGCCGTCGCCGTTGCTTTCGCCGGTCATCTGGCTGGTCATGGTGTTGTAGGTGAGGGTGTCGCCGCGCGCCTCACCGCGTCCCTTCTGTTTCACCACGGCGTTGCCGGTCAGCACCGCGTAATCCTTGTCGGCGTGGTAGTCGATGCTGGCGGCTTCGCCCTGCATCAGGTTGCCGTTGTCGTCCAGCTGTTCGATATGCGCCGGGTTGCCGGTGATGACCACGCGGTCGATCTGGCTCTCGCCATCGAAGTGGACCTTGGCCTGGGCGCCGGTGGCCTTGAGCGTGCCCTGGCGGATCACCACGCTGCCGGTCAGGGTGCTGACCGTGTTCGGCTTCTGGAAACCCTCGAATTGCTTGGCGTCGACCTGCATCGGTTGGTCGCGGTCGCTCTGTCTGGCGAAGGCCGGCGACAGCGCAAGCAGCCCCAGCACCAGCCAGGCGGCGCTAGCGCTTGCGCGGCGGGAACGTGGCGTGGACGTCATCGAGCAGCTCCAGGTGTTTGTCGTTGAGGTTGGCACGCATGCCAAGACCGGTGATTCTAGTGCCCCCTTGCACCATCTGCGCCGCTGCCGCCGTCTGCATGCGGTTGTCCTTGGGCCAGGCGGTGATGTCGGCGGTATGCAGTTCGGTGGCGGGCGTGTCGTCGTAGGCGGCCCGATGCATGTACACGGGCCCCTGCAGTTTCAGCAGCGTGCCGGCCTTGTCGACCCAGCCGTACAGCGACTCGCCCTTCCAGTCGGGCACGCCGGGCAGGTTGGAGGGCAGGTCGAAGGTGGGCGAGTTGATGTAAAGCGACTCGTCGCCTTCGCGCCGCTCGACGTGCGGCGCCACCAGGTGGAACGCGGGCTGGCCTTCGGTGTTGTACTTGGTGACGCGTGCGTCGGTAAGCGTGTAGCCGGAACGCGGCGGACCCACGAAGTCGTTGCTCTTGGGCGCCGGACCCATCCACCACAGCAGGGCCTGGGCGAGGCCGGCGGCCAGCGCCAGCCCCACGATCGCCACCGGCAGGCGGCGGTCGCGCAGGTAGCGGCGCAGGCTCACTGCCAGCGCTCCCGCTCGGCCTCGGCCTTGCCTTGCGCCAGCAGGATCAGGTCGCACACTTCGCGCACGGCGCCCTCGCCGCCGCGATGGCGGGTTTGCCAGTGCGCCTGCGCGGCCAGCCAGGGGTGCGCGTTCGCCACGGCCACCGCCAGGCCGGCCAGGCGCATCGGGGCCAGGTCGGGCAGGTCGTCGCCCACGAAGGCCGCCTGCGCGGGCGTGAGGTTCAGCGCTTCGAGCAGTTCGCGCAGGCAGGCGCGCTTGTCGCCCTGGCCCTGGTAGACGTGGGCGATGTCCAGCTCCTCGGCGCGCAGCGCCACCGGGTGGCTGATCCGCGCGGTGATGATGGCCACCTGCACGCCGTTGGCCTGCAGGCGTTTCAGGCCCAGCCCGTCGTGCACATGGAAAACCTTGGTTTCGCGGCCGTCCTCGCCGTAGTGCAGGCGGCCGTCGGTGAGCGTGCCGTCCACGTCGAATACCGCCAGGCGAATGGCGGCGGCGCGGGCGAGCAGGTCGGTGGGGAGGTTGGCGAGGTAGCTTTCAGTCATGCGTGGTGGCGGGTTGGCGAGCGCGGTCGAAGGCCCCATCAAACCACGCGGGCACGCAGCAGGTCATGAATATTCAACGCGCCGACCACGCGCTGGTCGGCGTCGACCACCAGCAGGGCGTGAATCTGGTGCTTTTCCATCAGCTGCGCCGCCTCGGCCGCCAGCTTGTCCGGGCCGATGGTCTTGGGGCCACGGGTCATCAGTTCGGTGACGGTGGCGCCGCGCAGGTCCACGCCCACGTCGTCCAGCGCGCGGCGCAGGTCGCCGTCGGTGAACACGCCCAGCAGGCGGTCGTCGGCATCCACCACGGCGGTCATGCCCAGGTGTTTGCGGGTCATCTCGACCAGCGCGGTGGTGAGGCCGACATCCGGCGCCACCCGCGGGATGTCGTCGCCGGTGTGCATCACGTCGCTGATCCGCAGCAGCAGGCGCCGCCCCAGGCTGCCGGCCGGATGCGAGCGGGCGAAATCGTCGGAGGTGAAGCCGCGCGCCTCCAGCAGGGCGATGGCCAGCGCGTCACCCAGCACCAAGGCCACAGTGGTGCTGGTGGTGGGTGCCAGGCCCAGCGGGCAGGCTTCGCAGCTGATGCTGCCGTCCAGGTGCACGTCGGCCTGCCGCGCCAGCGAGGAGCCGGGTTTGCCGGTAATGGCGATCAGCGGTATGCCCTCGCGCTTGAGCGTGGGCAGGATGAAAAGCACCTCGTCGGTTTCGCCGGAATAGGACAACGCCAGCACGACGTCCTGCGGCATGATCATGCCCAGGTCGCCGTGGCTGGCCTCGCCCGGATGCACGTAGAACGAGGGCGTGCCGGTGGACGCCAGGGTGGCGGCGATCTTGCGCGCCACGTGCCCGGACTTGCCCATGCCGGTCACCACCACGCGGCCGTGGCAGTTCAGGATCAGCCGGCATGCCTCGACGAAATCGGCCCCGATGCGCGGCTCCAGCGCGCCGATGGCCTCCGCTTCGGTCGCGATGACGGCCCGCGCATGGCGAACGATGGCATCGGGCTGCAGCGTGACGGTGGCAGGCGGGGCGATGCGTGCGTTCATGGGAGCTCGAATGGGAGAGTCATCGGGGCGTGTTGCTGATCGGCCAGGCGACGGGGCGGTGCGGCGTCGTTTCTGTGGCATGAAATTTCCACTATCATGACCGATCAGCATTTTACCGTCATAAGCCGTTGGGCAGGGTCGTGTGCCCCGGTTATGTGCCATCAGTCGTGAAGCCCATGGATTCTGACCGCATCAAATCCCTGATCGAAGCCGGGTTGCCGGGAGCGCGGGCCGAGGTCAGTGGCGCCGATGGCGTGCATTTCGAGGCCACCGTGCTTGCCGACCAGTTCGCGGGCAAACTGCCGCTGGCTCGCCACCGCATGGTTTACGCCACGCTGGGTGAGCTGATGGGTGGGGAAATTCACGCACTGGCCCTGAAAACGCTGACGTCCGAGGAAGCGGCGCGCCGCTGAAGCCGCCGCGCTTCCGACCCCTTTTTTCGAAGGACTTTCGATGGCCAAGATCCTGATCAGCGGTGGCGTACCGCTCCACGGCGACGTGGGTATTTCCGGTGCGAAGAACGCCGTGCTGCCCATCCTCGCCGCCTGCCTGTTGGCCGACGAGCCGGTCAGCGTGGGCAACGTGCCGCACCTGCACGACGTCACCACCTTCATCGAGCTGCTCGGCCAGATGGGCGTGCAGCTGGTGCTGGACGACCGCATGAAGATGCACGTCGACCCGCGCACCACCAATACCTGCGTGGCGCCGTACGACCTGGTGCGCACGATGCGCGCCTCGATCCTGGTGCTGGGCCCGCTGGTGGCGCGCTTCGGCCAGGCCGAGGTGTCGCTGCCCGGCGGCTGCGCCATCGGCTCGCGTCCGGTCGACCAGCACATCCGCGGCCTGCGGGCGCTGGGCGCCGAGATCAGCGTGGAGAACGGCTACATCAAGGCGCGCGCCAAGCGGCTCAAGGGCGCGCGCATCCTGATGGACATGGTCACCGTCACCGGTACCGAGAACATCATGATGGCCGCCACCCTGGCCCACGGCACCACGGTCATCGAGAACGCGGCGCAGGAGCCCGAGGTGGTCGACCTGGCGCATTGCCTGATCGCGATGGGTGCGCAGATCGAGGGCATCGGTTCGTCCACGCTGGTGATCCATGGCGTGGAGCGCCTGCACGGCACCGACTACCACGTGCTGCCGGACCGCATCGAAACCGGCACCTTCCTGGTCGGCGCGGCGATCACCGGCGGCAAGGTGCGCGCACGGCACGCGCGCGCCAATACGCTGGATGCAGTGCTGTCCAAGCTGGAAGAGGCCGGCGCGCACATCGCCACCGGCGACGACTGGATCGAGCTGGACATGGGCGGACGCCGGCCCAAGGCGGTCAACATCAGCACCGCGCCGTACCCCGCGTTTCCCACCGACATGCAGGCGCAGTTCACCGCGCTCAACTGCGTGGCCGAGGGCACCGGCGTGATCACCGAGACGGTGTTCGAGAACCGCTTCATGCACGCGCACGAGCTGCAGCGGCTGGGCGCGGACATCCACCTGGAAAGCAACACCGCGGTGATCAAGGGCGTGGGCCAGATGAGCGGCGCACCGATCATGGCCACCGACCTGCGCGCCTCGGCCTGCCTGGTGCTGGCCGGCCTGGTGGCCGCGGGCGACACCACCGTCGACCGCGTGTACCACATCGATCGCGGCTACGAGAACATCGAGGAGAAGCTCGGCACGCTGGGCGCAAAGATCCGCCGTCTGCCGAACTAATGGCCCTGGCCTGAGCTGGCGGCGGCCCTTCGACTTCGGCCTGCGACCTACGCTCAGGGAGATCGGTGATTCGAGGCCTTCCTCGGCCAATGGGCTCCCTCAGCCGATCACCCTGAGGGAAGCTCTGATTTTGCTCGTCATCCCAGCGAAAGCTGGGATCCAGTGTCTGCAGGTCGTTCAATGCAGAAGCACTGGATTCCTACTTGACCAGCCCTTCGGTCGTTAAAAAGCGCCTCCCAGGAATGACGAGCAAGAAGCCGATTGATCAGACTTTCCTGAGCGTAGCGCAGCGAAGTAGAAGGGCGCCCGCCGGACTCTACATGCGTCCATGCCTGTCGTGTCGCCCTATTACCGGCCGCGATTCCGGAAATGAAGTGCGAGGCCAGCCACCTTTTTGCAAGCCCCGAGAAAGCCTCAATCCGCGCGATAGCTCAGCAATTCCATTTCCACGTTGCCGCCATCGTGCTGCGAGAGCTTCACCGGCAGCGGGTAGCGGTCGGGCACATACCAGGCGCTGAAGCCGCGGTCCGCGTCGGTGCGCTCCACCCGCTCGGCGTCGAAGCTGCCGGCCGGCACCTTGACGGTTTCCTTGCCGGTCACCTTGAAGTTCTGGGTTTCCACCTGCTGTTTCACCGCGACCGGCAGCGCCACGCTGGTGCGCCCGCCGCGCAGCGCCATGCCGATCGCCAGCGCCAGCGTGTTGCGCTCCACCATGCCCGGCACGGCCGGGTAGGTTTTCGCGCCCTTGCCTTCGTCCACGCTGACCTGCTTTTTCGGCCAGTCCACGCGCAGGTGGCGCTGCTTGTTCTTGATCGCGGAGCTCAGCGCGTAGTCGTAGCTGATCGCCTCGGGCACGGCGCCTTTCCAGCGGAAGCGCGAGCTTTCCTCGAGATTGGCGGCCAGCATCGCCGCCACGCCGCCACTGCCTTTCACGGTCTTGCTGTAGATCCACTCGCCATTGCCGGCGTCACGCAGCGTGACCTCGGCGTCGCCCAGCGGCATGCCGCCCTGGGTGACGCGGTAGGTGGCGGTAAAGGCCGTGGGCGTCTTGGCGGCCACGGCGGCGCTGCCCAGCAGCAGGGCGGTGCCGATGAATGGGACGAACAGGGAGCGAATGATCATCGGCCGAGTCTGCCGCGGCCGGGCTGAACCGTGCGTCAAGGCAGGTGCAGGCCGTGCTCGCCCAGCGCCAGCGGCGCGCGCAGCGGTTGGCCATCGAGTTGCACGCCGTCGTCGCACCAGCGCAGGCGGCGGCTGGCCATCAGGCTCAGCACGGTCGGCAGCAGGCGGTGTTCCAGCGGCAGCAGGCGCTGCGCCAGGGAGTCCTCGTCGTCATCGGGATGGATGGTGATGCGCGTCTGGGCGATCAGCGGCCCACCATCGAGCTCGGCGGTGACGAAGTGCACGCTGGCGCCGTGCTCGCGGTCGCCTGCTTCCAGCGCGCGGCGGTGCGTGTGCAGGCCGCGGTACTTGGGCAGCAGCGAGGGGTGGATGTTGATCACGCGGCCGATCCAGGGCGTCAGCGCATCGCCGTCCAGGATGCGCATGAAGCCGGCCAGCACCAGTACCTCGGCGCCGCTGGCGGCGACGCGGGCGAACAGGTCCAGGTCGAAGCTTCGCCGATCCGGGTAATTGCGCGGGTTCAACGCCAGCGTGGCGATGCCGGCCGTTTCGGCCAGCTGCAGCGCCGGCGCGCTGGCCTTGTCGCTGCCCACCAGCACGAATTCCACTGGCAGTTCGCCGCGGTCGCGCGCGGCCAGCAGGGCGGCCAGGTTGCTGCCGCGGCCGGAGGCCAGCACGGCCACTTTCAATGGGGTCGCGCCTGCTCGGCCGGTGTCGGTCACATCGGTGGAGGAAAGAGTGGCGATCAAGCGTGGATACTCAGCCGATCCGCACGCGCTCGTCGCCCGCGGCGGGCACGACTTCGCCGATGACCGCGCTGGCCAGGCCGTGCGTGGCCAGCAGCTTGGATGCCGTGGCCACCGCATCGGCCGGCAGGATCACGGTGAAGCCCATGCCGCAGTTGAACGTGCGCCACATCTCCTCGCGCGCCACGTTGCCCTCGCGCATCAGCCAGTCGAACACCGGCGGCAAGGCCAGCGCCGACGCCTGCAGCGCCAACCCCAGGCCGTCGGGCACCACGCGGATGATGTTTTCCTTCAGGCCGCCGCCGGTGATGTGGGCCATGCCGTGCACCTGATCCGCCTCAGCGCGCAGCAGTTCCAGCATCGGCTTCACGTAGATCGTCGTCGGTGCCATCAACGCATCGGCCAGCTTCACGCCGCCAAGGTCCAGGTCCAGGGGATTGCCGGCGCGCTCCAGGATCTTGCGGATCAGCGAATAACCGTTGGAATGCGGGCCGGACGAGGCCACGCCCAGCACCACGTCGCCGGCCACGATGCCCGCACCGCTGAGCATTTGCGATTTTTCCACCGCGCCCACGGTGAACCCGGCCAGGTCGTATTCGCCCGGCGGGTACATGTCGGGCATTTCGGCCGTCTCGCCGCCGATCAGCGCGCAGCCGGCCAGTTCGCAGCCCCTGGCGATGCCGCCGACCACGGCCGCGGCGGTGTCCACGTCCAGTTTGCCGGTGGCGAAATAATCGAGGAAGAACAGCGGCTCGGCGCCCTGCACCAGCACGTCGTTGACGCACATGCCGACCAGGTCGATGCCGATGGTGTCGTGGCGGCCGAGCGTCTGCGCCAGCTTCAGCTTGGTGCCGACGCCGTCGGTGCCCGACACCAGCACGGGCTCCCGGTAGCGGCCGGAGAGGTCGAACAGGCCGCCGAAGCCGCCCAGTCCGCCCATCACTTCCGGGCGCAGCGTGCGCTTGACCAGCGGCTTGATGCGTTCGACCAATGCATTGCCGGCGTCGATGTCGACGCCGGCGGCGCGGTAGGTGAGGGCGTCAGACATGGCGAGGACCTTGGTCAGGATCTGCGGCTGGATGAAAACGCGCAAGTTTAGCAGTTATGTGGCGGCGGCTGGTCGCCGGCGCCGCAGCCTTTGCCGCTGTCGGGGCGCCGTCGTGGACGCTGGCGGCGCGATTGGGCAGACTTCCCTGCGTTGCCCGCCAAGAATCCACGCTTATGCGCCTGTTTCGTCTGTCGATTGTCGCCCTGTTGCTGGCGTTTGCCGCGTGGTCGCCGCTGCATGCGCAGGCGGCGGGTTCGCCGTATTCGGTCACGGTACCGGTCAGCGACACCAGCAGCGGCCAGCGCGACGAGGCGTTCGCCACGGCGCTGGGCCAGGTGCTGGTGCGCGTGGCGGGCGGGCAGGACCTGCGCGGCAAGGCCGGTTACGCCGACGCGCTGGGCAAGGCGCGATCGCTGGTGCAGCAGTTCCAGTACGCCAAGGCGGACGGCGGCGGCCTCTCGCTGCAGGTGAATTTCGAGCCCGGCGCGGTGCGGCGGCTGGTCAAGACGCTGGGCGTGTCCAGTGCCGGCGTCAAGCCGCCGGTGCTGTTGCTGGTGAAGGGCAGCGATGGGCAGTTGCTGCAGCAGGATGACCTGGGCAGCCTGGCCCAGGCGGTGACCGCCGGCGGCACCAATGTGGTGTATCCGGACCGGGCCAACCCGCCGGAGCTGGCGCGCGTGGCGGCCGCCGACCCGGCCGCGCTGGCATGGCTCAACCAGCAGTACCACACCGGGCTGGTATTGCTCGGCAGCCTGCACGATGGCGGCGGCGACTGGGTGCTGGTGTCCGGCGGAAAGGCGCAACGCTGGAGCAACCATGGCGCCACCGAGGACGCCGTGCTCGCCGACGCCGGTCGCGACGCGGTAAGCCGCGTGGGCCAGCAACTTAACGTGGTCAGCGCCACGGTCACCACCAGCCGGCTCTGGGTGGATGGGCTCGGTTCGGCGATGGCGTACGCGAACCTGTTGGCGATGCTGGAGGCGGACCCCATCGTGCGCAGCGTGACGACGCTGGGCGCGCAGGACGACGGCATCATGCTCGAAGTCCGGGCGGCGCTGCCGGCGGCGGCGCTGGCCACCAACCTGGCGGCCGGCGGCCGTCTGCTGCAGGACGCGCCGCACGATGGCGCCGACGCCAGCCTGCGCTGGCTGCATTGATGGCCGTGGATGGCGCGCAGGGGATCGAGCCGTGAACCAGGACACTTCCCACCGCTGGCAGATGCTGGCGATCACCGCGATCATCGCCTGGCTGGTCTGGCTGCTGGCGCCGGTGCTGATGCCGTTTGCGGTGGCCGCCATGCTGGCCTACCTGGGCGACCCGCTGGCCGACCGGCTGGAGCGGCTGGGCCTGAAGCGCATGTGGGCCGCCACCGTGGTGTTCGTGGTGCTGCTGCTGGTGGTGTGCGGCGTGTTGCTGCTGCTGATTCCGCTGATCGCGCGGCAGGTGGAAAACCTCATCGAGAACCTGCCGCGCTACGGTGACTGGGCGCAGCACGTGGCCTGGCCGTGGCTGCGCGACCGGCTGCATCTGGACCCTGACACCTTCGACAGCGACCGTCTGCTGGAGGCGATCAAGGCGCACATCGGCTCGATCGGCACGGTCACCGCCACGGTACTGGGACGGGTGTCGCGTTCGGGCATCGGCATCGCGATGTGGCTGACCAACCTGGTGCTGATCCCGGTGGTGGCGTTCTACCTACTGCGCGACTGGGACCGCCTGGTGGCCACCATCGACCGCATGCTGCCACGCTCGATCCAGCCCACCATCGCGTACCTTGCGCGCGAGTCGGACAGCATCCTGGGCGCCTTCGTGCGCGGCCAGCTGCTGGTGATGCTGGCGCTGGGCGTGTTCTACGGCGCCGGGCTGGGCCTGGTCGGGCTCACCGTGGGGCCGCTGATCGGCATGGTCGCGGGCCTGCTCAGTTTCGTGCCTTACCTGGGTTTCATCATCGGTTTCGTGGCTGCCATCGTGGCCGTGCTGGTGCAATACGGCGACTGGATGCACGTGCTGCTGGTGTGCGGCGTGTTCGTGCTGGGGCAGCTGCTGGAGGGCTACGTGCTGGTGCCCAAGCTGGTGGGCGACAAGATCGGCCTGCACCCGGTGGCGGTGATCTTCGCGGTGCTGGCCGGCGGCTACCTGTTCGGCTTCCTGGGGGTGCTGCTGGCGCTGCCGGCGGCGTCGGTGATCATGGTGCTGCTGCGCTACCTGCTCGAACGCTACCGCATGAGCGAGCTGTACAACGAGGCCGGGCCGGATGATCCGGTGGTTGCCGAGGTCGAGCTCAGCGTGCACGGCGATGGCCGCGTCGAAGCGAACGACGTCACGTCGCCGGACGACGGAACCGCCCCATGATTCCGCAGTTGCCGCTGGCGCTGCGCTGGCCGCGGCGCCAGCGCTTCGAGCATTTCCACGCCGGTGCCAACGCGGCTGCGGTGGCCGCGGTGCAAGCGCTGGCGCAGCGGCCCGGCGCGCCGTGGGTCTACCTCGGCGGCCCGGCCGGCAGCGGCAAGAGCCACTTGCTGGTCGCGGCCTGCCATGCGGCCAGCGCGCTCGGCCGCACGGTGCAATATTTGCCGTTGGGCCGCCTGGACGACCATGCCGCGGCGATCCGCGGCGTGGCCGGCAGCGAACTGCTGGCGCTGGACGACCTCCACGCCATCGCCGGCGATCGCGACGCCGAGCATGCACTGTTCGACCTCTACAACCGCGCCCGCGCCGAAGGCAGCGCACTGCTGTTTGCCGCCAACGTCATCGCGACGCAACTGTCGCTGGGGCTGCCCGACCTGCGCTCGCGCCTGGGCGCCTGTACGCATTACACGCTGAAACCGCTGGACGACAGCGAGCGCCGCCATGTGCTGAAAAGCCGGGCCGCAGCGCGCGGCATCCAGCTCGACGACGCGGTGCTGGACTGGCTGTTCTCCCGCTATGCCCGCGACCTGGGCGCGCTGCTCGACCTGCTCGACCGGCTGGATCAGGCCTCGCTGGCCGCGCAGCGACGCATCACCGTACCGTTCCTGCGCGATTTCCTGCGCGACGCCGCCGAACGGTAGGCGCAAATCCCGTCGGCGAATCCGCGCAAAAAAAGGCGCCTCGCGGCGCCTTCGATGTGTCGATGAAACGTAGCTCAAGCCTTGAGCAGTTCCGGCGTGGCCTGGGCGCCGATCGCGTCCACCATCGCGTTGGCCACATGCAGGTTGCCGGCGATGAGGTTGCCGCTGGCGGGGATGCCGTCGCGGCCGGCGAAATCGCAGTAGCGGCCGCCCGCCTCGTGCACCAGCAGCACGCCGGCGGCCATGTCCCAGGCTTTGAGGCCGATCTCGAAAAAGCCGTCGTAGCGGCCGGCGGCCACGTAGGCCAGATCCAGCGCGGCGGAGCCGGAGCGGCGGATGTCCTCGGCCTGGCCCAGGATGGCGCGGGTCATGTCCAGTTGCGGCACCAGGTGCTGGCGCTGGCGGTACGGGAAACCGGTGGCGATCATCGCACCGCCCAGGTTCTCGCGCTTGGAGACGCGCATGCGGCGGTCGTTGAGGTAGGCGCCGTCGCCCTTGCTGGCGGTGAACAGCTCGTCGCGCAGCGGGTCGAACACCACCGCGTGGATCGGCACGCCCTTTTCCAGCAGCGCGATGGAGACGCTGAAGTGCGGGATGCGGCGCAGGTAGTTGTGGGTGCCGTCGAGCGGGTCGATCACCCAGGTCAGCGGGCCCTTGCCGATGGCACCGCTCTCCTCGGCCAGGATCGCGTGGTCGGGATAGGCGCGGCGCAGTTCCTTGACGATTTCCGCCTCGGCCAGCTTGTCGACCTCGGAGACGAAATCCATCTGCTGCTTTTCGACGACGTTGAGGCCGTCGATGCGGTTCATGTAGCGCAGGATGACATTGCCTGCGGAACGCGCGGCGCGCGCCGCGATCGTGACGTGGGGTCGGGCCATGGGTTTCGGCTTTGGAAGAGAACTTATGTTGCGGCCGCGCATTCTAGCAGAGGCGGCCTATCCACGCGGCCCGGCTCGTCGCTGCGGCGCGTTGCCACTATGCTTGCAGGCTGTTCTCGCCACGCCACGCCCATGACCGACATCCCCGACCTCGCCGCCCGCCTGCGCTTCGTGCTGGTGCGCACCTCGCATCCGGGCAACATCGGCAGCGCGGCGCGGGCCATCCGCACGATGGGCTTCGAACGGATGGAGCTGGTGCTGCCGGCGCGCTTTCCCGATCCCGATGCCACCGCGCTGGCGGCCGGCGCCGACGCCGTGCTGGCCGGGGCAGGCATCCGCGACACGCTGGTGGCCGGCCTGGCCGGCAGCAGCCTGGCACTGGGCCTGTCAGCCCGTCGGCGCGGCGTGACCCTGCCCGAACTTTCCCCGCGCGAGGCTGCCGCGCAGGCGCTGGCCGCCGCCGCCCGCGGCGAGCAGGTGGCACTGGTATTCGGCAACGAGCGCACCGGGCTGGAGAACGAGGAGCTGGCGCATTGCCACGCGATGGTGCGCATCCCCAGCGTGGATGACTTCAGTTCGCTCAACCTGTCGCAGGCGGTGCAGGTGATGGCCTACGAGCTGCGCATCGCCATGCTGCAGGACACGCCTGTGGCGGCGCCGCCGGTGCATGACGAGCCGCCGGCCGACGCAGCGCAGATGGAAAGGTTCTACGGGCACCTGGCGCAGACGCTGGACGACATCGACTTCCACAAGGGCCGCACGCCCACCACGATCATGCTGCGCCTGCGCAAGCTGTTTCAGCGCGCGCAGATGGATGAGCGCGAGTTGCGCATGCTGCACGGGATATTGGCCGACGCGCAGCGGATGGCGGGGCTGGCGAAGGGCGAGAAGTGAGAAGTGAGAAGTGAGAAGTGAGAAGTGAGAGAAAGCCGCGGCCGGCGCCACATCAGCCTTCTCTCAGTTCTCACTCCTCTCCACTCGCTCCTGCCTGTCAGCCTGTCTCCTCATCACCGGCATCGTTCGCCGAGCTGACCAGCGTCACCAGCAGCTTGTCGATCCGCGCCCCGTCCAGGTCAACGACCTCGATCCGGATGCCGCGCCAGGTGAAGGTTTCGCCGGTTTGCGGGATGTGGCCCAGTGCGGCCATCACCATGCCCGCGGCGGTGCGGAAGTCGTGCTCGTCCTCGCCGGGCAGGTGGTTCAGCTGCAGCAGTTCGCGCAGGTCGTCGGTGGGCAGGCTGCCGTCGATCAGCCAGCTGCCGTCCTCGCGCTGCACGATCGGCGCGTGGTCGTCGCCGCCACCGTGGCCGATCTGGCTGGCGCCGACCACGGCGGCCAGCAGGTCGTTGACGGTGACCACGCCCTCGATGTCGCCGTACTCATCCACCACCAGCGCCAGCGGCGTCTCCGCGTCGCGGAATTCCTCCAGCAGATCCAGCGCGCGCGCCGTGGCGGGCACGAACAGCGGCTTGGACAGGTGGCTGAACAGTTCCGGGCGGCCTTCGGCAAAGCTGTAGAGCAGGCGCTTGACCTCGACCACGCCCACCACCTCGCTCTCGTCGCCGCGGTACACGGGGTAGCGCGAGTAGGGTGTCTTGCGCAGGATTTCCACGTTCTCCTCGCGGCTGGCGGCAATGTCCAGCCAGGCGATGCGCATGCGCGGCGTCATCACGCTGTCCACCGTGCGGTCGCCCAGGCGCAGCACGCGATTGACCATGTTGTGCTCGTCGGCATCCAGCACGCCCTGTTCGGCGCTCTCGGCCACCAGCAGGCGGATTTCCTCCTCGGTGACCACGCCGCGGCCTTGCTGGTTGATCCGCAGCAGCCGCAGCAGCCGGTCGCTGGATACGTTCAGCAGCCAAACGAACGGCGCCGTGATGCGCGACAGCAGCAGCATCGGAAACGCCACGATGACGGAGACTTTCTCCGGTGCCGCCAGCGCCAGCCGCTTGGGCACCAGTTCGCCGATGACGATCTGGATGAACGAGATCAGCACGAAGCCCAGCACGATGCCGATGATGTGGGTATAGGGCGTCAGCCAGGCCAGCTGGTCGCCCTGCAGCGCGTCGGCGAGGTGGGCGCCCAGCGCGTCGCCGGCCACGGCGCCGGTGATCAGCATGACCAAGGTGATGCCCACCTGCACGGTCGACAGGAAATGCTCCGGCGATTCGGCGTGGCGCAGCGCCAGGGCCGCGCCGCGGCTGGTTTTCGCCATCTGCTTGAAGCGGCCCTTGCGGGATACGACCAGGGCCATCTCCGACAGCGCGAAGAAGCCGTTGCAGAGTGCCAGCACGAAGACGAGCGCGATTTCGATCAGCATCGCGGCGGGGTTGGGGGCGGAGGCATGGTGGCAGTGTAAGGGCAGTGGGCCCCGCAGTTCACCTGCCGGCGGACGTACCGGCCGGATGACGCGTCCTGTAACATTCGCCTCTTCGCACCTTCAGGCAAGGCCGCATGTTTTCACTGCAGACGATTTTCGGCAAAGGCGACAAATTCTATGGCCTGCTCGAGCAGAGCGCCGGCGCCGCCCATGAAAGCGCCAAGGCCCTGCACGACCTGCTGACCAACCCCGGCAAGGGTTCGGTGATGGCCGCCTTTACCGCCACCCGCGCCCGCGAGAAGGAGCTGGCCGCGCAGATCAGCGAAGGCCTGGTGAACACGTTTGTCACCGCGCTGGACCGCGAGGACATCGAGGCGCTGAACTCGGCGCTGTACAAGATCCCCAAGACGGTGGAGAAGTTCGCCGAACGCTTCGAGATCGTGGCCGACCGCCTCGAAGGCGTGGATTTCGCCCAGCGCGCGCTGGTGCTGGAGCGCTCCAGCGCGGTGGTGATGGAGATGATCGGCGAGCTGCGCCGCGGACTGCGCATCGACCCGGTGAAGAAGCTGCAGGACCGCCTGCAGGCGCTGGAGTCGGAAGGCGACCGCATGCTGCTGGCGCCGTACCGCACCTTGTACGTGGAGGGCGGTGACGTGATGCGCGCGGTGCTGGCCAAGGATCTGTTCGAGCTGATCGAGAAGGCGATCGACAAATGCCGCGACGTGGGCAACATCGTCTATTCGATCGTGCTGAAGAACTCCTGAGGGCCGTCGCCGTGCTTCCTGCCATGCCGCTTCGCCGGCCCGCGACCCTGATGCCCGCCCTCGCGCCTCGTGGATGCCGCCCATGACCCTGGTTATCGCGGTGGTGGTGATCGCGCTGGTCTTCACCTACATCAACGGTTTCCACGACACCGCCAATTCGATCGCCACCGTGGTGGCGACCAAGGTGCTGACCCCCGGGCAGGCCGTGTTGCTGGCGGCCAGCACCAACCTGGTCGGTGCGCTGATGGGCACGGCCGTGGCCGCCACCATCGCCTCGGGCCTGATCAATGCGGGTGTGCTTGAGATGACGTCGCAGATACTGATCTGCGCGCTGTTGGCGGCCATCATCTGGAACCTGATCACCTGGTGGCTGGGCCTGCCCTCCAGCTCCAGCCATGCGCTGGTCGGGTCGCTGGTGGGCGCGGCGCTGGCGGCGGCGGACAACGATTTTTCCGCGGTGATCTGGGCCCAGAACGGCTTTGCCAGAGGCGAGGGCGTGATTCCCAAGGTCATCCTGCCGATGGTCTATTCGCCGCTGGCCGGCTTCATCATCAGCTTCGCGCTGATGGGCGGGCTGTACGCACTGCTGGCCTGGTTTGCCAATCGGCAGGGCTGGCTGCGCCGGTTCGGCCGTACCCCGTTCGTGAACTCCTTCTTCGGCAAGGCGCAGATCGTATCGGCCAGCGCGATGGGCGTGGCGCACGGCATGAACGACGCCCAGAAGAGCATGGGCATCATCGCGCTGGCGCTGGCCGGCGCCACCGCGGCGCACCAGTTCGACCACCTGCCCGAGTGGCTGGGGTTCCTGCGCATCGACGGCGACCCGGCCGGCGGTTTCGCCATCCCGGTATGGGTGAAAGTGGTCTCCGCGCTGACCATGGCGGCGGGCACCGCCGGCGGTGGCTGGCGGATCATCAAGACGCTGGGCCACAAGATGGTCAAGCTGCATCCGATCAACGGTTTTGCGGCGGAAACCAGCTCGGCGGTGGTGATCTTCGTGGCTTCCGCCTTCGGCATCCCGGTGTCCACCACGCACAACGTGTCGTCATCGATCATGGGCGTGGGTGCGGCCAAGCGCCTCAATGCGATCCGCTGGTCGGTGGTGGAGCGGATGGTGTGGGCGTGGATACTGACCCTGCCGATCACCGCGCTGCTGGCGTACGGCCTGGTGCTGGTGTCGCACGCGCTGTCCTGACACTCCTACAGCGAATCGCTGTCGGCAGCGATCACCTGTTCCAGTTCGTCGCCCAGCGAGCCCAGCTCGTTGATCAACCGCTGCAGCTCGCCTTCGTCCAGTGTCTCGTACGGACGGTTTTCGCACAGGTGAAGATAGGGCGAACCGTCCAGGTCGGTGACGGCCAGGAACCCCGTGCGCTGCAGCCAGTTGAAGCGCAGGCAGCGGCAGGGGTCGATACCCGCCAGCGGGCCGACCGGCGTGGAAATGCGCAGGTAGCGGCGGCCATCCTCGCCCTCCAGCTCCGCCAGGTAGATGCCCTGGCAGCGATCCTTGGCCAACCCCAGATCAAAGCTGATCAGGTAGGGATCGTTGTGGCGCAGCGCGTAGTGGCTGCCGATATGCGAACGCACGGCTTCGAAATGGCGCATGGAGGCTTCCGGGTGTAGCGGGCGAACGCTGGTACTCTGCCACGTCCCCCCGCCTGCGTCTTGTGAACCATGAGCGATGCCGCCCGCCGCATCTATGCCGCGATCGCCGCCATTCCGCCGGGCCGCGTGGCCAGTTACGGCGCCATCGCCGTCCGCGCCGGGCTGCCCGGGCGGGCGCGGCTGGTGGGCAAGCTGCTGGGTGAAACGCCCGACGGGCTGGAACTGCCGTGGTACCGCGTGCTTCGCGCCAGCGGCCAGATCGCGTTGCCGCGCGACAGCGACGGGTTTCGCGAGCAGTGCCGGCGGTTGCGCGCCGAGGGCGTCGAGGTGAAAAGTGGCCGCGTGCCGCTCTCCCGTTTCGGCCTGGATGGCGACCTGGACCGGGCGCTGTGGGGCATGCCGGGGGATTGAGCGGCGGCGTGCCGATTCATCCCGCGCCGACAGCGTGAGGCGCCGTTGCCGCATTGACGCGGCGCCGCCGGTTCCACCAGCATCGAAACTCCACACGCGGAGGAGGCCAGGGATGCGCCGGAACAAGCTGGGTTGGGTGTTGGCAGGGTTGCTGGTGGCCTTGGTCGCTGGCTGGTTTTTCTCCGGTTACCTGGTGTTGCTGCTGCTCGGCCTGCGCGATACGCCGCTGGCCTGGAACACCTGGTGGCAATACCTGCAGGCAATCGACCTGCCCCCCTTCGCCCCGTTCGCTCTGCGCATCAAGCTCGGCGGTGCGCTCGGCTTCGGGCTGCCGTTGTTGGCGTGGGTCGGTGTACTGATCCCGCTGCTGAGGACCCGATCCGCCTCCCTGCACGGCGATGCCCGCTTCGCCACGCTGTCCGACCTGAAACAGGCCGGGCTGCTGAAGCAGACCCCGCAAAGCCTCCTCATCGGCTCGTACAAGGGCCGTTACCTGTGGCTCGGCGGGGCCCAGCACGTCATCGCCATCAGCCCGACCCGCTCGGGCAAGACCACCAGCGTGGCCATCCCGGTGCTGCTCTCGTACCAGGAATCGATGGTGGTGCTCGACCTCAAGGGTGAGCTGTTCAAGGCCACCAGCGGCTGGCGCCAGGCGCAGGGACACACGATCCGTGTCTGGGCGCCTTACGACGAAGAAGGTCATACCCATCGCTTCAACCCGATGACGTCGCTGGCAGGGATGGACCCGGGCAAGCGCATCGGCGAAATCCAGACCATCGCCGCCATCCTGTACCCGGACGAGGCCGGCAAGGATCCGTTCTGGACCTCGCAGAGCCGCGCCGCGTTCACCGCGTTCGCCTCGTTTCTGTTCGAGGGCTGGGATCACGGCTGCCGTTGCGGCCTGCCGGACATGCATCCCAACACCCACGACGGTTTCCCCAGCTTCGAGCGCATCCTGCGGCTGTCCAGCGGCGCCGACGGGCAGGGCACCAGGGAGATGCTGCAAACCATCCTGCAGGACCCGCGCTACGCCTTCGTCAGCCCGCAGACCCGCACCGTGTTCGGCAACCTCGCCGGGCTGGCCGAGCAGACCTTCTCCTCCGTCATCGCCACCATGCAGGCGCCGCTGCAGCAGTTCCTGAGCCCGATCCTGGCCGCCGCCACCAACGCCACCGACATCGACGTGGCCAGCCTGCGCAAGCGGCCAACCACGCTCTACGTGATCATCCCCACCAACAAGCTGGACGAAAGCAGCAAGCTGCTCAACATCTTCTTCAGCACCGTCATCGGCAGCAACCTCACCAAGCAGCTGGGCGAGGAGCCGGCGCTGAAACACCAGATGCTGCTGCTGATGGACGAATTCACCGCCATGGGCCGGATGGACGTGTGGGCCAGGCGCATCTCCATCTCCGCCAGCTACGGCGTGCGCGACCTGTGCATCGTGCAGAGCCGCGCGCAGTTGCGCTCGGCCTACGGCGACGACGACGCGCAGAACTTCATCACCAACCACGGCGCGCAAATCGTGTTCGCCCCGCGCGAACAGAGCGACGCCAACGAATACAGCGAAATGCTGGGCTACAAGACCATCCGCAAGAAACACCGCAGCGTCAGCCGTGGCCGCGGCACCCACCAGGTCTCTATCAACCACACGGACGAAAAGCGCGCCCTGTTCCTGCCCCAGGAAATCAAGGAGCTGCCCGCCGACGACGAGCTGATCTTCTACGAAGGCTGCAAACCGATCCGCGCCAAGAAGAACTGGTACTTCAAGGACAAGCAGCTCAAGCAGCGGGCGAGCGTGGCGCCGGCGGTGATCGGGGTGGCGGGGCCAAGCCCCCAGGCAACCGAATCCACGAAAGATGTCATCCGGCCGAACGACGCCAGGGAGACGCAATGGCTGGCGAACTAGCAATCAATAGAAGAGGCCCGGCGCCGTATCGTTCCGGCACTGCCTACCGTCGAATGAAGAGCCCCTCATGGCCGAAAGGATCCTGACGATGCCGCTTAGAGCCACTACCGCACTCATTTTGACCATCGCCCTGACCACAGGATGCTCCGCCATGCATGGTGACCCGAAGAATCCGACGAAGAACCCTCATCCTGTCAAGCGTTATGAGATTACGGCCACGGCAGATTCGCCAGGCCCCTGGGATTCGATAAAAGGATATATATCTTATGAGGTTGTAAACAAGGAATGCACGCCCGAGAATGAATTTCTTGGCGTACATATCATGCCTAGAAGCGTTGGCTTGGATATTGAAATGAAGCGTATCGACGAAAAGACCTGGAAAGGCTCTTTCCTTCGAGATTACATGCTTGACGATGACTACTACGGATTGGGCGTTTGTCATTGGGACGCGACCAGCGTGACAGCGAATTTTATTATACATACGGAAGCATTTGGGTCGGGAGACTTGTTGCATGTCTTCTTGCAGAAAGGTCCGCAAACGCTGTATTTCAAAAAAAAGCAATACTGGGATCGTTCGCTCACAAACATCGGCGGCCTATCTTCATCAGCTGACAATCAAGAAGTTATGCGACACCCCGAGGATTTCTTTCCGATCACGGTGGCCGTTAAGGAGATTACGCCGTGACTTCCACTTACCAAGAACAGGCTGATGCTGCTGTTGACGCTTACATGGATCGATCCCCAAGTGACGTCGGAAGCAATAAATATGTGGATCTAGATGGCCAAAAGTACCAGATTTTTGGCTATACCGATGACGCGGCAACGGGTTTTCACGCCACCGCTTATCAAAATACAACGACAAATGAAGTTATTATTGCTATCCGCGGCACCGATCCGGATATCTTGCGTCACACGGGCACTTTGATGAAGGACATCGCCGCGGATTATCAAATGGTCCGAGATCAAGTTAATCCGCAAATAGAGGACGCGCGGGCATTCGCCAAGGAAATACTCGACAAGGCGGAAAAATTGGGCATTCCCAAGGACAAGATCACACTCGCCGGCCACTCGCTGGCCGGTGCGGAAGTCGAAGTTTTGGCGTCGGAATTCCAGCTGCGCGGCATAACGATCAACGGTTACGGCGCGGTGGACCTTGGCTACGACGTGCCCGAAGGCGGCGACAAGGTCATCAATTACGTGATGGCCGGCGATGTGGTGAGCGCGGCCAGCCGCCACTATGGCGAGGTGGTGCCGCTTGCCAGCGATCAGGATCTCGTAAAGTTGCGCGAGGCGCGTTACCTGAATGCGTCACCGGACGCCGTCGCGCCGAACCCGCTGCTGGCCATGAGCTTGGGCGATCATAGCGGCGCGCATTTCACCGGTCCAAACAGCGTGCTGAAGCCTGAGAACATGGCGCACGCCAAGCAGAATTACGCAGAAAACAAGCTTGCCATCGACCACTTCCGGAGCGACGCGTACAACGCGCGCGCCGAGCTGGCGCTGGCGTTGAACAGCACGGAGCATCTGAATTTCGAATCCACCTACGCGCACCTTTCTCCGCTTATGCAGCAGCAACTGGCGGAATATCACGCGTCCACGGTTGACCCGATGATCCGGAACGCCCTGGAGCACAACCGCGTCGCTGCGGGGGTCACGCATGCGTTGGATCAAGGCAGTGCCGTTTCCCGGGCCGGTGGCGAGTATCTGCAGCAGGGCGGCGAACAGGCCGCCCGCGGCTTTCGCTCGGTGGGGCAGGCCGTGCAACAGCAGGCCGATGAGGTTTCGCGCATGGCCGGGGCAGCCACGCCGCTCGATCCCCTGCTTGCCGGCGGTGTCGCCGTGGGTGCAAAGGCCTTCGGCTATGTCGCGCATGCCGAAGCGGAGGGCTTGGCGCGAACAAGCCATCTCGCCGGCCAGGCCGCGCACGCCACCGGTCAATTGGCCGCCGACGTGGGGCAGGGGCTCAAACATGGCGTGGAACGCGGCCTTCATGCCTATGCCAGTGCGGTGCAGTCCGGCGTGCATCAGGGCGAGGCGACCATCGTGCGCGGTATCGATGACGCCATCGAAAACCACGCACGGCTCGAGAAGATGATCGATACCGTCGGCCATGCGTACGCAGACGCCAGGCGGACGGTAACCCGTGGCGTCGATGCCGTGCAGCGCGCCGCGGGCGACACCTACGACACGCTCTCGCATCCTGGGCAGTGGTTCGGACAGGCGCCGGCGACATCTTCCGCGGACGCGCCGCGGCCTGCCCGGACCCAACCCTTTGCGCCGGCCGACCCGGTCCGTGCGCCCGGCGATCCGCGCCATCCGGACAACGCAAACCACGCGCTGTACAACGAACTGCATCGGCGCATCCCCGATGCCTCGGAGGCCCGCCTGCTGCAATTCACTGCCGCATGCCACGCGCACAACATCACGACGCAGACCCTGCGCCAGATCCATTTCGACAGGGACAGTGGAACCATGTTGTTCCAGGGATCGGGCGTGCTGGCCACGCCGGCCAGCGTCGACGTGAAAACACCTTCACCCGAACCGCAGCAATCCATCCAGCAAATCCAGCATCACGACCAGCAGCAGGCGCAAATGATGGGCTGGCGCCAGTCGCAAAATGTGGCCGGCCCCCAGGGGCCGGCATTTGCCCGGCGGTAACCTGCGGCAGGCGACATCGCGCCCATCGGCTCGGCCTACGGCGACGACGACGCGCAGAACTTCATCACCAACCATGGCGCGCAGATCGTATTCGCCCCGCGCGAGCAGGGCGACGCCAACGAATACAGCGAAATGCTCGGCTACAAGACCCTCCGCAAGGAACACCGCAGCATCAGCCGCGGCCGCGGCACCCACCAGGTCTCGATCAATCTCACCGAAGAAAAGCGCGCCCTGTTCCTGCCCCAGGAAATCAAGGAACTGCCCGCCGACGACGAGCTGATCTTCTACGAAGGCTGCAAACCGATTCGGGCGAGGAAGAACTGGTATTTCAGGGACAGGCAGCTCAAGCAGCGGGCTGGCGTGGCGCCGGCGGCGATCAAGGTGGCGACGGCAAGCATGCAGCAGAAGGACGCGTCCACGAAGGATGTCATCCGTCCGAATGATGCCAAGGAAGCCCAATGGCTGGCGAGCTAGGAACGTCGACAAAAGAAGCGCAGCGCCACCTCATTTCAAGGGTGCCACTGTCAAACGAAAAATCCCATCATGGGTACAACGTGTTGGAGGATCCCGACGATGCCGATAAAAACTGCAGCCGCACTCATGATAACCATCACCCTCATCACAGGATGCTCCGCCATGCACGGTGACCCCGGGAATCCCACGAAAAATCCTCATCCTCTCAAGCGCTATGAGGTCACGGCTACGGTGGATGCGCCAGGTCCATGGGACTTGGTAAAGGGCTATTTGCCGCTCGGAGTTGTCAACGTGGAGTGTGTTCCTGAGGATAAGCTGACCGGTGGACGGAATGTGCCTAATAAAGGCTACGATTTCAAAATGATTAGCATGGACGAAAAGACATGGAAGGGATACTTCTACCGAGATGCTCTGCAGGACGAAGATTATTTTGGTCTGGGTGTTTGTCACTGGGATGCTATTAATGTTGGTGTGGTTTTTAAGGCGCATGGTGTGACATTTGGAGCATCTGCAGTACTCGGTAAAGCCGGGCCGCAAACGGATTATTTCCGGAAAAGTCTTTATGAAGATCGATCTCCATCTACGAATCATGTGCCGGCGTTTTCTTCCAACAACCCCTTGGTGATTCAGCAGCCTGAGGCATTCTTTTCGATCACGGTTGTAGTGAAGGAAGCGACACCATGAGCATCGACCCGGAGGTATGTGCTGCGGCGGCCAGTGATGCTTATACGAATCGCCCTGACGGGGCGTCAAATATGCCGACAGATGTTTACCTGGGCGGCCACAGATATGAAGTGTTTGACTACGAAGCCGATCCGAGCGGCTTCCATGGCACGGCATATATCGATAGGGAAACCAATGAAATTATCGTTGCCTATCGCGGTACCGATCCAGACTTCAAGCATCACCCGCTTACCGTGGTGCGTGATATTGGCGCCGATTACACAATGGTCCGGGACCGGTTTAACCCCCAAGAGAAAGCGGCGCGCGACTTCACTGCAAGGGTTATCGATGCTGTGAAGGTAAACGGAATCTCCCTTGACCATGTGACCCTCGCCGGTCATTCCTTGGGTGGTGCGCTCGCGGAAATCGAGTCGTCGAAGTTCAATCTTCCTGGCATAACATTCAACAGCTACGGTGCGGTGGACTTGGGTTACGGCGTGCCCGAGGGAGGCGACAGGGTTACCAACTATGTGATGGCCGGCGATCCAGTAAGCGCAGCTAGTCATCACCATGGCCAAGTGGTGGCGCTGGCGAGTGATCAGGACGTCGAGCGCCTGCGCGGCGCGCGTTACCTCGATGCGCCAGCAGACGCAATCGTGCCGAATCCATTGCTAGTCATGAGCTTGGGCGATCACAGCGTCACGTGGTTCACTGGTCCGAACAGCGTGCTGAAGCCTGAGAACATGGCGCAAGCCATGCGAAATTACGGCTCTCTCTCGATCCGTGTGGTTGACTTTCAGCCAACGGGCGTCTGAGCGACATGCGTCCACGGGTTCTTCGGCAGGTGTCTGAGGTTGGCGCAGATCAGGTAGATCATGGTGATCAGGTGCCGGTCGGTGCCGTAGCCCCGGGCACGCGCCTTGGCCGCCTGGATGCGTCCGTTGATCCCTTCAGCAAAGCCGTTGCTGAGCCCGGAGCGGAAGTGTTCGAGGATGCCGTCGCGGTGCTTCTTGATGGTCGTGGCCAGACGCTTGAACGGCGTCAGCCGGCAGCGTCTAGCCCAGCTGATCCATGCATCCAGCAACGTCGTCGCTTGCGCGATGTCACCGCCCTTGGCAAACACCGCGCGCAGTGCCTGCTTGAGTTGCCAGGCGCGCGCCGTCTTGAGGTTCGAGCGCTGCAGCCAGTGCATCTGCTCGATCTGCTTGCGCGTCCAGTTCGTCGCGTCCTTGAGCGTGCCCCAGCGGATGCCTTTCAGGTCGCCCACCTGCTTGACCTCGGCGCGCCGCACCTGATCCAGCGCCTCGTTGGCCAGCGCCACCACGTGGAACGGATCGAAGCTGATCTTCGCGTTCGGGCAGTGCTCGCGCGTGCCGGCCTGATAGGCTGCGCCAAGATCCAGGCTGACGTCGGTGATCGCCTCGGCGTCGCCGCCGTGCGCGGCCAGGTCGTCGGCGAACGCCTTGAAGGTGTCGGCCTTGCGGCCCTGCGTGGCGAACAGCAGGCGGCGTGCCGCCAAGTCGCAGAACAGGGTCAGGAAGCGTTGCCCCTTGCGCGCGCTGCGCTCGTCGGCGCTGACCTGGCGCACCCCCGAAAAGTCCTCACACGCCCGGGCGGCTTCGACGTGGACGTCCAGCACGCGCCAGATGCGGTCGTCGGACACCCCCAGCAGCGCCGCCACCGCGGTCACCGGCATCTGCGAGCACAGCGCCACGATGAAGGCCTCCAGCGTCTCGGTGAAGCCCGCCCCCGCACGCGCCCACGGCACCTCAACCTGGGTCGTCTTCCCGCACGCGTGGCAACCCACGCGCGGCAGCTTGGCCTCGATCACGGCCCGGTACTGGAAGAAGTTCAGATGCTGCCAGCGCCGCGACAGGCGGTCGTGGATCGGCTGATCGGCGGCACCACACGCCGGACACGCCAGTCGCCCGGCCGTGTTCTCGACCGTAAACACAATGCGTCCGGCGGCCTGCTGAAAGTCGACATGGGCCACGCGCCATGGCGCGGCGAGCCCGAGGGCCTGGGTGAAGAGCGTTTCCATTCGCGAAGCGTGCACTCAGCACCGCATCCGGGGCAAGATCATCGCCGTGTCAACCACACCAAACGCGAGAGAGCCGAAATTACGCGCAAAGCAGGCCCGCCATCGACCATTTCCGAGGTGATGTGTACGACTCGCGCGCCGAGTTGGCGCTGGCATTGAACAGTACGGAACATCTGAATCTGGAATCCGCCTACGCGCACCTGTCTCCTCGGATGCAGCAGCAATTGGCGGAATATCACGCCTCCATGGTTGATTCGGCGATCCGGGATTCTCTGGAGCACAACCGCATCGTCGAGAGCGCTACGGATGTGCTGGATACGGGTAGTGCCTTGTTTCGGGCTGGCGGCCAGTACATGCAGCAAGGTGCTGATCAATTGGCGGGTGGCTTTCGCTCGACGGGGCAAGTCGTGCAACAGCGGGCCGATGAGGTTTCACGCATCGCCTCGGCGGCTGCGCCGCTGGATCCGGGCGTTGCCGGTGGTGTCGCCTTGGGTGCGAAGGCCGTCGGTTTTGTTACGCATGTCGAAACGGAGGGGCTGGCGCGGGCTAGCCACCTCGCCGGTCAGGCCGCTCACGCTACAGGTCAATTCGTTGCCGAGCGGGGGCAAGAAGTGAAGCGTGGCGTGGAACAAGGCGTTCATGCCTATGCCAGTGCGGTGCAATCCAGGGTGCATCAGGCTGAGGCGACCCTCGTGCGCCGTATCGATAACTCTATCGAAAATCACGCGCGGCTCGGAGAGATGGTGGATGCCGTCGGTCATGCCTATTCAGATGCCAAACGGACGGTGTCGCATGGGATTGATGCGGCGGAGCGAGCCGTTGGCGAAGCCCTTGAAACCTTGTCACATCCAGGACCGGGGTTTGGACAGACGCCAGCGGCCTCGCTGCCTGCTGCGCATTTGCCGGTCGAGGCCCGAGCCATCGTTCCGGCCGATCTGGCTCACGCGGTCAACGATCCGCGCCATCCAGGCAACGCAAACCATGCGCTGTACAACGAACTGCACCGGCGCATTCCCGATGCTTCGGACGCCCGTTTGCTGCAATTCACGGCTGCGTGTCATGCGCACGAGATCACGGCGCATAACCTGCATCAGGTCCATTTCGACAGGGCTGGCGGGCAAATGCTGTTCCGGGGAGCGGGCATGTTGGCCACGCCGGCCAGTGTCGACGTGAGCGTTCCGTCGCCCCAGCCGCAGCAATCCATCCTGCAGATCCACCAGCACGATCAGCAGTCGCAAATGGCGGGCTGGATCCCGTCGCAAAGCGCAGTCAGCCAGCAGGGGCAGGGGCTCGCTGGGCGGTAACTCGCGCAGGCGAATATCGCATTCATCGGTACGTCATTGCTGAACGGTGCATGCGTCATCCGCTGACAGACGCCACCCCACGGTTTGCTAGCATTGCAGGATGACTTCCCCCGCCCTCGACCTGCTGCAAATTGTTTTCGGTTATTCCAGTTTCCGCGGCCAGCAACAAGCCGTGGTGGAGCATCTCAGCGAAGGCGGCGATGCGCTGGTGCTGATGCCTACGGGCGGCGGCAAATCGCTTTGCTATCAGGTGCCGGCGCTGTTGCGGCGCGGTACGGGCATCGTGGTGTCGCCGTTGATTGCGTTGATGCAGGATCAGGTGGACGCGTTGCGCGAGGCGGGCGTGGCGGCGGCGTTTCTCAATTCCAGCCTGGACGCGGCCGAGCAGCGCGAGGTGGAGCGGCAGCTGGAAGCCGGCGAGCTGAAGTTGCTTTACGTGGCGCCGGAGCGGTTGCTCACCGGCCGCTTCCTGGCGCAGTTGGAACGCGCCGACATCGCGCTGTTCGCCATCGACGAGGCGCATTGCGTGTCGCAATGGGGCCACGATTTCCGGCCGGAATACCGCGAGCTGGCGATCCTGCAGCAGCGCTTCCCGCAGGTGCCGCGCATCGCGCTCACCGCCACCGCCGACCCGCGCACGCGCGACGAGATCGTGGAGCGATTGTCGTTGCAGGACGCGCGCCAGTTCGTCTCCAGCTTCGACCGGCCCAACATCGTCTACAGCGTGGGCTTGCGCCACAACGCCAAGCGCCAGCTGGGCGAGTTCCTGCTGCGGCACCAGGGCGAGTCGGGCATCGTGTATTGCCTCAGCCGACGCAAGGTGGACGACACCGCGGCCTGGCTGATCGAGTCGGGCGTGGAGGCGCTGCCGTACCACGCGGGCCTGGACGCGGCCACGCGCGCGAAGAACCAGAAGCGCTTCCTGCGCGAGGACGGCGTGGTGATGGTGGCCACGGTGGCATTCGGCATGGGCATCGACAAGCCCGACGTGCGCTTCGTGGCGCACCTGGACCTGCCGCGCAGCATCGAGGGCTACTACCAGGAAACCGGCCGCGCGGGCCGCGACGGGCTGCCGGCCGAGGCGTGGATGATCTACGGGCTGTCCGACGTGGTCACCATGAGCCAGATGATCGCCCAGTCCGAATCGGCCGACGAGCGCAAGCGGGTGGAACGGCAGAAGCTGGAATCGCTGCTGGCGTACGCCGAAGCCACCGATTGCCGCCGGCAGTTGCTGCTGGGCGCGTTCGGCGAAAGTTACCCCGGCCCTTGCGGCCATTGCGACAACTGCATCGCACCGCCAAAGACCTGGGACGCCACCGTACCCGCGCAGAAAGCACTGTCGGCGGTTTACCGCAGCGGCCAGCGTTTCGGTTCGGGCCACGTCATCGACATCCTGCGCGGCGCGGAAACCGAGCGCGTGCGCAGCCTGGGTCATCACCAGCTGAGCACCTTCGGCGTCGGCGCCGACATGGACGAGAAGCAGTGGCGCTCGGTGTTTCGCCAGTTGTTGGCGGCGGGCCTGCTGGAGGCCGACGCCGAAGGCTATGGCACCTTGCGGCTCACCGCCGCCAGCCGTGGCGTGCTCAGCGGCGGCCAACGGGTGAAATTGCGCGAGGATGCCCGGCCCGAGCGCGCCAGCCGTCGCCGCCGCGACAGCAAGCTGGTTACCGGCGGCAGCCTCGGCATCGAGGCCTACGAGCAAGGCATGTGGGATGCGTTGCGCGCCGTGCGCACGCAATTGGCCAAGCAGCAGGGCGTGCCGCCGTACGTGGTTTTCCACGACGCCACCTTGCTGGCGATGCTGCGCGCGCTGCCCACCACCGAGGACGAGCTGGCGACCATCAGCGGCGTGGGCGAAGCCAAGCTCAAGCGCTACGGCCGCGATTTCCTGGCGGTGATCAACGCGCAGGAATAAGGGTTGGCAGGCCAGGCCACCGGCCCAGCCAGCGCGGCGCCCGGCAAAGCAGCTACGATGCGGAAACCGCCCCCGGCCATCCGTGGGCGCGCCGCCTTCTGGCCAGTTTTCCGGATCGACCGCGGATGAAAAGAAAAGCCACATCGCTCGACATCGCCCACCTGGCCGGGGTTTCCCAGGCCACGGTGTCGCGGGCGCTCAGTGGCAGCACCCTGGTCAGCGAGGAGACGCGCCGGCGCATCCAGGCGGCGGCCGACCAGCTCAACTACACGGTGGACAAGAACGCCTCCAGTCTGCGCCGGATGTACTCGGGCACGTTGGCGCTGCTGTTTTTCGAGGACCCCACGGCGGACGAATCGCACATCAATCCGTTCTTCCTGTCGATGCTCGGTTCGATCACCCGCGCCTGCGCGCGGCAGGGCTACGACCTGCTGATCTCGTTCCAGCAGTTCTCGCGCGACTGGCACGCCGATTTCGCCGACAGCAAGAAAGCCGACGGCATCATCCTGCTGGGCTACGGCGATTACCTGGCCTATCGCGACAAGCTGGAAAAACTGGTGGCCCAGGGCACGCATTTCGTGCGCTGGGGCGCGGTGCTGCCCGATCAGCCCGGCGTGTCCATCGGCTGCGACAATTTCCGCGGCGGCCAGGCGGTGGCCGAACACCTGCTGGAGCGTGGCCGTCGCCGCATCGCCTTCCTGGGTGACGCCACCAGCCACTATCCGGAATTCTTCGAGCGCTACCGCGGCTACGTCGATGCCTTGCAACGGGCCGGCTTGCCCGCCGAGGCGTCGCTGCAGGTCAACGCCGAAAGCACCGAGCAATCGGGCTACGAGGCGATGCGCACGCTGATCAGCCGCAATACGCCGTACGACGCGGTGTTCGCCGCCAGCGACCTGATCGCCATCGGCGCCCTGCATGCGCTGGGCGACCACGGCCTGCAGGTGCCGCAGGACGTGGCGCTGGCGGGCTTCGACGACATCGCCACCGCCAGCTTCGTCAATCCGCCGCTGACCACCGTGCAGCAGGACACCAAGCGGGCCGGCGAAGTGCTGGTGGACAGCCTGCTGAGCCAGATCCGCGGCGAGCCGGTGGAAAGCGCGGTGTTGCCGGTGAAGCTGATGGTGCGGCGATCCAGCAGTTGCTGATGGTTGCTCGCTCGTCTTTTGTCCAATGACGGGCAGAGCGCCAGGAATCCCGACGATCGACTGTAGGAGCGGCTTCAGCCGCGACGCTCTCGTTTCCGTCCAGAGCAGTGAAAAGCGGTCGCGGCTGAAGCCGCTCCTACAGGGTCCGCCGTGGTTCAGCGTGCCCTTGGCTTCAGCCGCACGTAGATCTGCTTGCGCACGCGGGCGATCACTTCGCCGCTGGCGGTGGCCACGTTGGTTTCGAACCAGCGCAGCACCTTGTCGCCGCCTGCCGCCGCGGCACGCAGTTCATCCACCACGGTCGGCTGCAGCTTGAAATGGGCGTAGACGTCTTCGCGCCCGGGTGCCACGAAGTCGATCATGGCGGCCTTGTCCCACACGTAGTAGTCGCCGCCCAGCTGATGCATCACCAGCAGCATCCAGAACGGGTCGGTCATCGCGAACAGGTTGCCGCCGAACTGGCTGCGCACGTAGTTGCGGTTCCACGGACGCAGACGCAACACCACGCGCGCCTCGCTCCAGTCGTCGCTGAGCATCTGCAGCCGCATGCTGTTGCACAGGAACGGCGGCCAGAGGTTGAACAGGCGGCGGAAGGTGGAGGCGCGCATAAGAGCTCAGTGGCTGGAAGAGATGGACGCAACGATGGAGGGAAGCATCTCCTCGAACCGTTCGGACTGAGCGTAGCCGCGCAGCGGCGAAGTCGAAGTCCTCCCCGGGCATGCCCTTCGACTTCGCCGCTACGCGGCTACGCTCAGGGTGATCGGCGAGGTGGTCGACGTCCGTGCCGCCCCGCCGTCAAAACAGCAGCGACGCCATCTTGCGCCGGTAGCGGCCGACCACGTCGGCATCGTCCAGCGTGGCAAATGCCGCCAGCAGGCGCTTCTTTGCCTGGCCATCGTTCCAGTCGCGCGCCTTCTGCAGGATCAGCAGGAACTGCTCGAGGCCCGCTTCGGCATGGCCTTCCAGCAGCAGGCGCACGCCCAGCTGGTCGCGCGCTTCCCAGTCGTTGCCGTCGGCCTCGACGCGTTGCTGCAGTTCGGCCAGCGCCGGCGCGTCTTTCAGCGCACGGGCCAGGTCCAGCTCGCTGCGCAGGCGCACGGCGCGGGCGTCGGTGGCCAGGTTGACGGGCAGGGCGGCCAGCTCCGCCTCGGCGGCGGCGGTCTGGCCGACGCGCAGCAGGGCGAGGGCCAGGTCGAGCTTCAGTTCGGCCTTGTCCGGTTCGGCAGCGATCGCCTGCTGGAGGCGGGCCAAGGCCTGCTCGGGCGTTTCCGGGGCGGCCTCGTCCAGCCCGTCATCGGCGGCCTCCAGCGGCTGCACGTGGCGCGACAGGAATTCGCGCAGCTGGCCTTCGGGCAATGCGCCGGCGAAGCCGTCCAGCACCTGGCCGTCCTTCACCAGGACGACGGTGGGCACGCTGCGGATGCCGAACATGCCGGCAAGCTCCTGCTGCTGGTCCACGTCGACCTTGCCCAGCCGGAACGCGCCGTTGTATTCGGCGGCCAGCTTTTCCAGCATCGGGCCCAGCGTCTTGCACGGCCCGCACCAGGGCGCCCAGAAATCCACCAGCACGGGTGTGGTCAGCGAAGCCTGCAGCACATCGGCTTCGAAGGTTTGCGTATCGACGTCGAAAACAATGGGCGGTGCGGTGGCGTCAGTCACGGGTAACTCCAGCGGGGCGGATGCCGATCCAGATCAGGGCATTGCCCAGCATATCAACCACCCGGCCGCCTCTGGGCGCCTTCACGGTGGATTTGCGAGAATTGCGAGGTCGCCACGCCGGCGGCCGGCAAGAGTTGGATGGCATGGGCGCGACGTCCGAAGCGTTGATCGTTTGCGAGCATTGCGACACGGTGTATCAGCGGCTGGCGCTTTCGCGCGGCGAGGTGGCGCGTTGCGCGCGTTGCGGCAAGGTGCTGCAGCGCCATTTCCGGTTGAGCGCCAACGCGATGCTGGCGCTGATCGTCACCGCGCTGATCGTGTTCGTGCAGGCCAACATGTGGCCGATCGTGATGCTGGGGCTCAGCGGCCAGCACAACAGTTCCACGCTGTGGGGCGTGATCATCGCGATGTGGCGCGAGGATGCCGGCGTTGTTTCGGTGCTGGTGGCCGCCACGCTGTTTTTCCTGCCCTTGCTGAAGATGCTGCAGCTCGGCTGGCTGCTGTGGTTTGCACGGCAGGGGCGTCGCGCGCCGGGCTTCGTGCCGATGATGGTGGGGCTGCATTACCTGAACCCGTGGACAATGAGCGAGGTGTTCGTGCTGGGCGCGCTGGTGGCGATCGTCAAGGCGCACGCGTATTTCGACGTGACGCCGGAGCCGGGCATCTACGCCTACGCGGCGCTGACCTTGCTGATCACCGTGTTTGCCGGCATCGACCTGCGGCAGTTGTGGCGCACGCCCGAGGTTGCCGCTTGAACGCGTTGCCGCGCGCGGCCGAGCTGGGCCTGATCGGCTGCCACGTGTGCGGGCTGGTGTGCCGCGATGCGCACGCCACCGCCGGTGTGGCCGAGGTGGTGGCCTGCCCGCGCTGCGGCGTGGCGCTGCATCGGCGCAAGCCGGCCAGCTACTCGCGCACCTGGGCGCTGCTGATTGCCGCCTTCATCATGTACATCCCCGCCAACGTGGTGCCGATCATGCGCACCGCCAGCCTCAACGACATCGACGACAACACCATCATCAGTGGCGTGGTGGAGTTGTGGAAGAATGGATCGCCGAACCTGGCGATCATCGTGTTCACCGCAAGCATCGTGGTGCCCATGCTGAAGTTCCTGGCGCTGGGGACGCTGCTGGTCACCAGTCGGCGCGGCAGCAACTGGGCGCGACCGCAGCGCGCAGGCCTGTACCGGCTGGTGGAGCTGGTGGGCTACTGGTCGATGCTGGACGTGTTCGTGGTGGCACTGCTGACGGCCCTGGTGCGCTTCAGCGTATTGAGCCGGGTGGAGCCCCTGCCCGGCGTGATTTTCTTCGGCCTGACCGTGGTCTTGACCATGCTGGCTTCGATGAGTTTCGATCCACGATTGATCTGGGACGGCAGGGACAGCGATGACTGACGACAACCGCACTGACCAGGACCTGCCCGAGCGCGGCGAGCTGCCACGGCCGGTAGTGAAGCGGCGGCGCGTCAATGTTTCGCTGATCTGGCTGATCCCGGTGCTGGCGGCGGTGATCGCGCTGTCGCTGGTGGTCAACAGCTGGCTGCAGGCCGGCCCCGAGGTAACCATCAGTTTCCAGACCGCCGAAGGCCTGGATGCCGGCAAGACGCCGGTGAAGTACAAGAACGTGGTGATCGGCCGGGTCAGCAAGATCCAGCTCAGCGCGGATCGCGGCCACGTGCTGGTGCGCGTGGCGCTGGAAAAGAGCGCCGAAGGCTTCGCCACCCGCGACACCCGTTTCTGGGTGGTGCGCCCGCGCATCGGCCTGGGCGGCGTGTCCGGCATCGACACCCTGCTGTCGGGTGCGTTCATCGGCGCCGACGTGGGCGATTCGAAGGAGCCGCGGTACACGTTCGAGGGGCTGGAGATACCGCCGGCCGTCAACCACGGCGCGCCTGGCCGCAGCTTCATCCTGCACAGCGACGACCTCGGTTCGCTGGATATCGGTTCGCCGGTGTACTACCGCCGCATCCAGGTGGGCCGGGTGGCGTCGTACGAGCTGGACAAGGATGGCAAGGGCGTATCGCTGCACATCTTCGTGGACGGGCCCAACGATCGCTTCGTCACCACCGATTCGCGGTTCTGGAACGCCAGCGGCGTGGACGTGTCGATCGGCGCCAATGGCCTGAAGCTCAACACCCAGTCGCTGGCCACGGTGCTGGCCGGCGGCGTGGCGTTCCAGGACCCGCCCGGGCCGCACGACAGCACGCCGGCGCCGGAGGATGCGGAATACAAGCTGTTCAGCGAGCGTGCGCTGGCGATGGCGCCGCCCGACGGCGAACCGCGCTACCTGCGCATGCGCTTCGAGCAATCGGTGCGCGGGCTGGCGGTGGATGCGCCGGTGGAGTTCCTTGGCATCAACATCGGCAGGGTAGTGTCGGTACGGCTGGATTACGACGAGCAGAAAAAACGCTTCCCGGTGGTGGTGGGTGCGGTGGTCTACCCGCAGCGCCTCGGCAGCGCCTACGACAAGCTGGAGGCGCTGGCCAAGGCGCGCGGCGAGAAGGCCGACCTGGCGCAGTTGATGGGGCCGCTGATCGCCCATGGCCTGCGCGCGCAGGCACGCACCGGCAACCTGCTGACCGGCCAGTTGTACGTGGCGCTCGATTTCGTGCCGAACGCGCCGAAGGTGGCGTTCGATGCCGATGCCACGCCGCTGACGATACCGACCGCGCCGGGCAGCTTCGACAAGCTGCAGGAGCAGCTGGCCGGCATCGTCGACAAGCTGGGCAAGATTCCGTTCGAGAGCATCGGCAAGCACCTGGACCAGACCCTGGTCAGCCTGGACAGCACGCTCAAGCAGGTCAACGCGCAAACGCTGCCGGCGTTCCGCGACACGCTCGAGGGCGTGAAGAAAACCATGGGTTCGGCCGACGATGCGCTGTCCGGCGATTCGCCGTTGCAGCAGAACCTCAACGGGACGCTGCAGCAGGTGCAGCGCATGGCGCGCTCGCTGCGCGTGCTCACCGATTATCTGGGTGGTCATCCCGAAGCCCTGATCCGTGGCCGCGCCGACGACAAGCCGGCCAGCGCGCCCGCCGCCATCGCGCCCGAGCCCACCGTCCAACCCGGCCAGGGGAGCCAGCCATGATCCGAATCCGAACGCACCTGTGCGGCCTGGCCGCGGGCCTGGCGCTGGCCGGTTGCGCCTCCGCGCCGCTGCACTACTACACGCTGGTGGCGCCGGCCGGTGCGCGCGATCCGTCGGCCACCGCCTCGCCGCTGTCATTCGAGCTGATGCCGGTGAACGTGCCGGCGCAAGTGGACCAACCGCAACTGGTGGTACGCCAGGGCGGCCAGGGCGTGGCGCTGCTGGGCAGCGAGCGCTGGATCGCGCCGCTGGCCGACGAGGTGCGCAGTGCGCTGTCGGCGGATCTGGTGCGGCAGCTGCCCGGTGCCGACCTCAGCGGCATGGCGGCCGGCGAAAAGCCGCGGCTGCGGATCAAGCTGGACGTGCGCCGTTTCGATTCCGCGCCCGGCGCCTACGCGCTGATCGACGCGGCCTGGAGCGTGCGCGCGGCCGCTGGTGATTCGCCCGCGACCGTGGCTTGCACCACCCGCGTGCGCGAGACCGTGGGGCCGGGCTATCCCGCGCTGGTGCAAGGCCATCAACGGGCGGTCGCGCAGATCGCGGCGCAGATCGCCACCGCGGCGCGGGCGCTGGCGGCAGGGCAGAGCGCGGCCTGTCCGGCGTCGTGACGGCGCGCCCCAGGCTTGGCGCACGGGCCGCGCTGGGCTAGTCTGATCCGTTCGCTGCAGCCGGCTTTCCGGCTGCGCCCATCGCACAACGGCACCGGAATCATGCAGGACATCCAAGACCCGAACTCCCCCCGCCAGGACGCCGCCCAGGACGTCGCCGGACAGGGATACCGCCCGCAGGCGGTGGAAGCGGCGGCGCAGCAGTACTGGGATGCCCAGCACGCGTACGAAGTGGTCGAGGACGACAGCCGGCCGAAGTTCTATTGCCTGTCGATGCTGCCGTATCCCTCCGGCGCGCTGCACATGGGCCATGTGCGCAACTACACCATCGGCGACGTGATCAGCCGCTACCAGCGCATGCAGGGCAAAAACGTGCTGCAGCCGATGGGCTGGGATGCGTTCGGCCTGCCGGCCGAGAACGCCGCCATCAAGAACAAGACGGCGCCGGCCAAGTGGACCTACGCCAACATCGACCACATGCGCCGCCAGCTGAAATCGCTGGGCTACGCGATCGACTGGAGCCGCGAATTCGCCACCTGCCGCCCGGACTACTACCGCTGGGAGCAGTTGATGTTCACCCGGCTGCTGAAAAAGGGCCTGGCCTACCGCAAGAACGCGGTGGTGAACTGGGACCCGGTCGACCAGACCGTGCTGGCCAACGAGCAGGTGATCGACGGCCGCGGCTGGCGCTCCGGCGCGGTGGTGGAAAAGCGCGAGATCCCGCAGTGGTTCCTGAAGATCACCGACTACGCGCAGGAGCTGCTGGACGGGCTGGACACGCTGCCGGGCTGGCCCGAGGCGGTGAAGACCATGCAGCGCAACTGGATCGGTCGCAGCGAGGGGCTGGAGATCCACTTCGCGGTGGAGGGCGAAGCCGAACCGCTGAGCGTGTTCACCACCCGCCCCGACACGCTGATGGGCGTGACCTTCCTGTCGATCGCGGCCGAGCATCCGCTTGCGCTGAAGGCGGCACAGGACAACGAGCAACTGGCCAGTTTCATCGCCGAGCTGAAACACGGCGGCGTCTCCGAGGCCGAGCTCGAAACCCAGGAAAAGCGCGGCATGGACACCGGCCTGCGCGCCATCCACCCGATCACCGGCGAGCCGGTGCCGGTGTGGGTGGCCAACTTCGTGCTGATGGGCTACGGCACCGGCGCGGTGATGGCGGTGCCGGCGCACGACCAGCGCGACTGGGAATTCGCCCAGCGCTACCTGCTGCCGATCAGAATGGTGGTGGTCGATCGCAGCGTGCTCGACGCGGTGCGCGAGATCGGCCACGACCTGTCGCGCGGCGTCGGTGCCGATCCGATGCGCGCGGCGCTGGCCGGCAGCGACACCGATGCCTACGATACCCGCACGGCGGTGCAGGTGGTGGAGGATTTCGAGCAGCGCATCCTCACCCAGTGCGCGTTCACCGAACACGGCGTGCTGGTGAATTCGGGCGACTACGACGGCATGGATTTCCAGCAGGCGCTGGACGCGCTCGCCACCCGCCTGGAGGCCACGGGCCAGGGCCAGCGCCGGGTCAACTGGCGCCTGCGCGACTGGGGCGTGAGCCGCCAGCGCTACTGGGGCTGCCCGATCCCGGTGATCTACTGCGCCGCCTGCGGCGCGGTGCCGGTGCCGGAAGACCAGTTGCCGGTGGTGCTGCCCGAGGACGTGGTGCTGATGGGCACCGGCTCGCCGATCAAGGCCGACCCCGAATGGCGCAAGTGCGCCTGCCCGCAATGCGGCGGCGCGGCCGAGCGCGAAACCGACACCTTCGACACCTTCATGGAGTCGAGCTGGTACTACGCCCGCTACACCAGCCCCGGTGCGCAGGGCCAGGTCGATGCGCGCGCCGACTACTGGCTGCCGGTGGACCAGTACATCGGCGGCATCGAGCACGCGATTTTGCACCTGCTGTATTTCCGCTTCTATCACAAGCTTTTGCGCGACGCGGGGCTGGTGAATTCCGACGAGCCGGCGCAGAACCTGCTGTGCCAGGGCATGGTGATTGCCGAGACGTTCTACCGCGACAACGCCGACGGCTCCAAGGACTGGATCAACCCCTCCGCGGTCGAGGTGCGGCGCGACGAGCGCGGCCGCGTCACCGGCGCGGTGCTGGCCGCGGACGGCCAGCCGGTGCAGATCGGCGGCACCGAGAAGATGTCCAAGTCGAAAAACAACGGCATCGATCCGCAGACCATGGTGGAAAAATACGGCGCCGACACGGTGCGCCTGTTCTCCATGTTCGCCGCGCCGCCGGAGCAGTCGCTGGAATGGAGCGAGGCCGGTGTGGAAGGCATGTCCCGCTTCCTGAAGCGGCTGTGGCGTGAGGTGGCCACCCACGTGGCTGGCCCCGATCACGCGGTGGTCGACCCCGCTGCGCTCGACGCCGTCCAGAAAACCCTGCGCCGCCAGCTGCACGAAACCATCCAGAAGGTCAGCGACGATTTCGGCCGCCGCCACGCGTTCAACACCGCGATCGCGGCGCTGATGGAACTGCTCAACGCGCTGAACAGGTTCAACGACGACAGCGAGCAGGGCCGCGCCGTGCGCCACGAGGCGCTGGAGACGATGGTGCTGCTGCTGAACCCGGTGGTGCCCCACGTCAGCCATGCGTTGTGGCAGCTGCTGGGCCATCCCGAAACCGTGCTGGAGAACGAAGCCTGGCCCAGCGTGGATGCCGCCGCCCTGGTGCGCGACAGCGTGACCCTGGCGGTGCAGGTCAACGGCAAGCTGCGCGCCACCATCGAGCTGCCCGCGGGCGCCTCGAAGGAGGAGGCCGAAGCGCTGGCCCGCGCACAGCCGCAGGTGGTCAACTTCCTGCAGGGCATGACGGTGCGCAAGGTCATCGTGGTACCCGGCAAGATCGTCAACATCGTTGCAGGATGAACCCATGAACATCACCCGGCCCGGCCGCGCCTTTCGTCCTCTGCTGATGTTGCTGCTTGCCACGGTGATCACCGCCTGCGGCTTCCACCTGCGCCAGACCGCCGCCCTGCCGGCGTCGATGCAGCGCGTGCACCTGGACATGCGCGGCGGCGATTTCCAGCGCAGCCTGACCCGCGCGCTGCAGCATTCGGGCGTCACCGTCGAGGACGAAAGCGGCCCTGGCATCGCCGAGCTGCGGGTGCCGGTGGCATCGTTCAGCACCGACCAGGTATCGGCCGGCGGCTACGTGCGCATCACCGAATACGCGATCCGCTACGAGGTGAGGTTCGACATGGTCGACGGCGCCGGCACGACCCTGGTGCCGACGCAGACGATCACCATGTCGCGCGAATACAGCTACGACGCCCGCAACACCATCGGCGACGCATCGCAGGTGCAGGAAATCCAGCGCAGCCTCAACGACGACATGGTGCAGGCGATCCTGTTCCGGCTGCAGGCCGCCGGCAAACACCAGCTGGCGGCACCGGCAGCAGCGTCCAGCACGCACTGATGCCGCTCGGTCCCGGCCAATGGCAGAAGGCGCTGGCGGCCGACCGCCTGGACGCGGTGTACATGCTGGCCGGCGAGCAATTGCTGGTGCTGGAAGCAGCCGACGCCTTGCGTGCGCGGGCCCGTGAGCTGGGCTACGGCGAACGCGAGGTGTTCGACGTGGGCCAGCATTTCGACTGGAACGACCTGGCCCGCGCCGGCGCCAGCATGTCGCTGTTCGCCAGCCGCCGCCTGATCGACCTGCGCCTGCCCACCGGCCGGCCGGGCGTCGAGGGCGCCAAGGCGATCACCGCGTTCTGCGCCGATCCGCCGCCGGACGTGACCTTGCTGATTACCGCGATGGAGTGGAGCAGCAAGCACGACGGCGCCTGGAGCCGAAAGCTCGACGCCAGCGGCACGATGGTGGTGTTCAGCGCGCCGCGGCCCGGCGAGTGGAACAGCTGGATCGGTGCGCGGCTGGCCTCGCGCGGCCTGTCCGCCACGCCCGACGCCATCGCGCTGCTGGCCGAACGCGTCGAGGGCAACCTGCTGGCCGCCGCGCAGGAGATCGACAAGCTGGCCGTGCTGCACGGCGAAGGCCGCATCGACGCCGCCGAGATGGAAACGCTGGTGGCCGACAGCGCCCGCTACGACGTGTTCAAGCTCACCGACGCCGCGTTCCTGGGCGATGGCGCGCGCGCGCTGCGCATCCTGGCCGGCCTGCGTTCGGAGGGCGACGAGCTGCTGGCGCTGATGGGCTGGCTGGTGAATCAGCTGCAATTGGCATTGCGCCTGGCCAACGCGCAGAACTTCGCGGCGCAGGCCAAGGCCGAGCGGCTGTGGCAGGCGCGCGAGCAACTGTTCCGCCAGGCCCTGCGCCGCGCCCCGCGCGACCACTGGCTGCAATGCCTGGCGCGCGCCTCGCGCATCGACCGCATGGTGAAAGGCCGCGAAGCCGGCAACCCCTGGCAGGAGGCCGAACGCCTGATCGCCGCCATCGCCGAGCCGCGCGCCGCGCGGGCGCTGGCGTGAGCGGGGCGCGCTCGACTCCCTCTCCCCTCTGGGGAGAGGGTCGGGGAGAGGGGACACGGCGCGTTGAAGTTCCGTGCGGGGCGGCTTTACCGAGCTTTCGGGCGAGCACCCACCCCTCTCCCCAACCCTCTCCCCCGAGGGGAGAGGGGGCAGGAGCGTGAAACCCCTCGCGCTCTTCGGCGGCACCTTCGACCCCGTGCACCTGGGCCATCTCAGCGTGGCGTGGGAAGCGGCCGAACTGCTGGATGCCGAGGTGCGGCTGCTGCCCGCCAGCATTCCGCCGCATCGCCAGCCGCCGATCGCCAGCACCGCGCAGCGCGTGGCGATCCTGCGTGCCGCACTGCAGGGCCAGTCGCGGCTGAGCCTGGATACGCGTGAGCTGGAGCGCGAAGGTCCCTCGTTCACCGTCGACACCCTGACCGGCCTGCGCGCCGAGCAGGGTGCGCGGCCGCTGGTGCTGCTGATCGGCGCCGATGCGTTCGCCCACCTCGCCAGTTGGGATCGCTGGCGCGTCTTGTTCGAGGTGGCGCACATCGGCGTGCTGAGCCGGCCCGGCGTGTCGTCCACCTTGCCGCCCGAACTGGAAGACGCCGTGAGCGGCCGTCGCGTGGCCACGGCGGATGCGTTGCGCGATTGCCCGGCGGGCAAGGTGATCGAATTGGCCGTGACGCCGCTGGAAATTTCCGCCACCCGCATCCGCGAGCTGCTGGCCGCGGGGCGCGATCCACGCTACCTGATGCCGGCCGGCGTGTTCGATGATCCTGCGCTGCTGGCGCCGTACCGGCGATAACGACGGTTCAGGCCACCGTGCCGGCCCACACGCTGTTCGGTTGATCGCGACGCGCCCGCCTTGCCACCGCACGGGCCAGCGAGGCAAACGCGAACGCCATCGCCAGCGCGCCCATGTCGATGGCGAACAACCCGCCATGCCCCGCCGCGGCGCTGCGCCACAACCACCAGCCGGTGGCGATGCCGTGTACCACCGGCACCAGTGCGGTGACGATCGCCGCCAGCCACAGCAGCTCGCGTGCCGCCTTTACCGGCGCCCTGCGCGCGGCCCACAACGCGCACAGGGCCCAGCTGCCGAAACAGGCCCAGCGCTGGCCGGTGGCCACGTTCCAGCCCAGCATGGGAAGGACTTGCGCCGCCACGAACGCGGCGGAAACCGCCACGCAGACACCGATGCAGATGCCCACCGTGGCGCGTGCCATGTGCAGTTGCGCGCGGCCCTGTTCCGCCTGCCGGCGCCTGCGCCGCGATTCGATCCACAGCAGGTTGCCCGAATAGAACAGGAACGCGCCGCCCAGGCCCAGCAGGAAATACAACCAGCGCACCGCGGCGCCGCCGTAATCGGCGAAATGCAGCGCGTACGTGGCGGCCAGGGTGGCGTGGTTGGCATCGCGCGAACCGGGCAACTGCGTGGCCAGCACCGCGCCACTGACGGCATCCAGCGCCACCGAGCCACCGCCCAGCGCACGCGGTGAGCTGCCGGTGATCTCGACCACCGCGTGCGCATCACCGGCATGGGCCAGCTTGAGATAACCCGGCTCGAATGCCGCATCGCCATGTTCACGGGCCACCGCGATCGAGCGCGCATGCCACGTGGCCAGCGACGCCAGTGGTGCCGCCGTGCCGGCCTTGGCGACGGTCGGCGCGGTATTCATCGCCGCCGACGAGGCCGTCATCAGCTGGCCCTGGTAGATCAACGGATTCAGCGCCAGCATCGCCACCAGCAGCAGGCACAGCACCGCGCCGGTGACGGCGAACATCACGTGGAACGGCAGGCTCAGCACGCCAATCACGTTGTGGGTGTCCTGCCAGAAGCGCTTCAGATTGCGGCCGGGGCGCAGTGCGAACAGGTCCTTGGCCAGCCGCGGCAGATGGATCACGAAGCCGGACACCAGCGCCACGCCGTACAGCAGGCTGACGACGCCCATCAACCAGGTGCCCGCCCGCGGAATGCCCAGCGCGTAGTGCAGCTCGTTGATCAGCTCGGGCAGCGGCGCGACGTCGGGTTCGGCGGGGCTGCCGGCGGTGTTGCCCGGCGAGGCAAACAGCCATGTGCCGTCGCTGTCCTGCCAGTAGGCCATCGGCTGCGCCATCTCGTAGCCGGGAAAGGTCATGCCCACGTGATCGCGCGCTTCAGGGTGCTGCGCCAGCACCTCGTCGAGCAGCTGTTGCGCCTCGGCCAGGGTGGCGGTCGACGGCGTGGCATGCGGGTTCGCCCAGCGCTGCACATCCGGTTGGAACACCGTGATCGCGCCGGCGTAGAACGCCACGAACAACGCGAACCCGGCCACCAACCCCACCCACGAATGCACGCTGGTGAAGGTGCGCAGGGTGGCGGGTTTCAATTTCATGGCGATGACCTCACCGAACCCAGCCGGACATCTGCAACAACCACAGCAGACCGAGCCCAAGCAGCGCCAGCGCACCCAGCCAACCCCACGCCTGCTTGCCGTCGGGGAAACGGAACGCCGCGCAGATCACGCCGATCCACACCGGAAAGAACGCCACCAGCCCGGCCACGATCGTCGATTGCCAGGGGCCGGGCAGCACCCAGCAACCCAGCCCGACCAGCGCGGCGGCAAGAAAAAAGCCCGGCACCACGCCGGCGCTGGCGCGCGCCCACATCAGCAAGGCCCTCCGGCGAGGTGGGTACGCGGGCTGCGCATCACTCCTTCTCCAACGCGGTGGCATCCGCGGCCGGCGTGCCGAAGCGCATCGCCAGCCACGGCTGCACCATCAAGCCCAGCATGCCGCTGGCCAAGGTGGCGCACAGCCCCACCGCGATGCCGGCCGCGCCGATCCAGCACGCCAGCGACAGCAGCATCAACACGCTGCCGGCAACACGCGCCGCGCGCGGGTGGCCGCGCAGCGTGGACCACATGCAATGTGGCGAGGCGGCATACCAGGCGAGGGCGGCGCACGCCGCGAGCACGAAGCCGAACAGGCTGATCATCGCGCCACCCTACCAGCGGTAGCGCGCGCTGATCGTCACGCTGCGCTCGTAGCCGTAGTAGCACCACGCGGCGCTGTTGCAGGCAGAGACGTAGGTCTTGTCGAACAGGTTGCTGGCGTTCAACTGCAGCCGCCAGCCGCCCAGGTCGTAATGCGCGGTGGCGTCGAACAAGGTGTAGGAGGGCGTCTTCCACGCGTTGTAGATATCGCCGTAATGGCTGCCGACGTAGCGCACGCCGCCGCCAAGGCCGACGCCCGCCAGCGGCCCGGCGATCACGGTGTAGTCGAGTCCGAGTGAGGCCTGCCGTTTCGGCAGCAAGGCGACCTGCTTGCCCAGCGAGGGCAGGTCGTTGGTGCGGGTGACTTGGGAATCGCTGTACGTGTAGCCACCGTAGAGGGCCAGCTGCGTACCGAGGTTCCAGCGGCCCTCCAGCTCCACGCCGCGCAGCCGCGTTTCGCCCTGCTGCACCTGGAACAACGCGTGGTTGGGGTCCACCGTCAGCGAGTTCTGCTGGGTGATCTGGTAGGCGGCCAGGGTGAGCAGGCCGTTGCCGCCGGCGGGCTGGTATTTCAGGCCCGCCTCGTACTGGTCGCCGGTGGTGGGTTTGAACGCATGGCCGGCGAAGTTCCTGCCCACGGTCGGCTGGAACGAATGCGACCACGACACGTACGGCGCCAGCCCGTTGTCGAACAGGTAGTTGACGCCCACGCGGCCGGAAAACGCGCGGTCGGTCTGCCCGGCGCTGCTGCCGGCCAGCCGGTCGTCGGTGTCGGTGCGCACGTGATCCTGGCGCCCGCCCGCGGTGAGGCTCCAGCGGCCAAGCTTGATCTGATCCTGCAGATAGACGCCCAGTTGCGACTGCACCTGCACGGTGTGGCTGGTGTACGCGGGCACCGTGACCGGGCTGCCGTAGACCGGGTCGAACACGTCCAGCCCGCCGACGCCGAAGTCGAACGCGGAGGCGTAGTCGTCGTTGGCACGGCGGTAGTCCACGCCGGCCAGCAAGGTGTGCTGCACGCGGCCGTTGTCGAACACGTATTGCAGGTTGTTGTCGACGCCGAAGGTCCTGGTGTGGTTCTCGTTCGGGAACAGGTAGCGCAGCAACGTGCGGCCGTCGCCGAGCAGGCCGAACGCGCCCACGTTGGCGCCGTTGTTGTCCACCGTCGCCGTGCCGTAGCGCAGGTTCTGGTTGAACGCCAGGCCGTTGGCAAAATCGTGGTGGAACTCGTAGCCGATCGAGGCCAGCGTCTTGTCGTAGTCGTTCTGGCCAGGCTCGCCGGTGAAACGGTCGCGCGGGATCTTGCCGTGCGGGCTGGGCAGCAAGGTGCCTTCGGCGGGCAGGAAGCCGGCGCCGGAGGCGGTTTCGGCTTTCTGGTAGCGCGACAGCACGGTCAGCGAGGTGCTGTCGCTCGGCTTCCAGGTCAGCGCGGGGGCCAGGAAATAGCGATCATCCTTGATGTAGTCGGTCATGGTGTCGCTGTTGCGCGCCAGGCCGGTGAGGCGGTACAGCACGGTGCCCGCGTCGTTCAGCGGCCCGGCGAAATCGAACGTGCCCTGGCGCAGGTCGAAGCTGCCCACCTCCACGCCCACTTCGTGCAGCGGCTGCGCGGTGGGGCGCTTGCTGACCATGTTGACCATGCCGCCCGGCGGCATCGCGCCGTAGACCACGGACGAGGGGCCCTTGATCACCTCCAGCCGCTCCAGCCCGTAGGGCTCGATGCGGGTGATGCCGGTGCCCGAGCCTTCGGGCAGCGCCAAACCGTCGAGATAGCGGGCGGGGGTGAAGCCGCGCACCAGCATCCAGTCGCTGCGCGCATCGGCGCCGTAGCCGCCGCCCTGCGCACCGGCGGTGTACCACACGGCTTCCTCGATGCCCTGGATGCCGCGCTGGCTCAGCTGCTCGGCAGTGATCACCGACACCGACTGCGGGATCTCGATGATCGGTGTGTCGGTCTTGGTGACCGAGTCGCTTTCCCGCGCGATCGGCGCCGTGACCTGCACGCCCGACAGCGCGATGGCCGGTTTCTGCGCCGCGGTTGCATCGTCGGCATGGGCCGGCGTCGCCATCGTCGATGCGAGCAGCAACGGCACGCCGAGCAGTGCGGTACGGATGGCCTGGGCAAGCGGTGCGCCGGGGCGGCGCGCGGCGGTCGGAGCGGGGGACGATGACATGGAAGCCTTAGTTTTCAAGACGTGGGAGAGGCCCGCGCGAGTACCGCGGGCCGACGGATCGACCGCGCCATGCGCGCGAGGCTGGTTCCCGCCGCCCGGCGCGACGGTGGGGGAAACCGTTGCGTCGGAAGTGAGAATGATTCTTATTGTAAAAGCGACGGCGACCGACGGCAATTGCGCCGCGAATCCCTGGCGATGCCGCGCGTGGAAACACGCGCCACGCAAGGCATGGCGCGTTCGGCAGGGGTGCGTTGTTTCAGCGTGCCCGGTTCGGCCGCGGGCGAGCTCAGCCCGCGTGCGGAATGAAGTGCAGTGCGGCCGAGTTCATGCAATAGCGCAGGCCGGTGGGGCGCGGGCCGTCGTTGAAGACATGGCCCAGGTGGCCATCGCAGCAGGCGCAGTTGATGGCCGTGCGGCGCATGCCGAGCTGGCGGTCGTCGTGCTGCGTGACATTGGTGCGGGCGATCGGCTGGTAGAAGCTGGGCCAGCCGGTGCCGGAGTGGAACTTGGTGGCCGCGTCGTACAGCGCGGTACCGCAGCCGGCGCAGCGATACAGGCCGGGCGTGGTGACGTTCCAGTAGGCGCCGGTGAACGCGCGTTCGGTGCCGGCCTGGCGCAGGATGCCGTACGCCTGCGGCGACAGCCGCTGCCGCCACTGCGCATCGCTGAGCACCAGCCTGGGCACCTCGCGCGCGCCGAGGTCGCGGCCGTCGTCGGAAAAAATCTCCAGCCGCACCTTGCCCGGCTTGCCAACCGGCGCATTGGCAGCGGCGAACAAGCGCGGCGCCAGCAGGCTGCCGCCCACCGCCAGCGCGGCGCCGCCGGTCAGCGCCGCTTGCAGAAAGCGGCGCCGATCCATCGCGAGGGTTTCATCGATGCGTGACATGGCTTGCCTCCGTTGGGATGTGGAGTGGCTTTACTTGCAGGAGCGGCTTCAGCCGCGACGCTCTTGGCTTGGGTCCGCGAAAAGCGGTCGCGACTGAAGTCGCTCCTACAGGGGAATGGATAGGCGTTCCTCAACCGAAGGTGAAGGCGAAGGCCTGCACGCCGGGGTCGAGGAAGGTGATCTCGAACAGCCGCTCGCCGCTGCCGTTGGCCTGGCGTACCAGCTGGTACAGCCGCTGGCTGGTGATGACGCCGTTGCCTTCGGCGTCGGTATCCATGCCGTGGTCGGCGCCGGGCGGCTTGCCGTCGAGGGTGACGCGGAAGCGCACCGGCTTGCCGTCGCTGGCCGGGCCCAGCACCAGGTGCAGGTCGCGGCCGCGGAAGCGGTAGACGATGCGGCCTCCGGCCTGCTGCAGTTGCGCGTTTTCCGCGTGCACGTTCCAGCGGCCATCCAGCGACCACTGGTTGGTGCCCAGCGCAGCGGGCGCGTGGTAGTTCCATGGGTCGTCATGCGCGACCCGGCCGCCGACGAAGTTGCGGGCGCGGGCGTAGCCCACGTAGGTCTCGGGCGAGCGCGTGGGGTCGCCGGAAGATGCCGCCTCCACGCCACGGCGGTCCGCGCTGACGTAGCCGCCGGGCAGGTTCTTGTAGCCCGCGTCGGTCAGCAACCGGCGGATCACGTCCTCGCTTTGCGGGTAGGCGCCCTCGCCGAAATGGTGGTGGCGGATGCGACCCTGGGCGTCGATGAAGTAATGCGCCGGCCAGTACTTGTTGTTGAAGCCCTTCCAGATCGCGTAGTCGTTGTCCAGCGCCACCGGGTAATCCACGCCCAGGTCCTTCACCGCCTTGGCCACGTTGGCCGGGTCCTTCTCGAACGCGAACTCCGGCGCATGCACGCCGATCACCACCAGCCCGTGGTCCCTGTACTTGTCGGCCCAGCCGCGCACGTACGGCAGCGAGCGCAGGCAGTTGATGCAGGAGTAGGTCCAGAAATCCACCAGCACCACCTTGCCGCGCAGCGACGGCGCGGTGAGCGGCGGGCTGTTGAGCCACTGCGTGGCGCCGGCCAGCGAAGGCAGCTCGCCTTCCACCGGCAGCGGCTCGCCGGGTTTCACCATCGTGGCCGCGTTCACCGGTGCCGGCCGCACCGCATCCAGCAGCTTCTGCTCGATGCCGCCGGTGCTGGCCAGCGACACGCGCGTCAGCAGGCCGGTATCCAGCCCCAGCGCGATCGCCGCCACGCCGCACAGCACCAGCGCGCCCAGCCCGCGGCGCAGCCACTCGCCCGCGCCCAGCGAGCGCTTCATCAACGCGAACACCTTGCCGCCGACGAGCAGCGCCAAGCCCAGCGAGGTGGCGGCGCCGGCGGCGTAGGTCAGCAGCAACAGGGTGGTCTGCACGCTGGCGCCGTTCAATGCCGCGCCGGTCAGCAGCAGGCCCAGGATCGGCCCCGCGCACGGCGCCCACAGCAGGCCGGTGGCGACGCCCAGCCCGGCGGAGGCCCAGACCGAATCGCGCTCGCCGGCTTGCCGGGTCAGCCGCCCGCCCAGCGCCACGAACGGCCGGCTGATCCACTCGGCCACCCGCGTGGACAGCAGTGCCAGGCCCAGGAACGCCAGCACCAGCAGCGCCACGTAGCGGCCGTACTGGTTGGCGTGGATGACCCAGCCGCCGCCCAGCGCCGCCAGCGTGGCCACCGCCGCAAACGTGATCGCCATGCTCAGCAGCATCGGCAGGCCATTGCGCCTGAACGGACGGTCCGAGCGGGCGAACACGAACGGCAGCACCGGCAGGATGCAGGGGCTGAGGATGGTCAGCACGCCACCGAGATAGGCAATGATCAATACGAGCATGAGGTTCATCCGCGAGGGGTTGCCAGTTACTTCGCCGTGCGGCCCGGTCCGGTTACATGTGGCGGCGGGTAACCACGGCGGTGCGGGCAGCGAATGCAACGCTGAGGCAGTTCGACCGGAGAAAAACTTGCAGCCCTTGACCGCCGCGGGCCCGATGGTCTCTGATGATGCGCTTCCCCGTCGGTCGAGCGTCAGGTACCGCGTGCCAGCCAACCCCGCCACCAGCACCGCCGAAAGCGCCGACCAGCGTCGGGCGGCATGGATGGCGGCGGCGCAGGCCGGCGACCGGGTGGCCTACGAGAAGCTGCTGGCCGATTCGATCCCGCTGATCCGCGCGGCGGCACGCCGGCAGGGCGTGGCCCGGGATCACGTTGACGACGTGGTGCAGGAAACCCTGATCACCGTGCACCGCGTGCGTCATACCTACGATCCGTCGCGCTCGTACGACGCCTGGCTCAACGCCATCGCCAGCCGTCGCGCCATCGATGCCATGCGCCATCGCGGCCGCCACGACAGCCGCGAGCTGCACGACAGCTTCGCGCTGGATCGTCACCCCGATGCCGACGATGCCAGCGCCGCCAGCGAGCGCCAGCAGGACGCGCAGCGCCTGCGCGCGGCCATCGACGAGCTGCCGCCGGGACAGCGCGAGGCGCTGGAACAACTGGGCCTGCGCGAGCGCACGCTGGCCGAGGCGGCCGAGCAGACCGGCCGCAGCACCGGCTCGCTGAAGGTGAACCTGCATCGCGGGCTGAAATCGCTGCGCCGCCATTTCCACGGAGAACCTTGAGCCGCATGTCGCACGCACCCCGCCACGAAACCCTGATCCACGCGCTGGGCGCCGGCCTGGTGCCGGTGCGCCGGCTGCCGCCGCCGTGGCTGCGCACGCTGGGGTGGCTGGCGGTGGTGGCGGTGCTGGCCCTGGGCTTGTTGTGGCGCTACGGCACCGGCATCGCGATGGAGCGCTGGCGGGCATCGCCGGACATGGCCTGGGCCACCGCCGGCGCGGTGCTTACCGCGATCAGCGCGGCGTGGGCGGCCTTCGCCTCGGGCATGCCGGGGCGCAAGGCGAGCTGGGCCTGGTTGCCGGTGGCGCCGGCCGTGCTGTGGATCGGTGCCAGCGGCCTGGGTTGCCTGCGCACCTGGGTGGAGCCGGCGGCGCAGTTGACCCGCAGCCATCCCGCGCCCGACTGCCTGTACTTCATCCTGGGCTTCTCGATCCCGCTCTCGGCCCTGCTGATCTGGTTGCTGCGCCGCGCCTGCCCGTTGCGGCCGGTGCTGACCGCGGTGCTGATCGGCCTGGCCAGCGCAGCCGCCTCGGCCAGCCTGCTGGAGATCTGCCACGCCTACGGCGCCGCCGCCACCGACCTGCTGGCCCACGCCGCCGCCGTGGTCATGGTGATGGCGGCCAACGCGGCCATGGGCGGGCGCCTGCTGTCGAGGCATTGAGCCCATCCATCCCGCGGACCGTTCCGTTGCCTTGACGTGCCCTTGCGACCGTGACGGTATACTGCGCCCGCGCCATTCCGCGCGCCGATACCGCCATCGAGGCTCTCCCATTTGAGTACTGCCCGCACCAACAAGGCCGTCACCACGGCCACCCTGCGCCAATCCGTCGTCGACGCGCTCGACGAACTGAAAGCCAAGGACGTGCGCGAGATCGACGTCCGCGGCAAGACCTCCATCGCCGACCTGCTGGTGATCGCCTCCGGCACCTCCGCCCGCCACGTCAAATCCATCGCCGACGAAGTCCTGAAATTCGCCAAGAAGGCGGGTGTGCACCCGCTGGGTGTGGAAGGCGAGGCCGAGGGTGAATGGGTGCTGGTGGATCTGGGCGATGTGATCGTGCATGTGATGCTGCCGCGCATCCGCGAGTTCTACGGCCTGGAGCGGCTGTGGACGGTGGGTGACCGCGATGAGGATGAAAGCGAGGCGGCGCAGGCCGGGTGAACTTGCAACGTCGTTCCTCTGCCCTGCGCGTTTTTTCTCCCTCTCCCCTGCGGGGAGAGGGCTGGGGAGAGGGGGCGCTCCTGCGACAGGCCAGCCACGAAGCGAAGAGCCGCTCCGCTGGATTTTCCGGTAAGCCCGGCACCCTCTCCTCAATCCTCTCCCCAAGGGGAGAGGAGGCGATGGCGGCGCTGCGCGCGTTTTTAATTCATAGGGGCGAATGATGCGCGCGCGCATCATCGCCGTCGGGGAGCGCATGCCCGGCTGGGTGGCCGAGGGCTTTGCCGAATACCGCAAGCGCCTGTCGCACGAGCTGCCGCTGGAACTGCTGGAGCTGAAACCCGGCACGCGCGGCAAGGGTCGCGACGATGCGCGGGCCATGCACGATGAAGGCGCCGCGATTCTCGCCGCGCTGCCGCGCGATACCCATGTGATCGCGCTGGATGGCGGCGGCAAGCCGTGGTCCAGCGAAACGCTGGCCGCACAGCTGGCGCAATGGCGCATGGCCGGGCGTGACCTGGCCTTCCTGATCGGCGGCCCCGACGGCCACGCGCCGCAGGTGCTGGCCCGCGCCGACCAGGCCTGGTCGCTGGGCCCGCTGACCTTGCCGCACATGCTGGTGCGGCTGGTGCTCGCCGAGCAGTTGTATCGGGCCACCACGATCATGGCGGGGCATCCGTATCATCGGGCTTGAGTGCCGGGAGTGGGGAATCGGGAATGGGGAATGGTAAAGGCAACAGCAAAGGCAAAAACCGCCGTGCGTGAAGGTATGCTCCCGAATCCCGGCTCTCCACAGACGAATGTCTGGTCATCCCGAATCCCGAAATCACTTTCAATGTCCTTCCATATCTTCCAGGCCACCATCCACCACCTCGATACGCTGGCGCCGCTGTTCGACGAGTACCGCCAGTTCTATGCCCAGCCCGGCGACGTGCCGCGGGCGCGCGAATTCCTGGCCGAGCGCTTTCGCCATCATGAGTCGCTGATCCTGCTGGCGCTGGACGAGCAGCGCGAAGGCGTGGGTTTCGTGCAGCTCTACCCGCTGTTTTCGTCGGTGCGCACGGTGCGCACGTACCTGCTCAACGATGTGTTCGTCCTGCTGCGCGCACGCCGCCAGGGCGTGGCCGCCGCCTTGCTGACCGCCGCCGCCGACCACGCCCGCGCGCTGGGCGCGGCCAGCCTGTCGCTGTCCACCGCGCGCGACAACGCTTCGGCGCAGGCGCTGTATGCCTCGCTGGGCTGGCAGCGCGAGCAGCAGTTCTGCGAATACCACCTGGCGCTCTGACCCGGTGCTCTGTCTGGCCTCGAAATCGCCGCGCCGGCATCAATTGCTGCAGCAGCTGGGCGCAGCGTTCGACGTGCTGGATGTCGACGTGCCCGAGCGGCGCGCGATCGGCGAGACGCCGCTGGCCTACGTAAGTCGCGTGGCGCGCGACAAGGCGGTCGCGGGTGCCAGGGTGCGTCCGCACGACGTGGTGCTGGGTGCGGATACCGAAGTGGTGCTGGGCGACGACGTGTTCGGCAAGCCGCGCGACGCGGCCGATGCGGCGGCCATGCTGCGTCGCCTGAGCGGGCGTACGCATGCGGTGATCTCGGCAGTTTGGGCGCTGGGTGCGGGGCGCGAGGAATGCGCCGTCTGCGTATCGCAGGTGCGTTTCGCCGCGCTGGACGAAAACGATATAGCCGTCTATGTGGCCACCGGCGAGCCGTTCGGCAAGGCCGGCGCGTATGCCATCCAGGGCCGAGGCGCGGCCTTGATCGAACACCTCGAAGGCAGCTATTCGGGCGTGATGGGCCTGCCGTTGTTCGAGACCGCGCGGCTGTTGCGCGGCTTCGGCATCATGCCGCCGGCTTGACCGCCAGGAACCACGCCGCCACCGCCACCAGGTTGTTGGCGCCATGCGCCAGCACCGCCGGCCAGATCGAGCCCGTGCGCAGGCGCAACCAGGCCAGCGCCGCCGCCAGCAGCGCCAGGCCGGGCAGCGCGTACCACAGGAAACCCAGGTCCGGCAGGTGCACCAGCGCAAACAGCAGCGAGCACGCGGCGACGGCCCAGCCCGCCGGCAGCCGCCGCAGCAACGCCGAGAGCAGCACGCCGCGAAAGAGCAACTCCTCCACCAGCGGGCCCACCGTCACCACGACGGCCATCAACGCCACCCGCAGCGGCAACGCCGCCTCCGCGCCCACCTGCTGGATATCCTGCGGCACCTTGTGGCCGTGCGCCAGCCACTGGGTCAGCCAGCCGCCCAGCACCGGCGCGGCCAGACCGATCACGATGGCCAGCAGGTAGAACAGCGGTTGCGCCGGCCGCGCCACGGCGAAACCCGGTGGCGACGCCAGCGACCACAGCCGCGGCCATCGGCGATGCGTCAGCCACAGCATCGAGCCGGCTGCCACGCACAGCACCAGCATGACCATCACCGCACGCGCGTCCGGTTGCGCCAGCATGACCTGCACCTGGTGGCCGATGGTCTTGGCGTCGTAGGCCAGATGCTGCAGCCCGGCGCGCAGGCCGATCCACAGCCCGAGCGCGAAGGCGATCAAGGCGCCCACCGTGGCCTGCAGCAGGAAATACAGCACGATGAGACCGAGCGCCGTCAGCAGACCCGGCGCCCGTACGCCGGGCGCCGGCGACAGGCGTGATGGCGGCAAGGGCGGCGTCGCGTCCGGCGTTGCTTGCATCAGCCCAGCATCAGCGCGCGGCACACGCCGACGGCGGCCATCGCCAGCACGGCCAGCCAGGCCAGCATGGCGACCGCGAAACCTTTTTCGCGTGACGCGGGTTCGCGCATGTAGCTCCACGCGTACCACACGCGTCCCACCAGCCAGACCAGGCCTGCGATGCCGGCCCAGCCACTGAAACCGTAGCTGGCCGCCAGCCACAGCACGGGCAGGAACATCACCGTGCCTTCCAGCGTATTCATCTGCACGCGATAGGCGCGGTCGAACGCCGGATGGCCGCTGGTCGCGGGCGCCTTGATGCCGTGACGCATGCGCATCCGGCCGACGACGAACATGGTGCCGCACAGCAGCAGTACGGTGAGCAGGGTGACCAGCGCGGGCAGGTGGGTCATGGGCAGCGTCCTCGGAAAGTGGCCCTTACTGTAACGTCCGCGTCGGCATGCGTGCATGGCGCGATCATCCGGCAGTCGCTATCTTCGCCGTGCGTATTCCGGCGCAGCATCGCTCAACGAGGTTTCTCATGGATTGGCGCAGAGGCGGCAGCAGCAACAACATCGAAATCGGCAGCGGTGGTGGTCCGCGTTTCGGCGGCGGGCGCGGCCTTGGCCTGGGCGGCCTGGTGGTGCTGGCCCTGCTCGGCTGGATCTTCTTCAAGAACCCGATGGCGCTGCTGGACCAGGGCGGCGCAGCGCTCGACAGCGGCACCCAGAGCAGCGTACCCACCGAGGTCGACCCTGAGCAGAAGGCGTTCGTCAGCGCCATCCTGCATTCCACCGAGCAGACCTGGGGCGCGATCTTCCAGGCCCACGGCGCCACCTACGTCGAGCCGAAACTGCACATCTTCAGCGGCGGCGTGAACACGGCCTGCGGCGGCGCCACCACCGCGGTGGGGCCGTTCTATTGCCCGGGCGACCAGAAGGTCTATCTCGACCTGGCCTTTTTCCAGCAGCTGCAGGACGAACTGCAATCGTCCGGCGATTTCGCCCGCGCCTACGTGATAGCGCACGAGGTGGGCCATCACGTGCAAAACCTCACCGGCGTGTTCGCCCGCACCGACGCCGCGCGCCGTCGCGGCGCGCCGATGGAAGGCGCCAGCGGCCTTTCGGTGCGGCAGGAGCTGCAGGCCGACTGCTACGCGGGCGTGTGGGCCAACCACAGCCAGCAACGCCTGCAGTGGCTGCAGCCGGGCGACATCGAGGAGGCGTTGAACGCCGCCAGCCACATCGGCGACGACACCTTGCAGCAGCAGGCGCAGGGCCGCGTGCGCCCGGACACGTTCACCCACGGCACCTCGGCGCAGCGGGTGCACTGGTTCAAGACCGGCTTCGACAGCGGCGACATGGACCAGTGCGACACGTTCGCCGGGACGCTCTGAACGTCGGCGGCAGCCCCGTGGGAGCGGCTTCAGCCGCGATGCCTTTCGCCGCGGCGTTCCAGAATGCCTATGGACTGAAGTCGCCCGCGCAAGTTGCGCATGCCTGCAGGCATGCGCCCGCCCGTGGGCGGTGCTGCACAGCATCAGCAAATCGCGAATGCCGGCCTTGCGGCCTTTCGGTCCGCGGTTGACGGCTTTCCATCATTTCTATAATTTTAGAAATATGAAATCAAAAGAGGCCCTCGCCTGCCTCGCGGCGCTCGCCCAGGAGCATCGCCTGAAGCTGTTCCGTCTGCTGGTGGAGGCGGGCGACGAAGGCCTCTCGGTCGGTGAGCTCGCGGCCGCGACCGGCGTTGCCGGCGCGACCCTGACCAGTCATCTGCACGTGCTGCGTCGTGCCGGCATGGTGGACGACGAGCGCCGCGGCCGCGTCATCCAGTGCCGCGCGCGCTACGCGCAGATGAACGGCTTGCTTGGCTTCCTCACCGAAAACTGTTGCGTGGGTTCGGCGGCTGCCGCCGGCTGCACGACCACGACATGCAAACCCAAACGGAAAAAATCATGAAACGCTTCCACGTGCATCTCAACGTCGCGCGGCTGGACGACAGCGTCCGCTTCTACACCACGTTGTTCGGCACGGCGCCGACCGTGACGCGGCCCGATTACGCCAAGTGGATGCTCGATGATCCAGGTGTCAACTTCGCGATCTCGCAGCGCGGCCGCCAGCCCGGCATCGATCACCTGGGCCTGCAAGCGGGTGATCCTGCCGAGCTGGCCGCCATCGGCGCACGCCTGCAGGCAGCCGATGCGGTGGCGCTGGTGGAAAAAGGCACCACCTGCTGCTACGCCCATTCCGACAAGTTCTGGGCCGAGGACCCGCAGGGTGTGCGCTGGGAGAGTTTCCACACGCATGGCGAGGCCACCACGTACACCGGTGCGCCGGACGAAACCGGCGCCACGTGCTGCGGTCCGGCAACCACGAAACCCATGGCCGCCGGCTGCGGCCCGAATGCGGGCGAGGGTTGCTGCTGATGGCCACGCGCCTGCCGATCAATGTGTTGTTCCTCTGCACCGGCAATTCTGCCCGCAGCGTGATGGCCGAAGCCTTGCTCAATGTGCTGAGCGAGGGCCGCTTCCAGGCCTTCAGCGCCGGCAGTTTCCCCAGCGGCACGGTCCAGCCGATCGCGGCGGAGCTGGCGCGCGCGTTCGGCTACGCGGCGCCGTTGCGCAGCAAGTCCTGGGACGAGTTCGCGGGGCCGGATGCGCCGGCGATCGACATCGTCATCACCGTTTGCGACAACGCCGCCGGCGAGGTCTGTCCGATCTGGCCCGGCCAGCCGGTGACCGCGCATTGGGGCGTACCCGATCCGGCCGGGGTGGAAGGCCCCGATGTGCAGCGCAGGAGTGCATTCCAGTCGGCCTGGGCGATGCTGCGCCAGCGGGTCGAGCGATTGCTGGCGCTGCCGCTGGAAGCCCTCGATCGCCCAGCGCTGCAGCGGGCCTTGCGTGAGATCGGCCAGGTGGAATCCGCATGAGCAAGGCCGCGCTCGCCGCGCCTGCGCCAATCGGCCGCTTCGCCCGGTACCTCAGCGCATGGGTCGCGTTGTGCATCGTGGTCGGCATTGCGCTCGGACACGGGGTGCCCGGGGTGTTCGCGGCCCTGGCACACGCGGAAATCCAGCACATCAACCTGCCGGTGGCCGGGTTGGTGTGGCTGATGATCGTGCCGATGCTGCTCAAGGTCGATTTTGCGCAGCTGGCCGGCGTGCGCCATCAGCTGCGCGGCATCGGCGTCACCTTGCTGGTGAACTGGGCGATCAAGCCGTTCTCGATGGCATTGCTGGGCTGGCTGTTCGTGCGGCATGTGTTTGCCGGTTGGCTGCCGGTCGACCAGCATGATTCGTACATCGCCGGGTTGATCCTGCTGGCGGCCGCGCCATGCACCGCGATGGTGTTCGTGTGGTCGCGGCTGTGTGGTGGCGAGCCGAATTTCACGCTGGCACAGGTGGCGCTCAACGACACCATCATGGTGGTCGCGTTTGCGCCGATCGTGGCGCTGCTGCTGGGCGTGGCCTCGATCCATGTGCCGTGGGGCACGCTGTTGTTGTCGGTGCTGCTGTACATCGTGGTGCCGGTGGTGGTCGCGCAATCGTGGCGCGCCTGGCTGTTGCGCGGCGGCGGGCACGCGGCCCTGGACGCGACGCTGAAACGCATGGATCCGCTGTCGACTGTCGCCCTGCTTGCCACGCTGGTATTGCTGTTCGGTTTCCAGGGCGAGGCGATCCTGGCGCAGCCGCTGGTCATCGCCTTGCTCGCCATCCCGATCATCATCCAGGTCTATCTCAACGCCGGCATCGCCTACGGCCTCAGCCGCTGGCTGAAGGTGCCGCACTGCGTCGCCGGACCTGCCGCGCTCATCGGCGCCAGCAATTTCTTCGAGCTGGCCGTCGCCGCCGCCATCAGTCTGTTCGGCCTGAGCTCCGGCGCCGCGCTGGCGACGGTGGTGGGGGTGCTGGTCGAAGTGCCGGTGATGCTGTCGGTGGTGCGCATCGTGAACCGGACGGATGGCTGGTTTGCGCGCGGATCGCTGGCGGTTGCGGGCAGCGACGGGAATCGAGCCTAGCCGGGCTACACCACACGGGTGCGGCAGGTTCTAGAATGCGTCCGCTGCGCGCCTCGGGGTGCGTTCTGGTTCGTTCGATGGAACATCCCTGCCTGCGTTGCGGCGCCTGCTGCGCATACTTCCGCGTGGCGTTTCACTGGTCGGAAGCCGAGCCATTTCTCGGTGGCGTGGTACCGGCCGAACTCACCGAAAAACTGGACCCGCACCGGCTGGCCATGCGCGGCACCAACGCCGCCGCGCCGCGCTGCACCGCGTTGCAGGGCACGGTGGGCGAGGCGGCGCATTGCGGCATCTATCCGCAGCGGCCGTCGGTGTGCCGCGAGGTGGCGCCATCGTGGGAATTCGGTGCGGTCAGCCCGCAGTGCGACAAGGCGAGGCGGGCCCACGGGTTGCCGGTGCTGACGCCGCAGGACTGGCTGGATCCTTCCACTTCCGGCACGCCGCCGCTGCCGCAAAGCGCCTGAAACCCGTGTAGGAGCGCACCCTGGGCGCGATGCTCTCCTTCACGTTGCGACAAAGGCATCGCGCACAGGGTGCGCTCCTACGTGGCTCCGATTACCGCCGGTGCGGCGGCTTGCCGCCGGGCTTGAAGCCGCCGGGTTTCCTGTAGCCGCCCGGCTTGCGCGCCGCTGGCGCATGGTTGGACGCGGTGTCGTTGCCATCCCATTCGTGGATGCGCAGCTGCTGCTGCACCACCCACACTTTCTTCAGGTGATCGAACACTTCCGGCGGCATGCCTTCGGGCAGGTCGATCAGGCTGTAGTGGTCGCGGATGCTGAGCCGGCCGATGTACTGGCTGTCCAGGCCGGCCTCGTTGGCGATGGCGCCGATGATGTTGCCCGGCTTCACGCCGTGCTCGTGGCCCACCTCGATGCGGTAGGTGCGCTTGCCCTGCTCGGTGGCGTGGGCGCGCACCGGGCGATGGGTGAATTCGCGCGGCTCGCGCGCCGGCCGGGCGCCGTCGCGCTCGGAGGCCGGGTGGCGCTCGGTGCTGCGCGTGCCGCGCTCGCGCGTGGCCGGCTCGTACTTCTCGCGCTTGGGCGGTGGCGCCAGCAGCAGCGGCTGGTCGCCCTGGGCGATGCGCGCGAGCGCGGCAGCGATCTCGATCGCCGGCACGTTGTAGTCCTGCTCGTACTGCTCGATCAGCTTCTGGAATTCGCCCAGTTCGCCGACGGCCAGGGTGTCAGTGATGCGCTGCTTGAACTTGCCGATGCGCACGTCGTTGACCACTTCCACCGACGGCAGCTGCATCTGCTCGATCGGCTGGCGCGTGGCGCGCTCGATCGCGTGCAGCATGCCGCGCTCGCGCGGACTGACGAACAGGATCGCCTCGCCGTTGCGCCCGGCCCGACCGGTGCGGCCGATGCGATGCACGTAGCTTTCGGTGTCGTAGGGGATGTCGTAGTTCAGCACGTGGCTGATGCGCTCCACGTCCAGCCCGCGCGCGGCCACGTCGGTGGCGACCAGGATGTCGAGCTTGCCGTCCTTCAGTTGCTGGATCACCCGCTCGCGCTGTGCCTGGGCGATGTCGCCGTTGATCGCGGCGGCGGCCAGGCCGCGTGCCTGCAGCTTCTCGGCCAGCTCCTCGGTGGCCTGCTTGGTGCGCGCGAAGATGATCATCGCGTCGAAGGGTTCTGCCTCCAGGATGCGGGTCAGCGCATCGAGCTTGTGCATGCCGCTGACGAACCAGTAGCGCTGATGGATGTTGGCGGCGGTGGTGGTCGAGGACTTGATCGTGACCTCGGTCGGCTCCTTCAGGTGGCGCTGCGCGATCTTGCGGATCTGCGGCGGCATGGTGGCCGAGAACAGCGCCACCTGGCGCTCGGGCGGGGTGGCCTGCAGCACTTTCTCGACGTCGTCGATGAAGCCCATGCGCAGCATTTCGTCGGCCTCGTCCAGCACCAGGAAACGAAGCTCGGAGAGATCGAGCGTGCCCTTGTCCAGGTGATCGATCACGCGCCCGGGCGTGCCCACCACCACGTGCACGCCACGCTTGAGCGCATGCAGCTGCGGGCCGTAGCTCTGGCCGCCGTAGATCGGCAGCACCTGGAAACCGGGGATGTGCGCGGCGTAGCGCTGGAACGCCTCGGCCACCTGGATCGCCAGCTCGCGCGTGGGCGCCAGCACCAGCGCCTGCGGCTTGCCGGGCTTGCGCTCGATGCGCGACAGGATCGGCAGCGCGAACGCCGCGGTCTTGCCGGTGCCGGTCTGCGCCTGGCCCAGCACGTCGCGCCCATCCAGCAGAGGCGGGATGGTGGCCGCCTGGATCGGCGAGGGCGATTCATAGCCGACATCGGCCAGCACGCGCAGAACGTCGGGATGCAGCGCGAGTGCGCCGAAACCGGACGAAACCGGGGCGTTGTCGGAAACGGGGGATGACATGGGGGTACCTCAGGAAACAGGAAGCAGCGTCGGAGAAGCGGCGCGCAAGCCGGCCATTCTATCAGGCCGGCCGGCGCCGCGTTGCGGGCGCGGGCTGAACGGGTGCTTCAGCCTCGCGCGGATATGCTCGGCACATCGCGCGACCCACAGGAATCACGATGAGCACGCTTGAAACAATGTCCCGCCACCGCTGTCACGGCGGTGTGCAGGGGTTTTACCGCCACACCTCGACGGCCTGTGGCGGGCCGATGCGTCTGGCGGTCTATCTGCCGCCGCAGGCCGAACAACGCGCCTGCCCGGTGCTGTACTTCCTGGCCGGGCTCACCTGCACCGAGGAAACCGCCACCATCAAGGCCGGCGCGCAGCGGCTGGCGGCCGAGCTGGGGCTGATCCTGGTGATGCCCGACACCAGTCCGCGCGATACCGGTTTCGACGGTGCCACCGGCGACTGGGAGTTCGGCGAGGGCGCGGGTTTCTACGTCGATGCCACCGAAGCGCCGTGGTCGTCACGCTTCCGCATGCACAGCTACGTGGTCGATGAACTGCCCGCGTTGATCGCCGCGAATTTTCCCGCGGACACCACACGCAGCGGCATCTGCGGCCATTCCATGGGCGGCCACGGCGCGCTGACCATCGCCTTGAAACATCCCGGGCGTTACCGCTCGGTGTCCGCCTTCGCCCCCATCGTGGCGCCCAGCCAGGTGCCGTGGGGACGCAAGGCGCTGCCGCGCTACCTGGGCGACGACCCGGCCGCCTGGGCCGGTTACGACGCCTGCGAACTGGTGCGGCGGCAGACCTTTCCCGGCACCATCCTGATCGACCAGGGCGAGGCCGACGCATTCCTGGAAGCCCAGCTGAAACCCGAGCTGTTCGACCAGGCCTGCGCCGAAGCCGGCCAGTCGCTGCTGCTGCGCCGGCACGCCGGCTACGACCACAGCTACTGGTTCATCGCCAGCTTCATCGACGATCACCTGCGCCACCACGCCAAGGCGTTGGCTTGGCAAACCATGTAGGAGCGGCTTCAGCCGCGACGCTCTGCGGTTGGATGGAAGGGCGGTCGCGGCTGAAGCCGCTCCCACAGGTTTACGGTCAGGCTTTCGCGGCAGGCCGATGGCTGGAGCGACGACGCTGGTTGCCGGCGGCATGCTCGCCGCGGCCTTGCGCGGCAAAGCCGTTCGGACGGGCCGCGCCAAAGGACTTGCCCTGGCGCGGCTGGCGCTGGCCGCCGCCCTGCTTCGGACGCGGTGCGCCGGCATCGATGCGCAGCGGCGCGGAGGGCTCGTAGCCGGCCACCGCGGTGATCGCGATGTCCTGCTTGAGCAGCTTGCGGATGTCGTACAGCAGGCCGCTCTCGTCGTGGCTCACCAGCGACAGCGCCAGGCCTTCCATGCCGGCGCGACCGGTGCGGCCGATGCGGTGCACGTAGTCTTCGGCCACCGCGGGCAGGTCGTAATTGATCACGATCGGCAACTGCTCGATATCGATGCCGCGGGCGGCGATGTCGGTGGCCACCAGCACGGTGACGCGGCCGCTCTTGAAATCGCTGAGCGCGCGGGTACGGGCGTTCTGGCTCTTGTTGCCGTGGATCGCGGCGCTGCGCAGGCCCGAGGCGTTGAGGTATGTCACCAGCTTGTCGGCGCCGTGCTTGGTGCGGCTGAACACCAGGGTCTGGCGGCGGCTGTCCTGCGACAGCACGTGCAGCAGCAGGTCGCGTTTGCGCGAGGCATCCACCGGATGCACCTGGTGGCTGACCAGGGTGGTGACGGTGTTCGGCGCGGAGACCGAAATCTCCTTCGGGTTGTGCATGAACTCCATCGCCAGCGTCTTGATCGCCGGCGCGAAGGTGGCCGAGAACAGCAACGTCTGGCGGCGCTTCGGCACCGCGGCGAGGATGCGCTTCAGCGCGGGCAGGAAGCCCATGTCCAGCATGCGGTCGGCTTCGTCCAGCACCAGCGTCTCCACCGCGGACAGGTCCAGCGTGCGTTGCTGCATGTGGTCCATCAGCCGGCCGGGGGTGGCGATGACCACGTCAACGCCACGGCGCAGCGCATTGACCTGCGGCCCCATGCCGACGCCGCCGAAGATGGTGGTGGCGCTGACGTGGATGTGCTTGCCGTAGCTGCGCATGTTGTCGTGGATCTGCGCGGCCAGCTCGCGGGTGGGGGTGAGGATCAACGCGCGCGGCCGGCGGGTCATGGTCTGGCCGCTGGTGGAAAGTTTCTGCAGCAGCGGCAGCGCGAACGCGGCGGTCTTGCCGGTGCCGGTCTGGGCGGCGGCGAGCAGGTCGTGGCCTGCCAGCGCGGCGGGAATGGCGGCGGCCTGGATCGGGGTGGCCTGCGTGTAGCCGTAGTCGGCGAGCGCACGCAACAACGCGGGCGCGAGGCCCAGCGAATCAAAAGACATGTAACACTCCTGAGCAACCCGGAGTGTTCATACCGTGTTGCGGACCAAGGGGGGAAAGGGCGGGGATGCCGCAGCAATCAGGGGGATTGCGCCGCTGAGTATACCTGCTCGGAGCCATCCACGCGCGTTTTTGTGCGCGCCTCCGAAAAACGCGCCACCAGCAGGTAGCTGTTGTATGGCGTGCGCCCGCGCAAGGAGCTCACCTGCACGTCCAGCCCGGCCTGGCGCAGCGGCGCGCCCAGTTCCTGCGCCCGTGGGTAATGCTGGGCGCCGCCGGGAATCCAGCCCGACACGCGCAGGAAGAACTCCTCCACCCGGGTGGCGTGAAAGCGCCAGTTGGGCTCGCGCAGCACATTGCGGATGACCAGCGTGCCCTCGGGCGCCAGGTGCGCGAGGGCCGCCCGAAGCAGCGCCTGTTGCCGGGCGGCGGGCAGGTAGTGCAGCACGTCCAGCATCACCACATGGCCATGCACCGGCGGCAGCGTGGCGGCATCGGAGTCACGAAAGTCCATGTCGCCGTCCAGCCCGGCGGCCGTCGCCGCTTCGCGCGCCGCGGCGATCTTGCGTGGGTCGTGGTCCACGCCGATGTAGCGCGTCGCGGCGTGTTCGGCGTGCAGGTACTGACCCAGCAGGCCGATGCCGCAGCCGATGTCCAGCACCGGCAGCGACCGGTCGCCAACCAGCTCGGCGACGGCGGCGTAGGCGGGGTCGCAGGCCAGCTTCCAGCGCGCATGCCAGCGATGGCCGCGGTGGGCGTAGTGGCGGGCGATACCGTTTCGCGTTGCGCGGTCGAGCGCCATGGTTCTCTCCATGAAGGGGACGGGCCGGCAACCGCCGCGGCGGCCGATGTGGCGCGATGCAATCTCCGGGTACGGCGTGACGGACAGGTGACGATCACCGCCATTCACGCCGCGGCGTGACAAAAGCGAGCCGCCTCGTCCCGCAGATATCGCTCATGTCGATATTCTCGCCCTGCGCGAATTTGACCACGAGGATGCCATGCCTTCCTGGCCGGCTTCGCCGGTGTTGCCGACCTGGCCGGGTCCGAACCGTACGGCGTGGGTTTCGACAGGGCATGAGTGAGATAGACTTCGCGGTTTGTTCCCATCGACGAGACAGGCTATGAAGGCTGGCAAGGACAAGGTCATCGCGTTCCACTACACCCTCACGGTGAACGGCGAGGCGGTGGAAAGCTCGCGCGATCGCGATCAGCAGTTGTGGGTATTGCTGGGCCACGGCCAGCTGATTCCGGGCCTGGAAAAGGCGCTGGAAGGCCACGAGGCCGGCGAGACGCTGGCGGTGGACGTGTCGCCCGAGGAAGGCTACGGCGAGCGCCAGGAAGGCCAGGTGCAGCGCCTGTCGAAGAAGTACGTGCCGCAGGCCAACCGCCTCAAGCCGGGCGACGTCACTGTGCTGCGGATGAAGGAAGGCGGCCAGCGCGCGGTCACCGTGCACAAGGTGGGCATGAGCACGATCGACGTGGACATGAACCACCCGATGGCTGGTCAGACCCTGCATTTCGACGTGAGCATCAGCGAAGTGCGCGAACCCACCGAGGACGAGCTGAAGCACGGCCACGCCCACGCGCCGGACGCGCCGGCGCACTGAGCCTCGAGCGACGGCTGAAACGAAAAAACGGCACCTCGCGGTGCCGTTTTTCGTGGCCATACAGAACCCCCACCTCCCCGAAGCCCTCGTTGTAGGAGCGACTTCAGTCGCGACCGGGGCATCACCGTAGCCTCGGGTCGCGGCTGAAGCCGCTCCTACAGGTTCTGGGCGTGCTTCAGCTCGGCCAGCCGCTGCGGTGTACCCACATCGGTCCATTGGCCCCGGAAATGGCTGCCGCTGATCGCATCGGCGGCCATCGCCGCACGCAGCAGCAAGGCCAGCTTGAAACGCGGCGGGCTGACCTCGCCTGGGCCCACCACGTCGCGCCAGCCTTGCAGCAACTGCGCACGGTAGACGCCGATGCCGCTGAAGGTCAGCCGCGGCGTGCCGGTGTCGTGCACCAGTCCTTGTGCATCCAGCGCGAAATCGCCGTCGGGGTGGTGGGGCGGGTTGTCCACCAGCAACAGGTGGGCGAGACCGGTGGGTTCGGGTGGCAAGGCGGTGAAATCGGCGTCGCTCCAGATATCGCCACTGATCGCGATGAAGGGTGCGTCGCCCAGCAGCGGCAGCGCGTTGAGCATGCCACCGCCGGTTTCCAGCGGTTGCTCGCCTTCGTACGCGTAGCGGATGCGCAGGCCCCAGCGCGAACCGTCGCCCAGCGCCGCGGGGAATTGGTCGGCCAGGTGCGAGGTGTTGATCACCACGTAGTTCACGCCGGCGGCCGCCAGCTTTTCCAGGTGCCAGACGATCAGCGGTTTGCCGCCCACCGGCAGCAGCGGCTTGGGCGTGGTGTCGGTGAGCGGCCGCATGCGCTCGCCGCGGCCGGCAGCGAAGATCAGTGCGTGCCTCATGCGGCCGCCACCTGGCGCAGGTCGCGCGTCCCCACGCAGCGCTGCAGCAGCGCGGCAAGGCTGGCCAGCTCGGGGTATCGCGTGGCGACGTCGATGACGTAGGCGTAGACGCGCGGCAGGTCGTCGAGGTAGCCGGGTTTGCCGTCGCGGTAGCAGAGGCGGCAGAAGATGCCGAGCACCTTGATGTGGCGTTGCAATCCGGTCAGGTCGAACCAGCGCAGGAACTGGCCGCGATCGACCGCGCCGTCGATCAACTGGGCGGTCTGCAGCTGCAGCCGATAGCCGTCCGCCCACGCTTCCACCCGCTGGCGATCCCACGCGATATAGCAGTCGCGCAGCAGCGAGGCGAGGTCGTAGGTGATCGGGCCGATCAGCGCGCCCTGGTAATCGATGATGCCGGGGTTGGGCCAACGCGTGGCGATGTTCTGCGGCTGGTCGCGTGGCACGATCAGCAGGTTGCGGCTGTGGTAGTCGCGATGCACGAAGCCTTGCGGCTGCGCCAGCGCGTTGTGCAGCAGCGTGGTGAAGCCGGCCTCCAGCACGTCCCATTCCGCGCAGGTGGGCGTGTGGCCCAGATGCCGGCGCAGAAACCATTCGGGCATGAGTTCCAGCTCGCGCAGCAGGAAGTCGCGGGTGTAGCGCGGCATGCCCTCGGTATCCACGTCGCGCTGCATGTGCAGCAGCGCGCGCAGCGCATCGCCGTACAGGGCGTCGACCGTGGCATCGTTCAGCGCGGGCAGGTAGAGCTGCGAACCCAGATCCTCGATCAGCAGAAAACCCTGCTGCAGATCCTGTGCGCGTACGGCGGGCACATGCAGGCCGGCGGCGGCCAGGCGGGTGCCGATGGCCAGCCACGGCGCGGGGTCTTCCAGCGCCGGCGGCGAATCCATCACGATCCAGCTCTGCCCCGCATGGCGGGTTCGCCAGTAGCTGCGGAAGCTGGCGTCGGACGAGGCGGGCTCCAGCGTCAGCGCGGGCTCGCCGAGCGCCTCGCGGGCCCAGGCCAGGCGGCTGGCGGCGCGGTCCGGTGTCATCGCGCGGGGTCGGATGGAAGGTGGGCGCGCAAGGGTTACTCCGCAGAAGTGGGCAGCGGACGATTCTTGTCGATCCGTCGACCGTCCGCCACCCGTCTCCATGACCGCGGCTTACGACAGGTTGTAGGCGCGCTCCTCGTGCAGGGCCAGGTCCAGGCCGATCTGCTCCTGTTCCTCGTCCACGCGCAGGCCGATGGTCCAGTCGATCAGCTTGAGCACCAGCCAGGTCAGCGCGCCGCTCCACAGCACGGTGAAGCCCACGCCCTTGGCCTGGATCCAAAGCTGCAGCCACGGGTGCTCGACAGCGCCGAAACCACCCAGCGCCGCCGCCGCGAACGGCCCGGTGAGCAGCGCGCCCACGATGCCGGCCATGGCGTGGACGCCGAACACGTCCAGGCTGTCGTCGTAGCCGAAGTAGTGCTTCAGGCGGGTGGCGCAGAAGAAGCAGATCACGCCCGCGACCGCGCCCAGGATCAGTGCGCCGCCGGGGCCGATGGTGCCGGCGGCGGGGGTGATCGCGACCAGCCCGGCCACCGCACCCGAGGCGATGCCCAGCACGCTGGCACGACGGTGGATGATCCACTCCACGCCCATCCAGCCCAGCGCGGCGGCAGCGGTGGCGATCTGCGTCACCAGCATGGCCATGCCGGCGGTGCCGTTGGCGGCCACGGCCGAGCCCGCGTTGAAGCCGAACCAGCCCAGCCACAGCATGCTGGCGCCGATCAGGGTGTAGCCCAGGTTGTGCGGCGGCATCGGCATGTGCGGGTAGCCGCGCCGCTTGCCCAGCACCAGGCAGGCCACCAGGCCGGCGATGCCGGCGTTGATGTGCACCACCGTGCCGCCGGCGAAATCCAGCACGCCGATGTCGCCCAGGAACGAGCCGGGGCCGCCCCACACCATGTGCGCCATCGGCAGGTAGGCGAGGGTGAACCAGCCCAGGGTGAACAGCATCAGCGCCGAGAACTTCATGCGCTCGGCCACTGCGCCCACGATCAGCGCCGGCGTGATGATGGCGAAGGTGAGCTGGAACATCGCGAACACGCTTTCCGGCACGTGCGCGTACAGGCTGGCGGGCGTCATGCCCGCGAACATCGCGCGGTCGAAGCCGCCGATGAACGAGTGCAGGTTGGTCACGCCTGCCTGCATGCCCTCGGTGCTGAACGCCACGCTGTAGCCGTACAGCAGCCACAGCACGCTCACCAGCGCGGTGATCGCGAAACACTGCATCAACACCGACAACAGGTTCTTCGCCCGCACCATGCCGCCGTAGAACAGCGCCAGCCCCGGTATCGTCATCAACAACACCAGCATGGTGGCGGTGAGCATCCAGGCCGTGTCGCCGCTGTCCGGGGTGGCCGCCGTCTGCGCCATCGCCGGCAACGCCAGCGCGCTACCGCCCAGCACCAACCCGCTGCGCGCCAACAGGCGGCCACCGGTTCCCCGTTCCCTGTTCCCCGTTCCCGTTTTTTCAGAGCGCATCGACGTCGGACTCCTGTGTGCGGATACGGATGGCTTGTTCCAGATCGCTGACGAAGACCTTGCCGTCGCCGATCTTGCCGGTGCGGGCCGCGCCGCTGATGGCCTCGATCACCTGCTCCAACTGATCGTCGGCCACCGCGACCTCGACCTTCAGCTTGGGCAGGAAATCGACCACGTACTCGGCGCCGCGATACAGCTCGGTATGGCCGCGCTGTCGGCCGAAACCCTTCACTTCGGTGACGGTCATGCCCTGCACGCCCGCTTCCGACAAGGCCTCGTGCACGCTGTCCAGGGTGAAGGGCTTGATGATGGCGGTGATCCACTTCATGGCGTTTCTCCTCGGCGGTGAGGCTTCGGGATCAGCACGATGCATGCCACGCGCTGCCGGCGCCGCGACGCCTGCTTTTTCAAGGACTTGCGGCCCGGTGGCGGGCGAATTTGCACGGTCACCGGGCAACGCCGAGCGTGCTTTCCCCCCGATGGTGCGCTGCGGCAGCGTTGACCGCGGCGGCGCTAATCAGTACCATTTTGGTCCCGATTCAACCCGGCCCGGTCCCATGCTCCGCGTCAGCCGATTGACCGATTACGCCACGGTGGTGATGGCCTTCATCGCCACCCATCCCGAGCACGTGCACAGCGCCGTGCAGATCGCCGAGGAAACCCGGCTGGAGCTGCCCACGGTGAGCAAATTGCTCAAGACGCTGGGGCACGCGGCGCTGGTGGAATCCTTTCGCGGCGTCAACGGCGGCTACCGGCTGGCGCGGCCCGCCAGCGAGATCTCGCTGGCCGAGATCGTCGAGGCGCTGGAAGGCCCGCTGGGCATGACCGAATGCAGCATCGCCGAGGGCCAGTGCGACCGCGAGGCGCAATGCGGCGTGCGCGGCAGCTGGCAGCAGATCAACCACGTGCTGGACAACGCGCTGCGCGCGGTCAGCCTGGCCGACATGATGAAACCGCCGCCGCCCAATCGACGCATTGCCATGCAGGTGATCGACAGCGCGCCCGTCCCCGCCGGCGCGGCCACCACGGAATGAAAGACGCCATGACTATCGAAACCAGCACCGCCACCACGCTCCGCGACAACGCCGATGTGGCCGAAGCCCTGGGCCGCAGCTACGCCGCCGGCTTCGTCACCGACATCGAGATGACCGGCCTGCCGCCGGGCCTGGACGAGGGCACCATCCGCGCGCTCTCCGCCGTCAAGCGCGAGCCCGAGTGGATGACCGAATGGCGGCTGGAGGCCTATCGCCACTGGCTGACCATGCCCAAGCCCGACTGGGCCAAGCTCAACATCGACCCGATCGACTACCAGGCCATCAGCTACTACGCCGCACCCAAGAAGCAGCCCAAGTCGCTGGACGAGGTCGACCCGGCATTGCTGGAAACCTACGAGAAGCTGGGCATCCCGCTGCACGAGCGCGCCGCGCTGGCCGGCGTGGCGGTGGATGCGGTGTTCGACTCGGTCTCCGTCGGCACCACCTTCCGCAAGCAGCTGGCCGACGCCGGCGTGCTGTTTTGCTCGATGAGCGAGGCGATCCGCGAATACCCCGAGATCGTGCGCAAATACCTGGGCAGCGTGGTGCCCACCGGCGACAACTTCTTCGCCGCGCTGAACTCGGCGGTGTTCTCCGACGGCAGCTTCGTGTTCATTCCCAAGGGCGTGCGTTGCCCGATGGAACTGAGCACCTATTTCCGCATCAACGCGCAGAACACCGGCCAGTTCGAGCGCACCCTGATCATTGCCGAGGAAGGCAGCCACGTCTCCTACCTGGAAGGCTGCACCGCGCCCAAGCGCGACGAGAACCAGCTGCATGCGGCGGTGGTCGAGCTGGTGGCGCTGGAAGGCGCCAAGATCAAGTACTCCACCGTGCAGAACTGGTACCCCGGCGACGAGAACGGCAAGGGCGGCATCTACAACTTCGTCACCAAGCGCGGCGACTGCCGTGGTGACGACAGCAAGATCTGCTGGACCCAGGTGGAAACCGGCTCGGCCATCACCTGGAAATACCCGTCGGTGGTGCTGCGTGGCGACCGTTCGGTGGGCGAGTTCTACTCCGTCGCGCTGACCCATCATTTCCAGCAGGCCGACACCGGCACCAAGATGATCCACCTGGGCAAGCACACCAAGTCCAAGATCGTCTCCAAGGGCATCAGCGCCGGCAAGAGCTCCAACAGCTACCGCGGCCTGGTGAAGATGGAGAAGGGCGCCGACAACGCGCGCAACTACACCCAGTGCGACAGCCTGCTGATCGGCAAGCAGTGCGGCGCGCACACCTTCCCCTACATGGAAGTGAAAAACCCCACCGCCATCGTCGAGCACGAAGCCACTACCTCCAAGATCTCCGACGACCAGATGTTCTACTGCCGCAGCCGCGGCATCGCCGAAGAGGATGCCGTGTCGATGATCGTCGACGGCTTCTGCAAGCAGGTCTTCCGCGAGCTGCCGATGGAGTTCGCGGTGGAGGCGAAGAAGCTGCTCGAGGTGAGCCTCGAGGGCGCCGTTGGCTGATTGAAACGGGAATCGGGAATGGGGAATCGGGAATCGCAAGAGCTTCATGCGGCCCCCGAGTTCGCTTCTGACGGTTCCCCATTCCCGATTCCCCATTCCCGGATACTGAAATGCTGAAAATCGAAAACCTGCACGCCCGCGTCGAGGGCAAGGAAATCCTCAAGGGGCTCAGCCTCGCGGTGAACGCGGGCGAGGTGCACGCGATCATGGGGCCGAACGGGGCGGGCAAGTCCACGCTGGGCAACGTGCTTTCCGGCCGTGACGGCTACGAGGTCACCGCGGGCACCGTGACCTACAACGGCATCGACCTGCTGGCGCTGGCGCCGGAGCAGCGCGCCGCTGCCGGCGTGTTCCTGGCGTTCCAGTACCCGGTGGAAATCCCCGGCGTCAACAACACCTATTTCCTGCGCGCGGCGCTCAACGCGCAGCGCAAGGCGCGTGGCGAGAAGGAGCTCGACTCGATGCAGTTCCTGAAGCTGGTGCGCGAGAAGCTGAAGGTGATGCAGATCTCCGACGAGCTGCTGCATCGCGCCGTCAACGAAGGCTTCTCCGGCGGCGAAAAGAAGCGCAACGAGATCTTCCAGATGGCCCTGCTGGAGCCGCAGCTGGCGATCCTGGACGAGACCGACTCGGGCTTGGACATCGACGCGCTCAAGCACGTGGCCGACGGCGTCAACGCGCTGCGCTCGCCCGACCGCGCGTTCCTGATGATCACCCACTACCAGCGCCTGCTCGACTACGTGGTGCCCGACGTGGTGCACGTGCTGGCCAACGGACGCATCGTGGAAACCGGCGACAAGTCGCTGGCGCTGCAGCTCGAGGCACACGGCTACGCCGGCATCGCCGAACGCCAGCCGGCGGGAGCCTCGGCATGAGCGAGCCGGCAACCCTGCCGCTGGTCGCCTCGCTGGTCGATGCGCCGCTGCCCGCCAGCGGCATCGCCTGGCTGGATGCGATGCGGCGCGACAACCGCGAGGTCTTCGTCGCCGGCGGCCTGGCCTTGGCGCGGGTGGAAGCATGGAAATACACCGCGCTGCGTGGCCTGGCACGTCGGTCTTTCGCCGACGGTGACGAGGCGGCACTGACGCGCGCGGTCGACCCGACGACGCTGGCGTTGCCCGGCGTCGAGGGTGCGCGGCTGGTGTTCGTCAACGGCGTGTTTCGCGCCGATCTGTCCGTGCTGGATGCGCTGCCCAGCGGCCTCACGCTGCAGCCGCTGTCGCAGGCCCTGCATACCGATCCGGACCCGCTGCGCTTCGTGCTGTCGCGCCGCCACTACGAGGCCGACGAGGCGTTCACCCAGATCAACGCGGCGCATGCCCGCGACGGCGTGGTGCTGCGCCTGGCCGACCACGCGAAGATCGCCGCGCCGGTGCACCTGGTGTTCGTCGGCGCACCCGCCGAAGGCGACCTGGCCTGGCATCTGCGCAACGTGATCGAACTGGGCGAAGGTGCCGCGCTGAGCCTGGTCGAACACCATCTGGCCAGCGGCGAACAGGCGCATCTTGCCACCGTGGTCGGCGACATCGAGCTGCGCGAGGGCGCGCGCCTGCACCACGCCGTAGTGCAGCAGGCCGCCGCCGGCGCCAGCCTGATCCGCCGTACCAGCCTGCGCCTGCAGACGCGTGCGCACGCCACGCTGCACCTGGCCGAGCTGGGCGGCGCGCTGGTGCGGCACGACCTGCGCGCCGAGCTGATCGGCGATGGCGCGCAACTGGAAACCCGCGGCGTGTTCATGCCGCACGGTCGCCAGCACGTCGACACGCAGCTGGCGATCCGCCATCAGGCGCTGAATACCGCGTCCAGTTCGGTCTGGCGCGGCGTGGCCAGCGACCGCGCCCGCGGTGTGTTCCGCGGCGCCATCGTGGTCGCGCCCGGCGCCGATGGCAGCGATGCCAGCCTCAACAACAAGAACCTGCTGCTGTCCGGCAGCGCCGAGATCGACGCCAAGCCCGAGCTGGAGATCTACGCCGACGAGGTGAAGGCCGCGCACGGCGCCACCGTGGGCCAGCTGGACGAACGCTCGCTGTTCTACCTGCGTTCGCGCGGCATCCCGCTGGCCGAAGCGCGCGCCTTGCTGACGGCGGCGTTCTGTCGCGCCGTGCTGGACGATTTGCCGAACGAGGCGCTGCGCGAGCATTTGTCCGCGTTGCTGATCGCGCAGTTGCCTGCCTGAAGCTTTGCTCCTCCCCTGCTTGCAGGGGGAGGCTGAGAGGGGGTGGCGCTTTTGACGTTCAGATCAAGAGCGAACCCCTCCCCAACCCTCCCCTGCAAAGCAGGGGAGGGAGTCACACTCTTGGAACATCGACGATGAACGCACAACCCACGCCTTCCACCGTCTTCGACGTGCAGCGCATCCGCGCGGATTTCCCGCTGCTGACGCGCAGCGTGCACGGCAAGCCGCTGGTGTATTTCGACAACGCCAACACCAGCCAGAAACCGGCCTCGGTGATCGAGGCGATGGACGCGCACTACCGCCGCCACAACGCCAACGTGGCGCGCGCGGTGCATCAGCTGGGCGAGGAATCCACCGCGGCGTACGAGGGCGCGCGTGACAAGCTGGCGCGCTTCATCAACGCGCCGTCGCGCGATGAACTGATCCTCACCTCCGGCACCACCCAGTCGATCAATCTGGTGGCGTACAGCCATGCATTGCCGCGGCTAAAGGCCGGCGACGCCATCCTCACCACGGTGATGGAGCATCACGCCAACATCGTGCCGTGGCAGCTGGTGGCCGCGCGCAGCGGCGCCACGGTGAAAGCCGCGCCGATCAACGAGCGCGGCGAGCTGGACCTGGAGCAATACATCGCCATGCTCACGCCGGAGGTCAAGCTGGCCTGCGTGGCGCACGTGTCCAACGTGCTGGGCACGGTGAACCCGGTGCGCGAGATCGCGAAAGAGTGCCGCAAGCGCGGCATTCCGCTGCTGGTGGACGGCTCGCAGGCGGTGCCCCACAGGCCGGTGGACGTGCAGGCGCTGGGTTGCGATTTCTACGCCGTCACCGGCCACAAGATGCTCGGCCCCACGGGTACCGGCGCGCTGTGGGCGAAGCGCGAACACCTGGAGGCGATGCCGCCGTTCTTCGGTGGCGGCGACATGATCCGCGAGGTGCGCTTCAGCGGCACCACCTTCGCCGACGTGCCGCACAAGTTCGAGGCCGGTACGCCCAACATCGCCGGCTTCGTGGGCCTGAGCGCGGCCATCGACTATTACGACTCGCTGGGTTTCGACGCCATCCACGCGTGGGAGCAGCAACTGCTGGCCTACGCCACCGAGCGCCTGCGCGAGGTGCCCGGCGTGCGCATTTTCGGCGAGGCGCGCGAGAAGGAGCCGGTGATCTCGTTCCTGCTTGAAGGCGCCCAGGCCAGCGACCTGGCCACGCTGCTCGACCTGCAGGGCGTGGCCGTGCGCTCGGGCCATCATTGCGCGCACCCGCTGATGCAGTTTTTCGGCGTGCCCGCCACGCTGCGCGCGTCGCTGGCGTTCTACAACACGCGCGAGGAGGTCGACGCCTTCGTGGCGGCCTTGCTCAAGGTGCGCAAGCTGCTGATGTGACGGCACCGCGGCCTAATCGACGTACAGCTTCTGGCAAAGCTCGCAGAAGAACGTGCGCCGGTTGGTCTTGCCCAGGTAGGCGCGCTTGAGCGGTATGTCATGCCGCGGGCAGCGCCCCTGGTTGTGCACCAGCCAGTGCTTGCGCAGCACATAGGCTTTTTTCCAGGCCAGGAATTCGAAACTGTACGCGCGCGCCTGTTTCACCAGCTCGCCCAGCTTGCGCGGCGGCAACGCGCCCACGGTGGAGAGCGGATGCACGCGGATGCGGTACAGCACCTCGTTCTTGATGATGTTGCCCACGCCGGCAAATACGGTCTGGTCCAGCAGCGCATCGCAGACCAGCGTGTCCGGCATCGCGCGCAGCTTGCGCCGGGCCAGCGCGGGGTCCCACGCATCGGACATCACGTCGCCGCGCCAGTCGTAGAGTTCGTCCAGCTCGCCGTCCAGCAGGCGCACCGAGCAGCTGTAGAAATTCAGCTCGCCCTTGTCGAAGCCCAGGCTCAGCCGCGGCGCCGCGTCCTTGCGCTCGTTGATGCGGTAACTGCCGAACATCAGCAGGTGGATGCGAATGGCGACATCAGGCAGTTCGATCAACGTCTGCTTGCCGAAGCTGCGCAGGCTTTCGATGCATTTGCCCGGCAGGCGCGCCATGTCGATCTTCGCGTTGCCCTCCGCCCGACGGATGCGCTGGCCGACGAAGCCGGCCGCTTCCTCGCGCAGGATGACAATGGAGGGGCCTTCCGGCATGGCAGCTTCCGCAAGAATGCTTGGTGCATTCTTTCGGTGCCGGTGCTGAGGAAAGGTGAAAGGCGATGCTGGCGCGTCGTGTATGCGAGGATCGACAGCGCGCTGGCGCGGGTCGCCGGAACGTGACGCCGGTTGCCGCAGGTCATGGTGGCGGCATGGGCCGGCGCTATCATTCCCGCATGACCGACGCCGATCCCTTGACTTTCCGCGCGGCGCGCGCCGCCGACGCCGCCGCCATCGTGGCGCTGGTGGAATCCGCCTATCGCGGCGAATCCGGCCTGCGCGGCTGGACCACCGAAACCCATCTGCTCGACGGCCGGCGCACCAATGTCGATGACGTGCTGGCCTTGATCGCCGGGCCACACAGCCAGCTGCTGCTGGCCGAACGCGGCGGCAGGCTGATGGCCTGCTGCCAGCTGGAACGCCGCGGCGACAGCGGCTACTTCGGCATGTTCGCCGTCGACCCGCTGGCGCAGGGCGCGGGCCTGGGCAAGCGCGTGCTGGCCGAGGCCGAGCGCATCGTGGGCGAAACCTGGGGCTGCACCACGCTGCGCATGACGGTGATCGTGCAGCGCGATGAACTCATCGCCTGGTACGGCCGCCGCGGTTATCGGCGCACCGGCCAGTTCGAGCCGTTTCCGTATGGCGACGAGCGCTTCGGCATCCCGCGCCGCGACGACCTGCGTTTCGAGGTATTGGTGAAGCATCTGACGGAGGCCGCGGCATGAACGACTGGAACGCGCACGACTGGGTGCGTGTCGGCACGCGCAGCGATTTCCTGCCTGGCGAATACAAGGTCGTGTGGGACGGCGACACCCCGATCGCCGTGTACAACATCGACGGCGCGCTGTACGCCATCGAGGACACCTGCACCCACGACGGCGGCGACCTGGCCGGCGGCGAGGTGTTCGGCTTCGAAGTGGAATGCCCCCGCCACGGCGCACGCTTCGACGTGCGTACCGGCGCGGTGACGAAACCCCCGGCCTACGAGCCGATCGCCAGCTTCCCCGTGCGCGAGGAGGACGGCGCGATCTGGACCCGCGACGATCGCTGAAGGCTCCGATTCGCGATCTGGAAGGCCGTCGAACACGGCGCGCGGGCGACGCCTCGCATCCGTCCAGCCGCGCGTCATGTTGGTGCTGCTATGCACTTCGACGTGAGGCAAGCATTTTGCCGTCGGCCGATCGCGGTGGCATTGTTGCGATTGATTCTTATTTAGAGTCTAATTGCCCCATCTCGCGCGGCTGTCGTTGGCGCCGCGTTCTGGTCGAAAACAGCCGTCGTTCCGTGGCCTTGCCGCTGCGGGAAAAGGCTGCGGGTCGCAGGCGTCGATGGCACATTCCTCATCTCCACAACCTCCCACGACGTTGCCGCGCCGCGCGTTCTGGATGCGCCAGCTCTACCAATGGCACTGGATCAGCTCGGCGCTGTGCCTGGTCGGGCTGCTGCTGTTTGCGCTGACCGGCATCACCTTGAACCACGCGCGGCAGATCGAGGCCACGCCAACGGTGGTCGATCGCACGGCGACCCTGCCGATCGCGCTGCGGGCGATGGTGGCGGGCGAGGACGTGCGCAAGGCGGCGCCGTTGCCCGACGCGGTGGCGCGCTGGCTGGACGAAACCCTGGCGACGCGTGTTGCCGGCCGCGCGGGCGAATGGTCGGCGGACGAGATCTACCTGTCGCTGCCGAGGCCCGGTGGCGACGGCTGGCTCAGCATCGAGCGCGCCACCGGCGAGGTGCAATACGAGCTGACCCGCCGCGGCGCGGTGGCCTACCTCAACGACCTGCACAAGGGCCGCAACGCGGGGCCGGTGTGGGGGTGGTTCATCGACGTGTTTGCGCTGGCCTGCCTGGTGTTTTCGATCACCGGCCTGTTCCTGCTGAAGTTCCACGCCGCGCGGCGCACGTCCACCTGGCCGCTGGTGACGGCCGGGCTGGTGCTGCCGGCGCTGCTGGCGCTGCTTTTCATTCATTGACGAGGCCCATGCCCATGCGTCGTTTGTTGTGTTGCACCCTTGCCTTGCTGCTGGCCGCGCCGTTGGCGGCGGCCGAGCTGGACGTCACCGTGCAGATCCCGGAGCAGAAGGTGGCCGAATACCACCGGCCGTACGCGGCCATCTGGATCGAGCGCGCCGACCGCAGCGTGGCCGCCCACCTGGCGGCGTGGTATGCGCAGAAGGACAGCAAGGAAGGCGCCGGCACCAAGTGGCTGCCCGACCTGCGCCAGTGGTGGCGCCGCGGCGGTCGCGGTTTGTCGTTGCCGGTGGACGGGGTGTCCGGCGCCACCCGGCCGGCCGGTCAATACCAGCTGAAGTTCGTCGATGGCCAGGCGCCGCTGGGCACGCTGGCGCCGGGCGACTACACCCTGGTGGTCGAGGCCGCGCGCGAAGTGGGCGGTCGTGAAGTGGTGCGCGTACCGTTCACCTGGCCGGCCGCCACGACGCAACACTTGAGCGCCCGGGGCAGCAGCGAGCTCGGCACCGTCAGCCTCGACATCAATCCCTGATTCCCGCCGACATCCGGAGCAAACATGCACAAGCTCGCACTGAAATGGATCGCCCTGGCCGCCGCCATCGCCACGCCGCTGGCCGCCCAGGCGCACAAGATGTGGATGGTGCCCTCGGCCACCAATGTGGCCGGCACCGACCCGTGGGTGACGGTGGATGCAGCCATCTCCAACGACCTGTTTTTCCCCGACCACCACGCCGCGCCGCTGGAGCAGCTGGTGATTACCGCGCCGGACGGCCAGACGGCCAAACCGCAAAACGCAGCCACCGGCAAATACCGCAGCGTGTTCGACGTCGCACTGAATCAGCAGGGCACCTACAAGCTGGCGCTGGTCAACCAGGGCCTGTTTGCCCGTTATGAACTGAACGGCCAGAAGAAGCGTTGGCGCGGCAACGCCGACGAACTGGCCACGGCGATCCCCGCCGGCGCCAAGGACGTCCAGGTCACCGCCTCCAGCAGCCGCGTGGAAACCTTCGTCACCAACGGCAAGCCCAACGCCACCGCGCTCAAGCCGAGCGGGCAGGGGCTGGAACTGGTGCCGGTTTCCGGCGTCACCGACCTGGTGGAAGGGGAGCCGGCCACGTTTCAGCTGTTGCTGGACGGCAAGCCCGCCGCGGGCCTCAAGGTCAGCGCCATTGCCGGCGCCACCCGCTACCGCAACGCGCAGGATGAGATGACCGCGCAGACCGGTGCGGATGGCAAGTTCACGCTCACCTGGCCGCATCCGGGCATGTACTGGGTCAACGCGGCCACGCAGGACGACAAGAGCGGCGTGAAGCAGGCCAGCAAGCGGCGGCTGTCGTACACGGCCACGCTCGAGGTGCTGCCCGAGTAGCACGTGATGCCGTTCCGCCTGCCTTTCCTGATCGTGCTGATGCTGTGCACCGCCGCCGCGCCCGTCGCGGCGGCGCAGCTGCAGCGCCTGCATGGGCGCACCATGGGCACGACCTGGTCGGTGGTGGCGGACCTGTCGTCCGCGCAGTCGATGGAAGCCGTGCAGCAGGGCATCCAGGCCGAGCTGGATCGAGTGGACGGCCAGATGAGCACGTACAAGCCGGACTCCGACCTGTCGCGCTTCAACCGCGCGCCGGCCGGTACCTGGCAGCGGCTGCCGCCGGAATTCTTCACCGTGCTGCGGCATGCGTTGCAGCTGGCGAAGGACAGCGATGGCGCCTACGACCCCACCGTGGGCCCGCTGGTGAACCTGTGGGGTTTCGGCCCCGACCAGCGCCCGCGCCAGCCGCCGACCCGGCAGGCAATCGCGCAAGCACGCTCGCGCGTGGGGTGGTGGAAAGTGCAGCTGGATCCCGCCGCGCATCGCGTACGCCAGCCGGGCGGCGCGTACCTCGACCTGTCCGCAGTGGCCAAGGGCTACGGCGTGGACCAGGTCGCGCGCTACCTGCAGCGGATGGGCGTGCGTGCGTACCTGGTGGAAGTGGGCGGCGAACTGCGGGCGCACGGACGCAAGCCGGACGGCAGCGTGTGGCGGGTGGGCATCGAGCGGCCGGACGCGGCGGCCGGCGGGGTGATCGATGCCGGCGAACTGATCGATACCATCGCACTGGACGAGCGCGCCATCGCCACCTCGGGCGACTACCGCCACGTGTTCGAGGACGGCGGCCGCTACTACTCGCACCACATCGATCCGCGCAGCGGCTACCCGGTGCCGCACGAAGTGGCGTCGGTGAGCGTGTTGGCGGATGACTGCGTGCAGGCCGATCCGCTGGGCACCACGCTGAGCGTGATGGGCGCCGACAAGGGCATGGCGTTTGCGCGCTCGCGCGGCCTGGCGGTGTTGATGATCGTGCGCACGCCGCAGGGTTTCGTGCAGCGCATGTCGCCCGCGTTCGCCGAAGCGGTGCGCCCATGAAGCACGACCGCGCCGCGTCCGGGCAGCTGGCCACCATCAGCAATGCCGCATTGATCGCGGCATTCGCGCTGCTGGCCGCGCTGATGTGGTTCTGCCGTGCCGAGGCGGTGCAATGGCACGATCCGGGTCGCCAGTGCTGGCTGGCCGCGGCCTGGCTGCTGGCGGGCTGGGTGCTGCTGGCCGGCTGGTTTCGGCATCGCGGGCGGGGCGAAGGCGGTGGAACCGGCCCGGTCGACCCGATGCCGCAAAAGGCCGTCGACGTGCCCGCGCCGGGCGCGCCGGATACCGTGCGCGTGTTCTACGCCAGCCAGACCGGCCTGGCCGAGCAACTGGCGCGGCAAACCTGGCAGAGCCTGCAGACGGCCGGGGTGCCCTCGCGCGTGGATGCGATCGACGCCTCCACGCTGGCGGGCTTGCGCGAGACCTCGCGCGCGCTGTTCGTGGTCAGCACCACCGGCGACGGCGAGCCGCCGGACATGGCCGTCGCCTTCGCGCGCCAGGCGATGGCGAACGCGGCGGACCTGGCCCGCTTGCGCTACGGCCTGCTGGCGCTGGGCGACAGCGACTACGAGGACTTCTGCGGCTTCGGCCGCCAGCTGCAGCACTGGCTGCGGGCCAGCGGCGCCCAGGCGCTGTTCGATCCGGTGGAAGTGGACGACGAGGACGCCGCCGCGTTGCGCCATTGGCAGCACCACCTGGCCGCGCTGTGCGATGTGCGCGACCTGCCGGACTGGCAGCCGCCGCGTTATCAGCCATGGCAGCTGGTGGAACGGCAACGGCTCAACGCCGGCAGCCTCGGCGGCCCCTGTTTCCACCTGGCCATGCAACCGTTGCAGGGCGCGCTGTCATGGCAGGCCGGTGACCTGGTGGACATCGGCCCGCGGCATGCGCCACAGGCGGTGGCGTCGTGGTTGTCCGTGCATGCGCTCGATGGCGATGCCATGGTGACGTTCGAAAAGGAAACGCTGCCGCTGGCCAGCCTGCTGGCGCGCTGCCGCCTGCCGGCACCCGGCGAGGTGGCCGGGCTGGACGCGGCGGCGGTGGCGGCCCGGTTGCAGTTGCTGCCGCATCGCGAATACTCGATCGCCTCGGTGCCCGCCGACGGCGCCATCCATCTGCTGGTGCGCCAACAAACCGCCCCGGACGGCACGCCCGGCATCGGTTCGGGCTGGCTGACCATGCATGCACCGATCGGCAGCGAGATCGCCCTGCGGGTGCGCCGCAACGCCGCCTTCCATGCGCCCGCCGACGCGCGGCCGCTGATCCTGATCGGCAACGGCACCGGCATGGCCGCGCTGCGGGCACTGCTGAAGGAGCGCATCGATGCGGGTCGCCACCGCAACTGGCTGGTGTACGGCGAGCGCCAGCAGGCACACGATTTCCACTACCGCGAAGAGATCGAACGCTGGCTGGCGGCAGGCCACCTCGAACGCGCGGATTTCGCCTGGTCGCGCGACCAGGCCGAAAGCATCTACGTGCAGCACCGCCTGTTGCAGGCGGCCGATACCGTGCGCGAATGGGTGGCGGCCGGCGCGGCGATCCACGTCTGCGGCAGCCTCGAAGGCATGGCGCCGGCAGTGGATGCGGTGCTGGGCGAGGTGCTGGGCGATGCGGCCGTCGAGCGGTTGCGCGACACGGGCCGTTATCGCCGCGATGTGTACTGAAGTGCAGCCAGGGAACGTCTGGTCAATCTGACTTTGCTCGTCATTCCTGCGGATGCAGTAGCGCTTTTCAACAGTCCGAAGGACCGGTCAATCCAGTGCCTTTAGGGAAGTCTGGGCAGGCCTTCGCTCGCTGGGATGACGAGCAAAATCAGAGCATCCCTAAGCGTAGGCCCGTCGATGCTCGCGATGGGGCGGGTAATAGGCAAACACGTGGCTGTGGCTGCCGTAGAAATCCATGTCTTCGATGTGCTCGCCACCGAGGCGTTCGGCCAGCCGGTCGGAGGCTTCGTTGCCGATCCGCACCAGGCTGATCACCCGCGGCGCGTGCAGGCGGTTCCACACGAAATCCAGCGCGGCGTTGCCCGCCTCGGTGGCGTAGCCCTGGTGCTGGTGTTCGGGCTTCAGCATCCAGCCCAGCTCCAGGTCGGGCCAGCCTTCGGGATACATGAAACCCACGCGGCCGATGAACTCGCCGGTGCTTTTCAGCTCCAGCGCCCACATGCCGCAACCGCGCAACTGCCAATGGCCCAGCAGCATCGCCAGCGAGCGCCAGGCGTTGGTGCGGTCCAGCGGCTGGCCGTCGCCGACCCAGCGCGTGCTTTCGGGGTTGGCCAGCATCGCGGCGTAGTCGTCGAAATGCCGTTCGGTGAGCGCGGTCAGGCGCAGGCGCGCCGTCTGGAGGGTAGGTATCTCAAACATCACGATCAGCTTTGGTGGCGGCCAGCAAGCGGGCCAGCGCCTGGGTAGTGCTGGCAAGACTCTCGTGCCAGGGCAAGCCGGTAATTATCCCACCTGTGGCCGAATCGGCAAAATCCTCGCTTTGGCCCGGCGGCAGCAGGTGGCGGTAGTCCACCGTCAGCTCGGTGCTCGCCGGCAGGTCGGCCAGCGCGAAGACGAAACCCAGGTGCCACAAGCCGTTCGGCGTGAAGCTGTGGTTGATGTAGCACTCGTCGGGCCAGTCGGGCGACAGCGTGTAGCGGTCCTCGAACCAGCGCGCGCTGAGGTGCCATTGGGCGCTCAAGGCGGGCGAGGCGGCGATTTCGGCGTGGCGAAAGGTGCGGTCGATGCCGTCGGGCGCGGTCAGCACACGGCCCGCGGCGACGGCTTCGTCGAGAAACAGGCCCTTGCCCGCGCCGGGAATGGCGGAGGCGGCAACGTGGTAACGCGGCAGGATCATGTCCAGTACAGCGGCAGCGGGGCGCGCGAGTTTAGCGCGGCGGTGCGGCGGGTGGACGTTGGTTGGGGGTAGGGGTACTGGTCGGAGAAGAACAAGAACGACCCTCCCCTGCGCAGCAGGGGAGGGGGCAAAGCGGGTTCGGGGTTCAATCCTTGCGGGCGACGTGCTTGTGCTCGGTCGGCGCCGCGGCCGTATTGGCCAGCAGGATGGCGTCGCGGTTGCGCTCGATGGTGGCCTTGCCGATGCCCTTCACGTGGCGCAGGTCGTCGGCCTTCTTGAACGGGCCGTGCGCGTCGCGCCAGGCCACGATGGCCTGGGCGCGCGTGGCGCCGACGCCATCCAGCGACCGGGCGATGGTGGCCGCGTCGGCCTGGTTGATGTTGACCGGCGTGGCGGCAGACGCCAGCGCGGGCAGTGCCAGCGCGGCGGCGATAGCGAGGGCGGCGAGTGTGCGGATCATGGGTGGCTCCTTGCGAAAGTTCGAGGCGGCCGATGGCCGCCGCCCCACACTGGCCGCTTCGCGCGGCGTGCACAGCCGGACCGCGCGCAGCCGCGCCGTGCGCGTCGCGCGTGGGGAACTGTGAGGCATGACTTACGGCACGTCGGCGCAGGGCCAACCTATGCCGCTGATAGAATGCGCGTTTGACGCTGTTGGAGTTACGCGATGGATACTGCCCGACTTTCCCGCTATGTCGCTGACCTGTGGGACGCCGAAATCGTGCCGCAGCTGATCGAATACATCCGTATTCCCAACAAGTCGCCGATGTTCGACGCGCAGTGGGCCGAGCACGGCCACATGGACGCGGCGGTGCGCCTGATGGAAACCTGGGCGCGCGCCAAGCTGCAGCATCTCCCCGGCGCCACGTTGGAAGTGGTGCGGCTGGAAAAGCGCACGCCGCTGATCTACATCGACATTCCCGCCTGCGGCGCGAACGGCGCACCTGCCACCGGCCAGGGCGACGACACCGTGATGCTGTACGGCCACCTGGACAAGCAGCCGGAAATGACCGGCTGGGCCGAGGGGCTGGGTCCGTGGACGCCGGTGCTCAAGGGCGACAAGCTGTACGGCCGCGGCGGCGCCGACGACGGCTACGCCATCTTCGGCTCGCTGGCCGCGCTGCTGGCGCTGCACGACCAGGGCATTGCCCACGCCCGCTGCGTGATCATGATCGAGGCCTGCGAGGAGTCGGGCAGCTACGACCTGCCGCACTACGTCGACCACCTGGCCGCGCGCATCGGCAGCCCGTCGCTGGTGGTGTGCCTGGATTCGGGCTGCGGCAATTACGACCAGCTGTGGCTGACCACCTCGCTGCGCGGCATGACCGGCGGCAACCTCACCGTGCAGGTGCTGGAGGAGGGCGTGCATTCCGGCGACGCCTCCGGCGTGGTGCCGTCCAGCTTCCGCATCCTGCGCGAGCTGCTGTCGCGGCTGGAAGATCCGGCCACCGGCCGGATCAAGCCGCCGGAGCTGTACGTGGACATCCCCGCGCACCGCGTGGAGCAGGCGAAGCATTCGGCCCAGGTGCTGGGCGAGGACATCTTCAGCAAGTTCCCGTGGGTGGAAGGCATGCAGCCGGTCACCGACGACCTGGCCGAGCTGGTGCTCAACCGTACCTGGCGCCCGCAGCTGGCGGTCACCGGCATCGGCGGCATCCCGCCGCTGGAAAGCGCCGGTAACGTGTTGCGCCCGAAGACGGCAGTAAAGCTGAGCCTGCGCGTGCCGCCCACGCTGAGCGGCGCCAAGGCCGGCGAATTCGTGAAGCAGCTGCTGGAAAAAGACCCGCCGTACGGCGCCAAGGTCACCTTCGACCTGGAAAAGGACGGCAGCGGCTGGAACGCGCCGGCGCTGTCGCCGTGGCTGGAGCAGGCGGTGGACGACGCCTCGCAGCACTACTTCGGCGCGCCCGCCACCTACATGGGCGAGGGCGGCAGCATCCCGTTCATGGGCATGCTGGGCGAGAAATTCCCCAAGGCGCAGTTCCTGATCACCGGCGTGCTGGGGCCGCATTCCAACGCCCACGGGCCGAACGAATTCCTGCACATCCCCACCGGCAAGAAGGTCAGCATGGTGGTGGCCGAGGTGGTGGCGCGGCATGGCGCGCAGGGCGCCAAAGGTTGAAGCCCGTCTCCTCTTTCCCTTGGGGAGAGGGTTGGGAGAGGGCCGTCATCCCAGCGAAAGCTGGGATCCAGCGCCTCGGTAACCCCCATGAAGACACTGGATGACCAGCCTTCGGCTGTTGTAAAGCTCCTCCAGCGTTCGCTGGAATGACGAGTAGAAACTTGATCGGATCGTCCCTTACTCCCATGCCCCACTCCCATCTCGCCGCCAACTGGGCCGACGTCCGCCACCGCGTGGACGAAGCCTGCCATGCCGCCGGGCGCGATCCGGCCGAGGTGACGATCCTGCCGGTCAGCAAGACTTTCGACGCCGAGACTGTTCGCGCCGCGATGGCGCTGGGCCTGCACCGCTTCGGCGAGAACAAGGTGCAGGAAATCCGCGACAAGGCTGCCGCGATGGATGGCTGCGGCATCGAGTGGGTGGTGATCGGCCACTTGCAGACCAACAAGGCCCATGACGTGGCGCGGCTGGCCAGCGAGGTGCAGTCGCTGGACCGGGCGGACTTGGCCGCGGCGCTGCACCGGTGGCTGCAGGCCGAAGGGCGCGCGATCGACGTGCTGGTGCAGGTCAAGACCGCCGCCGAGGACAGCAAGTACGGCCTGGCCCCGGCCCAGTTGCCGGCCTTCCTGGACAGCCTGCGCGACTACCCCACCCTGCGCCCGCGCGGATTGATGACGCTGGCCACCCACTCCGACGACCCCCACGTGGTGCGCGGCTGCTTCCGCCAGTTGCGTGAACTGCGCGACCAGGCCGCCGCTCGTGGCCACGACCTGCCGCGCCTGTCGATGGGCATGAGCGGCGATTTCCCGCTGGCGATCGCCGAGGGCGCCACCGAGATACGGATCGGCACCGCGATCTTCGGCCCGCGCGCCATGCCGGCGGCCGGTCCAGTGGCGCCCTGAACACCGCCTCGATCTCGCCCGGCGTGCGACGGAGCCCACTGTGCGCGACGTCCCGGAAACCCGAAACGACGCAGTTCAGTTAACCCGGATCGAACATACGGCCTATCTCCCTTTGCTAAGTTCACCCCTTCGTCACGTCTTCGACACCACGCGAAGACGTTCCGTGAACCGCAAAAGGGGATAGTCCCGCATGCCAAGCCACCGATTGACCGTTGCCGCGGCCCTTGTTGCCGCTACGCTCTGCGGTCCTCTGCATGCTGCCGTCACGCACAGTGCCTATATCGATGTTCAGCCCGCCACCGCCCCTGCGGCCGTCCCGGCCGTAACGCCGCTGCCGATCTTTGCCAGCGTGCGGTCCCTGACCGGTGCCGATGCCGCCGCGTTCCCCGCGCTGCTGGCCCGCCAGGACACGGTGGCCGCGACCGGCACCGCGGCGGTCGAGCCGCCGCCGGCCGCCACCGCGGCCGACGAGGCCGAGGACGTCGCCGGCATCACCGACCTGCGCAAGGCCCTGATCGCCATGGCGATGAAGCTGCGCGATACGCGTTACGTCCGTGGCGGACGCGACCCCTCGACCGGATTCGACTGCAGCGGTTTCGTGCGCTACGTGTTCGCCCATGCGGTGGGCATGCAGTTGCCGACCAACTCCGCCGCCCAGTTCCTGGCCGGGCTCAAGGTCAAGCGCGCCGACATGAAGCCGGGCGACCTGGTGTTCTTCCGCACGAGCGGCAAGCATCGCGTCTCGCACGTGGGCATCTACATCTCCGATGGCCGTTTCATCCATTCGCCGACCACCGGCAAGTCGGTGGAGATCTCCAGCCTGGAGAGCGGCTACTGGGCCAAGCGCTTCGTGGGCGCCAAGCGCCCGGAAGCGATGGCGATGGCCGCGCACAACGGTTGATCCGCCACCGCCGAGTCCCGCGTGAAGCCGCCGAAAGGCGGCTTTTCGTTTTGCATGGCCGCCCCGATGCTTGTGCCATCGTCGTGGCCGCCCCATCTCATTGGGTTGATGCGCGCCGCACGGCGGCGCCCGCTGCCATGCTTGCCACCTGCTTCCCGGAATCCGCCGCATGCCCTCGAACCTGCCGCCTGTCACCCGCAACCTGCTGATCGCCAACGTCGTGGTGTTCCTGCTGCAACAGGTGTTCGGCGAAATGCTGTTGCAGTATTTCGCGCTGTGGCCGTGGGGGCCGGACCACGTGATGCAACTGTCCAGCGGCGCGCTGGCGTCGGTGGGTTTTCGGCCGTGGCAGCTGGTGAGCTACGCATTCATGCATGGGGGCGTGACCCATATCCTGTTCAACATGGTGGCGCTGTACATGTTCGGCGGCGTCATCGAGCGCACCTTCGGCGCGCGCAATTTCATCGTGTATTACTTCGTCTGCGCGGTGGTGGCGGCGGTGGCGCAGTTGATCGTGGTGCAGTGGTTCACCCACGGCTTCTATCCCACGCTGGGCGCGTCGGGCGCGGTGTTCGGGCTGCTGCTGGCCTTCGGCATGCTGTACCCGCACGAGAAGGTGATGTTGATCTTCCTGCCCGTGCCGATGCCCGCGTGGCTGTTCGTGATCGGCTACGCGCTGGTGGAACTGGTGATGGGCGTTACCGGCACCCAGGCCGGCGTGGCGCATTTCGCGCACCTGGGTGGCATGGTGGGCGGCTACGTGCTGATCCAATATTGGCGCGGGCGGCTGCCGGTCAAGCCCAAGGGGCGCCTGCTGCGCTGAAGGTATTACCTTGTTGTAGGAGCGGCTTCAGCCGCGACCGGAGTTGACGGTCGTGCGTGGTCGCGACTGAAGTCGCTCCTACAAAGAACCACTTTCAGCGCAACGCCAGGAAATCCGCGCTGACCACAAACCGCACCGCATCCAGGCGCAGCCGCGACAGCGGCAGGGCGGCCAGCAACTGGTTGCGTTCGTCGGTGACGGCGGCGATTTCCGCCTCGCTTACCGACGGGTTCACCGCACGCAGTGCCAGCAGGCGTGACAACTCCGCGTCCAGCGCCTCGGTGGCCTGTGCCACGGCTTCACCGATGCGTGCCTGGGCGCGCGTGCCGGCCAGTGCCTCGGCCCGTTCCAGCATCGGCGGCACCAGCTTGCCCAGGAATTTGCGGTAGCGCGGCACCTCGATGTTGCGGTCGGCGGCCTTGCGCAAGGCCACCTCGCTGGGGGTGAAATCGGCGCGTTCGGCCAGCTTGGTGTCCACGGTGACGATGATCGGCAGGCTGGGCAGGAATCGCTCCGCATCCAGCGAGCGGTCGGCCACGCATTCCAGCACGAACACCGCCTGCAGCAGCGCGGTGCGTGGCGGCAGCACGTCGTCGACCATGAAGGCGGCGTTGCCCTGCTCGCCGGACAGCGCCAGGTCCAGCGCGCCGGCCACCAGCGGGTGATCCAGCCGCAGCAGGGGCAACTCCTCGCGCGCCAGCGCCACGTCGCGGCTGAAGGTGACCGATTGCGGACCCTCGGCGAAACCGGGCAGGGCGTCGGTGGACAGGTATTGCGGATCGAGCAGCAGCACCTGGCCACCCAGCTCCTCGGCGTGGATGCCGAAGGTCTCCAGCAGGCGCTGGATGAAGCCGTCGCGGCCCGGGTCGTTGTCCTCGCGCGCGAAGGCCTGCTGCAGTTCGTCGGCATGCAGGTCGCGGCTGGCGGCCAGCTCCAGCAGGTGGTCGCGGCCGCCGCGGATCAGTTCGGCCAGCTCCTCGTGGGTGGCGCGGGTTTCGGCCAGCAGCGCCTCGAATTCCTGGTCGCGGTTGTCGTCGCCGCGGGCGTGTTCCTCGGCCAGTTCGGTCAGCGTGGCGCCGTAGCGACGCAGCAGTTCGCGGCCGTCGGCGGGGCTGTGGCGGAACGCGTCCACGCCCTCGTCGTACCAGCGCGCCAGCATGTGCTGGGCGCTGTCGGCCACGGCGATCACGTGGATGGCGATGTCGTGCCGCTGGCCGATGCGGTCGAGCCGGCCGATGCGCTGTTCCAGCAGGTCCGGATCCAGCGGAAGGTCCCACAGCACCAGCCGGTGGGCGAACTGGAAGTTGCGCCCTTCCGAACCGATCTCCGAACACAGCAGCAGCCGCGCGCCGTCAGGCTGCGCGAAGAACGCCGCATTGCGGTCGCGCTGCACGATGCCCAGGCCCTCGTGGAAACGCGCCAGGCCCACGCCGCTGCGCGTGCGCAGCACCTCTTCCAGCGCCAGCACCTTGGCCTGGCTGCGGCAGATCAGCAGGAACTTGTCTTGCGGATGCGCATCGAGCAGGGCGATCAGCGCATCCACGCGCGGGTCGGTGCTGTAATCGACCTCGATCGCGCCGGGTGGCTGCTGGATGTCGGCGTGGAATTCGGCCAGCAGCGATTGCTTCGTGGCTTCGTCGATGTCGTCGGCGTCCAGCAGGTGCCACACCGGCGCACGCTGCGGAAAACCGCCCACGCCGGCGCGGTTGTTGCGGAACATCGCGCGGCCGGTGCCGTGGCGGTCGATCAGCGCGGCCAGCAGTTCGCGCGCGTTGGCTGGCTTGGTCGAGTCGGCCAGCAACGCGGTGAGCGCGTCGTCGCCGCGGAAGGCCTCGGCCAGGGCGGCGCGCTGGTCGTCGTCCAGCGGTTCGCCATCGAGCAGGAGGTCGGCCACTTTCGACAGCGCCTGGTAGCGGTCGGACTCGGCCAGATAGACGTCCAGATCGTGGTAGCGCTGCGGGTCGAGCAGGCGCAGCCGGGCGAAATGGCCGCTGCGGCCCAACTGCTCGGGCGTGGCGGTAAGCAGGATCACGCCGGGGATCACCGCGGCCAGTTTTTCGACCATCGTGTAGCGCGGGCTGGCTTCGGTGGGCGACCACGCCAGGTGATGCGCCTCGTCCACCACCAGCAGATCCCACGGCGCCTGCAGCAGTTGCTGGGCGTACTTGGGCGAGTTTTCCAGGAAGCCGAAATCGGCGATCACCAGTTGCTCGTCCTCGAACGGGTTGCCGTGTTCACCCGCCTGTTCGAGCGCCTCGCAGCGCTCCTCGTCGTAGATCGCGAAGCTGAGGTTGAAGCGGCGCAGCAATTCCACGAACCACTGGTAGACCAGCGTGTCGGGCAGCAGCAACAGCACGCGCGAGGCGCGGCCGGTGGCGAGCTGGCGGGCGATGATCATGCCCGCCTCGATGGTCTTGCCCAGGCCCACCTCGTCGGCCAGCAGCACGCGCGGCGGACGCCGTGCCGAAGCGATGCCGGCGACACGCAACTGGTGCGGCACCAGCCCGATGCGGGCGGCGGCCAGGCCCCAGCTGGGCGAACGGCGCGCCAGCGCGCGGCGCTGCATGCCTTCCAGGCGCAGTTCGAACTGCGCCACCGGGTCGGTGCGGCCGCCGATCAGGCGGTCGTCGGCCTGGCTCACGCTCTGTTCGTCATCGAGCTGGCCTTCCTCCAGCTCGCGGCCTTCGCCGCGGTAGATCAAGAGCTCGTCGCGGATTTCCACCCGCTCGACCAAAAACGCGATGCCCTTGCCGGCCACCCGCTGCCCGGCGCGAAATTCCGCCCGCAGAAGCGGTGCCGAGTCGATCGCGTAGGGACGCAGCACGCCGGCCTTGGCAAACAGCACCTGCACGCCGCGTCCTTCGACGCGAAGGACAGTGCCCAGGCCCAGTTCGGGTTCGGCAGAGGAGATCCAGCGTTGACCAGGTACGAACATTGCGCCGCCGTGTTGCATTCGAGGGCCGACGATTATCCGCCGCGCGGTCCCTGCTGGGAACCTCAAAGAACTCCGTCGTTCCTGCGCAAGCAGGGACCCAGTGCCTTCAGGTGCTTGAGCCCAGGGGCACTGGATCCCGGCTTTCGCCGGGATGACGAGCCATTGGTCGGCATTTCGAGGCTCCCTGCTGGGAACCGTTGCGACGCGAGCCGGCGCGGGGACGTGTGCTCAGGTCTCGGCCCATTGCCGCAGCAGGTTGTGGTAGATGCCGGTCAGTTGCAGCACGGCGGTGGTGTCGGCGCCGGTGGCGGTGAGTGCCTGGATCGAGCCGTCCAGCTCGAACAGCAGGCGCCGGCGGCTGTCGTCGCGGATCAGGCTTTGCACCCAGAAGAACGAGGCGATGCGCGCGCCGCGCGTGACCGGCGCCACGCGGTGCAGGCTGCTCGACGGGTAGACGATGAGGTCGCCCGCGGGCAGCTTCACCTCGTGCTCGCCGTAGGTGTCGCTGACGATCAGCTCGCCGCCGTCGTACTCGTGCGGTTCGCTGAGAAACAGCGTGCAGGAAACATCGCTGCGTATCTGCGCGCCCGCGCCATCGAGCGCCATCACCGCGCCGTCCACGTGGAAACCGTATTCGCCGCCGCCTTCGTAGCGGTTGAAGCGCGGCGGCAACGTGCGCAGCGGCAGCGTCGCGGCGTGATACAGCGGGTGTTTCGTCAATGCCGCCAGCACGGTCTGGCCCAGTTGCCGACGCAGCGGCGAGGCGTCGGGCAATTGCCGGTTGTGCTTCACCTTCGCGCCTTGCGCACCGACGGTTTCGCGGCCGTCGGTCCATTCGGCCGATGCCAGTGCGGTGCGCATTTGCGCCACCCTGGGGGTGTCGAGGACGGCAGGGATGTGCAGGAGCATGGGCGGGTCCGCGGTGGTTGGCTGGAGCGGGATGACCAGACATTCGTCTGTTGAAAACCGGGATGGGGAGTAGGGAGTACGTGCATTCCCTCAACCGTTCGGGCTGAGCGTAGCCGTGCAGCGGCGAAGTCGAAGCCTCGCCGTGTGCTGGGCCCTTCGACTTCGCCGCTGTGCGGCTACGCTCAGGGAGAACGGCGTGGGAGCGTGGGGCACTTCACGCCCCTCACCCCTCAATCCTCGCCCTCAACCGAACATCAAAACCGCACGTTTGCCGTCAGCATCGCCGAGCGCGGTGTGCCCGGCGTGTAGCGGTAACCGCTCTTGTTGATGGCCGACACATAGGTCTTGTCGAACAGATTGTAGACGTTCAACTGCAGGTCGAAATGCGCGTTGACCGCGTAGGTGGCCATCGCGTCGAAGACCGTATACGACTTGGTGTAGTCGGGCGTGCCCACGGCGCCGTCGGTGCCGCGCTTCAACTGGCCCGCGTACCGCGCGCCGCCGGCGAGGGAGAGGCCGAACGGAAACTGGTAGGTGGTCCAGGCGGTGAACGCGTACTTCGGGGTGTAGGCCAGGTCGTCGGAGCCGTCCTGCGAAACCACCGTGCCCTTGAGCACCCGGGTGTCCATGCTGGTGAAGCCGGTGCTGACCGACCAGCGCTCGGACAGCTTGCCCACCGCGGTGAGTTCCACGCCGCTGACGCGCTTCCTCGCCGTCTGGTAGTACAGGCCGTCGTCGCCCTGGGCGATGTCGTTGCTGATGTCCGTCCGGTAGACGGCCGCGCTGACGAGCAGGTTTTCGCCCAGCAGATCCCATTTGGTGCCGAGCTCGGCGGTGCGTGCCTTCTGCGGATCGAACGCGGGGTTGTCGGCGCTGTTGGCCGACGAGCTCAGCTGCAATTGCGCGCCGCCGGGCGGCTGGGCGGAGACCGCGTAGTCGGCGTAGATGCTGCCGTTGGCGACCGGCTTGTAGACCACGCCCAGCTTCCAGTTGAGCAGGTTGTCTGAAACGGTGGCATTGACGCCGGGCACCGCGGTGCCCTGGGCCAGCGTGCCGCAATCCGGTCCGCGACGACCGCCGCAGGGCACGCGGCTGGTGAATGCGGTCTTGTAGTGGTCCAGGCGCACGCCGCCGGTGAGCAGCCACTGCGCGCCGAACTTCAGCGTGTCGAACGCGTACGCCGCCTCGGTGGTGGTCTTGCCGTCGCTGTCGGCGTCGTTGCGGCCCCAGGCCAGGCCGGTGGCGTGCGGCGTGGGGTGATAGATGTTGGCCGGCGTCCAGGCGCTGCCGTTGCGCACGGCCATGCCGATGGTCGCCAGCTTCTCGCGGGTCAGTTCGATGCCGGTGCTGAGCGCGTGTTCCACCGCGCCGGTGTGGAACGACGCGGTGAGGTTGGTCTGGTTGGTGAGGATGGTGTTGGTGTGGTCCTTGAACGTGGGGTTGCTGCGCGCCACGGTCCAGCTGGACGGGTCGGCCGGGTCGGGCGTGACCAGGTTGGCGGCGCTGTACATGAACGAGGTCAGCAGGTAGTCCTGCTGCGTGCGGCCCCAGCGGGTGGTGTTGTGCAGCGTGGCGCCATTGGCGAACTGGTGCTCGATGCGCAGCGTGGCCATGTCGGCCTTGACGTGGTCGTGGTCGGCGTCGGTGCCGTAGAAGTTGGTCGGATCGACGCGCGGGGCATCGCTCAACCACGGTCGGGCGTCCGGGTCGGGGCTGCTGTAGCCGGGCAGGCCGATCGTCGCCACGCCGCCGTCGGGCACGTTGTCCTGCCTCACGTGCAGCAGGTTGAGGTACACGCGGGTGGGCGTGCCCAGGCCGAAGGCCAGCGACGGTGCGATGCCCCAGCGGTTGTTCTGCAGATGGTCGCGGCCGCTGACGCCGCCCTCCTGGCCCAGCACGTTGAGGCGGAAACCGGCGTGCTCGCCGAGTACCTGGTTCCAGTCGGCGGTGACGCGCTTGCGGTTGGCGTCGCCGTAGGAGACCGCGCCGGAAATCGCGTTCACCAGGAATGGCTGCTTGCTCACCATGTTGATCGCGCCGCCAGCCGAGGTGCGGCCGTTGTCGGTGCCGGCAGGGCCCTTCTCCACTTCGATCTGCTCGATGTTGAACACGTCGCGCGAGACCGAACCCAGGTCGCGCACGCCATCGACGAAGATGCTGCTGGAGGCGTCGAAGCCGCGCATGTAGACCGCGTCACCGGTGGAGGTGTTGCCGTTTTCGCCCGCGTAGAACGTGCCCACGCCGGGGCTGTTGCGCAGCGCCTCGGTCAGCGTGGTGGCGCCCTGGTCGGCGATCAGGTCGCTGGAGATCACGGCGATGGTCTGCGGTGTGTCCAGCAGCGGCTGGGTGAACTTGGGCGAGGAGACCATGTCGGCGCGGTAATCGGCGCCGCGCGTGGCCTGCACCTTGACGCCAGGCAGCGTGCGCGCGTCCGCCAACTGCGCGACCGGGGAGGCGTCCGCCGCCAGCGCGGACTGCGCCAGCGCCAGGCCGGTGAGCAGCGTGGCGGTGGTGGTGCCGGCCAGCGACATGCGTCGCGCTCCCGCGGAAAGGTCGTGCTTGCGGCTCTTGATGAAGGACATGCGTGGGTTCCTTTGCCATCTGCGATGGGCCGCTGCCGGCGCCGGGCGAACGGCGGAACGGCGCAGCCGTCGGCATCGTGCCGAGGCGTGCTTTTGCGGGAGGGTGGAGCGCTGGCAACCCGTGGACCGGGGCGATGCGCGACCGCACGCATGGTAAAGGAATGAGAATGATTTGCAATAGCGTTGTAGCCGGCTGGCGCCTCGCCACAACGAAAGAGGCCCCGCATCCGCATGCGGGGCCTCCTGGTTTCGCTGTCGCGTGTCGGCGCGAACGCCTTACCAGATCTTCACCTGGGCGTCGGCCGGGCGCACCATCGCGTCGCCGCTCTTGCACTGGAACGCCTTGGCAAACGCCGGCATGTTGGACGGCGCGGCGCTGGCGCGCAGGGCCATCGGTGCATGCGGGTCGGTGTTGAGGCGCACGATCGAGGTCTTCTCGCGCATGCTGCCGCGCCACACGCGTGCCCAGTTGAGGAAGAAGCGCTGGTCCTGGGTGTAGCCGTCGATCTTCTTGTTCGCCTCGTCCGGGTGGTTCTTCAGCGCCGTCTGCAGCGCGTCGTAGGCCACGCTGAGGCCGCCCAGGTCGGCGATGTTCTCGCCCAGGGTCAGCTTGCCGTTGACGTGCAGGTCGGGCTTGTCCTTGATCGGCGCGTAGGCGTTGAACTGGTCCACCAGCTTGGTGCTGCGCGCGTCAAATTGAGCCTGGTCCTGCTTGGTCCACCAGTTGTGGCGGTTGCCGAAGCCATCGAACTGGCTGCCCTGGTCATCGAAGCCGTGGCTGGCCTCGTGGCCGATCACCGCGCCGATGCCGCCGTAGTTGATCGCGTCATCGGCCTTGGCATCGAAGAACGGCGGCTGCAGGATCGCGGCCGGGAAGTTGATCGTGTTGGTGCTGGGGTCGTAGTACGCATTGACCGTCTGTGGCGTCATGTACCACTCGCCGCGGTCGGTGGGCTTGCCGATGTGGGCGATGTCATAGTCGTAGTTGAACTTGGCCGCCGCCTGCAGGTTGGCGTAGTAGTTGTCCGGGACGAGCTTCAGGCCCGACCAGTCGCGCCACTTGTCCGGGTAGCCGATCTTGGGCAGGAACTGCTCCCACTTCTCGATCGCCTTGGCCTTGGTGTCGGCGCTCATCCAGTCCAGGTTCTCGATGCGCGTCTTCAGCGCGTTGCGCACGTTGGTGACCAGCTCCTCGGCGCGCTGCTTCGCTTCCGGGGTGAACTCCCGGGCCACGTACAGCTGGCCAAGGGCCTGGCCCATGGCGCCGTTGACCGCGTTCAGCACCTGCTTCCAGCGCTCCTGCTGCTGCGGCTGGCCGGCCAGGGTCTTGCCGTAGAAGTCGAACCGGTTGTCGCGGAAATCCTTCGACAGCGCGTTGGCGGCATCGTCGATGGTGTGGAAGCGCAGGTAGGCCTGCCACTGCGAGGCCGGCGCGTTGGCCAGCAGCTTGTCGAACTCGGCGAAGAACTTCGGCTGCGACAGCGAGAAGCCCTTGTCGATGGTGACACCCTGGGTGTCGAAGAATTTCTCCCAGCTGAAATGCGGGGTGATCTTGTCCGCTTCCTTCACGCTGACGAAGTGGTACTGGTTGTCCAGGTCGCGCATTTCGGTGGGTGCCAGCGAGGCGGCGGCCAGCGAGGTTTCCAGCTTCATCACCTGGTCGGCCTGCGCTTTCGCGTCGGCAGCCGGCACCCCGGTCAGCTCCAGCGACTTGGCGATGTAGGCCACGTAGGCGTCGCGGATGTCCTTGAACTGGGGCTTGGTGTAGTAGTCCTTGGTGGGCAGGCCCAGGCCGCCTTGCATCGCGTAGCCGATCTGCAGCTTGGCGTCCTCGAAATCCGCGCCGGAAGTGAAGACGAACACCTGGCCATTGCCCTGGGCGTAGCTCTTGTCGATGAAGTCGACGATGTCGGACGTGTTCTTCAGGCCGGCGATCGCGTCGAGGCGGGGCTTGATCGGGTCGAAGCCGGCCTTGTCGATGGTGGCCTCGTCCATGCCGGACTGGTACAGGTAGCCGATCTTCTGCTCGATCGAACCGGCCTTGGCGGAAGCCGCGTGCTTGCCCGCGGCCTCGACGATTTCATGTTGCGTGTTGAGGCTGTCCTCGGCCAGCTTGTTGAACGCGCCCCAGCTGGTGTGGTCGGCGGGGATCGGGTTGGCGGCAACCCACTTGTCGTTGACGAAGCCGTTGAAGTCCTGGCAGGCGTTGATGTTCGGGTCGAGCTCGCTGACGTCGAAGATGCCGCCCGACGCGGCCGGCGCCGCGGCGACGGTGGCCGCCGGGGCCGCGCTGGCGCTGGGGGCAGGCGTGCCGGATTCGGCCGGCTCCTGCTTGCCGCAGGCGGTCAGCGACAAGGCCAGGCTGACGGCCAGCGCCAGGGGTTTCAGATACGGCTTGGTCATGGATTTCCCTCGTGATGATGGTCCGCGAGCGCGGCGTTTGGATGGCGGGCGTGGCAGGTGGTGGATCGTACACAGGCCGCGAGAATGACGAGCCAAGCTAGGTCAATCGTCATGGTGGGCACAGTGTCAAAGGTCAGGGGTGCGGGGCCTCAGGGGCGGGTGCTGGGCACCGTTGCGCCATGCGCCGACAACGACCGCCATTGTGCGGCGTCCAGACGCAGCACCGGATAGGCGCCGACGCCTTGCGCGGCGTACCAGGGCGAGCGTTCGAAGAAGAAGGCCAGCCGCGCGTGGCTGTTGCCGGCGAAGGCCGGGTCGTCGTGCAGCCTGCGCTGGAATTCGGCCTTCAGCGCCGGATCTTTCGCCAGCATCTCGCGCGCCAGCTTTTCCACCACGCGCGGTTCGCCGTATTCCTTGGCCTCGAAGATGGCATCGAGATAACCCCAGCGCAGCAGCGAGTCCGGTGCCTGCGGTTCCAGCAGGTTGATCGCCACGTTGGCGGCGCGCTGGTCCATCGGCACGATCGCGGAACCGGCGGGCAGGTGCACCTGGCGCGGCAGCGCGCGCAGGCGGAAATCGCGCAGCATCAGGAGGCCTTCGAATGGCTTGTCGGCCCAGCGTGGTTCGTCCAGCTGGTAGCCCTCGGCGTGGATCGTCAGAGGCTGCGTGGTGCGCAGGTAGCCGATGCCGTGCGCGTCCAGCCGCTCGATGATCGCCGTCCACTGCGCGGGCACCACGTAGGCGGCCGGCGGCGCGATGGACAGGTCCGGCAGCAGGCGGTTCCAGTTGTCGATGGTGTAGGTCTTTGGCTGGCTGGAGTCGTAGCGTATCCACGCGCTGTTGGAGATGTCGCTGTGGCTGCGCGTGAACGCGTAGCCCTTCAGCGTGAACCTGGTGGGTTGGGGATCGAGCTTGAAGGTCAGCGCCACGCTGGCCTTGGCATCGTGGGCGCGGGCGATGGTGTCGGCATCCGCTTTCGCGGTGGCCGCGAGCAGGGCAGCGGGATGCGCGCCGATCTGTTCCAGCATCAACTCCACGATATCGTAGGTGGCGCGCACGCGGTTCGCGTACGGCTTCAGCATGTGCGTTTCGACCAGCAGCGCGGGCCGGTTTTGCAGCGCCGCGTAGCCGGTGGAAAAGCGCGGGCCGGAGCCGAAGTTTTCCAGGCCCTTGAGCGGATCGCGGCCGTCCTTGAACTCCAGGTAGCTGGAGGCGAGGTGGCCGCGTTTTTCGTACGCAGGCATCGCGCGGGCGATGGCGTCGTGCTGCCAAGCGCTCACGGCGGGATCGAGCTTGTGCGGATCCTCGGTGTACCAGGTGAGGTCGTACTGGTAGTCGGCGCCGTCGGTGGTGTGCACGTCGATCAGGAAATCGGGCAGCCACGCCTGCCACAGCTTCAGCCACGCGCGCATCTCCGGCGCGTCGGCCTTGACGTAGTCGCGGTTGAGGTTGAGGTACTGCGACTGGCCGCGAAAGCCCATCGACGCGGGGCCGTTCTGGTTGATGCGATGGTAGGGGCTGGTGTTCTCGTGGCCGTCCACGCTGAACACCGGGATGTACACCAGCACCAGGTCATCGAGCAGATGCGGATATTTGCCCGTGACCGCGATATCGCGCAGCAGCATCAGCCCCGCATCCTTGCCTTCGATCTCGCCGGGGTGGATCCCGGCCTGCACCAGCACCACCGGTTTGTGCGCGGTGCGCGCGGCCGCCGGATCGAACGTGCCGTCGCCGCTGGCGATCACCACCGTCATCGGCCGGCCTTCGGGCGTGGTGCCGAAGGTTTCCAGATGGATCACGCCCGGCGCCGCCTTCTGCAACCGTTGCAGATACGCCAGCGTGTCGGCGTAGCTGGGCGTGGTGCGGAACTGCGCCGCTTCCGCCGGCGTGGTCCAGTCGGTGGCGTGGGCGGCCAGTGTCGCAAGGGCAAGCAGGGGAATCAGCAGCCATCGATACATGGAAATTCCCGTGCCGTTATTTGGTGGGCAGGCGCGGCGCCGGCAGCGTATCGGGCGCCACCGCGCCGCCGGAAATGATGAAAGCCATGGCCTGGTCCATGGTCCAGTCGGTGGGTGTCAGCTCGGCCAGCGGCACCACTTCCAGATAGCCGCCGGTGGGGTTGGGCGTGGTGGGGATGAACACCGCCGCCATCTCGCGGCCGCTGCCTTCCTCGATCATCACCCGGGTGACGAAGCCGACGACTTTCATGCCGCGCCGGGGAAACTCCACCAGCACCACGCGCTGCACGCCGGAGGGCTTGTTCTGCAGCACGGCCATCAATTTCTTGGTGCCGCCGTAGATCGTCTGCACCACCGGGATGCGCGCCAGCAGATTGTCGAACGCCGCGATCACGCGTTGCCCGATCACGCGGTTGGCCAGCGCACCCAGCAGGTACAACGCGCCCAGCGTGATTAGCAGCGCCACCGCGGAGGTGAACCATCCGCTGCCCAGCACCGCCGCCGTGCGCGGCGCCACCAGCGCCAGCGCACCCAGCAGCGCGGCCACCATCGGCGCGCCGATATCCGCCAGCACGCCCAGCACAAACTTGAATACCAGCCACGTCACCCACAATGGGATGAAGGTGAGCAGGCCGGTCAGCAGGTAGCGTTTCAGGCGCAATGGCGGCATGGCGGTGATCGGCGCGGAAAGCGGCCATTGTAGTGGACGCTGCCGGCGGTGACCGTCGCCACGCCGCGGCGGTGACCCTTGCTCATCAAACGCAAACATGGGCCCGGTCAGGATGTGCGTTCCCCACGCGCCTGTCCGCGCTTCGACCCCACAAGGAAATCCCATGACCGCTTTCCACAGCCGCCCGAGCGACGCCGAGGTATTGTTCCAGCCGATCCAGGTCGGCGATCTTTCGCTGCCCAACCGCGTGGTGATGGCGCCGCTGACCCGCAACCGCGCCAGCGCCGGCAACGTGCCCACCGAGCTCAACGCCACCTATTACGCGCAGCGCGCCAGTGCCGGCCTGATCATTGCCGAGGCCACCCAGATCAGCCCCGAAGGGCAGGGCTACATCGCCACGCCAGGCATCCATTCGCCCGAGCAGATCGCCGGCTGGAAGAAGGTCACCGACGCGGTGCACGCCAAGGGCGGGCGCATCGCACTGCAGTTGTGGCACGTGGGCCGCATCTCGCACGTGTCGCTGCAACCGGACGGCCAGGCGCCGGTGGCGCCTTCGGCCATCCGCGCCGACGCCAAGACCTTCATCGCCGACGGTTTCGTGGATGTCTCCACGCCGCGCGCGCTGGCGCTGGATGAAATCCCCCGCATCATCGATACCTACCGCCAGGCCGCCGCCAACGCGCGCGAGGCCGGTTTCGATGCGGTCGAGGTGCACGGCGCCAACGGCTACCTGATCGACCAGTTCCTGCGCGACCGGAGCAACCATCGCACCGACGCCTACGGCGGCAGCATCGAGAACCGCACGCGCCTCTTGTTCGAGGTGTGCGAAGCGGTGGCGCGCGAGGTCGGCCCCGGCCGCACCGGCGTGCGCCTGTCGCCGCTGACCCCGGCCGGCGACATTGCCGACAGCGATCCGCAGGCGCTGTTCAACCGCGCCGTCGAGCGGCTGGCCACGCTGGACCTGGCCTACATCCACGTGATCGAAGGCGAAACCGGCGGCAACCGCCATCCGCAACCGTTCGACTACGCCGCCATGCGCAAGCCGTTCCGCGGCGCCTGGATCGTCAACAACGGCTACGACCGCGCCATGGCGATTGACGCGGTGGCCAGCGGCAAGGCCGACCTGGTGGCGTTCGGCGTGCCCTTCCTGGCCAACCCCGACCTGCCACGCCGGCTGCGCGAAAACGCGCCGCTCAATGCGCCCGATCAGATGACGTTTTATGGCGGCGGTGCGCAGGGGTATACCGATTACCCGGCGATGGATTGATCGGGTGTGGCGTAGGCGCGACAGCCATGTAGGAGCGACTTCAGTCGCGATGCTCTTGCTTTGGGGCTCAAAGCAGAAGCATGGCAGCTGAAGCCGCTCCCACAGGTGAAGTGTCAATGCGCGATCGACGCCGCCTGCGGTTCGCGCACCCGCAAGGTGAAAAGCCCGGCGACCAGCAGGCTGCCTCCGCCCAGCGCCAGTGCCCACACCGGCTGGCCGTGGAAGAACAGCTTCAGCAGAACGCCCAGCACGCTGGCAGCCAGCAGCTGCGGTATCACGATGAAGAAATTGAAGATCCCCATGTACACGCCCATCTTCGCCGCGGGCAGGCTGTCGGACAGCAGCACGTAGGGCAACGACAGGATCGACGCCCACGCAAAGCCCACGCCCACCATCGACAGCAGCAGCCATTGCGGGTCGCGGATGAACAGGAACGAGAGCAGCCCCGCGCCACCCAGCCACACGTTCACCAGGTGACTCACGCGCAGGCCCCAGCGGCGCACCATCAGCGGGATCACCAGCGCGGCCAGCGCCGCGAAACCGTTGTAGGCGGCAAACAGCACGCCCACCCAGTTGGCGCCCTCGTTGTAGGCCACCGAGTGCGGATCGGTGCTGCCGAAATGCACCTGCGCCACCGCGGGCGTGGTGTAGATCCACAACGCGAACAACGCGAACCACGAAAAGAACTGCACCCACGCCAGCCGCCGCATCGCGTCGGGCATGGTGTACAGGTCGGCCATCACCTGGGTCAGCATGCCCTCGCGGCGGCGCGCGCGGCCCAGCCACAGCGAGGCTAGGCCGTACGCGGCCACGCCGCCGGTGAGCAGGTACAGCTCCTTCTCCAGCGAGAAGATCGCCACCAGCACGATGCCCGCCACACCGGCCGCCAGCCACGCCAGGCCGCTGCGCCACGCCGCGTGCGTGTCCACATCGACCGTCTCGTCGGCATGGCTGTCCGCAAACGCCTGCAACTGCTCCGGCGGGTATTCGCGCGAGGTGATCACTGTCCACAGCACCGCGCCGAACAGCACCGCGCCGCCGGCATAGAAGGCGAACTTCACCGTATCGGGAATCACGCCCTCGGCCGCCACGTTGTCCACGCCCGCGCGGGCCAGCAGCCAGGGCAGGGCCGAGGCGATCACCGAGCCCACGCCGATGAAGAAGCTCTGGATGGCGAAACCCAGCGGGCGCTGGCGCGGCGGCAGCTGGTCGCCCACGAAGGCGCGGAACGGCTCCATCGAGACGTTGATCGACGCATCCATGATCCACAGCAGGCCCGCGGCCACCCACAGCGCGGGCGAGTTGGGCATCGCCAGCAGCGCCGCCGTGGTGAGCACTGCGCCCACCAGGAAATACGGCCGGCGCCGCCCGAGGCGGTTCCACGTGCGGTCGGACAAATGGCCCACGATGGGCTGCACCAGCAGGCCGGTCAGTGGCGCGGCGATCCACATCACCGGGATGCTTTCGATGCTGGCGCCCAGGGTCTGGAAGATGCGGCTGGCGTTGGCGTTCTGCAGCGCCAGGCCGAACTGGATGCCGAGAAAGCCGAAGCACATGTTCCAGATCTGCCAGAACGACAGCTCGGGTTTGCGGTTCATGGCGTGGTTCCCGCAGCCAGCGGCGCGATCAGAAGCTCGCCGACGCGCGCGTCGTTCAAGGGCCCGTCGATGCCTCCCTGGCCGCCGGTGTAGTGGGCGAAGTTGCGCAGGAAGCTCATGTTGAACCCCTCGCGGATCGAGAAGCGGCATCGCGCGCCCGCGGGCGCATCGAAGGTGACATCGGTGGATGGCTGCATGCCGATACTGTGCGGCATCACCACGGGCATTGTCTGCATCGGCGCGCCCTCGCACTCGACCGCCAGGTTCTTCACTGCGGCGGTGATGCCGGTATTGATCGGGCCGTGATCGTTGGCGTAGACCAGGGTGGCCCGGAAGCGGCCACCGACCGGCGCCGTCCACGTGCGCGGCCAGGTGCCGGAAACGTGTTGCAGCGGGCCCACGCAGGTGGCGGGGCTGGGCAGGGATTCGAGCCCGTCGGCTGCGAGCGTGGTGAGGCTGAAACATTGCCGTGTCGGCTGCATGGGCACTTGGCGGTAGCCCCGCCCATCCGTCATCCCGGCGGAAGCCGGGATCCAGTGACTTGGCTCCTGCCGCGGTGAAGCCACTGGATTGGTCAGTCCTTCGGACGGTTGAAAAGCGCTTCTGCTTTCGCAGGAGTGACGGCATGGGGCGCTGTCCTGCAGCTTCCCGTTCAGATAAAGCCGGGCGTTGGCCGGTCCGCTCACGCGCCAGCTGTCGCCGTCGCGGCTGACCGTCGGCGCTGCCGGCGTGGCTGGCGCAAACAGCGGCGCGTCCGATCGCAAGGGCGCGGCGTTCGCGTGGATCGCCTTCAGCATCACTACCGTGTCGCTACCATGGCGTTCGACGCTGCCAGCCACCAGCAGGTTGCCGTCCACCGTGGCCGGTCGCCGCAGGGTGATGCGACGATCGCGCAGTTGCAGGCTTACGCGGTCCTGGTCGCCGAACAGCATCGGCAGCAGGGAGGCCGGCAGCTTCGGTTCGACGCGGCCATCGGCGCCCAGGCCGAACACGCCCTCGATCACCATGTCCAGGTAGCCGCCCACCGACCACAGCTGGCGCGGCGAGTTGACCACCGGGCCGCTGAGCGCGCCGTCCTCCACGTGCACGCGCTGGCTCAGCAGTTCGAAGTTCTCCATGTTGGAGCCGCTGAGCGCGGCGCCGCTAAGCAACGAGCGCAGCTCGTGCGCGATGCGTTCGGAGTCGTTCACCATGCGCGCGGCGCGCAAGGCGTAGGCGCTCACGAACGGCCAGATGGCGCGGTTGTGGTAGATCGGCTGGTCGGCACGCTCGGGCCAGATCACCGGGCTGCCGGCCGGATACGCGGGGTAGTTGGCGAGCGCCCGGCGGGCGCGTTCGCCATCGGCCACGCCGCTGGTGATCGCCAGCGCGGTGCCCAGCAGGTCGTAGGCCTCGATCGGCATGCCGTCGCCGCCGATGTAGCTCATGTACAGGCCGCGGTCGCTGCGCCAGAAGCGCTCGTTGATGGCAGCCTTCAATGCGCGCGCCTTGGCGCGGTAATCGGCCGCCTTCGGATCATGGCGGCGTTCGGCCATCTGGACGGCCAATTGCAAGGCCTCGTAATACAGCACGTTGGTCGACAGCGCATGGGACTGCGCGATGAAGCGCACGTCATTGGCGGTCCAGCCCGGATAGCTCTGCTCGCGCCAGTCGAGGAAGGATGTCTCGCCGCGATACAGGCCCATCGCCGCGTCGAAGACGTAGTGGCCGTCCTGCGCCAGCGTGTCGGCAAGCGCGCGGTACACGGTGTCGGCAAACGCCGGATCGCCCAGCAGGTGCCGCGCCGCCAGGAACCACACCACGCGGTCGGTGCTGATCGGCCAGCTGCCGCCCGAGCCGGTGTCCTGCATCGGGTACAGGCCGGTGGGTGCGGAAGGTTCGCGCACGTCGGACAGCTTGAACAGCAGCGAGGCTTTCGCCCGTGCCGGGTCGATCCGCCACAGGCCCAGGTCGACCGCGTAGGACAGGTCGCGCGTCCACACGTAATGCCACTTCTCGCCGGTCTCGAAACATGGGCAGGGCATCGACTGGCCATGATCGAACGCATCGTCGCGGATCGCCGCCACCGAGTCCTTGTGCAGGTCGTCCAGCGCCATCGCGAACAGGCCGTCGAACAAGGGGCTGGCGGTATGGGTGGCGAGCGGTTGGGTCGGGATGTGGCGATCGCCATCGGGCGCGTGCAATACGAAGCCGTCGGCGGCGATGCTCATGCTGGCGCGACGTTGCTGCCATTCGATGCTGTCGGCGGCGGGCGCCACGGCACCCGATAGCGCCATGGCCAAGGCGGTGGCCAACACCATCATTGCAACACCGCGGTGCTGTAGGGCGGCAGGTGCAGCACGCCATCATGCAGCGCCACGCCGGGCTTGCTCTGCAACAGCACGCGGCGAGCCTTGTCCGGCGTAATCGTCTGCGGCTTGCCGGAAAGATTGTGCAGCACCAGCACGTGGCTGCTGGCGTCGTCGAGACGGTAGGCGACGAGCCGCGGGTTGTTCGTGGTGTGCGGGGTGAGCTCGCCATCGCGCAGCGCGCTGACCTGGCTGCGCCAGTGGATCAGCGCGGTGTAGAAATTCAGCAGGGAATCCGGGTCGCCACGCTGCGCCTCTACCGACGTGGCGGGGTCGTCATGACCGGCCCGCCAGGTGGTTTCGCCTGGCGCGTTCGTGGCGCGGTTCCAGCGCATCGGCGTGCGGATGTCCGGGTCGGGCTTTTGCCCACGCATGCCGATCTCCTCGCCGTAGTAGATGAACGGCTCGCCGGGCAGGGTGAGCAGCATCGCGGCGGCCATGCGCATGTGATCGGCGTTGCCGTCGAGCTGGCTCATCACGCGGTTCTGGTCGTGGTTGGAAAGAAAGGGCGCATCGACGCCCGAGCGGCCGGTGGTGGCGCGGTAGGTGGTGTCGATATGACCGAGCAGTCGATCAAGCCCGTCGTTGCGTTCCTGCCGTGCACTGGCGATCAGCTTTTCCGCCAGCGGAAAATCGAACACGGCGCTGAGCGGCTTGAAGTACGGCGCCAGCTTTTCCGCCGACGGCTGGGTTACCTCGCCCACGATATAGGCCTGCGGATTGACCGCATTCATGCCGGCGCGAAACTGTTCCAGCCACGCGATGTTTTTCGCCAGCACCTGCGGGTTGTCGGTGTCGGCCTTGAAGTCGAGATAGACGTGCTGCACGGCATCCACGCGGAAACCGTCCACGCCCTTCTCCAGCCAGTAGCGACCGATGCGGATCATCTCCTGGCGCACGGCGGGGTTGTCGAAATCGAGGTCGGGCATGGCGCCGGTGAACACGCCCAGGTAGTGCCTGCCGTGCAGCCGGTGCCACGCTGGCGTGCCGGTAGCGCTGATCGCCTTGAGGTCGGTGTGCGGGTTCGACCACTGGTACCAGTCGTGATACGGGCTCTTGGGGTCCAGCGCGGCACGGAACCACGGGTGCTGGTCGCTGGAGTGGTTCATCACCAGATCCATGATGATCTTGATGCCGCGCTTGTGCGCCTCCGCCAGCAGTTTCTCGAAGTCCTGCATGCTGCCGTATTGCGGGTTGATGCCGTAGTAGTCGGTGATGTCGTAGCCGTGGTTGCTGGGCGAGGGGTTGATCGGCATCAGCCAGATGCCGCTGACGCCCAGCGACTTCAGGTAATCGAGTTTGGCGGTGACGCCATTGAGATCGCCGATGCCGTCGCCGTCGGTGTCGACCCAGCTGCGTACGAAAATCTCGTACCAGACGTCCGACGTTGCCGCGCTGGTTGCGGGCGTGTGGTTTGCCGGCGCGGGCGTTGCCGCGGCAATGGCGCTCGCAAAGCCGAGTGCGAGCGCGGCAAATAGCGTGGTGGTGCAGCTGCGTATGGACTGTCGCCAGGACATGGACGCTCCCCGTGGATTGCGCGTGGGCGGCGCCTGCGCATGATGCGCGTTGCCGCCGGCCGAAAAAAAGCCCGGATCCAGCGTGCGACCGGTCCGGGCTGAAGAGGAAGAATGCCGGGCGCCGCGGTGGCGGCGCCCGGTCGCGATCGCTCAAAGCGCGTAGGTGAAGCCCACGTAGTACTGGCGGCCGAACCACTGCAGCGTGCCGGTGAGGTCGTCGCGGCCGAAGTAGGTGCGGGTCGGCTGATCGGTGAGGTTGCTGACCTGGAACAGCAGGCTCAGGCCCTTCAGGCTTCCGGACTGGAACGCGTAGGAGGCCTGGTAATCGACCACGGTCTCCGGCGCGTAGTACACCGTCTGGCTGTCTTCGGACATCTGGTTGGAGACGAAGCGGTCGCGATAGCGCGCGGAGAGGCGCGTGTCGAAGCCCTTGTAGCCGTAGAACAGCGTGCCGTTGATCACCCGCGGCGACAGGCCGGGCAGGCCGATCTGCTGCGGCGTGCCGCCCAGCGTGGAGGTTTCCGTCACCTTGCTCTGCGAGTAGGCAAAGCTGCCGGTGAAGCCCAGGCCTGACCAGGCACCGGGCAGCGACTTGAACACCTTGGAGTAGTCCAGCTCGATGCCGCGGACATAGCCGCCCTTGTCGTTGTTCACCGCGGTCTGGTACTGGCCGTTCTCGTACGGCTGGCCGGTGGAGGGGTTGATCGGCACCTTGATGCCGGCCGCCGCGAAATCGAACGGATCGATGGTGCGATCCTCGATGAACGAATCGATCTTCTTGTAGAACAGCGCCGCCACGATGGCGCCGCCGTTGTCGTCCATGTAGTGCTCGAACGACAGGTCATACGCCTTGGCGTAGAACGGGTCCAGGAACGGGCTGGTATTGCCCCACATGTTGTATTTGTTGCCGTCGATCCACGAACCGCCACCGGCCATCAGCTTGTTGAGCGGCGGGCGCGACATCACCTTGGCCGCGGCGAAGCGCAGCTGGTTGGCGTCGTCGAAGTGGTAGTTGAGGTTCAGCGACGGCAGGTAGTCGGTGTACTTCTTGCCACGGCGCACCATCAGGTAGTTGGTGCTGACGACGCCCAGTCCGTCGGTGAGCGGCGGTGCGCTGCCGTCGCCGATGTTCTGCAGGCCCTCGCTGTACTGCTCGCTGCGCACCATGCGCACGCCGAAGTTGCCGGTGAGGTTGTGGTCGCCGATCATCGTGTCCACGTCGGCCATCACGTAGGCGGCCAGCACGTTCTCGCTGACGGTGGCGCTCTGGATCTGGGTCCAGTCGTTGGCCCATTGCCGGGTCGGCGCGGGCGTGATGCCGTTCTCTTCCAGCACGGCCAGGCTGTTGACCGACAGGAAGCAGGGGAAGCCGGAGAGGTTGCCCTTGAAGCAGGCCACGTGCGAGTTGCCGTCGTTCAACGCCAGCGGCACCTGGCCGTTCTGGTACTGGCCGAAGTCGTTGCCGTATTCCCAGATGGCACGGTCCGCCTGATAGCGACGCTGCGAATAGCGTGCGCCGGCCTGGATCGCGGAAATGACCGAGTTGTTGAACAGGTCGTACTGGACGTCGAGCTTGGCCGCCTTGGTGGTGTCCTCGTAGATGTACGGATAGACGCCGACCTTGGCCAGCGCCATCTGGCTGCGATCGGTGAGGTCGCGGTTGAAGCTGACGTCGGGGATGTTGAGGTTCTTCAGCTGGTACGTGGCCGAGAGGTCGCTGGCCACGGTCGGGTTGGCCGTGCCCAGGCCGTTGAACGGCAGCGTCCACGAGACGGCATTGGTCATGTCGCTCTTGGCGCGCGACATGCCCACGTCGCCGGTGACGGTCCACGAGCCCGTCGTCCACTTCGCGTTCAAGCCGCCGGACAGCACGCTGGTGACGGTGCTGTCGTCGTCGTTGGTGGTCTGGATGGTGTAGTACGGATTGGACGGATCGCTGGTGACGGTAGCGCCGGTGACCTGGCCATCCGGCTGGATGTTGGGGTCGGTGATGGTGCCGTTGGACAGCGTTTTCACGCGGAAGCCGCGGCCGAAACTGGCGCTGTCGAAATGCGAGTAGAAGCCGTCCGCCTTCAGCGTGAACGAGTCGCTGGGCTGCCACACCGCCACGGCCATGAAGCCGTTGCGGCGTGCCGAGCCGCCGTTCTGCTGCATCTCGAAGCCTTCGCTGGTGTACTCGTTGACGCCGTCGCCGTTGACGTCCTTGGTGCCGTTGTAGGCCAGGCCATTGAACTGGTCGGCCACGTGCGGCTGGTACATCTGTGCCACGCCCAGGCCGAGGCCGAGCGTGTCGTTGAGGAACTTGCCCTGGAACGAGGCGCTGGCGCGATAGCCGCGCGGGTTGGCGCCGTCGGTTTCGTTGCCGCGGTCGTTGTAGCTGCCGCGCAGGTTGAACACCGCCGAGTACTGCTTGGAGTTCTCCAGCGGGTTGGCCGTCTGCATCTCCACCGTGCCAGCCACGCCGCCTTCGATCAACGACGCCTTGGGCGACTTGTACACCGTCGCCTGGCTGATCATCTCCGACGGGTACTGGTCGAACTGGATCACGCGGCTGCCGCTGGTGGCGCCCTGCTCGCGGCCGTTCAAGGTGGTTTCCACGAACCCGCCGGACATGCCGCGGATATTGATGGCGCTGGCCTCGCCGTTGATGCGCTCGGCCGAGATGCCGGGCAGGCGGGTCAGTGCGTCGGAGATGGAGACGTCGGGCAGGCCGCCGATATCCGCGGCCGTCACCACGTCCACCACCGTGTCGGCGTAGCGCTTCACGTCGATCGACGTCTCGATGCTGCGGCTGAAGCCGGTCACCGTGATCGTGCTCAGGTTCTTGACGTGCTCGGCTTCCTTCGCCTGCGCCTTTGCCTTGGCGGTGGATACGTCGCTGGACGCGGCCGTCTGCGCGGCCTGGTCGCTGCCGTCGTTCGCCTGCGGCGCGGCATGGCTGGCCGATGCCGCGCAAAAGCCGACGGATGCCAATGCCAAGGCAAGTACGTTTCGCTTGAATACCATGGTGTGCCCCCTCCCCAGTTTCTGTGATGTATGCGCGTGTGGATCACGGATCGACGATTGACTTGCGCATGCCCGCGAGGCGGTGCGTGCGGTGCGTCGATGCGGGGCCATGGTAGGCGCGGAAACACGCTTGCAGCCGGGTCATGCATACGTATTCATTTTTGTGCTGCGCATCAATGATTGCGCTAACACTGTCTCGGTCCATGTGTTCTTCTCGCGCGAGATAGCCTTTTTTCTCGCGCTTTCATTGCATGACGCAGGAGTGCGGAGATAATCGTGTTGCGATGCGGCAAATGGTGCCAATGAATACGTATGCACCCGCGTATTGAGCATTGCCTGCTGCCATTAAGCTGCCCCCATGTCATGCCGTCGGGCCGATCCGGTTTTCGTCGGCGCCGCGACAACAAGAACAAGGGGACAGGCGGAATGAGCGAGGCAACCTGGTGGCGCGGAGCCGCCATCTACCAGATTTATCCACGCAGCTTCATGGACACCGATGGCGACGGCGTGGGCGATCTCCCCGGCATCATCCGCAAGCTCGATTACGTGGCCAGCCTGGGCGTCGAAGCGATCTGGATCGCGCCGTTCTTCCGTTCGCCGATGACCGATTTCGGCTACGACATCGCCGACCCGTGCGATGTCGATCCGCTGTTCGGCACGCTTGCCGACTTCGATGCCCTGCTGGCCAAGGCCCATGCGCTGGGGTTGAAGGTGATGATCGACCAGGTGCTCAGCCACACCTCGAACGAGCATGCCTGGTTCAAGGAAAGCCGCGAGAGCCGCGATAATCCCAAGGCGGACTGGTACGTGTGGGCGGACGCGAAGGACGACGGCAGCGCGCCCAACAACTGGCTGTCGCTGTTCGGCGGCTCGGCCTGGCGATGGGAGCCGCGCCGCGGGCAGTACTACCTGCACAATTTCCTGGCCTCGCAACCGGATCTCAACTTCCACAACCCGGACGTGCGCTCAGCGGTGCTCACCAATCTGCGTTTCTGGCTCGACAAGGGCGTGGACGGTTTCCGTCTGGACTCGATCAACTTCTGCTTCCACGACCGCGCGCTGCGCGACAACCCGCCCAAGCCGAAGGACAAGCGCGTGGGCCGCGGCTTCAGCCCCGACAACCCGTACGCCTTCCAGTACCACTACTTCAACAACACGCAGCCGGAAAACCTGCCGTTCCTGGGCGAGCTGCGTGCGCTTATGGACGGCTATACCGATGTTGCCGCGCTGGGCGAAATCTCCTCGGAGGATTCGCTGGCCACGATGGCCGAGTACACCCGTCCCGGCCGCCTGCACATGGGCTACAGCTTCGAACTGCTCACCGACGATTTCAGCGCAACCTACATCCGCGACACCGTGCAGGCGCTGGAAGCGCAGATGGAGCAGGGCTGGCCGTGCTGGGCCATCTCCAACCACGACGTGGAGCGGGTGATCACGCGTTGGGGCAGGGGCCACGCGTCGGCGTCGCTGGCGAACCTGTTCACGGCGGTGCTGTGTTCGCTGCGCGGATCGGTATGCATCTACCAGGGCGAGGAGCTTGGTCTCACGGAAGCGGACGTGCCTTACGAGGCGATGCGCGATCCCTACGGCATCGCGTTCTGGCCGCAGTTCAAGGGGCGTGACGGTTGCCGCACGCCGATGCCGTGGACCGACGAGGCCAACGGCGGCTTCAGCGTTGCCGCGCCGTGGCTGCCAGTGCCACAGGAGCATCGCGAACGGGCCGTGGCGCTGCAGGAGCGCGATCCGCACTCGGTACTCAACGGTTTTCGCAGCTTCCTGCGCTGGCGCAGGACGCAACCGGCGTTGTGCGTGGGGAATATCAGCTTCGTCGATGTGCCCGAACCGATATTGGCGTTCACGCGTCATGTCGAAGGCGAGACGGTGCTGGCGGTATTCAATCTCGGCGAGGCGGCGGTCGATGTGCAGTTGCCGGCCCTGGGGGCATTGCATGCTCTGGAAGGCCATGGGCTGCTGACCGGCTCGCTGCATGGCGACCGCCTGCAACTACCAGCGTACGGCGCCTGGTTTGCGCGCGTGGCGTGAACCCCTTCTATCGCCCAATCTGTAGGAGCGCACCCTGTGCGCGATGGCTCTTTGCGCGATGCCTTCGGCTCTTTGTAGGAGCGACTTAAGTCGCGACGCTTTTTGGTGTGGCCTCAGAGCAAGAGCTTTCGATCGCCTTCGGCGCTCGAGTTACTTTCTCTTGCGTGGTCAAGAGAAAGTAACCAAAGAGAAGGCCACCCCGCTTCCGCGCCTTGCGGACATCCTGCCCGCATGGTACGCGTGCGGGCTACGGGGTTTGTCGACAGGGCATCCTGCCCTGACGCCAAACTGGCCGGCATCCATGCCGGCCACCCTGCGGGCTTTTCCTCCGCCCGCCCGCCGCTTCAGAGGGGCCCCGGGTAGAGCGCCGCGCCATCGTGGCGCGGACTCGGTACGCCGCGGCTGCGCCGCGGCGAGAGCGCGGCGATGTGCGACTCCCAGGTTTCCTCTTTGCCTCCGATCACCCTGAGCGTAGCCGCGCAGCGGCGAAGTCGAAGGGTGCGGTTGACGGAGGGCCTTCGACTTCGGCCTTCGGCCTACGCTCAGGGAGAACGACTGAGGGATGGCGATGAAGCTGGCGCTTTTGCTTTTGCTTTGCCTTTGCCCTGGCTCCATCCCGAGTGCGGGCCAGGATGGCCCGCTGCTCTACCGGGGCCCCTGTGCGGCGGTGAGTCGGGGTCGACAGGCCGCGCAGCGGGAGCCGATATGGATGTCGGCTCCTTTTCGCCAGGGCAGGCGACGGCATGGATGCCGGAGTTGAGGCAACGCAGGAGCGGTTGCCCGATGCCCTGTCGAAAAGCCCGGCCCCGACTCACCGACTTGCCGGGCACGATGCCCGGCAAGCGCCAAGCGGGGTGGCCTTCTCTTTTGGTTACTTTCTCTTGGCCACGCAAGAGAAAAGTAACTCGAGCGCCGAAGGCGATCGAAAGCTCTTGCTCTGAGGCACACCAAACCAAAAAGCGTCGCGACTGAAGTCGCTCCTACAAGGAGCCGAAGGCATCGCGCACAGGGTGCGCTCCTACGGTTATTTCCGATCGGCGGCGCTCTTGTCGCGGATGGCGCGGAATTCGGAATCACGGCTCCAGTCGGGCCATGCGGCGGAATTGGCCAGGTCGTTGCCTACGGTGTAGAGCAGTTGGAGGTCGCGGGCCATGCCGGTGAACGGCCAGTTGGCCTGCCATTCGTCGGCGGGCTGGTGGTAGCGCTTTTCGGTGTAGTCGTCCTCCGCGGCCTTGCCCGCGGCGATGCCGCCGTCGATCCAGTCGTTGCCGGAGCCGAAGGAGACGGCAGGCACGCCGCGCTTGGCAAACGAGAAATGATCGGAGCGGAAGAAGTAACCGCCCTCCGGTTTCGGGTCGGGCGTGTAGGCCATGCCGTAGGGCTTCGCGTCCGCGATCAGCTTGTCCAGCAAGCCCAGCTTGGCGCTGCCGGAGATGGTGAAGTTGCGCGCGGGGCCGTGCGGATCGAGTGCATCGACGTTGAGCACGCCGGCGGTTTTCGCCAGCGGGTAGAGCGGATTGGCGGCGTAGTACTCCGAGCCGAGCAGGCCTTTTTCCTCGGCGGTGACGGCCAGGAAGATCACCGACCGCTGCGGCCGCGGGCCATGGGCGAAGGCGCGGCCCAGTTCGATCAGCGCCGCGATGCCGGTGGCGTTGTCCACCGCGCCGTTGTAGATGCGGTCGCCGCTGGCGTCGGGGGCGCCCACGCCCAGGTGATCCCAGTGGCCGCTGTAGATCACGGTTTCGTCCGGGCGCTGGCTGCCCTCGATGCGGCCGACGATGTTGTGCGAGGTGATCACCTCGGTGTCGGCCTTGAACCGTGCCGACAACGTTTCGCCCTTCAGCGCCACGGGATGGAAATCGCGCGTTTGCGCCTTTTTCTTCAGCGCGTCGAAATCAAGGCCCGCGCCCTTGAACATGGCCACCGCCAGATCGCGCTGGATCCAGCCTTCCAGTTCGGGATGCACCTCGGCCGGCTTGTCGCGCACGATGTCGAACATCGTGTTGGTGTTGGAGTTCTTCACCGTGGCCCAGCCGTAGGAGGCCGGTACGGTTTCGTGGATCACCAGCATGCCCAGCGCGCCCTGGCGCGCGGCTTCCTCGTACTTGTAGGTCCAGCGGCCGTAGTAGGTCATGGCCTTGCCGCCGAAATCGCCCTTGCCTGTCTCGAAGTCGGGGTCGTTGATCAGCACCACGGCGATCTTGCCGTGCAGGTCCACGCCCTTGTAGTCGTCCCATTGCCGCTCGGGCGCCTTGACGCCGTAGCCCACAAAAACCAGTGGCGCATCGGCGATGGCCACGCCGTGACTGCCGTTGGTGGGCGCGCGCACGGCGATCTGCTCGCCCTGGGTCAGCGCCTGCGGCTTGGCGTCGATGGTGAGCGTCAACTCCGGTGTGCCGACGATCGCGCTGCGCAGCAGCGGCACTGCCTGGGTCCAGCTGCGCTTGCCGTCGACGATGTCGCCGCCGGGCTGCACGCCGGCGGCCTTCATCTGCGCCACCACGTAGTCGATCGTGCGGGTTTCCGCCCGCGTGGCCGGGCCGCGGCCCTCGAACGCATCGGAAGAGAGCGTCTTCACTTCCGCGGACAGGCGCTGGGTGCTGAAGGTGGGCGCGGTGGCCGCGCTCGCCAGCGCGCAGGTGGACAGCGCCAGCGTGGAGAGGATCAGTCGTTTCACGGCCTGCTGCCTGTCGGAAAGGTTCCCCGATGGTAGTCAGCGGCGCGGGGCGTATCCAGGTGCCGGTCGGCACGGTCGCTGCGCCGGATGGCTCAGTTGGACGCCGATACCTGCAGCCGCAGATAGCCTTCGGCGACCAGTGCGTCGAGGTCCGGGGTCAGTGGCAGGTCGGCTGTGCCGGCGGCCGGTGCGTTCAACGCGCGCACGCCGACCCAGCTGTTGCGGCCGTTGTGCTTGGCTGCGTACAGGCACTGATCGGCCAGGCTCACCACGTCCTCCCAGCTGAAGCGCCACGGCTCGGTGGGCAGCACGGGATAACTGGCGAAACCGATCGAGCAGGTGCGGCGAATGAACACGCCGTTGCCCAGGTCGAACTCGTGCTGCGCCATCAGGCGGCGGATGTGCTCGGCGATCACCGGCCCCGATTCGCAACTGGTCCTGCGCGCAATGACCAGGAACTCCTCGCCGCCCCAGCGCACCGGCGTGTCCGTTTCGCGGATGGCGGCCAGCGTGATGTCGCGCAGCTGCGCCAGCACGCGATCGCCTGCCGCGTGACCGTAGTGGTCGTTCACGTCCTTGAAGTGGTCGATGTCGATCAGCAGGAACAGCAGGTTGACGTTGGCGGCCGGGCCCTTGGCTGCATCCGGGCCGAGTTCGCGATAGATGCGCAGCACCGAGGCAACGTCGCGGCCCACGTTTTCCAGCGCGTAGCGGCGGTTCTTCATGCCGGTGAGCGCGTCGGTGATGGTCTGGCGCTGCAGCGCGGCGTTGGCTTCCTCCAGCGCCTGGTTCGAGGCGGAAAGCTCCCGGGTGCGCTGCTCGATCAACCGCGCCAGCTCGCGGTTGCGCCGCTGCAGTACGGCCGAGCGCAACTGGATGCCCAGCGCGGCCAGCAGGTAGGCCAGCACGAAATAGCCCACGTAGGCCCACCAGGTGCGGTACCACGGCGGCAGCACCTGGAAGGAAAATTCCGCTTCCGGGGCGATGTTGCTGAGGAAATCGCGCGAGCGCACGCGAAAGCGGTAGTCACCTTCGTGGATGTTGGTGTAGTCGCGGTAGGTTTCAGTGCTCCAGTCCGACCAGCGCGCATCGGCGCCCTCCAGCCGAACCTGGAAGGTGTTGCCCGTGGGCGCGCGGAAATTCGGCGAGGCGTAATCGAAGCGCAGGCTGTTGTTGCCCCACGGCAGCGTCAGCGTCGGCGGCGCCGCGCTGGCACCGCCCCACAGCACGTGGCCGTTGCCGTCGGAAACCTTGCGCAGCAGGGTGGGCAGCGGCTGGTCGGGCAGCGGCGCGATGGTGGAGTCCAGCCGGTACAGGCCGTCGCTGGAGCCGAACCAGGTGACGCCGTCGGGCTCGGCATAGATGGTGTACATCTCCACGCCGGACAGCGCGCGCAGCGGTTGCGGCTCCCAGTGGTAATGGCCGTTGGCGTCGGCCACGGCCACGCCGGTTTCGCGGATGGTCTTGCTGCCGTCGGCGGTATACATCCAGATCCGTCCGGGCCGGCTTTCGCTGAGCCGCGACAACCGTCGCGAACCCTGCGGGAAAAGGCTGGCGAACGCGGTGTCCGGCAGCAGCTTCTCCTGGCTGGCGTCGTAGAGGTAGATGCCCTGGGCGGTGACCACGTGCAGTCCGGCGCTGAACCGCTGCACCACGGCATAGTTGGGGCTGGCGGGCGAGTCGCGATGCTGCTGGAAGGTTTGCGCCTGCGGCGGCACGCCGTTGCCCGGTTGCCAGCCGTCCGGCAGCGCGAGGCGGATGGCGCCGTTGCTGAGCGTGCCCAGCCAGAGGTTGCCGTGGGCATCGGTGGCCAGCGAACGGATGTCGCCGGAAATGCCGGGAATTCTGCCTTCGTCGATCCACCTGCCGCCATCGCGGCGCATCACCGCCAGCCCGTTGCGCAAGCCCACGAAAACGCGCGACGGCTCGCGCGCCGAGCGCAGCAGCGAGAACGCCACGTCGCCGGTGGCGCACGCCTGGGCGGCGCAGGCGTTGGCGACGCCGTTTCTCACCTCCACCACGCCTTGCGCGGTCGCCGCCAGCAGCGTGTCGCCCATGTCCAGGAAGCTCCAGACCTGGGCGCGGATGCCCTCGAGCGCCACGAATTGCGCATTGCCGTCGGCGCCGCTGCGCAGCTGGAACAGGCCCTTGGTGGTGCCCACGTAAAGCGTGCCCCGGAAACGGCGCATCGCCAGCACGGTGCCGTCCAGCCCGGAGTTGCCCGAGAACAGGGTCAGCGGCGACGCCACCTCGAGGCGGCTGAGGCCGTTGTCCAGGGCCAGCCACAAGCCGTTTTCCCGATCCTGGAACATCGACAGGACGGTGTCGTTGATCAGGCCCTCGTTGCGGCGCAGGCGCTCCAGCAGACGGCCCATGCGGTCGACCAGCAGCACGCCGCCCTGGATGGTGCCCACGGCCAGCGTGCCGTTGGCCAGCCAGTGCGCGTCGTAGAGCTGGTCGTCGTGCAGGATCTTGTTCGTTTCGTTGGGCCAGGCAGCGAGGCGACCTTCGTCGAGCACGAACCAGCCGCGGTCGCGGGTGCCGAGCAGCAGCGGGCCATCGCGCGCGGTCTCGTCGCCCCATGCCACCAGTGCGTGGATTCTTTCGCGGGCGAACCGCGCGCCGCCCCTGACCATCTTCAGCCGGTCGCCGTCCACCTCCATCAGCCCGCGACCTTCGGCACGCACGTAGAACCGGTCGCGCACCTTGAAGAAGTAGTCGAACGAGATGGCGGGCGTCCAGACGTCGATGTGCTTGCCGCGCAACCGGAACACCTGGCTGGTGGTGCCGAAATAGATCCCGTCGGCGGTGACAAACACGCGCCACACGTCGGCGAAGCTGCGGTAGGCAGGGGCGATGCGGTCGAGCAGGGAGACATAGTGCATGCGGCCGTGGGCATCGGGTTCGAGATAGCCGAACTCGCCCACGCATCCCACGTACACGCGGCCGTGCGCGTCCACCGCCAGCGAGCGCACGGTGCTTTGGTTGGGCACGGGGATGCGGCGCCAGCGGGTGCCGTCGAACTCCAGCACACCGTCGTCGCTGTTGCCCACGTAGATCACGCCGCGCTTGTCCTGCGTCACCGCCCAGTTCTGCGGCGCGGCGCCGTAGTCGAGCGGGCTGAAATTGCGCAGCAGCGGCACGCCCGCTTCGCTTGCGTGCTTGCCGGCCGTGGCGGGTGCCGCATGGATCGGGCTCGCCCACAGCCACAGCGAGGCCAGCAAGGTGCCAAGCTTCATCCACGCCGCGCCGGCGCGCGTTGCTCTGGGCAAGGCGCGCGCGGACAGGTCAACAGCGCCAGGCGCCATCGACGGGTGGATGAACATGGTCATGCTGAACGTGACTCCGGCCGATGACATTCCGTCATCGGGAAAGCGATGCATTCCCGCCGCCGGACCTGCACCGATAGCGCGTGGCCTGCTGCGGACCCCATCGATGCTGGCCCTCATCCGGTGCCCGGATTCAACCTGCCCCCCGCCGGCTCCGGCACACATCCATCGGGCGATGGGCGTACGGTAACTGAGCGGCCGTTGCCGCCAAAACTTTAGGCGTTGACCCCCTCAGGCGCGGAAGCGGGCAGGGGTGCCCGACGCGTGGCCGGCGCCGCAGGCGGCGGCAGCGGACGCGGGAGTCGGGACGCACCGTCGAAGGCGCGCAAGCCTTCGACGGCGGGGAGTGAGGCAATCCTCAGTCGGTGCCGATGACCTTGCCGCTGGCCGGGTCCAGCCGCAGCTTCACCTTCTTGCCGGCGGCATTGTCGGCCTTCGCCTTCCACACGCCGTCATCGAAATCCACGTCGTGCACATCGGTATAGCCCTGGGTGGACAGCGATGCGCGCACGTCCGCCTCGCTCAATTTCGACACCTCTTCTTCCGGATACACCTTGCCGGTGGCCGGGTCGATGCGCACGTCCACGTGGTTGCCATCGGCGCTTTTCGCGTCGGCGTGCCACATGCCGTCCTTGAACTCCACGTCGTGGATCTTGGTGTAACCCTGCTCGGTCAATCGGGCCTGCACCTGCGGCGCCGTCATCGACTGCGCCAGGGCTGCCGCGGAAACGCCCAGGCCAAAGCCGCAAGCCAGGGTGGCGGCCGCGGCCTTCATCCAGCGCGGGTGGCAGCGGTTGTGCGGAATCATCTGCGTCATGTCGACATCTCCTGATGGACGGGGCCGGAAGTGTTGGGCGCGCGCGATCAAGTTGCGGTGAACGGGCGATCGGCCCGTGCGCGCGAACCCGCGTGCAACACGTTTTCCACATCCCCGCGACACCCGGCCAGCCACACTGCGATGACGGTCGGTTTGCGCACCGACGCTCTTCGGACCAAATCCATGGGCAATACCAATCTCCCCCAGTTCGGCGCCGCCGGCGCCGACAACAGTCGCGACACCTTGTCCGGCACCGAGCAATTGACCGACCAGCAACGCGGGAAATCCCCCTCGAGCGCTGGCCATACCTATCCGCCGGCCGATGCGGTGCCGGCGCCCGGCCAGTCGCGCGATACCGCCAGGAAGCGGCCGCTCGGCCCGGAGGGAGAGCCCGAGCCAGGCACGGCGCCGGCCACCGATGACCTGCGTGCTTACGCCGGTCACCACAACACGGGCCATTCGCCTTCAGATGCCACCTGAACATCCATCCGAAACCCGGAGCAACCCATGTCCAACGACCGACCCCAGCACCACGCCCAACCCGGCGAGCGCGGACAAGGCGGCGACGACATCCATGTCGATGATCCGAACGCGCCGGCACCGCGGGGCGGTCTTGGCGGGCAAAGCGGCAACGGCCAGGCCACGCCGCACCACGGCCTGCAGCCGCCCGGCGGCGAAGCGGCGTTGAACCCGCCGGTCGGCGGCGCCGTGCCCGCGCCCGACAACGGGCCGAGCTACCAGAGCGGCGGCACCCAGCAGGATCGGGCCCAGAAAAACGCCGAGCGCAAGGCCGACGAGAACGCCAGCGGCTCGCCCAACAACACTACCGGGGCTGCCGATCCGGCACCCGGTTCGCAAGGCGGGCAGAACCCGTAACGCGCCACCTTGATGCATCCGCAGGAGCAACCGATGGACAACAACGCCAATCACCACGATCACAAGACCGCCGGCGAGAACGTGCAGAGTCGGGGCGGCATCGGCCACGAGGCCGCATCGGCGGCCGGCGGAAGCGTGAATCCGCAGGCAGGCTCGCCGCGAGGCGCGGTCGATGTGCCCGGCCCCTCGCTCGACGAGGGCAGCGCACGCGCGCACGACAACCGCGCGCACCACGGCCTGACCGGCGACGACGGTCGCCACCAGGCCACCGACAGCCGCGGCACGCCCGCCTCGACCCAGCCGGGCCCCGGCGCCGACCTGGGCGCCCAGAGCGACCAGCGCCGCCATGCCATCCCCGGCGATCCTGCCGAGCGTGCTACTGGTGCCGACACGCCGAACGAAGGCGGCATCGCCGGTTCCCCCGGCGGCCCGAAAAACGCACCCGAGCGCGTGCCAGGACAAGACCGCGATTCCGACGCCACCACCGGCGGCAGCCAGAGCGGCAACGACCCGCAGCGCGACCAGCAGATCTGAGATCAGCTCATCGAATAGTCATCGACGGCGCCGTGTGCGACGAGCTTTCGAGGTGCACTCGACATCGGACTGCACGAACACCGCGTAAAAAAAGGGCGCGCATTGCTGCGAGCCCTTTCTTCATGCATGGTGGCCGGGGACGGAATCGAACCGCCGACACGGGGATTTTCAATCCCCTGCTCTACCAACTGAGCTACCCGGCCGGAAACCTGGAACCACGAGGCGAACCGTTCGGTTGCCGTTGATGCGTGGAGCCGCGCATTAGACCGAATGCGCGCGTTTTCGTCAAGACTCCGTGTCGGGTGCGACGAAGCCCGGCGGCATGGCGGACTCGCCGCCGAACAGGAATTTCTCCATTTCCTCGCCGAGGTACTTGCGTGCCTGCGGGTCGAGCGGATTGAGCCGGTACTCGTTGATGAGGATGGTCTGGCGCGCCAGCCATTGCTGCCACGCGGGCTTGGATATCTCGGCGTAGATGCGCTGGCCCAGCGGGCCGGGCCAAGGGGCGAAGTCGAGGCCTTCGGCGTCGGCGTCGAGCTTGGCGCAGTGGATGATGCGGGTCATGGGGTTTCCTGAAAGCTTTGCGCCATCTTGCGGTGGCGCGACGGGTTTGCGCTCTGATCGGCATCAAGAGCCTCGTGCGCGTGATGTGCATCCACGCCGTTCTGGAGCAGAGCGCGGACCGGGGCCGGCAAGCCCAGTGCGGCCACGTCGGTGGCGCTGCACCAGCGCAGGTCGGGATTATCGGCGACGGCGGCGTGCGCTGTCGCCCGATCGAACAGCAGCGGTTCGATGCTGAGCCGGTAGTGGCTGAAAACGTGGGTGAAGGCGGCCAGCGCGCGGGCGTCGTCGATGCTTGCGTGCCGTTGCGCGAGACGCCAGGCGTCGTCGGTGCCGGTGGCTTCGGGCAGGCTCCACAGGCCGGACCAGACGCCTTGCGGGCCGCGCCGCTCAAGCAGCACGCGCCCTTCGCGATCGCGCAGCAGGACCATCACGGTGGCGCGGGTGGGCAGGATTTTCGCCGGCTTGCGGCTGGGCAGTTGCGCGGTGAGCTTGTCGCGGTGGGCGACGCAGTCGCTGGCCAGCGGGCAGGCGTCGCAGCGCGGGCGCGAGCGCACGCAGAGCGTGGCGCCCAGGTCCATGATGGCTTGCGTGTAATCGGCCAGTCGCGTGGCAGGCGTGTGGCTTTCGGCGTGCTGCCACAACTGCTTCTCCACCGCGCCTTGGCCGGGGTGGCCATGGATGCCGTGATAGCGGGTGAGCACGCGCTTCACGTTGCCGTCGAGGATGGCGAAGCGCAGGCCGTGCGCTTGCGCCAGGATCGCGCCCGCGGTGGAGCGGCCGATGCCGGGCAGGGCGCTCAAGGCGGCAAAGTCGCGCGGCAGTTCGCCGCCGTGCTGTTCCACGCAGATCCGCGCGGCGCGATGCAGGAAGCGCGCGCGGCGGTAATAGCCGAGGCCCGACCATAACGCCAGCACGGTGTCTTCGTCCGCGGCGGCAAGGTCGCGCAGCGAGGGCAACGCCGCGACGAAACGCTCGAAGTACCCGATGACGGTGGCAACCTGGGTCTGTTGCAGCATGATCTCCGACAGCCACACGCGGTAGGCGTCGCGGCCGTGGCCGTCGCCGGACTGCCATGGCAGATCCTTGCGGCCGTGCTGGTCGAACCAGTGCAGCAGGCGCGCCGCGACGGTCGGCGCAGGGATCACCTGGAAGCCGCCGGCTTTTTCTGCTGCACGGTGGCGGGTGATGCCGGCGCGGCGACGCTGGCCGCCGCGGGCACCTCGTCACCTGCCAGCAGGGTCAGGCCTTCGATGGTGACGCCGCCCATCTCGATCTTCGCGATCTCCGCGTGGCCGCTCCCTGGCGGCACGGTCAGCTGGGTGTTGTCGCCGCTGCCCACGTGGCCCCACCACCGCGCCAGGGCCAGCGGCGGCAACTGCAGGTCGGCGTGGTTGTCGGGGCCGTCGAGCTTCAGCGCGAGCAGCAGCGGCTTGCTCTGGTTGGCGGGCGTCAGCGCCAGCGAAATTGCGTACTGCCCGGCATCGGCGTGATCGAGCGTCCCCGTGAGGCTGGCAGCGGCATCGGCCGCGCCATGCCAGCGCGCGCTGCCGGTCAGTTGCATGCGCGTGGCGACGCCTTGCGACAGATACAGGGCGATGTTTTGCAGTTGCAGCGTGTTACCTTCGATGCGCGGCGTGGCCGACAGGCGCAATTGCAGCGGCACGCCATCGGCCGTGTTGGCGGAGATGCTGAGCGGAAACGGCACCCCGGATGCCAGGCTGCCCGCTTCCAGCGAGAGATTGCCCAGCAGCAGTTGATCGCCGCGCACCACGCTGCCGTGGTCGATGCTCACGCCGGTATCGATGCGCGGGATGTCCGGCGGCCTGTCCTGCGCGCGCGCGGGCAATGCGTTGATCCATGCCTGCAGGGCATCCAGATCCACCCGTGGCGAATCGATCTCCAGCCGGGTGATCACCGTGGGGCCGCCCAGCAAGGTGCGCCAGGGCAGCGCCAGGCGTCCGCCGGAAGCGAGCAGGATGGGCGTGGTGGCGCCCTGCGCGTTGAGCGTGATGCCGTGCAGGTCCAGCGCCGGGCGCGGAAACAGCGACGGGCTCGCCGGCCGCGCGAGGTTGAGTTCCAGCCCCGCGTTGGCGGCCTGGTTCTGCAGCATCGCGGTGAAGCGATCGGGCTGCAGCAGCACGTAAACCGCGCCCACCAGCAGCAGCAACACCGCCAGCGCCGTGGCACCGATGATCGCGAATATCCTTCGCCACCGCGGGCTCATCGCCCATCCCCGCGCCAGCAAGGTCGACGCCAGCCGCGGCTGGCGCCGGTCATCCGGAACGTGCCTGGGTTCAATCACGACCGAGGCTGGCCGGGAGCAGGCCGTCGACGTATGCCTGCGCATCGAACGTACGCAGGTCGGTGGCGCTTTCGCCCAGCCCCACGAAGCGGATGGGCAGCCCGAACTCGCGCGCCAGCGCAAACACCACGCCGCCCTTGGCGGTGCCGTCCAGCTTGGTCACCACCAGGCCGGTGACGCCTACGATCTCGCGGAACTGGCGCACCTGGTTCACCGCGTTCTGGCCGGTGGTGCCGTCGATCACCATCAACACCTCGTGCGGCGCGTCGGCGTCGAGCTTCTTCAGCACGCGGGCGATCTTGCCCAGCTCGTCCATCAGGCCGCCTTGCGTGTGCAACCGCCCGGCGGTATCGGCAATGAGCACGCCGGTGCCGCGCGAGCGCGCCGCCTGCAGCGCGTCGAAGATCACGCTGGCCGCATCGGCGTCCTGGCCCTGCGAAATGACCGGTACCTTGTTGCGTTCGCCCCAGGTTTTGAGCTGCTCCACCGCCGCCGCGCGGAAGGTGTCGCCGGCGGCCAGCATCACCGTGTGGCGCTCGTCGCTCCAGCGGCGCGCCAGCTTGCCGATGGTGGTGGTCTTGCCGGCGCCGTTGATGCCCACCACCAGCACCACGAAGGGTTGGCGGCCGGCGACCTGCAGCGGTTTTTCCACCGGCTTCAGCAGCGCGACCAGCGCCTGGCGCAACGCGTCCAGCAGCGCCGCCGCGTCGGCGAATTCGCGCTTGTGCATGCGCTTGCGCAGGCCTTCCACCAGCGTGGTGCTGGCTTCGACGCCCACGTCGGCGGTGATCAGCGTGGTTTCCAGCTCGTCCAGCAGATCGTCGTCGAGCCGGGGGTTGCGCACGAACAAGCTGCCGAGCCCGCGCGCGAACGCGTTGCCCGCCAGGCGCTCGCGCCAGCTGCGCCTGGCCGGCGCTTCGGCGCTGGCGGACGGCGTCTCCGCAACGGGTGCCGGTTCGTCGAGCGTGCCGAACGGCGTGGGGATCTCGGTCAACGCCACCGGCAACTCCGGCAAGCCGCTTTCGGGGGCGGTGGCGTCTGCTCCGGTGCCGGCTTCGGGCAGCTGCGGTTCCTGCGCGTCCTCCGTCGGGGCCGAGGCGGTTTCGGTCGGCTTTTTCTTCCAGAATTTGAGCATTGCGGGCGCGATTCAAAGACAATGGGCGGCATGCTATCACCCCAACCTGTACTGCCCGCTGAGGATGTTTCGGCCGTTTTGCGCGCGTGGCGCCGCCGCGGATGGCGCTCGTGAATGCCGCCAGGCGGGGCGCGCCCGGCCGCATCCGCATCATCGCCGGCAGCTTGCGCAATTCGCGGCTCGATGTGGCGGATGTGCCGGGCCTGCGGCCCACCGCCGAACGATTGCGCGAGACGCTGTTCAACTGGCTGGCGCCCAGCATCGAGGGAGCGCGCGTGCTGGATCTTTGCGCGGGCACCGGTGCGCTGGGCATCGAGGCCTTGTCGCGTGGCGCGGCCAGCGTGCAATTTGTCGAACGCGAGGCGCGGGTGGCGCGGGCGATCGAACAGAACCTGGCCCGGCTCAAGCAGACCGGCGGCGCGGTGGCCGCACTCGATGCGCAGGTATTCCTGCGTGGGACGGCGCGGCAGTACGACCTGGTGCTGCTGGATCCGCCCTTTGCGCTGGGCCTGTGGGATGCGCTGGCGCAACAGCTGGAACAGGGCGGCTGGCTGTCCACGGCCGCATGGATCTACGTGGAATCGCCGCGGGCGCCGACGCCGGCGCTGCCCGCGAACTGGCGGCTGCAGCGGGAAAGCCATGCCGGTGACGCGCGCGGCGCGCTTTATCGCCGTGGCTGAGCGCCTCGTCACGGCGCTGGCGCCAAGCGGCTGGCGCATCCGTTAAGCTAGGGACCCGGGCGGCTTTCTTCGTCCAGGCTCCCAGGGCCCAGGCCTTCATCTACAGGCGTTGCTGAACTCGTGGACAAACCTTTGGGCAATTCGCGCCTGGCTGTCTATCCAGGCACCTTCGATCCGATCACCAATGGCCACGCCGACCTGGTGTCGCGCGCCGCCACCTTGTTCGATCACGTGGTCGTGGCCGTGGCGGACAGCTCCAGCAAGGGCCCGACCTTCAGCATCGCCGAACGGATCACCCTGGCGCGGCTGGCGCTGGCGGATCTGCCGAACGTGGAAGTGCGCGGTTTCGATTGCCTGCTGGCCACCTTCGTGCAGGACATCGGCGCCGGCGTGATCATTCGCGGCTTGCGCGCCGTGTCGGATTTCGAATACGAGTTCCAGCTGGCCAGCATGAACCGGCATCTCATTCCGCAGGCCGAGACGCTGTTCCTGACGCCGGCCGAGCAATACAGTTTCATCTCCTCCTCGCTGGTGCGCGAGATCGGCCGCCTCGGCGGCGAGATTTCCGGTTTCGTGCATCCGGCGGTACAACAGGCCATGCGTCAGCGCTGGCAGAAAAGCCGCACCGGCTTCAACAACCAACCCGAAACAGAAGGTGACCACCATGCGTAAGTTCGCACTCCTCGCCGCCGTCGCGCTGACCGCTGCCTTGACCCTGTCCGCCTGCGGCAAGCATGAGGACGAGCAGCAGGCCGCGTCCGCCCAGGCCGCCCAGGTAACCCGCCCGACCGACAAGAACGACACCGAGGGCTGGAACAAGTACCTGGTGCAGCTGCTGCAGAAGAACCTGCAGGGCATGACCGCCTCGCAGCCGTACGCCTACCTGGTCACCGCTGGCGAGACCGACGAGGAGAAGGCGCAGAACGATCGCCAGCTGTCCACCGTGCAGGACACCGTCGCCCGTGGCGTGCTGCCGGGCAATCTGCTGGCGTTCGCCGGCCCGGATTCGAGCAAGACCGCCGACCTGGTGGTGACCGCCTTCACCGGTGCCAAGCCCGGTTCGTTCAAGGACGTGATCGTGCTGTTCATCGGCGACAAGGCCGACGAGCAGCGCGTGGCGGACGCGATCAAGCCCACCGGCGCCACGTTCCGCTTCGTGCAGATGTAGGAACCGGGGGTGAGTGAAGAGGAGTGAGGAGTGAGAGTAAAGCCGGGCAGGCGGCGCGCTTTGCTTCCTCTCGCTTCTCGCTCCTCTTCACTCGCTCCCCGCTTGCCGTCATGTCCCTGAAAATCCTCGACACCTGCGTCAATTGCGATGTTTGCGAACCGGCCTGCCCGAACAAGGCGATCTCGCTGGGCGAACAGTTCTACGTGATCGATCCGGCCCTGTGCACCGAATGCGTGGGCCATCACGACGAGCCGCAATGCATGGTGGTCTGCCCGGTCGAGTGCATCATCACCGACCCTGAGCACATCGAGTCGCACGATCAACTCGATCTCAAATACCGCCACCTGATGGCGATGGAGCCCGCCGCATGAGTTTCCCGCCGCGTTGGCCAACCTTGCCCGGACGCGTTCTCCTGGCGAGCCTCCTGCTCACCTGCGGCGTGGCGCTGGCCGCCGACGGCGCGCCGCGTGTCGCGCCGGCAGAAACCGCCGCCGCCCAACCGGTCCAGCGTCCGGGGCATTCGGCCGTGGCCAGCGCGAATTTCCTGGCCACCGATGCGGGCCTGGAAATACTGGCCAAGGGCGGCAACGCGTTCGACGCGGCGGTGGCGGTGGCGTCCACCTTGTCCGTGGTCGAGCCGGAAAGCTCGGGCATCGGCGGCGGTTTCATGGCCGTGCTGCACCGGGCCAGCGATGGCCGCAACGTCTTCATCGACGCACGCGAGACCGCACCCGCGGCGGTGAACCCGAAGGATTACCTCAACCCCGACGGCACGCCCAACCGCGATGCGGCCTTGAAAGGTCCGCTGTCGGCGGGCATTCCCGGCGAGCCGGCCGGCCTGGTGCTGATCGCCGAACGCTATGGCAAGTTGCCGCTGGCCCAGTCGCTGGCGCCCGCGATCCGACTGGCACGCGACGGTTTCAAGCCCGATTCGCGCCTGCGCGGCGCGATTGCCGGCCAGCAGAAGGATCTCGAGCGCTGGCCCGCCTCGGCAGCCAAGTTCCTGCCCGGTGGCAAGCCGCCGGCGGAGGGCAAGCTGTGGCGCGATCCGGACCAGGCGCGGACGCTGCAGGCCATCGCCGACCACGGCAACGACGGCTTCTATCGTGGCCCCATCGCGCAGAAGCTGGTGGACGCGGTGCGTGCGGCCGGCGGCAACTGGACCCTGGCCGATCTCGAAAGCTATCGCGCCAAGGAGCGCGAGCCGATCAGCGTCGACTACCGCGGCTACCGCATCATCACCGCGCCGCCGCCGTCCTCCGGTGGCGTGGCCATCGCCGAGATCCTCAACATCCTGTCCGGCTTCGAGCTGGACAAGCTCGACCAGGCCCATCGCGTGCACCTGATCGTGGAGGCGATGCGTCGCGCGTTCCGCGACCACAACGACTACCTGGGCGACCCGGATTTCGTGAAGATGCCGCTGGACATGCTGCTGTCGCCGTTCTACGCCGACGGCCTGCGCCAGAGCATCCTGCCCAGCAAGGCCACGCCGTCGTCGATGCTGCCGCACGAAACCGTGCGCGATCCGGGCATGCACACCACGCATTTCTCGATCATCGACAAGGACGGCAACATGGCCGCGGTGACCTCCACCGTGAACTACGTGCTGGGGTCCACCTTCGTGGCCGAGGGCACCGGCGTGCTGCTGAACGACGAGATGGACGACTTCGCGCTGGTGCCGGACAAGCCGAATGTCTACGGCCTGCTGGGCAGTGCGGCGAACGCGCCCGAAGGCGGCAAGCGGATGCTGTCGTCGATGTCGCCCAGCCTGGTGATCGGCGCCGACCGCAGCGCGGTGATCGGCTCGCCCGGCGGCTCCACCATCATCACCCAGGTGCTGGAAGGCATCCTGCATTTCATCGACGGCCAAAGCGCGCGGCAGATCGTGGCGCACAAACGTTTCCACCACCAGTTCCTGCCGGATGTGGTGGACGTGGAGCCGGGCATGTTCGACCAGGCGACCAGCGCCAGGCTCACCGCGATGGGCTACACGCTGAACGATCGCCAGCCGTGGGGCTTCATGAACGTGGTGACGTGGGACCATCGCACCAACAAGCTCGATGCCGCCAGCGATCCGCGCCGGCCATCCGGGTCAGGCAGGGTGCAATAGGCCGGCGGCCGCCAGGAGTGATCGAGCGGAGGTCGTCGCCGCGATCCGCTTGGCCCGTACCTTGCTTGATAGCGGAGTCGTGGTCGCGATCGGCGCCGTTTTCGGCTGTCGGTCGCTCGACCGCCCCGTGATCGTGGCAATGGAGTATCACTTTGTGACGGAACTGGTCCCGCCCGCAGGCGATTGCGCCGACGAAGGCGTGCGAGTGTGCGGCGTGCATCGACGCGCGCCGCGCCGACCTTCGTCGGGCCCCGTCCTGCACGGAGCGCCGGCCTGATGTTGCCGGCGTGGAACGACGCCATGCGCGGGCGACTCTTGCGGCTGGTGGGTGCGCTTCTGCTGCTCGCCGGCATCGGCTGGGCCGCGACCACCGAGCGCGGCATCATCACCTACCGCGACGCGATGAGCCGCCATGGCGGGCAGCTGGTGGACCTGGGTGCATCCGCCCTGCCGCAAGCGGGCCAGGCCGGGTATCTCGCGCGAGTGAGCGGCATGCCGCGGGTAGTGGTGGCGCCACGCGATCCGGAGTTCAACCTGCGCCGGGACACGCCCGTGCTCATTCGCCATGTGGAAATGTTCCAGTGGCGCGAGCTTCGTTTTGGCGGCAGCACCGACTACGAGCTCGACTGGGTGGGCGAGCCGGTCGATTCCAGCCAATTCGAGCGGCCGGCCGGGCATGCCAATCCGGGCGGCTTCCCGATCGCCGGGCGGCGGTTCGTGGCCGATCGCGTGCAACTGGGCGGCTTCACGCTGGACCCGGCGCTCGTCCATGCGCTGCCCGGCAGCGAGCGGGTGCAGCCGGACCTGAAGTCGCTGCCGGCCAATCTCGCGGCCACGTTCGTGCCGTACGACGGCTACCTCGTCACCAGCGCCAACCCCGGCGATCCGCATCGCGGCGATCTGCGGGTGAGCTGGGAGGAGGTTCCGCTGCAACCGGTGACCGTGGTGGCGCGCATCGACGGCGATCGCCTGGTGCCAGCGACAAACACCACCGACGGCAAGGGCTTTGCGGTGGAAGTGGGCGATCGTTCGCTGCTGGACATGTTCCCCGACCTGCCCGAACCGCCCACGCTCGTCTTTGTCTGGCGCCTGCTCGCCGTGTTTGTCGCCGCGCTGGGCGCCTACCTGATGCTGTCAGGCCACCGCGGAATCCAGCGCGATTTTCCGCTGTCGCTGGCAGTGGGCACACTGGTGGTCAGTGCCACGGCGACCGTGCTGTGGCTGGGCAGCGACACCCTGCCCATGCTGTGCTGGCTGCTGGTGGCCCTGTTGAGCGTGCTGGCGACGATCTGGTATTTGCGGCATACCCGTTGAGGCCGGGAATCGGGAATCGGGATTCGGGATTCGGGGATCTGGATCGGGGGCTTTGTAGGAGCGACTTCAGTCGCGACGCTTTTGCTGTTCAGGGCAAGAGCGTCGCGACTGAAGTCGCTCCTACAGTCGTCGGTCCCACGGCCGCCCGGGCAGGGGCGCGCGGATCAGTTCTCGGCGTGGCCGTTGGCGCTGGCGTAGACTTGGTCGGCCCACTGCGCGGCTTCGAGATAGATCGTGGCCATGCGCTGGATGCGCTGCGGTTGGGCGTGTTCGCTGGTCATCTTGCCCGCTTCCCACGCCAGGATCTGTTCCAGCAACGGGCCGAACGGGCCGCCGTGGCGGGTCAGCGCGTCGCTGATTTCCGGCACCAGCCGCAGGTGCGTGAGCAGGAACTCCATCGGTGCGCACATCAGCGTGTCCAGCAGCGAAAACAGGCCCACGGTGAAGGCCATTTCCTCGTGGCCGTGCGGCATGCCGCTGGCCAGCTTTTCGCACATGTGGGCGCGGATCAGCGCCGCGCGCAGCAGTTCGGGCGGACGGTCGTCCATGCTGCACAACGACATCGTGTCGATCCAGTTGCGCATGCGGGTGACGCCGAAGAAGATCGCCGCCTGCTGCACCGACTTCAGCTGGCGCGGCAGCGCGAAATAGGCGGAGTTGACGCAGCTCAGCAGCTTGTAGCTCAGCACCGCATCGTCACGGATGATGTTGCCCAGCTCGACCGGGCCGGGGTTGTTTTCCTGCAGCGCGCGCATCAGGCGCAGCATGCTGAGGCGGCTGGCGGTGAGCACCGGTACGGCGACCGGTTGCGGAATCAGCAGGTAGCGGCCCTGGATCGCCTGCAGCGGCAGTTCCAGGCAGCGCTCATAGGTGGCGTGGTCGTTGACCTGGTCGGCCACCACCCAGATACCGCGGGCGTGCAGCAGTTCGGTGCGCTGGCGCAGCACCTCGGGCGACAGCAGGCTGGCGTCCAGCCGTACGAACTGCACGATCTGCATCAGCGATTCGATCGCCAGGCTGCCGTCCAGCTCCAGGTCGCCGGCATCGAGCATCAGCTGGCAACCGCGCTGCGACATCAGCTGCAGGCGCTTCATCAGCGGGGCGTTGTCGGCCACTTGCGGCTGCAGCAGCAGGCCGATGCGCGGCTGGTGCAGCAGCACGTCGGAATCTTCCGGCAGCAGTTCGGCGGGCAGGTTGAGGAAGGCGCGGTTGCCGCGGACCAGCCGGGTAAGTGCACCGTCGGTCAGCGTGGACAGTACGCGCTGGAGCAGGGTGTGTTCGTCGTCCGGTTCGCGATGGAAGGTGATTTCGTAGGCAAACAACTGCCGCTCGCGATCCAGCATGGGCACGCGCAAGACCGGCAGCGGGGTGGTCATCGCTATGGGGAGCGGGATGTTACCGGCATCGGGCAAGGCGGACATAGGAAGGGAGCCGTTTGGGGAAACGTCGAATTTGCTCATGTTCTTCAATCGCACTGAATACGAAAACGCGTTGCATGCTTTGGCGGCAGGGAGACGCAGTCTGCGGAAAGGCGGACTGCACCATGCTCATGCCTGCGCCAGCACTTGCGATCGGAGACTGCCGCGGAGGCCACCGGTGGGGCCATACAGCCCGGTCTCGCCGGCGTGTCCGGTCAATATCGAGAGCGCCTGGCGTACCTGGCCCAGGCGCTGGTTCACGGCGCGGCCGTTGCTCTGGTTGAGCTGCTGGCAGCGGCGCAAGCCCTGCAGTACCTGCGCCCAGGTGGCGTCCAGTCGGGTGGCGGCGGCCGGTGCCTCGCGGCTCAGCTGTTGCCGTTCGGCATCGAGCTGTTCCAGCTGCAGCATGAGTTTCTGCTTGCCGGCGCCGGCTTCGCCCAGGGCGTCGCTGTTGCCGGCATTCAATGCCGTGCGCTCGTTCTCCAGCACCTGCATCAGCTGGGTGATGGCCTGCTGCATGTCACCGAGCACGGCGCCCAGCGCATCGCCCAGTTCGCCCTGCAGCGGCCGGTTCATACGGCACCCGTGCCGAGCTGGCGCTCGAAGGACAGCATGCGGTCGGCGATGCGGCCCGGATCAACCTGGTAGGTGCCGTTGGCCAGCGCCTGGCGGATCTGCTCGACGCGCTTGCTGTCGATGGCGGAGGAGGTGTCCAGGCGCGCGGCCTCCTGCAGTGCCCGCGCCGAATCGGTCAGCTTGAGCTGGTCGTCCGACTGGGGCGAGGCGGGGGCGTTGCCGCCGGTGGCAGCGGTGGTGGATGCCGATGCATTCGCGGTGGCGCCGGTTGCCTGGGGAAAATTCGGCAAGCCATTGTTTTGAATGGAAGTGGTCATCGATCCTTCTCGCTGCAAAATGAGCCCTGTGTCACACACATCGGCCGCGTAACCGGAAACTTTAGGGTGCGCCGGGAAATTGACTTCAGGGCAGGGCGGTGACCACGCCGGGCGCGCTGACCATGGCATCGACGATCTTGCCGGAGTTTTCGTTGCGGACCCGCAGGCGGGCGCCATTGTCGCCGCTGCCCAGTGCCACACCGTCGGCGCGAACCTCAATGCTACCGAGCCGTGCCACCAGCTGTACATGGTCGCCCGCGCGCACCATGCGTCGTCCGCCCAGCGCGCCGGGGCTCAGGACGGCATCCTTGGGCAGAGATCGCGACAGGGTGCGGCCGGCCACCTGCTGCAGGTTTTCCACGTAGCCGTAGCCCAGGCGGGTGATGTCGCGCTCTTCCTGGCGAACGTCGGCCAGGCTGAGGCCGTCGCCGCGCTGCAGCGCGTGGCTGGTTACCAGCACGGTGCGGAACAGTTCCAGTTGCACCGGCACGCGCACGCTCCAATGGCGCGGTTGCGTGCACTGCACCTGCACGCTCATGTGCGAGGGCGGGGTGGCGCGGTCGGGTACGGTGGCGATAAGCGGTTGCGCGCAGTCGTCCAGCTTCAGGCGCATGTCGAGCGGTTCGGTACGCACCACGACGCGGTTGCCCGGCATGGCGTAATGCTGGCGCACCGCCTGTTCGGCGGCGGCTCTTATGGCATCGGGCGATTGTGCCGCCCATGCGGGGCTGGCGCAGCCCGCCGCCCACGACAGCGCGCACCACGTTGCGGCGAGCCGGAGGCCGGAACGTGGCGCGTCCTGCTTCATGCTTCGGCCAGCAGCGTGCCCAGCTGCGCCAGCAAGGCCTCGCGGCCGGCTTCCAGTTGTTGCGACAGCGCGGTGGCTTCGTCCATTTGGCCGTCGCACACCAGGGTGATGAAGCGCTGGCTCTGTTCGCACAGCGCGGTGCCGCTTTCGTCGAGCGCGGCGCTGGCCGGCTTGTTGCGATGCAGGGCGGTCAGGCGGCGGACGGTGCGGTTCAGGGAATGCGTGTCGAACCAGCGCCGGTCCAGCGCGCTGGGGTCGAGCAGGGCCAGTTCCATCGCCTGGCGCAGGCTGGCGGCGCTCTCGCGTACGGTCAGGCTGAGGCTGGCCGGGTCGTTGCCGCTTTCGCTTTCCAGCCAGTCCAGGCCCAGCCGGTGCGCCAGCAGCGCGGCGCGGTTGAGCGATTCGGCCTGGCGGCGGGCCTCGATGCCGCGACGCTGCAGCGCGCCGAGCGCCGCCTGCGTGGTGGTGGCGCGCGCATGCTGCACGTCATGATTCTGCAGCACGCCGGCGACGCGGCCGTGGGCGGTGCGCAGCGCTTCGCCGCCCTCGTGCAGGGCGCTGCTGGCCTGGCCAACGCCGGCTTGCGCGCGCTCCAGTTGCTGCAGACCGTGCTGCACGTCGCCGTCCAGTTGCAGCGAGAAATCGCCGATGGAACCGGTGACGGTTTCGATCTCGGTGGTGGTGAGGGTGGTTTTCTCCGCCAGTTGCTTCACTTCGTCGGCGACCACCGCAAAGCCGCGGCCCGCCTCGCCGGCGCGGGCGGCCTCGATCGCGGCATTCAGCGCGACCAGGTTGGTCTGGTGGGCGATTTCCTGCACCACGCCGGTGAGCTTGCGGATCTGCGCCACCTGCTCGGCCAGCCGGCTCTGGTTGCGGTTCATGGCCGACAGCGCGCTGCGCAGCAGGCGCAACTGGCCGTCGAGTTCGCTGACGCTGCCTTCGCCGGCCTGCCCGGCCTGGGCGGCCAGGTCCAGGTCGGTGCCGATCTGGCGCAACGCCGTCGAGATCCCGGCGCTGCCGTCCGTCAAGCGATCGACGCTGCTGCGGCTTTCGGTGGCGGCCTTGTCCAGCGCACTCTGCTCGCGCGATAGCTGCTGTACCGCGGCCAGCACCAGGCTTTGCTGCTCCATGGCCTGCAGCGCGACCGCCGCCGGTGGCTGGCTGGCGACGCGCGCCAGCAACGGCGCGATCGCCTGCGCGGCGCGCGGATACTTGCGCCGCAGTGTCGCCACCTGCGTCTCGTCGCCAGCGGCGGCTGCCTGCACCAGGGCGGTGAGGTGCGAGTTCCAAATCAAGCTCATGGGCAAACGGTGACCTTATGGATAGGCGAGGGTGCTGGGAGCCTGTCTGGCTTTGGCTGGCCGGCCTGCGAATCCGCCTGTGCGGTCCATATTCCCGCCGATCCTTGGTCCATAGCACCACTATGGACCGGCGAATCGTCGGGAATCTGTCCTCACACAGCCGAATTCTCGGCTCGGCCACCAAAGCCAGACAGGCTCCTGAAGCTGCATCGTCAGTCAATGTCGAAACTTGAGCAAGCAAGTCATATGCCACTTTGCCTTTGCTGCGGCTTGCACGGGCGCCGCGCTCAAGTGCGGCGCCGCGCGGCCGATAGGCAGATCTGGAACCGCGTGGTGCGGTTGGGCGCCTGAGGAATCTGCATGAGCGGCACGCTGCTGGACACGGTGGAACGGCACACCCGGCTGGCCGGGCACAACCGGGTGGCGATGCTGCTGTTTACCCTGGGCGACAAGCAACTGTTCGGCATCAACGTGTTCAAGGTACGCGAGGTGTTGCGCCGGCCGCCGCTGGAGCGCATGCACGGCGTGCACGAGTTGCTGGCCGGCAGCTGCGACTACCGCGGCCAGACCATTCCGGTGATCGACCTGGCCGCGGCGCTGGGCTATGCGCCGCTGCGCGAGGTGGAGTCGGCGCACCTGATGGTTACCGAGTTCAGCCGCTCGATGCAGGGCTTCCTGGTGTCCGATCTGCTGCGCATGGTGCATTGCGATGGCGAATCGCTGGTGGCGCCGTCCGGCGCGCTGGGGTTTGGCGCGCGGGTGAATGCGGTGACGCGCGTGGATGGCGCGCTGATGGCGGTGATCGACGTGGAGCATGTGCTGGCCAGCATCGATGCCGGTCCGGCGGAGTTGTCCGCGCAGATGCAGCGCATGTCCGAAGACACCATGCTGAGCCCTCGCCGCATCATGGTGGTGGATGACTCGGTGATCGCGCGGCGCCGGCTGGTGGCGCTGTTCAAGCAGATGAATATCGAATGCGTGGTGGCGCAGGATGGCCGCGAGGCGCTGGAAAAGTTGCTGGAACTGGTCGATGCCGACCCTGCCGAAGGCGTGAAGCTGGTGGTGTCCGACATCGAGATGCCGCGCCTGGACGGCTACGCGCTGACCCGGGCGATCCGCGAGACGCCGTCGCTGCGCCAGCTCAAGGTGGTGCTGCACAGCTCGCTCAGCGGGCTGTTCAACCAGGCGATGGTGAAGGAAGTCAACGCCGATCGCTTCGTGGCGAAGTTCCAGCCTGATCTGCTGGCCAAGGCGGTGCTCGATCTGTTGCCGGATCACGAGGAGGCGTAGGCAAGAGCGCCCTCTTCCGCCCTTCGGGCACCTTCTCCCGCAAGCGGGAGAAGGAAAAGCACTGCACGCCCCAGCTGTTCCCTTCCCCCGCTTGCGGGGGAAGGTGCCGAAGGCGGAAGGGGGCGCTTTTTCAGCGTCAACAAACCGTCTCCACCCCTGCGCCTCATTTCCGACGCGCCGGGCAAACCCCCGCAAACCCAGTCACAGCAAGGCTTTCAGCGTGGTGGCATGCAATTTGCCTCCTGCTCCGTGCGGCAACAGCACGCGGAGCGAAACGATGAGCCTGATCCCCGACAACCTGTTTGGCATCCATACCCGGGCCCTGGACCTGTGGCAGAACCGTACCGAGGTTCTGGCCAACAACCTGGCCAATGCGGACACGCCCGGATTCCAGGCCCGCGACATCGATTTCCGCAAGGTGCTGGCGGCGGCCAGCGACAGCGCCGGTGGCGCAGGCTCGCTTGCGCTGCAGGCGCCCACGCCCGGGCAGATCGGCGCAGGCAGCTCCACAGCGGCGGGCACGCCGCTCTCCTGGCGCACGCCCACGCAACCGAGCATGGACGGCAACACCGTCGACGAGCAGGTCGAGCAGGCCGCCTTCGCCGCCAATGGCGTGCATTACCAGGCGAGCCTTTCCTTCATCACCGCGCAGATCCGCATGCTGCGCACCGCCATCGAGGGGCAGGGCTGATGTCTCTTTTCTCCATATTCAACGTGGCCGGCTCCGGCATGGCCGCCCAGTCGACCCGGCTCAACACCGTGGCCAGCAACCTCGCCAACGCGGACAGCGTGGCCAGCACGCCGGAAGCCGCCTATCGCTCGCGCGAGCCGCTGTTTGCGGCGGTGCAGAAGCAGTTCGGCAGCCAGGCGGTCGACAACGGCCAGGGCGTGCAGGTGCTAGGCGTCACCGAGAGCCAGGCCGCCATTCCCAGCCGCTACGAGCCGGGCAACCCGATGGCCAACGCCGACGGCTACGTCTTCTCCAGCAACGTCAACCCGGTCGACGAGCTGGTCAACATGATCTCGGCCTCGCGCTCCTACCAGAACAACGTCGAGGTGATGAATTCCACCCGCCAGCTGATGCAGAAGACGCTGGACCTGGGCAAGTAAAGCACCGCGCGAGGCACATGAGATGAGCGATATCGCAATCAACGGCACCGGTTCGGCGGCTACCACCGCCGCCTCCCGCAGCAAGGACAAGGCGCTGAGCCAGTCCGATTTCCTGAGCCTGCTGGTGCAGCAGATGCGCAACCAGGACCCGACCCAGCCGATGGATTCATCGCAGATGGTCAGCCAGCTGGCGCAGATCGGCCAGGTGTCGGCCACGCAGTCGCTGCAGAGCTCGTTCGATGCGCTGAGCGCCTCGATGCAGGGCAACCAGCTGTTGCAGGCCAGCAGCATGGTGGGGCGCAGCGTCACCGTTCCGTCGGCCGCGGGCCAGCTGCGCGATGGCGGCCTCGATGGCGCGGTGAACGTGCCCGACGGCGGCGGCAGCGTGCTGGTGCAGGTCACCGACAAGGACGGCAACGTGCTGCGCACGCTGAACCTGGGCACGCCGGCATCCGGCCTGGTGTCGTTCCACTGGGACGGCAAGGGCGACGACGGCACGCCACTGGCCAATGGCACGTATGGCCTCAAGGCGCAGGCAGGCAACACCGCGGTGGCCACCTACGTCAGCGGCAAGGTGGCCGGCGTGGGCATGACCGGCGCCGACGGTGCGTATCTGGATGTGGACGGTTTTGGTGGGGTCCTGCTGAGTCAGGTCGCGCAGATCAACTGAGGCCCCGCGGGGCTACAACACTGAGGAATTATCCCGATGGCTTTCAATATCGCACTGAGCGGCCTCAACGCGGCGTCCGCCGATCTCGAGGTTACCGCCAACAACATCGCCAACACCGCCACTACCGGCTTCAAGGGCTCGCGCGGCCAGTTCGCCGAGCTGTTCAACGCCTCCGGCCCCAACCTCAGCGCCACCCAGGTCGGTAGCGGCGTGCGCCTGACCAACGTGGCCCAGCAGTTCACCGCCGGCAGCATCGAGACCACCGACAACAGCCTGGATTTCGCCATCAGCGGCGAGGGCTTTTTCACGCTGAAGGACGGCAAGGGCTACTCCTACACCCGCGCCGGCGCGTTCCAGAAGGATGCCAACGGCTTCGTCACCAACGCCACCGGCCAGCGCCTGCAGATCTACCCGGCCAATGCCAACGGCACCTTCGACAACAGCACGCTGAGCGACCTGCAACTGCTGACCTCGCAGAACGCCGCCAAGGCCACCAGCAAGGTGCAGATGTCGCTGAACCTGCCCTCGGACGCCACCGCGCCGGCCACCGCGTTCGACATCACCGACGCCACCAGCTTCAACCAGTCCACCCCGTTCACCGTGTATGACTCGCTGGGCGCCACCCACAGCGGCACCGTGTATTTCGTCAAGGACGCGGCAGCCAACCAGTGGACCACGCGCCTGTACGTCGATGGCACGGATACCGGCGCCACGCAGACGCTCACCTTCAACAGCAGCGGTGCGCTGGTCGCGCCGGCCAACGGCCAGCTGACGTTCCCGGCGGTGACCGTGAACCCCGGCTCCGATCCGATGCAGCTGACCTTGGACATGACCAAGGCCACCCAGTTCGGCAACACCTATTCGGCCAGCGCGATCAATCCGGACGGCTATCCCACCGGCATCCTGTCCAGCATCGACGTCTCCAGCGAAGGCGTGGTGCAGGCGAAGTATTCCAATGGCCAGACCACCTCGCTGGGCCAGCTGGCGCTGGCGCAGTTCTCCAACCAGCAGGGCCTGCGTCAGCTGAACAACACCAACTGGGCGGCGTCGTACGACTCCGGCACCGCGGTGATGGGTGCGGCCGGCAGCGGTACCTACGGCGTGGTGCAGTCCGGCGCGCTGGAGGCTTCCAACACCTCCGACCTCACCGCGCAGCTGGTCAACATGATCAAGGCGCAGCGCAACTACCAGGCCAACGCGCAGGTGATCCAGGCCGACAACAAGCTCACCCAGACCATCATCAACCTGGGCAACTAAAGCCCCGACCCTTCGCTGACCCACGGAACCCGCCATGGACCATTCCCTCTATGTAGCCATGACCGGCGCCACGCAGATGATGCGGGCGCAGTCGGAGGTGGCGCACAACCTCGCCAACGCCGACACGGTGGGTTTCAAGGCGCAGATGTCCGCCTTCCAGCCGCTGGCGGTGCAGGGGCAGGGCCTGCCCACGCGCGTCAACGGCGTGGCCTACGGGCAGGGCGTGGACATGCGCCAGGGCAGCCAGATCGACACCGGCCGCGAGCTGGACGTGGCCGTGCAGGGCGCCGGCTGGATCGCGGTGCAGGCGCCCGACGGCAGCGAGGCCTACACCCGTGCCGGCGGCCTGAAACTCACCGCCGACGGCCTGCTCACCGATGACCGCGGCAATCCTGTAATGGGTGACGGCGGCCCGATCACCGTGCCGCAAAGCACGCAGATGTCGATCGGCGCCGACGGCACGCTGTCGGTGGTGCCGATGGGACAGACGCCGGAAACCATTGCCGCGGTCGGCCGCATCAAGCTGGTCAACCCCGACGTGGCCGAGCTGGCGCAGGGCACCGACGGCCTGATGCACCTGGTCGGCGGCGGCACCGCTCCCACCGATCCGACGGTCACCGTGAAGTCGGGCGCGCTGGAGTCGAGCAACGTCAACCCGTCCGAGACGCTGGTGCAGATGATCCAGCTGTCGCGCCAGTACGAACTTCAGATCCGCTCGATCAAGAGCGCCGACGAGAACGCGCAGTCCGCCTCGCGGCTGCTGCAGATGACCTGATCCATCAGATAGACATCCAGACGTCCAAACGGAGTCAAACGACATGTTTTCATCCCTGTGGGTAGCCAAGACCGGTCTCGATGCGCAGCAGACGCGCATGGACGTGATCTCCAACAACCTGGCCAACGCCAACACCACCGGCTACAAGAGCGCACGCGCCTCGTTCCAGGACCTGGTCTACCAGAACCTGCGCCAGCCCGGCGGCCAGACCACCGAGCAGACCCTGGCGCCCTCCGGCCTGATGCTGGGTACCGGCGTGCGCGTGGTCGGCAGCGAGAAGCTGTTCACCCAGGGCAACATCGAGCAGACCGGCAACGCGCTGGACGTGGCCATCCAGGGCCGCGGTTTCCTGCAGGTGACGATGCCCGACGGCACCATCGCCTACACCCGCGACGGCTCGCTGCACCAGGACGAGAACGGCCAGATCGTCACCGCCAACGGCTACGCGCTGGACCCGCCCATCAGCATCCCGGCCAACGCGCAGAGCATCACCATCGGCAGCGACGGCACCGTCAGCGTGAGCCTGGCCGGGCAAGCCGCCAACCAGCAGATCGGCACCGTGCAGCTGGCCGACTTCATCAACCCGGCCGGCCTGCAGCCCAACGGCGACAACCTCTATCTGGAAACCGCCTCCAGCGGCTCGCCGCAGATCGGCCAGCCCGGGCTCAACGGGCTGGGCACGCTGGCCTCGGGGGCGCTGGAAAGCTCCAACGTCAACGTGGTCGAGCAGATGGTCGACATGATCCAGACCCAGCGCACCTACGAGATGAACTCCAAGGCCGTGTCGGCCGCCGACTCGATGCTGCAGTTCCTCACCAACAAGATCTGAGTGATGCCGTGATGTCCACCCTACGATTCCTGCCCGCCCTTTGCGCCTTGGCCTTGCTGGCCGGTTGTGCCGGTGGCCCGACGGCGCGCGACGACGCGCAGTGGGCGCCCACGCCGCCACCCGCACAGCCGACGGTGGCGCAGGCGGACGGGTCGATCTATCACGATCAGCAGAACATGGAGCTGTTCACCGACCCGCGCGCGCACCGCGTCGGCGACATCCTCACGGTGGCGCTGGTGGAAAGCACCCAGGCCAGCAAGAAGGCCACCACCACCACCAGCAAGAGCGACAAGGCGAACATCGCCTCGCCCACCGTCCTCGGCCATGCCTTGTCGATCGGCGGCAAGGTGGCGGACATCGGGCTGGATGGCGAGCGCACCTTCGACGGCGCCGGCTCCAGCACGCAGAGCAATCAACTGGTCGGACAACTCACCGTTACGGTGGCGCAGCGCCTCACCAACGGCAATCTGCTGATACGCGGCGAGAAGTGGCTGACCATCAACCAGGGCCAGGAACTGGTGCGCATCTCCGGCATCGTGCGCCCGCAGGACATCGGGCAGGACAACGTCGTGCCCTCCACCCGCGTGGCAGACGCGCGCATCAGCTACACCGGCCGCGGCACGCTGGCCGACGCCAACACGCGCGGCTGGCTGTCGCGGTTCTTCAATTCAAAGTGGATGCCTTTCTAAGATGAACGTCCATACGTCCATATGCCCCACGGTTGCCCCGAAGCACGAAGGCACGAACCCGCCCGGCACGTTCGCCCCCTCTCCCCCCCGGGGAGAGGGTTGGGGAGAGGGTGCCCCAATCTCCCTCACCTCCTCCTATCGCGTTCTTTCCGCATCCACCCGCCGCCTCATCGGACGCTTTCGCAAGCCCGCCCCCTCTCCCCAGCCCTCTCCCCGCAGGGGAGAGGGGGCAGGTCTGCGCTTCGTAGTTGGCTTTGCGATCTGCCTGCTTTCCATCGCCCCCGCCCACGCCGACAAGATCCGCGACCTGGCCCAGGTTGCCGGCGTGCGCAGCAACCAGCTGATCGGCTACGGCCTGGTCGTGGGCCTGGACGGCAGCGGCGACCAGACCACGCAGGCGCCGTTCACCACGCAAAGCCTGGAAAACATGCTGCAGCAGTTCGGCATCACCGTGCCGGCCAATGCGCGGCCGCAGCTGAAGAACGCGGCCGCGGTGATGGTCACCGCCGAATTGCCGGCGTTTGCCAAGCCAGGGCAGGCGATCGACATCACCGTGGCCTCCATCGGCAACGCCAAGAGCATCCGCGGCGGGCAGTTGCTGATGACGCCGCTGCGCGGTGCCGATGGCAACGTCTACGCCATGGCGCAGGGCGCTGTGGTGGTCGGCGGCATCAGCGCGCAGGGCAAAAGCGGTTCCAGCGTGCAGATCAACAGCTCTGCGGCCGGGCGCATTCCCAACGGCGCTTCGGTGGAACGCACCGTGCCCTCGTCGTTTTCCGGCGGCGGCAATTTGACGCTCAACCTCAACACCGCCGATTTCACCACGGCTGCGCGCATCGCCACGGCGATCAACCAGGCCTACGGCGCGGGCACCGCGCAGGCGATCGACGGCGGCTCCGTATCGGTGCGCGGGCCGCAGGACCCGTCGCAGAAGGTGGCGTGGATGGGGGCGATCCAGAATCTCGACGTGCAGCCCGGTGAGGCACCGGCGCGGGTGGTGGTCAACTCGCGCACCGGCACCGTGGTGATCGGTTCCGACGTGCGGGTGAGCGCGGCGGCGGTATCGCACGGCGCCATCCAGGTCACCATCGGCGAGCAGGCCCTGGTGAGCCAGCCGGCACCCTTCAGCAAGGGCCAGACCGCGATCGTGCCCAGCAGCAACGTGCAGGTCAGCGAGGACGGCGGCCACATGTTCAAGTTCGGCCCGGGCGTGAGCCTGGACACCATCGTGCGCGCCGTGAACCAAGTGGGCGCCGCGCCCAGCGACCTGATCTCGATTCTGCAGGCACTGAAGCAGGCTGGCGCGCTTCATGCAGAGCTCGTGGTGATTTGATCAGACCGTCAAGATCATGACAGCCATCAACGCCGCCAATCCCGCCCTCGATACCTGGACCGAAATGTCCGGCTTCCAGCAGTTGCGCGCGCAAGCGCGCAGCGACGGCGGCAAGGCGGCCTTGCCGGCGGTGGCCAGGCAGTTCGAGGCGATCTTCACCCAGATGATGCTGAAGTCGATGCGCGACGCCAACGCGTCCATGGGCGGCGGCATGGGCGACAGCAAGGCGGGCGATTCCTATCGCGACATGTTCGACCAGCAGCTGTCGCTGACCCTGGCCAACGGCGGCAACGGCCTGGGCATCGCGAAAATGCTGATCCGCCAGCTGGGCGGAAAGCCCGATGCCGCAGCGGCCACGCCCACCGCCGCCGACCTGGCCGCCACGCAGTTGCTGAGTGCGGGCGCGCCGGCGGCAAAGCCCGTGCGCGACGTCAGCGAGGTGATGAACGCCAACGTGCGCGCGCTGTTGCAACTGGGCAGCGATGCCGACGGCGACAACGCGGCCGCTGGCCGCATGCCGTCGATAACCGATACCGACACCGGCTGGCGCGACACGCTGGATCGTCTTGCCCAGGGCGCGGCGAACGTGGCCGGCACCGCCGCCAGGCTGCTGCCCGGTGGCGATCCGGTGAACTTCGTGCGCGCGCTGGCGCCCCACGCGGCGGCCGCCGCGCAGAAACTGGGCGTCTCCGCGCGCGCGCTGCTGGCACAGGCCGCGCTGGAAACCGGCTGGGGCAAGCACCTGCCCAGGGGTGGCGACGGCAGCAGCAGCAACAATCTCTTTGGCATCAAGGCCGGCAGCAGTTGGGATGGCGACAAGGTCACCGTGCCCACGCTGGAATACGAAAACGGCGTAGCCGTGCGCAAGCGCGACCAGTTCCGCGCCTACGACTCGCCGTCCGATTCGTTCGCCGACTACGCCCGCCTGATCAGCGACAGCCCGCGCTACGCCCGCGCCCTGGGCCAGGGCGACAACATCGCCGGCTTCGCCCATGCGCTGGTGCGCGGCGGCTACGCCACCGACCCGTCCTACGCGGCCAAGATCACCGCGATTGCCAACAGCCCGCAGATGCGCGAGGCGATGGCGGCGCTGCATCTGGATGGGGGTATGCAATGAACCTGTCCATCGCATTTGTAGGAGCGGCTTCAGCCGCGACCGTGGAACCGTACGCTGGCCCGGTCGCGGCTAAAGCCGCTCCTACAGCTATCGCGTCGTTCGCCGCTAAGGGTGGCGTGCATTGCCGCGCATCCGGCACACCGAGGAAGATCCATGGTTGACATGCTCAACACCGGCGTTTCCGGCTTGCTTGCCGCGCAGGTTGGCCTGGGCACGGTCAGCCACAACGTGGCCAACGTCAACACGGACGGCTACAGCCGCCAGCAGGTGTCGTACGGCACCGCGCTGCCGCAGGGCGTGGGCGGCTATTTCATCGGCACCGGCGTCAACACGGTGGCGGTGCAGCGTGCGTACAGCCAATTCCTGAATTCCTCGCTGTGGTCGGCCACGTCCAGCTCCAGCCGCGCCGACACCATGGCCGGCCTCACCGGCCAGATCAACAACCAGTTGTCCGGCAGCAGCAACCTGCAGACCTCGCTGGACAGCTTCTTCGGCGCGGTCAACGACACCGCCAACGCGCCTTCGGACGCCGCCTCGCGCCAGGTGCTGCTGGCGCGCGCCAACGGGTTGGCGAGCACCTTCCATTCGCTGTCCGGGCAGTTCAACCAGCTCTCCGGCCAGGTGCAGCAGCAGATCGGCGACGCGGTCAATTCGATCAACAGCTACAGCGACTCGATCGCGAAATTGAACGGCCTGATCCGTTCGTCCGTGGCCACCGGCGGCACCCCGCCATCGGATCTCCTGGACAAGCGCGACGCGCTGGTGAAGAACCTCTCGGCGCAGGTCGGCGTCACCGTGGTGCCGCAGAACGACAACACCATCAACGTGTTCGTGGGCAATGGCCAGTCGCTGGTGTCGGGCACGCAGTCATATGCACTGGCCACCGCGCCGAACATCTACGACGCCACCCGCCAGGAAGTGGTGGGCGCGGCATCCGGCAGCGTGTTGAGCGGCCGCATCAGCGGTGGCGCGCTGGGCGCGCTGATGGATTTTCGCAGCAGCGTGCTGGACCCGGCACAAACCCAGCTGGGCCGTGCCGCGCAGGCGCTGGCCAGCGCCTTCAATGCCCAGCATGTGCAAGGCGTGGACTTGAACGGCGACGTGGGCGGCCAGTTCTTCAGCGTGGCCGGCCCCACGGCGCGGGCGGCCAGCACCAACAACGGCACCGGCAACGTGGATGCCAGCATCAGCGACGTCGGCAAGCTCACCGGCGCCGATTACACCTTGAGCTACGCCGGCGGCGCCTGGACACTGCGCGACACCAGCGGCAACAGCGTGGCGATGAGCGGCACCGGTACCGCCGGCGATCCGTTCACGGCGGCTGGCCTGAGCCTGGTGGTGCCGGCCGGTGCCGTGGCCGGCGACAGTTTCCGCATCCAGCCCAGTCGCGATGCGGCCGCGAGTTTCGCGGTGGTGATCAACAACCCGGACAAGATTGCCGCCGCCGCACCGTTGGCCATCAAGAGCGGCATCAACAACACCGGCACCGCCACGGCCAGCGCCAGCCTCGATGGCGGCGCGATCAGCGGCGGCGTCGTGCAGTTCACTTCCGCCACCACGTACACCGTGGACGGTGGCGCCGTGCAGACATTCACGCCGGGCCAGCCGATCAACGCCAACGGCTGGAACCTGCAGCTCAGCGGCACGCCGCAAAACGGCGACAGCTTTACCGTGACACCCAACAGCAACGCGCAGGGCGACAACACCAACGCGCTGATGCTGGGCAAGGTGGCCAACCTGGGCGTGCTCAATGGCGGCGTCACCAGCGTGGGCGGGGCCTACAGCCAACTGGTCAGCCAGGTCGGCAGTGCCGGCGCGGTGGCCAAGGACGAGCAGTCCACGCAAACGGCCGTCTACAACCAGGCGTACGGGTCGCAGCAAAGCGTCTCGGGCGTGAACCTGGACGAGGAGGCCGCCAACCTGGTGCGTTTCCAGCAGGCCTATCAGGCATCGGCGCAGGTCATCACCACCGCCAACAGCATGTTCACCGCGCTGCTCAGCGCCGTGCAGGGGTAAGCCATGCGAGTTTCCACCAGCTGGATGCAGCAGCAATCCATCGGCAACATGATGAACCGGCAGAGCGACCTGTCGAACCTCAGCACGCAGCTCTCCACCGGCAAGCGTATCAACCAGCCGTCCGATGACCCGGTGGGCGCCGCGCGCGCGCTGGACCTTACCCATCTCGATGCCGACACCGCGCAATACCAGCGCAACATCACCTCGGCCAATGCGCGACTGGGGCTGGAAGACCAGAGCCTGTCCAATATCACCAACGTGCTGGGCCGCGTGCGCACGCTGCTGCTGCAGGCGGCCAACGGCACGCAGACCGACGAAACCCGTGGCGACATTGCCGCCGAGATCGTGCAGCTGCGCCAGCAGTTGCTGGGCCAGGCCAACAGCAAGGATGGCCAGGGCGACTACATCTTTGCCGGCAACCGCACTGGCACCGAACCGTTCGCCTCGCAGGGTGGCGGCGTCACCTACGTCGGCGATGACGGGCAGCGCATGGTCGCCGCCGGCCCCGGCCTGCAGATCGCCACTGGCGATCCGGGCAGCGCGGTGTTCGGCGACATCCCCACCGGCAACGGCAAGTTCGCGATCAGCGCCAACGCCGCCAACACCGGCAGCGTGGTGGCGGGCAGCACCACGGTGAGCGACCCCAACGCCACGCCGCCGGCGTGGGACGGCGGCAGCTACAGCATCGTGTTCACCGCTGCCGATACCTATGAAGTGCAGGACGGTCTTGGCGCCGTGCTGGAAACCGGCAGCTACGACCCGGCCAAGGGCGGCAGCATCACCTTCCGCGGCGCGCAGATTGCCTTCCAGGGTACGCCCGACGTGGGCGACAGCTTCGCGCTGGGCGCGTCGCAATCGCAAAGCGTATTCGCCACGCTGGACAACATCATCGCGGTGCTGCAGACGCCCAATGGTGGCGACAGCAAGATGCAGAACGCGATCAACACCCAGTTTTCCAATCTTGATCAGGCCATCGACAACATCACGCGCACCCGCGGCAAGGTGGGTGCGCGGATGAATGCGCTGGACCAGCAAGCCGGGCTCAACGACGACTTGAGCCTTCAGTACAAGAGCGCGCTTTCAGACGTGCAGAGTGTCAATTACTACGACGCAATCAGCCAGCTCGGCGCGCAAACCACCGCGTTGCAGGCTGCGCAGCAGACCTTTACCAAGGTGCAAGGGTCAAAATTATTTGATTATTTGCGTTGACAAGACTCAAGTTCCGATTTGTCGAGTCGAAACACTGAACAAGGCGGAGGCATTCCCGAGTGAATCCCCGTCCGATTGTCTGGGCCGGCCATCGTCGGCACACAACCCCGATTCGGAGATACTTCCATGGTCATGAGCGTCAACACCAACATCAGCTCGCTGAATGCCCAGAACAACCTGGCCAAGTCGCAGAGCAAACTGTCCACCGCGATCGAGCGCCTGTCCTCGGGCATGAAGATCAACAGCGCGAAAGACGATGCCGCCGGCCTCGCCATTTCCACCCGCTTCACCACCCAGATCAACGGCCTGAACCAGGCCGTCAGCAATGCCAACGACGGCATCTCGCTGGCGCAGACCACCGAGTCGGCGCTGAACGAGGTGACCAACAACATGCAGCGTATCCGTACGCTGGCCGTGCAGTCCGCCAACGCCACCAACTCCGACTCCGACCGCGCCGCCCTCGACGCCGAAGTGCAGCAGCGCCTGGCGGAAATTACCCGTATTTCGCAGCAGACCACCTTCAACGGTCGTCACGTCCTCGACGGCACGTTCGGTACGGCGGCGTTCCAGATCGGTGCCAACGTCGGCGAGACGATTTCGGTGAACCTGAGCCAGGGCGCCGGCGCTTCGCAGGTCGGCCAGATCGCGTCGGCGACCAGTGCATCCGGCGTGTTTGCTGCTTCGGCCGATGTAACCGCGGTCGTCGGTAGCGCGAAGGTGGGCGTCGCTGACGCGGCGGCGGCCACCAGCTTCCAGTTCGGCGGGGTCACGCTCAGCGCGGCTGCTGTCGGCGGGCGCACCATGGCCGATCTGGCCACGGCCTTGAACACGTCCCTGGATTCGGGCGCCAATGCGGGCAAGTACACGATCACCGCGGATGGCACCACCGGCCTGACCATCACGCAGAACGTCGCCAGCACCGATGCGATGACCGTGACCGCGGGCACCAACGCCACCGTGGGGGCGGTTGTCGCCGGCGTCACGGGTGTTACCCAGGGCGACCCGACCCCGCTGACGCTCAACAGCGGCGACTTCACGCTGCAGGCCGGCTCGGGTGCGGCTGTGGGTATCGAAGGCACGTTCAAGGATGCAGCCGGACTGGCTGCGGCGATCAATGCCAAGGGCATCAGCGGCGTCTCGGCCTTTGCCGACCAGGACGGCAAGCTGCACCTGGCCTCGCAGGAAGCACTGACGGTGGGTGGTACCAAGGGTGGCACCGGCGCTGGCAATCTGGGCTTCAACACCACGGTGTATGACATCGCCGGCGACCTGGCCAGCAGCAACGTCAAGACCGTGGCTGGCGCCAACGACACCATCAGCCGCATCGATTCGGCGTTGGGCACCATCAGCTCCATGCGCAGCGACCTGGGTGCGGTGCAGAACCGCTTCAGCTCCACCATCGCCAACCTGCAGACCATTTCGCAGAACCTGTCTGCCTCGCGCAGCCAGATCCAGGATGCGGATTTCGCGGCCGAAACGGCCAACATGTCCAGCGCCAACATCCTGCAGCAGGCCGGTGTCTCGGTGCTGGCCCAGGCCAATGCCACGACCCAGAGCGTGCTGAAGCTCCTGCAGTAACGTCGAACCGGAACGGCCGCGATGGCGCGGCCGTTCCTTCTGATTTCAAGGAAGCCCGAACATGGCGATTACCGTCAACTCCACGACACCTACCTCCGGTCTGCTGACGGCGATGGGCGTTGGTTCGGGCCTCGACGTCGACGGGCTGGTCACCAGCCTGGTCAACGCAAAGAAAGCACCGCAGCAAAACCAGATCACCGCGCAGGCCGCTACCGCCAACACCCAGCTCTCCGGGCTGGGTCAGATCAGCGCCGCGCTTTCCGCCCTGCAGTCGGCGATGGCGTCGATCAGCGATGGCAGCGCTTTCAGCGCCCGCTCCGTCAAGAGCAGCGACACCGACATATTGAATGCCAGCGCCACCACCTCCGGTACGGCGGTCGGCGGCAGCTACAAGATTGAAGTCACGCAACTGGCGAGCGCCCTCAAGGCGTCGTCCGGTGCGTTCGAGAAAAGCAGCACCGCGGTGGGCACCGGCACGCTCAGCATCACCGTGGGCGACAAGACGATGGACCTTTCCATCGACAGCGAGAACAACTCGCTGGCATCGATCCGTGATGCGATCAACAAGGCCAGCGACAACCCCGGCGTCAGCGCCACCATCGTCAACGGTACCGATGGCGCACACCTCGTGTTGAGCGGCACCCGCACCGGCGCGGCCAACGGCTTCACCATCACCAGCAGTGGCGGCGACGGCGGGCTCGCAGCGCTGAACTACGATGCGTCCGCCAGCGGCGGCAACGGTCTGAGCGTGATCACCGCCGCTTCCGATGCGCTCTATACGATCGACGGCCTGGCCGCCAACAGCGCCGGCAACAGCGTCAGCACCGCCATCGACGGGCTTACGCTGAATCTCGTGGCCGAAGGCACCAGCACCGTCACCGTGGCCAACGACCCCTCCAAGGCCACCAGCGCGCTGACCAACCTGGTCAGCACGTACAACAGCTTCGTGGGCATCTACCAGAACCTCACCAGGTACGACGCCACTACCGGCACGGCTGGCGCCATGATCGGCGACGCCACGCTCAACGGCATCAACAGCACGCTGGCGCGCATCGTCGGCGGCAGCGCCAACGGTGCCAGCCTTTCGTCGATCGGCATTTCGCTGCAGGTGGACGGCACCCTGAAGCTGGACAACGACACGCTGACCAAGGCGCTTGCCGATGGCGGCAAGCAGGTCAGCGACCTGTTCGGCGGCGACAACGGTTTTTCCAAACAGCTCGGCAACCAGCTGACCAGTTGGGTCGGCGACCACGGCACACTCGCCGGTCGCACCGACAGCATCAGCCAGCAACTGAAGGATCTGAAAGTTCGACAGACCGCGCTGGACGCGAGCATGGATGACCTCACCGCGCGCTACAAGGCGCAGTTCACGGCGCTCGATACGCTGATGTCCAAGCTCAACAACACCAGCAGCTATCTGCAGCAGCAGTTCGACGCGCTGAACAACATCAACAAGAAGTAACAGCAGGAGACGATCATGGGATTCGGCTACGGCGCAGGCGCCTACCAACAGATTCGTTCGCATGGCGGTGTGGAGTCGGCTGACCCGCATGGCCTGATCACGCTGCTGATGGACGGCGCGCTGGAGCGCCTGGTCAAGGCCCGCGCGCACATGATGCGCGGTGAGGTGGCCGCCAAGGGCGAAACCATCGGCCGCTGCATCGAGATCATCGGCGGCCTGCGCGACAGCCTGGATCCCAAGGTCGACCCGGTGAACACCGCCCGGCTCGATTCGCTTTACGAGTACATGAGCCGCCGCCTGCTGCAGGCCAACCTGCGCGACGACGCCAGCCTCATCGACGAAGTCAGCAAGCTGCTGCAGCAAGTGCGCGACAGCTGGGTGCAGATTGCCCCCTCCGCCACCCAGCGCGCCGCCAGCGCATGAGTGCCGAAGCCATGTCCAGCGAACGCAGCATCGTCGACCAGGCCCTGCAACTGACCCGCGACATGCTGGGCGCCGGCCAGGCGCAGGAATGGGAGCGGTTGGCCACCCTGGAAGCCCAGCGCGATCCGCTGCTGCGGCGCGAGCATTCCGCCGACGTGGTCTACCAGCTGAGCGAAATCCTGGCCTGCGACCGCGAGCTGCGCGCCCTGGTACGCCAGGCGCGCGACGAAGCCGCCGCCCAATGGCAGCGCGAGAACGGCCGCGCGCGCGCGATCAGCGCGTACGCGCAGGCCTGAGGCAGGCAGCTCTGGACAGCTTCTTGTAATCGTAGGAGCGACTTCAGTCGCGATGCTCTTGCTCTGGAGCTCCAAGGCAAAAGCATCGCGACTGAAGTCGCTCCTACAGTTCGCTCCATGCCGCCTGGCAACCCCCGCCGCCGCTACACTCAGCTCACGCCACCATATGACCGGGGATCACGATGGACGCCAGCAGCTGGGATGAATTCGAGCAGCGCGTGAGCAGCGACGAAAGCCTGCACGCGGACAGCGAGGCCATGCCCTGGCCCGACGCCCAGGCGCACCAGGCGCGATTGGCCGAGCGCAACCTCAACACCTTGTCCGCGATCGCGGCGCTGGAAGAGCGCCACGCCGACACCGACGACGACAGCCCGCTGATGGTGGAGATGCAGCGGATGGACGCCAAGCTCACCGCCCTGGTCGACATCGTCAACCACCTGCTGGTGCCCGCCAACCTGCTGCCGCCACGGCATGCCCTGCGTTTCAACGCCATCGGCGCGGTACTGCCCGCGGCGCTGGTGCCGCCGGGCGATGCCCTGATCCTGCGGCTGCGTTTCGACGTGTGCCGCAGCCTGCCGCTGGAGCTGGCGGCCAGGGTCGAGCGCCGGCTGGACGATGGCCAGGTGTTCGTGGTGTTCGCCGCGCCGGGTGACGTGCTGGGTGACGCCATCGAACGGCTGGTTTTTCGCCATCACCGACGCAAAGTGGCAGAAACGCGCCAACTGACGTCCTGAGTCAGTAGCCGGCCGCGTCCGCGGACGTGACCACGGTCACGTTTCGTCGCGCCCGGCGAACTTTTGTTGACGCTTTCTTCATCGCCGTCGTGCTGGTTACGTGTTTTCTCTCGTTCAATGTGATGCAAATGAATTCAATCACTTGCCGATGATTCCGGCCATTTCATGGCGCCTTCGGCGGCTCGCCGAAGGGATGAAAAGTCGACGCACGACGTTTTGCCGTCACCAAAACATCACCGTTGGCCCCCTTGTTGCTAAGTGTCCATCGAGCCCGGCGACGTAAACCCGCCGCATCGACGATCAGCCTTTCCCGCGACGGGTCAGGCGCAGCAACAGGCAACAGGGGTAATGGCCATGCAGAAATTCGACTTCCTGGTTATCGAGTCCGATCGCTCCCGTGTGGAGACCGTGATGTCGGCGCTGCATTTCCTGGGTTACCAGCCGCAGCGTGCCGACCAGGAAACCGTCGCCGACGAATCGATGCAGGCATGGCGTGGCGTGTACATCGGCCAGGTGGCCGACGAGGCGGAAGCGGAGCGCCAGCTCGGCCTGCTGGGTGACGCGGCGGCGCACGTGCCGATGCTGCTGGCCGATGACTCGGCCTGGCTGGGCAGGTTCACCGCGTCGTCGTCGCCGTTCGCCACCCGCGTCGCCACGCTGGAATTTCCGCTGCGCTACGAGCAGATGGCCGAGGCGATGCGCGCCATGTATGCGCGCCTGCTGGGCGGCCAGGGCAGCGGCGTGCGCTTCGTGGGCCAGTCCGCGCCGATGACCCACGTCAACGCGTTGATCCGCCAGGTGGCGCCGTTCGACTCCAGCGTGCTGGTGCTGGGCGAGTCGGGCACCGGCAAGGAGATGGTGGCCCGCTCGATCCACGACAGCTCGCCGCGCCGTGACAAGCCGTTCGTGGCGATCAACTGCGGCGCGATTCCCGCCGAACTGCTGGAAAGCGAGTTGTTCGGCCACGAGAAGGGCTCGTTCACCGGCGCCATCAGCGCGCGCAAGGGCCGCTTCGAGATGGCCGAGGGCGGCACGCTGTTCCTGGACGAGATCGGCGACATGAGCCTGCCGATGCAGGTGAAGCTGCTGCGCGTGCTGCAGGAGCGCGTGTTCGAACGCGTGGGCGGCAACAAGACGCAGCATTGCGACGTGCGCATCATCGCCGCCACCCATCGCAACCTGGAGCAATCCATCACCAACGGCCAGTTCCGCGAAGATCTCTATTACCGGCTCAGCGTGTTCCCGCTGGAGCTGCCCGCGCTGCGCGAGCGGCTGGACGACCTGGCCGTGCTGATCACCGAATTCAACCAGCGCCTGGCCCGCCGCGGCCTGGGCGTGGTGCGCTTCAGCGCGGGCGCGATGCAGGCGTTGCAGGCCTACCCCTGGCCCGGCAACGTGCGCGAGCTGTCCAACCTGGTCGAGCGCATGGCGATCCTGTTTCCGCACGGTGAAGTGCGCGCCAGCGACCTGCCCGAGAAATACCGCGGCCAGCAGGCCTGCGAGGAGGCACGCAGTTCCGACCTGCTGGCGATGATGGAAGGCCGTACCCCCATCGTCGCCGACATCGGCGAAGCGCGCCCGTCCGTGGCCGCCCTGGGCCTGCTGCCGGAGGACGGCCTGGACCTGAAGGACCATCTGGCCGACATCGAAGTGGGCCTGATCCGCCAGGCACTGGATGCCACCGGCGGCGTGGTGGCCCACGCCGCCCGCCTGCTGCACATGCAGCGCACCACGCTGGTGGAAAAGCTGCGCAAGTACGGGTTGCAGGGGAGCATGGCTGCCTGACGGCGGCAGGGTTTCGGCATTCGCAAAACCCAAGGTCAAAAGCGCCCCCATCCGCCTTCGGCACCTTCCCCCGCAGGCGGGGGAAGGGAGCGATTGGGGACTACGGCTTTTCCCTTCTCCCGCTTGCGGGAGAAGGTGCCCGCAGGGCGGAAGAGGGCGCTCTTGCAATTCCCGATTCCCGATTCCCGATTCCTCGCAACAACTGGCACGCCTCGTGCATCCACACCATGCAAACCCGACACGCGTCGGGATTTCGTCACCGGCCCGCTGTAGATGAGGCAGTCATGAGCACGATCGAAGTCAACAACCTGCTCGCCCAGATGCGCCAGATGACGGCGCAGGTGCGTCCGGCGGAAACCGCGTTCAAGGCGGCTCCGGCGGTGGCTCAGCCAGACTTCTCCGCCTTGCTGAAGCAGTCCATCGCGTCGGTGGGGCAGACCCAGATGGAGGCGGGCCGCATGGCGGCGAGTTTCGAGCGCGGCGATGCCGGCGCGGACCTGGGGCGCACCATGATCGCGATGCAGAAGGCCGATCTGTCGTTGCGCAGCATGGTCACCGTACGCAACAAGCTCGTCGATGCGTACAAGGACATCATGAACATGCCGGTCTGACGACGCTTCGTCCGCCGCCGACTCCCTTCATAGACAACGAGCAGCCCCATGGCCGACAACGGCATCGCGACCACCGACAACAACGGTCGCCTTGATACCTTCAAGCAGCTTTCCCGCACTCCGGCGGCGCGCCAGCTGTTGCTGCTGGTGGCGGTGGCCGCTGCGGTGGCGCTGGGGGTGGCCGTGGTGCTGTGGTCGCGCGGGCCGAATTACGGGTTGCTGTACGCAGGCCTGGGCCAGAGCGATGCGGCCGCGATCGCGCAGCAGCTGCAGGCCAGCAATACGCCGTTCAAGCTCAGCGCCGATGGCTCCTCGATCATGGCGCCGGCCGCCGACCTGGCCGCGCTGCGGCTGAAACTGGCTGGCCAGGGCCTGCCGCAGGGCACCGCCTCGTCCACCACCACGCCGGGCAGCGATTCGCCGTTCGGCATGAGCGACCTGGCCGAGCGCACGCGCTACCAGCAACTGCTGGAGACGGACCTGGGCAACACCATCAGCGGGCTGCAGTCGGTGCGCGCCGCGCGCGTGCATCTGGCCCTGCCCAAGCCGTCGGCCTTCATCCGCGACAACCGTCCGGCCACCGCATCGGTACTGGTGACGCTGTATCCCGGCCGGCAGCTGGATGCGGGCCAGGTGGCGGCGATCGTGCACCTGGTGTCGGCCAGCGTGCCTGACCTGGATACGCGCCAGGTGTCGGTGATCGACCAGCAGGGCCAGTTGCTCACCACCGACCCGAACAGCCCGGGCGCCATCGGCGACACTCGCCTGGCGCTTTCCACCCGCATCGAGAACACCTACGCCGAGCGCATCGAACAATTGCTGACCCCGCTGGTGGGGCCGGGCAGGGTACGGGCGCAGGTCTACGCGGACCTGGATTTCAGCCAGACCGAGAAAGCCACCGAGACCTTCGGCCACGACCACCCGGCGCTGCGCAGCGAGCAGACCAGCAGCGAGCGGCGCGGCGACGGTGCCCAAGGCGGCGTGCCCGGTGCGCTGAGCAACCAGCCGCCGGCATTGGTTGCGCAGCCGACGGCAGCTACACCGGATGCCGGCGGCGGCAGCGCCAAGCCTGATCCGAAGGCACCAACCGGCACCACCACCACGACAACCGCCAGCACGGTCGATACCTCCAGCAGCGCCACGCGCAATTACGAGCTGGACCGCACCATCAGCCACGTCAGCGACCCGGCCGGGCGACTGGCGCGGCTCACCGTCGCCGTGGTGGTGGACAACAAGCTGGTCAGCGGCGGCACCAGCGAAGGCGGCGAACCGAAGCCGGCCACCAGCGTGCCATTCACTGCGCAGGAGCTGCAGCACCTCACCGAGCTGACCAAGAATGCGGTGGGTTTCAACGCCGCGCGCGGCGACAGCGTCAGCGTGGTCAACCAGTCGTTCCAGCGCGGCCCGGCACCCGAGGCATTGCCGGACACGCCGTTCTGGCAGCGGCCGGGCATGATGGATTTGATCAAACAGGGCATCGGAATATTGCTGGCGCTTCTGGTAGCGTTCGGCGTGTTGCGGCCGCTGCTGAAAGGGCTGTTGCGTGGGGAGACTCCGGCGCGGGCATTGCCGTCGCCGATGCCGAAAATTTCCGTGCGTGTCGACGACGACGAACCGCCCGCGGCGGCCGAGCCGGCGCGGCTGCACAACGCGCCTACGCTTGCCTACGAGCAGCGCGTGGGCTCGGCCCGCCGGATGGTGACCGAGAATCCGAAGCAGGTGGCTCAGGTGGTAAAGAACTGGGTGAGCGAAGATGGCAGTTGATCATTCGAAGATTTCCGGCGCCCAACGCGCGGCGATTCTGCTGCTGACCCTGGGCGAGGAAGACGCTGCCGAGGTGCTCAAGCACCTGAGTGCGCGCGACGTGCAGGCGGTCGGTTCGGCGATGGCCGCGCTGTCGGGCGTGTCGCGCGAGCAGGTCGAGGTGGTGCTGGACAAGCTCGATGCCGACATGGGCCAGCAGACCTCGCTGGGCGTGGGCACGGAGGAGTACATCCGCAAGATCCTGGTCAACGCGCTGGGCGAGAACAAGGCCGGCGGCCTGATCGACCGCATCCTGCTGGGCCGCAGCAGCAAGGGCCTGGAATCGCTCAAGTGGATGGAGAGCCGCGCCATCGCCGAGATGATCAACCAGGAGCATCCGCAGATCATCGCCCTGGTGCTGGCCCACCTCGAACCGGACCAGGCCGCCGAAGTGCTGGGCTACCTGCCCGAGCGCGTGCGCAGCGACGCGGTAATGCGCATCGCCACGCTGGACGGCGTGCAGCCGCATGCGCTGAACGAGCTCGATGAGATCATGGAGCGCCAGTTCTCCGGCACCACCAAGAAGCTCAAGTCCGCCAACGTGGGCGGGCTCAAGGCCGCCGCCGACATCCTCAACGCGATGGACGCCAGCCGCGAAACCGAGCTGATGGGTGCCATCCGCAGCCACGACGAAGCGCTCAGCGGACGCATCGAGGACTTGATGTTCGTGTTCGAGGATCTGGCCGACCTGGACGACCGCGGCATGCAGACGCTGCTGCGCGAAGTGCCCTCGGGCACCCTGATCACCGCCCTGAAGGGCGCCGAGCCCGCGATCCGCGAGAAAATCTTCGCCAACATGTCCAAGCGCGCCGCCGACATGATGCGCGACGACCTGGAAGTGAAGGGCCCGGTACGCCTGAGCGACGTCGACGCGGCGCAGAAGGAGGTGCTGGTGATCGCCCGCAAACTGTCCGACGCCGGCCAGCTCAGCCTGTCCTCCGGCGGCGATGAGTACGTCTGATGGCTGCGGTCGTCAGCGGCGGGCCTGATTTCCAGCGCTGGGAGCTGCCCAACGTCGGCAACGGCAATTTGCCGAACCGGCGCAAGGACGATCCGCCGCCGCCCACGGTGAGCGAGCTTGAGGCGCTGCAGCAGCAGGCCCGCGAGGAAGGCTACGCCGCCGGCCACGCCGAGGGCCTGGCCGCTGCGCGCCAGCAGATGCAGCCGAAGATGGCGCGGCTCGACGCGCTGTGCGAAGCGGCCGCGCGTCCGCTGCAGTCCATCGACGACCGCACCGAGCAGGAGCTGGCGCGCCTGGCGATCGTGATGGCGCGCCGCGTGATCGCGCGCGAGTTGCAGCTGTCGCCCGACCTGATCGCCCGCGCCATGCGCCAGGCCGCCGACGCGCTGCCGGCAGCCACCCGCGAGCTGCGCGTGCGGCTGCATCCGGACGACCTGGACCTGCTCAACGAAATGGGCGCGATCGAAGGCCATTGGACCACCCACGCCGATGCCAGCCTCACCCGCGGCGGCTGCCTGCTGGAGAGCGAACGCTCGCGTCTGGACGCCACCGTGGAAGCGCGCCTGGCCGCGGTGATCGATGCGGTGCTCGGCGACGACGCCGACGCCGAGGCCGGCGCATGAACGCCGACGCCGCCATCGCCGCGCGCCGGTCGTCGTGGCAGCAGAAACTGGCCAGGCGCACCGCGCGGGCCGAAACCGTGCGCACGCTGGCCGTCGAGGGCTGCCTGCGCCGGGTCGTGGGCCTGACCCTGGAGGCCGAGGGCTGCGAAGCGGCGCTGGGCGCGCGCTGCCTGGTCGACACCGTCGATGGCGCGCAGCTGGACACCGAAGTGGTGGGTTTTGCCGACGAGCGGTTGCTGCTGATGCCGGTGGGCGACATGCACGGCGTGCTGCCCAATGCGCGCGTGCGCCCGTGCGCACATACCCGCGGCCTGCCCGTGGGCCATGCCTTGCTGGGCCGCGTGGTGGGCGCCGATGGCGCGCCGCTGGATGGCCTGGGCGCGCTGGATTCCGACGAGCACGCCGCACTGAAGAGCGAGCCGATCAACCCGATGGGGCGTAAGCCGATCGACGCGCCGCTGGACGTGGGCGTGCGCGCCATCAACGCGCTGCTCACCGTGGGCCGCGGCCAGCGCCTGGGCCTGTTCGCCGGCTCCGGCGTGGGCAAATCCACCTTGCTGGGCATGATGACGCGCTACACCAACGCCGACGTGGTGGTGGTGGGGCTGATCGGCGAGCGCGGCCGCGAGGTGAAGGAATTCGTCGAGCACACGCTGGGCGAGGAAGGCCGCCGCCGCGCCGTGATCGTGGCCGCCCCGGCCGACGCGCCGCCGCTGAAACGCCTGCGCGGCGCGCAATACGCCACCGCCATCGCCGAGTGGTTCCGCGACCGCGGCATGCGCGTGCTGCTGCTGATGGATTCGCTCACGCGCTACGCCCAGGCCCAGCGCGAGATCGCGCTGGCCATCGGCGAGCCGCCGGCCACCAAGGGTTACCCGCCGTCGGTGTTCGCGATGATGCCGGCGCTGGTCGAGCGCGCCGGCAACGACGAGGACGGCCGCGGCTCGATCACCGCGTTCTACACCGTGCTCACCGAAGGCGACGACTACCGCCACGATCCGATCGCGGACGCGGCGCGCGCCATCCTTGATGGACACATCGTGCTGTCGCGCGACCTGGCCGAGGCTGGCCACTATCCGGCGATCGACATCGAGGCGTCGATCAGCCGCGTGATGCCGGCGGTGGTGGCGCGCGAGCATCTGCGCGCGGCACAGCGTTTCCGCCAGGTCTATTCGGCTTACCGCCAGCAGCGTGACCTGATCGCGGTCGGCGCGTACCAGAAGGGCTCCGATCCGCAGGTGGATCTGGCGATCGACATGTGGCCGCAATTGCGCGCCTTCCTGCAGCAGGAGGTGGACGAACCGATGACACTTGAAATGGCCATCACCAAACTCGATGCGCTGGCCGAGCAGGTGCCCGGATGAGCTCGCGCGCCACGCAATTGCAGCCGGCGGTGGACCAGGCGAAACAGCGCACCGAAGATGCGCTGGCGCAACTGGCGCTGCAGCAGCAGCAACTGGCCAAGGCCGAACACCAGCTCAGCGAGCTGAAGCGCTACCGCCAGGAGTACGCCGCCACCGGCGACGGCAGTTCGACGGTCGGCGCGCTGCTCAACCGCCAGAAATTCGTCGAGCGCATCGACCACGCCATCGCGCAGCAGAACAACGAGATCGTGCGCCTGCAGCGCCTGCTCGACCAGGTGCGCGGCCGCTGGCACCAGGCGCATGCGCGCGAAAGCGCGCTGGACAGCGTCATTGAGCATTGCCGTGAAGAGGAGCGCAAGGCCGCCGACCGCCACGAGCAGGCCGAGATGGACGAACGCATGCAATACCGGCGGCCACGCTGATGGCGCGGATCTTGCCTTTCCCCGGGATGGATGCCTGCCACCTGCCTTTCGCTTTTTGGCGTGCCGGACGGCCCTTTGCCGCCCAGGCACGTACCTGTTGACGGAGCCACATCACCATGACCGCCACCGCCGCCGTTCTTCCCGCCGCCGCCGCCGCCACCCCGCGCGCGACGCCGTCTTCCGAGCCCCGCGACGCGGCAGCCGAACCGGGCAAGTTCGATCGCCAGCTCGATGCCGCGCGGCAAAAGCAGGCAGCGCCGCAGGCCGATGACGGCAACAAGCCGCGTACCGGCGACCGGCCGGCCGGCGAGGCCGCCGATTCCTCCACGCAGGCCAGTGCGAATGCCGCGACCACGGCCAGGACCGGCGCCGACGGCACCACCGCCACGAAAGACGCCGACGACGATGCGCCGGCCGACGGCGAGACCCCGGCGGGTGCGCTGGCCAGTGCGATGCTGGCCTTGCTGGGCCCGGCAAACGTCGTGCTGCGGCCGCAGGCCACGGGTATCGCCGCCGCGCACGCCGGGCCGATCGGCAAGACCGCGGCCACCGACGCCAGCGCGGCAGCCTTGCTGAAAATGAACAGTGCCGCCGCGCCTGCGGCGAACCCGGCGGCCAACGTCACGGCGCTGCCGGCCGGCGCCGGCATCCTGCTTGCCGCGACGGAACCCCGCCTGGCCGCCGTCGACAAACCCGCCGACGCGACGGCCCAGCCAGCCGCGGCGCTGGCGCCGCCCTCCAGCCACACCCAGGCGCCGCCGACGGTGCACCAGCTGCAGATTCCCACGCCCGCGGGTAGCCACGGCTTTGCGCAGGAGCTGGGCCAACAGGTGGCCTGGCTGGGTGGCCAGGACGTCAAGCAGGCACGCATCCGCCTGCATCCGGAAGAACTGGGCCAGCTGGACATCAAGGTCAGCCTCAACCACGGTCGCGTCGACGTGCTGTTCAACGCGCAGCATCCGGGCGCGGTGGCGGCCGTGCAGCAGAGCTTGCCGCAGCTCGACCAGATGCTGGGCCAGCACGGCCTCTCGCTGGGTCACGCCGAAGTCGGCCAGCACGACCACGGTGGCCGTGGCGGCAGCGACCGCCATGCACCGGAAAACACCGCCGCCGACGAGATCGGCGAGGTCCATGCCGTGGGCGCATCGACCACTGCGGTGGGGTTGCTGGACGCGTTTGCCTGAGGGCGGGATTGGGGAATCAGGGAATAGGGAATAGGGAATCGTAAAAGCGGCCTCGCGGCATGTGTGTCTTGTGGGAGCGGCTTCAGCCGCGATGCTCTTCGGCCGGCTTCAGGGCAAAAGCATCGCGGCTGAAGCCGCTCCCACATGTTTTGCAGCGCCGCACGCCGCTTGCGCTCTGCAGATCCCGAATCCCGGCACCAAAGCGTCACGTCATCCTGACGTCAGGCGTCAAGAAAACGCCACCTCGCTCACCCGTCCTCGCCAGATCCCTGCTGCGATGCGCTTTTCGTCGATGGCACACGGTTTGCATTTGATGGGCATCGCCCGGTTGCACGGGCGTTTTCCCTGAAACTGCAGATCGAGGTTTTCCATGGCTGAAGCCGACGAAGAATTGGTTCAGGCGCCGCCCCCGCCCAAGAAGAAAAGCCGGCTCCCGATGATCATCGGCCTGGTGGTGGTGTTGCTGGCGTTGGGCGGCGGCGGTTTCGCGTACAAGACGATGCACGCCAAGGCCGCGGCCAAGAACGCCAAGCCGGCACCGAAGGCCGAGCTGTACCTGCCGCTGGATCCGCCCTTCGTGGTCAATTTTCGCGACGACGAATCGCTGCGCTACCTGCAGGTCGGCGTCACGCTGATGTCGCATGACGCCGATGCGCTGGCCGCGGCCAAGACCGCCGACCCGGTGATCCGCGATGCGCTGGTGTCGCTTTTCAGCAGCCAGGAATACTCGATCATCAGCAACACGGCCGGCCGCGACAAGTTGCAGGCGCAGGCGCTGGCGGCGGTGCGCAAGGTGGTGCAGGCGCGCCTGGGCCGACCCGGCATCGACGCGCTGTACTTCACCAGCTTCGTGATGCAGTAAGCGGGACACGGCGATGAGCGATCTGCTTTCCCAGGACGAAATCGACGCGCTGCTGGACGGCGTGGAAGGTGGCGACGTTGCCACCGGCACCGACGAGCCGTTGCCGCCAGGCACGGTGATTTCCTACGACTTCACCCAGCAGGACCGGCTGGTGCGCGGTCGGTTGCCCACGCTGGAAATGGTCAACGACCGCTTCGCGCGCTTCTTCCGCACCGCGATCTTCGGCGTGCTGCGCAAGACCTGCGAGGTGTCGGTGCTGGGCGTGAAGATGGTCAAGTTCACCGAGTACGTGCACGGCCTGGCCGTGCCCAGCAACCTGAACCTGGTGCGCATCAAGCCGTTGCGCGGCAGCGCGCTGGTGGTGTTCGAGCCGCGGCTGGTGTTCACCGTGATCGACAACTTCTTTGGCGGCGATGGCCGCTATCACGCGCGCATCGAAGGGCGCGATTTCACCGCCACCGAAAACCGCGTCATCCAGATCATGCTGACCGAACTGTTCGGCGCGATGACGGAGGCCTGGGCACCGGTGCTGGGGCTGGACTTCGAGTACCTCAACTCCGAGATCAACCCGCAGTTCGCCAACATCGTCAGCCCCACCGAGACCGTGGTGGTGTCGCGCTTCCACGTCGAGCTCGATGGCGGCGGCGGCGAGATCCACCTGACCTTGCCGTACGCGATGGTCGAGCCGATCCGCACCCTGCTGGACGCCGGCGTGCAGAGCGACCGGATGGACCGCGACGACCGCTGGGCCGAACTGCTGCACGAAGAAGTGCTCGATGCCGAGGTGGGGCTGAGCTCGCTGCTGCTCGAAACGCGCATCAGCATCGGCGAATTCCTGCACCTGCGCCCGGGCGACATCATCCCGATCCAGCTACCCGAGCTGACTACCGTCTATGCCGAGGACGTGCCGGTGTTTCGCGGCAGCTACGGCCAATCCAACGGCCGCAACGCGGTGCGTTTCCATACCCAGGCCGGCCGGCGCGAAAGGCGCATGTCGGCCGACCACCAGAAAGAGAAGAAACCAGCATGAACCAGTCACACGACAGCGCCGTTGCCGACGCGGGCGAACGCGTCGAATTCGACTCCCTGCAGAACCTGCCCGGCGGTCTGGGCGAGGTCAACCTGGACATGATCCTGGATGTGCCGGTGACCCTGGCGATGGAAGTGGGGCGTACCCGCATCAGCATCCGCAACCTGCTGCAGCTCAACCAGGGCTCGGTGGTGGAGCTCGACCGCGCCGCAGGCGAACCGCTGGATGTCTTCGTCAACGGCACCCTGGTGGCGCACGGGGAAGTGGTGGTGATCAACGAGAAGTTCGGCATCCGCCTGACCGACGTGATCAGCCCCGCCGAACGCGTACGCAAACTGCGATGAGCACGCTGACCCTCATGCTGGCGGCCGCCCCGGCCGCCGCCGAGTTCAACCCCGCCGGCGAACTGGTGCGGGTGATCCTGAGCCTGTTCGGCATCATCGCGCTGATCGTGGCGGCCGGCTGGCTCACCCGCCGGTTGCAGCGCCGGCCCGGCGTGGGCGGACGGCGCATCCGCTGCGTGGAAACCTTCGCCGTGGGGGCGCGCGAACGCCTGCTGCTGATCGATGCCGACGGCAAACGTTTGCTCGTCAGCATGGGCGCGGGCGGTACCCGCACGCTGCACGTCTACGACGGCGACGCCCCCGCGCCCAGCGAACCGGATTCGATCAAGCCGCTGCCCAGCGCAAGCGACCTGCTGGCGCGCTGGAAGCGCCGCTCATGAAGCGTAGCCGCTGGATCATCGCGGCACTGTTGATCGTGCTGCCGCTGGGGGCGTGGGCGGCGACGCCGGGCATCCCGGTGCTGAACGTGCAGACCGCGGCCGACGGCGCCAGGAACTGGACGCTGTCACTGCAGGTGCTGGCGCTGATGACGGCGCTGACCCTGCTGCCGGCGATCCTGCTGATGATGACGTCGTTCACCCGCATCATCATCGTGCTGGGTTTCCTGCGCCAGGCATTGGGCACGCAGTCCACGCCGCCCAACCAGGTGCTGCTGGGGCTGGCGCTGTTCCTTACCCTGTTCGTGATGTCGCCGGTGCTGACCAAGGCCTACGACACCGGCGTGAAGCCGTACATGGACGGCAACCTCAGCGCCGAGCTGGCGCTGCCGGCGGCCACCGCACCGTTCAAGCATTTCATGCTGGACCAGACCCGCGACGCGGACCTGCAGCTGTTCACCCGGCTGGCGAAGGAAAAGCCCTATGCGAGCAAGGCCGACGTGCCGTTCAAGGTGGCGATGCCGGCGTTTCTCACCAGCGAGTTGAAGACCGCGTTCCAGATGGGCTTCCTGCTGTTCGTGCCGTTCCTGATCATCGACCTGGTGGTGGCCAGCGTACTGATGTCGATGGGCATGATGATGGTCTCGCCCATGATCATCTCGCTGCCGTTCAAGATCATGCTGTTCGTGCTGGTCGATGGCTGGACGCTGCTGCTGGGCACCCTGGCCGGGAGCTTCTACACGTGACCACTCGGGCTACACCACCTGTAGGAGCGCACCCTGTGCGCGATGCTTTTGTTCTCTGTAGGAGCGACTTCAGTCGCGACGCTTTCTGGTTTGGTGTGGCCGCAGAGCAAGAGCTTTCGATCGCCGATGGCGCTCGAGTTACTTTCTCTTTGCGTGGCCAAAGAGAAAGTAACCAAAGAGAAAGGCCACCCCGCTTCCGCGCCTTGCGGGCATCGTGCCCGCAAGGTACGCGTGCGGGCTACGGGGTTTGTCGACAGTCCATCCATGGACTGACGCCAAACTGGCCGGCATCCCTGCCGGCCACCCTGCGGGCTTTCCTTCGCCCGCCCGCCGCTGCAGAGGGGGCCCGGGTAGAGCAGCGCGCCATCATGGCGCGCACTCGGTACGCCGCGGCTGCGCCGCGGCGAAAGCGTCGCGGCGTGTCCTGTTCGATGTATTCCCCTGCCTCCGATCGCCCTGAGCGTAGCCGTGCAGCGGCGAAGTCGAAGGGTGCGGCTGGCGGATGCCCTTCGACTTCGGCCTTCGGCCTACGCTCAGGGAGAACGGCTGAGGTTTGGCGGCTTTGCCCGAGCGCCGAAGGCGATCGAAAGCTCTTGCTCGTGCCTTTGCTCGCCCAACAAGAAGCGTCGCGACTGAAGTCGCTCCTACAGGTCATCGGTGCGACACAAGCAAAAGCATCGCGCACGGGGTGCGCTCCAACAGCTGTGCGCGCATACCAGGGGATCAACCCATGACGCCTGAATCCATCATGGAGTTTGGTCAGCATGCGCTGTATGTGGCGATGCTGGTGGCGGCGCCGTTGTTGCTGACCGCGTTGGCGGTGGGCCTGCTGATCGGCGTGATCCAGGCGGCCACGCAGATCAACGAGATGACCCTGAGCTTCATCCCCAAGCTGATCGCGATGGCGCTGGTGGCGTTGATCGCCGGGCCGTGGATGTTGCGGGTGCTGGTGCAGTTCACCAAACAGTTGATCGAAAGCCTGCCGAGTGCGATCAGATGACAGGGCTGGATCTGGCGCAGCTGCCGACCTGGCTGGGCAGCCTGTTCTGGGCGTTGGCGCGGGTCAGCGGGCTGTGCCTGGTGGCGCCGGTTTTCAGCGCCACGGTGATCTCGGCGCGGGTCCGCGTGGGCGTGGTGGTCGTCTTGACCTTGGTGCTGGCGCCGATGGCCTCGGCCACGATCGACCCGCTGAGCGCCGCCGGCGTGGCGGCGATGGCGGGGCAGTTGCTGATTGGCGCGGCGATCGGCTTCGTGTTGAAGCTGGTGTTCGAGGCGGTGTCGCTGGGCGGTGCCCTGATCGCGCAGAGCATGAGCCTGGGCTTTGCCGAAGTGGTGAACCCGCAGGCGGGCGGCAGTTCGCCCGTGTTGAGCCAGTTCTACCTGTTGCTGGTGACGCTGCTGTTCCTGGTGATGGACGGCCACCTGCGGTTGATTGCACTGCTGGCCGACAGTTTCCAGACCCTGCCGCCGGGGCTGCCGGCGATCGACGCCAACGGCCTGCACGCGGTGGCCAGTTTCGGTGCGGAGCTTTTTGCCGGCGCGGTGCGGGTGGCCTTGCCGGCGATGACCTCGTTGCTGGTGGTCAACATCGGCTTTGCGGCGATCAGCCGCGCGGCACCGTCGATGAACCTGTTTGCGGTGGGTTTCCCGATCACCGTGTCGCTGGGGTTCATCGCCCTGTGGTTGTCGCTGCGCAGCCTGCCCGGTGCGTTCGACGCCTTGCAGGGCGACGCCTGGTCGCTGATGCGCGACCTCACCGGGGGCTGACGCCGTGGCTGACGACAGCGACCAGGAAAAAACCGAACTACCTACCGAAAAACGCCTTCGCGAATCGCGCGAAAAGGGCGAGGTCCCGCGATCGCGCGACCTGTCGGGCGCGATGGTGGTGCTGGCCGGCGTGGCGGCGCTGATGAGCAGCGCGCCCAACGCCTACCTGCACGCGCAGCGCATTTTCTCGCTGGGCCTCAACTATCCGCGCGATGCGCTTTTCTCCGACGCCTTGCCCGGCCGCGCGCTGGTGGCGGCGATGCACGAGGCGCTGGCGCTGTTCTGGCCGGTGGCGGTGGCGACGATGCTGGCCACGCTGGCGGCGCCGCTGTTGCTGGGCGGGCTCAATTTCAGCGGCAAGGCGCTGGAGCCGAAGTTCGACCGGCTGGACCCGATTAAGGGCCTGGGCCGGATCTTCGCCATGCGCGGCCTGGTGGAGCTGGGCAAGGCGTTGCTGAAGCTGCTTTTCATCGGCGCGGTGCTGGCCTTGCTGCTGCGGCACTGGCAGGCCGAGCTGCAGGCGACCGGACGCGGTTCGGTGATCGAGGGGATCGCCCAGTCGCTCGGCCTGCTGGGGCGCGCGGCGCTGTGGTTCGGTTCCATCCTGGCGCTGATCGGCGGCATCGACGCGCTCTACCAGAAGTACGACCACAGCAAGAACCTGCGCATGACCCGGCAGGAAATCAAGGACGAGATGAAGGAGAGCGAGGGCAACCCGGAGATGAAGGGGCGCATCCGCCAGGTGCAGCACGCGCAGGCGCGCCGCCGCATGATGGAGGACCTGCCCCGCGCCGACGTGGTGGTGGTCAACCCCACCCACTTCGCGGTGGCGCTGCGCTACGACGACGGGCACATGGGCGCGCCGCGGGTGATCGCCAAGGGCATGGACGTGCTGGCCCAGCAGATCCGCCTGGTGGCGGGTTCCCATCACATCCCGATGGTGGAGGCGCCGCCGTTGGCACGCGCCTTGTATGCAACGACGGAAATAGGACGGGAAATACCTGCCGCCCTGTACGTGGCGGTGGCGCAGATCCTGGCCTATGTCTACCAGCTGAAACAAGCAACGGCGCAGGGCGAGACACCGCCCGCGGCACCGGTCCCCGACGTCGATCCTGAACTGATGGGGCCTTATCGCGACACATGACGAGTCAAATCCATGACGGGTGCAGACGTACTAGGCAACTTCAAACACCTCGCCCGACGGGGAATTGGCGCACCGGTGATGATGCTGGTGATGCTGGCAATGATGATGTTGCCGCTGCCGCCGTTCCTGCTCGACATGTTGTTCAGCTTCAACATCGCGCTGTCGCTGGTGATCCTGCTGGCGGTGGTCTACGTGATGCGGCCGCTGGAGTTCGCGGCGTTTCCCACCGTGGTGCTGATGGCGACCCTGTTGCGCCTGGCACTGAACATCGCCTCCACCCGCGTGGTGCTGCTGCACGGCCATGACGGCCCCGGCGCCGCCGGCAAGGTGATCGAGGCATTCGGCGAGTTCGTCATCGGCGGCAACTTCGCCGTCGGCCTGGTGGTGTTCGCCATCATCACCATCATCAACTTCGTGGTGGTCACCAAGGGCGCCACCCGCGTGTCCGAGGTGACCGCGCGGTTCACCCTGGATGCGATGCCCGGCAAGCAGATGGCGATCGACGCCGACTTGAACGCCGGCCTGCTGACCCAGGAGCAGGCACGCGACCGCCGCCAGGAAGTGCGCGAGGAGGCGGACTTCTACGGCTCGATGGACGGTGCCTCGAAATTCGTCCGCGGCGACGCCACCGCCGGCATCCTGATCCTGATCATCAATATCGTCGGCGGCTTCTTCGTCGGCGTGATGCAGCACGGCCTGTCGGCCAGCGAAGCGGCCCGCACCTATACCTTGTTGACCATCGGCGACGGCCTGGTGGCGCAGGTGCCGGCGCTGATGCTGTCGGTGGCCGCGGCGATCATCGTCACCCGCGTGTCGAAAGCGCAGGACATGGGCAAGCAGGTGTTTGGCCAGGTATTCGGCCAGCCGCGCGCGCTGGCCGTGGCGGCGGTGGTGCTGCTGGTGATGGGCGTGATCCCCGGCATGCCGAACATGGCCTTCCTGCTGCTGGGCGCCACCTGCGCCGGCGCGGCGTGGATGCTGCTCAAGCGCGAGCGCGACACGCGCGCCAGGCTGGCCGAGGCCGTGGCCGAGGCGCCGGTGGCGGCCACGCCGCCCGAGCGGATGGAGCTGGGCTGGGAGGACGTCGCCAGCGTCGATCCGCTGGGCCTGGAAGTGGGCTACCGGCTGATTCCGCTGGTCGATACGCACCAGGGCGGCGAGCTGATGGGACGGATCAAGTCGGTGCGCCGCAAGCTGTCGCAGGAGCTGGGCTTCCTGGTGCCGGCGGTGCACATCCGCGACAACCTGGACTTGGGCCCCAACACCTACCGCATCACGCTGATGGGCGTGCCGATGGGCGAGGCCGAGGTGCACAGCGATCGGCTGATGGCGATCAACCCCGGCCAGGTGCACGGCACGCTGCAGGGCATCGCCACGCAGGACCCGGCGTTCGGGCTGGATGCGGTGTGGATCGACAGCGGCCAGCGCGACCTGGCGCAGAGCTACGGCTACACCGTGGTCGATCCGGCCACCGTGATCGCCACCCATCTGTCGCACATCCTGCAGAACCACGCGCACGAGCTGCTCAGCCACCAGGACGTGCAGCAACTGCTGGACCGCCTGGCCGCCACCGCGCCGAAACTGGTCGAGGACCTGGTGCCCAAGCGGCTGACCCTGGGCGCCGTGGTGAAGGTGCTGCAGAACCTGCTGGCCGAGCGCGTGCCGATCCGCAACATGCGCAGCATCGTCGAATCCTTGGCGGAACATGCCGCGCATAGTCAGGATCCCGGCGTTCTCACCGCCGCCGTGCGCGTGGCGCTGGGTCGCCAGATTGTGCAGGAGATCACAGGTTTGGGCACCGAAGTGCCGGTGATCACCCTGGCGCCGGAGCTCGAGCAGATCCTGATGAACTCGCTCACCGGCAGCGGCGTGGCCGGCGCCGCGGTGGAACCGGGCCTGGCCGACCGCCTGCAGCAGAGCGTGGCCGACGCCGCGCGGCGCCAGGAAGTCACCGGCGAACCGGCCGTCCTGCTGGTCGCGCCGCAGTTGCGGCCATGGCTCGCCCGCTTTACCCGGCATGTGGCACAAAACCTGCACGTACTTGCCTACAACGAAGTGCCCGACAACCGCCGCGTGCGGCTGGTGCAGGCACTGGGTCAATAAGAAGAGGGAGCAGGGCATCGTGAATCGAGCATCGTCGGCAAGAGACAAGACAACGGGACAGGCAGGGCATCGCCCGCTTTCCCCCGGTCGCAACGCTCTTGCTCCAACCCATTCTCCATTCCCCATTCCTGATTCCCGCGCGCGGAGCAACCCATGAAGATCAAGCGTTTCGTTGCCAGGGACATGCGCCAGGCCATGCGCGAAGTGCGCGAGGAGCAGGGCCCGGATGCGGTGATCCTCTCCACCCGGCGACTGGCCGAGGGCATCGAAGTCATCGCGGCCATCGACTATGACGAGGCCCTGATCCGCGAGGCGGCACGGCACGGCGCGCCGTCGGCGGAAGCGCCCGAGGCCGCGCCCGCGGTCGCTGTCGACGAGCCGCAGATCGCCGCGCCGACGCCGGCTGCGCCGCCGAAGCGTCCGCTGCATGCGATCGCCGCCGCGCCCGCCGGCCACCTTCCTCCCATGCCGCCGCCGTCCCGCATGGAGCCGCCGGTGGCGATGCCGCCGCTGGTGGCAGTGCCTTCGCCGGCTGCCACGAACCCGATGATCGATCGCACGGCGCAGGACACCGCGCGCCTGCGCGCCGAGCTGGGCAGCATGCGCGAAATGCTGGAGATGCAGCTTTCCAGCCTGGCCTGGAACGACATGGATCGGCGCCAGCCGCAGCGGGCGCGGGTGCTGCGCGAACTGACCCGGCTCGGTATCGAGGCCGACGTGGCGCGCGCGCTGGTCGGCGAACTGCCCGACCAGCTGAGCGCCGAGCAGGCGCGCTACCTGCCGCTGGGCATGCTCAGCCGCAGCCTGGTGATCAGCGGCCGCGGCTTGTCCGACGTGGCCGGCGTGACCGCCCTGGTCGGCCCCACCGGCGTGGGCAAGACCACCACCATCGCCAAGCTGGCCGCGCGCGCCGTGCTGCGCCACGGCGCCGACCAGGTGGCGCTGATCAGCACCGACCATTACCGCATCGGCGCCGCCGCCCAGCTGGAGCATTACGGCCGCCTGCTCGGCGTGCGGGTGTATCCCGCGCACGACGTGGCCAGCCTGCGCAAGGTGCTCGGCCTGCTGCAGGGTCGCCAGACCGTGCTGGTGGACACCGCCGGCGTGGCCGCAAGCGATCCGCGCATGGCGCAGCAGATGGACGTGCTGGCCGCCGCCGGCGGGTTGCGCGCCTGCCTGGTGCTGGCCGCCAACGCGCAGTCCGATGCGCTGGAACAATCCATCCGTGCCTACGAGCCGCTGCAACCGCAGGCATGCATTCTCACCAAGCTGGACGAGGCGCCCAGCCTTGGCGGTGCGCTGTCCGTGCTGATCCGCCACCGCTTGCCGCTCGACTACACCACCGACGGCCAGCGCGTGCCGGAGGACATCGCCGAGGCCAACGCACGGACACTCGTGTGTCGCGCCGCGCAATCGTTGAAAACCACTGCGCCGGATGAGAGTCTGATGGCAGAACGGTTTGGCCTCGCGGTGGCCAGCGCATGATTGGAGTACTCGCAATGGACCAGGCCTCCGGTCTGAAGAACCTGTTTTCCGCGATGGCAGGTGAACCCCACGGCGGCGCGGCCACGGGCCAGGCCGATGGCCTGCTCGACATGCCGGGCAGGCCACGTCGCCGCTGCCGCGCCATCGCCATCGCCGGTGGCAAGGGCGGCGTGGGCAAGAGCACCGTATCGGTGAACCTGGGCATGTCGCTGTCGATGGCCGGCCACGACGTGATGCTGCTGGATGCCGACATGGGCCTGGCCAATGTCGACGTGCTGCTGGGTCTCACGCCGGCGCGCCACATCGGGCACCTGCTCGACGGTGAATGCGGCCTGGAGGACCTCATCCTGGAAGCGCCGCGCGGCCTGCGCGTGATCCCCGCCGGCTCCGGCGCGCGCCGCCTGGCGCAGCTGGACAACGGCGAGCATGCCGCGGTCATCCGCGCGTTCGACGAATTGCCGCAGCCGCCGCAATACCTGCTGGTGGATACCGCCGCTGGTTTGTCCGACAGCGTGTCGATGTTCGCCGCCGCCACCGACGACGTGATGCTGGTGGTGTGCGACGAGCCCGCGTCGCTCACCGACGCCTACGCCATGATCAAGGTGCTCAGCCGCGATTTCGGCGTGCGCCGCTTCCGCATGGTGGCCAACATGGTTCGCAACGAGGGCGAGGCGCGCCAGCTGCACCAGAAGCTGTCGCGGGTGAGCGACCGGTTCCTGGACGTGGTGATCGATTTCACCGGGTGGGTGCCGCATGACGAGCGTCTGCGACAGGCCATCCGCCGCCAGTGCGCGGTGGTGGACCTGTGGCCGTCGAGCCGTTCGGCGATGGCATTCAAGCAATTGGCGGGTGCGGTCGATACATGGGCAGAACCCGAACGCGCGGGCCATGGCCGCATCGCCTTCTTTGGCGGACAGCCTGTGTCGTCGACGGGGTGGTGAGATGAACGTGGCATCGGAGTATCTGCAACATTCCCGCGAAAGCGCCGACGAACTGGTGCGTCGGCATGCGCCGCTGGTACGGCGCATCGCCTATCACCTGATGGGACGGTTGCCGACCAGCGTCGACGTGGGCGATTTGATACAGGCAGGAATGATCGGTTTGCTGGAGGCATCGCGCAATTACGCCCTCGACCGGGGCGCCAGTTTCGAGACGTATGCGGGCATCCGCATCCGTGGCGCCATGCTGGACGAACTGCGGCGCACCGACTGGACCCCACGCTCGGTGCATCGCAAGACCCGCGAAGTGGCCGAGGTGGTGCGCCAGATCGAAGCGGAGACCGGCACCGAGGCGGAGGACGCCGAAGTGATGAAGCGCCTGGGCATCGGCGCCGAGGAATACCACCAGGTGCTGGCCGATGCGGCGTGCGCCCGGCTGCTCAGCCTCACCGCGCCGGACGATGGCGAGGAAAGCGCCGCGCTCGACGTGGCCGACGAATCAAGCCTGGGCCCGGCCGACAGCATCGAGCACCAGGGCATGCGCGATGCGCTGGTGGACGCGATCACCGGCCTGCCCGAACGCGAACAACTGGTGATGTCGCTGTATTACGAGCAGGAATTGAACCTCAAGGAAATCGGCGCCGTGCTCGGCGTGAGCGAATCGCGCGTCTGCCAGATCCATGGCCAGGCGGTGATCCGGTTGCGCGCACGGCTGGGCGACTGGCGCGACTGAAACGCGATCCAGCGGACACGACTGAACAAGCGGCACCGGCGAACCAGGGGTCCGGTACCTCCGCCCGAAAAGCACTAACGGAGAATGCGGTTTGGACAAGAACATGAAAATCCTGGTGGTGGACGACTTCTCCACCATGCGGCGCATCGTCCGCAACCTGCTGGTCGAACTGGGTTTCAGCAACCCGCTGATCCAGGAGGCCGATGATGGCGAGAACGCGCTGGTGATGCTGCGCAACCAGCCGTTCGACCTGGTCGTGACCGACTGGAACATGCCCAACATGACGGGCATCGACCTGTTGCGCGCGATCCGCGCCGAGCCCGCCCTGAAGGGGCTGCCGGTGCTGATGGTCACCGCCGAAAACAATCGCGACCAGATCATCGCCGCCGCCCAGGCGGGCGTGAACGGCTACATCGTCAAGCCGTTCACGGCGGTCACCCTCAAGGAAAAACTCGGCAAGATCTTCGAACGGATCGCTGCCGCCGGAGCCAATGCATGAACGCCATCCTGCCGACGTTGAACGCGGAAAACCTGCCACCCGAACTGCGCGACCTGCTCAACAGCCCCGATGGGCCCGCTTTCGAACAGGCGCTGGACGTGATGGTGCGCGATCGCGAGAAGCGGCTGTTCCGCGCGCTGGGCCAGCTGGCGCGCGACCTGCACGGCGCGATGAGTCGGCTCGGTGGCGAACTGGCCAACGAAGGCCTCCCCGGCAGCGTGGCCGACGCGCGCAAGCACCTCAACGACGTGCTGGAGATGAGCGCGCAGGCCGCGCACCGCAGTATCGATTTTGCCGAGCGCATGCGTCCGGCGGCCGAGTCGCTGGCCCACAACGCCGGCGAAGTGCTGGCGTTCACCGACTCCAAGAGCGACCCGGCCGCGGTGCTGGCCCACCAGGCCAGCGATTTCGCGATCAGCTGCAGGGATGGCCTGGCCGACATGGTGATGGCGCAGTCATGGCAGGACCTGTCCGGCCAGCGCATCAAGAAGGTGGTCAACTTCATCGAGAGCGTTGAATCGTCCCTGCTCGAGCTGGTGCGCCTCACCGGTGCGCTGGCGGGCAGCGAGGCGCCGGCCAGCGTGGCCAAGGTATCCAGCCAGGAAGATGCCGATCGCCTGCTCAGCGAATTCGGGTTTTGAAGGCGCGCCTGCCGTGACCGCAGAGTTCGACAACGAGCTGCGCCAGGATTTCCTGGTCGAGGCCGGCGAGCTGGTGCAGGCCCTGGGCGAGCAATTGATCGGACTGGAAGCCAACCCGCACGACAGCGAGCTGCTGAACGCGGTGTTCCGCGCCTTCCACACGGTCAAGGGCGGCGCCGGGTTCCTGGCGATCGAGCCGATGGTGCAGTTGTGCCATCACGCCGAGGATCTGCTCAACGGCGCCCGCAACGGCGCCGTGGTGCTCGATGCGCCGTTGATGGACGCGCTGCTCGAGGCGCTGGACCTGCTCAACGACATGATGGCCGCGCTGGGCGCCGACGCGCCGCTGGCGATGCCGCCGCCGTCGTTGCTGCAACGATTGAACCGCGGCGCCGCCACGCCGGCGCCCGCACCCGCGCCCGCGCCCGTCGCGCCACCGGTGCAGGCCAGCGGTGGCGGCGACGCCATCGACGACAGCGAGTTCGAGGCGCTGCTGGACAAGATGTACGGCACCCACGCGCCCGGCACGGTCGAGCCGGCGCCGGTCGCGATCGCGCCCGCCGCGTCCGCTTCCGGTGGCGCCATCGACGATGACGAGTTCGAGGCGCTGCTGGATGCCCTGCACGGTCCGGGCGGCCAGCCCGGCGCCGTGCCGCCGCCCGTCGCCGCCGCACCGGTCGCATCGGCGCCCGTGGCCGCACCGCCCCCCGCTCCGGCACCGGCCTCCGCACGCCATGCCGCGGCGGCGGAAACCACCGTGCGTGTCGATACCGCGCGGCTGGATGCGCTGGTCAATCGCGCCGGCGAGCTGATCCTGGTGCGCAACCGCCTGCTCAGCCTGGCCGCCAGCAGCGCCGACGAGGCGCTGGTGGTCGCTGCCAACGAACTCGACCGCGTCGCGGACGAACTGCAGGCCGCCGTGCTCGGCATGCGCATGCAGCCGGTGGGGCGATTGTTCCAGCGTTTTCCGCGCATCGTGCGCGACCTGGCCCGCCAGCTCGGCAAGAACGTGGAGCTGGTGCTGGAAGGCGAGGGCACCGACCTCGATCGCAGCCTGGTGGAATCGCTGGCCGATCCGCTCATCCACCTGTTGCGCAACGCGCTCGACCATGGCGTCGAGACGCCCGACGAGCGCAAGCGCACGGGCAAGCCCGACAAGGCGCGCGTGTGCCTGTCCGCCAGCCAGCGCGGCGAGCACATCGTGATCTCCGTCAGCGACGACGGCCGCGGCATGGATGCGAACGTGCTGCGCCGCAAGGCGGTCGAGAAAGGCGTCATCAGTGCCGACGAAGCCGCGCGGCTTTCCGACGCGGAGTCCTACGAGCTGGTGTTCCGCCCCGGCTTCAGCACCGCCGCCGTGGTATCCGACATCTCCGGCCGCGGCGTGGGCATGGACGTGGTCAAGACCCGCGTGGCGGAGTTGGGCGGCAGCCTGAAGGTTCGCTCGCGCCTGGGCCATGGCAGCGAACTGGAATTGAGCGTGCCGCTGACGCTGGCGATCCTGCGCGTGCTGATGGTGCGCGTGGGCGAGCGCCTGCTGGCGCTGCCGATGGGCAACGTCGAGGAAGTCTTCGAATTGAGCGCCGGGCAGGACCGCATGCTCGACGGCCGCATGGTGGCCAACCATCGCGGCCGCGCGCTGCCGCTGGCCGACCTGGCCGGCTGGACCGGCTCGGCCACCGCGGCTGGCCGCCACGTGGTGGTGCTGCACATCGGGCACCTGCGGCTGGGTTGCCTGGTGCATGCGGTGCTGGGCCGCGAGGACGTCATGGTCAAGCCGCTGGGCCCGTTGTTCGAGGACGTGCCGGGCGTGGCCGGTGCCACCGTGACCGGCGACGGCCGGCTGGCGCTGGTGCTGGACCTGGCCGGGCTCGCCGACGAGCGTGGGCAACTTCTCCCTTCCTTGCGCGCGGTGGGTTGATACGCCATGGATATGGTCAGCCTGATAGGCACAATTCTCGGTTTCGTCGTCATCATCCTGGGCACCATCCTGAAAGGTTCCACGGTGGCGGCGTTGTGGAATCCGGCCGCGTTCGTGATCGTGATTTTCGGCACGCTCGCCGCCTTGCTGGTGCAGAACCAGGGCAAGGTGCTCAAGCACGCGCTGAAGATGATGTCGATGGTGTACAAGCCGCCTCGGCACCAGCCCGGCGACCTGATCAGCCGCATCGTCGGCTGGAGCGAAATCTCGCGCCGGCAGGGCCTGCTGGGGCTGGAGCCGCAAATCGAGGCCGAGTCCGACAGCTTCATCAGCAAGGGTCTGCAACTGCTCGTCGATGGCGGTGAGCCGGAGGCGATCCGCAGCGTGCTCGAGGTCGACCTGGAGACGCGCGAGGCCGTCGACCTGGCCGGCGCCAAGGTGTACGAGAATGCCGGCATCTATTCGCCCACGCTGGGCATCATCGGCGCGGTGATGGGCCTGATGGCGGTGATGCAGAACCTGGCCGACCCCAGCAAGCTGGGTCACGGCATTGCCGCGGCGTTCGTGGCCACCATCTACGGCGTGGCGCTGGCCAACATGTTCATGCTGCCGATGTCGGCGCGGCTGAAGAGCCTGATCAGCAAGCAGTCGAAGATGCGCGAAATCCTCATAGAAGGGTTGGTGTCGATCGCCCAGGGCGACAACCCGCGGCAGATCGAGGCGCGGCTGCAGGGTTACCTGACATGAGGAAGAAACACCACGAGGAGCACCTGAACCACGAGGCGTGGGCGATCCCCTATGCCGACCTGATGACGCTGCTGCTGGCGTTCTTCGTGGTGATGTATGCCGTCTCGGTGGTCAACGAGGGCAAGTACCGGGTGATGTCCGAGTCGATCGTGGAGGCGTTCAACGGCTCCAGCCACGTGATCGCGCCGATGCCTCCGACCAAGGTGCGCCCGCACAACATCCAGCCGGCCATTGCCGCGCCCGCGGGCCAGCCCGGCTCGTCGATCGTGCCCATCGCGGTACCCATTCCGCCGCATCCGGTGCCCAAGCATGGCGAGGGCCGCGGCGCGCATGCCGGCTTCAAGCACGCCACGCCGCAGGAAAACCTCAAGGAAATCGCCGACCAGGTGCAGAAGGCGCTGAAACCGCTGATCGACAAGCAGGAGGTGGTGGTGCGCCGCACGCCGGACTGGCTGGAGATCGAGATCCGCACCGACATCCTGTTCCCCAGCGGCGTGGCCGATCTGGCGCCGCCGGCCAGTGCGGTGCTGCGCAGCCTGTCGACGATTCTTGCGCCATTCGCCAACCCGCTGCGGGTGGAAGGCTATACCGACGACGTACCCATCAAGACCACGCTCTATCCCTCCAACTGGGAGCTGTCGGCGGCGCGCGCCGCCACCGTGGCACGCCTGTTTTCCGAGCATGGTGTCGACCCGGCGCGGCTGGGCATCATCGGCTGGGGCGAGGTGCGCCCGCTGGCCGACAACGCCACGGCCGAAGGGCGCAACCTCAATCGCCGGGTGCTGGTGGTGGTGCTGAGCGATCGCACCGCGCCGAGCCGCTTCTACAGCGACCCGCATCCGCTGGACGCCGGCCCCCTGGTCACCATGGACGAGGCCGCGATACCGCGCGCCCTGCCCACCGCACGGGTGACCGCGGCGGACGGGACGGCGCCTGCCGATGGCGAAATTCCCGCGGCGCGGGTCGCCGGCCCTACACTGCGCCAGGCGGCGGATTCGGCCGTGGCCGCCGGGCCTTCCGCCGCTGGTGCGACGGCGCCTGCAGGACCGGCTGCGAGGGAGGCGACGATGCCCGCCGCCGGTGTGCTGGTGCCCACGGCCAACGCCGCACCGATGGGTGGGGCACCGCGGCGCAATCCACCGGCCGCGCCTCTTCAATAATGGCGTCCCGCAACGCTGGAGTACACGCATGAATGCCGTTGCCACCACGTCCGAATCGAATGCCGGGCATTGGCTGTCGTTCCAGATCGGCAGCCAGCTGTATGCCGCCCCGCTGGTCGACGTGAGCGAAGTGATACGCGCGGGCGAATTGACCCCCGTGCCGGGTGCCGCCGCCGACCTGCTGGGCATCCGCCACCTGCGCGGGCGCATCGTGCCGGTACTGGACGGCCGCCTGCGCCTGGGCCTTCCCGACACGCCCGCCGCCGATCCGGCGCGGGTGCGCGTGGTGATGCTGTCGCACGGCAGCCACCAGGTTGGCTTGCGGGTGGATGAGGTGGGCGAATTGCTGAACACCGAAGGCGCCGAGATCGCGCCACCGCCCCCGGATCGGGCCAGTCGTTGCGACGACCCGGTCAGCGGCGTGCTCACCTGGCAGGGCGGGTTCGTGGCCCTGCTCGACGTGCGCCGCCTGTGCCGGCTCAGCGGGGAGAGCGGCGATGCTGCTTGAGATCGCCATCGTCGCCTTGCTGCTGCTGGCGCTGATCCAGTGCGCCCTGCTGGTGCTGGCCTGGCGCCACGTGCGCCAACTGCGGCAACGCCAGGAACTCCTGCGCCAGGACGTCGGCGCGCTGTCGCAACAGCTGGCGCATGTCAGCCACACCGACGTACCCACGTCGATGCTGGTCACCGCGCTGGGCCGGATGGAGCGGCGCATGGGCCTGCTTGAACAGAAGCAGCCGGTGGTGCCGCAAAGCAGCGGTTCCTACGAACTGGCCCAGCAATTGGCCCGCCAGGGCGCCGACGTCGACGAGCTGGTGGCCCGCTGCGGCGTCACCCACGCCGAAGCCCTGCTCATCCGCCAGATGCACACCGCCAACCCCTAGGAGCGTGGGCGGCAGAAACGCAAGGGGCTGCGGCTTCGCGCTTTTTGGCCAGGTTTTCCGCTCCTTCTCGTCAGATAGCTACGGCCATCTTCCTCAAACGATCGAAAAACCTGACACAAAACCGCTTTGCCTCGCTCCCCTGGTTTCTACCGCCCACGCTCCCAGGAGCGCACCTGAGTGCGCGAGCCGTTGCTTTTCTTTGCTCTTGCTCTTGCGAATCCCGAATCCCGAATCCCGGCCTATTCCTCGGCCGCATCGTAGACCGCGGCCAGCACCGAAGCCGCCGACGCGTACAACAAGGCAGGCACGTCGTCGCGCATGCGCAGGGCGGCCAGCAGGGCGGCGATCTGCGGATCGTGGTGGACGGGCAGGCCGAGCGTGCGGGCGCGCGCCAGCAGGGTTTCCAGCGACTCCGGCGGCATCGCCTTGGTTTCGCTTGCGCCATTGCCCAACCGCAGGCTGACCTTGCGCTGGGGTGGCGGCAGGGGCGTGTTCATGCGGTGGCCTGCAGCAACAGGGCGCTGTGGCGTCCGGGCGGTTGCGGCATGCCCACCTGGCAGCTGAGCTGATCGAGCAACACGCCGCAGGCGGCCAGCCGCTGCTTCAGCGGGGTGAATTGCCGCTCCAGCTTCTGGGCGGTTTCCGCGTGCTCGGCCCACAGCCGTACCGACAGGCGCGGTTCGCGCAATTGCAGCTCACCCTGCACGGGCCCCAGCGCCGGCAGATCCAGCGCGAAACCCAGCGTCCAGCCCGCACTGCCTTCGGCCGTGTCGTTGACGAATTCCAGCTGCACCTGCAGCACGTCGCGGCCATCCTTGCCTTCCAGCGGAATCTCGATCATCCAGGCGCTCGCCGCGCTGGCGCCCAGCTGCGCCACTTCCACCCGGGCCAGCGCCGCCTTGACGTCGCCGTGCAGCCGGTCGATCAGCGAATCGACGTTGTTGTCGGCCGCCAGCACCGGCAACGGCAGCCTGGGTTGTGCCTGTACGCCACGCTGCAGCAAGGGCGGCGCGGTGTCGCTGCGGTTGGGCGAGGGCGGCGCCGGCGCACGCTGGTCGAGCAGGTTGGCCAGCCGCAACAGGGCGCCCTTCCAGTCGTCCTGGGCCAGCGCCGGGAGGTTGCCCTGCGGGTGCGCCAGCCGTGATTCGAAGAACAGGCCGCTCTGGCTGATCGCCTCGCGCAGGCCCTCGCCGCGGGTGACGTCGGCCGGCGTGCGTACCGATTGTTCGAGCATGGCCAGCGCCGTGCGCAATGCCGGCGGCAGCTGGCGCACGACGGGCCGCTGCGCCAGCGCGCCCAGCGTAGCCAGCAGCGGCGCGTAGCCGTTCTGCTGCGGCAGTCGCTCGCGCAGTGCCCGCTGGACGGTGGGATCGGCGCTGGGATGGGACGAGAGCACTTCCAGCTGCGGCTGCGGCCCCAGGCTCAAAACCCGCACCTGGAATTGCGGCGGCAACTGGCCGCTGGGTACATCCGCCTGCACGGTCGTGGCACCGACCTGCATCACCAGCAGCCCCTGCGGGTCCACGCCCAGCGGCCGCGCCGACAACACCGTGCCAATGCGCCAGCTTGGCGCGGTGGTACCGGCGGCGGCGCCGGCCCATGTGAGCGCGGCAAGGCTGGTGGGCTGGATGATCAAGAGATGTCCTGGGCGGTGGCGGACGGCGCTGGGATGGGGTCGTCTCGGAGAGGATCGGCCACGCCCGCGGAAACTTGAGGGCGGTTTTTATTGTGACGAACCTCACCCATTGGCACTCAAGCGATCGCCGCCGCCGCCGATAAGGCAACCATCTGCAGAGGAAGGGACGGTTCGACATGGCCGGCAAACGCACAAAGCGCAAAGAACACGGCGGCGCCAGGGACCACGGGGCCGCTCCCGAGGCCGCCACCGCCGGTGCCGCGGTCGAGGCGCCGCAAGCCACCGTGGCCGACGGCCCGATGACGGTGGCGCTGCCGGCGGATTTCCGCATCGCGGCCCAGGCCGCGTTCAAGCAGCAACTGCTCGGCGCGCTGGACCATGACACCATCGTGCTGGACGGCGGCGCGGTGGAGCGTGTCGACACGGCTGCGCTGCAGCTGCTGGTGGTGTTCCAGCGCGAGCTCGACGCGCGTCAACGCGCACCCACCTGGCAATCGGCCAGCCCCGTCCTGACTGAAGCGGCCGACGTGCTCGGCCTGACCCAGCTTTTGAAAATGCCGGCTCCCGAGCTGGCCTGAACCGAGGTAGCAGCATGGCAAAGATTCTCGCGGTAGACGATTCGGCTTCGATGCGTGGCATGGTGGCTTTCACCCTGCGTGGCGCCGGCCATGAAGTGGCCGAGGCCGAAAACGGCCAGCTGGCGCTGGACGTGGCGCGCGGCTCCAGTTTCGACCTGGTGCTGGCCGACGTGAACATGCCGGTGATGGACGGTATCGCGATGGTGCGCGAGCTGCGCGCGATGGATGCCTACAAGGGCGTGCCGATCCTGATGCTCACCACCGAGTCGCACACCGAGAAGAAGATGGAAGGCAAGGCGGCCGGCGCCACCGGCTGGCTGGTCAAGCCGTTCGACCCGGAGCAGTTGCTGGCCACCGTCAAGCGCGTGCTGGGCTGAAGCGATGAGTTCGGTCGACCTGACACAGTTCCACAAGACGTTTTTCGAGGAAAGTCTCGAAGGACTCGACGCGATGGAAGCGGCGTTGCTGGCGCTGGATTCGGGCTCGACCGATGGCGAGCTGGTGCACACCATCTTTCGCGCCGCCCATTCCATCAAAGGCGGCGCCGCCACGTTCGGCTTCACCGACGTGGCCGCCTTCACCCACGTCGCCGAATCGCTGTTGGAAGAAGTGCGCAGCGAACGCCGCGCCGTCGATCCCGAACTGATCGACCTGCTATTGCGGTCGGTCGATTGCCTGCGCGGCATGCTCGGCCGCTCGCGCAGCGGCCAGCCCGTGGCCGATGCCGAGAGCGAAGCGCTGCGCGGCGAGCTGGTGCGCCTGGTCAGCGGCGACGCGGCGGTGGCGGTGGCTGCCGCGGCCGCGCCCAAGGCGGTGGTGGCCGGCTGGGAAATCGATTTCTCCGCGCTGCCGCACCTGCTGCAGACGGGCAACGAGCCGCTGCGCCTGTTCCGTGAGCTGCAACAGCTGGGCCGGCTGGAAGTGGTGCGTGCCTTTCTGGTCGACGGCGCACCGGCGCAGCTGACGGAGTTCGACCCCACGACCTGCTATCTCGGCTGGCACCTGCGCCTGCATGGTGACGTGGCCCGCGCCGACGTGGATGCGGTGTTCGACTGGCTGGACGGCGACTGCGTGCTGGCCATCAAGCCGCTCGATGCCGAGCCGGTGGTGGCCAGCGAGCCGGCGCCCGTTGCGCCGGTGGCTGCGGCTCCGGCGCCGGCGGCGGCGTCCAAGGGCGTGGTTCGCGAGGCGGCATCGGCGTCCGGCGAAGGCAGCTCGATCCGCGTCGGCATCGACAAGGTGGATGCGCTGATCAACATGATGGGCGAGCTGGTGATCACCCAGTCCATGCTCAGCGACATCGGCGAAAAGTTCGACATGTCGCAGCTGGAGCGCCTGCGCGAAGGTCTGGTGCAGCTGGAGCGCAACACGCGCGAGCTGCAGGAAAGCGTGATGCGCATCCGCATGCTGTCGATCGCGTCGGTGTTCAACCGCTTCCCGCGGCTGGTGCGCGACCTGGAGCGCAAGCTGGGCAAGCAGGTGAAGCTGGAGCTGCACGGCGAGCACACCGAACTGGACAAGACGGTGCTGGAGAAGATCGGCGATCCGCTGGTGCACCTGGTGCGCAACGCGATCGACCACGGCCTGGAATCGCCCGAGAAGCGCCGTGCCGCGGGCAAGTCCGAAACCGGCACCCTGAAACTCAATGCCTACCACGAAGGCGGCAACATCGTGGTGCAGATCAGCGACGACGGTGCCGGCCTCAACCGCGCCGCCATCGTGGCCAAGGCCGAGCAGCGCGGGCTGGTCAGCGCAGGGCAGGAACTGAGCGATGAAGAGGTGGCCGAGCTGATCTTCCAGCCCGGCTTCTCCACCGCGGCGCAGGCCACCGACCTTTCCGGCCGCGGCGTGGGCATGGACGTGGTCCGCCGCAACGTGCGCGACCTGGGCGGCAGCGTGGGCGTGCGCAGCGTCGCCGGCCAGGGCAGCACCTTCACCATCGCCCTGCCGCTGACGCTGGCGATCATCGACGGCCTGGTCACGGCGGTGGGCGAGGAGCGCTACATCGTGCCGCTGATCTCCATCGTCGAATCGCTGCGGCTGAAGGCCGACAAGGTGCGCAAGATCGCCGGCGGCGGCGAGGTGTTCCTGTTCCGCGACGAATACCTGCCGATGATGCGGCTGTACAAGACCTTCGGCTGCGCCGAGGCGGTGAGCGACATCGAGCGCGGCATCGTGGTGGTGGTGGAGGAGGAGGGACGCCGCGTGGGCCTGCTGGTGGACGACCTGCTCGGCCAGCAACAGGCGGTGGTGAAGTCGCTGGAGGCGCATTACCAGCGCGTGCAGGGCATCTCCGGCGCCACCATCCTCAGCGACGGTTCGGTGGCACTGATCGTGGACGTGAGCGGGGTCGTGCGGCTCGGCCAGAGCCAGGGCGCGCGCCGGAAAGCGGCCTGACGTTCGGCCGGTGGTGGTGGACGGGGCTACCCGCCACGCCGCCGGTTACTTCCGGATACCCGGCGCCTCGGCGCCGATACCGTCCAGCCGGCCGTGGTGCGGCCAACTGGCACTTTGATCTTCAGCCATCTGGTATGCCCGAGGCTCGTGTGATGTCGTTCCTGAAACGTTGGTCGTTCAATCGCCTGAGCCTGAATGCGCGGGTGGCCCTGGTGGTGGTCGTGGTGGTTGCGGGGTTGGTCGGCCTGACGGTGATGAACGCGTTCGAGAGCCGCACGCGGCAGATGGAAGGGCTCGAGCGCACGCTGCGCAGCGAGATCGAATCGGCCATATCGGTGTCCGCGGCCTACGACAAGCGGGCGGCCAGCGGCGAGTTCAGCGCCGCCGAAGCCAGGCGCCTGGCCCTGCGGCAGATCGAGGACATGAAGTGGGACGAAGGCACCGGCTACATCTTCGCCTTCGATACCGGCCTGACCATGCGCATGCATCCGCTGAAGAAGGCGCTGATCGGCCACAACATCGCCGATGAGACCGATGCCAGGGGCAAGCCGCACTATCGCCTGATGGCCGACGGCAACCAGAAGAGCGGGCACACCTTGATCCGCTACACGCAGATCATGCCCGACGGCAGCGGCAAGGACAAAATCACCTATTCGGCGCTGTTCAAGCCCTGGGGCCTCAACTTCTGCGCCGGCGCCTATTTCGACGACATCGACGCGCAGTTCCGGCATTCGCTGGAAGCGAACCTGGCCAAGGCCGCCGCGGTGGGCCTGCTGGTGATCCTGATGGTGTGGCTGTCGATGCGCAGCATCCGACGCAGCATCGGTGGCGAGCCGGATTTCGCGGTGAAGATGGCTGCGCGCATCGCCGATGGCGACCTGGGCCTGGACGGAGCGGAGAAGACCTTCGCCAGCGGCAGCCTGCTCGATGCGCTGGCGCGGATGCGGCTGCGGCTGACGGCCATCGTGGGCGAAGTGCAGCACGGCTCGCAGGCGGTCAGCACGGCCGCCCACCAGATCGCCAAGGGCAACGACGACCTCAGCCAGCGCACGCAGGAGCAGGCCTCCAGCCTGGAGGAAACCGCCGCCTCGATGGAGGAAATGACCTCCACCGTGAAGCAGAACGCCGAGAACGCCAACTACGCCAACCAGCTGGCCAGTGGCGCGCGCGAGCAGGCCGAGCGCGGCGGCGAGGTGGCCGCGCGGGCGGTCGAGGCGATGGGCGAGATCAACGCCTCCAGCCGCAAGATCGCCGACATCGTGGGGCTGATCGACGAGATCGCCTTCCAGACCAACCTGCTGTCGCTCAACGCGGCGGTGGAAGCGGCGCGTGCCGGCGAGCAGGGCCGCGGCTTCGCCGTGGTGGCCAGCGAGGTGCGCAGCCTGTCGCAGCGCAGCGCCGCGGCGGCGAAGGAGATCAAGGGCCTGATCGCCGAAAGCGTGCGCCGGGTGGAGGCGGGCAGCGTGCTGGTGGACGAATCCGGCGCCGCGTTGGCCGGCATCGTGGACAGCGTGAAGAAGGTCACCGACATCGTGGCCGAGATCGCCGCGGCCAGCCAGGAGCAATCCAGCGGCATCGACCAGGTCAACCACGCGGTGATGCAGATGGACGAAGTCACCCAGCAGAACGCGGCACTGGTGGAGGAAGCCTCCGCCGCCGCCCGCGCGATGCAGGAGCAGGCCAACGAGCTGCGCCAGCAGATGACGTTTTTCCGGCTTGACAGGAAGCTCGACGCCGCGCCTGCCGCGCCGGCGCCCGCCGCCAGGTCTGCCGTGCCGGCACCATCGCGCCGCGCCGCGGCGCCCGCCGCGCCGACGCGCTCCGCGGCGACCTCCGCCGTCGGTGCCTGGACCGAGTTCTAGCGTCCGGCGCCGGGCACCGGCTCCTTCCACGCCTGCCCATCTCGGGCAGGGCGCGCCAGCGCCGAGATGACGCAGGCCGCGGCGGCGGATTGCCGTTTCGCGCGGCCACGCCGGGGCATTCCGGCAACGCTCAAGTTTCCCCGCCAGGGGCCGACAAAGTCAGGGCAGCAGGACGTCTGCAGGCGTCCGTCAACGGGTAGCAGGTCATGCAAGAAAACAATCAGGACGCGGCAACGATGTTGCAGCAACTCACTTTCACCCTCGCCGGCGAGGAATACGGCGTGGACATCCTGGCCGTGCGCGAGATCCGCGGCTGGTCGCGGGTGACGCGCATTCCGCAGACCCCGGAGCATCTGCTGGGGGTGCTGAACCTGCGCGGCGCGATCGTGCCGATCATGGATCTTCGCCTGCGTTTCGGCCTGGAGCGTGAAAGCTACGGCGACAGCACGGTGGTGATCATCGTGGCGGTGGACGAGCGGCTGTTCGGCATCGTGGTCGACGCCGTGTCCGACGTGGTGGAGATCGACCCGGCCGCGATCAAGCCCGTGCCGGACATGGGCGCGGTGGTCGACACCCGTTACCTGAAAGGCCTGGCCACCCATGTGGAACGCATGGTGATGCTGCTGGATGTGGAAAAGCTGATGCGTCCTGAAGACGTTGAAACCCTGGATGCCGCCATGCCGGACGTCCGGGATGTCGAAGTTGCTGCCTGAATCGGGAATAGAAATGAAACTAAAGACATTCATGGCGCGCTTTACCAAGATGCCAACGCTGAGCGTCAAGGCCCGCCTCATCGGCGTGCTCGGCCTGCTCGGTGCCATGCTGATTGGCGGCGCGATCATCGGCCTCGGCGCGATGCAGATGCAGAACAACGGCACGCGCGAGATCTACGACGGCCAGATGGTGCCGGCCAACCTGGTGGCCACCATCACGCAGCGCTCGCTGATGTCGTACATCGCGCTGGGCGAGGCGGCGTCGCTGATGAGCCAGCCCGACCAGATGAAACAGAAGATCGACGACTTCAACAAGGCGCAGGCTGACATCGCCGCGCTGAAGAAGAAGTTCGCCGCACTGCCCAAGACGCCGGAGATCGAAAAGCTCTACAAGGACTGGACGTCGACCGATGCCGACCTGGAGTCGAACAGCAAGGATCTGCTCGACGCCCTGGCCGACAAGGACGAAGCCTCGCCCGACCTGCTCAACATGCAGGTGCGTCCGCTGATGCTGATGCGCCAAGCCACGCTGGCCAAGATCATGCAGGCGCAGCAAGCCGCCGCGTTGAACATTTTCGACAAGCAGGTGCAGCGCTATCAGCAGGTGCGCACCTTGACGCTGGCTGCACTGACCGGCGGCCTGCTGCTGGCGCTGGTCATCGCAGTGCTGCTGATCCGCTCGATCACCGGCACGCTGAGCCGGGCCGTGGAAGTGGCGCACGCCATCGCCGAGGGCAACCTCGGTCACGAGATCAAGGCCGGCCGCGACGACGAGCTGGGCAAGCTGCTCAACGCGTTCCGCACCATGGACAACCGCCTCAGCGCGATCGTGGGTGAAGTGCGCCAGGGCTCGGAGGCGGTCAACACCGCAGCGCAGGAAATCGCCCGCGGCAACGACGACCTCAGCCAGCGCACGCAGCAGCAGGCGTCGAGCCTGGAGGAAACCGCCTCGTCGATGGAGGAAATGACCTCCACCGTGAAGCAGAACGCCGAGAACGCCAGCCACGCCAACCAGCTGGCCCGCGGCGCCCGCGAGCAGGCCGAGCGCGGTGGCGAGGTGGCTGGGCGCGCCATCGCCGCAATGGAAGAGATCAACGCCTCCAGCGGCAAGATCGCCGACATCGTGGGCCTGATCCAGGAGATCGCGTTCCAGACCAACCTGCTGGCGCTGAACGCCGCGGTGGAAGCGGCGCGTGCCGGCGAGCAGGGCCGCGGCTTCGCAGTGGTCGCCACCGAGGTACGCAGCCTGGCGCAGCGCAGCGCCGGCGCGGCCAAGGAGATCAAGGGCCTGATCGCCGACAGCGCCGAGAAGGTGCGCAGCGGTTCGGAGCTGGTCAACCAGTCCGGCAAGGCCCTGTCCGAGATCGTGGACAGCGTGAAGAAGGTCACCGACATCGTGGCCGAGATCGCCGCGGCCAGCCAGGAGCAGTCGGCCGGCATCGACCAGGTCAACAACGCCGTGATGCAGATGGACGAGATGACCCAGCAGAACGCCGCGCTGGTCGAGGAGGCTTCCGCCGCCGCCCGCGCGATGCAGGAGCAGGCCGGCGAGCTGAGCCGCCAGGTCGGTTTCTTCCGCTTGAGCGACGACGGGGCCGCGGCGGCTGCGGTGACCGCGCAGGCACGCACGCAGAAAGTGGCGGTGGCCACCGAGGCGGTGTTCGCCGCCGTGCGCAACGCGCCGCCGTCGCCGGAGGCGTCGCGGGCCACCGCCGATGCCGGCAATACGAACGGTGTGTGGAAGGAGTTCTGAGTGAGCGTGCTGTCCGCCCAGGCGACTGTCGATCCGGCTGTGGCGGGCGGCCCCGTGCTGCAGAGCGCGGAGTTCGAATTCCTGCGCCGCTTCGTGCTGGAGCATTGCGGCATCTCGCTGGGTGACCACAAGCATCAACTGGTGCAGGGCCGCCTGCTGCGGCGGCTTCGCGCACTGGGTCTGAAGAGCTTTGCCCAGTATTGCGACATGTTGCGGCATGACCCGGCCGCCGAACTGGGCGAACTGGCCAGTGCCATCAGCACCAACGTCACCAGCTTTTTCCGCGAGGTACATCACTACGAACTGCTGGAAAACGAGCTGCTGCCGGCGTGGCTGGCACACAAGCAGCGTGCCGGCGACCGCCTGCGGATCTGGTCGGCCGGTTGTTCCAGCGGCGAGGAGCCCTACGCGCTGGCGATGGTGCTGGCCGAGGCGCTCGCGCGCACCAACAGCACGCTGGATGCGAAGATCCTGGCCACCGACCTCTCGCCGCAGGCGCTCGCCACCGCCCGCAAGGGCGTCTATCCGCTGGACCGCATCGGCGGCATCAGCGCGGAGCGTTGCCGACGCTGGCTGCTGCGCGGTGCCGGCGAGTACGAAGGCCTGGTCAGCGTGCATCCGCAGTTGCGCGAGCTGGTGACGATCCAGCCGCTGAACCTCCTGCACGACTGGCCCATGAGCGGGCCGTTCGATGCCATTTTCTGCCGCAACGTGGTGATCTATTTCGATCAGCCCACCAAGCAGCGCCTGTTCCGCCGCTACGCGCAGCTGTTGCCCGTGGGCGGCTACCTTTTCCTCGGCCATTCCGAATCGTTGCATGGCATCAACGACGATTTCGAACTGATCGGGCGCACCGTCTACCGGAAGCGCGGATGACTATTTCAACCCTGGCCAAACCACCGGCGATCCAACCGCGCGCGCTCCCCGGTTTCGAGCACCTGCGCCGCTACTGGGACCCGGCCAGCGCCTGCATGACGGTGAAGGTCCTGCCTGGCGAACTGTACGTCAGCACGCAGGAGGAGCTGGTCACCACCGTGCTCGGGTCGTGCGTATCGGCCTGCATTCACGATCCGCGCCGGGGCATCGGCGGCATGAACCATTTCATGCTGCCCGAGCCGCTGGGCGAGCGTGACGGCTGGTCGTCCACCATCAGCCGCGCGGCGCGCTACGGCAGCGACGCGATGGAGCAGTTGATCAACGGCGTGCTCAATGCTGGCGGCCAGCGGGCCGACCTGCAGGTGAAGATTTTCGGCGGCGGCCGGGTGCTGGCCCAGCTCAGCGACGTGGGGCAGCGCAACATAGAGTTCGTGCAGCGTTACATCGCGACCGAGAAGCTCAACCTGTGCGCCTCCGACCTGGGCGACATCTATCCCCGGCAGGTGCAGTTCTACCCGCAAAGCGGCCGCGTGCGGGTGCGCCAGTTGCGCCGCCGCGACGACGTGGCGCTGGTGGCCGACGAGCGCGGTTACCTCAAGCGTTTGGCAAATGATCCGATAAAGGGTGAGGTCGAGCTGTTCTGACGGCCGCGACGGCAGGCACGCGGATCGATTGTGCTGTCGCATGCGACAGGTTCGGGTTACACGGCAAGGTGATGGACAACATGGAAAGAGTGCGTGTTCTGGTGGTCGACGATTCAGCATTGGTGCGCAAGCTGATGTCGACCATGCTTGCCTGCGATCCGGCGATCGAAGTGGTCGGCACCGCCGCCGATCCGTTGATCGCGCGCGAGAAGATCAAGCAGCTGGACCCGCACGTGCTCACGCTGGACGTCGAGATGCCGCGCATGGATGGCCTCACCTTCCTGGAAAACCTGATGCGGCTGCGGCCGATGCCGGTGGTGATGGTGTCGTCGCTGACCGTCGAGGGCGCCGATGTGACCTTGCGCGCGCTGGAGCTGGGCGCGGTGGATTTCTTCGCCAAGCCCGACAGCGACCTGGCCAGCCGTTTCGGCGAAGGCGCGCAGGAGATCTGTCACAAGGTGAAGATGGCCGCCACCACGCGGCCGCGCGCCCGCACCGCCGTGCGCAAGCTGGACGTGCCGCCGCGGCTGTCGGCCGACGCCGTGCTGCCGCGGGCGCAGACCGCGGGAACCCGCGGCGGCAGTCCGATCATCGCGGTGGGCGCGTCCACCGGCGGCACCGAAGCGGTGCGCGTGCTGCTGGAGGCGATGCCGCCGGATGCGCCGCCGATCCTGGTGACCCAGCACATCCCGGCGGCGTTCAGCGGCCCGTTCGCGGCGCGCATGGACCGTTGCTCGGCGATGCGCGTGTGCGAGGCCCGCGACGGCCAGCCGATCCAGACCGGCCACGTCTACATCGCGCCGGGCAGCCACCACCTGCTGGTGATGTGGGACGGCGCCCGCTACGTCTGCCGCCTGCACGACGGCCCGCCGGTGAACCGGCACAAGCCCAGCGTGGACGTGCTGTTCCGTTCGCTGGCCGCCAGCGCGGGCGCGGCCACCGTCGCCGTGCTGCTCACCGGCATGGGCGACGACGGTGCGCGCGGCCTGCTGGAACTGCAGCAGGCCGGCGCCACCACCCTGGTGCAGGATGAAGAAAGCTCGGTCGTCTGGGGCATGCCCGGCGCGGCCTGGAAGCTCGGCGCGGCAAGCGAGATGCAGCCGCTGGACCACATTGCCGCGCGCCTGCTCACGCTGGCGCGTCAAATTCACGTAAGCGCCTAGCGCGCCGACTTGCGGATCGCCACTCATGCTTTTCACTGCCCCCAACCTCACCAAATATCCCGTCTACGGCGGGCTGGCCAGCGCGGTCGCGCTGCTGTTCGCGCTGTTCCTGCATGAGGCCTGGCTGGCGCCGCTGCTGATCGTGCTGCTCACCATCGTGTGGATCATCGAAAGCCGCCCGCGCGAGGCCGAGCCCGTACCCGCGGTGGCCGCCGCCAACGTCGAGCCGGTGCGCGAGGCGCTGGATGACATGCGCGGCGCGCTGGTGGACGAACTGGGCCATGCCACCCGCGAACTGCACCAGGGCCTGGACCTGCTGCGCGATGCCGTGCTCGAGCTGGGCGGCGGTTTCGACGGCCTGTCCAACAAGACCGCACTGCAGCAGTCGCTGCTGAAGCAGATCATCAACGGCCAGGACGGCGGCGTCTCGGTGCAGGATTTCGCCGCGCGCACCGCCGACCTGCTGCAGCATTTTGTCAGCATGATTGTGCAGATGTCGCGCGAGAGCCTGCGCATCGTCTACCGCATCGACGGCATGGCCAAGGAGATGGACGCCGTGTTCGGCCTGCTGCGCAACGTCAACACCATTGCCGAGGAGACCAACCTGCTGGCGCTGAACGCCGCGATCGAGGCGGCACGCGCGGGTGAATCCGGCCGCGGTTTCGCGGTGGTCGCTGGCGAAATCCGCAACCTGGCCAGCAACTCCAACCAGTTCAACGAGCAGATCGGCAGCCACGTCGAGCGCGCCCGTGCCGCGATGGAGCAACTGCGCGGACTGGTGGGCACCATGGCCTCGCAGGACCTCAACGTGGCGCTGTCGGCCAAGGGTGGCATCGACGCCATGATGGCCCACGTCACCGAGACCGATGCGCGCACCAGCGCCGTGGCCGACCAGGTGGTGGAAATCAGCCGCGGCCTGGGCAGCGACGTGTCCACCACCGTCCGTTCGCTGCAGTTCGAGGACATCCTCAGCCAGCTGATCAACCAGACCCGCACGCGCTTGACCGAACTGCAGGAAATCACCGCCGAGTGCACCCGCGACATCGAAGAGCTGGCCTGCGGGCCGGACGATGCCGAGGTGTTGCAGGCGCACGCGCAGCGACTGCGCAGCCGCCTGGCCGTCCAGCGCGAGAAGGCCCGCCTGCGCTCGCGCGGCCCGGCCTTGCAGAGCTCGATGGACGCCGGCGAGATCGAGCTATTCTGAGGAACCCACCATGATCGTCCACCACGACAGCGACAACGATTGCCTCACCCTGCAATTGGGCGAGCGCTTCGACTTCAGCATCCACCGCGAATTCCACGACGCCTGTCTGCGCAACGGCGCCGCGCGCAGTTACGTCATCGACTTCAGCGAAGTGAACAGCATGGACAGCTCCGCCCTGGGCATGCTGCTGCTGCTGCGCGAGCATGCGGGCGCGGACAAGGCCGATATCCGCATCGTCAACGCCGACGCCGAGCTTCGCGGCACCCTGCGCGTGGCTGGCTTCGACAAGCTGTTCGTGCTGCATTGAGCACGCTGCCGGCCGAGGCCGGCAGCCCTCCGCCAGCATCCGGCCGGGCCGGGCGTCAGGCAGAAAAAAGGCTCCCTTCGGAGCCTTTTTTCTGCCTGCAGGTGAGTGGCGCCGCTTACCAGATGCGGACGTCCGTGATGGTGGCGGTGAAAGCGCTCATGCCGTCCTTGTAGCGGAACAGGCGGCCCACGTCGAAGTGGACCCGGTCGCCCGCCGGCACGTTGCCGGTGCCCGCAGGCCACACGTCCTTGCTCTGCAGCACGGTGCCCTTGTCGTCCTTGATGTCGATGCGGATCTGGCCGGCGGCCGCTTCGGCGCAATGGTTGACCAGGTCGCCGCGCAGGGTGATGCGGGTGGATGAGCCCACGCTGGCCAGGCCCGGCGTGAAATTCTCGATCGCGAAATCCTTGATGGTGCAGCCGGCTTGGGCGCCCATGGGCAGCAACAGCAGGAGCGTGGCGGCGATTAGTGTTTTCATTGGTGAATATCCATCCCTACAAAGCCGATACAAGTCGATATGTCCCTGATCGGCCACCTCCGGGAATTCTTTAGCCACGCCCGCGAGAGCGCATGCCGCGCGTCGATGCCGGCACGCGGTTTCACCGGATTCGGGCACGGCAACGCCGCCCGGCGCGGAGGCCCGGCAGCGGTTTTCCTGGGTGGAAGCCGGCGCGCCGCAGCGCGTGCCGGCAGGGGTTTCGCGTGGAAGGCCGCCGCAGGCGGCGGCGATCCGGGACCGTGCTTACCAGGCGCGCACGTCGACGATGCTGACCGTGTAGGTCTCCATCGCCGGCTGGTAGCGGAACAGGCGGCCGAGGTCGAACTTGGCGGTTTCGCCCGGTGCGATGTTGGACGTGCCGGCCGGCCAGCCTTCCTTGCTCGCCAGGACCTTGCCGCTGGCGTCCTTCGCCTCGATCCGAATCTGGGCCGCCGACGGGGTGGCGCAGTGATTGGCCAGCTCGCCGGCCAGGCGCAGGCGCGTGGACGAGCCGCCGGGGACTTCCGGCTTGAACGAGGTGATGGCGAAATCGGTGGGTGCGCAGGCATTGGCGGCCAGCGGCGACAACAACAGCAAGGCGGAAGCAAGCAGGATTTTCATGGGGACGGTTCCATTCGTGTGGGGGAAGCCGATGTGGTTCGGCATACCCATGGCGGCATCCTGGCGAAAATCTTTAGCTGTTTTTTCACAATTTGTGGCGTTGCCCGCCTATCGCAGGGTGGTCGATGAACCACAGCCCGGCAAACAGCTTCGGATCGATCGAATAACCCTCGGCGGCCCGCGCGAACAGCCACGCGCCGGCGTCGCGCCGCGGAACCTCGTGGACGATGATGTTCTCCGTCTCGTCACCACCGCCGGGGCCGACTTTTTCCAGCTCCCACGCGCGCACGAAGGCGATCATCTCGGTACTCATGCCCGAGGACGACGGCCCGGTGTGGATGAACTCCACACGGCGGCAGCGGTAGCCGGTTTCCTCCTCCAGCTCCCGCCGGGCAGCCAGCATCGCATCTTCGTCGCCCTGGTCCGGCAGATCGCCGACCAGGCCGGCGGGCATCTCGATGGTGTTCTGCAGGATCGACACCCGGTATTGCTCGACGAACAGCACCTTGTCCTCCGGCGTCACCGCCAGGATGATCACCGCGCCGCCGGGATTGTTGCGCTCGGCGTATTCCCAGCGGCCGCGCTTGCGCAGGCTGAGCCAGCGGCCCTCGCACAGGGTTTCCACGGGAGCGTGCGCGTCGGCGGGCACGTTTTCAGCGGGTTTGTTCATGGTTGTCGCCAGTCAAAAGGATGCCGCCATGGTGATACCGCGCGGCGCGGGCAACAACCGCGGCATCAGAGTCTGTGAAGAAAACCACTTCCTGTGGTTTTCTTCTATCGCGCGTCCGGTACATGCCCGGACGCGCTCACGCGAATCAATCACTTGCGTGACCGATCCGCGTCCGGCCATCCATGGCCGGACTGAGAGGTTGAAAAATCACAACCTCTCAACGCAGCAGGGCGCGCAGGCGGCTGCGGGTGAAGGCGCCGAAACGCAGCTGTTCGCACAGCGCGTCCAGTACGGCCGGATCGGCCGGCCGCCGCTGCAGCGCGTCGGTGGTGGTGATGCCCGGTGCGTCCAGCGCGATCCGCGTGAGGCGGCGGTAGGTGCGCGCGTTCTCCGCGTGCTCGCGCAGCTTGATGGCGCAGTTGGACGCGCCGCGCAAGCGCAGGAAAGCCACCTCGTCGATGCGGTCGAGCAGGCTGTCGAGGCTGCCGAAATGGGCGAGCAGGGCGGCCGCGGTCTTGGCGCCCACGCCGGGCACGCCGGGGATGTTGTCGATCGCGTCGCCGCACAGCGCCAGGTAGTCGGCCACCTGGTGCGGGTGCACGCCCAGCCTTTCGTGCACGCCGGCCGGGCCCCAGCGCAGGTTGTGCGCGTAATCCCATTGTTCGTCGTGCTCGCCCAGCAGCTGGCCGAAATCCTTGTCCGCCGACACGATGATGCTGCGCCAGCCCTGCATGCGCAGGTTCCAGGCGGTGCTGCCGATCAGGTCGTCGGCTTCGTAGGCGTGGTCGATCATCAGGCAGACGCCGAGCGCCTCGGTCACCGCGCGGCACTGCACGAACTGGCGCTCCAGCGACGGCGGCGGCAGTTCGCGGTTGGCCTTGTAGGCGGGGTAGATCGCGTTGCGGAACGAGCTGGTCAGCGAGGCGTCGAAGGCCACCGCGATGTGCTCGGGTTGCGCCCGCTCCAGCAGCTCGCACAGGAAGCGGGTGAAACCGTGCACCGCGTTGATCGACTGCCCGTCGGCATCGAAGAACTCGTCCGGCATGGAATGCCAGGCGCGAAAGACATAAAGGCTGCCATCCACCAGGTGGACGGCGGACGGCATCACGCTGTCCAATTCACGCCTTCCATGTGCTGAGCAGGTCGTCCAGCGCGGGTCGGTCGCGATCGGCGACATCCACCTGCGGCGTGCCGATATGGACGAAGCCGATCACCTGTTCGTTGTCGGCCAGGCCCAGGATGGCGGCGACGTCGCGGTCGTAGGCGGCCCAACCGGTGAGCCACTGTGCGCCGAAACCCAGCGCATAGGCGCCCAGCAGCAGGTTGTGCGCCACGCAGCCGGCGGACAGCTGCTGCTCGATGACGGGCACCTTGGCCTGCGTGTCGAGGCACGCCACCACCACGATCACCAGCGGCGCAAACAGGTAGCGGCGCCGGTCCTTGTCCAGCTTGGCGTCGGAGATGTCCGGCTGCCGGGCGAGCGACAGCGCCACCAGCTTTTCGCCGAACCGCAGCTTGGCCTCGCCCTGCAACCTGATCAGGCGGAAAGGCACCAGCTTGCCGTGGTCGGGTACCCGGATCGCCGCCTGCAGCAGGGCGCGCAAGGTCGCTTCGTCCGGCGCCGGCTCGCCCAGTTGGGGCGCCGGCACGGAATGGCGCTGTTGCAGCAGGGTCAACTCGGAAGGCATGGGGGAGAACCGGCGATGGGGAGCGCTCATGCTAGGAGCCGGGGCGCGGGAAACCAAGAGGAGGGAGTGAATAGGAGTGAGTGGAGAGGAGTGAGGAGTGAGAGAAGGCACGTCGTCGCCGCGTGCCGCTCTCCCTCACTCCTCACTCCTCTCCACTCACTCCTCATCCCCCGCCCATTCCGGCCCGGTCGCGCGCCTCGTGCCAGGCAAATGCGCCCATGAGTCACGCTAAGATAACCCCAACTCTCCAGCAGGGACCGTCCGATGTCGATGACCGTAGCCGCCTTGTGTGAAACCGCCGCAGGGGAACGACGCGTGGCGCTGACGCCGGAGATGGCGAAGAAATGGCGGGCCAGGGGCGTGCGGGTCCTGCTGCAGCATGACGCGGGGCGCGCCGCCGGTTTTCCCGATGCGGCCTATGCGGACGTGGAGTTCGCCGATGCCGCCGCAGTGCTGGCGCAGGCGGATCTGCTCCTTTGCGTATTGCCGCCCGACGACGCGGTGCTGGCGCAGTTGCGCCCGGGCAGCGTGGTCGTCGGCCAGTTGCATCCGCACGGCGCGTCTGCGCGCATCGCGCAACTGGCCGAGGGAAAGCTGACCGCCTTCTCGCTGGAGTTGCTGCCGCGAACCACGCGCGCACAGGCGATGGACGTGCTCAGTTCGCAGGCGGCGGTGGCGGGTTATCGCGCCATGCTGATCGCGGCCGAGGCCTCGCCGAAATTCTTTCCGATGCTGACCACCGCCGCCGGCACCATCCGGCCGTCCAAGGTGCTGGTGATCGGCGCCGGCGTGGCGGGGTTGCAGGCGATTGCCACGGCGCGCCGGCTGGGCGCGCAAACGGAAGGCTACGACGTGCGCCCGGAAACCCGTGAACAGGTGGAGTCGCTGGGCGCGAAATTCCTGGAGCTGGGCGTCAGTGCCGCGGGCAGCGGTGGTTATGCGCGCGAGCTGTCGGCCGAGGAACGCGCGGCGCAGCAACAGGCATTGGCCGAGCATCTCAAATCCATCGACGTGATCGTGACCACCGCCGCGGTGCCGGGCCGACCGGCGCCGAAGATCCTCAGCGCGGCGATGGTCCAGGGCATGAAACCCGGAGCGTTGATCGTGGATCTGGCGGCCGAAGGCGGCGGCAACTGCGAGCTGACCCGGCCGGGCCAGCGCGTGGAGCATGCCGGCGTGGTGATCCTGGGGCCGCTCAACCTGGCGGCCGGCGCGCCGTTGCACGCCTCGGAAATGTATGCGCGCAACGTGTTCAACTTCGGCGAATTGCTGTTGCGCGACGGCGCGCTGGCGCCGGATTTCGAGGATGAGCTGGTAGCCAAAAGCTGCGTGAGCCATGCCGGCGAGGCCCGCTTCGCCGGTTGAGCGGCTTGCCCCACGTGCTTCGTTGACGCGACGTGGCCCCGGTTTCTGCCGCCGTCACAGGGGATGCGCAGGCGGCGGTGTCTGCGGTGGCGGGTGGTGCGGCGGCGGGGGCGCGTGCATGGGCTCGCGCCACTCCAGCCGCTGCTGCGGCGTCAGCGCGCGCCATTGGCGAATGAGGCGTTCGCGCTGCGGCGGCGGCAGGCTCTGGAACCGCTCGAACGTGGCGTGCAGCTGTTCGCGCTGCTCGCGCGGCAGCTTGTGGAACTCGCGCATGTTGGCGCGCGCCTGGCGACGCTGTTCGGGCGTCATCTGCTGCCAGCGCTCGATGCGCTGGCGGATTTCCGCGCGCTTTTCAGGCGGGAGCGTGGCCCAGTGTTCGGCGCGATGGAGCATGTGCGCCCGTTTGCGCGCCGGCAGGGTATCCCACTCGTGCTGCAGCGGCGCCAGCACGTCGCGCTGGGCGGCGGAAAGGCTGCTCCAGGACGGCGGGGGGGCGCCTGCGTCGTCCGGCGGGGGGGCGGCGAAGGCCTGGCCGAGCGCGCCGGCCAGCAGCAGGGAGAGTGCGATGCGGAGTAGTGGTTTCATGACTCAGCGCGTCGTCGGGTGGCGATCGGCGGATGCCAGCCAGGTGTAGAAATCCAGGTTCTGGTAGAGCACCGGATCGGTCTTGTCGGCATCCGGCGGCAATTCGTTGTCGAGGTCGGTGGCCGTGTCGACGGCAACCGCCGGCCTGCCGCCGCTGTGCGGCAACGGCTGCCACAGCATCAGGGACGCCAATGCGATCACGGCAACCGCGCCGGACGGAATCAGCCAGCGGCTGACCTGGCGCGATGGCTTGTCCGCCGCCTCAAGCGCCTGCCTGCGGGCGGCGCGCAAGCGCCCGGCGGTGGCCGGGTCGACGCGTCGGCCGGCTTCGCGGTAGAGCTCGCGGGCGCGCTGTTGCAGCCGTTGGTCGGACAGCTCGCCCGGTAGGCCGCCGGATCGATCACCAGGCCGAGTGGACTCGGTGTCGGGCATGTTCATCGCCAGTTCTCCAGTTGGTCGCGCAGCGTGTGCATGGCGCGCGACAGATGGGTTTTCACGCTGCCTTCGCTGCAGCCCATGGCTGCAGCCGTTTCCTTGCCGTCGAGACCTTCCAGCATGCGCAGCATGAACGCTTCGCGCTGGCGCCTGGGCAAAGTGTTCAGCGCGGCGGCCAGGTCGGCGTAGGACTGCACGTCGTGCAGCCGGTCCAGCGGGTCGGGGCTGTCGTCGGCGGGCTCCCATGCCGGCAGTTCGTCGCCGTCCCTGTCGTGGCCGCCGCCGAGCCAGCCCACCACGATCGAGCGCACCTTGCGCCGCCGCTGCAGGTCGACCACCCGCCGCCGCAGGATGCCCCAGAACAGTGGCGCCCATTCCGTGGCGGGCTTGTCGCGGTAATGCCGCACCAGCCGCAGCATGGCGTCCTGCACCGCGTCCATGGCGTCTTCGCGGTGGCGCAGCTGCATTTCCGCCATGCGGAACGCGCGGCGCTCGACCTGCGCCAGGAACGCGTCCAAGGTGGCCGGCGTCGCTTCTTCAAGCGCGATGTCCGAGCCAAGCGCGTCGACCGCGCTGTTCATGGCCGTCGCGCCCGTCGCGTCGCGTGCTGCATTTTCGGGCTCCATCGTTCGACTCCATGCTTGAACGCGGCAAGCTCGCGCCGGTTGACGGACAACCGTATGATGCGGGAACCAAGTTCCTGACAGGGTGGGGTCATGATCGACGGTTTCCTGGCACTTTACATCTTCATGCTGGCCGCGTTCTGCGGCTACGAGATCATCGCGCGGGTGCCGGTGATCCTGCATACGCCGCTGATGTCCGGCTCCAACTTCATCCACGGCATCGTGCTGGTGGGCGCGATGATCGCGCTGGGCCACGCGCAGACCCCGTTCGAGGTGACGGTCGGCTTCGTGGGCGTGCTGCTGGGCGCCGGCAATGCGGCCGGCGGTTACGTGGTGACCGAGCGGATGCTGGAGATGTTCAAGTCCAGCAAGCCGGGCGCCGGCAAGGGAGAGCGCGGATGAGCCTGCTGCCGACCCTCATCAAGGCCTGCTATTTCCTCGCGGCGCTGCTGTTCATCCTGGGCCTGAAACGCATGAGCTCGCCGCGCACCGCGCGCGGCGGCATCGTGTGGGCCGGCGTGGGCATGCTGCTGGCGGTGCTGGCCACGTTCTTCCTGCCGGACATGCACAACCGCGGGCTGATCGTTGCCGCGGTGCTGATCGGCGTCAGCGCCGCGTGGTGGACCGGCCGCCGCGTGGCGATGACGGCGATGCCGCAGATGGTGGCGCTGTACAACGGCATGGGCGGCGGCGCGGCGGCGGCGATCGGCGCGGTCGAGCTGATCGGCTATGCGCGCGCGCTGGCCCTGGTCGATACGATGCAGGGCGCGCCGCTGCTCTCGCCGGTGGAGCTTTCGCTGGGCGTGCTGGGCGCGCTGATCGGCGCGGTGAGCTTTTCCGGTTCGCTGGTGGCGTTCGCCAAGCTGCAGGGGTGGATGGACAAGCGCTTCGTGTTTCCCGGCCAGCGCGTGGTGAACCTGCTGCTGCTGGCGGCGGCCGTCGTGGTGGGCGTGCTGCTGGCGTCCGGCCACGTCAGCGGGCCGCTGGTGGCGCTGTTCTTCGTGCTGGCACTGCTGTTCGGCCTGCTGATGACGCTGCCGATCGGCGGCGCCGACATGCCGGTGGTGATCTCGCTGTACAACGCGTTCACCGGCCTGGCCGTGTCATTCGAGGGTTTCGTGCTGGGCAACGAGGCGATGATCATCGCCGGCATGGTGGTCGGCGCGGCCGGCACCTTGCTGACCCAGTTGATGGCCAAGGCGATGAACCGCTCGATCGGCAACGTGCTGTTCGGCAGTTTCGGCGCGGCGGGCGGCGAGGCGCAGGCGATCGGTGGCGCGCAGAAGCCGGTCGAGGCCAGCGACGCGGCGGTGATGATGGCCTACGCCGAGCGCGTGGTGATCGTGCCCGGCTACGGCATGGCGGTGGCGCAGGCGCAGCACAAGGTGTGGGAGTTCGCCCAGTTGCTGATCAAGCGCGGGGTGAAGGTGAAGTTCGCGATCCACCCCGTGGCCGGGCGCATGCCCGGACACATGAACGTGCTGCTGGCCGAGGCCGGCGTGCCGTACGACCTGATCGCCGACATGGACGAGATCAATCCCGAATTCGCCGCCACCGACGTGGCGCTGGTGATCGGCGCCAACGACGTGGTGAACCCGCTGGCGAAAACCGATCCGGCCTCGCCCATCTACGGCATGCCGATCCTCGACGTCAGCGCGGCGAAACACGTGATCGTGATCAAGCGCGGCAAGGGCACGGGTTTTGCCGGCATCGAGAACGCGCTGTTCTACGCCGACAACACGCGCATGCTGTACGGCGACGGCCAGGCCGCCGCGGGCCAGCTGGTGAACGAGCTGAAATCGCTCGACGACTGAGATCGCTTGCCGAGGAAGCCCGGCAGCGGGCCTCTTCGCGGGCTCGGGATTCAGTCGTGCCGGGCGCCCCGTCGAGCAGGACGTCCCGCCAGCGCCGCGCCCACCACGGCGGCGGCCAGGTACCAGCCGGCGTCCACTGCCGAGAAACCCAGCCGCGCCAGCTGCAGCAACATGCCGGTGCCGGCCGTGCGCAAGGCCTCGACGATGCCCATGCCCATGTTGGCCGCAATCAGTGCGCCGGCCATCAGCAGGTTGACGTACAGTGCTGCCAGCAGCGCCGCCATCGCGGCAAGCGCCGCGGCGTAGCCGCCTGGCGAATGCACCCAGTGCCTTATGGTCCAGGCCAGCACCACCGCAAACGGCAAGGCCAGCCACGATGTGGCATGGCCGGCGTAAAGCGCGGCCACCATCCACAGGGCACCGGCCGCGAATCCCAGCATGGCCGCACAGACCAGTGCGAAGACCGCGCGGGCAACCGAATGCACGCTCATGAAGGCGACAGGCCCGAAAGAATGGCGATCATGGTGGTTCCCCGGATAAAGCGTCGATCATAACGCGAGCACAAGGCGCGCATGCCCGCACGCCGCCGCTTTACTGGCGCACGCTTGATCTGGAACAAGCAGCCCGCAGCGGCCGGCGGCATAATAGAGGGCCGGCGCGGTATCTTGTCGCGCCCATTGATCCGGGTTATGAGTGGCATGAGCGGTTTCAGTCTGAGCAGCGAACCTTTCACCCTGTTGCGCGATTGCAACGCGGTCATGGTGCCGCAGGGTGAGGTGATCACCTTGCCGGCAGGCCAGATCGGCTACATCACACAGGCGCTAGGCGGCAGTTTCACGGTCTACGTCGACGGCAACCTGTTTCGCATTGCCGGCGACGATGCCGATGCGCTGGGCAAGCAGCCGCCGGAGCCCATCGAAGTGGCTGCCGACGCCACCGACGAAGACGTGGAGAAACTGGCGTGGGATCAGTTGCGCACCGTGTTCGACCCGGAAATCCCGGTGAACGTGGTCGACCTGGGGCTGGTCTATGACCTCAGCCTGGAGCAGACCGCCGAAGGCCAGCGCAAGGTCTACGTGAAACTCACTTTGACAGCGCCGGGCTGCGGCATGGGCGACATCCTGGTGGACGACGCACGGACCAAGCTGGAGATGATCCCCACCATCGTCGAGGCTGACGTGGACCTGGTGTTCGATCCGCCATGGAGCCACTCGATGATGTCGGACGCCGCGAAACTCGAAACCGGCATGCTCTGACTCGGCCGCGCGGTCATGGCGACCCGGCCAAACCCCATCACCTCAAAGAAACCGTAATACCTTCTCCCCGCGGGGAGAGGGGACACGCCGCGGGATAGCCCAACGAATCCATCCACGCCGCCGAAAAGCCCCGCCATCAACTTCCCCGCGAGCACCCGCCCCTCTCCTCAATGCTCTCCCCAAAGAAAGGTCTGAACAAGTCGTCATCCCAGCGAAAGCTGGGATCCAGTGCCTCGGCAACTGCTTGAAGGCACTGGATTCCAGCTTTCGCTGGAATGACGAGCAAGGACTTGATCAGAGCATCCCAAAGGGAGAGGAAGCTTTTTAGGCCGGCCCGCGTGCGCAACTTTGTATGCCGCACTCAAAGAAAAGCCCGCATGCGTCCGGGACGTCTGCGGGCCTGATGCTTTCAACCGATGCGCGGGCGTGAATCACCGCATGACGGTTGCAAAACGCGGGCGGTAGATCAGATCGCCAGATCCTTTTCCTTCTTGCCCGCCTTCAATGCGTCGTTGTACCAGCGCGGGCGCTTGCCGCGGCCGGACCAGGTTTGCGAGGGGTCGGCGGGATTGCGGTACTTCGGCGCCACCGGACCGGTGCGGCGGCTCTTGGTGCGGCCCTGGCCGAAAATGTCCTCGAAGCTGTAACCCTCGGCCTTGATCAGCGCGTGGATTTTCTCGCGCAGCTTGGCCACCTTTTCCTTGCGCAGCTCCGTCTGGCGCAGTTGTGCCTTGCTGATCAGTTCGTTGAGCTGGTTATGGTTGAGGTTTTTGATGTCGACGGCCATGGGGGACTCCGGGAGTGGTTATCGGTAATGTTGAATTGGCTGCAACGGAGTGGAACAGACGAAGTGCCACCCCACGATTCTCCACGAAAAGAAAATTGAATGCAAAGCAAGTGCCTCATTAGCAGGGCACACCGCTACGGCGATTAACTTTAATCACCCCGGTTTCACGTTGCCGGCGTTGCCCGGTAATGCATGGCCATCCGCGCAACGTTTCGCCTTGCTACTTAGATAACCGGAGCGCGGATCAGTCGAGCAAGGCGAATAGTTGTTCCTGGGTGATGGCGCGGCTTTCGGTATCGGTGCGGGCACGATATTCAAGAGTACCGGCACTGAGGCCGCGATCACTGATCACCACCCGGTGCGGAATGCCGATCAATTCCATGTCGGCAAACATGCCGCCGGGACGCAAGCCGCGGTCATCCAGAACGGTTTCGATGCCGCGTGCATTCAATGCCTCGTAAAGCGCTTGTGCCGCTTCGCTTACTGCCGGCAGATGTTTCGGATTGATCACGCACACGGCCACGCGCCATGGCGCCATCGCCTCGGGCCATACGATGCCGGCATCGTCGTGGCGCTGCTCGATGGCGGCCGCCACGATGCGGCTCACGCCGATGCCGTAGCAACCCATCGTCATCACCTGCGTCTTGCCCTGGTCATTCAGCACGACCGCGTCGAGCGCCTGGGCGTATTTGGTGCCGAGCTGGAAAACGTGGCCCACTTCAATGCCCCGCGCGATATGCAGGATGCCTTCGCCATCGGGCGAGCGGTCGCCTTCGACCACGTTGCGGATGTCGGCAATACGGGTGATGCGCGCATCGCGCTCCCAGTTGGCGCCCGTGTAATGGGTGCCGTCGGCATTGCCGCCGCAGACGAAATCGGCGAGTACGACAGCGTCGCGATCGACGATGACCGGGATCGAATCGGGCAGCCCCACTGGTCCGATGAAACCCGGGCGGGTGCCGACGGCGGCGAGAATTTCCTCTTCGTTCGCCAGTATCGATTCACCGCCCAGCTCATCGAGTTTCGCCGCCTTGACCTCGTTGAGCTGGTGATCGCCGCGCAGGCACAACGCGACCAGTCCGTCGCGTCCGCGCAGCAGCAGGGTTTTCACGCAGCGATCGGGCGAAACGCCAAGGAACGCGGCGACATCCTCGATGGTTTTCTGGGTGGGCGTGGCCACCTGCTGCAACGGTGCGGTGGCGGCCGGGCGTTCGCCGGTGGGCGCCAGCGCCTCGGCTTTCTCGATATTGGCCGCGTAATCGGAGCCGTCGGAAAACGCGATCGCGTCTTCACCCGAATCGGCCAGCACCTGGAATTCGTGGCTGGCGTTGCCGCCGATCGCGCCGGTATCGGCCTGCACGGCGCGGAAGCTCAATCCCAGGCGGGTGAAAATACGTGTGTAGGCCTGGTACATCGCCGCATAGGTGGCGGCCAGCGACTCCTGCGTGAGGTGGAAGGAATAAGCGTCCTTCATCAGGAATTCGCGCGCGCGCATTACGCCGAAGCGCGGGCGGATCTCGTCGCGGAACTTGGTCTGGATCTGGTAGAAGTTGACCGGCAGCTGCTTGTAGCTTTTCAGCTCGTTGCGGGCAAAGTCGGTAATGACTTCCTCATGTGTGGGGCCGTAGCAGAATTCCTGCTGCTTGCGGTCCTTGATTTTCAGCAGCTGGCCACCGAATTTTTCCCAGCGGCCGGTTTCTTCCCAAAGTTCACGCGGCTGCACCGACGGCATCAGCAGTTCGATCGCGCCGGCGCGGTTCATTTCCTCGCGCACCACGTTTTCGACCTTGCGCAGCACGCGCAAGCCCAGCGGCGACCAGGTGTACAGGCCGGAAGCCAGTCGCCGGATCATGCCGGCGCGAAGCATCAGCTTGTGGCTGGCGATTTCGGCGTCGGCAGGGATTTCCTTGACGGTGGCCAGGTGGAATTGGCTGAGGCGCATGCGAGTGGATCCGGCGTGGGGAAAGGCGCCGATTATAGCCGTCAGACCACACGGGAAGCGGCTATGCCACGTGAATAAGGGTTTTGCGCCGACGCGTTTGAAAGGCGTGCGAATGGGGAAAAAACGCCATTCATTCCGCCTGGCAATATTGCTGGTATTGCGCTTCGTCGGCGGCGATCTGCTGCCGGCGCTGGGTATCGTCGAGTGCGGTCGATTTGCCGTCCTGCTGCATCACCACCGGGCCGCTGCCCTTGAGCAGCTTCAGGTTTGCCTGCAGCGAATCGCACAGCGTCTTGCGGTTGGCGGGTGTGTCGGCAATGGGCTGGCTGGCTGGGGGCGCGGATTGCGTGCGCGCTGGCGCCGGCGCCTGCGTCTCGGCGTCCTGCGCCGGTGCCGCGGTGGACTGGACTGTCTTTATCCGTTTGAAATCGACGCCGGCCGCCGGCGCGGTCTGCGAGTAGTGCACGGTGCCTTGGCTGTCGGTCCATTTGTAGACCTGGGCCGTGGCCAGCGGCGTCAGCAGCATCAGCGCCACGGCGATCAATGAACGTTGCATGGAGGGCCCCTGGTGGATACGCAGCCTGTCCTTGTTATCACTCCGGCGATCGGGACTCAAGCGATGGTTTACACTTCGCGCATCCTGTCACGGTTTGATTCATGAGCGAGCCAATGCCAGTCCGCGCGCCGCGGCACCGGGGCATCTACCTGTTGCCCAACCTGTTCACCACCGGCGCCATGTTTGCCGGCTTCTACGCGATCATTGCCAGCATCAGCGGGTTCTATGCCGATGCGGCGGTGGCGGTTTTCTTTGCCGCCGTGCTCGATGGCATGGACGGCCGCGTGGCGAGGATGACCGGCACCCAGAGCGAATTCGGCGTGCAGTACGACTCGCTGTCGGACCTGGTCAGCTTCGGCCTGGCGCCGTCGCTGGTGCTGTACACGTGGTCCTTGTCCGCACTGAAGGATTTCGGCCCGCTGTGGGGCAAGCTGGGCTGGGCCGCGGCCTTCATCTACGTCGCCTGCGCCGCGTTGCGGCTGGCGCGGTTCAACACCCAGGTCAGCGTGATCGACAAGCGCTATTTCCAGGGGCTGGCCAGTCCGGCCGCGGCGGGGGTCTGCATGTCGTTCGTCTGGAGCATGGAGAAATTCGGGGTGCCGGGTACCGACGTGTGCTTCGTGGTGCCGTTCATTGCCGTGATTGCCGGTTTGTTGATGGTGAGCCGGTTTCGCTATTACAGCTTCAAGTCGCTGCCGACCGGCGATCGCCAGCGGGTGCCGTTCGGCTGGATGGTCGGCGCGGTGCTGTTGCTGGCGTTGCTGATCCTGGACACGCCGCGGGTACTGCTGGCGGGATTCACGGTTTATCTGTTGTCCGGCCCCGTGCTGACGTTGTGGGGCCTGGCCGAGCATCGGCGGCGGGGACGCCGCGGCGCCGGGTGAGCGCCGTCATGCGCCGCGCCGATGCGGCCCACCGCGCGCGGGTGTTGCGCGCGCTGGGCATGGTGCCGTGGGTGCGCCGCGCCGCGCCGGCAGCGCTCGCGCCCGGCATCGAGGCTGCACCGGCGCGGGGGGGCGATGCGCCCGGCGCCTGCGTGGTGGTCTTGCCCGATGGCTGCGCCACGCGCGAGCTCGATCTGCTGGGGCGTACGTTTGGCGCCTGTGGGGCCTGGCTGGCGCGTGCCGCGCGGCTCAGCGTGAACGCGTCCGGCGAACTCGCACAGGAGCCGCCGTCGGCACGCGCCTATCTGGTGTTCGGCGAAACCCAGGCCCACGCGCTGGGCCGCCGCCTGCCGGCCGAGGTGATGCAGCGCGCGCAGATCGTGCTGGTCGACGAGCCGTCGCAGGTGCTGTCGCACGCGGCCTCCAAGCGGCGCCTGTGGATCGCCTTGCGCACCTTGCGCCGCGCGCTGGCTGGCGCCACGGGCTGACCTCGTGGTCGCGCTCGCCCATCCCACGGCCCGGATGCGCACGATGACGGCGGACGATCTTGCCGCCGTTGGCGAGATCGAACTGGCGTCGTACGAATTCCCCTGGTCGCCCGGCGTCTTTGCCGATTGCCTCAAGGCAGGCTACCCGTGCTGGGTACTGGTGGTGGATGACGCCATCGCGGGCTACGGCATTCTTTCGATGGGCGCGGGCGAGGCGCATGTGCTGAATCTCTGCATCAGCCCGCGATGGCGCGGCCAGGGCCTGGGCCGTTACCTGTTGCGCCGGCTGCTGGACAGCGCGCGTTGGCACGGTGCCGCGCGCGTGTTTCTGGAAGTGCGGCCATCCAACACCGACGCCCGCGCGCTGTATGCGTCGACCGGCTTTCGCGAGATCGGTCGGCGACCGCGTTATTACCCGGCCCGCAACGGGCGCGAAGAGGCGATCGTGATGGCGCTCGATATCGGTGCCTCGATATCGCCGTAGGCGATATCGAGAAATAGGCAAAGGGATCGCCGTAGGCGATATCGAGAAATAGGCAAAGGGCATTTCTGCTCTTCCGGTTCGGTGCGAAGAGCCCCTCTCCCCCGGCCCCTCCCCCGCAAGCGGGGGAGGGGAGCAAGGCTCAGCCGCCCAGCTTCTGCGCCTGCTCACGCAGTGCGGCGAGCGTGGTGTTCCAATCGGTGATGCGCTGGCGTTCCTGGGCGACGACCTCGGCCGGCGCATTGGCCACGAAGTTGGCGTTGCCCAGCTTGCCTTCGCATTTCCTGATCTCGACCTCGATCCGGCCGATCTCCTTGGCCAGGCGCGCCTTCTCCGCTTCCAGGTCGATCAGCCCGGCCAGCGGAATCATCACGCGCAGCGCGCCGACCACGGCGGCGGCCGAGGCGGGCTCGTCGGCACCGGCGTCGATCCACTGCGGTGTTTCGGTGCGGGCGAGGAAGCTGATCTGCGCGGCGAACTTGGCCACCCGCGCATGGTCGCTGGCGTCGCCATCGGCGAACAGCAGCGGGATCGTCTTGCCCGGCGGGATGTTCATTTCCGAACGGATCTTGCGGATACCGGAAAGCACGTTCTTGAACCACTCGATCTCGCCCGTCGCCGCCTCGTCGGCCACGACGTCGTCGGCGTTCGGCCACGGCCGGAGGATCAGGCTTTCCTCGCTGAGGCCGAGCTTCGGCCCAACGTCCTTCCAGATCTCCTCGGTGATGAACGGGATCACCGGATGCAGCGCGCGCAGCACCGATTCCAGCACCACCAGCAAGGTGTGGCGGGTCGAGGCCGCGGCAGCAGCATCATCGCCATTCAATGCAGGCTTGGACAACTCCAGGAACCAGTCGCAGTACTCGTTCCACACGAACTCGTACAACGCCTGCGCCAGGTGGTCGAAGCGGTAGCTGACGAAATGCTGTTCAACCTCGGCAAGCGTCTGCTTCAGGCGAGTGAGAATCCACCGCTCCGCCTCGGTCACCGGTTTCTCCGGATTTCCAATCCCGAATCCCGAATCCCCGACGTTCATCAACACAAACCGCGCGGCATTCCACAACTTGTTGCAGAACGCCTTGTAGCCTTCAGCGCGCTTGATGTCGAAGTTGATGGTGCGGCTGTAGCTGGCCAGGGCGGCGAAGGTGAAGCGCAGCGCGTCGGTGCCGATCGCCGGGATGCCGGCGGGGTAATCCTTGCGGATGCGCTTCTCGACCTTGGCGCGCACCTGCGGGATCAGCAGCGACTTCGTGGATTTCTCCACCAGCGGCTCCAGCGCGATACCGTCGATCAGGTCCAGCGGGTCCAGCGTGTTGCCCTTGGACTTGGACATCTTCTGGCCTTCCGCATCACGCACGATGGCGTTGATGTAGACCTCGCGGAACGGGATCTTTCCGGTGAAATACTTGGTCGCCATCACCATCCGCGCGACCCAGAAGAAGATGATGTCGAAGCCGGTGACCAGCACCGCACTGGGCAGGAAGATCTTGTCCTGCGCCCAGTTCGCGACGATCTCGCCGCGCTCGTTCTTCACCGGGCCGTCGGCCGGCCAGCCGAGCGTGGAGAATGGCCACAGCGCGGAGGAGAACCAGGTGTCCAGCACGTCGTCGTCCTGGCGCAGCGCGCCCACCGGCGCGGTGTTGGCGCTGGCGCGCGCGTCGGCCTCGTCCTCGCCCACGAAGATGTTGCCGGCCTCGTCGTACCACGCCGGGATGCGGTGGCCCCACCACAGCTGGCGGCTGATGCACCAGTCCTGGATGTTGTCCAGCCACTGCGTGTACGTGTTGGCCCAGTTCTCCGGCACGAACCTGATCTGGCCCGAACGCACGGCATCGAGCGCCGGTTCGGTGATGGCCTTGCGGCCGCCCGGGCGGCCATCGGCCAGGGTCTCGGAGGTGAGATCGACGAACCACTGGTCGGTCAGCATCGGCTCGATCACCGCGTCCGAACGCTGGCTCACCGGCACCTGCAGCTTGTGCGCCTTGGTCTCGACCAGCAGGCCGGCGGCTTCGAGGTCGGCCAGCACGGCCTTGCGCGCGTCGTAGCGATCCAGCCCGTGGTACTTCTCCGGCGCGTTGTCGTTGATCCGGGCATCCAGCGTGAAAATGGTGATCGGCGCCAGCTTGTGACGCTGGCCGATCGCGTAGTCGTTGAAGTCGTGCGCGGGGGTGATCTTCACCGCGCCGGTGCCGAAATCCTTGTCCACGTATTCGTCGGCGATCACCGGGATCTGCCGCCCGGTCAGCGGCAGGTGCAGCATCTGGCCGATCAGGTGCGCGTAGCGCTCGTCCTCGGGATGCACTGCCACGGCGACGTCGCCGAGCATGGTTTCAGGCCGGGTGGTGGCGACCACCAGCGACGCGGCGCCGTCGACGGTCATGTAGCGGATCGACCACATGTGGCCATCGCGCTCGACGTTGTTCACTTCGAGGTCGGAAACGGCCGTGCCCAGCGCCGGGTCCCAGTTGACCAGCCGGTTGCCGCGATAGATCAGGCCGGCGCGATACCAGTCGATGAACACCTTGCGCACGGCGGCGGAGAGGCCCTCGTCCATGGTGAAGCGTTCGCGCGACCAGTCCGCGGCCGCGCCGATGCGGCGCATCTGGTTGGTGATGGTGGAGCCGGACTCCTCCTTCCACTTCCACACCCGCTCGACAAAGGCATCGCGTCCCAGGTCATGCCGGGTTTTTTCCTCCACGGCGAGCTGGTTCTCCACGATCTTCTGCGTGGCGATACCGGCGTGGTCGGTGCCGACCTGCCACAGCGTGTTGCGGCCACGCATGCGCTGGTAGCGCACCAGCATGTCCATCACCGTCTGCTGGAACGCGTGCCCCATGTGCAGCGTGCCGGTGACGTTCGGCGGCGGCAGCAGGATGCAATACGGCTCGCCCTCGCCCGAGGGTCGGAAGGCGCCGCTGGCTTCCCAGCGCGCATACCACGTCGACTCGATCTGGGCGGGCTCGAAACTCTTTTCCATGGGGACTCGCGATGACACGCCGCCGGGGCGCACAGGTGGTGTGAAAACCCCCATTGTACGGGCGCAGGTCCGGATGGCCCAAACGTGACCAAGCGCTTGAAGGGACGACGCGACAGGCGGTCGCGACCAGCGCGGCGGGTTCAGCGCGCGCGGAGCTCGCGGCCGTAGGCGTGTACTTCGTCCACCAGCACTTTCACGTGTTCCGGCTTCACCTCGGGGGTGATGCCGTGGCCCAGGTTGAAGACGTGGCCGGGGTGATTGCCGTAGCTGTCCATCACGGCGCGCGCCTCGCGGCGGATCACCTCGGGGCTGGCATGCATCACGGCCGGATCGAGGTTGCCCTGCAGCGCCACCTTGCCGGCCACGGCACGGCGGGCGTCGGCCAGGTCGATCGTCCAGTCGACGCCCAGCGCGGTGCAACCGCTGTCGGCCATTTCCGCCAGATGGGCACCGGCACCCTTGGAAAACAGCGTGACGGGCAGCTCGCGCGTGGCCGGGTCGCCCTTCAACGTGTCCACGATCCGCGTCATGTAGCGCAGCGAGAACTCGCGGAACGGGGCAGGGCCGAGCAGGCCGCCCCAGGTGTCGAAAATCATCAGCGCCTGCGCGCCGGCATGGGCCTGAGCGACGAGATAGGCGCTGACCGCGCGGGCCAGCGTGTCGAGCAATTGGTGCGCGAGCCGCGGTTCGTTCCAGCACATCGCCTTCAGCGTGGCGAAATCCCGCGAGCCACGGCCCTCGACCATGTAGCAGGCCAGCGTCCACGGGCTGCCGGAAAAGCCGATCAGCGGCACGCGACCGTGCAGTTCGCGCCGGATCAACCGTACCGCGTCCATCACGTAGCGCAGCTCGCCGTCCATGTCGGGCACGGCCAGTTTCGCGATGTCGGCGGCCGTGCGCACGGGCTGCGCGAACTGCGGGCCTTCGCCATGGGCAAACGACAGGCCCAGGCCCATCGCGTCGGGAATGGTGAGGATGTCGGAGAACAGGATCGCCGCGTCCAGCTCGAACCGTTCCAGCGGCTGCAGCGTCACCTCGCAGGCGAATTCCGGGTTTTGCGCCAGGCCCATGAAACTGCCGGCGCGCTCGCGGGTGGCGCGGTACTCGGGCAGGTAGCGGCCGGCCTGGCGCATCACCCAGATCGGCGTGGTGTCGGTGGCTTCGTGGCGCAGCGCGCGCAGGAAGCGATCGTTTTTCAACGCGTCGGTCATTTCAACGTCCGTAGGGGCCGTCCTGGCCTTGGCTGAACATCAGGCGGAAGCCGCGCTTGAGTTGGGCGTCGCGTGTTTTCTCGAACGCGGCGATGGCTTCGTCGCGTTCAAGGTATTGCTCGCGCTTGAGCGTGGCACGGCCACCTTGCGTGCCCGATTCGCGATACAACGTCCAGCCGCCAAGCAGGTCCTGCTCCAGCGTGATCTGGACGTAGCGTGGCGCGTCGGCGCTGCCGGGCACGGTTTGCAGGTAGAGGCGCATGGCGATCGGTGGAGCGAAGTGGATCGGCGGGACCCTACAGCTTATAGGACTCTGGCCTGTTACGGGGCGGTGGCGGCCTGCAGCACGCCCAGCACCTCGGCTTCATCCACGCCGCCCACGATTTCGGCCCTGCCGATGCCGCGCCACAGGATCAGGCGCAGCTGGCCGTTGGCGTTCTTCTTGTCCAGCCGCATCAGCTCCAGCAGCTGCTGCGGGTCCATGCCGGCGGGCACCGTGGTGGGAAGCGCCAGCCGTTGCAGCAGACGTTGCAGCCGGTCGCGATCGGCTGCGTCGCTCATGCCAAGGCGTTCGGACATCTTCGCGGCCAGCACCATGCCTACGGCCACGCCCTCGCCATGCAGCAGGGCGGTGTAATGGCCGGCCGTTTCCAGAGCGTGGCCAAAGGTGTGGCCCAGGTTGAGCAGGGCGCGCTCGCCCTGCTCGGTTTCGTCGCGTGCCACCACGCCGGCCTTGTAGCGCACCTTGCGCGCGATGGCCTCGATCAGCAGCGCCGTGTTGCGCGCCATCAGCGAATCGGCGTGCTCCTCCAGCCACTCGAAAAAGGCGGCATCGCCGATCGCGGCGCCCTTCACCACCTCGGCCAGGCCGGCGCTGTATTCGCGCTCGGGCAGGGTGGCCAGGGTGTCGATGTCGGCCACCACGGCGCGCGGCTGGTGGAAGGCGCCGACCAGGTTCTTGCCCGCGGGCAGGTTGACGCCGGTCTTGCCGCCCACCGAGGAATCCACCATCGCCAGCAGCGTGGTCGGCATCTGGATGAAGTCGATGCCGCGCATCCAGCACGCGGCGCTGAAGCCGGCCAGGTCGCCCACCACGCCGCCGCCCAGCGCGATCACGCAGGCGTCGCGGGTGGCGCCCAGGTCGGCCAGCGCCTGCAGCGCGTGCTCCACGTTGGAGAACGACTTGTGCGACTCGCCGTCCTCGAGCAGGAACGACGACCACGACAACCCCTCCAGCCCCCGCGCCACGCGCTCCAGGTAGAGCGGCGCGACGGTGGTGTTGCTGATCACCAGCGCGTGGCGGCCGCGCAGCATGGCACGCCAACGGTCGCGATCGGCCAGCAGGTCGTGGCCGATCCAGATCGGGTAGCGGCGCGCGCCGAGGGCAACGTCAATCGTGGTGATGGAATCATTCATGCGGTTTGTGATGGCCTGATGGGTTGGCGTTGCCAGTGGTGGTCGATCAGATCGATGCAGCGCTCCGCCGCCGTGGCGATGGTGCTGCCGCCGCCCGAGACGGTGAGGTCGGCGATGCGGCGATACAGCGGCTCGCGGGTTTCCGCCATCGACTGCAGCCGCGCGCGGCGGTCGGTACCGGCCAGCAGCGGTCGATGCGTGTCGCGCTCCAGCCGCTCAAGCTGCTGCTCGATGCTGGCCTGCAACCACACCACGAAGCCGCGCGCGGCCAGCTTTTCGGCGTTTGCGCCATCCAGCACCGCGCCGGCGCCGGTGGCCAGCAGTACGCCGGCGCGGGCGCTGCAGGCATCCAGCAGCAGGCTCTCGCGCTGGCGGAAACCGGCCTCGCCCTCGATCTCGAAGATGGTGGGAATGTCCACGCCGGTCTGCCGTTCGATCTCCTGGTCCAGGTCGACGAACGAGAGGCCATAATGGGCGGCCAGCCGTCGCCCGACGGAGCTCTTGCCCGCGCCGGTGGGGCCGATGAGAAAGAGGTTGGGCGACGGATTCATCCGCGAACTTTAGCAGCAGAACTTAATATGGCCGAACGCGTTTTACTGGCCGGGTGCGGCGATCTGGGCCTGCGCGTGGCACGCCGGCTGCGGGATCGTGGCGACCTTGTGTGGGCGTTGCGTCGCACGCCATGCGCCGACGAAGCGCTCGATATCCATTGGCTTCGCGCCGACCTGCACCAGCCTGAAACCTTGCGCGAGATGCCGCCAGGGCTCACCCGGCTGGTCTATCTGCCCACGCCCGACCGCCGCGACGAGGCGGCGTACCGCGCCATCTTCCTCGACGGCTTGCGCCATCTGTTGTCGGTGCTGGATCGGCAAGCGCTGCGGCGGGTGGTGTTCGTCTCGTCGAGCGCCGTTTACGGCGCCCAACGCGAAGGCTGGGTCGACGAAGACACCCCACCGGTGCCGAAAGGCTTCAATGGCACGGTGTTGCTGGAAGCCGAGCGCTGGCTGGCGGCGCAGCCGGTGTCCTCCGTCGTATTGCGCCTGGCCGGCCTGTACGGCCCGGGGCGGTTGCAGTTGTTGGACCGCCTGCGTGCCGGTGTGGCCACGGTGCCGCGCGATCCGCCGCATTGGGCCAATCGCATCCACGTGGATGACGCCGCGGCCGCGATCGTGCACCTGCTTGGCCTGCCTGATCCGCAGGAGGTGTATATCGGCGCCGACGACACGCCGCTGCCGCTGGATGTGCTGTACGACGACCTGGCAGCCCGGATCGGTGCGCCGCGGCCGGCCGCGGGGCCGGCGCCTGGCGGCGTGGGCAGCAAGCGCCTGAGCAATGCGCGCCTGCGGCAAAGCGGTTTCAATCTGCGCTGGCCCGACGCGCGGGAGGGTTATGCGGCGCTGCTGGGCGGCTGAAGGTCGACGCGATTGCCGTGGCGCGCCATGGCGTCAGTCGTGGCTTAGCCCAGTGACGTGGCGGTCGTCGTCGTACTCCACGCAACTGTCGGCCAGCGCGGGCAGCGTGGCCAGGGCGTGGCGGCTCAGTCGTTCGAAATGCGACAGGAAGCGGTCCATCGCCTCGGCGTCCATCGCCAGCGGTGCGTGGCGGGCCAGCAATTCCTGCTCCTGCTGGCCGCGCCAGCGGCGCACGATGTCCCAGTTTGGCGCCTGCAACACGATCAGCGCGTCGAACTTGCGCCACAGCGGCTGGTAGCTGCGCAATTGCTTGTTCACCCAGCGCCGCCAGCTGCCGTCGGCGTCCTCGCGGCGTTCCAGGTCGTTGATCGGCGCCACCAGCGCCGATTGCGCCTGCGGCCGGATGCCCAGCGCCCAGCCTTCCACGATCACCAGCTTCGGCGCGTGCTTGATGCGTGGCCAGCGCGAGGGCGAAAAGCGGGTGTCGCGACCCTTGTCGAAGCGCGGGTGGGTCACCGGCAGCTTGTCCGACGCATGCGGCAGCGCGGCCAGCACCGACATCAGCAGTTCGATCTCGTGGGTGCCCGGCACGCCGCGGGTGCGCAACAGCGGATGCACCTGCTGGGCCAGCGCCTCGCGCTCGCTGCGGGCGTAGTAGAAGTCGTCCAGCGACAGCACTTCGGTGGCCCAGCCACGCGCCTGGGCCTGCGCCTTCATCACCCGCGCCAGCGTGCTCTTGCCGCTGCCTTGCAGGCCGGAAAGCCCCAGTACGTACGGCCGCCGCGACCGGGCGATGCGGCCGGCGTAGTGATCGAGCAGATGGCCGGCCAGCGCCTCGTTCTGGGTGTCCGCGTGGGGCTTCATTCGCGCCCGGCCATGGCGTGCGAACGTGTCGCGCAACGGGCAGGCGCTACCCTCCGTGCGGCGCGGGGTGGCGGAGGGATTGAGCTAATATGCGTGGTGTCCATCTCCCCCATGATGGCGCGCGCGAGCCACGATTCAAGGAAAAGTTTTCAAAGCCATGCTGAATTCCGAGATGTTGCACACTTTCCAGCAGTTGCTGGAGGAGGCACGGGCCAGCGGCGACCCCGAGCCCACCGCGATGAACCTGGCCACGGTGGACGCTTCCGGCCGCGTCGCTTCGCGCATCGTGCTGCTCAAGGGCGTGGACGAGCGCGGGTTCCGCTTCTTCACCAATTACGAAAGCGACAAGGGCTCCCAGCTGGACGTGCATCCGCAGGTGGCGTTGTGCCTGCACTGGAAGCAGATCCGCCACGGTGTGCAGGTGCGGGTGGAAGGGCATGCCCGCAAATTGCAGGAGGACGAATCCGACGCCTATTTCGCCACGCGGCCGCGCGGCAGCCAGATCGGCGCCTGGGCATCGCTGCAATCGCAGACCTTGCCCGATCGGCAGACCTTCGAGCAGCGCGTGGCGCGCTACGAGCAGGAATTCGCGGGGCGTGACGTCAGCCGGCCGGCGCACTGGGGCGGCTTCGTGGTCGAGCCCGACACGCTGGAGTTCTGGTACGGCGCCCAGTTCCGCCTGCACGAGCGCGTGCGCTGGAACCGCCACGGCCAGACCTGGACCCACCGCCTGCTGTATCCATGAATCGGTGCGTGCCATGAACGATGCCGGAGCCAACCGGCCGGTCGACCAGAACGGCTTCACCGTGGCCACGCGCGGCCGCGGTTTTTTCGAGATCACCCGCCAGGTGGCCGACCTGGTGGCCGCCAGCGCGGTGCAGACGGGCATCGCCCACGTGTTCACGGCGCACACCAGTTGCTCGTTGTTGATCAGCGAAAACGCCGACCCCACCGTGCGCGGCGACCTGGAGCGCTGGATGGCGCGGGTGGTGCCCGATGGCGATCCGATGTTCCGGCACGACGCGGAAGGCCCGGACGACATGCCCGCCCATATCCGTTCGGTCCTTTGTGGCGTCAGCCTGACCGTGCCGGTCGCGGGCGGTCGCCTGCGCCTGGGCACCTGGCAGGGCATTTACCTGTGGGAGCATCGGACCCACCCGCATCAGCGCAAGGTCACGGTGACGGTGCTGGGATGTTGAACGGCCGGCCCATGCTGCCGGATGGCATGCCCGTCTGATGCCGCGCATGCCCGACGCCTACCCGCAACGCATCGTCTGTCTCACCGAGGAGCCCACCGAAGTGCTTTACGCGCTGGACGAGGCGCACCGCATCGTGGGCATCTCCGGTTTCACCGTGCGGCCGCCGCGGGCGAGGCGGGAAAAGCCGAAGGTATCGGCCTTCACCAGCGCGAAGATCGGCGAGATCCTGAAGCTGGAGCCGGATCTGGCGATCGGCTTTTCCGACATCCAGGCCGATATCGCGCGCGAGCTGATCAAGGCCGGCGTCGAGGTGTGGATCAGCAACCACCGCAGCGTGGACGGCATCCTCGCCTATATCCGGCGGCTGGGCGCGATGGTGGGCGCCGCCGCAAAGGCCGAGGCGTATGCGCAGGAAGCGGCGCGGCACATGGCCGACATCCAGCGCGCCGTGGCCCGGTTGCCGCGACGGCCGAAGGTGTATTTCGAGGAGTGGGACGAGCCGATCATCACCGGCATCCGCTGGGTCGCCGAGCTCATCGGCATCGCCGGCGGCGACGACTGCTTTCCCGAACTGGCGCGCGAGCCGCTGGCGAAGCAGCGCATTCTGCCCAACGGCGACGAAGTGGTGCGGCGTGCGCCGGACATCATTCTGGGCTCGTGGTGCGGCAAGCGGTTTCGGCCGGAGAAGGTCGCGGCACGGCCGGGCTGGGACACCATTCCCGCGGTGCAGAGCGGCGACCTGTACGAGATCAAGTCGCCGATCATCCTGCAGCCCGGCCCGGCCGCGCTGTTCGATGGGCTGGACCAGATCCATCGCATCATCGCCGGGTGGGCGCGGCGCTGAGCCGGCTTCCAGCAGCGGCTGCAGGAAAGGCTCAGCCGGCCAGGGCCAACCTTGTGCCAAGATCCATCAACGGCGCGGCGATCAGCATGCGCGCCAGCAGCAAGGCGATCATCACCGCCATCGGCGAGAAGTCGATCATGCCCACGACCATCCTGCCGCGCAGCGGCCGCATCAGCGGCGCCACGATGGCGTCCAGCAGGCGCAGGACGGGATGGCGCTGGTCTACCGCGAACATGCTCAGCAACGACCACGCGAAAACCAGGATCAGGTAGAACATCAAGGCGAAATCGAGCAGCTCGGCCAGCGACAGCACCAGCAGGCCGACCAGCCCCGGCATGACCCCCATCACCGCAAACAACACCCAGCGTTTCAGTGCCATCGCCAGCCACGCCAGCAACAGGCCGGCCAGGTTGATCCGGCGCCAGTTGGGAATCACCCGGCGTACCGGTGCCAGCACCGGGTTGGTGTAGCGATAGACGAACTGGCTCAGCGGATTGTGGAAATCCGCGCGGCAGGCTTCGGCCAGCACCCGCAGCAGCAGCAGGGTGACGGCCGCGTTGAAGGCCAGTTCGATCAGCAGGCCGAGGGCGTTCAGCAGGTAGCTCACGAGGGCTCATCCAGGCTGGCGGCAAGTTCGGCGCCGCGCTGCCTGGCCGCGCCCATGGCGCGCGCCACGATGGCGGGCAGGCCATCGGCGGCAAAGCTTTCCAGCGCGGCCTGGGTGGTGCCGTTGGGCGACGTGACGCGCTGGCGCAGGCTGCCTGCATCCTCGCTGCCTTCCGTCAGCATGCGACCGGCGCCCAGGCAGGTCTGCGCGGCCAGCGCGCGGGCGGCGTCGCGCGGCAGGCCCTGCGCCACGGCGGCGGCTTCCATGGCCTCGACCAAGGCAAAGAAATACGCGGGACCGGAGCCGGACAATGCCGTGACCGTATCCATCAGGGCTTCGTCGTCGATCCAGCGGGTGAGCCCGGCGCTGTCCAGAACCTCCTGCGCCTTCGCCTTCTGGGCCGCGCTCACCGCGCCGTTGGCGCACAACCCGGTGGCGCCGGCGCCGATCAGGGCGGGCGTGTTGGGCATGCAGCGCACGATCGGCAAGGCGCCAAACCAGCGTTCGAGCTGGTCGATGCGCACGCCGGCGGCGATCGAGATGAGCAGCGGCGCGGTGTCCTGCAGGATGCCGCGCAGTCCGACCTGGATGGCCGGCATCACCTGCGGCTTGACCGCCAGCACCACCACCTCGGCGCCGGCCGCGGCGGCGGCATTGTCGGCATGGCAAGTCACGCCCAGGTCACGCGTCAGCGCCTCGCGGGCAGTGGCCATGGGCTCGGCGACGTGGATATCGCCCGGCGCCGTGCCGTGCTTCAGCAATCCGCCGATCAGGCTGCGCGCCATGTTGCCGCCGCCAATGAAAGCAATCTGTGTCATGAAAATCCTCGCTGAGGGCCTTGCCGGGACACCTGTGGCAGGCTTCAGGCAACGCCGGTTTTGCTTTTTGTCGATAACCGACCCCGGCGGTCGTCGCGCCTAACGGCGATATCGGTACACCTAGTCCAAACGCATGAAGTCGCGGCTGCGCGGTTTGCGCGCCGGGTTGCCTAGCCTAACCGAGCCGGCCGCGGCGGGGAAAATTGCCGGCGTGGCGATGCGGTCGACCGGCACCTCCGCGCGACCTGCAAACTGCGTCGAAGGTTTGCGATGTCCACCCGGAAAACAGTGGTCGCGCAGCGGCTTGCGCGAGTAGTATCGAAGCCGCCGCAAGGGGAAGGGCTTACCGGGTTTCGGATCGCGCCGGCGTTCGCGCTGGCGCGGCTTGCTCCGGTCAATCCACCGTCCTGTTCCATGCGGCATCAATCCATGCATCCAGACGATCGGTTTTGAGGGGAGCGATAGATGGACATTGCCGAACTGCTTGCGTTCTCGGTGAAAAACAAGGCTTCGGATTTGCACCTTTCCGCCGGCCTGCCGCCGATGATCCGCGTCGACGGCGATGTGCGCCGCATCAACATCCCGGCGCTGGAACACAAGGAAGTGCATTCGCTGATCTACGACATCATGTCGGACAAGCAGCGGCGCGATTACGAGGAGTTCTACGAGACCGACTTCTCGTTCGAGATTCCCGGCCTGGCGCGTTTCCGCGTCAACGCATTCACCCAGAACCGCGGCGCCGGCGCGGTGTTCCGTACCATTCCCTCCGAGGTGCTGACGCTGGAAGACCTGGGTTGCCCGCGCATCTTCAAGGAACTGATCGAGCAGCCGCAGGGCCTGATCCTGGTGACCGGGCCCACCGGCTCGGGCAAGTCCACCACGCTGGCGGCGATGGTCGACCACATCAACAAGACCGAATACGGCCACATGCTGACGGTCGAGGACCCGATCGAGTTCGTGCATACCTCGCAGAAGTGCCTGGTCAACCAGCGCGAGGTGCATCGCGACACGCACGGCTTCAACGAGGCGCTGCGCTCGGCGCTGCGCGAGGACCCGGACTACATCCTGGTGGGCGAGTTGCGCGACCTGGAAACCATCCGGCTGGCGCTGACGGCGGCGGAAACCGGCCACCTGGTGTTCGCCACGGTGCATACCAGCTCGGCAGCCAAGACCATCGACCGCATCATCGATGTGTTCCCCGCCGGCGAAAAACCGATGGTGCGCTCGATGCTGTCCGAATCGCTGCGCGCGGTGATCTCGCAGTCGCTGCTGAAGAAAGTGGGCGGTGGCCGCATCGCGGCGCACGAGATCATGGTCGGCATCCCCGCCATCCGCAACCTTATCCGCGAGGACAAGGTGGCGCAGATGTACTCCTCGATCCAGACCGGCCAGCAGTTCGGCATGCAGACCCTCGACCAGTGCCTGCTCGACCTGGTCAAGCGCGGCGTGGTCTCGCGCCAGCAGGCGCAGGGGTATGCGAAGAACAAGGATAGTTTCAAGTGAGGCCGGGAATCGGGAGTCGGGAATGGGGAATCGTTGAAAGGCGCAACGCCATGCGCGCTCGTGGCTTGATCGTTCCTTCTTCCCCATGCCCATTCGCGGCCAATGCCGGTTTTCCGATTCCCCATTCCCGATTCGCGATTCCCGGGGTACAGCCATGAGCGATTTCGATTTCACCTCGTTCCTGAAACTGATGGTGCACAAGAAGGCGTCGGATCTTTTCATCACGGCCGGGGTGGCGCCGTCGATGAAGGTGCAGGGGCGCATCGTGCCGATCACGCAGAGTCCGCTGTCGGTGCAGCAGGCGCGCGACATGGTGCTGAACGTGATGACGCCGGGACAGCGCGAGGAGTTCGAGAAAACCCACGAGTGCCAGTTCGCGATTTCTGCGCAGGGCGTGGGGCGTTTCCGCGTGTCGTGCTTCTACCAGCGCAACTGCGTCGGCATGGTGCTGCGCCGGATCGAGTCGAAGATCCCCACCACCGAGGAGTTGAACCTGCCGCCGGTGATCAAGCAGCTGGCGATGACCAAGCGCGGCATCATCATCTTCGTGGGCGCCACCGGCTCGGGCAAATCGACCTCGCTGGCGTCGATGATCGGCTACCGCAACGCCAACTCGACCGGCCACATCATCACCATCGAGGACCCTATCGAATACGTGCACAAGCACGAGGGCTGCATCATCACCCAGCGCGAGGTCGGCATCGATACCGACAGCTGGGAGAACGCCCTGAAGAACACGCTGCGCCAGGCGCCGGACGTGATCATGATCGGCGAGATCCGCACGCGCGAGGGCATGGACCACGCGATCGCGTTTGCCGAGACCGGCCATCTGGTGCTGTGCACGCTGCATGCGAACAACGCCAACCAGGCGATGGACCGCATCCTGCACTTTTTCCCGGAGGACCGCCGCCAGCAACTGCTGATGGATCTTTCGCTGAACCTGAAGGGCATCGTGGCGCAGATGCTGATCCCCACCCCCGACGGCAAATCGCGGCGGGTGGCGGTGGAAGTGCTGCTGGGGACGCCGCTGGTGCAGGACTACATCCGCCAGGGCGACATCCACAAGCTGAAGGAAGTGATGAAGGAATCCACCCTGCTGGGCATGAAGACCTTCGACCAGAGCCTGATCGAGCTGTACCAGACCGGGGAGATCTCCTACGAGGATGCCCTGCGCCACGCCGACAGCGCCAACGAGGTGCGCCTGCGCATCAAGCTGGCGCAAGGGGGCGATGCACACACCCTGGCGCAGGGCCTGGATGGCGTGGCGCTGGAAGAGGACCGCGGCCCCAACAACCTCGGCGCCGGCAGCAATCTGCTGAATCGCTGAGCTCGGTCGGCCGCTCGTCGCGAAAAAAAGGGAGCCCGCGAGGGCTCCCTTTTTGCCGCGTCCTGCGGCAGCGTCATGACCGATCCAGGATCAATGCTCGGCCGACGCGTTCACCGTCAGGGCGCTGGCGTCCACGCCCTTGACGCCCTTCACCGACTTGGCGACGCGGACCGCATCGGCCTTCTCCTGGGCCGAACCGACGTTACCGCTGAGGGTAACCATGCCGTCGACGGTGGTGACCGACACGTCGGTCGCCTTCACGGCCTTGCTGGTGCCGAACTCGGATTTCACCTTGGTGGTGATCCAGGCATCGGCGGCCTTGTCCGGCACCGTCTGGTTGCTGCGCTGCATGGAGCCGTCGGCGCTGGCATCCTGCGCCGCGACCTGGCTGAGCGGAATCAGCGCAAACGCGGCGGTCAGGCCGGCGGCCAACACGGTACGGCGGATCATGGACTGGTTACGCATGGGCTCTCTCCTGTTGTGGGGGGAATCTGTCGCTGTGGACAGGCGGTCGCCCATGTCCGGAGCGACCGTGGTGCACATGGCAACAGCAGACCCGTGAACCTGGCGTGGCGACGGCGACTGCGGTTCAGTCGCCGATCACCGACGCGAAGAGAGCGTCATGCAAATGTTTGCGGAGCGTAGGCTCAGTTGCGCGATTGCAGCTTGGACAGCAGGCGCAGCAACTCCAGGTACAACCACACCAGGGTCACCACCAGCGCGAAGGCTCCGTACCATTCCATGTACTTGGGCGCGCCCGACCTCGCCCCTGTCTCGATCAGGTCGAAATCCAGCACCAGATTCAGCGCGGCGATGATCACCACCAGCACGCTGAAGCCGATCCCCAGGCCGCTGTTGCCGCTGATGAAGCCCATCGAGTGGCCAAAAAAGCCCATCACGAAATTGGCCAGGTAGAGAAGAAGCACGCCGCCGGTGGCCGCGACCACGCCCAGCTTGAACTTTTCGGTGGCGCGGATCAGGCCGCTGCGGTACGCCAGCAGCAGCGCCGCCATGGTGCCGAAGGTGAGGCCGACGGCCTGCATCACGATCCCCGGAAACCGCAGTTCGAAAATCGCCGACAGCGCGCCGATGAAGACGCCTTCCACCAGCGCGTAAAGCGGCGCGGTGACCGGCGACCAGGTCTTCTTGAAGGCGGTGACCAGGGCCAGGACCAATCCACCGATCGCGCCGCCGAGGATCAGCGGATAAAGCGCCGCAGCGCTCTGCGGGCCACTGAACTGGCTCCAGCTGTACATCGCCCCGACCAGCACCAGGATCAGCAGCAGGCCGGTCTTGTTGACCGTGCCGTTGATCGTCATGGTGCTGTCGTCGTGGGCAACCAGCGCGCCGCTGGCTGCGTCCAGGAAGGTGTTCTTGTTGATGGCCGGATTGCCGCTTTGCATGATGGGCTCCTGTGAAGTAGTGCCCATCTTAGAGCCTGCGGCGCGGAAGTCGACCGGCGGCCGCGCCGGCGCCAGAGGCGGCGCCGGGCGGCGGGAGAGGGTTATTTCAGCGCGGTCTGGCTGGTGATCACCATGCCGTCGTCGTCCACGTGCATTTCCGCATCGATGGTGTCGACGCGCTCGGCCTGGGCCTTCATCAGCGCGAACTGGGCCTTGGAACGGGCCGCGTTGGCGGCCGCTTCCGTGGCGGCATCATCGTTGTCGCCACCCAGTGCGTCGTCGCCGCGGCTGAGGGTCGCCGTGGCGGCGGCCAGGCTGTCGGCCTTGTCTTCCATCAGCTGCAGCCAACTCAGGTACATGGTGCCGTTCAGGTGCATCCGCATCATCCGCCCGGCGTCGCCCACCGGCGCGCTCAGGGTTTCGGTGAGCTTGGCATCCTCGCCGGGGCCGATGCCGAGGGCCAGGGCATGCTGGCCCATCGCCAGCCACGCCGGCTGCCCGATCATTTTTGCCAGATCCTGCGGCAGCGACACCGGCTTGCCGTCCGCGGCGACCCTCAGGCGCGCCAGCGAGGGCACCATCATCTGACCGGTGGCCAGCAGGCCGGCGGGGTTGGAGGTGGCCAGCACGATGCGTCCGCTGAAGCCCGGCAGCGCGGTGTTCTTCGCGTCCACCAGCGTATCCAGCGCCACGCGCAGGCCCAGCATGTCGCCGAACGGCGGAATGGCTGCCTGCTGCATGGCCGCGCCGAGCTTGGCGAACTCGTCGTTGAGATCGGTCAGCTTGGGGCAGGTAAAGGGCTTGGCCGCCACCGCATCGGCCTGCGCGGACCAGAACGTGCGCAGCGTCGCGACCGGCAGCGCGATGTTGAGGTCGAACGGCGAGGTACCGGTGGCGCCCAGGCCGGGCAGATCCACCTTGAGCTTGGCGAAGGCCTCGCTGATGTCCGCCGCCAGGGCGATGTCGAAGCGGGCGTCCTGATGCTTGGCATCGAGCCGCGTGTAACCGAAGCTCAGCGCCGGCACGCGGGCGGCGATACGCGCCGCGTCGGTGGCGCAGCTTGGCGGCGTCTGCAGTTGGTTGGCCACCGGCTCGCCGGTCTTGGCCGACTCGGCCTGGGCGCGCGCTTTCTCGATCGCGCCCAGGAGCGGATCGTTGCCACTGGCCAGCAACGGCAGCGCCCGGGTCAGGTCCAGCTGGCCGACCAGCCAGTCCTGGTAACCCTTGGCCTTGGCCAGCGCCTTCAGTCGGCCGTCGTCCTGCAGGCTCTTTTGCGGCCGATCCAGCCCCAGCGCCTGGCGCAGCAGTGCCGGTGTCGCGCTGGCCGGCAGCAGCGCAATGACGGCCTGCTTGCCGACGACGGCCAGGATCACCTCGGTGCCCGAGGCGGCGGAAACATGCCGACGGTAGGCCTGCTTGCCTTCCTGCGCGCTGTCGAACTTCTTGCCGTAGGCCGTTTCGAGCCGGGCGATGAACGCATCGAACATGGCCGGGTCGCTGAGGTCGAACCGCAGCACCGGCGCCAGGCCCAAGCCGTAGAAGGCGGCGCGACCCTTGACGTCGATGCCGGCATGCGCCGCGAACCCCTCGACCGTCTTGCCCTTCAACTCGGCGCCGAACGCCCGCAGCAGGCGCGCGGTATCCGCGTCCCTGGCGGCCAGGTCGTCGGCCATGGCATCGAGCTGCGCCAGTTGCGCCGGCAACTGCGCATCGGCCTGGGCCAGCAGCGCCGTGCGGGTGTCATCGTCCAGCGTCGCCAGGTTGGCCATCGCATACGGCGTGTCGGCCGGTACGAAAGCCAGCGGCGCGTTCTTGTCCTTGTGCGAGCAGGCAACCAGCATGAGGCCGGCCAGGCCCAGCGCGATGAAGCGCATCGTCGAGCGCATGATGAAACCCCTGAAGGATAGGTGGAAAGCGCGGCTATTATGCCTGTTTCCACCGCTGCCGCATCGCAGCACCGCGCCCGCCCAAAAGGCCGCGTCCCCCGCCGGCGGAAGGCTTCAGCGGGCCAGGACCTCGCACAACACCGCCATGCGCACGAACACCCCGTTGCCCACTTGTTCGAGGATGCGCGACTGCGCGCCATCGGCGACTTCGGAGGCGATTTCGATACCCCGGTTGAGTGGGCCCGGATGCATCACCAGGCAACCCGTGGCGGCCCGCGCCAGGCGCCGCGCGTCCAGCCCGTAGCGGTTGAAGTAGGCTGCCTCGTCGGGCAGGTCGGCGCTGGTCATGCGCTCTTTTTGCAGGCGCAGCATGATCGCGACGTCGGCGCCTTCGATCGCGCTGTCGAAATCGTTGTGGTAGCGGCACTGGGGGAATTCGTCAGCCGGCGGCATCAGGGCGGCCGGGCCGCACAGGCGGATTTCCTTCACGCCCAGCGTGCCCAATGCATGGACGTCCGAGCGGGCCACGCGCGAATGCTTGATGTCGCCGCAGATCACCACCGTCAGGTTCTCGAAATCGGGCCGGTGCTGGCGGATCGTGAGCACGTCGAGCAGGCCCTGCGTGGGGTGCGCGCGATTGCCGTCGCCGGCGTTGACCACCGACACGCCGCTCATCGCGTGGCGCACCAGCGCGTCGGGCGTGCCCGCTTCCTTGTGCCGCACGATGATCGCATCCAGGTGCATGGCTTCCAGCGTGTGCAGCGTGTCGTACAGCTCCTCGCCCTTGCTGGTGGAGGAAAAGCCGAGATCGAAATTGATGACATCCGCGCCCAGCCGGCGGGCGGCCAGTTCGAACGAGGTGCGGGTGCGGGTGGAGGGCTCGAAGAACAGGTTGAGCACGGTGCGCCCGGCCAGCACGTCCAGCTTTCGGGTGCCGTGCGCGCAGGCGTCGCGCAGGGCTTCGGCCCGGCCGAGCAGGCGCTCGATGCTGATGCGGGGCAGGTGTTCCAGGGTGGTGAGGTGGCGCAGGCGAGGGCTCATGGAATCGGGTCGACCAGGTGGGCGGGATCAGCGCGGTTCGTCGGTTGACGGAACCGGCGGTTCGAGGAGCCAGTGCTCCAGAATGACGGCGGCCGCCTCGGCGTCGATAGCCTCGGCGTCGCGGCGGCGCTTCAGGCCGGCGGAGCGGGCGTGCGCGAAACGGCGCGCGGCCTCCTGCGAACTGTGCCTTTCGTCGACGAGGACCACAGGGACGCCGTAGCGCTCGCGCAATTGCGCGGCGAACCGGCGCGCGCCGCGGCTGGCCGGCTGCTCGGCGCCATCAAGCGTAAGTGGCAGGCCGACCACGAAGGTGTCCGGCAGCCAGCTCTTGTGCAGGGCATCGATGACGTTCCACTCGATGTTGCCGTCGCGCACCTGCGCGGTGGCCAGTGCGCGGGCGCTGGTGGTGATGGTGTTGCCGACGGCGACGCCGATGATGCGGCTGCCGACGTCGAAGCCCAGCGCGCAACTCATGCGTGGCCTGCGTAGGTGGACAGCTGGCGCGGGTCCACGCCAACCAGGGCGGCGGCAGCGGTCCAGCGGTCTTCCAGTGGCGTCTCGAACAATATGTGGCTGCTGGCCTGGGCGGTGAGCCAGGCGTTGTCCATCAGTTCCTGTTCCAGTTGCCCCGCTTCCCAGCCGGCATAGCCCAGCGCCATCACCGCCTGCCGCGGCCCTTCGCCGGCGGCAATCGCCACCAGGATGTCGCGCGAGGTGGTGATCGACCATTCGGTGTTGACGCGGTAGCTGGATTCCCAGTTGCCGCTCTCGCGATGCAGTACGAAACCGCGCTCCTGCTGCACAGGGCCGCCGATCAACACCGGGGAGTCGGCCAGTTCGATGTCGGCGCAGTCGAGCTTCATCTGCGCCAGCACGTCGCCGAGGCGGAATTCGGACAGGCGGTTCACCAGCAGGCCCACCGCGCCGTTCTCGTCGTGCTGGCACAACAGGGCCACGCCGCGCGAGAAAGGCGGATCGGCCAGGCTTGGCATGGCGATCAGGAAATGCCCGGTGAGAATGTCGGCGGCAGGCGTACTCATGTGCCCATTGTAAGCCCGGTGCGCCGAACAGCGTGCGAACGGGAGGTGACTTTCCGGGTCGACCCTATCGATTGCGCCACACGTCGCCCGGCAGGAATTGCCAGGTGCGCGTGATGTACAGCTCGTCCACGGCCGCATCCCTGGGCAGCGGCGGAAAGGGAGCGGCCAGCCGCACGATGCGCTCGGCCGAGGCGTCCAGCAGCGGATGCCCCGAACTCTTGATCACCTCGATCGTCTTGATGCTGCCGTCGCGGCGCAGGCCGACGGTGAGCACCAGGTCGCCGTACAGCTTGCGCTGGCGCGCCTGCTCCGGGTAGTTGAGGTTGCCCACGCGCTGCACACGGTCCGACCATCCGCGCATGTAGCTGGCATAGACGTATTCGCGGGTGCTGGCGGAGATGAACTTCTTCTTCGGCCGCTTGGCCAGCGCCTCGGTCTGCTCGCGCAGTTCGGCGGCCAGCTGCGCCATGGTCTGCTGGCGTTGCAGGTCGGTGGCGGTCGCTGCCTGCGGCTGCGGGACGACCCGGGCCTGCGCCGAATCGCTGGTCACCGCGAACGCGCCGTTGCCGGTGGTGGTGACCATGTGCGTGGGCGTGGCCTCGCGTGGAGACGGCGTGGCCGCCTCCGTTGCCCTGTCCGCCGTGCCGGGATCGGGCTTGGGCAGCGCGCCGGAGTGCATTTGCGAAGGTCGCGCGGCCCGATCGCTCTGGCCGCCACCGCTGTTGTTGGCTTGGGCCAGGAAGTCCGCGTGATCGGGCGCCTGCTGGTTCGCCACGTTGACCAGGGTCACGTCCAGCGTGGGCAAAGCGGGCGTGGGCCTGGCGAAATGGAACGTGATGCCCAGCAGCAACACGCCGTGCAGCAGCAGCGAGAACAGCAGCGTCGCGCCGATCGCGTCGGGAGCCTCATTGACGGTGACGGCATTCACGCGGCGTGCGTTCCGGCAACGCGTTGCTCGATGACGTCGAACAACTGGCCGGCGATGTTGAGACCGAACTGGCGATCCAGCTCCCGCACGCAGGTGGGCGAGGTCACGTTGATCTCGGTGAGGTAATCGCCGATCACGTCCAGGCCGACAAACAGCAGCCCGCGCCGGCGAAGCTCCGGCGCCACCTGCGCCGCGATCCAGCGATCGCGTTCGGACAGCGGCACGCCTTCGCCGCGCCCGCCGGCGGCAAGGTTGCCGCGGAACTCGTTGCCCTGCGGGATGCGCGCCAACGCGTACGGCACCGGTTCGCCATCGACCAGCAGGATGCGCTTGTCGCCGGCAGTGATTTCGGGGATGTATTTCTGCGCGATGGTGAGATGCCTGCCGGCGCCGTGGGCATCGCCGCCGAGCAGGGTCTCCAGCATCGAGTTGAGGTTGCTGTCGCCGGCCCTGACCCGAAAGATGCCCCGGCCGCCCATGCCGTCCAGCGGCTTCAGCACCACTTCGCCATGTTCGGCGGCAAAGCGGCGCAGCTCGTCGGCGTCGCGCGCCACCAGGGTCGGCACGATGCACTGGGGAAAATTCATCGCGAACAGTTTTTCGTTGCAGTCACGCAATGCCTGCGGCTCGTTGACCACGGTGACGCCGGCGCGGCGCGCAACCTCCAGCACCAGGGTGTCGTTGATGAACTGGGCGTCCACCGGCGGGTCCTTGCGCATCAGCACGACGTCGATCCCGCGCAGGTCGCGCCACTGCGGCTCGCCCAGCGTGTACCAGTCGCGCGGATCGTCGCGCACCTGCAGCGCGGCCAGCCGCGCCCAGGGCACGCCGTCGCGCAAGGCCAGGCTGGCCTGTTCGAAGTAGAACAGCGCGTGCCCGCGGCGCTGCGCCTCGAGCAGCATCGCGAAGCTGGTGTCCTTGGCGACCTTGATGGTGCTGATGGGATCCATCAGCACGGCGACCGATAACGTCATCTTGTTTTTCTCCGTGGCAATGGGCGGGCGGGATCGCGCAGTTGCCATGCATCCGTGAATGGTCGCCGAGACCACGCCATCGCCACAAGCGATTCCGGCGCTGTCGTGCGGGTCGATTGCCGCTCACCGCCACATGCTGCCGATTTGCGTCACACTCGACAGTGCCGGGCGGAAAGCCCTGTCATCATTGCTTGACAGTCTCGGCGGGCAGGCGGTAAACAGCAGTGCGCGAGAAGCATTGCGAAAAGCCTGTTTTCGAGCGGCCTTATCTTTGCTGAATTTGTGCATGTACGCCCACGGCATGGTAGTTGCTTGCCTCGTCGTCCATGCCGAGCTCGGTGCGCCACAGGGGGAGCTTGAGTGAATTTGAATGTGAGCGACAACGGCCTCGCTGGGCTGAAGGTCATGGTGATCGACGACTCCAAGACCATCCGCCGCACCGCGGAAACCTTGCTCAAGAAGGAAGGCTGTGAAGTACTGACCGCCGTGGACGGCTTCGAGGCGCTGGCGAAGATTTCCGACCAGAAGCCCGCGATCATCTTCGTCGACATCATGATGCCGCGGCTCGATGGCTATCAGACCTGTGCGTTGATCAAGAACAATCCGCAATTCCGCAGCACCCCGGTAATCATGTTGAGCTCGAAGGATGGTCTGTTCGACAAGGCCCGCGGCCGCATCGTGGGCGCTGAGCAGTATTTGACCAAGCCGTTCACGCGCGACGAACTGCTGGGTGCCATCCATCGCCATGTCGGCTCGGCTCACGGCGCCGGCTGACTGCACAGATCCAGGGGGTTCCGTGGCCACTATCCTCATCATCGACGACTCGCCGACCGACGTGCGCGTCTTCACCACGCTGCTCGAGCGCGCCGGTTACACCGTCATCGCCGTCAGCACCGCCGAGGACGGTATCGAGCGCGTGCGCGCCGAGCTGCCCGACCTGGTCATCATGGACGTCATCATGCCCGGCATGAACGGCTTCCAGGCCACCCGCATCCTCACCCGCGACCCGGCCACGGCCGGCGTGCCGATCGTGATGATCACCACCAAGTCGATGGAAACCGATCGCGTGTGGGGCCTGCGCCAGGGCGCACGTGCCTTCATCACCAAGCCGGTGAACGAAAAAGAGCTGCTGGCCAGCATCAGCGGGTTGCTGCCGGGGGCGGCATGAACCAGGCGGTCAACCTCACGCCTTTCGAGATCCTTGCCCATTTCGAGCGCAAGTCGCTGGCGCACGCCTCGGCGTCGCCCGACACCTTGGAGGCGCCCGGGCTGTGGCGCGGCATCGGTTTCCGGGTGGGGCCGCGTCTGCTGGTCAGCGGCATCGACGAGATCAGCGAGCTGCTGGCGGTGCCCGCGCTGACGCCGGTGCCCGGCACGCAGCCGTGGTTGCTTGGCGTGGCCAACGTGCGCGGCAACCTGGTGCCGGTGATCGACTTCGCCCGTTTCCTGTTCGGCGAGCGCACGCTGCATACCGATCGCACGCGCCTGCTGATCGTGCGCCAGAACGGCGGCAATGTGGCGCTGCTGGTGGACGAGGTTTTTGGCCAGCGCACGGTCGATCAGGAGCAGCGGGCACAAGCGATGAACGAGGACGATCCGCGGCTGGTGCGTTTTGTCGATGGCCGCGTGGGTGAGCAGCAACTGGCCGTTTTCAGCATGAACCGGCTGGTGCGCGCACCGGACTTCCGACAGGCCGCGGCCTGACGCATCACGTCGAATACAAGTAGGACCGGGATCGGTTGGGACCGGAATCAGGGGCAACCGCCCCGCGGAGCGCCGCCATGACGCGGGCCGCCAGAAGCGTAGACGGGTGAGGTGAACATGAGCACTACAGGGGGCGTTAGCAGGGAACGGGGTTACACCCTCCTTATCGTCATGCTGCTGGCGGCGATCGGTTTTGCGGCGGTGGACTTTTTCCTGCTCAACCAGCGCAACGGCGAGGATCGGCAGGCGATCGCGCTGACCACGCAGATCCAGGTGCTGTCGCAGCAGACCGCGAAATTCGCGCTGGAATCGGCCGACGGCAACGTCGATTCATTCAAGGAGCTGGAGAGTACGCGCAACGCCATCGATTCGGCCGTGCAACGCCTGAACAAGGGCGACGCCGCCGGTGGCATGCGCGCCTACGGCAACAATGACGCCACGCCTTCCGGCCGCGCCGTGACGGCGTTGACCCGTTCCTGGAACCAGCTCGACGCCGATATCGGCAAGATCCTGTCCAACAAGTCCGTGGTGCTCGATTCGGCCCAGCGCGCCAACACGCTCGCACGCGAGATACCGCTGCTCAACTCGAGCATGGAGCAGGTGGTCAACATCCTCCAGCAGCGCAACGGCAGCCCCGAGCAGATGCTGGGCACGTCGCGCCAGATGCTGTCGGCCGACCGCATCATCCGCCGCGTGCAGGAAGTGCTTCAGGGCGGTACCACCGCCCAATCCGCGGCCGATGGACTCGCCCGCGACGCCCAGCTCTACGGCACCGTGTTGAAAGGCCTGCTCGAGGGCAACAGCAGCAGCGGCGTGAAGCCGGTCAGCGACGCCAATGCGCGCAAGATTCTCGCCGACATGGATGCCAGCTGGGAAAAGCTGGCCGATCCGTTGTCGCGGCTGGTTGCCGCCGCCAGCAACATTGCCGACGTGAAACACGCCGGCAACCAGGCTTCGCTGGATTCGCAGACCGTACTGCTGCGCGCGAACGACCTCTCCGAGCAGATCGCCAAGCTGCCGCTGCGCCGGCTGTTTCCGAACGTGTGGTGGGGCTTGCTGGCGGCGATCGGCGCCGTGGCCTTCGCGCTGTTGCTGGTGGTCAGCCTGGTGCGCGACCAGCGCCGCCGTTTTGCCGAAAGTACCGAGCTGAACCAGCGCAACCAGGAGGCGATCATGCGCCTGCTGGACGAGATGGGCTCGCTCGCCGAAGGTGACCTCACCGTCAAGACCACGGTCTCCGAAGACATCACCGGCGCCATCGCCGACTCGGTGAACTACGCCATCGACGAGCTGCGTTCACTCGTCACCACCATCAACGAGACCTCCGAGCAGGTGTCGTCGTCGGCGCAGGAAACCCAGACCACCGCCCGCCAGCTGGCCAACGCGGCCGAGCAGCAGGCACAGCAGATCAGCACCGCGACCTCGGCGATCAACCAGATCGTGAGCTCGATGGACAACGTGTCGCGCGACTCGGCCGAGTCGGCCGACGTGGCGGAACGCTCGGTGAAAATCGCCTCGCATGGCGCCGAAGTGGTGCGCGAAACGATCTCCGGCATGGACTCCATCCGCGACCAGATCCAGGAAACCTCCAAGCGCATCAAGCGGCTGGGCGAATCCTCGCAGGAGATCGGCTCGATCGTGGAACTGATCAACGACATCGCCGAGCAGACCAACATCCTGGCCTTGAATGCGGCCATCCAGGCGGCTTCGGCCGGCGAGGCCGGTCGCGGTTTCGCGGTGGTGGCGGACGAAGTGCAGCGACTGGCCGAACGCTCCACCAGTGCCACCAAGCGCATCGAGACCCTGGTGCAGACCATTCAGTCCGATACCAACGAAGCGGTGAACTCGATGGAGCAGACCACCGCCGAGGTGGTCGCCGGCGCACGGCTGGCGGAGGACGCGGGCAGCGCGCTGGGCGACATCGAGCGCGTTTCCCACGATCTGTCCGCACTGATTCAGAACATTTCCACGGCAGCGCGCGAGCAGTCGGCGGCGGCCACCGACATTTCGGTGTCGATGAACGCGATCCAGGAGATCACCTCGCAGACGTCGCAAGGCGCCAGCCAGACGGCGGACTCCATCGGTACGCTGGCGCAGCTGGCGAGCGATCTGCGTCGCTCGGTGGCGCATTTCAAGTTGCCGGATTGACATGAGCATTTTGAAGGGGGGCATTCTCGCTGGTGGCGTAATGCATCGTTGCGCAACCGCTGAGAGAGGCGCATGAGACTTCAAGACCACATCGATTTCACCACGCTGCAGTGGGTCAAGCCCCAACTGGACGAGGCCCTGTCCAGTGCCCGCGACGCGCTGGCCACCCATGTCGAAAACCCCGGCGATCGCAGTGTCATGCGGTCGTGCATGGACCAGTTGCACCAGGTGCGCGGCACCTTGCAAATGGTGGAGCTGCACGGCGCCGCCATGGCCGCGGCCGAGATGGAATCGGTTTCCCGCGCGCTGCTCGACGACCAGGTCGCCAATCGCGAGGAAGCCTACGCAGTCCTGATGCGTGGCCTGATGCAATTGCCGGACTATCTCGAGCGCCTGTCCGGCGGCCACCGCGACGTGCCGGTGGTATTGCTGCCGCTGCTCAACGACCTGCGTGGCGTGATCGGGGAGCCGCCGCTTTCCGAATCGGCCCTGTTCCATCCCAACCTCGACGCCTTCCTGCCCGAGCACGCGCCCGCCGCCATGAGCGAGTCGCACGCCGAGGCACGCCGGGGCGAGCTGAACGCGTTGCGGCTTCGCTTCCAGCGGCAATTGCTGGGCTGGTTCCGCGGCGAGGACCCGGCGCGCCAACTGGCCGGCATGCGCACCACATTGCTGGAAATTGCCGCGCGCTGCTATCACGTGCACGGCCGCCGGCTGTGGTGGATTGCGGCCGGTGTCCTGGAGGGCGTCGAACAAGGCCTGTTCAAGAATCGCACGACCGAAATCCGCCAGCTGATCGGCAAGGTCGATCGCAATATCCGCGAGCTGATCGAACACGGCGAAGCCGGTCTGCGCGGTGGCGATGCCGACGACCTGGCCTCCCAGTTGCTCTATCTGGTGGCGCAATCGCCCCAGCGCAGCCCGCAGATGGAACTGCTGCAATCCACCTATGCCCTCGATCGCCAGGTGCCCGATGCCAGCGAGCTGGAGCACGCGCGCGGGTCGATGGCCGGTCACAACCGTGCGCTGCTCGACTCCGTGTCGCGCGCGCTGAAGGACGACCTGCTGCGGGTAAAGGAAGCGCTGGACCTGTTCCTGCGCCAGGCGGACGGCGATCCGGCACAACTGGCCGCGCAGGGCGAGGTGCTGGAGCGCGTCGGCGACACGCTCGGCATGCTGGCGCTCGCGGTGCCACGACGGATGGTCGTGGCGCAGCGGCAGATTCTGGACGACATCGCCAATCACATGCGCAGTGCCGACGAGGCCACGCTGCTCGACGTCGCCGGTGCGCTGCTCCATGTCGAGGCATCGCTGGACGACCATATCGAAAGCCTGGGTGCCGAAGGTGCCGCCGACGGCGACGCCGAGGCGGTCGGCGTGCCCCGCAGCGAAGCCATGGGCATCGTCGTGGCGCTGATGCAGGAAGCGATCAGCAACACCGGCAAGGTGAAGGACGCGATCGTGGCGTTCAGCGAATCCGGCTGGCAGCGCGATCATCTCGCCGGCAGCCCGGCGCTGATGGACGAGGTGGCCGGTGCGCTGCGCATGCTGTCGACCGTACGTCCGGCCGAACTGGCCGAGGGCGTCAGCCGCTTCATCGGCAATGAGCTCCTGCTCGATCGACGCGTGCCCGATGGCACGCAGATGGATCACCTGGCCGATGCGTTGGCCGCGCTGGAGTATTACCTGGAGGCCGCCCGCGAACACCGCGGAGGCCTGGAACATATCCTCGACGTGGCCGAGCACAGCCTGGGCCTGCTCGGCTACTGGCCGCCGCCCGCCGTCCGTGAATTGCCCGAGACGACATTGTCGAAGGTCGCCGACGCCTTGCCCACGGCCGACGAGCCGGTCGACCTGTCCGAATCGGTCAGCGTGCATCCGGGCGACAGCATCGAGGCGCTGATGATCGGCGGGGACGAATCCTCGCCGCGCCTCACGCAGGACATCGATGGCCTGCGCCTGGCCGAAACCGAATCCTCCAGTCCGGAATCCGCCCCATCCGCAAGTGCGCCGGACGAGGATTGGATCGAGATCGAAGAGGAGATCGTCGAGCAGGTGCCGGTCGCCGATCCGCTGGCGGCCACCGCCGGCTTCGACGCCAACGCCGAGGGCATCGATGACGACATTCGCGAAATCTTCCTGGAGGAGATGCAGGAGGAGATCGACAACCTCGCCGGTGCCGAAAAGGTCTGGTTGGCCGATCCGTCGCAATTGTCCTCGCTCACCGCCATCCGTCGTTCCTTCCACACGTTGAAGGGTTCGGGCCGGCTGGTTGGTGCCAGCGTGCTCGGCGAATTCGCATGGAAGGTCGAAAGCGCGCTCAATCGCGTGCTCGACAACAGCATCGAACCGCATGAGGGCGTGCAGGCGATGGTGCGCCACGCCATCGACGCCTTGCCGCAACTGCTGGCTGCGCTCAAGGGCGAAGGCGCACTGAAGGCGCCGCTCGGCGCCATCATGGATGTGGCCGATCGATTGGCAGCGGGCGAGGATGCGCGCGTCGAAGGCCATCCGTCCGTCGTTACCGAAACGGTGCGACGTGTCGTGCGCCGCCGCGTGCCGCGGATGGACGCGGATGCGGCCGCCATCCCGCAGGCCGGCGTGACCGACGCCAACACGCTCGTGGGCGCCACGGACGATTACAGCGAGCCGCCTGAAGTTTTGCCGATGCCGGTGATGCCACCGGTGGACCCGGTTTTGCTGGAGATTCTGCGCAGCGAGGTGGCTCAGTACCTGCAGACGATACGCGGGGCCATCCTGCGTGCGGGCACGGAACTGCGCGTCGGCGAGGAACTGCTTCGCGCCGTGCATACCCTGCATGGCGCCATCGCCATGGTCGACATCGCCCTGCTGATGCAGGTGCTGTCGCCGCTGGAGGGTCTGCTCAAGCGCCTGCGCGCCGCCGACGTGCCGTTGTCCAGTGATGGCATCCGTCTGCTGGGCGAGGCGGCCGACGTGGTCGACACCGTGATGGAGCAGTTCGACGCGGCCGATCCGCAACTGCCCATGGTGGACGCGCTGGTCGACCAGATCGTGGCCATGCGCGACCTGTACTCCGAGTCGCAGGTTGCCCACGTGGTGTACGAGGCCCGTCCCGACGACCTGGAAGATGGCGCGGCGATGGCGGATGCCGACCACGACCTGGGCGGCTGGATGCCGTCGCACGAACCGCCCCCGACAGCGGTCGACCACGACGCCTCGCCATCGCAGGAAGCGTCCGCCGACGCCTCTGCCGACGACGCCGGGTCCGATACCGATGGCAACGACCAGCAACACGAGACCTTCGCCAACGAGTTGATGGCGGCGCTGGACGCGTTCGAGCCGGGCGAGTCGCACGAGAACGACGCCGAACAGGCGGTCGATGATGCCGTGCGGACGGACGACGGCGATGTCACCGTCGAGTCCGCGCAAGCCGACATCGATGATGCCGGGCTGGCCGAGGAGCGTGCCGCAGAACTGGAAGCCGTCGGGCGTGAAGCGGCGGCGCGCGAAGCCGCCGAGCGCGAGATCGCCGAGCGTGAAGCGGCGCAACGTGAGGCCGCGGAGCGTGAGGCATCGGAGCGTGAGGCGGCGGAGCGCGATGCGGCGGAGCGTGAGGCCGCGGAGCGCGAGGCTGAAGCGCGCGCGTCGGCCGAACGCGAAGCGGACGAGCGCCGTGCGCGCGAGCTCGCCGAGCGCGAGGCCGCAGAGGCGGCTTCGCAGGCGCAGGCGGCCGGCTCCACGGCCGATGCCGAGCCGACCGCGACATCGGCGCAGGAGGTTGCCGGGGAGGCGCCCGCTGCCAACGTCCTCGACGATGACTTGCTCGAAGTGTTCCTCGATGAGGCGCATGAGATCCTGGACCACGCCGATGGCGTGCTGGCGCAATGGCGCGCCGAGCCGACGGAACTCAGCTACGTGGGAGAGCTGCAGCGCGACCTGCATACGCTCAAGGGCGGCGCGCGCATCTCGGGCCTCGCGTCGATCGGCGACCTGGCCCACGCCATCGAGACCTTGCTGGAAAAACCGGTCGAATCGGCCGGTACGGCCGCGTTGATCGCCGCGCTGGAATCGAGCTTCGACCAGCTCAATGCCATGGTGCAGCAGGTGGCGCATCGCCAGGCGATCGAGTACCCGCAGGCGGCGATCGACCGGCTGCTGGCGCTCGCTGGCGAACAAGGCTTCACCAGCGACGACGTACTGGCCGCCATTGCGATGCCCGAAACGGTGGCGCCGGCGTCGAAGGCGGCGCCGTCGTCCGAGCGTGCGCCGGCCGTCGACCTGCCGGAACTGTTGCCGGAAACGGAGGAAGAAGTCCGCCCGACGCAGGAGCAGATTCGCGTTCGTGCCGATCTGCTGGACAGCCTCGTCAACCACGCCGGCGAAGTGGCCATCTACCGTTCGCGGCTGGAACAGCAGGTGGCCGGCTACCGTTTCAACCTGGTCGAGCTGGAGCAGACCGTGGCGCGCCTGCGCAGCCAGTTGCGCATGCTGGAGATCGAGACCGAGGCGCAGATCATCGCGCGCTTCCAGCGCGAGCATCGCGAGGCCGGGCTCACCACCGTGTTCGATCCGCTGGAGCTCGATCGCTATTCGCAGCTGCAGCAGTACTCCCGTGCGCTGGCCGAGTCGGTGTCCGACCTGGTCTCCATCCAGAGCACGCTGGACGAACTGACGCGCCAGGCCGAGACCCTGCTGATCCAGCAGTCCCGCGTCAGCACGGACCTGCAGGACGGCCTGCTGCGCACGCGCATGCTGCCGTTCGACACCATGGTTCCCAACCTGCGCCGCACGCTGCGCCAGGCGGCCCAGGAGGAAGGCAAGCACGCGCAGCTCTACGTGGACGGCGCGCACGGCGAAATGGATCGCAACCTGCTCGATCGCATCAAGGCACCGTTCGAGCACATGCTGCGCAACGCCATCGCGCATGGCATCGAGACGCCGGCGGAGCGGCGCAAGGTCGGCAAGCCGGCCGAAGGCGCGGTGCATATCCGGGTTGCGCGCGAGGCGACCGAGGTGGTGGTGCGTGTCAGCGACGATGGCCGCGGCCTCGATCGCGAGGCGATCCGCAGCCGCGGCATCGAGCGCGGGCTGCTTCGCGCCGACAGCAACCCCAGCGACGACCAGCTGCTGGGCTTGATCACCCAGGCCGGCTTTTCCACCGCCGGCAAGATCACCCAGCTGGCCGGCCGCGGCGTCGGCATGGACGTGGTGGCCAACGAGATCAAGCAACTGGGCGGCTCGCTGTCGATCGAATCGACTGCCGGCAAGGGCACCACCTTCGTATTGCGCCTGCCGTTCACCCTGGCGGTGACGCAGGCGATCCTGGTGCGCATCGGCGAGGCCACGTTTGCCATCCCGATGACATCGGTCCAGGGCGTTGCGCGGATCGATGCCGAGGAAATGGCGGCATTGCTGGATCAGGGCGAGCCCACGTTCTCCCACGGCAACGAGTCCTACGCCATCCACGACCTGGCCGAACTGCTGGGCCTGCCACCGGGCCTGCCGCCCGAGGGCGAGCAGCAGCCCTTGCTGCTCACCCGTGCCGGCGACCTGCGCGCGGCCATCCGGATCGATGCCGTCCTGGGCTCGCACGAAATCGTGGTCAAGTCGGTGGGGCCGCAGATCAGTTCGGTGCCCGGCCTGCTCGGCGCCACCATCATGGGCGATGGCTCGGTGCTGATCATTCTGGATCTGGCGCCATTGGTCCGCCACGGCATCACCCGCCGTGAGCAGCGTCTGGCGGATGGGCTCAGCGCCTTGCAGGCGCCGGTCATCGAGGAAGCCCGGGTGCGGCCGCTGGTGATGGTGGTGGACGATTCCATCACCATGCGCAAGGTCACCAGCCGCGTGCTCGAGCGCCACGAATACGAGGTCAGCACCGCCAAGGATGGTGTCGATGCGGTGGAGAAACTGCACGAGCGGGTTCCCGACCTGATGCTGCTGGATATCGAGATGCCGCGCATGGATGGCTACGAGCTGGCGACGCTGATGAAGGCAGACCCGCGACTCAGCGGCGTGCCGATCATCATGATCACCTCGCGCAGCGGCGACAAACACCGCCAGCGGGCACTGGACATCGGCGTGGAGCGTTATCTCGGCAAACCGTACCAGGAGGCCGACCTGCTGACGCAGATCGGCGAGGTCCTGGAACAGCATGCGTCGGAGTCCGCCCATGAGTGAAACCGGCCCCGGGGTCGCGCTGCTTTTCGATGATGGCGAACTGGGTAGCCAGTTGCGCCTTGCACTGCAGGAGCATGGCGCGCGGATCGTGCACGAAGGCAGCGTGGGTGGTCTCAGCCGGGACCTGCTGATGGAAAGCGGGGCCGAGGTCGTGGTGGTGAACCTCGACGACGACGATGACGATGCCCTCGATCGCCTGTATGACGTGATCGATGGCGATACGCCGCGGGTCGTTTTCAATGACGGCCAGGCCAGCCGTGCGCTGGAAGGTTGGGATCGCGCCCGCTGGGCGCGCCACTTGGCGGCCAAGGTCATGGCCTCTGCCGACGTCGACCCGCCCCGTCCGCCCACCGCGGCCAGCCTGGTCGTGCCTGCGCTGGAGACGCCGGTGCCCGAAAGCGCCGATCTCGCGAGCGACAGCGCTTCCGTGCAGGAGGACACCACCGCCGCAGCTGCATCCGGCCTGCCGGAAATCGGCAGCGGCACCGCTTCTGACGACCTCGGACCGACCGGGCAGGCTCAGGACGTCGCCGACGATACCGACCCTGGCAGCCTGGAAGCCGAGCTCGAGGCCATGCTGGCTTCCGATGCCTTGTCGACCAACGAGGATGAGTTCGGCTCGGGCCTGCGTTATTTCGACAACGCCCCGGCATTGCACGACGGCGAGTTCGGCGACGTCACGGACCCATCCGACGTATCCGACGCCGTGGACGCACCGTCCGCTGATGAAGGCGCCGGTACCGATCGCCTTGCCGTGGAACCTGCCGCCACCACGGCCATGGACTTCGCTTTCGATCACCTGCCTTCCGATCTGTCCCTGACCGACGACACCGCACCCCTCGTGGAGAAGACGCCGGCACCGACCATCGTGAGCGCGCCCGACAGCTGGGCCCTGCTGGACGATGACGCTCCCGTCGAGTCCGTGCAGGTGCCCGGCACGGCCTCGGCCACGGATTTCGGCGTGGTCAAGCAGAGCGCCGCCGAGTTCCTTTCGCCCGAGGTCGAAGACGCCGCGCCGTCGACCGAGCCGGTGATGAATCTGCAGTTGCTGACGATGGAGGAGGCGGTTGCGCCGCAACCGTATTCGCACGGCAGCGAAATGCACCTGGACGACAATGGTCGCCGCCTGCACCGGATCGTGTTGCTGGGCGCGGCGGCGGACGGACTGGATTCCGTATGCGACTTCCTGTCCGCCTTGCCGGAACGCTCGCGATCGACCTTCGTGCTCGTCCAGCACCTGGGGACGCAGTCGATGGCCGGGCTGATGGAGCTGTTGTCCGTTTGTGGGGGGCCGCTGCCCGTGCGCCTTGCCACCGATGGCGACCAGGCAATGCCGGGCGAACTGCTGGTGGTGCCGGCGGCGTCCCAGCTGGCGTTGCGGCGCGATGGCGCGCTGACGGTGCAGGGCAATGCGCCCGAGGCCGGCGGCGAGTCGTCGATCGACGCCAATTTCAGCACGGTCGCCAACGTATTCGGGCGCGACGTGGTGGCGATCGTGTTCGCCGGACATTCCACCGACGCGGTAGCCGGTGCCCAGGCCGTGCACGATCTCGGTGGCGAGGTCTGGGTGGAGGCCGCGCCGGATGTGCAGTATTCCGATATGGTCGGCAGCATTTTTGCCGAGCGACTGGTCAGTTTTTCCGGTGCGCCGCATGAGTTGGCGGCGCACCTGATCGAGGTATATCCATGAGTGATCCGCTGCCGCGCGAAATCCGCTGCATCCTGGTGCCGGTGGGCCACATGCGCCTGTTGTTGCCCAATGCCACCGTGGCCGAGGTCATCACCTTGCCCGACGCGGAGCCGGTTGCCGGCGCGCCGCCCTGGTTGCTGGGGCGCATTGCGTGGCGCGGCTGGCGCGTACCGCTGGTGTCGTTTACCCGCCTGTCCGGCGCGGAGGAGGGTGACGCCGAGCTCAGCTCCCGCGTGGCCGTGCTGAAGACGCTGGGCGGCAACGCGCAGATGCCGTTCATGGCGCTGGTCACGCAGGGTTTCCCGCGCCTTACCACGCTCAACGCCGAGCTGATCATCCCGACCCACGACGGCACCGCATTGCCGCCGGGTATCCGCGCCAGGGTGCTGGTGCGCGACGACGTCGCGGTGATCCCGGACATGGAAGGCATCGAGGCGGAACTGCTGGCCTTGCTGGAACAGCAGATGGCATCGGACGAAACCACCGACGACGCCAACCTCGAACGGATCGACGCCGCGTCCGACGACTGAACGCGCGTTTCAGGCGTCGCCGTGCAGCGCCTGCAGCGCGGCAAGTGCCGCCATGCCCGCGGTTTCCGTGCGCAGGATGCGCGGCCCCAGGCACAGCCCGGCAAAGCCGCTGGCGCTCAACGCCTGCCTGTCGCGTTCGCCAAGGCCGCCTTCGGGGCCGATCACCAGGATGCCGCCGGCCGGGCCGAAATTCAGTTCGCGCGCATGGCTGGTGCCGTCGGGCAACAGCGCCAGACGCACGGCGCCGTCGTCGGCGAGCTGATCCAGCCAGGCCTGCAGCGGCTGTGCGGCAAGGACCTCCGGCAACCGCGCCCGCCCGCTCTGCTCGCAGGCACTGGCCACCACCGAACGCCAGTGGGCCAGGCGCTTCTCGGCGCGCGCGGCGTCGAGCTTCACCTCCGAGCGCTCGGTCAGCAGCGGCACGATCCGCACCGCGCCGAGCTCGGTGGCCTTCTGCATGATCAGGTCCATCTTCTCGCCGCGCGCCACGGCCTGCGCCAAGGTCAGCCGCAGCGGTGATTCCGTCCCCGCCGGTAGGCCGTCGCCCACGCGCACCACAACCTCGCGCTTGCCGGCGTGTTCGATGGTTGCCGGGTAGTCGTGGCCGTCGCCGTTGAACAGGGTCAATGGATCGCCGGCAACCAGGCGCAGCACGCGGGCGACGTGTTCGCCGGCCTGCGCCGGCAGGGCCAGGGTGTTGCCGGCAATCAGCGGTACGTCGACATGGATGCGAATGGTGCGCATGCGGGCGGTCCGTGATCGCGAGGCTCAGCCTGCCAGGGCGCGTTCGATGCCGGCGATCGCGGTATCGACCAGCAGGTCGATTTCCTGCCGGGTCACGACGTAGGGAGGCATGAAATACACCACGTTGCCCAGCGGCCGCAGCAACACGCCCTGCTGCAGGCCATGCAGGTAGACGCGCATGCCGCGCCGCTCGGTGCTGTCGAATGGCCGGCGCGTGGCCTTGTCGGCCACCAGCTCGACCGCGGCGATCATGCCGGTCTGGCGCACATCGGCCACATGCGGGTGTTCGCGCAGCGGCGCCAGTCGCTGCGCCAGATGGGCGGCCAGTTCCCGGTTGCGATCGAGCACCGGCTCGTCGCGGAAGATCGCCAACGTTTCCAGCGCCACGCGACAGGCCAGCGGGTTGCCGGTGTAGCTGTGCGAATGCAGGAACGCCTTGCCGGCGTTGTATTCGGCGTAGAACGCGTCGTAGACGTCATCGGTGGTGAGCACCACCGACAACGGCAGGAAGCCGGCGGTCAGCCCTTTCGACAGGCACATGAAGTCCGGCGATACGCCCGCCTGCTCGCAGGCGAACAGGCTGCCGGTGCGGCCGAAGCCCACGGCGATCTCGTCGGCAATGAAATGCACCGCGAATTCGTCGCAGAGCGCGCGCAGGCCAGCCAGATAATCCGGGTGGTACATGCGCATGCCGCCGGCACACTGCACCAGCGGTTCGACGATCACGGCACAGGTTTCGTGCGCATGGCGCTCCAGCAGGGTGCGCAGGTCGCGCAAGCGGCGGGCGGCTGTCTGCTGCGGACTTTCGCCCGGCTCGCCTTCGTAGGCATCCGGCGAAGGCGTCAGGATCGGCGTCAGCAGCAGCGGCGCATAGGTCTTGCGATAAAGCGCCACGTCGCTCACCGACAGCGCGCCCAGCGTTTCACCGTGGTAGCTGCCGCTGAGCGCAATGAAGCGGGTCTTCTCGCCGTGGCCCAGGTTGAGCCAGTAGTGGAAGCTCATCTTCAAGGCGACTTCGACCGCCGAGGAGCCATTGTCGGCGAAGAACACCTTGTCCAGGCCAGGCGGCGTCACGGCAACCAGTTTCTCGGCCAGTTCAATCGCCGGTGGGTGGGTGAAGCCGGCAAAGATGACGTGTTCCAGCGTGCGTGCCTGGTCGGCAAGTGCGGCGGCGATGCGCGGATTGGCGTGGCCGAATATGTTGGTCCACCACGAACTGATGCCATCGAGGTAGCGGCGGCCCTTGGCGTCGATCAGCCAGGCGCCTTCGCCGCGCACGATCGGCACCATCGGTACGCTTTCGTGGTCTTGCATCTGGGTGCACGGATGCCACACATGTTTCAGGTCGCGTGTGGCCAGGGCGACGTTGCTGCTTGCCGGCTCGGTCATCCGGTTATGATCCGCCCTGCGCCGCGATCACTCAAGTGGTGCGGTTTTTCTTCTGGAAGCGTCTTGACGTATTTGCGGAACATCCTGCTGGGCTTCGGCATCCTGCTGCTGGCCGTGGCGATCCTCCTGTGGTTTTTCCCGGCGCGGTGGGCGGTGGCGCTGCTCGCGCCGCGATTGCACGGCATGCAACTGCAGCAGGTCTCGGGTTCGGTATGGCAAGGCCATGCAGCCCACTGGCGGGACACCGGTGGCCACGATCTTGGGCGCGTGCAATGGCAACTGTCGCGTCGCGCGCTGTGGGGCGATGTACGTTTGCAGCTCGACATCGACGGGCCGCAGCTGGATTTCAGCGGCAGCATGCGCAGGATTTCATCGGACACCTACGATTGGCGAAACGTGCAGGCGCGCGTGACGCTGGGCGCGCCCTGGCAAGGCTGGCTGGCCGGCATCGGCCAGCCGCGCGGCGAAGTACGATTGTCGATCGACCGGGCGCGGCTGCGGAACGGCTGGCCCATGGACTTGCAGGGCACGGCACATTGGCGCCATGGCTCGCTTCGAGGCCCCAATGGCGAGATCGCGCTGGGTGACTGGCAGTTGCAGGCACAGGCGCGCGACGGGTGGATCAAGGCACAATTCCACAGCGAGGCTGACGCACCGCTGCGCGGTCACGGCCAACTGCAGGGAAACCTGCTGGGCTGGCGACTGCAGGCGACGTTGCAGCCGCGTGATCCCGGTGGCGCGCTGCGCCAGTGGCTGCATCGATGGGGAAGCGTCGATGCCGACGGCACCGTGCATGTCGATCGCCGCGGTGGCCTGGCCATCTGACATCCACTTTTCTACGAACAGGACGCAACATGGATTCCGCAACACTCGCCAAGGCGCTCGCCGCCGCCAGGGAAGCCGCCGCCGCCGCCGGTGAAGTCATTCGCCACTACTGGCAACAGGGTGTGGCGGTGGAACTGAAAGACGACGCCACCCCCGTCACCGTCGCCGACCGCGAGGCGGAGCAGGCGATCCGCAAGATCCTGCAGGCGGCTTTGCCGCAGGCGTCCATCTACGGCGAGGAATACGGCCTGGATGGCGAGCGTGGCGGCCTGATGTGGCTGGTCGATCCGCTGGATGGCACCAAGAGCTTCGTGCGGCGCACACCGTTCTTTTCCACCCAGATCGCGTTGATGGAAGGCGACGAGCTCATCCTCGGCGTGTCCAGCGCACCGATCTACGGCGAGACGATGTGGGCCAGCGCCGGCGGCGGCGCGTGGATGGATGGCGCGCGGGTGCAGGTAGCGGGCACCTCGGCGATGGCGCAGGCATCGGTCTCCATCGGCAACGTCAAGACGCTGACGACGGATGGGCGCTGGGACGCGCTGGGCGCGTTGATCCGCGACAGCAACCGCATCCGCGGCTACGGCGATTTCTGCCACTACCACCTGCTGGCACGCGGCGGGCTGGACCTGGTGATCGAGTCGGACGTGAACATCCTGGACATCGCGGCGCTGGCGGTGATCGTGCGCGAGGCTGGCGGCGTGTTCACCGAACTGGACGGCGCGCCGTTGACGCTCGACACGCGCAGCGTGCTGGCCGGCACGCCGGCCATCCACGCGCAGGCGCTGCAGCGGCTGCACCTCTGAGCACCACGGGCTGACGACGCCCAGCGTCGATTTCTGCGGTGCGGGCTTCTAGAATGACCGGATGCCCAAACTGCCGATCATCCACGCCACGCGCGACGTTAGCCACGGCCGTTTCCAGGTCGAACAGGTCGACCTGGAATTTTCCAATGGCGTGCGACGTACCTACGAGCGCCTGAAAGGGGGCGGCCTGGGTGCGGTGATCATCGTGCCGATGCTCGATGACGACACCGTGCTGCTGATACGCGAGTACGGCGGCGGTGTGGGCCGTTACGAACTGGGCTTGCCGAAAGGGCGCCTCGACCAGGACGAAACGGCCGAGCAGGGCGCCAACCGCGAGTTGAAGGAAGAGGTCGGCTACGGCGCGCGGGAGCTGAAAATTCTGCACAACCTGTCATTGTCGCCCTCGTACATGACGCACATGGCACATGTAGTGCTGGCGCAGGATCTCTACCCCGAGCGGCTGCCTGGCGACGAGCCGGAACCGCCCGAAGTGGTGCCCTGGAAGATGTCCGAATTGCACACGCTGCTGGGGCGCGACGACGTCACCGAGGGGCGGTCGATTGCTGCGTTGTTCATGGCGCGCGAGTACCTGGCCGGCCGGTTTCAGCGCTCATGATCGATCTGGCCTTTGCGCAAGAAGTCGGCGCCATTGCCCGCGCCGCCGGCGACGCCATCATGGCGATCTACAGCGGCGATTTCGCGGTGCAGACCAAGGCCGACGCGTCGCCGCTCACCGCCGCCGATCTGGCTGCCCAGCAGGTCATTGCCGCCGCGCTGGCCGGGCTCGATCCGCGGCTTCCGATCGTATCCGAGGAAGCCCGCGCGGCGGATTGGTCGCAGCGCCGGCAATGGTCGCGCTACTGGCTGGTCGACCCGCTCGACGGCACGCGCGAGTTCGTCAAGCGCAATGGCGAGTTCACCGTCAACATCGCCCTCATCGACAACCACCGGAGCGTGCTGGGCGCGGTGCTGGCGCCGGTGACGGGTGAGCTCTATGTCGCCGCGCGGGGCGCTGGCGCCTGGCTGCAGCAGGCGGTCGACGGACCATGGCAATCCATCCGCGCCCGCGCGCTGGTACAGCCGGCCACGGCGGCCGGCAGCCGTTCGCACGGCGGGGCGGAGCACGCCTTGCTGAGCCAGTTGGTGGGCGACGACTACGACCGCCTGCCGATGGGCTCCTCGCTGAAGTTCTGCCAGATCGCGCGCGGCGCCGCGGACGTCTATCTGCGCCTGGGGCTTACCAGCGAGTGGGATACCGCCGCCGCGCAATGCGTGTTGGAGGAGGCGGGCGGCGCGGTGCTCGACCTGGCCGGTGCGCCATTCCGCTACAACCGTGGGGAATCGCTGCTGAATCCCGAATTCCTGGCGGTCGGCGACGGCTCGCTCGACTGGTCCGCGCGCCTGCAAGCCGCCACGCGGGATTGACGTGGCGAACCGGCGCGCCTTCGACTCCAGCGCGCTGGCCGGCGTACCGCACGGCCTGCCCGCGTGGAAACGTGCGCTGCGGCTGCAGCAGCGCGCGGCGGCCACCGGCTTCGAATGGACTGAGCCGCAGCCGGTGCTGGACAAGCTGCTGGAAGAGGTCGGGGAGGTGCGCGCCGAGTTCGTCAACGGCGCCGATCCGGCGCGGCTGGAAGACGAGATCGGCGACGTGTTGTTCGTGATGGTCAACCTGGCGCGCCACGCCGGCGTGGATTTCCCGCGCGCGCTGCGCCACGCCAACGCCAAGTTCGAGCGCCGGTTTCGACGGATGGAACAGCTCGCCAGCGAAGACGGGCGCGAGCTGGCGACATGCAGCCTGGCCGAACAGGAGCGGCTGTGGCAGCGGGCGAAATCCGCCGAGCGGCAGCCATGAACGAAACGCGCGAAGGTCGCCCTTCGCGCGTTCCGCCCCGGTGCCGGCTTGCGTTTACCTGGCCGTTGTCGGCGTGGCACCCTTAGCGTGGCGCGATTGCCATTCGGCGCGCATCTTTTCCTTCGCTGCCTGCATCTTCGCGTCATTGGCCAGGCTTTCGTCCAGCCCCTTGCGCAACGTGGCGATCGCCTGGTCCACGTTCACCGGGCGCGCCTGCAAGCGGGCCAGGTGGTGATAGACGTAGTTGCGCACGCGCGGGTTCTGCGACTTGGCCAGCACGTCGTTGTACAGCGCGGTCAGCTCCTTGCTGCGACCGGACTCCAGGTACAGGCGCTCCAGCTGGCGCAGGTCGCCGATCACGCCGGCGCGGTCGCGATCGAAGCCGTGCCGCTGCATGCCGTGGCCGCGCATGCCGTGATGCATGCCGCGGGCGTCGTGCATCTTGCCGGCGCTTTGCGGGGCGGTGGCTTGCGGGGCGGTTGTCGGGGCGGTCGCATTCTGCGCGATGGCAAACGAAGCGGTGCCGGCCATCAGCACGGTCAGCGCGGAAGCGAGCAGGGTCTTGCGATGCATGGCGGATCTCCGTCGGTAGGTGGTGGGAAAAACGTGCGCCTGGCAGGTGCGTTGACAGGACCGTTCAAGCACCACTCAGCTTTGCAACCCTTTCGGCGCGCGCTGCATCGAAGGCCCATTGCCCACCGTCGAGGAATCGCCCATGCGTCGTCTGCCGTTCGCCGTGTTGTTTTTCGCACCCCTGGCCGCGATGGCCGGCACGCCGTGCGAGTACCAGGCGCCGCGTCATCTGCAGTTGGATCTGACCGGCGTGCGCGGGGTGCAGATCGAGGTGAACAGCCACACGCTGCACGTGCGTGGTGGCGATGCCAAGGGCCTCACGCTGGACGGCCGGGCCTGCGCCTCGGATGCCGCGTCGCTGGCCTCGCTGCAGGTGACCCATCGGCGCGAAGGCGACCAGCTGATCCTGGACATGGGCGGCGACAGCGGTGCCGTCGTCCATCGGATCGGCGGGGTTTACCGCGACCTGGAGGCCACGGTGCAGTTGCCCGCCAACCTGCCGCTGCGGCTGGACGTGGGCTCCGGCGACGCGGACGCGCAGGATCTAGGCCAGTTGCGCGGCAGCGTGGGCTCGGGCGACCTGCGGGCCAGCCGCATTGCCGGCGTTTTCGATGCCAGCGTGGGCTCCGGCGACATCGACGCCAGCGACATCGGTCGCCTGAACCTGGGCTCGGTCGGTTCGGGCGACGTTCGGGCGAAGGCGATCAAGGGCGACGTGCGCATCGGCAGCATCGGTTCGGGCGACGTCAGCCTGGACCAGGTCGGCGGCTCGGTGCGCGCCGACACGCTCGGTTCCGGCGACCTGAAAGTGCGCGACGTGGCCGGTGATTTCACTCTTGGCGCCAAGGGCAGCGGTGATGTCGACCATCGTGGCGTCAAGGGCAGGATCGACGTGCCGCACAGCGATGACGATTGACGCGCACGGCTAGCCCAGCCAGCGCCACGCCAGATACACCAGCGGCGCGGCCAGCAGCAGGAACGGGATCGATACCGCGTGCAGCAGCCGCAGGCCGTGCGGCTGTCGCGCCAGGCGCAGCGCGATCAGGTTGGCCAGCGAGCCGATCACCAGGCCGAAGCCGCCCACGTTGACCGCCACCGCCAGCGCTACCGCGTCCGGCGCGTGATCGAGCAGCAGGACGGTGGCCGGCACGTTGCTGATCGCCTGCGAGGCGACGATGGCGCCAAGGTAGACCGTCAACGGCTGGCTGAAATCCGTGGACTGCAGGATGCCGCGCACCCACGGCAGCTCGGCGAAGTGTCCCAGCCCCACGAAAATCGCGGCGAAGGTCAACAGCAGCAAACCGTCCACCCGCCGCAGGCTCGGGCGCGCGCCCAACGCAAACACCGCCAGCAGCACGGCGGCGCCCAGCGGCGCCAGGCCGTACTCCATCGCTACCACCATGCCGACCAGCGCCAGCGTCGAGCCGATACCGAGGCGCAGGGAAATCGTGGCGTGTTCGAGCCGTTCGCTGGTCAACGCCACTCGACCGCGCGGCAGCCACAGCACGGTCAGCAACGCGACCATCGCCAGCATCACCGCGGCAGCCGGCAGCATCGCCGCCACGAACTGCGCGAAGCCCAGCGCCGAGTGCTGCCACAGCAGTAGGTTCTGCGGGTTGCCGATCGGGCTCAGGGCCGAGCCCGCGTTCACCGCCAGCGCCTCCAGCACCACCATGCGCAATACCGGCAGGTTGGACATCGTGCCGATGGCTAGCGTCAACGGCACCACCAGGAACAGGCTCACGTCGTTGGTCAGCACCATCGACAACACGGCAGTGGCAGCCACCAGGCCCAGGCCGAGCCCGCGCAGCGAATGCGCCCGCGCCATCGCCGCCGCCGCCGCGCGCTGCACCAGGCCGCTGTCGCGAATGCCCTGGATCGCCAGCAGCAACCCCGCGAGCCCGGTCAGCGTGGGCCACTGCAGCCAGCGCCGGTAGTCGGCGATGGGTCGGGGATCGAGCAACGCCAGTGCGCCGGCAAAGGCGGCGAACAGCAGCAACAGCCATTCGTCGCGCAACCATCGGCGCCATGGCAGCGAGGGAACGTCAGGCGTCATGGCGAGCGGCGTCTGCGGTTGGGTGTCATCGGAGGAAACCTCACCCCTCCCGCAGCAACCGCATCGGCGGCGTGCGGCTGACCTTGCGCGTACCGACCAGTCCCAATGTCATCACCACCAGCGCGGCGATGATGGCGGCCAGTGCCAGCGGGGCCAGCGGCGGCACGAAGTGTTCGATATGGAACACGGCCCGGCCCAGCCACCAGCCGGCACCGGCGGCGCCCAGCGCGGCGGTGAGGCTGGCGATCAAACCCAGCAGCGCGAACTCGCAGGCCGCCGCCACGCGCAACTGCGCTCGGCGGGCGCCCAGCGTGCGCAGCAGTGCGGCCTCGTGCTGGCGTTCGGCCGCGCTGGCGGCCAGCGCGGCCGCCAGCACCAGGGCGCCGGCCAGCAGGCTGAAGCCGAGTATCCAGCGCACCGCGTTGCCGACCCGGTCCACGATCTCGCGCACGCGGTCCAGCAGCGAATCCACGTCGATCAGGCTGAGGTTGCCGTATTCGCGCGACAGTTGCGCCAATCCTTCGGCGTGCCCCGGTGGCAGGTAGAAGCTGGCCAGCCAGGTGTGCGGCAGGCCGCTGGCGTGGGCCGGGTCCAGCATCAAAAAGAAGTTGACCCGGAACGAACTCCAGTCGACCTTGCGGATGCTGGTGATCGTCGCGTCGATGCGGCCCTCGCCGATGTCGAAACGCAGCGTGTCGCCCAGCTTCAGCGCAAACATGTCGCGCCACGTGGTATCGATGGATGCCTCGGCCTGCGCCGGGTGCGACTCCGGCCAGCGTCCGGAAATCACCTGGTTGCTCGGCGGCAAAGCGTCGGCCCATGACAGCCGCAGCTGGCGATCCGCGCGGTCATTGGCGCGTTCGTCCTCGAAGTGCAGCTGGTCGATCGGCTGGCCATTGATCGCCATGAGCTTGCCTACCGCCAGCGGCATCATGTTGAGCTTCTCGCCGCCGATCGCTCCCAGCGCCCGGGCGAAGCCCTCGCGTTGGTCGTCCTGCAGGTTCATCGCAAACCAGTTGGGCGTATCGGCGGGCAGCTCCTGGCGCCAGCCCTGCAGCAGGGATGGCGCCACGATCGCCAGCAACAGCAGCGCGCACAGGCCCAGGCTGAGCGCGGTGGCCTGGATCAGGCTCAAGATGCGCCGCCGCGCCAGCGCCGCCAACCCCAACCGCAGGGCCGGATGCGCGCCCGGCGCCACGCGTCGCGCCAGCCACAGCATCAAGGCCGCCAGCAGGGCCGCAACCACGGCCACGCCGAGCAGGCTGGCAGCGAGGATGCCGGCCAGCGTCAGCGACCGGCTTTGTGCCCAGATCAAACCCAGCGCCACCAGCAGAGGTACCAGGTACAGCGCGTCGAAGCGTCGCGTTGTTCGCGTGGCGCTCTGGCGAAACACCGCCACCGGCGGCACCTCGGCCAGCCGCGCCAGTGGCGGCAGCGCAAAACCTGCCAGTACCGCCAGGCCCATGGCCGCCGCCGCGAACGACGGCGCCAGCGGCAACGCGGTGGGCACCGAGCCGAACAGCGTGTTGGCGAACACCCACGCCAGCTGCGACAGGCCCAGGGCCAGCACCGCCCCCAGCGCCGTGGCCGGTATCGCCAGCGCACCCAGGGTGCCCAGCAGCAGGCCCATCACCTGCCGGCGCGGCGTACCCAGGGCGCGCAGCAGGGCGACCTCGGCGGTCTTGCGCCGCGCGTAGCGTTGCGCCGACAGCGCGATGGCGATGCCGGCCAGCAGCGCCGACAACAAGGCGGTGAGGCGCAGGAAGGCGCCGGCGCGGTCGAACGAGGTGCGCATGCGCTCCTGCGTCTGTTCGGGCGTGATCAGCTGGGCGCCTTGCGGCAACGCCGATGCCTGCACCTGCTGGTGCCACGCCTCCACCGCCGCCGGTTCGCCTGCCAGCAGCAATTGATGGCGGGCGCGGCTGCCGGGATCGAGCAGCCCGGCCTGGCGGGCATCGGCCAGGTTCATCAGCGCGCGTGGGGCCAGCGCCAGCAGCTGGCCGCCGTCGGGCTGGCGCTGCAGTTCCGCGGCGATAGTCAACTCGCGGCCGCCCAGCTGCAGCGGCTGGCCCACTTTCAGGTTGAGCGCCACCAGCGCGCGATGGTCGAGATAGACCTGGCCCGGCGCCGGCGCGTGGCCCACCTCACTGCGACCGGCCGCATCACCGATCTGCAGCGTACCGCGCAGCGGGTAGTGCGGCCCGGCGGCCAGCACGTCGAGCAACTGGGTCTGCTCCCCGGCAAAGGCCACGCTGGGGAAGCTGGCGCTGTGCGCCACCTGCAGGCCGCGCTGGCGCGCCGCTTCGGCGTAGCTTTCGGGCAGCGCCTGCGGCGAAGACAAGCCGACGTCGCCGCCGATCAACTCGGCCGCGCCGGCCAGCATGCCGCGCTCGATCCGTGCCGCCAGCGTGGCCACCACGCCCAGCGCCACCACCGCCAGCACCAGCGATGCGGCCAGCGTGCGCAGCTCCGGCAGATGCCATTCCCGTCGCAGGCTGCGCATGGCCAGCCACAGCGGCCTCACGAGCGGGCGTCCGCGGTGGTCACGACGCGGCCCTCTTCGAGCTCGATCCGGCGGTCGCAGCGCGCGGCCAGTTCGGCGTCGTGGGTCACCAGCACCAGCGTGGTGTGGTGATCGCGGTTCAATGCGAACAGCAGGTCGCAAATGTGGTGGCCGGTGCGCTGGTCGAGGTTGCCGGTGGGCTCGTCGGCGAACAGCACGCGCGGGCCATGCACGAACGCGCGGGCGATCGCCACGCGCTGTTGTTCGCCACCGGACATTTGCGCCGGGTAGTGCCGCCGCCGCGACGCCAGACCCACCGCGTCCAGCGCCTGCCGGGCGCGTGCACGCGCGTCGCTGGCGCCTTCCAGTTCCAGCGGCAGCATCACGTTTTCCTCGGCGGTGAGCGCCGGCAGCAGGTGGAACGACTGGAACACGAAACCCACCAGGCGCCGGCGCAGGTCCGCTCGCGCTTCCTCGTCCAGCGACTCCAGCGCATGGCCGTCCAGACGGATGCTGCCGCTGCTGGACGTATCCAGCCCGGCCAGGAGGCCGAGCAGGGTGGTCTTGCCGGACCCCGATGCGCCCACGATGGCGAAGCTTTCGCCGGAAAGGACCTGCAGGTTCACTCCGCGCAGGATGTCCAAGGCGCCCTCGGGGCCAACGACCGACTTGCTAACATCGCAGGCCACGACAAGCGGATGGGAAGAATCACTCATGCATCGATGCCCTGGTTGGAGGATATGGAGCGTATGGGTGCTGCTTTGTTGCATCGGCATCGGCAGCGCGCAGGCCGCCACGCCGAAAACGGTGCTGGTGCTGGGTGATTCGCTGTCCGCCGCGCACAACATTCCGGTCGAAGCCGGCTGGGTGCACTTGCTGGACGCGCGTCTGCGCAAGATGGTGCCGGAATGGCGCGCGGTCAATGCCAGCATCAGCGGCGAGACCTCGCTCAGCGGCCGCAACCGCCTGCCCGGACTGCTGCAGAAATACCGGCCGCAGGTGCTGGTGATCGAGCTGGGCGCCAATGACGGGCTGCGCGGTTTGCCGTTGCCGGCCCTGCGCGACAACCTGGAGGCGATGATCGCCATGGCGCAGGAAAGCCACGCCCGGGTCCTGCTGGTGGGCATCGAATTGCCGGTGAATTACGGGTCGCGCTACCGTGACGGCCTGCGCGCGATCTACGCCGACCTGGCCGCGAGTCGGAACCTGGCGCTGGTGCCTTTCCTGCTCAAGGGCGTGGCGATGGACCCCGCCCTGATGCAAAACGATGGCCTGCACCCCGTCGCGGCGGCGGAACCGACCGTGCTGGAAACCGTGTGGCAAGGGCTGCGCCCGCTGCTCGACGGTCGCCGTCCCAACGGTTCCTGAACCGCCCGGAACCATTTCACGCGCCCCTCACCCCACAACCGTTTAGATCTTCACATTTGTGAAATCCCAACGCGCGAGGACGACGATATGACCGTACACGACGAGCAAGCCGGGTTGATCCTGTTGGTCGAAGACAATCGCCAGATAGCGGAAATGGTGGGCGAATTCCTCGAACGCCGCGGGTATTCGGTGGATTACGCGGCCGATGGCGTCAGCGGCCTGCACCTGGCGGTGTCCAACAGCTACGACGTGATCGTGCTCGATCTGATGCTGCCGGGGCTGGACGGGCTGGAGGTCTGCCGCAAGCTGCGCAAGGAGGCGCAGAAATCGACGCCGGTGCTGATGCTTACCGCGCGCGACACGCTGGACGACAAGCTGGTCGGGCTGGAAGCCGGCGCCGACGACTACCTGGTCAAGCCGTTCGAGGTGCGTGAACTCGAAGCGCGTCTGCGCGCGCTGATCCGCCGCGATCGCCGCCAGGTCTCCACCGAAGTGCTCACCGTGGGCGATATGACGCTGGATACCGCCACGCTGCGCCTCACCCGCGACGGGCAGGAGCTGGTGGTGTCCCCGATCGGCCTGAAGCTGCTGGCGATCCTGATGCGCGAATCGCCCCGCGTGGTCAGCCGGCGCGACATCGAGCGCGAGATATGGGGCGACACCTTGCCCGATTCCGACACCTTGCGCTCGCACCTGTACAATCTGCGGCGCGTCATTGACAAGCCCTTCCCGCGGCCCCTGCTACATACCATTCACTCGGCCGGCTACCGCCTCGCGGATCTTGAATCGGAGGTGGCGCTGACCGCCCAGACGGCTTGAAACCGATACGGCGAAGTCAATGGACGAAAGGGTGAAAACGGCGACCACCTGCCGGGTGGGAGCCTTCCGTCGGCGCATCACCTGGGTGTTCGGCTTGCAGTTCGTGGCCGTGGTGATCATCTGCATCATGGGCATCTACGACGTGGCGCCGACCCTTGCCGTCGTCACCGTGATCATCCTCACCACCACGCTGGGCTGGTTCGCCACCCGCCGCGAATGGCGGCCGGTACGGGCGCTGGCCCGGCTGGTGGCGGGCTGGGATGGGCAGCAGCCCGATCCCGATGCGCTGCAACTGCACAAGCTGTCCACCCATACCGATGCCGACGTGGCGTCGCTGGCGCGCGGGTTGCACGGGTTCGCCACCCGCATCGCCGGCTACAACCAGCGCGAGCGCAATTTCACCCGCGACGCCAGCCACGAGCTGCGCAGCCCGCTCACGGTGATCAAGATGTCGGTGGACATGCTGGCTGACGAGGAGGGCCTGACGGAATTCGGCACGCGTTCGGTGCACCGCATCCGCCGCGCCACCCGCGAGATGGAAGTGCTGGTCGAGGCGATGCTGATTCTGGCACGCGAGTCCGACACGGTGATCGACAACGAGCGCTTCGTGGTCAACGACGTGCTGCAGCAGGAGTTGCAATCGGCCCGCGAACTGCTGGTTGGACGGCCGATCGAACTGGAGCTGGAAGAACCCGCACGCTTCGCGCTGGAAGGCTCGGCGCGGGCGTTTTCGGTGCTGTGCTGGCAGCTGATCCGCAACGCCTGCCAGCAGACCGAGGAGGGCCGCGTCATGGTTACCGTGACGCCTGGCGTGGTCAGCGTCAGCAACCACGTACCGGCGCCATCGATGGACGACACCCATCCCAAACGCTTGCACGCCGCCGACCGGCACGGTTTCGAGCTGGCCATCGCGCAGCGCATCAGCGACCGCTTCGACTGGCCGCTGGAGCTGCAGACCCAACCGGGCCACGAGAACGTCGCCCGCATCCGTTTTCCGCACCCGTTGCCGGATTAGTCGCCGGCGGGAATGCCGCGCCTTCAGCCCTGCAGCGATGGCGACACGTTGAACGCGCAGCCGGTTTTCGCCTTCACGTCGTCCAGCGAGACGCCGTCGTTGAGCTCGATCAGCGTCAGCCCCTTGCCCTTGGCCACCTCGAACACGCACAGGTCGGTGATGATCAGGTCAACCACCTGCTTGCCGGTGAGCGGCAGGTCGCATTGATCCTTGATCTTGGGGCTGCCGTCCTTCGCGCAGTGCTCCATCAGCACCACCACGCGCTTGACGCCGCTGACCAGGTCCATCGCGCCGCCCGGGCCCTTCACCATCTTGCCCGGCACCATCCAGTTGGCCAGGTCGCCGTGCGCGGAAACTTCCAGGCCACCCAGGATCGACAGGTCGATATGGCCGCCGCGGATCATCGCGAACGAATCGGCGCTGGAGAAGAAACTGGAGCCGGGCAGGGTGGTGATGGTCTGCTTGCCGGCGTTGATCAGGTCCGGATCGAGCTGGTCCTCGGTGGGGAACGGGCCGATGCCGAGCAGGCCGTTCTCCGACTGCAGGGTGACGCTGACGCCCTCGGGAATGTGGTTCGCCACCATGGTGGGAATGCCGATGCCCAGGTTCACGTAGAAGCCGTCGCGCAGTTCCTGCGCGGCGCGCTTGGCCATCGCCACGCGAGTGGGGTTTTCCTTGCCGGAGACCACGCCCGCGATGGTGCGGAATTCGATCCGCTTCTCGTACTTTTCGCCCTGCACGATGCGGTCGACGTAGATGCCCGGCACGTGGATGTTGTTCGGGTCCAGCTCGCCAACGGGTACCAGATGCTCCACCTCGGCCACGCAGGCCTTGCCGCAGGTGGCGATCATCGGGTTGAAGTTGCGTGCGGTCTCGCGGAATACCAGGTTGCCGTGGGCGTCGCCCTTCCACGCCTTGACGATCGACAGGTCGGCGGTGATCGCCTCCTCCAGCACGTATTCCTTGCCGCCGAAGACCTTGGTCTCCTTGCCCTCGGCCAGCTTGGTGCCGAACGCGGTGCGCGTATAGAAACCGGGGATGCCCGCACCACCGGCACGAAGTTTCTCCGCCAGCGTGCCCTGCGGCGTAAGGTGCAGCTCCAGTTCGCCGGCCAGCGTCTGCCGCTCGAATTCCTTGTTCTCGCCCACGTAGGAGGCATACACGCGCTTGACCTGATGGGTCTTCAGCAACGGACCCATGCCGAAATCGTCCACGCCGGCGTTGTTGCCCACGATGGTCAGGTCTTTGGTGCCGGCCTCCAGCAAGGCACCGATCAGGTTTTCGGGAATGCCGCACAGGCCGAAGCCGCCGGCCGCGATCGTCATGCCGTCGAACAGCAGCCCATCGAGGGCTTGCGCGGCGCTGGGATAAACCTTGTCCATTGCATGTATTCCTGCAGCAAGAGTCGTCGCAAGAATACGACGGAATGCTTCGACGAGCTTTCCGCCTGCTGAACTGCGCGCTGTGGGAGCAACTTCAGTCGCGATGCTCTTGCCGTTTGTAGGAGCGACTTCAGTCGCGATGCTTTTGGGTTTCGTGTGGCCTCAGAGCAAGAGCAAGAGCAAGAGCTTTCGATCGCCTACGGCGCTCGAGTTACTTTTCTCTTGCGTGGCCAAGAGAAAAGTAACCAAAAGAGAAGGCCACCCCGCTTCCGCGCCTTGCGGGCATCCTGCCCGCAAGGTTCGCGGGCGGGCTACGGGGTTTGTCGACAGTCCATCCATGGACTGACGCCAAACTGGCTTGCATCCATGCAAGCCACCCTGCGGGCTGATCCTCCGCCCGCCCGCCGCTGCAGAGGGGCCCCGGGAAGAGCGCCGCGCCATCGTGGCGCGGACTCGGTGCGCCGCGGCTGTGCCCCGGGGGGGGGGGGGGGGGGGGGGGGGGGGGGGGGGGGGGGGGGGGGGGGGAACGGGTACAGCGAAAAGCTGGCGCTCCCCCGCCTTTCCCGCTCCCCGTTCCCCGTTCCCCGTTCCCGGGCGCGCTTCGCGCGCCAAAGGTTTCACCCTGCTGGAAATGCTGGCCGTGATCGTGCTGATCGGCATCGTGGGCACCATCGTGGTGCGGCAGGTGGGCAACAGCGTGGACAAGGGCAAGTACGGCGCGGGCAAGGCGCAATTGCAGGTGCTGGGGCAGGCGATCGACAGCTACGCGCTGGACAACGGCATGCCGCCGCGGCAACTGCAGGACCTGGTGGCCAAGCCCGCCAACGCGCCCAACTGGCAGCGTCCCTACGCCAAGCCATCCCAGTTGCTGGACCCCTGGGGCCATCCGTTCGGCTACACCGCACCCGGCGAGCACGGCAATTTCGACCTGATCTTCTACGGCCGCGACGGCAAGCCCGGCGGCGAGGGCTACGACAAGGATGTGGGTAGTTGGCAGTGAGGCCGGGAATGGGGAATCGGGAATCGGGAATAGGCAAAGCCGGCAAACACCGGCTTTTCGCTCTTCCGATTCCCGATTCCCGATTCCCCATTCCCGGGCGCGCTTCGCGCGCCCAAGGCTTCACCCTCCTCGAAATGCTCGCCGTGATCCTGCTGATCGGCGTGGCCACGGCGGCGGTGGCGTTCTCGGTGACGCAAGGCCTGGCGGGCGCCCGCGCCGCGTCGGCCAGCGCCGACCTTGCCGCGGCGCTGCGCGCCACCCGCGCCCAGGCGATCGTGCGCGGCCAGACCCGGGTGTTCGACCTGGATACCCGCGCCAACCGCTGGCGCAATGCGCGCGGGCAAACCGTGACCCTGCCGCCCGACATGCGCCTGAGCATCACCAGCGCCCGCGAGGATGCCCCCGACGACCACACCGGCCGCATCCGCTTCTTCCCCGACGGCAGCTCCACCGGCGGCCACATCGTGGTGCAGCGCGGCCAGCGCCAATGGCGGATCGACGTGGCGTGGCTCACGGGCGCGGTGGTGGTGCGATGAGAGCGGGGAATCCCACAAGGGGACTTCCTTACGGTCGTGGGGAATGGGGAATCGGGAATCGGAAAGGCCGGCAAGCACCGGCTTTTCGCTCGTCCCATTCCCCATTCCCCATTCCCCATTCCCGGCTCTCAAACCATTCCCGATTCCCGATTCCCGATTCCCCGCGTGCTTCGCGCGCCGCCGGCTTCACCCTCCTCGAAGTCCTGGCTGCCATCGCGCTGCTCGGCATCGCCTTCGCCGTCCTGATGCAGGTGGCCGGTGGCGCGATCGGGCTTACCGGTCAGGCGGCCGATGCCAGCCAGGCGGCGATGTGGGCGCGCAGCAAGCTCGACAGCGCCTATGTGGTGGAACCGCTGCAGCCAGGTCGCAGCAGCGGGCGCTTCAACCGCAAGTTCCAGTGGCAACTGAATGTGACGCCCTGGCATGCAGAGGGCGCCACCGACCCGACGTCGCTGCAGCTTTACCAGCTGGATCTGCAGGTCAGCTGGGGCGCCGCCGCGCATCCGCATACGGCGAATTTCCGCACCCTGCGTCTGCTTGCGACCCGTCCGGGCGCCGATCCGATGGCACCGACGCCATGATGGGGCGCGGCGAGGGTGCGATGGGAACCGGAGCTCGGTGGACCGCGCCCGGGAACAGGGAACGGGGAACGGGGAACGGGAAAGGCCGGACAGTGCCAGCTTTTCGCTCTTTCCGTTCCCCGTTCCCCGCTCCCCGTTCCCTGCGCGCCACGCGCGTCCACGGCTTCACCCTCCTCGAAGTGCTCGCGTCGCTGGCCCTGCTGGGCCTGCTGATGCTGGGTGTCTACGCCGGCGTGGGCATCGCCACGCGCAGCGTGCATGCGGGCACCGCGCGGGTGGAGCGGCTGGACGAGGTGCGTGCGGCGCAGCAGCTGTTGCGGCGCGAGCTGGCGCAAGCGATGGCGCAGACGATCGATCACGACGACCGGGGCGTGCCGCTGGTTTTCGAGGGGGCTCCCCGGCAGATGCGCTACGTGGCGCCGCTGCCCGGTTACCTCGGGGCGTTGGGGCCGCAATTGCAGACCTTGCGCCTGGCCGACGACGGCGACAACGGCCTGCGGCTGGAACTCGGGCTGGCACTGTTGCCGCCCGATGGCAGCCAAGCGCAACCGGTGGGCAAGCCGCAGCTGCTGGTCGATCACGTGCGCTGGGCGCGCTTCAGCTACCGCGGCGTCGATGCGCGCGGCCGCGCCACGCCATGGCTGGCGCGCTGGACCGACGGTCGCACGCTGCCACGGCTGGTACGCGTGGAGCTGCAACTGGACGGCCAGGTGCCCTGGCCCACGCTGGAGGTGCCGCTGCGGGTGGATGCCGGCACGGGCGGCAGCACCTCGCTCCTGCCGATGCGCCGGGCGGGCACGCTGTGAGGCGCACGTGGCCATCATCCCGACGCCAGCGCGGCGTGGCCTTGCTGCTGGTGCTGTGGGCCTGCGCGCTGCTGGCCGTGCTGCTGGGCGGCTACGCGGCCGTGACGCATACCGAGGCGGTGCTGGCGCGGTACCAGCTGGCCCATGCCCGCGCCCACTATGCCGCCGAGGCCGGGCTCATGCGTGCGCTGCGCGGCCTGCACGACCCCGACGCCGCACGGCGCTGGGTCGGTGACGGCCGTCTCTACACGCTGCGTTTCGGTGACGCCGAACTGCGCATCCGCGCGGTGGACGAGGCGGGCAAGGTGGATCTGAACAGCGCCTCGCCGCAGGTGCTGCAAGGCCTTTTTCGCGCCGCGGGGATGGCGGCGCAGGAGGCCCAGGCGCTGGCGACGCGCGTAGTGGCATGGCGCACCCGTCCCGAAATCGAGGGCACGGCCGACGATGGCGCCGACTACGCGGCGGCAGGGCGGCACTACGCCCCGCGGCACGGCCCGTTCGCCAGCATCGAGGAGCTGCAGATGGTGCTCGGCGTAACCCCGGCGCTGTATCGCACGCTGGCCCCGCACCTCACGCTGTGGTCGGGCCAGCCCGGCCCCGATCCCAACGTTGCCACCTCGCTGGCGCTGGCCGCGATCCCCGGCATGACGCCGTCGCGGATGCAGGAAATCATCGCGGCCAGGCAGCGCAACGCGGCTGATCCGGCGTTGGCCGTGGGCGTGGGCGTTACCCACAGCGTGCGTTCGCAAGCTACGCTAGCGGACGGCACACGGGCCGTGCTGCGCGCCACCATCCGATGGCAGGCGGCGCGTATCGGCGGAACACCTTACACAGTGCTGCGCTGGCAGGAGGGAGACCAGGAATGAGTACGCTGCCGCCATCGCCGCCGTCGGGGCGCGAGCGCCTGCGCCAGGCGTGGCGCGGCTCGCGCGTGCCGGCGTTCCTGGCCGCCTGGGGCGCCGAATTGCAGGCGGCGCTGCCGCCACGCTGGCGAGGATGGGTCGTCTCCGCCGCGGTGTGGCATGGCCTGCGCCGCGACCGGCACGAGTGGGTGCTGTACCGCATGGGGCAGGCGCAACCGCTGGCCCGCTGGCGCGCCGATGACCCCGCCACCGCGCAACAGGCGGCGCTGCAGGCCGCGCTGCAGGCAGTGGATCGCGAAGACCGCCGGCTCGCGCTGCTGCTGGACCCGCACGACGTGCTGCGCCGCGTGGTCAGCCTGCCGCTGGCCGCGCGCCATCACCTGGCCCAGGTGATGGCGTTCGAGATGGACCGGCAGACGCCGTTCACGGTCGACCAGGTGCATTACGCCGTGCGCGAGCTGGCCCCCGCCGAAGCCGGCCCGGCCGGCCATCTCCAGGCCGAGCTGCTGGCCACCCCGCGGCGCGTGCTCGATCCGCTGCTGGCGCAGCTGGGCGCCAGCGGCATCGTCATCGACGCGGTGGACCTGGCCGAGGGCGAGCATCGGCTGGGCGTCAACCTGCTGCCACCCGCGCGGCGGCCGCGCCACGCCCACCCGCGGCGGCGCCTGAATGCCTTGCTCGCCGCCGCCTGCGTGCTGCTGGCGCTGCTGGCGCTGGGCCAGTACCGGCACAACCGGCAGCAGTTGCTCGATCGCATGCAGGCCCGGGTGGAATCCATGCGCGCCGACGCGCAGGAGGTGATGGCGCTGCGCCAGCAACTGGCCGACAACGCCGGCGCCGCCGGTTTCCTGGTGGCGCGCAAGCAGCGCTCGACCACCATGCTGGCGTTGCTGGCCGATCTCACCCGCCGCCTGCCCGACACGGCCTGGCTGGAACGCCTCAGCATCGACGCCAGCGGCCAGCTGGGCCTGCAGGGTCAGAGCCAGCGGGCCGCCGGCCTGCTGGATGCGCTGAAGGATTCGCCGCTGATCACCGGCGCCGCGTTCCAGGGCGCGATCCAGCCCGATGCCACCACCGGCAAGGAGCGGTTCTACCTGGTGGCGCAGTTGCGCAACGCGCCGGCGTCCACCGCCCCCGCCGCCAGCGGCAGCGCGCCATGAGGCCGTTGCTGGCCAGTGCGCGCCAGCGCCGGATCGGCGCCGTGCTGTTGTTGCTGCTGGCGCTGCTGCTGGCCTATGTGTTGCTGGTGCACTGGTGGCTGGTGGCGCCGCTGCGGCAGATCGATGCGCGCATCGACGAGCTGCAACAGACCCACGCCCGCTACGCGGCCGCAATCGCGGAGAAACCGCGACTGCAGCAGCGCATCGCCGCGCTGGGCGCGGGGCAGGCCGCCAGCAGTGCCTTCCTGCCCGAGGACGACACGAACACCGCGGCGGCCGGCCTGATGCAGCGCGTGGTCGACGTGGTGGCCGCGCAGACCGGCGAGGGCGGCTGCGTGGTCAGCCAGAAAACGCCGATCGCCAATCCGCCGGCCACGCCCGGCGAGCCGTATCGCAAGGCCGCCGCCAGCATCAGCCTGAGCTGCTCGATCGAATCGCTGGCTGCGGTGCTGCATGCGCTGGAGCAGGGCACGCCGTACCTGTTCGTCGACGAGCTCAGCATCTACCGCAACCCGGTGGCGGTGCAGCAGGATCGCCGCGCGCCGCTGGAGGCGCAGTTCACCGTATCGGGCTATGTGCGCCCCGCGCGCGCATCCGCCACGCAGGTGCAGCCATGAACGCCGCCGGCCAGCGTCGCCTCACCCCGGTGCTGATGCTGGCGCTGGCCGCGCTCGGCGGGCTGTGGCTGGCCTTGCTGGGTGGGTGGGGCAGCGAACCGCGGTGGTCGACGGTAGCCGCCGCCACGCCGGCGCCGGCGGCCGATCGCGCGACACCGTTGCCGCCGCCGGCGCCTCTGGGCCAGTTTGCGCTGATCTGGCAGCGGCCGTTGTTCAGCCCCGACCGCCGGCCCGCCGCGCAGGAGCTGCAGGGCAGCAGCATCGGCGAGCTGCAGCTCACCGGCGTCATCCTCACGCCGACGCTGCAGCTGGCGCTGCTGCACGATCGCCAGGGCGATCGGGAACTGCGCCTGCACCGCGGCGAATCCGCGCCGGGCGGCCAGGTCACCCTGGTCGAGGTGCGCCCGCGCTCGGCCGTGTTCGACACCCCCAACGGGCGCGTGGAGCTGCACCTGCCGGCCGGGGCGCCGATCGATGCCAACGCGCCGCCCGCGGCGCCCGATGCCGCGCCCGCGGAACCGGCCGCGGCGCCCGCCACCGACGCGCCCGCAGCAGGCCGCGCGCCCGACCAGACCCAGGCGCAGCGCATCCGCGCGCTGCGCCAGATCATCCAGAAACGCCGTGCCGCCCAGGCCGCCGCGGTACACGAAGGAGACCATTGAGCATGCATCGCACGCACAGACAGGTACTGCCGCGGCGGCTGCTACGCGCGTTGGCGCTCGCCCTGGCGGTTTGGCTGGTGGGCTGCGCCAGCCTGCCGCAGCCGCGCGACGACAACGCCCTGCAACGCGAGGCCGTGGCCGGCACCCGGGACCCGGTGCCCTCGCCGCTGCCGCTGCCCGCCACCGCGGCGCCGGATGCGGCCTCGGCGCTGCGCCCGCAGCTGAGCCAGGGCAACGGCCAGTTCATCCGTCCCACCGGCCTGGCCGCGCCGCGCGCGTCGGCGGCCGGGCCCGAAGGCGTCACCTTCAACTTCGAGAACCAGCCGGTGCAGGCGGTGGTGAAGGCGATTCTCGGCGACCTGCTCAACAAGAACTACACCATCGTGCCCGGCGTGCAGGGCAACATCTCGTTCTCCACCGCCGAGCCGGTCGATGCCAGCGAGGCGCTGCCGATCCTGGAGACGCTGCTGTCGTGGACCGGCAACGCGCTGATCCAGCGTGGCGACAGCTACGTGGTGCTGCCGGCGAAGGACGCGCTGGGCGGCAACCTGGTGCCCAGCCTGGGCGCGGCCGCGCCGCAGGGCGGCCTGCAGGCGCGGCTGTTTCCGCTGCGCTACATCTCGGCCACCGAGATGCAGAAGCTGATCAAGCCGTTCGCGCGGCCGGATTCGATCCTGCTGGTCGATCCGGCGCGCAACCTGCTGGTGATGTCCGGCACCGCGCAGGAGCTGGCCAATTACCAGCGCACCGTGCGCACCTTCGACGTGGACTGGCTGCGCGGCATGTCGGTGGGCGTGTTCAGCCTGCAGCGCGCCAGCGTCGCCGAGCTGATGCCCAGGCTCGACAGCATGTTCGGCCCCAAGGGCGACACCCCGCTGGCGGGCATGCTGCGCTTCATCCCGATCGAGCGCACCAACGCGCTGGTGGTGATCAGCACCCAGAGCGACTACCTGCGCGAGGTGGGCGACTGGATCGCCCGCATCGACCGCGGCGGCGGCAACGAGCCGCAGCTGTTCGTCTACGACGTGCGCAACATCAAGGCCTCCGACCTGGCCCGCTACCTGGCGCAGATCTACACCAACGCCGCGGCCGGTGGCGGTGGCGCTGGTGAAGGAGGCGAGGTCGGCCCCGGCCTGACCGCAGGCACGCTGGGCAACGCCGACAACGGCACCGGCGACGCGATGGGCCGCGTCGGCGGCAACCTGGGCGGCAATGCCTACGCCAACGGCACGGGCGCAGGCGGCGGCTTCGGCGACAGCGGTGGCCTGGCGCATACCACCAGTGCCGCCAGCGACCAGCAGTTCAGCTCGTCCGACGGTTCGATCCGGATCTCCTCCGTCGATGCCAACAACCAGTTGCTGGTGCGCGCGCGACCCTCGCAGTGGTCGGAGATCGAGACGGCGATCAAGCGGCTGGACACCGTGCCGCTGCAGGTGCAGATCGAGACGCGCATCCTGGAGGTGCAACTGACCGGCAAGTTCCAGTTCGGCGTGCAGTGGTACCTGGAAGGCCTGGCCGGCGGCGCGCCCAACAGCAGCGGCGGCATCACCCCCGGCCAGCCCGGCAATCGGCAGCAGTGGGCGCTGGGCAAGGGCGGCATGAGCTACAACCCCACCGGCGACTCGTTCTTCTACTCCTTCCTCAACAACAACCTGCAGGTCGCGCTGCACGCGCAGGAGGAGAACGGCAACGTCAAGACCTTGTCGGCGCCCTCGCTGGTGGTGATGAACAACCAGGTGGCGCGCATCCAGGCGGGCGACCAGATTCCCGTCAACCAGACCTTCTTCACCCCCGGCCTGGGGAGCGTGGCCAACGGCGCGCCGACCACGGTCGGCCAGGTGCAGTACATCAGCACCGGCGTGATCCTGGACGTGCAGCCGCGGATCAATCCGGGCGGCCTGGTCTACCTCAACATCAAGCAGCAGGTGAGCGTGCCCGGCACCAAGGACGCCAACGGCAACTACACCATCCAGCAGCGCGAGATCGCCACCCAGGTCGGCGTGCAGAGCGGCCAGACCGTGCTGCTCGGCGGCCTGATCCGCCAGGACGAGGGCAATACGGATACCGGCATACCCGGGCTCAACCGCATCCCGCTGGTGGGGCGCCTGTTCGGCAGCACCGACCGCCACCGCAACCGCTCGGAACTGATCGTGCTGATCACGCCGCGCGTGATCGGCTCCAGCGAGGACGCCCGGCGCGTCACCGACGAGTACCAGGCCAAGTTCGAGTCGCTGGCCCCGCTGCGTGCCGAGCAGGCGAGACAGCCGCCACCGCCGGCCGCCTCGCCGGCGGACGTGCCGCTGCCCCGGCCACCGGCAACGGCCGAGCAATTGAGCGACCAGGCGGCCGCCGCGCTGGCGCAGGGCGACTACGCCAGCGCGCAGCGCCTGGCGCTGGAGTCCTGGCGCAACGGCGCCCAGGAGGGGCGGCTGTGCGCCCGCAACTGGCAGCTCATCGCCAGCGTGCGCACGCAACTGGGCGACACACGCGGCGCGGAAACGGCGCACCGGTGGGTGACCCAATGCATCGCCGGCGACAAGTAGTGCTCGGGGCAGGGTGAAAGCCGGAGCTTGGGGCGTCTGAGGTTCTGACGGAGGTCGGGGGTCTCTGCTTCCTCTCCCCCGTGGGGAGAGGACCGAGGAGAGGGGCCGGTGCTTGCGGGGAAGCTGATGGTGGGCTCCTGGCGTCGTGGGCAGCGTCGTTGGGGGTTCGACGCGGCGTGGCTCGCTTCGTTGGCAGTTCCCCGCGGCATGTCCCCCTCTCCCCAGCCCTCTCCCCAGCCCTCTCCCCGCAGGGGAGAGGGGATTACGGTTTTCTTCCAGTTCGCGGCGCGGCGCGCGGTCGCTTCCCACGCTGCGGCGGGGCGCGGGCAGCCGCACCCTCGCCGCTATCATTCGCTGGATGACCGCGTTCCCCATCAGCCCGCTGCTGCCCGACATCTGCGCCTCGCTGGCCGCCCACCCGCGACTGGTGCTGGAGGCGCCGCCGGGCGCCGGCAAGACCACCCAGGTGCCGCTGGCCCTGCTCGACCAGCCGTGGTTGGCCGGCGGCAGGATACTGATGCTGGAACCGCGCCGCATCGCGGCGCGCGCGGCGGCGCAATACATGGCGCGGCAGCTGGGTGAAACGGTGGGGCAGACGGTCGGCTACCGCATCCGTTTCGAGGCGAAGGTCGGCCCCGCCACGCGGATCGAGGTGGTCACCGAGGGCATCCTCACCCGGCTGATCCAGCGCGATCCGGAGCTGGTCGGCATCGGTGCGATCGTGTTCGACGAATTCCACGAGCGGCACCTGGCCGGCGACCTGGGCGCGGCGCTGGCGCTGGACATCCAGGCGACCTTGCGACCGGATCTGCGGCTGCTTCTGATGTCGGCCACGCTGGATGGCGAGCGCATCGCGCAATGGCTGGATGCGCCGCGCATCACCAGCCCCGGCCGCAGTTTTCCCGTGCAGGTCGTGCATCCGCCGGCGCGCACGCAGGAGAGCATGGAGCAGCAGCTGGCGCGCGTGACCCGGCTGGCGCTGCAGGAAGATGCCGGCGACGTGCTGGCCTTCCTGCCCGGCCGGCGCGAGATCGCGCGGGTGCAGGCCTTGCTCGCCTCGGTCGCCGACGACTACCCCGAGCTGGAGATCGTGCCGCTGCACGGCGAGCTTTCGCTGGCGGAGCAGCAGGCGGCCCTGGGCGATGCGGAGCCGGGCACGCGCCGCGTGGTGCTGGCCACCAACGTGGCCGAATCGAGTATCACGCTGCCGGGCATCCGCGCGGTGATCGACAGCGGCCTGGCGCGCGAGCCGCGCTTCGATCCCAATTCCGGCTTTACCCGCCTGCAGACGGTGAACATCTCGCAGGCCTCCGCCGACCAGCGCGCGGGCCGCGCCGGCCGCGTCGCCGCGGGCACGGCGTACCGGTTGTGGCCGCAGAGTCGGCGGCTGGAAACCGCGCGCACGCCGGAAATCGCCCAGGCCGACCTGTCCGGCCTGGCGCTGGAACTGGCGGCCTGGGGCAGCGACGCGCTGCCCTGGCTGGACCTTCCGCCGCCCGGCGCCCTGGCGCAGGCGCGCGACCTGCTGCGCGCGCTGGCCGCGGTGGACAACGACCACCGCATCACCGCGCTGGGCCGCGACTTGCTGGAGCTGGGCGCCACGCCGCGTCTCGGTGCGGCCGCGTTGCGCGCGCCGGCCACGCTGCGCCCGCTGGTTGCCGACCTGCTGGCATTGATGGAGGCGCGCTCGCCACTGCGCGGCGAGTCCTCGCGCAGCGACGATTTCCGTGAGCGGGTCAGCGTCCTGCATGCGTGGCGCGACCGGCGCGGCACGCTGCCCCGTGGCGCGGTGGATGCCGGCGCGCTGGCCGCCATCGAGCAGGCCAGCAAGGGCTGGCGCAGACGTCTGGACGTCCATACGTCTGCCAGCGGCACGCCCGGAAGCCACGCCGTGGGCGACCTGCTGCTGCACGCCTTTCCCGACCGGGTGGCGCACCGCAGCGGCAACGATCCGCTGCGCTACACGCTGGCCAACGGCCGCGGCGCGCGATTGCACGAGAACACCGCCCTGCACGGCGAGCCGTGGCTGGTGGCGCTGGATCTGCGCCACGAGGCGCGCGACAGCCTGATCCTCGCCGCGGCACCGCTGGACCCGGACGTGCTGGAGCGCGACTACCCCGCGCTGTTCACCCGCCAGCGCACGCAGCGCTGGAACGACGAGCGCGGCGCGGTCGAGGCATTCGAGGAACGCCGCTTCGGCGCGATCGTGCTGGAGCGGCGCAGCGTGCCGGTGGATGCGCGCGACACCTTGCCGACCCTGCTTGCCGCGCTGCGCGCGGGCGGGCTCGGCCTGCTGCCGTGGAGCGAGTCGGCCCGGCGGCTGCGCGCGCGCCTGCAGGCCGTGCGCGAGTGGATGCCCGAGCTCGGCCTGCCCGACGTTTCCGACGCGGCGTTGCTGGCCACGCTGGAACAGTGGCTGGCGCCGTACCTGGATGGCGTGCATCGGCTCGACGCACTGGATGCCGGCAGCCTGTTGCAGGCGCTTTCGGCGCTGCTCGATCATGCGCAGCGCCTCGCGCTGGATCGCCACGCGCCCGAGAGCCTGGTCGTTCCCAGCGGCCAGCAGCGGCGGCTCGACTACGTGCCCGGCGAGCCGCCGGTGCTGGCGGTGAAGCTGCAGGAGTTGTTCGGCCTGGCCGACACGCCGCGCGTGGGCGGCGGCCGCGTCGCGGTCACCCTGCACCTGCTGTCGCCGGCGGGGCGGCCGATCCAGGTGACGCAGGATCTTGAGGGTTTCTGGCAGCGCACCTATCCGGAGGTCAGGCGCGAGCTGAAAGGCCGTTATCCGCGCCATCCGTGGCCGGACGATCCGTGGACGGCGCAGCCCACGCATCGCGCCAAGCCGCGCCCGCGCTGAAGATCGCCCGATCGTTCCCGCCCGCTTCGTCCGGGAGGCTGCGGTATTCGTGCTGCGTGGTTATCTGTACCATCGATTGCGCCATGGCCATCCGTGGGGGACGTCTTGCGCGCCATCAAACGCTCCACCGCTCCAGCGCCGCCGGACACGAGGCCCGGCCAGGACCGGGATACGCCGACGCCCGCGCCACGGCGTTTCTCTCCCTACGGGTGGAGTCTGCTGGCGTTGCTGCTGGGCCTGGCACTGACGATGCTGCTGCGCCATCAGCAGATCCAGCGGGAACAGGCTGCGCAGGAGCTCGCCCGCAGCGCCCTGGTCGACAAGAGTTCCGTGGCGCTGGTGACGCAATTGCAGTCGGCCGAAACCCTGCTGCGTGCGGTGCAGAGCCTGTTCCTTTCCTCCGACGAGGTCAGCGAGCGGGAGTTCGCCAACATCTATGCCAACCTGCAGCCACGCCGCCGGTTCCCCTCGCTGCAGGCGTTGGCCTACGCGCGAAAGGAGGTGCGCGCGGATGGCGACCACTACGTCACCACCTGGGTGCAGCCGCTGACAGGCAACGCCGCCCTGGCCGGGCTGGACGTCAACGCGCAGCCGAACAACCTGCTGGGCGTGATCGAATCGCGCGATTCCGACCTGCCCACCTTGTCGGCGCCGTTCCGGTTGGCGCAGCAGGTGGGCACGATGCCGCGCGACGACGGCATCACCTTGCGCATACCGATATTCAGCCCCGGGCCGCCACCGGTGTCGGTGGGCGAACGGCGTCGGCGCGAGACCGGATCGCTGGCGGTGTCGTTTCGCCTCAGCGGCCTGATCGGCAATGCGCTGTCACCGGACGTCACGCAGATATTCCGCGTGCGCATCACCGACGTCACCGATGCCAGGGAGCGGCTGTTGTTCGATTCGACCACGACGGCACCGGTCGATGGCAGCAAGGACTTCCAGCGCCGGATTGCCTATGGTGGGCGGGTGTGGCGGATGGACATGCAACCGCACGTGGTCGCCCAGACCGGATTCGACCTGGGCGACTCGGCGTTGCCCGTCGGCGTGCTGGCCAGCCTGCTGCTGGCGATGCTGGTATTCACCATTGCCAGCACCCGCCAGCGGGCGATCGCGCTGGCCTGGCACATGACCCGCCGCTACCGCGAGAGCGAGGAGCGCTTTCGCGCCCTGAACGAGCTGCTGCCGGCGCTGGTGCTGCTGGCCGACGCGGATGACGGAGCCATCACCTATGCCAACCGCGCGTCCCGCGAGCGCTTGGGCGAGAGCGTGGACCGGCGGCGACTGTCGGACCTGTTCGAGGATGCGCGCCTGCTGCCGGACCTGCGGCAGCCGGACACGCGCGATTTCCACCGCATCAGCGCCGCGCTGTGCGACGAGCAGGGGCTGCGCTTCTGGGCCGACGTGGCGCTTTCGAAAGTGGTGCTGGACGGTGCCGAGAAGTTGCTGATGGTGGCGATCGACGTCACCGAGCAACGGCAGCTCAACGAGATGCTGAGCTTCCAGGCCAGCCACGATGCGCTGACCGAGCTGTACAACCGGCGCGAGTTCGAGAGCCGCCTGCAGGGCATCCTCAACGCCACCGAAACCGGCGCGCCGATGGCGGTGCTGCTGTACATCGACCTTGACCAGTTCAAGCTGATCAACGACACCTCCGGCCATATCGCCGGTGATCACCTGCTGGCGCAACTGGCCGCCACCATGCACAAGCAGCTCTCGGCCAGCGACGTGCTGGCGCGGCTGGGCGGCGACGAGTTTGGCGTGCTGGCGCTGGACATCCCCGACCGGCAGGCGGCCGAGGCGGTGGCCGAGCGCGTGCGCCATTGCATCGACCAGTGGGTGTTCGTGTGGGAGCAGCGCAGCTACACGGTCAGCGCCAGCATCGGCGTGGTGATGATCGACCAGCCCGGCATGACCATGAAGGACCTGCTGGCCCGCGCCGACACCGCCTGCTACATGGCCAAGGAGCTGGGCCGCAACCGCGTGCATTTCTATTCCGAACGCGACGACGAGGCGGCGCGCCGCCGCGGCGAGATGGAATGGGCCAACCGCCTGCGCTGGGCGGTCGACGAACAGCGCCTGGTACTGGTCTACCAGGAGCTGACGCCGCTGTCGCCGCGGCTGGAGTCCGGTCCGCGGGTGGAGCTGCTGCTGCGCTTCCGCGACGATTCCGGCACCCTGGTATTGCCCGGCGTGTTCATGCCTGCCGCCGAGCGCTACAGCCTGATGCCGATGCTCGACCGCTGGGTGGTGGAGACCGCGCTGGCGCACTTCGACCAGCTGCACCCGGCCGGCGCCGACCTGCGGCTGGCGACGATCAACCTGTCCGGCGCCAGCGTCGAGGACGACGCGCTGGCCGACCTGATCATCGCCTTGCTGAAGAAACACCGCGTGGCACCGTCGCGCGTGTGTTTCGAGATCACCGAAACCGTGGCGGTGCGCAACCTGTCCCGCGTGGCCCGTTTCATGGAGCAACTGCGCCAGGTCGGCTGCAAGACCGCGCTGGACGATTTCGGCGTGGGCATGTCGTCGTTCGCGTACCTGAAGAACCTGCCGATCGACATCATCAAGATCGATGGCAGCTTCATCCGCGACATGCTCACCGACCCGGTCAGCCACGCCATCGTGCGCGCGGTGGCCGACATCGGCCAGCGGCTGGGGCTGGAAGTGGTGGCCGAGTGGGTGGCCGACGAGGAAACGCTGCGCGTGCTCACCGCGATGGGCGTCAGCCATGCGCAGGGCTTCAGCCTGCACGCGCCGGAGCCGGCGCGGTTCCAGTACGCGGCGGCGCCTTCCGCATCGCCGCCCTGACCACCGCCGGTTCGATGCGCCGGGCCGTGCCATGCCCGGGATGTTTCGCTCCGCGACGAAGCGTGCGGCCGCCCGCGCTGGGTAGACTGCGGCCATGACCGATGCCGCCGGACCCAACCGCTACCAACTGGCCGAGATGGGCGCCTTGCTGGCCGAGCCGGCGCGGGCGGCGATGCTGCTGGCGCTGATCGACGGCACCGCCCGCCCCGCCGGCGAGCTGGCACGGGCCGCGGGGGTCAGCGCCGCCACCGCCAGCGCCCACCTGAAGCGGCTGCTGGAAGGCGGGCTGCTGGGCGTGCACGTGCAGGGCCGGCATCGCTACTACCGCCTGGATGACGACGATGTCGCCGCCTGGCTCGAAGCCATGGCGCTGCCGCGCGCTGGCGGCGTGCGTTCCGTTCCGCGCGTCGACCCGCCGCTGCGCCGGGCGCGCACCTGCTACCGCCATCTCGCCGGCCAACTCGGCGTGGCCGTGTGCGAAGCGTGGCTGGAGCGCAACTATCTGGCTGCCGACGGCGGCGGCCTGCGCCTGCTGGGGGCGGGCGCGCAGGCACTGGCGGAGGCGGGCCTGGCACTGCCGCCTTCCGCCAAGCTGCTGGCCCTGCGCGGACGCGGCTGCCTGGACTGGACCGAACGCCGCCTGCACCTGGGTGGCCCGCTCGGCGTGGCGGTAACCGGCGCGATGCTGGACGCCGGCTGGCTGCGCCGCGCGGCGCAGGGCCGTGCCCTGCGGCCCAGCGCGGAGGGCCTGCGGCGACTGGCCCTGCTGGGTGCACGGCTGGACTGACGCGACGGCGTTCTTCGACGCGGCGTTCATCCGCCGCGGCGTCTGATGCGCGGACATATCATCCCTGGAGGGCACCATGAACATGCGTATCGGACTGGGAATCCTGGCGCTGGCGCTGCTGCCGCTGCTCGCGCACGCCTCCTGCGACAGCGTGAAGGCAAACATCGACGCCAGGATCAAGGCCAACGGCGTGGCCGACTACACGCTCGCGGTCGTGCCCGCGGGCCAGGAGCCGGCGTCGGGCAAGGTGGTCGGGCATTGTGAGGGCGACCAGCAGATCGTCTACACGCGCGGCGCCGCCGCATCGAGCATGGGCGACAGCGCGGCCAAGCCGGCGATGCCGATGAACGACGGCAACGCCAGCGACAGCGAGCCGTCGCCGTCGTCCACCGCGGGCCATTGATCCGGGAGCTGCGCCCATCGCGGTGCGCCAGGGCTGACCGCGCCGAAGACGTGGAGGGCCGTCGTGCGACCATGGCCGCATGACGCAACAAAAAACTCCCCCGCGCCTGGCCATCATCGGCGGCGGCCCCGCCGGATTGATGGCGGCCGAGGCCGCCGTCGCCGCCGGCGTGGCGGTCGACGTGTACGACGCGATGGGCTCGGTCGGACGCAAGTTCCTGCTCGCCGGCAAGGGCGGCCTCAACCTCACCCACGGCGAACCGCGGGCCGACTTCGTGCGGCGCTACGGCGAACGCCAGCAGGCCGTGGCGGCGTGGATGGCGGCGTTCGATGCCGACGCCCTGCGCGCCTGGGCGCGCACGCTGGGCGTGGAAACCTTCGTGGGCAGTTCCGGCCGCGTGTTCCCGCGCGACATGAAGGCCGCGCCCCTGCTGCGCGCGTGGCTGCGCCGGCTGCGCGAATCGGGCGTGCGTTTTCACATGCATCATCGCTGGCTGGGCGGCGATGTCCGCGACGCGCTGCGCTTCGCCACGCCCGCCGGCAAGCGTGACGTGCAAGCCGATGCCGTGCTGCTGGCGCTGGGTGGTGCCAGCTGGCCGCGGCTGGGTTCCGATGGCGCCTGGGTCGACGCGCTGCAACGTCTCGGCGCCGCGGTGGCGCCGCTGCAACCGGCCAACGGCGGTTTCGACGTGCGCTGGAGCGAGCATCTCGTGCAGCGTTTTGCCGGCGCGCCGTTGAAGCCGGTGGTGGCGCACTGGCGCGATCGCGCCGGGCAGGATCACGCCCGCCAGGGCGAATGCGTGATCAGCGAATACGGCATCGAGGGCAGCCTCATCTACGCCATTGGCGCCGAACTGCGCGAGCAACTGGCCACGCGCGGCGAGGCCACGCTGAGGCTGGACCTGGTGCCCGGCTACAGCGAGCGCGTGCTGGCCGAACGCCTGGCCGCACCGCGCGGCAAGCACAGCATCGGCGACTGGCTGCGGCGGCGGGCGGGGCTGGATGGCGCCAAGGCGGCCCTGGTGTTCGAGTTGACCGACAAGCCCACGCTGGCCGATCCGGTGGCGCTGGCGGCGCAGCTGAAGGCGCTGCCGCTGCGCCTGTGCGCGCCGCGCCCGCTGGCCGAAACCATCAGCACCGCCGGCGGCGTGCGCCTGGAATCGCTGGACGATGCCCTGATGCTGCGCAGCCGCCCCGGCGTCTTCTGCGCCGGCGAAATGCTGGATTGGGAAGCCCCCACCGGCGGCTACCTGCTGACCGCCTGCTTCGCCAGCGGCGTGGTCGCCGGGCGCGGGGCCGCGCAGTGGCTGCGCGCCGGGGTGCACGGCTGAAGCCGGCATGCCGCCGAACCGATCGCCAACCCGCCCGCACCCAAGCGCCTGCCGACGCTAGTTGCGCGGGCTACCCGCCGGCCGGCTGACTGCGCGCACCTTGCCGCTGTTGCCGCCGCCACAGAAAAAGCGGTCGCCGCAGGCCTCCAGACCGGAGACGCCCACGCCGGCGGGCATGGTCAGCCGCTCCAGCACCGTGCCGCTTTCGGGATCGATCCGCCGCAGCTCGCTTTCGTCACCTTCCCAGGTGCCGTGCCAGAGTTCGCCGTCGAGCCAGGTGACGCCGGTGACGAAGCGGTTGGACGCGATGGTGCGCAGGATCGCGCCCGTCGACGGATCGACCTGGTGGATCGTGCGCTCCCGGTACTGGCCTACCCAGAGCGTGCCTTCGGCCCATGCCAAGCCCGAGTCGGCGCCGCCACCGGGCGCCGGGATGGTGCCCAGCACGCGGCCGCTGCGCGGATCGATCTTGCGGATGCGATCCTCGGCGATCTGGTACAGGTGCTGGCCGTCGAACGCCGTGCCCGCGTGGGCCGGCGTATCGATCGACCGCTGCGTCTCGCCGCTGGCGGGGTCCAGCGCCTGCAGCCGGTCGCCGCTGGCAAACCACACCTGCTGGCCGTCGTGGGTGACACCGTGCACGGCATCGGTGTCGGGAAAAGGGCCGTATTCACGGATGATGGTGGCGGGTGCGGTAGTCATGCCGCGATCCTAGTCAATCGGCAGGGCCGAGGGGAGTAACAAGGCCGTCGCGAATCCCGGCATCGGCGCGGCCATCCAGCGCCGTGACCGGCCACGCCCGACCGGCTGCACCTTGCCGCTGGCCGCCAGCGCCTCGAGCGCGCGCTGCATGGTGCGCTGGCTGCTGCCCAGCGCCAGCGCCAGGGCGGAGCTGGACCACGATTCGCCGTCGGCAAGCAGCGCCAGCACCGTCGCGTGCGCTTCCTCGACGGGCAGCGCCAGCACCACCACCTCGCCGGAGTGGTGCGGACGCAGGATGAAGCCGCGCCCGGTGGCGTGCACGTCCGCCAACGGGCGCAGCGCCCGGCGCAGCCGCCCGATTTCCACCCGCAGCCGCGCGCGGTGCGATTCGTCGGCCAGCTTCAGCCGGAACGCGCGCGCCACCAGCGCGTCGCGCGCCACGTCGTGCGGCCAGGCCTCGGCCAGCGCCCGGACCAGCGCAAACAGCACTGGCCGCGTCGCCAGCGACACCACCGTGTCCGCGTGACGCACGGCAAGACGGCAGGCGTCCACCACCAGCGTGGGCGAAGCCAGCAACGCTTCCACGTCCCGCGGCAGCAACCGTTGCTCCCGGTCGCGTGAAAGCAGGCGCGCGGCCGGCGTGTCCAGCACCTGCAGCGCGCTTTCGACCTCGGCCGAGAGTGCGGGGATGCCGGCACGGCCGGACGCCTGTGCCGCCCGCTGCAGGGCAACGCGTGCCTCGCCGCTGCGCAGGCGGCGCAGCGCGATGCCGGCGACGGCCAGTTCATAGACCGCCCTCGAGGCTGGGGGGAACGGCGTGGGATCGAGATCGGCCAGCGCGCGCTCGGCCTCGTCCAGCCGCCCGATCAGCAGCAGGCGCCGGATCGCCAGGTGCCGGGCGTGCGCCACGTTCAGGCGATCCCCGTGGGCCTCCAGGGTGGCCCGTGCCGCGTCGAGCGCCTTCGCCGGCCAGCCCAGGTCGCGCGAGGCCAGTGCGATCTCGGCCTCGGCCACGACGCATCGGGCGCGGGCCAGCGCCTCTTTCGCACCGAAGGCGCGTGCCGCGCGGCGCAGGAGCGCCTTCGCCCGTGCCAGGTCGCCGAGCTGCGCCATGGCGATGCCGCGCAGCGCCAGCGCGGGTGCGTCCTCGCGCAGGGCCACGCGGTTCAGTGCGCCAAACGGATCGCCCGCGGCAAGCGCCCGCGCTGCGGCGGTGATCAGCGAATCCATCCGAATCCCGCCACGCTTGTCACTCCCACTCGTCGGGTTGGCCGTTCCAGTCTATGTCACCACCCCCGCCCACTGGCATCGGCGAACGATGCCACCGACGACTGGAGAGAGACATGCCCACGCATCACACCGGAACCCGCGACGAATGGCTGGCCGCGCGCATCGCCTTGCTGGAGGCGGAGAAGGCGCACGTGCGCCGCGGCGACGAACTGGCGCGACAGCGACAGGCGCTGCCGTGGGTACGGGTGGACAAGGCCTATCGCTTCGACACCGACGAGGGCCCGGCCACGCTGGCGGATCTGTTCCGCGGCTGCTCGCAGCTGCTGATCTACCACTTCATGTTCGGGCCCGACTACAGCGCTGGCTGCCCATCCTGCTCGGCCATTGCCGACGGGCTCGATGGCAACGCCGTCCACCTGGCCAACCACGACGTGATGGTGTCGGCGGTGTCGCGGGCGCCGCTGGCAAAACTGCGCGCCTACAGGCGGCGAATGGGCTGGACGTTTCCCTGGGCTTCATCGGCCGACAGTGATTTCAACTTCGACTTCAACACCTCGTTCACCGAACAGCAGCAACGCCACGACGCGGTGGACTACAACTACCAGCGCGGCGGTCACGCCATGGACCGCACGCCGCCACTCGAACCGGTGGCGCAGTTTGCCGCCACCTGCGGCACCGACGCGCTGACCTACGCCCGCGACCGGCCCGGGCTCAGCGCGTTCGTGATCGAGGACGGCGTGGTCTACCACACGTATTCCACCTACGCGCGCGGCCTGGACGGCCTGTGGGGCATGTACCAGTGGCTCGATCGGGCGCCCCGCGGCCGCAACGAGAGCGGCATCTGGTGGCGCCGCCATGACGAGTACGCCACGGCCTGACGCCGCCATCGCGATCGCCGCCACTGGCGCGGTGGGCCGCGACCGGTCGGTGGGCGGGCAAGTGTCACGGCGCTGTTTCGAGGCCGGCTCGCTGGCGCTGCTGCTTACCTGCGCCATGGCCACTGTGGACTGGTGCGCCGACATGGCGGCCATGGGCGAGCTGCCGATGCCCGGCGGCTGGTCGCTGTCGATGATGTGGACGCCGATGTGCGGGCGCGCCTGGGCGGATCTCGCCGCGTCGTTCATCGGCATGTGGACCGTGATGATGATGGCGATGATGCTGCCCGCGCTGTTGCCGGCCTGGTGGCGCTACCGCCAGGCCGGCTGCGCTGCCGGCGCGCGATGTCCCGGCTGGCTGGCGGTCCAGTGGGGCGTGGGCTATTTCCTGGTGTGGGCGGCGCTGGGCGCGGCGGTGTTCGTGGCGGGCGCCGCGCTGGCGGCAAGCGCACTGCGATTGCCCATGCTGGCGCGCGCCGCACCATTGGCCGGCGCGGTGGTGGTGCTTGGCGCCGGCGCGTTGCAGTGCTCGGCATGGAAGGCGCGCCGCCTGGCCCGGTGCCGGGCGCGGCCCGGGCCAATCGGGCGTGGGTCGATGGTCAGCCTTGCCGCCTGGCGATCCGGCCTGCGCTTGGGGCTCCACTGCGCCGGCAGCTGTGCGGGCCTGATGGCGGGGCTGCTGGTGGCTGGCGTCATGGACCTGGGCGCCATGATCCTGCTGACTGCGGCTGTCGGCGCCGAGCGCCTCGCGCCGCCGGACTTGCGCGCCGAGCGCGTGGTCGGTGCCATCGCCATCGCGGCGGGGCTGATGATGCTCGCCGCCGCCATCGGTGCGGACTGAAGCAAGCAACACGATCGCCCGGTTCGGGCCGATGCTCAGCCCAGCGCGCGCACCCGGAAATTCCGCCCCTTGATCCGGCCCGCGCGCAGCCGCTCAAGCGCCTTGTTCGCCAGCGCGCGGGTGATCGCCACGTAGGCGCGGGTGGCGAACACGTCGATCTTGCCGATGTCCTTCGCGTTCAGTCCCGCCTCGCCGGTGAGCGCGCCCAGGATGTCGCCGGGGCGCAGCTTGTCCTGGCGGCCGGCGTCGATCACCAGGGTTTTCATCGGTGCCAGGTGCAGGGTCTTGCCGCGCGACGGCGCGACTTTCAGCGGACGCCACGGCAGCGGCGCGCCGCCGAGTTCCTCGATGTTGGCGGCTTTCGGCCGCTCGCGCGGCGTGCACAGCGTGATCGCCAGGCCTGCCTGGCCGGCGCGACCGGTGCGGCCGATGCGGTGGGTGTGGGTTTCCGGATCGTGGGCAATGTCGTAGCTGACCACCAGCGGCAGCGCCGCGATGTCCAGCCCGCGGGCGGCCACGTCGGTGGCCACCAGCACGGCACAGCTGTGGTTGGCGAAGCGCACCAGCACCTCGTCGCGGTCGCGCTGCTCCATGTCGCCGTGCAGGGCCAGCGCGGAGAAGCCGCGGCGGTCCAGTTCCTGCGCCACCGCATCCACCTCGCGGCGCATGTTGCAGAACACCAGCGCCTGCCCGGCGTGCGCGGCGCCCAGCAATTGGGTCAGCGCGTCGATCTTCTGCGCCGGCTCCACTTCGTGGAAGCGCTGCTCGATCGCTGGCTTCTCATCCGCGGGCGCATCCACCGTCACCTCGACCGGATCGGTCTGCACGCGCTGGCTCACCGCGCGGATTTCCTCGGGGTAGGTGGCCGAGAACAACAAGGTCTGATGATGCTTCGCGATGCGCCCGATGATGTCGTCGATGGCATCGGTGAAGCCCATGTCCAGCATGCGGTCGGCCTCGTCCAGTACCAGTACCTTGATGCCGCCGCCGTGCAGGCTTTGCCGTTTCAGGTGTTCCTGCACGCGGCCGGGCGTGCCCACCACGATGTGCGGATCGTGCGTCAGCGAGGCCAGTTGCGGACCCAGCGGCATGCCGCCGCACAGGGTCAGCAGCTTCACGTTGGGGATGTTGGCGGCAAGCCGGCGGATCGCCTTGCTGACCTGGTCGGCCAGCTCGCGGGTGGGGCACAGCACCAGCGCCTGCAGCCGGATCGTGTCCACGTCGACCGCCTGCAGCAGGCCCAGCCCGAACGCCGCGGTCTTGCCGCTGCCCGTCTGTGCCTGGGCGATCACGTCGCGGCCGGCCAGCATCGGCGGCAGGCTCTGCGCCTGCACCGGGGTCATGTCGGCGTAGCCGAGCGCTTCGACGCTGGCGAGCAGGGCGGGTTTGAGCGGGAGCGAGCTGAAGGAAGTCATGCGCGCATGATCGCATCTATGCCGCGCGCTCGTAGCGTGTACGGCTGGCGGCCCTTCGACTCCGCTGCGCTACGCTCAGGGTGATCGGCGAGTAGCGGCGCAGCCCAACCACCGTTCTCCCTGAGCGTAGCGCAGCGGAGTCGAAGGGCCACGCATCGCCACGCTTGCATCCATCCGCGCGCTGACCGACCCTGTGCGGCTGTCGTCATCAGTGATTACCGCCATGGATATCGTTTTCATCGAGGACCTGCGCGTCGATGCCGTCATCGGCATCTACGACTGGGAGCGGCGCGTGCGCCAGACGCTGTCGCTGGACGTGGAGATGGCGTTCGACAACACCGTGCCCGCGGCCGACGACGACATTGTCAAGACGCTCAACTACAAGGACGTGTCCAAGCGCCTCAGCGCCTACGTGGGCGAATCCAGCTTTGGCCTGGTGGAGACGCTGGCCGAGCGCTGCGCGGCGATCATCCGCGAGGAGTTCGGCGTGAGCTGGGTGCGGCTGAAGTTGTCCAAGCCCGGCGCGGTGCGCGGCGCGCATGCGGTGGGCGTGCGGATCGAACGCGGCGAGCGGCCCGCTTGATGGCACGTGTCTACCTGAGCCTGGGCTCCAACATCGAGCCACGCCGCTACCTGCCCGCCGCATTGGCGGAACTGCGGCAGGCGTTTGGCGACATCACCGTGTCGCCGGCGTACCGCAGCCGTTCGGTGGGTTTCGACGGCGCGGATTTCGTGAACCTGGCGGTGGGGCTGGATACACCGCTGTCGCCGGCCGCGCTGAACGACTGGCTGCACGCGCTGGAGGATCGCCACGGCCGCCGCCGCGATGGCCCGCGCTACTCCGACCGCACGCTGGACCTGGATATCGTGTTCTACGACGCGCTGGTCATCGACGGCCCGGGCCATCTGCAACTGCCGCGCAAGGAGCTGAGGCATGCGTTCGTACTGCGCCCGATCGCCGACATCGCACCGGATTTCCGCCACCCGATCAGCGGCCAGCGCATGGCCGAGCTGTGGGCCGCGTTTCCGGCCGAGCGCGAGCCGCTGACGCCGGAACGGCTGCCGGATTGATGCCCGCTTATTCCCCGATGGTCAGTAGCGACGCGTTGCCGCCAGCGGCCGTGGTGTTGATGGTCAGCGTGCGTTCGGTGGCGAAGCGCAGCAGGTAATGCGGGCCGCCCGCTTTGGGGCCGGTGCCGGAAAGGTTCTCGCCGCCGAACGGCTGCACGCCCACAACCGCGCCGATCTGGTTGCGGTTGACGTAGCAGTTGCCCACGCGGGTGTGCGTGGCCAGGTAGTCGACGGTGTCGTCGATGCGGCTGTGGATGCCCAGGGTGAGGCCGTAGCCGGCGGCGTTGATCTGCTCGACCACGCCGGCCAGGTCGTTGGCCTTCCAGCGGATCACGTGCAGCACCGGGCCGAAGATCTCCCGCTGCAGGACGTCGAGCGAGGCGATCTCGTAGGCGCGTGGCGCGAAGAAACTGCCGTGCTCCGTGCGCGCGGGGTCGAGCGTCACCTCGGCGATCTTCTTCGCCTCGCGATCCATCCGCGCGGCATGGTCGACCAGGATTTTCAGCGCATCCTCGTCGATCACCGGGCCCAGGTCGGTGGAGAGCAGGCCGGGGTCGCCCACCTGCAGCTCGGCCATCGCGCCGGCCAGCATCGCGATCACCTTGTCGGCGATGTCGTCCTGCACGAACAGCACGCGCGCGGCCGAACAACGCTGGCCGGCGGACTGGAACGCCGAGGCGATCACGTCCTTCACGATCTGCTCGGGCAACGCGGAGGAGTCGGCGATCATCGCGTTCTGGCCGCCGGTTTCGGCGATCAGCGCGGCGATCGGCGCGTTGCGCGCGGCCAGTGCGCGGTTGATCGCCCAGGCGGTATCGGTGGAACCGGTGAAGGCCACGCCGGCCACGCGCGGGTCCTTGGTCAGCGCCACGCCCACCACGGCGCCGTCGCCCGGCACGAACTGCAAGACATCGGCGGGCACGCCGGCCTCGTGCAGCAGCTTCACCGCCAGGTGGCCGATCAGGCTGGTCTGCTCGGCGGGCTTGGCGATCACCGCGTTGCCGGCGGCCAGCGCCGCGCTGACCTGGCCCAGGAAGATCGCCAGCGGGAAATTCCACGGGCTGATGCTGACGAACACGCCGCGGCCGTTGAGGAACAACTGGTTGCTTTCGCCGGTGGGGCCGGGCAGTTGCTCCGGCTGGCCGAACAGGCGCCGCGCCATGGCGGCGTAGTAGCGCAGGAAATCGGCCGCCTCGCGGATTTCGGCGATCGCATCGGGCAGGTTCTTGCCCGCCTCGCGCACGCACAGCGCGATGAACTCGCCCCGACGCGCTTCCAGCAGGTCGGCGGCGTGCTCCAGGATGGCGGCGCGGCTGGCGGCCGGCAGGCGATCCCAGCCCGGCTGCGCGGCCAGCGCATTCTTCAAGGCGATGTCCACCGTGGCGGCATCGGCACTGACGTAGCTGCCCACGCGCTGGCGGCGGTCGGCCGGGTTGGTTACCGGCACGGTCACGTTGCCGGCGGCAGCGCCGGGCACCAGCGGCTCGGCCGTCCACGGGCCGGCGTGCGCGTTGACCGCCTCGGCCATCGCCTTCAATTCGTTGTCGTTGGAAAAGTTGACGCCCATGGAATTCTTCCTGGAGACAGCGTTTGGATTCGGCGCAAGCGCCGTGCTCTCGGCGTAGAGGTTCACCGGCAGCGGGATGCGCGGATGCGGGATCGAGGCGAACGCGCGCACCGTCTCGCACGGGTCGGCCACCAGCTCGCGCACCGGCACGCTCTCGTCCACCACGCGGTTGACGAAACTGGTGTTGGCGCCGTTCTCCAGCAGGCGGCGCACCAGGTAGGGCAGCAGATCCTCGTGCGTGCCTACCGGCGCGTACACGCGGCAGGGCACGTTGAGGTTGTCCGGCCCGATCACCTCGGCGTACAGGTCGGTGCCCATGCCGTGCAGGCGCTGGTATTCGAACGCGCGGCCCTGGGCGATGTGATGCACGGCGGCGATGGTGTGCGCGTTGTGGGTGGCGAACTGCGGATAGATCAGGTCGCTGCCGGCGTCGAACAGGCGCCGCGCGCAGGCCAGGTAGGACACGTCGGTGTTCGGCTTGCGCGTGTAGACGGGGTAGCCGGCCAGGCCGGTTTCCTGTGCGCGCTTGATCTCGGCATCCCAGTAGGCGCCCTTCACCAGGCGCACGTACCAGCGGCGGTTGGCGGCGCGCGCGGTCTCGATCAGCCAGTCGATCACGAACGGCGTGCGCTTGGCGTAGGCCTGCACCACGATCCCTAAGCCGTTCCAGCCTTCCAGCGACGGGTGCGCGAAGACGTCGCCGATGATGTCCAGCGACAGCTCCAGCCGATCGGCCTCCTCGGCATCCACCGACAGCGCGATGCCTTGCTTCATCGCCAGCTGCGACAGCTCCAGCAGTTTTTCGCCGAGCGCGCGACGGGCCAGCTCGCGCCTGGCCACTTCGTAGCGCGGGTACAGCGCCGACAGCTTCACCGAGATCGACGGCGCATCGGTGTGGTTGGCGAACGGGCCGCGCGCGCCGATGGCGGTGATGGCGCGGCGGTAGTCCTCCTGGTAACGCTCGGCGGTTTCCGCGGTGATCGCCGATTCGCCCAGCATGTCGTAGGAATAGCGGTAGCGCGCGTTTTCCTTCTTCGCGCAACGGTCCAGCGCTTCGTCGATGGTGCGTCCCATCACGAACTGATGGCCCATGATGCGCATGGCCTGGCGCACCGCCAGGCGGATCGCCGGCTCGCCCGCGCGACCCACCAGCCGCCGCAGCGAGCCGGCGAAATCGTGGCGGGTGTCCTCGCTCAGGTTCACCAGCCGGCCGGTCAGCATCAATCCCCAGGTGGAGGCGTTGACGAACAGCGACTCGCTCTGGCCCAGATGCTTCTTCCAGTCGGCGTCGCCCAGCTTGTCGCGGATCAGCTTGTCGGCGGTGCCCTTGTCCGGGATGCGCAGCAAGGCCTCGGCCACGCACATCAGCAGCACGCCTTCCTCGGAGGAGAGGTCGTACTGGCGCATGAAGGATTCGATCGCGCTCTGGTCATTCGATCGCGCACGCACGCGCGTGACCAGGCCGGCGGCCACGTCGATCACCTGCTCGCGTTCGACCGGCGGCAACGTGGCTTGCGCCAGCAGGTCGTTCACCGCTTCGGTTTCGTCGCGCAGCCAGGCGGCGGTGATGCGCGCGCGGGCGGGCTCGACAGCCTCCGGCAGTTCGGGGCTGAGGATGGGTCGTGCAGGGGGAGGGAGGTTCACGGAAGGACCGCAGGTTCGCTGGGGAAATCGCCGGGGTGGGGCGGGAATCGGCGGGATTGTACGCCGCGGCATGTCGACCCGGACCCCTGCCAAAAGGGGGGGTATGGCACGGCGTCGTGCGCGCGTCCGGCCAGCCGCGGCAGGCGTTGACGGCGCCGCGCGATGGGCCGCGTTTCGGGCTGATCCAGGTCAGCAGGGTGCGACATTCTTGCCCACTGCCTCGCCGGGGCCTATCATTCCGTCGTTCCAGGCGCGCCGGATGTTCATGATCGTGCTTCGACCAAATGCCGCCGGGCTGCCGTGCGTGACGATGTGGCTTCGACCCAATCGCATGCTGAGCCGGAGGGGTCTGGTTCGGCTCATCATGATCCTGGTGGCGCTGGCGCTGATGACGGCGGGGCTTGGTGCGTGGCAGGGGAATGTATTCGCCCCGTTGTTCGCCGTGATCGAATCGGTCGCCGTGGCCTGCGCGTTGAGCGTGGCCTGGCGTGCCGGCGATCGGGGCGAGCGCATCACCATCGACGAAGCGTCGCTGGAGGTGCAGTCGCTGCCGGGCCGGCGCTGCATGCGGTTCCAGTCCTACTGGGTGCGCGTGTTGTTGGAGCCGGGCGACGGACGCCAGCGGCTGCTGCTGACATCGCATGGAAACGCGTTGGAAATCGGGGCGTTCCTGGCGGAACAGGAGCGCGTCGAGCTGTCGAAGAAACTCATGGTGTTGCTGTCCGCCATCCGCGGCCAGCGGCGCAGGTAGGTACAACAAAGGTGCAAGACATGACATCTGGCAGCATCCGGCATCACGGCATCAGGCGGGCATTCACCACGCTGACCATTGGCGCGCTCGCGTTGTTCGGTGGCGCCGCCCAGGCCAATCCGCACTCCTGGCAGTTGAACCTCACGCGCGGCGCGAGCACCTGGTCGCCGGTGCCGTACCACTTGAACAACATCTCGCTGGCCGTGTGCACGGTGATCGGCCTGCTGGTGTTCAGCGCGATGTTCATCGCCATGTTCCGTTTCCGCAAATCGCGCGGCGCGGTGGCCGAGAAGTGGTCGCACAACACCATGGTCGAGGTCATCTGGACCACCATCCCGGTGCTGATCCTGATCACGCTGGCCTGGCTGGCCACCGCCGGCGTCACCTCGTGGGCCGACACCACCGGTTCGCAGATGACGGTCAAGGTCACCGGCTACCAGTGGAAATGGCGCTACGACTACGTCGACTACCTGGGCAAGCCGGTCAACAAGGTCGGCTTCATGTCCAAGCTGGACCAGCAGAGCGACGACACCCGCCAGCTCGACTCGGGCATGGACCCCTACGCGGTCAAGGTCGGTGACGAGAACACCTACCTGCTCAACGTCGACAAGCCGCTGGTGGTGCCGGCCGACACCAAGATCCGTTTCGTCATCACCAGTGGCGACGTGATCCACTCCTGGTGGGTGCCGGCAACCGGCTGGAAGATCGACGCGATCCCCGGCATCGTCAACTCGGCGTGGGCCAACTTCACCACGCCGGGCACCTACCGCGGCCAGTGTGCCGAGCTCTGCGGCCAGGACCACGGCTTCATGCCGATCGTGGTGGTGGTCAAGTCCAAGGCGGATTTCGCCACCTGGCTGGCCGGGCAGGAAGCCGCTTCCGGCGCGCCGGCAGCGGCGCCGCAGACCGCGCAGGCGGCCGCACCCGCGCCGGTACCCGCTGGCGGGCAGGGCTGATCGCCCACGTTCTTTTCGCCCAGGCAGTTTCGCAGTCGCATTCAATATTTCAGGTTAGAGGTGCACGGCCATGTCCTACGCAGCCACCCATGATCAGCACGACGATCACCACGGCGCGCCGAAAAGTTTCTTCCAGCGTTGGTGCATGTCCACCAACCACAAGGACATCGGCACGCTGTACCTGATCTTCGCGCTGGTGATGTTCTTCATCGGCGGCAGCTTCGCCATGCTGATCCGTGCCGAGCTGTTCAAGCCCGGCCTGCAGCTGATGCAGCCGTACTTCTTCAACGAGCTGACCACCATGCACGCGCTGGTGATGATCTTCGGCGCGATCATGCCGGCCTTCGTGGGCCTGGGTAACTGGATGATCCCGTTGATGGTGGGCGCGCCGGACATGGCGCTGCCGCGCATGAACAACCTCTCGTTCTGGATCCTGCCGTTCGCGTTCCTGCTGATGCTGTCCACCCTGTTCCTGCCCGGCGGTGGCCCGGCCGGCGGCTGGACGATGTATCCGCCGCTGTCGCTGCAGAGCAATTCGCTGGCCTACGTGGTGTTCGCCATCCACCTGATGGGCATCAGCTCGATCATGGGCGCGATCAACATCATCGCCACCATCCTCAACATGCGCGCGCCCGGCATGGACCTGATGAAGATGCCGGTGTTCGTGTGGAGCTGGCTGATCACCGCCTTCCTGCTGATCGCCGTGATGCCGGCGCTGGCTGGCGCGGTGACGATGCTGCTCACCGACAAGTATTTCGGCACCAACTTCTTCAACCCGGGCGGCGGCGGCGACCCGGTGCTGTACCAGCACATCTTCTGGTTCTTCGGTCATCCCGAGGTCTACATCATGATCCTGCCGGCATTCGGGATCATCTCGGAGATCGTGCCGACCTTCGCCCGCAAGCCCATCTTCGGCTACAAGGCGATGGTGTTCGCGATCGCCTGCATCGCGTTCCTGTCGTTCATCGTGTGGGCGCACCACATGTTCGCGGTGGGCCTGCCGCTGGGCGCCGAAATCTTCTTCATGTACGCCACCATGCTGATCTCGGTGCCGACCGGCGTGAAGGTGTTCAACTGGGTCGCTACCATGTGGGGCGGTTCGATGACGTTCGAGACGCCGATGCTGTTCTCGATCGCCTTCATCATCCTGTTCACCATCGGCGGCTTCTCCGGCCTGATGATGGCCCTGGTACCGGCCGACTTCCAGTATCACGACACCTACTTCATCGTGGCGCACTTCCACTACGTGCTGGTGACCGGCGCGCTGTTCGCGATCATTGCCGCCGCGTACTACTGGATGCCGAAGTGGACCGGCAACATGTACAGCGAGTTCTGGGGCAAGGTGCACTTCTGGTGCTCCGTGGTGTTCGTCAACGTGCTGTTCTTCCCGCAGCACTTCCTGGGCCTGGCGGGCATGCCGCGCCGCATCCCCGACTACAACGTGGCGTTCGCCAACTTCAACATGATCAGCTCGATCGGCGGCTTCCTGTTCGGCGCCTCGCAGCTGATCTTCATCGGCGTGCTGATCCATTGCGCGTTCTTCTCGAAGAAGAAGGCCACCGACCGCGTGTGGGAAGGCGCCAAGGGGCTGGAGTGGACCGTGCCGTCGCCGGCGCCGTACCACACCTTCGAGTTGCCGCCGGTGATCCATGACGACGAGCTGGCGCACGGCCACGTGAACGACTGATGCCTGCGCACCCTTGCGCCTGGCGGCGGCAAGGGTGCAGGGAGCCGACGAACATGACCGATCATCAACAGGACGACGACGCCAGCCGCAAGGGTGTAAAGCGCACCGTGAAGATACTTCTCGTCATCGTGCTGGTGTTTTTCGCGCTGTCGTTCGTGCAGATCCTGCTGATGAAGTAGCGGTTGCGGTTGTACAAGTTTTCCTTTCAACCGGTCGGTTCGTGACCGGCATGCAGTTCCCCGGGCGGCACGACGGGGCAAAAGTCATCAAGAGAAATCCACGGGGTCTCACCATGGGTCAGCAGCACGACGCGTATTTCGTTCCGACCAAGAGCCAGTGGCCGATAGTGGCCGCGCTGGTCATGTTCATCACCGTGTTCGGTGCCGCGCACTGGTTGAACGCCGGCCCCGGTGAAGCCGGCTTCGGCAAGGGCGTGCTGACCATCGGCGTGATCGGCATCATCGGCATGTTCTTCGGCTGGTTCCGTTCGGTGATCAACGAATCGCTGGCCGGCAGCTACAACGCCCAGGTGGACACCTCGTTCCGCATGGGCATGATGTGGTTCATCTTTTCCGAGGTGATGTTCTTCGGGGCCTTTTTCGGCGCCTTGTTCTACGTGCGCATGTATTCGCTGCCCTGGCTCGGCGGCCATGGCCACGGCGTGCTGACCCACCAGTTCCTGTGGAGCGACTACGTCGCGTCGTGGGGCGCCAATGGCGGTGGCGGTCCGGAGCAGGCCGGCGGCGCCTTCCGCACCGTGCCGGCGTGGGGCCTGCCGCTGCTCAACACCCTGCTGCTGCTCGCCTCCAGCGTCACCGTCACGATTGCCCACCACGCGCTGCGCGCGGGTCAGCGCGGCAAGATCCTGGTCTTCCTTGGCCTCACCGTGCTGCTCGGCGCCACGTTCCTTTACTTCCAGGCCCACGAGTACATGGAGGCCTACAACGAACTGAACCTCACCCTGCGCAGCGGCGTCTACGGTGCCACCTTCTTCATGCTCACCGGCTTCCACGGCCTGCACGTGACGCTGGGCACGATCATGCTGCTGGTGATCTGGTTCCGCGTGCTGAAGGGCCATTTCGACAAGGATCACCACTTCGGTTTCGAGGCGGTGGCGTGGTACTGGCATTTCGTCGACGTGGTCTGGCTGTGCCTGTTCCTGTTCGTCTACATCCTCTGACGACAGCGCCGCCTCACGAAAAAACCCGCCATCCGGCGGGTTTTTTTTGGGGCCGCCGCTTCGGCATGTACTGCAGGTGCGAGCGGCGGATGCGGCATCGAGACTTGCGCGGAATGTCGCGCGCGGCGCGCGGGCGGCGCCGGGGCAGTACAATCAGCCGCCGACATCGTGCGGCTGCAGCCATCCCATCCAGATGCCGAAGGCGACCATGCCGATCAGCAGGATCGACAGGCCGATGCGCCGGGTCAGCGCCCACACCGTGCGCTTGTCGTCGTCCTTGTCGGTCATCATGAAGTACAGCGCCTGGCCGAGGCTGAAAATCACTACCAGCAGCATCACCACCAGCGCATATTTGTAGATGGTTTCCACGTGATTGATCCGAGGGAAGTCGACATCGCCAGTATAACCGCCGCCGGTGGGCGCCCCGCATGATGCGGTTGCGCCGTCCGCCCTGGTGGGCGCTGCTGCTGACCGCCGCCGGAGCGGCGCTGTTCGTGTATCTGGGCGTGTGGCAGCTGCATCGGGCCGACTACAAGGAGGCCCTTCTGCGGCGCTATGCCGCATCGGTTTCGGCCGTGCCGCAGGACTTTGCCGGCGTCGCCATGCGGCCTCCGGCCGACATGTTTCCGCGCGTGCGCGTGCGTGGTCATTACCTGCTCGATCGCATCTACCTGCTGGACAATCCGCACCACGATCATCGCGGCGGGGTCGAGGTGTTCGTGCCGTTCGCGGTCGAGGGGGAAACCAGCCTGCTGCTGGTCGATGCGGGTTTCCTGCATGCCGGCACCCGCGGCACCACGCCGGCGCTGCCGCCACTGCCGAAGGCGGAAACGACGCTGCAGGGTCTGTACGTGCCGCCGCCACCGGTCGGTTTCGAGATGGGTGGCAATGCGCTGGCGCGGCAGACACGCTGGCCGAAGGAAAGCATTTTTCTCGACCCGACCGAACTCGCCGCCGACCTGGGCCGCCCGCTGTTTCCGCGCGTACTGGCGCTGGATGCCGATCCCGCATCCGGCTACATCCGCCAGCATTCGCTCGAACTTTCGATGACGCCCGCGCGCCACCGCGCGTATGCGTTCCAGTGGTTTTCGTTCGCGCTGGCGGCGGCGGCGATCCTGCTGGTGTTGAATCGCGACAAGCGCCACCGCTCCCCTTGAATGTGCCCGACCCATGACTGAAACCCGCTCCCCTTCGCCCCCTCTGTCGCGCAAGCGAAGCCGCCTGTACCTGGTGCTGATCGCACTGGTGTTTGCCGCGCCCATGCTGGTGGCCGGCCTGCTGACGCTGGCGGGCTGGCAGCCCGGCACCAAGGGCAATGGCGAGCCCATCGTGCCGCAGCGGAATTTCGTGGCGGAGAAGCTCGACGTGCAACTGGCCGACGGTCACCCGTACGCGTGGCGCGACAGCAAACCGCGGCTGACCCTGGTGGCGCTGCCCGGCCCCGATTGCGCGGCGCAGTGCTTCGAACTCCTCACCGGCCTGGCCAAGGCGCGGTTGATGCTCAACCGCAACCAGTCGCGCCTGCGCCTGCTCTATCTCGGGACGCCGCCCGCCGACCCTCAGCGCCGCGCGGCAATGCAGCCGTTCTGGCTGGTGGGCAGCGACGTGGACGGCAAGCTGGCAAGCTTCCGCCCGAGTGCGCCGGACAGCCTCAGCGTGATCCTGGTGGAATCCAATGGCACGGCGCTGTCGTACTACCCGGCCGGCTTCGACGGCCCCGGCCTGGCGCGTGACCTGCAGAAGGTGATCAAGTGATGTCGTTGCGAATGAAGCGATGGTTGCGTTGGCTGGCCGCGTTTGCGGCCTTGTTCGCGTTCGGGCTGGTGATGTTCGGCGCCTTCGTGCGGCTGTCCAACGCCGGGCTGTCGTGCCCGGACTGGCCGACCTGTTATGGCCAGGTCACCTGGCCGCAGCATGCCCAGGCCGTGGCGCATGCCGACGCCAGCTTTCCCGATCGCCCCTACGAGGCGCACAAGGCCTGGCGCGAACAGGTGCACCGCTTTCTTGCCGGCACGCTCGGCGTGATGGTGCTGGTGCTGGCCTTGCTGGCCAGCTGGCGGCGTCGCCGTGCGCTGGCGGCGGTGGTAGCCGGCGCCGTGTTCGCGGCCGTCGGGGTGGGCATGTACATGCACGGCGAGCACCTGTGGTCGTCGGCGCTGGCGGCCTGCGCCATCGCCCTGCCGCTGTTCGCGTCGCTGGGGCTGAACCGGCCGGGCGCATGGAAGATCAGCGTGCTGGTGCTGGCGGTGATCATCTTCCAGGCCATGCTGGGCATGTGGACGGTGACGCTGCTGCTGAAGCCGGTGGTAGTGACCAGCCATCTGCTGGGCGGCATGACCACGTTCGGCCTGCTGGCCTGGGCGGCGCTGCGCTTTGCCGGCGTGGGTGCGGCGGATTACGGCCTGGCCAGCCTGCGCAAGCTGGTGGTGATCGGCGTGGTGTTGCTGGCCTGCCAGATCGCGCTGGGCGGCTGGACCTCGGCGAACTATGCGGCGCTGGCCTGCGGCTACGGCCCGGGCTCGTTCCCCAAGTGCCTGGGCCAGTGGATGCCGGCGACGGATTTCAAGCAGGGCTTCATCCTGTGGCGCGGCATTGGCGTCAATTACGAGGGCGGCGTGCTGGACCTGCCGGCGCGCAGCGCGATCCAGATCGCGCACCGGCTGGGCGCGCTGGTGGTGTTCTGCTACCTGGCCTGGCTGTCGTTCAAGGCCTGGGCGAGGGGGCTGCGCGGGTTCGGCATCGCGATCGCGGTGGCCCTGGTCTGCCAGGTCCTGCTGGGCATCAGCAACGTGCACTTCGGCCTGCCGCTGCCGGTGGCGACCGCGCACAATGGCATGGCGGCGCTGCTGCTGTTTGCCCTGCTGGCCACGCTGGCGCGCACCCAGCCCCGGGTGACGATCGCGGCCGACGTACCGGCGCGTGGCGGATGAACCACCGCGCGCCATGCCGGTGGCTGCGCCAGGCATTACACTAGGCAGTCGCCCGTCGCCGAGTTGCCCGTGAAGCTGTCCCTCTCCCAGTACCTGCAACTGACCAAGCCGCGCATCGTGGCGCTGCTGGTGTTCTGTGCGGTGATCGGCATGTTCCTGGCCGTGCCCGGCCTGCCGTCGTGGCGCGCGCTGGTGTTCGGCACGCTGGGCATCTGGCTGGCGTCCTCGTCGGCGGCGGCATTCAACCAGCTGATCGACCAGCGCATCGACAAGGTGATGGTGCGCACCGCGCACCGGCCCCTGGCCACCGGCAACCTCAACCCGCGCCAGGTGTTCGTCTTCGCGATGGTGCTGGGCATCGCCTCGATGGTGGTGCTGGTGCTGCTGGTCAACACGCTGACCGCGGTGCTGACCTTCGCCGGCCTGATCGGCTATGCGGTGATCTACACCGCATTTCTCAAGCGCGCCACGCCGCAGAACATCGTGATCGGTGGCTTGGCCGGCGCGATCCCGCCGGTGCTGGGCTGGACGGCGGTCACCGGCTCGCTGCATCCGTATGCCCTGCAGCTGTGCCTGATCATCTTCGTGTGGACGCCGCCGCATTTCTGGGCGCTGGCGATCTTCCGGCGCGACGACTACTCGCGCGCGCAGGTGCCGATGCTGCCGGTGACCCACGGCGTGGTCTACACGCGCTGGCACATCCTGTTCTACACCGTGCTGCTGGTGCTGGTGACCTTGCTGCCGGCGTTGACCGGCATGAGCGGGCTGATCTACCTGGGCGGCGCGGCCGTGCTGGGCGCGGCCTTCCTGTATTACGCGGTGCGCCTGCTGAACCCGCCCGACGAGCGCTTCGCGATGAAGGTGTTCAGCTATTCCATCGTCTACCTGATGGCGCTGTTCGCGTTCCTGCTGGCCGACCACTGGCTGGTGGAGCCCATCATGCAGCAGGGGCAGATGCTGCAGCAGACGGTCTGATCGGCCGGCCGCGTTCACGGCGACTACCGGTCGCAATCGATCCCGGCCTCGGTCAGCAGGCGGCGCAATTCGCGCAGCTGTTCCTCGTACTTCGTCCAGCGCCGCATGGCGTCGCGGTGCATGGGCGCGCGCACCTGCACCGAGCTGGCCGTGGTCGACGGCGCCTGGTTGCGTTCGAAGTGCAGGCAGGCCTCGTTCCACGGCAGGTCGCAGTGGTCCAGCAACTGGCGCGTGCTGGCTTCCTGCGTGGTCACCAGGGTTTCGTAATCCACTTCCAGGATGCGACCGGGCAGGACGCGTTTCCAGTGCGCCATCAGGCGGTCGAACAACACGTAATAGCGGCCGGTGTCGAGCAGGTCGAAGGAGTAGCCGTGCAGGGGCGAGGTCTCCGAGAACGGCTCGCGGAAATTGCTGAGGCAGCTGTCCAGCGGATGGCGCCGCAGGCAGATGATGCGGGCATTCGGCAAGGCCCGGGCAATGAAGCCGGCATAGAGAAAATTGTGCGGCAGCTTGTCGACGAAGCGCGGTTTCATGCCGGTCGCCGGACGGGTGCTGGCGATATAGACCTCGCCCAGGGTTTCCCACGAGATGCCGCCGGCGCGGCGGATCACGTCCGGGCTCAGCATCACCGGCGAGTTGGCGCCCGAGAGGCGCTCCAGCGCGACCCCGAAGTTTTCCAGTTCGCCGGCGGCATGGACCTCCGGGTGGCTGGAGAGGATGCGTTCCACCAGGGTGGTGCCGGTGCGCGGCAGGCCCATCACGAAGATGGGCTCGTGCGACGGATGCCCCGCCGATGGCGGCTGCGGTTCGGGGAAAGCGTCGATCAGGGCATCCACGATGGCCTGGTCGCGGTCGATGCTGTAGCCGATGGCCGCCTTCACCGCGCGCTTGCCGGTCACGAGATGGTCGAAGGCCTTCGCGAAATCGCCCAGATCCTCGTACTCCTTGCTGAGCGCGACATGCGCATGCATCGAGGCCACCGGCTCGTCACCAACGTCCGCAAGCAGCGAGAGCAGCGTGTCGATGTGGTTGTGCGCCCGAGTCTGGTGGCGCAGGCGCGAGAGCGTGGCATGCGCGCGCCAATGCCCGGGTGCCAATGCCAGGCAGGCTTCCAGCTCGGTTTCGGCCTGGGCAATGTCGCCGGAAAAGATCAGCGAGGTGGCGTGGCTGTAGCGGCAGGCCGGGTTGTCCGGCGCCCGCGTGGCGGCCAGGCGAAACGCCGCCGCGGCCCGCTCGTGGGCGTGGCATTGCGTATACGTGGTGCCCAGGCTGTGCAGCAGCTGGGGATCGTCCGGTGCCAACCCGAAGGCGACGTTGGCCACCTGCAGCGCATCGCCGCTGCGGTGGGCCGCGGCCAGCGCCCGCGCGAAATGCACGGCGTAAGCGGCGTGCCGGGGCATCGCACTGGCCGCGCGGTGCAGGTGGTCCAGCGCCTCGGGCAGCCGGCGCAGCGCCAACGCGGCCATGCCGGCGATGTATCGCCCTTCCGGCTGGTCGGCATCCATCTGCAGCGCCTGCAGCGCACGCTCCCTCGCCCTGACCGGGTCACCCTGGTGCAGTGCGGTACGAGCTTCGACCAGCAACGGCGCGACAGGCGGCCGGGGTGCGGATGACGTCATGGGATTCCCGGGGGATGCGTGGTCGTGGCGGTGCATGGGGAGGGCGGCGCATCTTAGCAAACGGATCCGTGGCGACCGTTGGTCGGAGCGGCGAAACCACCGCGAAATGCATTGACAGCCGCACCACCCGGCACAACAATGCGCGCGCCCTCCGGCGCGCCCGCGCCGACGGGCATCCAGTCCTGACTGATCAAGGCCTATGGACGTCTACCCTAGTCGCATCGTCGACATCCGCTTGCTTCGGATGCCGGCGTCGCATGTCACATTGAACGCCTGCAGCGATCGCCTGCGGTCGGTTGGCGCTTTCCGCTAGGGAAGTCCGGCCCTCCCCCTGACGACGCCGCGGCGTCGTTACGAGGAGATGGGCCGATGAAGCTCATACGTGAATTCTGCCGCCGCCGTCTCGCGGCCCGGCGTTGGCTGATCGTCGGTGCCGGCCGGCGCGAGCGCGGCTTCGTGGTGACCGTGCCGCCCCCGCTGGCCGCGAGCGCGGCTGCGGTTGCGGCCGAAGTGGCGAAACCGCCAGTGCCGGGCCCGTCCTTCGCGCCATTGGGGCGCTGAGCGTCTGGTCGACCCCCCCGCGCGGCCCACGGCTTCTTTCGCGTTCCTTCCGGATGGACGTCCATACGTCCATCTGACTGCGCGCCAAGCCTGCGATTCCACCGCCTCCAAAGCAGCATCCGATGAACAACTTCACCATCCAGCGAGCGGAAAAAAAGGCGCCGAGGCCGGCTGCCGCGGCGGCGGCGTTCCGTCCCGCCGATGCGTTGTTGCACGCCCTGGACAGCACGCACGGCGGCCTCGACGAGACGCAGATCAGGGCCCGGCTGCACCGCGACGGGCCCAACGAAGTAGCGCACGAGAAGCCGCCGCACTGGGCGCGGCAGCTGCTGCGGGCGTTCATGAACCCTTTCATCGTGGTGCTGCTGGTGCTGGCCGGCGTGCAGCTGTTCACCGATCGCGGCGACCTGACCGGTCCGGCGATCATCGCGGTGATGGTGGGGATCAGCGTGGCACTCGGCTTCAGCCAGGAGTACCGCTCCTCGCGCGCGGCCGACAGCCTGAAGGCGATGGTGCGCAACACCGCCAGCGTCACGCGGCGCGCGTCCGACGGCCACAGCGAGATGATCGAGGTGCCGGTGGCCGAGCTGGTCGCCGGCGACATCGTGCACCTGGGCGCGGGCGACATGGTGCCCGCGGACGTGCGCCTGCTGGTCGCCAAGGACCTGTTCATCAGCCAGGCCATCCTCACCGGGGAGTCGCTGCCGGTGGAGAAATCCGCGCCCGTCTCCATTGCCCATGAGCAGGCGGGCGGTGATCCGCTGGAGCTGCCCACGATCTGCTACATGGGCACCAACGTGGTCAGCGGCACGGCGGTCGCGGTGGTGCTTGCCACCGGCCCGCGCACGTACCTGGGGTCGCTGTCGCACAGCATGACCGGCCAGCGCGTGCAGACCAGTTTCGACCGCGGCGTGAGCGGGGTCAGCTGGCTGCTGATCCGCTTCATGGCGGTGATGGTGCCGGTGGTGTTCCTGATCAACGGGCTGGACAAGCACGACTGGACCGAGGCGTTCCTGTTTGCGCTGTCGATCGCGGTGGGGCTGACGCCGGAAATGCTGCCGCTGATCGTCACCGCCAACCTGGCCCGCGGTGCGATGGCGATGTCGCGGCGCAAGGTGGTGGTGAAGCAGCTCAACGCGATCCAGAACTTCGGCGCGATGGACGTGTTGTGCACCGACAAGACCGGCACGCTCACGCTCGACCGCATCGTGCTCGAACGCCACCTCGACCTCGATGGCGAGGCCTCGGGCGAGGCGCTGGAATACGGCTATCTCAACAGCCGCTTCCAGACCGGCCTGCGCAACCTGATGGACAAGGCCGTGCTGGAACACCGCGAGCTGGAAACGGCGGCGGCGCGCTTTCGCGTGGTCGACGAGATCCCGTTCGACTTCCAGCGCCGGCGCATGTCGGTGGTGGTGGCCGAAGGCGACGGCGACCATCTGCTGATTTGCAAGGGCGCGGTCGAGGAGATGCTGGCGATCTGCGATTTCGCCCGGACCGGCGACGCTATCGAGCCGATGACCGACGCCCGTCGCCGCGCGATCAAGGCCATGACCCGTCGCCTCAACGAGGACGGCCTGCGCGTACTGGTGGTGGCCATGCGGCGCCAGCGCGCCCACGGACGACCCTACGGCGTGGCCGACGAAAGCGGCCTGACCGCGGTCGGTTGCCTGGCGTTTCTCGACCCGCCCAAGGATTCGGCGGCCACCGCGATCCGCGCCCTGCATCAGCATGGCGTCGCGGTGAAGGTGATCACCGGCGACAACGAGGCGGTGACGCGCAAGATCTGCCGCGAGGTGGGGCTGGAGGTGCGCCACGCGATGCAGGGCAGCGAGGTGGAGGCGCTCGACGATGCGGCGCTGGATGCGCAGGTCGCGCGCGTCACCGTGTTCGCCAAGATGTCGCCCCTGCAGAAGTCGCGGGTGGTGCGCTCGCTGCAGCGGCTGGGCCATACCGTGGGCTTCCTCGGCGACGGCATCAACGACGCGCCGGCGCTGCACGATGCCGACGTGGGTATCTCGGTGGACACCGCCACCGACATCGCCAAGGAGTCGGCCGACATCATCCTGCTGGAAAAAAACCTGATGGTGCTGGAGGAGGGCGTGCTGGAAGGGCGCGTCACCTTCGGCAACATCATGAAGTACATCAAGATGACCGCCAGCTCCAACTTCGGCAACGTGTTCAGCGTGCTGGTGGCCAGCGCGTTCCTGCCGTTCCTGCCGATGCTGCCGCTGCAGATCCTGGTGCAGAACCTGCTCTACGACATCTCGCAACTGTCGATCCCGTTCGATCGCATGGACGAGGATTACCTGAGCCGGCCGCGGCAGTGGGATGCCGGCGACATCGGCCGGTTCATGGTGTGGGTGGGGCCGGTCAGCTCGATCTTCGACCTCACCACGTTCTGGCTGATGTGGCATTACTTCGGTGCGAATTCACCGGCGCAGCAGTCGCTGTTCCAGTCCGGCTGGTTCATCGAGGGCCTGCTGTCGCAGACCCTGATCGTGCACATGATCCGCACCCGCCGCATCCCGTTCCTGCAGAGCACGGCCGCCGCGCCGGTGCTGGGCCTGACCATCGCCATCATCGTCGCCGGCATGCTGATTCCGTTCAGCGCGCTGGGCGCGAAGATCGGCATGGTTCCTCTGCCGCCGGTGTACTTCGCGTGGCTGGCGCTTACCCTGGCGAGTTATTGCGTGCTGACGCAGTTGGTGAAGGTGATCTACATCCGCCGTTATGGGCGCTGGCTCTGATCGCGAGAACTCCTTCCGCTCGCTGTAGGAGCGCACCCTGTGCGCGATGCTCTTGCTTCATCCATGGTGGCGGGTTTCAAAGCCACGGGCTTTAGAGCGAAGAGCTTTCGATCGCCTACGGCGCTCGAGTCACTTTTCTCTTGCGTGGCCAAGAGAAAAGTAACCAAAAGAGAAGGCCACCCCGCTTGGCGCTTGCCGGGCCTCCTGCCCGGCAAGTCCGTGAGCCGGGGCCGGGCTTTTCGACAGGGCATCGTGCCCTGACGAAAAGGAGCCGACATCCATGTCGACTCCCGCTGCGCGGCCTGTCGACCCCGACTCACCGCCGCACAGGGGCCCCGGGTAGAGCAGCGGGCCATCGTGGCCCGCACTCTTCAGAAGGGCCAAGCAACAGCAACGGGCGTCGCGGACAGTAACCGCGCGCCATCACTTGAAAATAAGCACCTCAATAAAAGCAAGCTTGACGGTCTGCTATCGACCCAAAGCGGACATTCGGGCGAAAGACTTGAATCGAGGCAAGTCCGGGTTGCTACGTCTTAATGGGGCGCCTCAGGGTTCTGGCGACAACGGGGCTGCGGGGTTTGCGCCCGCACGCCCCTGTGCGTAGGCTTTAATGCACAGGGAGGAGTGCCATGTTGATGCCGATTTGGGGATGGGGCCTTGTCGTACTGGCGAGCACTTTGGGTGTGCTCTGGCGCTGGACGACGCGTCGTCAGCTTCTAAGCCAACTCAGCGAACGCGATCGTCAGGTCCAAGAGCTACGCGATCGCGTTGACGCACTCGCCCGTGATGCGGCACGCCTGCCGGACGCCCTGGATCGGGTCGTCGAAATGGAGACCACGGCCAAGCAGCTCCAGCAGGCAATCACCGAGGCCACCGCCCGAGAGGCGGGTCTGCAGGCCCAGCGGCAAACCGCGCTGGAGCAGGTCGCGGTCCTGCAACAAGAACGGGACACTGCCCGCGCTTCCCTCGAGATCGAGAGAGACGCAGCGTCCAAGTTGCGGGCCGCACACGAGCGGGCTGCGGCCGAACGCGCGGCCGCCACCGACCAGGCGGGTGTCCTGCAGGCGGAACGCGATGCTGCCCGGCTCGCACTCGATGCGGAGAAGGACGCGACGGCCCAACTGCGCGCCGCGAACGCGCGCGCCATTGCCGAACGCGCGGCCGCCGTTGAGGCCTACGAGGGCGTCAAGCAATTCCTGACCAACGCAGAAGAACAGCTGCGCAACGCATTTCTTGCCGCGTCGAGCCAGGTATTTGACCAGAAGGCTGCCGCGCTCGATCAACGTATCAAGGACTCCGGCGAGGCTTCCAAACGCGGTCTCGATGAGACCTTGAAGCCCTTCGCAGACCGCATCGCGGAATTCCAGGCCGAGGCGCGCAAGTTGCACGACGACTCGGCCACCAAGGTCGCCACACTCACTGGCAATATCCAAAGTCTCCAGACGCTGAACCAGCACATGGCGACCGCGACGGAGAATCTCGCGCGCGCGCTCAAGGGCAACGCCAAGACGCGTGGCGACTGGGGCGAAATGATTCTCGATACCGTACTCAAGGCCTCGGGCCTCGAAGAAGGCACGAACTTCCTCAAGCAAGATCCCAACCGCGATGAGGAATCCGGTCGTTTGCGCAAGCCCGACGTCATCGTGAACCTGCCCGACGGACAGCAGGTCGTTGTCGACTCCAAGGTCAACTTGGTCGCTTGGGCAGACGCATGCAATGCGGAGTCGCCGGAAAGCTACCAAGACGCGCTCATTCGCCACACGGCCGCGCTGCGCCAGCACGTGCGGGACTTGGCCGACAAGAATTACCCCAAGGTCGTCGGTCCGTCCGCATTGGACATGACCATTCTCTTCGTACCGATCGAGGGGGCGTTGGCGGCCGCCCTGTCGGTAAACCACGACCTGCAGACCGAGGCGTTTGCCAAGCGCGTCGTGTTCGCATCACCCAACACGCTCATGGCGATGCTGCGCGTGGTCGAACGTCTGTGGATGCGCGACAAGCTTCAGAAGCAAGTCGGCAAGATCGGTGAGGAAGCCGGCAAGTTGCTCGATTCGCTGGCGGCATTCTTGGAGGAATTTCAGGCCATCGGCAACAGTCTCGACAAGACCCGCGGCGTCTTCGACACGGCGCGCAAGCGCCTCATCGAGTCGCCGCAGTCGGTGACTGCGCGCGCCAAGCGCCTGGTCGAGGCCGGGGCCAAAGGGAAGAAGGCTCTCCCCGATGAGCTGCTGCCTGTCATGGATGTCCCCGCACTTTCGCTGGAGACGAGGCTCGACTAGTCCGCGCGACGACCCTGTACCGCGCCGGCACGGAAGCGGTTGCAGGTCGAATCAAGCAGCCGTTGAAGCCTAAGAGAAGGCCGCATTCGACCCAATGCGGAAGTTCAGATGCGTAGGACGGATTGCTTTGTTAGGCGCTCATGACGAGCCATGGGTTTTTTGGGGGGGGTATGCTTCGGCGGATTGAATCCATTTCACAGGCGGCCGTGTGGGACGGCTACGATGGGCGGACGAGTGCAGCGCCAGATTTCGCGCGCTACAACCTGATTTATGGTTGGAACGCTTCTGGCAAGACAACCCTGTCCCGTGTCTTCGGGCTATTGAACGGTCCGGCCGTAAGTCGGCTGCCGGCCGGCGCACATGTGCGTGTCAGCGTGGGGCAGGGAGTGCTGGATAGCCGGAAAGAGCAGGATCGGGGACGGATCTCCGTGTGCATCTTCAACCGGGACTTTATCGATGCCAACCTGCAGCAGGCCGATTACACGCAAGCGCCTGCCTTGTTCATCGTGGGCGAAGACAACATCCGGCTGAGTAACCGCATTGCCTCGTTGTCCCGGAGGCGGGAACGCGTGGCGGCAATGTATCGCTCGGTCCAGGCGAAACAGAGTGAGACCAGTGCCGCCAGAGATAAAGCGGCCACTGACCTAGCTAGGGATTGCGGGACGATGTTGGGTGTCCGCGACTTTAGGGCACCCAATCTGAAAGGTATCCAGCAACGGCTGACCGCGCCGGCTGAGCATCTTCTGGACGCTGTCACTCTGGAAGCAATGGTCAACCAGGCGAGAGACCAGAACGAGTTCGCTCCCATTAGTAACCTGCCAGCGGTGATGCCTCCGCTTCCGCCTGGGGTCGATGATGTCGCTGGGTTGTTGAGGGAGACGCCTAGGCAGAACACGATCAAGCACTTGGCTGACGATCCTGCGCTGAGCGATTGGGTACGCACCGGTCTGCAATTTCATGAGCACAGTACGACCTGTGCCTTTTGTGGAAACGATGCAGCGCAAGCGCTGGAAGCCTACGCGAACCACTTCTCCGATGAATATCGCCGACAGCACGCTGCCGTCACGGCGGCAATCGGGCGGCTGGAACAGCCTAGGCAGGCGCACACCTTTCCGCACGAGAAGGAGTGGGTTCCTGATGTTCGGGCCAAGGTCCAAGCTGCACTGAGTCGACTCGCGGCTTGGGAAGCTCGCGAAACCGAGATTCGTGCGAGTTGGGCCCGCCTATTGAGGGAAAAGCTTGCCAACATGGAGACGGCACTCACTGTGGAGTTGGTTGGAGATCGAGCTCCCGAGTTGATGGCTATCCTTGCGGAGCTTCGCCAAGCAAAGGACGACCACAACCGCGCATGTGACGAACTTTCCGCCAGACGCCGGGGTGCAGCCGAGAAAGTCAAGGAGCACTTCGCAGCCCGTTTTGTGCTCGACCCCGGAGCGGCGGAAGCGATCGCGTTCTTGACCCAGGTTGAAGCGGAGCTGGGACGGATCAAGACTGTCGGGCAGAAGATCGCAGGGCAAGCAACTACGGCGAATGCCGAGCTACAGCGTAGCTCAGTGGCCGCAAGCCAAATCAATGGGCTATTGAAGCGATTGCTTGGACCGCGCATATCCGTCGAGCAGGCTCAGGACAATCGGATCCAGTTCATCCGCGAAGGTCAGCCGGCCACCAACATGAGCGACGGCGAGCGGACGGCGATCTCGCTGGCGTACTTTCTGGTCAGCTTGGGACAGAACGGTCAGCGGCTTGAGGATCTGGTCGTTTTCGTGGATGACCCGATCTGTAGCCTGGACGCCAACCACATCTACGACGTGGCCTACCTCCTTATCACGAGCCTGAAGGTATGTCGGCAGCTCTTCGTTTCAACGCACAACTCGGAGTTCTTCAACACGATCAAGCAGGACTGGAGCGATCGTGGGAAGTTCAAGAAGGAGCACGCTGCGTACCTCGTCCACCGAGAGCCTGACGGCGCCAGCCAGCTGATAGAGCTTCCAGGACACTTGGCGAAGTTCCGCTCCGACTACCACCACGTCTTCTATTGCCTGCGCCAGTTCCAGACGAGCACCAGCCAGGAGGTTGATGCCTATCTGAACTGTCCGAACTTGCTCAGGCGGTTCCTGGAGATGTATCTCGGCTTTCGGCGGCCCACACCGAAGGGCTATCTGACCAAGCTCGACGTTTTATTCGACGACGAAGTGGAGCGTGGCGCGGTAGGAAGGTATGTGGACGAGGGGTCGCATAGCGCATCAACCCTCCGCCTTCTGGAGTTTTCTGATTTCCCTGCGATGTCGCGGGGTATGGTGAGGCGCGTTATGGAAGCATTGGAGCGCGTGGACGCAGATCACTATGCAGTGTTGGTGTCGGAAACCACCTAGGAGTCTAGGTCCGCTTCTGGCCGATCGCGGACGTTTTTAGTCAATCGAAAAGTCTTCCAGTGCCGAGAATTCTTTGCTCTCGCAACCGCGCAGCGGTTGCGCACCGAGTGCGGGCCAGGATGGCCCGCTGCTCTACCCGGGGCCCCTGTGCGGCGGTGAGTCGGGGGCGGCAGGCCACGTAGCGGGCATCGACAGGGATGTCGATGCCTTTTCGCCAGGACAGGAGTCCTGTCGAAAAGCCCGGCCCCGGCTCACGGACTTGCCGGGCAGGAGGCCCGGCAAGCGCCAAGCGGGGTGGCCTTCTCTTTTGGTTACTTTTCTCTTGGCCACGCAAGAGAAAAGTAACTCGAGCGCCGTAGGCGATCGAAAGCTCTTGCTCTAAATCCAACATCAAAACCAGAAAGCGTCGCGACTGAAGTCGCTCCTACAGTGGTTTGGCGTGCGGGCGATCATCGCGACCGCCCCAACCATCAATCCGCCTCGCGATCATCTTCGCCAACAGGATGCGCCCCCGCGCCTCGCATACCGCCGCGCCACCACCGCGCACACCATCAGCTGCAGCTGGTGGAAGATCATCAGCGGCAGCACCAGCGCGCCCAAGCCGCCGAGCTGGCCGGCGAAGAGGATCTTGGCCATCGGGATGCCGCTGGCCATGCTTTTCTTGGAGCCGCAGAACACGATGGCGATCTCGTCCCTGCGCGAGAAGCCCAGGCGTCGCGCGGCCCAGGTCACAGTGGTCATCACCAGCCCCAGCAGCAGCGCGCTCATCGCCAGGGTGGAAACCAGTGCGCCCAGCGGCGTGTCGTGCCACAGGCCTTGCACCACGGCGGCGCTGAACGCGGTGTACACCACCAGCAGGATCGTGCCCTGGTCGGTGAGGCGCAGCAGCGGCTTGTGCCGGTCCACGAACGTGCCGATCCAGCGCCGTGCGACGTGGCCCAGCACGAACGGCAGCAGCAACTGCAGCACGATGTCCAGCACGCCGTGCCATGACATGCCGCCACCGTGGCTGGCCAGCAGCAAGCCCACCAGCAGCGGCGTCAGCACGATGCCGATCAGGTTGGACACCGAGGCACTGACCACCGCCGCCGGCACGTTGCCGCCGGCGATCGAGGTGAAGGCAATGGACGACTGCACGGTGGACGGCAGCGCGCAGACAAACAGTACGCCCAGGTAGAGCTGGGGCGTCAGCAGCGCCTGGCCCAGCGGCTGCAGCGCCAGCCCCAGCAGCGGAAACAGCACGAAGGTGCTGGCGAACACGGTCAGGTGCAGTCGCCAATGCGTTACGCCCTGCACGATCGCCTGGCGCGGCAACTTGGCGCCATGCAGGAAAAACAGCAGCGCGATTGCGCCATCGGTGACGATGTCGAACACCCGCGCCGCCTCGTCCCGACAGGGCAGCAGCGAGGCCAGCGCCACCGTGGCCAGCAAGGCCAGGGTGAAGCTGTCGGGGAGCAGGCGCCGTGGCGACATGGATCAGCGTCCGATCGATCGGCGAGATGGCCGATGCGTGGCGATCAAGGCAGGTTGCAGCGCGCGCGGCGGCGGTGGCGCCACCACAGCACCAGCAGCGTCAGCAGCAGGATGCCCAGCATCACCCACAGGCTGGTCTGGCCGCGATGCATCCACATCACCAGCCACTCGTGGTTGTTGGCGCCGATGTAGCCCAGGTAAACCCAGAACGGCACGCTGATCAGCGCCGCCAGCGTGTCGATCAGCAGGAACCGCCAGAACGACACCCGGTGCGTGGTGCCGGCGGTGATGTACACCGTGGTGCGCATGCCGGGCAGGAAGCGGGCGAAAAACAGCACGCGGTTGCCGTAGCGGTCGAACTTCTCCTGCACCCGGGCGTATCGCTCGGGCGTCAGCACGCGCGCCACCAGGCGCCACTTCAGCATGCGCGCGCCGTAGTGGTGGCCCAGCAGGAAGATCGCCGCGTCGCCCAGCAGCACGCCGAACATCGTCAGCGCGAACATCACGTGCACGTTGGCGTAGCCCAACCCGGCGATCACGCCACCGGCGACCAGGGTGATGTCCTCCGGCAGCGGCAGGCCCGCGCCGCAGATCATCAGCGCGATGAAGACGGCGACGTAGCCGTTCTCGGCAAACACCGTGATCAGTTGTTGCAGAAGATCCATCAAAATCCTTGCGCGCCGTGCGCGGCATGCACCGCCGCGGGCCGGCATGATCCCACAGTCGACCGGCGCGGGAGGGAGGGCGGGACACGATGACGCGGTGCGCGCAACGCGATGCGGCTCTGCAGCATGCTCATGCCGGGGCCACGGGCGGACGCACGCGCGCGGCCAGCAACTCGCGCAGCTCGGCCTTTTCGGCGCTGTCCAGCGCGCCGCTGCGACTCTTGGCCAGCAGGCTGTCGCGGCGCTGGGTGGTGGCCTGGTCGTCCATGCGCGCCAGCGCGTCGAAGAACTCCATCGCCTGCGCCTCGGGCTCGCCCACCGAGAGCGTGGCCATCAGTTTCTTCAGCGCGGCGTATTCGGGCCGCTCGGCGAAATGCTCCACCAGCATCGCCGAGTTGATCCCCGGTCGTGCCCGCGCCAGGTCCAGCAACTCGGCCAGCAGACCCACGCCGGGCTTGTCCAGGCGCAGGAAGCGGTAGGGCTTGTCGACCCGGTCGGCCAGCGTCGGCTGGGTCAGCAGCAGCGAAATGGCGCTGCGCACAAGGCTGCGCTGCACCGTCGTGGGCTGATGGGCGGCACGATGGAGCGCGCTGGCGGGGAGGTTGGCACCCACACCGCTGCGTTTTTCCAGCTCCTGCACCATCAGGTCGCGGAACGCGCCATCGGGCAGTCTCCCGATCAGCGGGCGCGCCCGTTCGGCCAGCCGCGCGCGGCCATCGAGGCTGCCCATCTCCACGTCGTGCGACAGCTCGCTGAAGAAATAATCGGACAGCGGCATCGCGTCCCGGATGCGCTTCTCGAAGCCGTCCTTGCCTTCCTTGCGCACCAGTGAGTCGGGATCCTCGCCGTCGGGCAGGAACAGGAAATACGCCTGGCGACCGTCGCGCAGCCGCGGCAGCGCCGATTCCAGCGCTTTCCATGCCGCCGCGCGGCCGGCGCGGTCGCCGTCGAAGCAGAACACCACGTCGGGCGCGGCGCGGAACAGCACTTCGGTGTGGTCGGGCGTGGTGGCGGTGCCCAGCGTGGCCACCGCGATCGGCAGGCCGGCCTGGTGCAGGGCGATCACGTCCATGTAGCCCTCGACCACCACGATGCGCGCCAGGCTCTGGTTGGCCTGCTTCACCTGCCACAGCGCGAACAGCTCGCGGCCCTTGTGGAACAGCGGCGTCTCGGGCGAGTTGAGGTACTTCGGCGGCGCCTGGCCCGAAGCCGGCGAGGCCTGCACCACGCGCCCGCCAAACGCGATCACGCGGCCGCGGCGATCCAGGATCGGAAACATCAGCCGCTCGCGGAAGCGGTCGTACTTGCCGCGATCGCCGCTGGCCAGCATGCCGGCCTGGTCCAGCAGGTCGCGCCGCCGCGTGCTGTTGCCCAGCGCCTTCATCACGCCATCGTAGCCGGCAGGTGCCCAGCCGATGCGGAAACGCTTGATGGTGTCGGCATCCAGCCCGCGCTTCCTGCAGTACGCCTGGGCGTCGGCGTGGCGCGGCAGCTCGCGCTCGTACCAGCTGGCCGCCTCTTCCAGCAGGCTGTAGAGATCGGTCTTGTCCTCGCGCGGTGCGGCGTCGCGGCCGCCTTCGCGCGGCACCGTCATGCCGACGGTCTGCGCCAGCTCCTCCACCGCATCGGGAAATTCCAGGCGGTCGAAGTCCATGATGAACTTGATCGCGCTGCCGCTGACGCCGCAGCCGAAGCAATGGAAGAACTGCTTGGCCGGGCTGACGTAGAACGACGGCGTGCGCTCGTCGTGGAAGGGGCAGCAGGCGGTCCATTCGCGCCCGGCCTTCTTCAGCGGCACCCGCCGCTCGACCACGTCGACGATGTCGACGCGGGCAAGCAGTTCATCGATGAAGCTGTCGGGAATCAGGCCGCGCATAAGCGGCCTAGTTTAGTCGGTTGGCGCCGGCAGGTCTGAACGAGGGCGCCGGGACGCGATGGCGGTCAGAGAATATGGAATACGCCGACCACCGCCAGAATCGCCAGCAGGAACAGGATCACGAAACAGGCGAACAGGATCTTGGCGATCGTGGCGGTGGCGCCGGAAACCCCGCCAAAACCCAGCCAGCCGGTGATCAGCGACACGATGGCGAAAATGATGGCCCACTTCAGCATGCGTTTCTCCCGTCCGTGATGGTCCCGCGGCGCCGTGCCGGCAGGTCGTGGGCCACGTTTTAGCGGGGTGGGCGTGAATGCGACGCATCGGGCGCCGCGGCGTCAGGGCGCCAGGCGCGCCTTGATCTTGCCCGAGACCACGGCCATGTCGGCGCGGCCGGCGGCCTTGTCCTTCACCGCGGCCACCACCTTGCCCATGTCGCGCGGTGAGCTGGCGCCGGTTTCGGCGATGGCGGCGTCGATCAGCGTGTCGATCTCCGCCTCGCTCAGCTTGGCCGGCAGGTAGGTCTCGATCACCGCCATCTCGGCGCGCTCGATGGTGGCAAGATCGTCGCGCCCGGCGGCATCGTACTGGCTGATCGAATCGCGGCGCTGCTTGAGCATCTTTTCCAGCGTGGCCAGTACCAGCGCGTCGGTCTGCTCCACGCGGTCATCCACTTCGCGCTGCTTGATCGCGGCCAGCATCAGCCGGATCACGCCCAGCCGATGCTTGTCGCCGCCGCGCATGGCGGTTTTCATGTCGTCGGTGAGCTGCTGCTTGAGCGTCATGGCAATGCCTCGCGGGAAGGACGGGAAACCGATTCTATGGAAACGACAAAACCGGCGTTGCCCAAGGGACAACACCGGCCAGGTCGAATCCGGGCGCGTTGCGGTGGCTGCGGGCGGCTCCCGTCAGGGAGCTGGCGCCGACCGCGACTCCCGGCTGCCGGATCCACCGATGGTCGGCGGATCGACGCCAGGAATCAGTACAGGCGGACTTTGCGCGACACGTCGCGCGACAGGCGGCGCAGGTGACGCTTCACGGCGGCAGCGCGCTTGCGCTTGCGCTCCTGGGTGGGCTTTTCGTAGAACTCACGCTTGCGCGTTTCAGCCAGGACGCCGGCCTTTTCGCAGGTACGCTTGAAACGACGCAGTGCAATCTCGAACGGCTCGTTCTCGCGAACTTTTACGTTGGGCATGGAAACTCCGAGTGGTAATCTGTCCCGCTACGGGACTGTTGGATAGAGCGAGCCGCGAATTATACCGTGGATAACAAAGAATTTTCAAAGCCGGGCAACAACCGGCCGATCTTGGGCATCGAGAGCTCCTGCGACGAGACCGGCGTGGCCCTGCTGCGCTGGGAACCGGACGCGCCGGGCCGCGGTTTGCTGGCCCACACGCTGTACAGCCAGATCAAGCTGCACGCCGATTACGGCGGCGTGGTGCCCGAGCTGGCCAGCCGCGACCACGTGCGCAAGTTGCTGCCGCTGATCCATGAGGCCCTGGCCCAGGCCGGCCTCACCGTTGAGGACCTGGGCGGCGTGGCCTACACCGCCGGCCCCGGCCTGGTCGGCGCGCTGCTGGTGGGCGCCTCGGCGGGCCGCGCGCTGGCCTGGGCGCTGGGCGTGCCGGCCGTGGGTGTCCATCATATGGAGGGCCACCTGCTGGCGCCGCTGCTGGAGGAAAACCCGCCCGAGCCGCCGTTCGTGGCCTTGCTGGTGTCCGGCGGCCATTCGCTGCTGGTGGAGGTGAAGGCGATCGGCCAGTACACCATCCTGGGCGACACCCTGGACGACGCGGCGGGCGAGGCTTTCGACAAGACCGCCAAGATGATGGGCCTGCCGTACCCCGGCGGTCCGGCGCTGGCGAAACTGGCCGAGCAGGGCACGGCCGGCGCGTACCGCTTCTCGCGCCCGATGACCGACCGGCCCGGGCTGGATTTCAGCTTCTCCGGCCTGAAAACCCAGGTCCTGCTGGCCTGGCAGAAATCGGACCAGAGCGGGCAAACCCGCGCCGACATCGCCCGCGGCTTCGAGGAGGCGATCGTCGACACCCTGATCATCAAGTGCCGCCGCGCACTCGAAGCGTGTGGCGCCAAGCGGCTGGTGATCGCCGGCGGCGTCGGCGCCAACCGGCACTTGCGCGCGGAGCTGGCGAAGGCCGGCGAAAAAGATGGTTTCCAGGTGTACTTCCCGCGGCTGGTGTTCTGCACCGACAACGGCGCCATGATCGCCCTGGCCGGCGCCATCCGCCTGGCCAGCGGTCAGCATCAGGACGACACCGTGCAGGTGCGCCCGCGCTGGGATCTGCAGACGCTGCCGGCGGCGTGATCTTTGGTGTAGGAGCGCACCCTGTGCGCGATGCTCTTCGTGCCTAACGGAAAGCATCGCGCACAGGGTGCGCTCCTACCACTGCGTGCGCCCGGGCAGCAGCCCCTTCAATTCGGCCTCGGTGAGGTTGCGCCACTGGCCGGGTTTCAGGTGGGCCAGCTTCACGTTGTCGATGCGCACGCGGCGCAGCTGGGTGACGCGGTAGCCGAAGGCGGCGGCCATCAGGCGGATCTGCCGGTTCAGGCCCTGGGTCAGCACGATCGAGAAGCCGAATTTCGCGATGCGGCGCACGCGGCAGCGCTGGGTCATCTGGCCGTGGATGCGCACGCCCCTGCCCATGCCGGCAATGAACTCGTCGGTGACGGCCTTGTTCACCGCCACCAGGTATTCCTTCTCGTGGCGGTTTTCCGCGCGCAGGATCTCGTTGACGATGTCGCCGTTGCTGGTCAGCAGGATCAGCCCCTCGGAATCCTTGTCCAGCCGGCCGATCGGGAAGATCCGCTGCGGGTGGTCCACGAAATCCACGATGTTGCCGTCCACGCTGTGGTCGGTGGTGCAGGTGACCCCGACCGGCTTGTTCAGCGCGATGTAGACCGCCTTCTTCGCCGCCGGCGTGGCGGCCAGGATGCGCGCCTTGACGATCTCGCCATCGACACGCACCTCGTCGCCGTCCAGCGCCTTCGCGCCGGTGGTGACGGTTTCGCCGTTGATGGTGACGCGCCCGGCCAGCAGCAGCTCGTCCGCCTCGCGGCGCGAGCACAGGCCGGCTTCGCTGATGTATTTGTTGACGCGCATGGAGACAGCCGACGGTGAACGAGGAATCACATGCCTCGTCATTCCGGCGAAAGCCGGAATCCAGTGCCTTCAGGTGGGGAAAGGCGCTGGATCCCTGCTTGCGCAGGGATGACGGGCAAAAAGTCAGGAGCGCAAGCCGACACCACGCTTCAACAGCTGCAACGCCAATATCGACAACCCCACGACGAAGCCCAGCATCACCACGAACGCCACCCCCACGTGCACGTCGCTGATGCCCAGCACGCCGAAGCGGAAGGCGTTGACCATGTACAGGATCGGGTTGGCACGCGAGATGGCCTGCCACGGTTCGGCCAGCATGTTGACCGAGTAGAACACGCCGCCGAGATAGGTCAGCGGGGTGAGGATGAAGGTGGGCACCAGGGCGATGTCGTCGAACTTCTTGGCGTAGACGGCGTTGACGAAACCGGCCAGCGAGAAGATCGTGGCGCCCAGCAGCACCGAGGTGAAGGTGATCAGCGGATGCACGACGTGCAGGTCGGTGAAGAACAGCGCGATCAGCAGTACCAGCACGCCCACCACCAGCCCGCGCACCACCGCACCGGTCACGTAGCCCAGCAGGATCACCCAGTTCGGCATCGGCGACACCAGCATTTCCTCCACCGCGCGGCTGAACTTGGCGCCGAAGAACGAGCTGGAAATGTTGCCGTAGCTGTTGGTGATGATGCTCATCATCACCAGCCCCGGCACGATGTACTGCATGTAGGTGAAGTGGCCCTGGACGATGCCGATCCTGCTGCCGATCAGCTTGCCGAAGATCACGAAGTACAGCGTCATGGTGATCGCCGGCGGGATCAGCGTCTGCGTCCAGATGCGCATGATGCGCACGATCTCGCGACGTACCAAGGTATTGAGGGCAATCAGGTTGGCGGCGGCGTTGCTCATGCGGCCAGCTCCCGTCCGCCTTCCACCAGTCGCACGAACAGCTCCTCCAGCCGGTTGGTCTTGTTGCGCATCGAGGTCACCGTGATGCCATGCGCGGACAGTTGCGCGAACAGCGAATTGAGGTCGTGCGAGCGGGCCATCTCGGCCTCCAGCGTGCGCTCGTCGCGGCGGCGCAGGATGACGTTGGGCAAGTCGGGCAGCGCGTCGGGGACGGCGATCACGTCCAGCACGAAGGTCTCCACGTCCAGCGTGGCCAGCAGCCGCTTCATGCTGGTGTTCTCGATGATGGTGCCGTGGTCGATGATGGCGATGTTGCGGCACAGCGACTCGGCTTCCTCCAGGTAGTGCGTGGTGAGGATCACCGTGGTGCCGGCCGCGTTGATGGCGCTGACGAACTGCCACATCGAGCGGCGGATCTCGATGTCCACGCCCGCGGTGGGTTCGTCCAGGATCAAGAGCTTCGGCTCGTTCATCATCGCGCGGGCGATCATCAGCCGCCTTTTCATGCCGCCGGACAGCGTGCGTGCCTGCATCTGCGCCTTGTCCCACAGGCGCAGTTCCTTCAGGTATTTCTCCGCCCTTTTCGCGGCTTCCTTGCGCGGGATGCCGTAGAAGCCGGCCTCGTTGACGCAGATGTCGAACGGCTTCTCGAACTGGTTGAAGTTGATCTCCTGCGGCACCAGCCCGATCAGCCGCATCGCGGCGCTGCGGTTGCTGTTGACCGATACGCCGAACACCCTGGCGTCGCCGCTGGTGGAGTTGACCAGCGAGGAAAGGATGCCGATCAGGGTCGATTTGCCCGCGCCGTTGGGGCCGAGCAACGCGAAGAAGTCGCCCGGCTGCACCGTGAGGCTGATGCCCTTCAGCGCCTCCACGCCGTTGCCGTAGGTCTTGCGCAGGTTGTCGACCACGAGCGCGGGTGCGGAAGAAGACTGCAATGACATGGGCTGCACCGAAAAGGCTAGCCCTTTATTATAGCGGGCTACCTCCTGCCGTCTGGCCGTGCCAGAAGCACACACCGTTTCCGGAATCACCATGGCCGATCACTTCCAGCTACGCCTCGTCGACAGCTACATGCTGGCCTCCGCCGTGCGCCATCTGGTGTTCGAACGGGTCGACGGGCAGCCGCTGGCGTTCACCCCCGGCCAGTTCCTGCAGATCCATTTCCACTACGACGACGGCACGGCCACCAAGCGCAGCTATTCGGTGGCCAGCGTGGGCGACGGCAGCTCGCCGAACACGCCGTGCGAAGTCCGGCGCATCGAGATCGCGGTGAGCTACGTGGAAGGCGGCGCGGCCACCAGGTTGCTCAGCGAGCTGCCGATCGGCGGCGTCGTGGACGCCAGCGGCCCGTACGGCCGTTTCTGTCTGCAGGCCACCGACACGCACCCGCGCTACCTGCTGCTGGCCACCGGCACCGGCGTCACGCCTTACCGCGCCATGCTGCCTCAGATCGAGCAACTGCTGGCGCGCGGTGACCGTGAAGTGGTGCTGCTGTACGGCGCGCGCAGCGAGGCGGAGCTGCTCTACGGCGAGCAGTTCGAGGCGTTCGCGCAGGCGCATCCGGGCTTTCTCTTCCACGGCTGCCTCAGCCGCCAGGCGCGTGCCGTGCCACGTTCCAGCGACCGCAGCGGTCACGTGCAGAACGTGCTGGCCGAACTGGGCCCCAGCGCCGAGCGCGACATCGCCTACCTCTGCGGCAACCCCAACATGGTCGATGCGGCTTTCGCCGCGCTCAAGGACTTCGGCCTGCCGGTGGCGCAGATCCGCCGCGAGAAATACATCTCGTCGCGTTGAAACGATGCTCGGGCCCCACTGCGGCGTCGTGTAAAGTTTGCTTGACACGGCGCCGCCGATACTTCTAATCTCGTGTCAAGTTTACTTGACAAGATTGGAGGCATGGCCATGAACAAGATCGGTTGTCGGATGATCGTCCCGTTGTTGCTCGGGTTCGCGGCTTGGCTGTCGCATGGGCCGGCCCATGCGCAGCCGCCCGCGGCGACGAGCACGGTCGGCACCCTGCAAGTCGAGCGCCATGGCGACCATGGCCGGCCGGTGATCCTGATCCCGGGGCTGGAGGGCGGGCCGTGGGTGTGGGAGCGGACGATAGCTGCGCTGCAAAAAGACCACGTGGTGTATGCGGTGACGCTGGCCGGGTTCGATGGCGTACCGGCGCCGGCCGGCGGCGGCAGTCTGTTCGACCGCGCGGATGTATCGCTGAAGCAGCTGATCGAGCAGCAGCGGATCGACAAGCCGGTCCTGGTGGGCCACAGCCTGGGCGGCACGCTGGCATTGCGTTTTGCCGGGGAGCATCCGCAGATGATCTCCGGCGTGGTGGCAGTCGACGGACTGCCGATCTTCCCCGGCATGGAGCGGATGGGCATGGATCAGCGCAAGGCCATGGCGGCGCGGATACGGCAGCAGATGGGCGCGCTCTCGCCCGCGCAGTTCGCGGCGCAGGCGCTGGCGTACATGCAACACGTCGGGGTGATCGACCCGCAGCTGGCCGCGCGCTACGCGCCGATGAATACGCGCAGCGACATCAAGGCCAGCGCACGGTACATGGCCGAGGACATGCTGGCCGATTACCGGCCGCTGCTGAAAAGTGCCAATGTGCCGATCCTGGAGATCTCGCCGTACAACGCGCCGGACTTCATTCAGTCGCCGACGGCAATGAGCGAGGCACGCAAGACGGCCTACTACGAAAGCCTGCTGGCAGGGGCGCCGCAGGCCAGCGTGGTCTCGATCTCGCCGTCGCGGCATTTCGTGATGCTCGACCAGCCGGCAAAATTCCAGCGAACGCTGGAGGGTTTTCTGGCATCGCTTGGAAACCAGCCATGATCGCCAGCATGGACGACCACCGGAGCCGCCGCATGTCCAGACCATCGAAATCACCATCGAAGCTCACCAACCGCCGCGCGCTGGCGATGATGGGAGGCGTGGCCGTGCTTTACGCCTTGCCCTGCCTGATCGCCGGCGTGCTCGGCGGTCGCCGCTGGCTGGTCACCGTGGGTGTTGTCGTCGCCATCACCGGTGTGGCGTGGCTGTTGTGCGCGCATTTCTCCCGCGAGGAGGTGTTGCGCCCGGTGCATGTGCGCTACCTGCGCGAGTTCTTTCCGGCGATGGCGGGCTATGTGGTGCTCATCATGGTGTCCGGTACGTGGGTTCCGCGGATGGAAAGTGTGCCCGCACGCGTGGCGCTGGCGGCACTTCCGCTGCTGCCCATCGCGCTGCTGATCCGTGCCATGGTCCGTGTGCTGCGCGACCAGGATGAACTGGAGCGGCGGATCGACCTGGAAGCCATCGCGATCGCCGCGATGTCGACCGCATTCGGCTTTTTCAGCTTTGGCCTGCTGCCGCTGGCGGATATCGGCTGGCACGTGGGTGGCCCGACGGTCGCGATCTGGGTGATGCCATGCCTGTTCGCCATCTTCGGCATCGCCAAGCCGCTGGTTGCGCGGCGTTACCGCGACCATGAATAACCATGTGCGCGAACTGCGCGGCGAGCAGGGCTGGTCGCAGGCCGACCTGGCCGAGCGGCTGGATGTCTCGCGGCAGACCGTCAACGCGATCGAAACCGGCAAGTACGATCCCAGCCTGCCACTGGCGTTCAAGATTGCCGCGTTGTTTGGCCGTCCGATCGAGTCGATCTTCGATCCGGGCGCATGAGGGTCTTGCCATGCGCAATCTCACCATGACGATGACGATGCGTGGCGAGCGTGCGCAGAGCTGGTTCGATCAACCCTTGCAGCGCCCATGCGCCATCACCCTTTTCCGGTCCCACGAGGAGCCCACGCGATGAAGCTCGCACCCCGTACCGTGTTTCGCATCGTTCTCGCCGCGGCGGGCGTGGGCTGGTTCGGCTGGACGTATTTTCACCCGCGCCAGGCGCACACCGACGCCGCCACTCCACCGGCCAGCGATGATGCGGCAAGCACGCCGCAGAGGCCGCGCACGTGGCGGCTGGGTTCGCTCACGCTGACCGCCTGCGAACTGCCCCAGCCGTACACCGGGCTGTCCAGCGCGGCATGGTGCGCGCCGTTCGAGGTGCCGGAGAACCGCGCCGATCCGCACAGCCGCAAGATCAGCCTGAACCTCGCGGTGATCCGATCGGCGGCGCAGCTGCCGGCGAAAGACATGGTGGTGCTGCTGGCCGGCGGCCCCGGCCAGGCGGCCACGGAAAGCTGGCCGTCGGTGGCCAATGCGCTCGATCCGCTGCTGGCACACCGCAACGTGCTGTTGCTGGATCAGCGTGGCACGGGCAAGTCCAACCCGCTCAGCTGCAAGGGGCCCGAGCAGGCGGCCACGGACGAGAAGGTGGGCTTCGACCCGGTGGCGTTGAAGGCGGAAACCGCGCGTTGCCTGCAGCAGGTGCAGACGCGCGCCGACCCGCGCTACTACACCACCACCATCGCCGTGCAGGATCTGGAAGATGTGCGCCGCGCGCTGGGTTCGCCGACGTTCGACCTGGTCGGCATCTCCTACGGCACCCGCGTGGCGCAGCAGTACGCCATGCATCATCCCGACGCGATCCGCAGCCTGGTGCTCGATGGCGTGGTGCCCAATCCGCTGGTGCTGGGCGAGGATTTCGCGCAGAACCTCGATGCCGCCCTGAAGCTGCAGTTCGCCCGCTGCACGGCGCAGCCCGCCTGCAAGGAGCGCTTCGGCGACCCGTACCAGACGCTCTACCAGCTGCGCGACGCGCTGCGCGCCAACCCGCACAAGGTGAGTTTTCGCGATCCGCAAAGCTACCGCAGCGTGCAGCGTGTGCTGAGCGAGGATTCGCTGGCCAGCGTGGTGCGCATGTTTGCGTACACGCCGATCACCGCCGCGCTGCTGCCGCTGTCGATCGACGCGGCCGCGCGTGGCGACGTGGGCCCGCTGCTCGGCCAGGCGAAATTGCTGCAGGGCGACCTGGTCGATTCGATGGATGGCGGCATGCAGTCATCGGTGATCTGCAGCGAGGATGCGGACCTGCTGCGCCCGCGCCCGCAGGATGAGGACACCATCCTGGGCACGCGGATGATCACCGCGCTGCAGGCGGTGTGCACCGTATGGCCGCGCGGCACGCGGCCGGCCGATTTCCACCAGCCCTTGCGCAGCGCCACGCCGGCCTTGCTGCTGTCCGGCCAATACGATCCGGTGACGCCGCCGGCCTACGGCGAAGCGGTGCTGAAGGGGCTCACCAACGCGCGCCACCTGGTGCTCAAGGGCCAGGGCCACAACGTGATGGGCGCCGGCTGCGCGCCGCGACTGCTGAAAAAGTTCATCGAGGATCTGCAGCCGAAGGCGCTGGACGCCAGCTGCCTGGACCGCTTGCAGGCCCCGCCGCTGTTCATCGATTTCAACGGTTCAACACCTTAAGGGAGCGCCGCCATGATCGAAGTAAAGGATCTGCACAAGGCATTCGGCGACGTGCGCGCCGTGGATGGTGTCGGCTTCACCGCCCGCGACGGCGAGATCACCGGCCTGCTGGGCCCCAACGGCGCCGGCAAGACCACCACGCTGCGCATGCTCTACACCTTGATGACGCCCGACCGCGGCCAGGTGCTGGTCGACGGCATCGATGCCGCCGTCGATCCGCTGGCGGTGCGCCGCCGGCTGGGCGTGCTGCCGGATGCGCGCGGGCTGTACAAGCGCCTCACCGCGCGCGAGAACATCGACTATTTCGCACGCCTGCAAGGCCTGCCCGAGGACGAGCTGCGCACGCGCCGCGAAGCGCTGGTGCAGGCGCTGGACATGGGCGACATCGCCGACCGCCGCACCGAGGGTTTTTCGCAAGGCCAGCGGGTGAAGACCGCGATCGCCCGCGCGCTGATCCACGACCCCGGCAACGTGATCCTCGACGAGCCCACCAACGGGCTCGACGTGATGGCCACCCGCGCGCTGCGCCAGTTCATGCTGAAACTGCGCGCCGAAGGCCGCTGCGTGCTGTTTTCCAGCCACATCATGCAGGAGGTGGGTGCGCTGTGCGATCGCATCGTGGTGATCGCCCGCGGCCGCGTGGTGGCCGACGAAACGCCCGATGCGCTGCGCGCGCAAACCGGCGAGGCGAACCTGGAGGATGCCTTCGTGAAGATCATCGGCAGCGACGAGGGACTGGCCGCATGAACGCCATCCAGCCCAACCGCGTGCGCCGCCGCCGCGCCTTCCTCACCGTGTTCCTGAAGGAGGTGCGCGAGAACCTGCGTGATCGCCGCACCCTGATCAGCGCCTTCGTCACCGGCCCGCTGCTGACACCGCTGATCTTCGTGATGCTGATCAGCGTGTCCATCCACCGCGAGCTGGACAAGGCCGAGCAGCCGCTGAAGGTGCCGGTGATCGGCGCGCAATACGCACCCAACCTGATCGATGCGCTGAAGGCCGGCGGCATCGTGCCGCAGCCGGCCATCGCCAACCCCGAGCAAGCCGTGCGCGAACAGGCGGCGGACCTGGTGCTGCGCCTCAGCGCGGAATACCCCAAGGCCTGGCGCCGCGGCGAGCCGGTGCAGGTGGAGTTGATCTACGACTCCTCCCAGCGCGACACCGGCAGCTCGGTCGACCGGGTGAACCAGCTGGTGCAGTCGTACGCGCGCCAGCAGGGCGTGATGCGGCTGGTGGCGCGCGGGCTGTCGCCCGGCACGGCGTGGCCGGTGCAGGTGGCGCGGCGCGACCAGGCCACGGCCGAATCGCGCGCGGTGCTGCTGTTCAACATGCTGCCGTACCTGTTCGTGCTGACCATCTTCATCGGCGGCATGTACCTGGCGATCGACCTCACCGCGGGCGAGCGCGAGCGCCAATCGCTGGAGCCGCTGTTCGCCAACCCGGTGCCGCGCTGGAAAATCCTGCTGGGCAAGCTGGCGGCGATCTGCACGTTCTCCACCGCGAGCCTGCTGATCTGCCTGCTGGCGTTCTCGCTGGTGGGCCGCTTCCTGCCCACCGACAAGCTGGGCATGGAAATCAACCTGGGCTGGCACTTCGCCGCCAACGTGCTGCTGCTGCAATGGCCGATGATCGTGCTGCTGGCGGCCTTGCAATCGCTGGTGGCCGCGTTCGCCAAGAGCTACCGCGAGGCGCAGACGTATCTGTCGCTGCTGATGATGCTGCCGATCCTGCCCAGCATTCTGTTGATGGTGATGCCGGTGAAGCCGCAGGACTGGATGTACGCCGTGCCGCTGCTGGGCCAGCACCTGGGCATCATCGACCTGCTGCGCGGCACCGGCGTGGCGCCGCTGCACATGCTGCTGTGCCTGGCCGGCACCGCGGCGGCGGCACTGCTGGCGGTGGCGGTCGGCATGCAGTTGTACCGCTCCGAGCGGCTGGCCATTTCCGGCTGAACGGAGCGCGTCTGCGCGCGATCGCCATCGCATTGTCGAGACCGGCGCAAGCGATACCATGAGCCTTTCGCCGGAGGACTTTCCATGCATCGACGCCTGCTTCCGTTGTGCCTGCTGCTTGCGCTGGCGGGTTGTTCATCCGGCCACGATGCGGCGCCGATCGCGCCGGTGTCGAAAGAGGAACTGGCGCCGGCCCCCGCCAGCTCCGCACCGGCGGCTGCCGCAAGCACGGCGGCGGACGGCAGCGTGGCGCAGCGCCTGGCCAGCTATGCGCCGGTGAAACTCGACGCCGACCTGTCCGCGTTCGACAAGCGCCAGAAAAAGATGATCGCCTTGCTGGTCGAGGCGGCCGACAGCATGAACGCGATCTACTGGCGCCAGTCCTGGGGCGACAAGGATGCGCTGCTGGGCAAGATCAGCGACCCGGCCACGCGCGAGTTCGCCGAACTCAACTACGGCCCGTGGGACCGCTTGAACAACGACAAACCCTTCGTCGACGGCATCGGGGAGCGCCCGCCCGGCGCGCAGTTCTACCCGGCCGACATGACCCGCGAGCAGTTCGAGCAATCGCCGCTGAAGGACAAGACCTCGCTGTACACCCTGCTGCGTCGTGACGCCCAGGGCCAGCTGATGACCGTGCCCTATCACGAGGCGTACAAGGCCGAACTGGAGAAAACCGCCGGCCTGCTGCGCGAGGCGGCGAAGCTGGCGCATGACGCGGGCTTCAGGAAATACCTCACGCTGCGCGCCGATGCGTTGCTCGATGACAACTACCAGCCCAGCGACCTGGCCTGGATGGACATGAAGAAAAACCCGATCGACATCGTGATCGGCCCGATCGAAACCTACGAAGACCAGCTCTACGGCTACAAGGCCAGCTACGAATCCTATGTGCTGATCAAGGATCAGGCGTGGAGCGCCAAGCTGGCGCGCTTCGCCAAATACCTGCCCGAACTGCAGCGCGGCCTGCCCGTGCCCGACCGCTACAAGGCCGAAAAGCCCGGCTCCGACGCCGACCTCAACGCCTATTTCGCGGTGTACTACGGCGGCGACGCCAACGCGGGCGCCAAGACCATCGCCATCAACCTGCCCAACGACGAGCAGGTGCAGCTGAAAAAAGGCACGCGCCGGCTGCAGCTGGAAAACGTGATGAAGGCGAAGTTCGGCACCATCATGCTGCCGATCGGCAAGCTGCTGATCGCCGAGGACCAGCAGCAGAACCTCACCTTCGACGCGTTCTTCCAGAACACCATGTTCCACGAGGTGGCGCACGGGCTGGGTATCAAGCAGACGCTGGACGGCAAGGGCACGGTACGCAAGGCGCTGAAGGACCAGGCCTCCAGCTTCGAGGAAGGCAAGGCCGACGTGCTGGGCCTGTACATGGTGGCCAAGCTGGCCGGGAAGGGCGAGCTGGACAAGACCCGGCTGATGGACAACTACGTCACCTTCCTGGCCGGCATCCTGCGCTCGGTGCGCTTCGGCGCCAGCGACGCGCATGCACAGGCGAACATGGTGCGGTTCAACTTCTTCAAGCAGCAGGGCGCCTTCACCCGCGACGACAAGACCGGCCGCTACCGCGTCGACTTCGACAAGATGACCGCGGCGATGACCGCGCTTTCCACCAAGCTGCTGACCATCCAGGGCGATGGCGACTACGAGGCGGCGAAGGAGCTTACCGACCAGCTGGGTGCCGCCGATGCGGACCTGGCCGGCGACCTGAAGCGGCTGGCCGCCGCGCACATCCCCGTGGACGTGCGCTTCGAGCAGGGCCTGGACGTGCTGGGCCTCGGCAAGCCCTGAGCACAGTCGCCCGCTTTGCTCGTCCCCCTGCCCGCAGGGGGAGGTTGGGAGGGGGTGCTCGGGCTGGCGGGGAGATCAAGAGCGAAACCCCTCCCCAACCCTCCCCTGCAAGCAGGGGAGGGAGCAGGCTGAGGTTGGACGGGCATCATCAACCAAGCTGCACGCGTGCTCCTCCCCCTGCGTGCAGGGGGAGGCTGGGAGGGGGTTCGCTCTTCGCCTCTCGGGCAGCGCCTACTGCAGCGGCGTCAGCCGCAGCACGTCGGGGTCATCAGCGTGATCGAGCAACAGCCGCCGCACGCGGTCCTGCCAGGCGTGGCCGAACGCGGCGCGTTGCGCGGTGGTGGCGGCCGGGGAGAGCGCCGCGCCCATCAGTTCGCGCAGTTGCGGGGATGGCGGTATGCGGCCGAGGTCCAGCTCGACGGACACGGCGTCGCCGTTGTCGCGGCGGTGGAACTGCACGGCGCTGGCACCTTTCACCGCGCCATAGCTGAGCAGCGAGCGGCGCACGAACTGGCCTCCAATGCCATGAAAACCGTTGCCGGCGGCCGCGCCGGTGACTAGGGTCAGCACCTGCGCGGTGACGCCGGTGACGCCTTCGTCTTCCGCTGCCGGCATGCGCACGCCCACGCCGCCGCGCTCGGCGGGCTCGTTCGGGTACAGCGCGCGCAGGGCCGCGCGCGCCATCAGGTAGGCGCCCGCCACCGTGGGGCAGGAGTGGCCGGCCAGGCGCACGGCGTCGATGTAGCCGTACTCCATCAGGCCGTCTTCGGCGGCGCCCAGCAGGGCCGCCAGCGGATCGCGCATCGTGATGCGCGGGGCTTCGTCGTAGAACGCAGGGTAGTTCATCGTTTACTCGGCAGGCAGGCCGACGATGCCGAAGTCGATCACGATGGCGCCGGGCTCGCGCTGGCGGTAGGTCACGGTGAGGTAGTCGCCCAGGCGCTCGCGCAATTGCGCGATCAGCGGGATCGGATCGTGATCGTTGATGAAGCGCATCGTCTCGCCCGAGCGCAGCACGCCGATGGCGGCGAAGATGGCCGAATGGCGGAAGCGTCGCGCCACGCCGCGGGCGTCGAACGTGTGGACATGGGCTTCGGTGGGAGCGTCGATCGACATGGTGTTGATACCTCGTGGCAGGAGGTCATCAACATACGCCGCGCTCGGCGCCGGCCCACTGATCTGGATCAGCGGGACGCGCCCGGGCGATCTACAGCTTGTACGCGCGATGGATCGCCACGATGCCGTTGGTGAGGTTGCGCACCTCGACCTTGCCGAAGCCGGCGCGCTCCATCATGCCCTTGAGCGTTTCCTGGTCGGGATGCTTGCGGATCGACTCGGCCAGGTACTGGTAGCTGTCGGCATCGCCGGCGAACAGGCGGCCCAGTTTCGGCAGCACCTTGAACGAGTGGAAATCGTAGAGCGTGTTGAACAGCGCGTTCTGCACCCGCGAGAACTCCAGCACCAGCAGCCGGCCGCCGGGTTTGAGCACGCGACAGATGTCGGCCAGGGCCTTGTCCTTGTCGGTGACGTTGCGCAGGCCGAAGGCCATGGTCACCGCATCGAAACTGTTGTCGGGAAACGGCAGCGCCTCGGCGTTGAGCTGCGCCCAGCGCAGGCCCGACACCAGGCCGCGGTCGGTCAGCCGGTCGCGGCCCACGCCCAGCATGGCGGCGTTGATGTCGCCCACCACCACCTCGCCGTCCGCGCCCACCACCGGTTTCAGCAGCGCGGCGATGTCGCCGGTGCCGCCAGCCAGGTCCAGCACGCGGTCACCGCGGCGCACGCCGCTGATCGCCACGAAATGCCGCTTCCACAGCCGGTGCACGCCAAACGACATCAGGTCGTTCATCAGGTCGTAGTTGCGTGCCACCGAAGTGAACACCTGGCCCACCAGCTTCTGCTTCTCGCCGACGGGCACGTCGCGGAAACCGAAATGGGTGGTGGGGCTGGGGGATGGCGTGGGCTGGTCGGTCATGGGGTGCGATGTTACAGGATGGGTTGAAGTGGTTATGGGGAAAGCGCCCCCTTCCGCCTTCGGCACCTTCCCCCGTAAACGGGGGAAGGAAGTATTCGAGCCTCCTCGAAACAACCAGCTTCCTTCCTCCGCATCGCGGGGGAAGGTGCCCGAAGGGCGGAAGGGGGCGCTCTTAGGCCAGCGCTACGCCACTTGCTCCGCCGCATCGCCGCCGGCTGGCGGCTCCTTCTCGCCGCTGCCCTGGGTGATCTTCAATATCGAATGGCGCACGTCGCGCGACAGGATCACCCGCGCGTCGCGCACCATGCCTTCCAGCGCGCCGTCGTAATCCAGCTTGCCGGCCTCGTCGGTCCACACGATGCGCTGCTCGCGCAGTTTCTGGATGAAGCCGCGGAACAGCGCCTTGTCGAAGAATTCCGGCGCGGACAGTTCATTGAGCAGGCCCAGCCGCTGCGCGGTGAGCGTGCAGGCGGTTTCCAGCTCGGCGCCGGTGATGGTGTGCGGGCCGTGCTTGGCCAGCGCGGCCAGCGTGATGTAGTAGCGCTCGAACGCCTGGATCAGGCCGCGCGCGATCACTTTCAGCTGGAAGGCGCTGTCCTCCTGGCCCGGGCCGCGCTCGATCGTGCGGCCTTCGCTGCGCGATTCCAGCAGGCCGCGGCGCACGAAGAAATCCAGCGTGGCCTCCAGCTGCGCCGCGAAACCGTCGCTGTCCCACGGCAGGAACAGCTCGCCCTGGATGAACGGGTAGATCAACGTGCCCAGCCGCACCACGGTGGCGCGCGCCATGCGCCGGTTGTTGAGGAAACAGCAGGCCACCCACGCCGCGGTGGCGGTGAGGTGCAGCACGTTGTTGCGGAAGTAGCTCAGCAGCACGGCCTGCTCGCCGCTCACCGTCAGCACGTCGCCCAGCGGATGCTTGACGCGCTGGATCCAGCCCATCTGCTCGCCGTAGGCGATGATCCCGGCGGGGTTCATCGGGGTCAGCGTGACGCGGTCGGAATAGGGCAGCTCCTCCAGCAGCGCCTTGTTCAATTCCAGCTGCGCCAGCAGGTCGCTCTCGGCCATGGCGTGCTTGGGCGTGGCCAGCAGCACCAGCGCCAGCAGGTTGATCGGGTTGACGTCGGCGGCGCGGTTGATGTTGACCTGGATGCGCTCGGCCAGCTGGTCGACCACGGTGCCCAGCCACTCCGGCTTCGCGTCGGGGTCGCCGCTGGCGGCGCGCCAGTCGGCACCGGTGGCGTCCAGCAACGGGTTCAGCTCGATCGGCTCGCCGAAGTTCAAGGCCACGTGGCCGTAGCGCTGGCGCAGCACCTTCAGGCCGCGCAGGAAACCCAGCAGGGACTCCTTCTCCTTCGGCTTGCCGCTGAGCTCGCCGATGTAGCTGTTGCCCTCCATCAGCTTCTCGTAGCCGATGTACACCGGCTGGAACAGCACCGGCCGGCGCGGCGCGCGCAGGAACGCGCGCACCGTCATCACCAGCATGCCCGCGCGCGGCGCCAGCAGCCGGCCGGTGCGCGAGCGACCGCCTTCGATGAAATATTCCATCGGCACGCCGCGGTCGATCAGCTGCGCCAGGTATTCGTTGAACACCACCGAGTACAGCGCGTTGCCCTTGAAGCTGCGCCGCATGAAGAACGCGCCGCCGCGGCGCAGGATCGGCCCGATCACCGGCAGGTTGAGGTTCACGCCCGCGGCGATGTGCGGCACCACCACGCCGGAAACGTGCAGCTGGTAGCTCAGCAGCAGGTAGTCGGCATGGCTGCGGTGGCAGGGCACGTAGACCACTTCGTGGCCCGGCGCCACGGCGCGGGCCTTGTCGAAGTGGTGCATCGCGATGCCGTCGTACAGCTTGTTCCAGAAGTTGGACAGCAGGAACGACACCGAGCGCACCACCGGATGCGAGTAGTCGGCGGCGATCTCCAGCACCAGCTTGTGCGCCTTGCGCCAGGCCTTGGCGTGGCTGATCTTTTCCTTGGCGGCGCTGGCGGCGATCGCCGCGCGCACCGGTTCGGCATTGAGCACCGAATCGACCACGGTGCGCCGGTGCGACAGGTCCGGCCCCACCACGGCGGTGCGGATGCGGCGGAAATGGGTGCGCAGCACGCGGGCGATCTTGCGCGCGAAGCGTTCCGGCGCGATGTCGCCCGACTCGTCCAGCACGCTGCGCAGGGACACCGGCGCAGAAAAATGCACCACCGTGTCGCGACCGTTCAGCAGCAGCGCCAGCAGCCGGCGGAAGCGGCCCACCATCACCCAGTTCTCGGAAAACAGCACGCGGAACCAGCCGGTGTCGCGGTTGGGCGCGCGCCCCACATAGATCGATACCGGCACGATCTGGATGTCGCGCTCGGGGAAGCCTTCCAGCGAGTGCACCAGCTGGCCCAGCGGCTCGTTCGGCGGGCGGCTGCGGATGCGGCCGAACAGCCAGCCGTCGCGCCGTGCCAGCGCAAACACCGAGCGCCGCCGGCGGGTGCCGGCCAGCGGCTGCATCGGGCTGGGCAGGCCTGCCTCGCGGCAGGCGCGCTGCAGGATCAGGGCGTCGGAAAAGCCGTCGCGCTCGATCACGTAGCAGACGGGCACGCCCGCCTGCAGCAAGGTGGCCGGCTCGGCCGGGTCGCGGCGGATGCGCACCCACGACTGCAACAACTGCCCGGCCAGGGTGAACCACCAGGGCGCACGGCTGCGCGGGGTCTCCGCGTTCGAAAGATTTGGCATCCGCCTATTCTAAAGGATGGTCCGATCAAGTCTTTGTTCGTCATTCCAGGGAGCCTCGAAAAACCTCCGTCACCCCAGCGAAAGCTGGGGTCCAGCGCCTTCAAGCCATTGAAAAGCAAAGGCACTGGATTCCTGCTTACGCAGGAATGACGGGGAGATGGAGTTATTCGAGGTTCTCTCCAGCGTGCGCCGGGATGACGGCTTGCTCAGGCTCTCTTGAGGGCCGCAACCACCTGCGCCGTTCAGTCCGCGCTGCCGGCCGGTGCCGGCGCGGCGTTGGCCTGCTCCTGGTGCGACTGGCGGGCGTTCTTCAGCATGCTTTGGCTGTACCAGCGGCCATCGACCTCGACCATCTCGGTTTCGGTGGAGAGCGGCTTGCCCAGCAGGGTGTAGTCGATCTTCACCTTGGCGTGGCCGTCCTTGTTTTCCAGCTCGCTGAGCTTGATCGAGTCCAGCGTGTCGTCCACCGACAGGCCATAGATCGCCAGCAACTGCTTGGCGCCTTCATAGCCGATCGCATACTTCTTCATGGCGGTGTCGAAATCCATCGTGCGCAGCGCCTCGGGGCTCTTCAGGTCGAGCTGGCGCACCGTGGTGACGGCCACGTGCACGGCTTGCTTCGCCTTGGCCTGGTCGAACCACGGCGTCTTCTGTGCCCACGGCGTCAGCACGTCGATCACCGCATTGGCCTGGGTTTTCTGCTGCGCGTCCAGCGTGGCGTTCTGCGCGATGCCGCGCTTGACCAGGGCATCGCCCATGCTGATCAGCACCGGCAGCTGATCCTTGTACTGCGCCTCCATCTGGGTGAGCTTGGGCTCCAGCTCGGCGTACAGCTTCTGCTCCGCGTCGGGCGCGGTGAATTTCTGCAGCGTTTCGTCGAAGCGGGCGCGATCCTGCTCGGTGATCGGCGGCTGGTTGGGGTCGCGCTTGGCCCAGTCGGCGCGCAGCGTGGCGTAATCGGCCGGCGGCAGGGCGTGCTTCCACAGGCCGGCGATGTCGCCCTTCTTCAGCAGCTCGACCGAACTCTGCACGGCCGCCACCGGCGTGCTGCCGCCCGGCTGGGTCGGATCGTCCTTGCCATGGCAGCCGGCCAGGACGAACGCGGCCAGCAGCGGCAACAAGGCGTGGCGAACAAGAGGGATACGCATGGGCGGAATCTCGCGGTGGTTGGCAGCAAGGCAAAACGCCGGTGCGCGCCGTGACCGGGCAGGTTAAGGGCCGGCGCGATGCGGAACAAGGGCAGAAGGGTTTCCCCGCCGCCCGTGCGTGCCCGTCGTTCAGCGGCGGAAACGGACGAAGGCGCGCTTGGCGAGGTAAAGGAGATGGCCGGTCAGGCCGGCGTCCTGGGCTTTGCGCAAGGCGGTGTTTTCGGCGTAAAGCAGGCGGATATGGTTGTCCCGCTGGTCGAGCAGGGCCTTGATCGTGGCGGCGTCGGCCGCCGTCAACGTATGGCCTTCGGTCAGGTGCTCGGGCAGTTGCCGGTTGACGTAGTACGTCGTATGTCGATCGGCGATTTCATCGGCGGGCCGATCCTTCGTATAGAAGTACAGGGCGATCGAACGGCGCGTGATGCCGGCATGTTCCGCTGGCAGCCGGATCTGGTCGAACGCATGCCAGGAACGTTCGGACGTCTCGAAAATCACGCCGCGGTTGAAGGCCGGCACGATCGATCGGGCCGGGCTGGCGTCCTTGCCCGGATCGTCGAACAGCTCCAGCTTCCCGCCCCAGGCCGCCTCCCACAGCGGATTGAGGTAGACGATCAGGTTGAGGCGGCGATGCCAGCGTTCGCTGGGATGGAAGTTGAAATCCACATGCGGGTCGAGGCTCATCCCGTTGCGGTTCTCGTGCGTGCCGCCGCCGAGATACCACGGGTCGTAGAGCAGGCCGTCGATGCCGGTGATCGCGCCAATGACCTGCAGGAATTCCGGGCTTTTTATCGCGTCGTCCAGTTGCTGGTAGGCCGGGCCCACGGCGCGGATCTTGTCCAGCGTCGACTTGCCGCCGGGTTTCCCGTCGTCGCCGATGTGATTGCCGCGGTTGAAGTCGGGAAAGCTGGCCAGCAGCGCGCTGGCGAAGGACGGCTCAAGGAAGTCGTCGATCACCACGTGAGGAAACGGCGCATTGGCGCGGAATTGCGCCTGCAGCCCATCGGCGGACGCGAGCACGTGGGGGGCGAGGATCGAGGTGCCAGGCTGTCTGTCCATGCGTTCCGTCGAACAACGTGTGAAAGCGCATTGTACGGGGCCGGCCGGGGCCCACAAAAAGAAAACCCCGCGGGCTGGAGCCTCACGGGGAAATCCGGCAGGGCCGGATGGGAAACGGCCTCGTCCGCAGACGCTTGGTCGGCTGGGGTTGGCGGAACAGATATTACTTTGGCGTGAAAGTTAAGGCAACGCCTTTCTATTGTCGCCTAACATATTGATTTTGGTGATGGCACGCGATCAATAGCGCAGCGCCTCGATCTTCTGCCGCCGGCGTTCCTGCCGCGGCGCACTCCAGCGGTCGTGGAAAAGTGCCGATTCCCAGGCGCCGTAGGTGGCGTTGGGCAGCACGAACCAGCGCGTGCCGATCCACGGCAGATAAGCCGCCATGGCTTGCGAACGCGCCGCGCGGTCGGTGGGGAAATCGGCGAAATCGCCGAGCTGGTCGCCCAGCTGCATCAGCACCCGGTAGTGCCGGCTCACCTGCTGGCGTCGGCAGCTCTTGTCGCTGCCCACCTGGGTGCAGCCGTCCAACACCGTGCCCAGGCCCAGGAACGCGTCCGGCCCGGAAACCGGGAGGCCGACCTTGCGCAGGTTGGCCAGCGTCGCCTGGTCCAGTTCGCGGCTGCGGTTGGAAATGTAGATCACTGCCACGCCGTGGCTGGCGGCGAAGCGGGTGAACGCGACCGCGCCGGGCAAGGCGCGGGCGCTTTCCTCGCGGCACCAGGCCTGCCAGCTCGCCTCGTCGTATTCCTTGCCGCTGCGCACCAGGCGCGCGGCGTAGGGCGAGTTGTCCAGCACGGTCTCGTCGATATCCAGCACCACGGCGGGCGGCAGTTGCGCCGCTGGCGCCACCCGGTCGCCGCTGACCAGCGCGTCCCATTGCGGATCGTGCAGCGCGGTCAGCAACTGCGATTGCGCGTCGCGATAGGTCTGCAGGTAGATCAGGTCGTGCTCGATCGCCGTCTGGCTCCACGCCACCGCATTGAGGTTGTCATCGGCCGGCACCGCGACCGTTGGCGCGGGCATGCTGGCGCAACCGGCCAGCAGGGCAAACGCGAGCAACCCGGCAGGGAGGCGAAGAGTCATGACGATCCTGGGCGTGGGGAAAGGCGTCATGATCGCCGAAGTGGCCGGGGCGAGACATCGGCCGATCGGCATGCATCGCTCTGCCGGATGGCGCCGTCGTTCGCACTACACTGTGCGCCCCCACCCCGAGTGACATGCATGGATCCCGCGCCGTTCCACCCCGCGCCGCCCGTCTGGCGCCCGCCTTCCCCGATGGTGCGCAAGATCAGCTACGTGCTGGCCGCCGCCGCGCTGCTGCTGGTGATGGAGCTGCGCCTGTTGCCCGCGCTGCTGGGTGGCTTGCTGGTGTTCGAGCTGGTGCAGTCGATGACGCCGCTGCTGGGCCGGCGCATTTCCGGCGACCGCGCCCGCGTGGTGGTGGTGGCCGTGCTGGGCGCGCTGGTGGTGGGGCTGCTGGTGCTGCTGATCCTGGGCGCGATCAGCTTCTTCCGCGCCGAGATCGGCAACCCCGAACTGCTGTGGCAACAACAGTTGATGCCGCTGGTGCAGAAGGCCCGCCAGCAACTGCCGGCCGTGCTGATCAACCACCTGCCCGACAGCGTGGACGACCTGCGCGTGAGCGTGATGGACCTCACCCGCAAGCATGCCGGCACGCTGCGCCTGGCCGGCAAGGAGGCGGCGCGCACCTTCGTGCACGTGCTGATCGGGCTGGTGCTGGGTGCCATCATCGCGCTCAGCCGCACACGTCCCGCCCACCAGGTCGGCCCGCTGGCCGCCGCGCTGAGCCTGCGTTGCCGCCGCCTGGCCGAGGCTTTCCACAACATCGTGTTCGCGCAGGTCAAGATCTCGCTGATCAACACCGTGTTCACCGCGATCTTCCTGCTGGGCGTGCTGCCGGCGCTGGGCATCCACGTGCCGTTCGCCAAGACCCTGGTGGTGGTGACCTTCATCGTCGGCCTGCTGCCGGTGATCGGCAACCTCATCTCCAACACCGCCGTGGCGATCGCCGCGCTGTCCATCTCGCTGGGCGTGGGCGTGGCGGCGCTGGCCTTCCTGATCCTCATCCACAAGCTGGAGTACTTCCTCAACGCCCGCATCGTCGGCACCCAGATCCGCGCCCGCGCGTGGGAGCTGCTGGTGGCGATGCTGGTGATGGAAGCGGCCTTCGGCCTGCCCGGCGTGATCGCCGCACCGATCTACTACGCGTACCTGAAAAGCGAGCTGGAAGCAGAGCAGCTGCTGTAACACCGGCGGTCGAAAGAGCTTGCTGCCAGGGTGGCGCCCTGTTCAACACGCCATCGATTGGCCGCCTGGATGCCTAGGCGGCCAACACCACAAAATGTGATCCTGACCCCGCAAGGGCACTGTTCCTCGGATGTCGAATGGTCCAAGGTCGCTCGGCGACTGAGGCTCAGGGGAATGGAGTGCGTCAGTATTTGCAGGGATGGCTGCTTGTGGCGGCGGCGCTGACCACCGCGTACGCATCGGCCGCGCAGCCGACGAATGTCTTGCCCGTTCCAACCGATCGTGTCGACATCTTTCGGTGTGATACGACCTACAACTACACGCCAGGCAACCGCCTTGGCGGCATCGTTTATCCGAGTGGCACGGTCGCCACCTATGGTCGCGATGCAAACGGCAGGGTCAACGCCATCAGCGCTCGATCGGCCGGGCAAACCACCGCCGTGCCGGTGGTCAGCGACGTGACTTACCTGCCCTTTGGCCCGGTTCAAGACGTCGTGTACGGTGACGGCTCACTCACCCTCAAGCGCACCTTCGACCTCAACTACCAGGGGACGGACATTCAGGGGCTGGGCCTGGACCTGCACGTACGCCGCGATGCCAACGGCAATATCGTCGCCCTGCACGAAGGCCGGTTCATCACTCACGCTGCCGAACAGCGCTATCGCTACGACGCTCTGCAGCGTCTTACCGACAAGATTGGCCCCTGGGGCTTCTTCAGCGACCACTACGACTACAACGCCACCGGCGATCGCCAATCGCGCGAGCGGGCGGGGCTGCTGACCGAACGCTATACCTATCAACCCGGTACCCACCGTCTCGGTGGCATCGCCACGCCGGGCTGGCACGGCTGGAAGACGGCCGACGTACTGAGCGACGCCGCGGGCAACATCGTACGCATGCCCCGGCAGGGCCAAGCGTTGGACCTCGATTACGCCGCCAACAATCGCCTGGCCCAAGTGGCCAAGGCTGGCCGGGTCGTCGGCAGCTATGTCTATGATGCCAACGGGCTGCGCGCCCAGAAGACCACGAGCAGCCATGCCCGCCAGTTCATCTATGACGACCAGGCTCACCTGCTGGGCGACTACACACCCGACACCCAGCAAAAGCGCGAATACCTCTGGCTGGAAGGCAACTTGGTTGCCACGCTGGATACATCAGCGCGGGGCGTGTCGATCCACTACGTGGGCACCGATTTCCTCGGTACGCCACGTCGGGTAGTGAATGCCGGCGGTTATCCCGTGTGGGGCTGGGCCTACGCCGGCGAGGTCTTCGGCGATACGCCAGCGCTGGGGTCGTACGACCTGGCCATGCGCTTTCCGGGGCAGTATCACGATGCGGAGTCGGGACTGAACTACAACGTGCATCGGGATTACGATGCGGCGACGGGGCGGTATGTGGAGAGTGATCCTATCGGGCTGCGGGGCGGCCTGAGTTCTTACGCCTATGTTGGTTCAAATCCTGTCAACGCATCTGACTTGTTGGGTCTGTTTCATTTGTCACGCAAATCTGGCCCCGAAGGTGGCGTTTGGTGTGATCATGGTGCTTGGAAAACCTGGGTCAAGGTTCCGGATCAGTACAAGTCCTGTCCGCAAATCGGTATTTGTGCCGTTGCACATGAGCAATCTCACATTGAAGATGTTGACCGAGATAATCCCGGCCTATGTCATTGGTACAGCAATCTAATAGGAGGTCTATATCTGGCTGAAGATACTGACGCAGAAGCCATGGCAACGGAATATAAGGCCTTCAACACTGAGCTCGATTGTCTTGAAAGGTTACTTAAGCAAGAGAAATGTGAGGGTGATGGGTGCCGGCCACTGATTGAGTGGAGAGAAAGCACTATAAAACAGTACTATATTCCAAAAGTTTTGGGCGGGAGCTACGGTTCTGTCGATGACTAGACATGATGATTAGGCGCCGAAATGACAATGTCCAATCCGACAGTTCGTAAGATGGCCGCGATGCTGTGTTGCACCGGAGTCATAGTGGCTGCTGTTTATTTATACTGCTACGAACGAAAGGTCGACTATGACACTCAGCGGGAACACCAGACGCTTGAAATCGCGTGGAGAATAATGAACTTCGATCATGCGCATCATCATCTGCCGGCTGATCTTTCCGCACTTTCGGATGGGCCGATTGGTGGCGTCCCTAACGATCCGAAAACTGGTAGGCAGTACGAATATGCTATCCGCGGAAAACATACATACGAGCTCTGCGCCGTATTTTCCACTACGACCAGAGATCATCTGGGGAGAACGAACCGCGTTCTATATGGCGACCCGATGACGCATGGATATGGCTCGTGGTTCCACGGGAGCGGGCGTCAATGCATGGTCAACACTCTCCCGGTCTGGAAGGTCTATGGCCGATAGCTTCAATCGAATACTTCAGCCAGGCGACTAATGGGGTCAGGTTCACTTACGACTGTTTGAATGGGCGCTGCGTTATAAGAAACAGGGGTCAGTGTGGACTTTCGATGGGCACATAAAGTGCACACTGACCCCTGTTTTGGATTTGGATTATTGGGAGGCGGCATAACAGTTGTGGGCGCTGGGCGAAGCTGTGCGAGGATTCGCCTGGGACACGCTTGGTCATCTGGATTTATGGCTTGTGGCCCTGTCGCAGTTGGTCTTGATGTGTCAGCAGGTATTTTTATCGGGGCGAGTGTAGTCACCTCTTCGGAAACCATCGATTGTGATAATTGCAACAAATAAAAGTTTACATGGCTATGAATGATGAGAACCTTAGGTCAGGCATTTATTATTTCTGTCATCGCGGTAGGAATTCTTTCAATTGTTGCCCTGGTATCTTCAAGAGAGGATTGGCTCGATGATGCTTTCAGCTTTACATTCTTCATCTCTATATTCCTCATCTCGCTGGCGATGATCTCATGGCGGAACCGCAATGGTTCCTGACGTTTATCTGTCAAGGTAAATGGGACGGAGGCGTCCGTCCCCTTTCCGGTTAAATCGTCATGCAAATATAACGACCTGGTGCTCTTCTGGGTCTACGATATGAGCCTGATCCAAGGTGGTGGACATGTCTATGTCGGCGGCATGCTTCCATTCGTTCCGTCCGGGCAGGTACGGCGAGCCAATCCATGCGATTGATTCTTGAACTGGCTACCGTAACTCTGGCCGTCGGGTTGTTGCCTGGCAGCTGTTTAGCCGCGCAGCCGGTGCTTGGTTGCAAACTTTCCATCTACGCGATGGGTTCGGATCAATCCTCCCTCGGCAAGCGGATAGTAGGTCCGGACCAAGTGGTTTCCGCCAGTTACGGCAAATCCAGCATCACTGATGGCGGCACGGTGTTGAGGGTGCATTTGACTGCATCCGGGGCCCTGGCCAACCGAACGTTTTCTGCAAACAATATCGGCAGGAAAATTGCCATTCTGTGTGACAGTCAGGTGCTTGCGCGGCCGGTCATTGCAAGCCAGAGTGGGGCGACGTTTGTCGTTGAGGGCGTCAAGCGGCCTTGAGGTTGCTCTTCCATTCAACGCGGGCGTCGGCCCCAACCGATTGAATACAGACGACGGGTGGCGGAAAAAAAGCCCGAGGCAAAAGTTTCAAGCCGGTGAACTTACCCGCCCGCCAGCATCGCCTTGATCCGCGCCATGTGCGATTCGGCGGTTTCGCGCACCACTTCCTTGTCCGCTTCCGGATCCTTGCCCTGCCAGTGCAGGTCGTCTTGCGGCAGTTCGTGCAGGAAGCGGCTGGGCTGGTTGTTGTGGATTTCGCCCCAGCGTTTTGTCCGGGCCGACCACGACAGGGTCAGCAATTCCTTGGCGCGGGTGATGCCCACGTACATCAGGCGGCGCTCCTCGTCGACGCGGCCTTCGTCGATGGCGCCTTCGTGCGGCAGGGTGCCGTCTTCGCAGCCCACGATGAAGACGAAGCGGAACTCCAGGCCCTTGGCCGCATGCAGGGTCATCATGCGCACGGCGTTGCCCGGTTCGTCGCGGTCAGCGTGGCTGAGCAGGGCCAGTTGCGAGGCGAGATCGCCGGCGGTGTTGCCACCTTTCTGCATCGCGCGGAACCAGTCGGCCAGTTCCTTCAGGTTGCTCAGCTTGCGCTCGCGCGCGCTCGGGTCGGGCGTGGCGGCGGCGATCTGGGCGGCGTAACCCGTGCGTTTCAGGATGCGTTCGACCAGGTCGGCGGCGCTTTCGTGCAACGAGGCGCTGCGCAGCTCATCGAGCAAGTTGGCAAAGGAAGCCAGCGCCGCGGCGGGGCGCGGCGTGAGCTGACGCAGCACGCTGTCGCTGCGGGTGGCGTCGAGCAGGGAGGAGTGGCGCGACTGCGCGATCTGGCCCAGCTTTTCCAGCGTGGTGGCGCCGATCTCGCGTTTGGGCACGTTGACCACGCGCAGGAACGCGGCGTCGTCGCTGGGGTTGGTGAGCAGGCGCAGGTAGCAGAGGATGTCCTTCACCTCGGCGCGGTCGAGGAAGCTCAACGCGCCGGTGAGGTGGTACGGGATGCGTGCCAGCCGCAGCGCCTTTTCCAGCGGCCTCGCCTGGAAATTGCCGCGGTAGAGGATCGCCATCTCGTCCCAGCGCGCCTTGTGTTTCTCCGCCAGCGTGGTGGCGATGGCGGCGATGCGCTCGGCCTCGTGCTCGGCCTCCTTGCATTCCAGCACGCGGATCGGTGCGCCCTCGGGATGCTCGCTCCACAGCTTCTTTTCGTGCAGGTGCGGGTTGTTGGCGATCAGCTTGTTGGCCGCGCGCAGGATGCGTTTGCCGCAGCGGTAGTTCTGCTCCAGCTTGATCACGCGCAGGTTGGGCCAGTCGCGGCCGAGCTGGTCGATGTTCTCGGGGTTGGCGCCGCGCCAGGCGTAGATCGACTGGTCGTCGTCGCCCACGCAGGTGATGCCGCCGCGCTCGCCGGTGAGGGTTTTCAGCAGGCGGTACTGCGCGTCGTTGGTGTCCTGGTACTCGTCCACCAGCAGGTAACGCAGGCGCTCGCGCCAGGCGTCGCGGCATTCGGCGTCGCTTTCCAGGATGCGCAGCGGCAGCCGGATCAGGTCGTCGAAATCGACCGCGTTGAACGCGGCCAGGCGCTGCTGGTAGAGATCGTAGATCGTGGCCGCTTCCAGCTCGCGCGGGCTGCGCGCGGCGGCCAGTGCTTCTTCCGGCGAGAGCCCGCCGTTCTTGGCCCGGCTGAGCAGGTTGCGGATGCCGAACAGCACGTCGGGTTTCACGCCCTTGGGCGCCAGCTCCTTCACGATGCCGCCGCTGTCGTCCGCGTCCAGCACCGAAAAACCGCGGCGCAGGCCGGCGCGCTCGTGTTCGATCTGCAGGAACTTCAGGCCCAGCGCATGGAAGGTGCTGACGGTGAGCGCGGCCGCGTCGTCGCTCGACACCAGCTTGCCCACGCGCTCGCGCATCTCGCGTGCGGCCTTGTTGGTGAACGTGATCGCCGCGATGCGCGAGGGCGCCAGCCGCTTGCGCTGGATCAGGTAGGCGATCTTCTGGGTGATCACCGAGGTCTTGCCGGAGCCCGCGCCGGCCAGGACCAGCAGCGGCGTATCGCAATGTTCGACGGCGGCCTGTTGTTGCGGGTTGAGCATGGATCGGGGCAGCCGGAACGGTGAGGCGGTGGGCGACCGATGGTAGCAGAGGCGTCCATGCGATCTGGGCGGGCCGCGGGCGCTTGGGCATAATCACCGGCTTGCGGCCACGCCGCGACCGGCAATCAACAGGGGAAAATGCATGACGGCTCAGGCACAGGACGGGCACGCACGCGTGGCGCAGGCACAGGACGCCGATGAGCAGTGCGACGTGGTGGTGATCGGTGGTGGCCCCGGCGGCAGCACCGCGGCGGCCTTGCTGGCGCGGCGCGGCTACAAGGTTGTCGCGCTGGAGAAGGATCATCACCCGCGCTTCCACATCGGCGAATCGCTGCTGCCGATGAACCTGCCGGTGTTCGAGCGCCTCGGCGTGCTGGAAAAGGTGCGCGCGATGGGCGTGTTCAAGGCCGGTGCGGATTTCGAGGCCGACAACGAACGCGGCTACAACACCTACGCCTTCGACCGCGCCATCGGCAACAGCCCGCCGCACGCGTTCCAGGTGTGGCGGCAGGATTTCGACAAGATGCTTTACGAGCATGCCCGCGAGTGCGGCGCCGATGCGCGCGAAGGTCATGAGGTGAAGCAGGTCGAGCAGGCCGGTCCGCGCGATTCGCGGCTTGAGGTGCGCACGGACGACGGCGGAAGCTATCGCCTGCGCGCCCGCTACGTGGTGGACGCCAGCGGCCGCGACGCGTTCTTCGCCAGCCGCAAGAAACTGCGGCGCAAGAATCCGGCGCACCAGAGCGCGGCCATCTTCGGCCACTTCCGCGGCGCGCAGACGCGCGACGGCGAGGACGCGGGCAACATCAGCATCTACAACTTCGACCATGGCTGGATGTGGATGATCCCGCTGCCCGATGGCGTGATGAGCGTGGGTGCGGTGGCACGACCGGAATACCTCAAGCAGCGCAAGGGCAGCCCGCGCGATTTCCTGCTGCAGACGCTGCAGCAGGTGCCCGCGTTGTGGCAGCGGTTGCAGCAGGCGGAGTTGATCGGCGACGAGGTGCGCGTCACCGGCAACTACTCGTACGACGCCACGCAGATGGGCGGGCCGGGCTGGATCCTAGTGGGCGATGCGTTCGCCTTCCTCGACCCGGTGTTTTCCTCCGGCGTGTACCTGGCCATGAGCGGCGCGGAAAAGGCGGTCGAGGTGGTCGACCAGGCGCTGCGCGATCCGTCACGCGAGATGGCGCTGATGCGCAAGCTGGAAAAGCGGCAGCGCGCGGGCATGAAGCGCTTCGCGTTTTTCATCTACCGCTTCAACGGCCCGGTGATGCAGCAGATGTTCCGCCAGCCGCGCAACATCTGGCAGCTGGAGCAAGGCGTGATCTCGATGCTGGCCGGCGACCTGTTCGACATGCCGCTGGTGCTGCGCAAGCTGCGGCTGTTCAAGCTGGTGTACGCCGTCTACACCTTGCGCAACTGGCGCCGGGCGCGACGCGAGCGCAAGTACCGGCTGGCGCAGGCGCGGCTGCAGTTCACCGGCGGAACCACGCCGCTGGACCCGGCCTGAGCCTGGGTAGAAGCCATGCTGCTTCTGTGGGAGCGGCTTCAGCCGCGATGCTTTTCCTTGCAACTCCAGAGCAAAAGCATCGCGACTGAAGTCGCTCCCACATGCAGCACCCACACCGTGGCTCGGTTGCGGTCAATCCACGCTTGCATGGATTTCAGTCGCCGACGCTTTCCATGAACACCGCGCACAGCGCCTGCATGCCGGCGCGGTCGTCCTCGTCGAATCGGTTCGTATGCGGGCTGTCCACGTCCCAGACGCCGAGCAGCCGGCCATCGGCGCGAACCAGCGGCACCACGATTTCCGATTGCGAGGCGGCGTCGCAGGCGATGTGGCCGTCGAAGGCGTTGACGTCGGCCACCAGTTGGGTTTCCCGCGTTTGCGCGGCGGTGCCGCAGACGCCGCGGCCGATCGCGATGCGGATACACGCCGGCTTGCCCTGGAACGGACCCACGACGAGCTCGTTGCCGTCGTAGAGGTAGAAGCCGGCCCAGTTGATATCGGGCAGGCTGTGGTAGATGAGCGCACTGAAATTTGCCGCGTTGGCGACCAGGTCGCGTTCGCCCGCCAGCAGGCCGCGCGCCTGCGATACCAGGTCGTCGTAATGCTCGCGTTTGCTGGCGTAGGTATGGGGTTTCAGTTCGAACATGCGGCGCGCCCGGCGGCAAAGCCCGTATTATGCGCCGAGCCATCGTGACGGGAGGGAGCATGAGCTTGATCAGGCAACGCGAAGGCATCGAGGCCGGGCGGCTCGATGCCTTCGTGGACGGCGCATTCGCTTTCACCCTCACCCTGCTGCTGATCGGTGGCGATGCCATCCCCGACAGCACCGACAAGCTGCTGCTGATGCTGGGCGGCATCCCTGCTTTCGCGGTGTGCTTTTTCCATATCGCGTTCTTCTGGCATGGCCATGTGCGCTGGCGCCGCCGATGCCATGAAGCCACCGCCGCGGGCCGCTGGTTGTCGCTGCTGCTGGTGTTTTTCGCGATGATCTTCGTGTACCCGCTGCACATGGTGTTTGCCGGCCTGTTCAACGGATTGAGCGCGGGCCGGCTGCCCAGCGACTTCCATCTCGTGGGCGGTGCTGCGGACATGCGCACGCTGTTCGCCTGTTACGGCCTGGCCTATGCATGCATGGCCGGCACGCTCACGGCGCTGTTCGCGCATGCGGCGCGTCACGCGGGGCGGGCGGGCTTCGACACGCTGGCGGCGCGCCGCGAGATGCGCGTGTGGAGCGTGCCGGCGCTGATCGGGCTGGCGTCGACCCTGGTGGCGCTGGTGCTGCCGCTGTCGGCGCCGGGCTGGATGTGGTCGCTGCCCGGTTTCATGTATGGACTGCTGTTCCTGATCGGTCCGGTGGTGAGCCGTTTCAACCGGCGTCATGGGCAAGCGGCATGACCGCCGTGTTCATCGCCGGTACCGACACCGGCATCGGCAAGACCCACAGCTCCTGCAGCCTGCTGCATGCGTTGCGCGCGGCCGGCCACACCGCGTGCGGGATGAAACCCGTCGCCAGCGGCTGCGAGGAAACGCCCGACGGCCTGCGCAACGAGGATGCGCTGGCGCTGCAGGCGGCCAGCAGCGCAGTACTGCCGTATGCGGTGGTCAATCCGTTCGCGATGCGCGATCCGTTGTCGCCGCACCTGGCCGCGGCCCACGATGGCGTATCGATCACGATGCCGCCATTGCGCGCGGCGTTCGAGCAACTGGAAGGCGCGCATGACTGCGTGGTGGTGGAGGGCGTGGGCGGCTGGATGGTGCCGCTGGCGCCCGGGCTTTCCGCGGCGGACATTGCGCGGCAGTGGCAGTTGCCGGTGATCCTCGTCGTGGGCCTGCGCCTGGGTTGCCTCAACCACGCGCAACTGAGCGCGCGCGCGATTGTCGCCGATGGTTGCCGGCTGATCGGCTGGATCGGCAACACGATCGACCCGGCGATGGATGCGCTGGAGGAAAACCTGGATACTCTGCGCGAACTGCTGCCCGCACCCTGCCTGGGCGTGTTGCCGCACGGCGTGGCGCCGGCGCAAGCCGCCGCGCAATTGCCCGCGGCCGTCGCCCCGGTGATGGCCGCCCGAAGATAGGACAAGGCTGCCGTCAGGCCGGCTTCACGAGCGATATGCGTCGATACCGATCCGGGCGCATCCCCAGGCGCCCACGGAGCCAACATGAGTCGTCATCATTACTATCTTTCCGTCGCCGATCTGGCGCATGCGCGGGGCGATGACCCGCGTTTCAGCTACGACGGGTCCGATCCCGTCAGCTTCGGCGCCGCGTTGCAGCAGGCATTGCGCAACGACGCGCTGTTCCAGAGTTGGCGCGCCGTGCAACCCGATCCGGATGCCGTGGATGCCAGCCTGGGCGAGACCGATCCCGAGGCGCGGGTGAGCGCCCAGCTGGCCGATCTGCATACCGAGGTCGACCTGTTGACCAGCCTGCCGATGAGCGTGGTGCGCCACCGCCTGTACCTGCTGATCGGCGCGGCCTGGCAATTGCGCGATCTGCGCGCCGCCTGAGGGCGAGTCCAGCCGTAACGGCCGCCAGTGCCGTCAGTGACATTGACCTTGCCGTTGCCGCGTAGCACGTTGGGGTGTACTCAACGGAGAAAGCCGATGTTTCCCCTTCGCACGCTCGTGATCGCCACCACCATGTCGCTTGCCTCGTTTTCTTCGCACGCCGCCGTGGAGGGCGCCGCCGGCCTCCGCAGCAACCCGTTCTACGCCGCCAGCACGCTGCCGTTCCAGGCGCCGCCGTTCGACAGGATCACCGATGGCGACTACCAGCCGGCGATCGAGGAGGGCATGCGCCAGCACCTGGCCGAGATCGAGAAGATCGCCAACAATCCGGCCGCACCCACCTTCGAGAACACCTTCGTGGCGATGGAGGGATCCGGCGCCATGCTGACCCGCGTGATGGCCGCGTTCAACGCCGTCACCGGCGCCAACACCGACGACACGCTGCAGAAAATCCAGGAAGAGGAAGCGCCGCGGCTGTCCGCGCATCGCGACGCGATCCGGCTCAACGACAAGCTGTTTCATCGCATCGAGACGGTCTACAACCAGCGCGACGCGCTCGATCTCGATCCGGAATCCAGGCGCCTGGTCGAGGTGGTCTACCGCGATTTCGTCCACGCCGGCGCCAAGCTTTCCGCCGCCGACAAGACCCGCCTGAAGGCGCTGAACAAGGAGGAATCCACGCTCAGCACCGCTTTCACCAACAAGCTGCTGGCCGCCACCAAGGCCGCCGCGCTGGTGGTGGGCGACAAGGCGAAACTCGCCGGCCTGTCCGACGCCGAGCTGGCCGCCGCGGCCGCCGCGGCCAAGGAGCGCAAGCTGGACGGCAAGTACGTGCTGACCCTGCAGAACACCACCCAGCAGCCGGCATTGCAGGATCTTGACGACCGCGCCACGCGCGAGGCCCTGTTCAAGGCGTCGTGGAACCGTGCCGAACAAGGTGACGCCAACGACACCCGCAAGACCATCGAGCGGCTGGCGCAGATCCGCGCCGAGCAGGCCAGGCTGCTGGGCTTCAAGAACTACGCCGCGTGGAAGCTGGACGACCAGATGGCCAAAACGCCGGAAGCGGCGATCACCTTCATGCAGCAGCTCGTGCCCGCCGCCACCGCCCGCGCCGAAGCCGAGGCCAAGGACATCCAGGCCGTCATCGACCAGCAGCACGGCGGTTTCAAGCTGGCGCCGTGGGACTGGAACTTCTACGCCGAGCAGGTGCGCAAGGCGAAATACGACCTCGACGAAAACCAGATCAAGCCGTACTTCGAACTGGACAACGTGCTGCAGAACGGCGTGTTCTACGCCGCCAACCAGCTCTACGGCCTCACTTTCAAGGAGCGCCACGACATCCCCGTATGGCAGCCGGACGTGCGCGTGTTCGAGGTGTTCGACCAGGACGGCAGTTCGCTGGCGCTGTTCTATTGCGACTACTTCAAGCGCGACAACAAGGGCGGCGGCGCCTGGATGAGCAACCTCGTCGACCAGTCGAAGCTGCTGGGCACCAAGCCGGTGATCTACAACGTCGCCAACTTCAGCAAGCCCGCCGCGGGCCAGCCGGCGCTGCTGTCGTTCGACGACGTGATCACCATGTTCCACGAGTTCGGCCACGCCCTGCACGGCATCTTTGCCGACGAGCAGTACCCCACGCTGTCGGGTACCGCCACCGCACGCGACTTCGTCGAGTTCCCGTCGCAGTTCAACGAGCACTGGGCGACCAACCCCAAGGTGTTCGCGCACTACGCCAGGCACTACAAGACGGGTGCGCCGATGCCGCAGCCGATGGTCGACAAGATGAAGAAGGCGGGCAAGTTCAACTCCGGCTACAACATGACCGAGTTGGTTTCCGCCGCGCTGCTGGACATGAACTGGCACACGCTCCTGGCCGACGCGCCGCTGCAGGATACCGACGCGTTCGAGGCGGCCGCGCTGAAAAAAGACAAGGTCGACCTGGGCTACGTGCCGCCGCGCTACCGCTCCAGCTATTTCCAGCACATCTGGGGCAACGGCTACGCCGCCGGCTACTACGCCTATCTTTGGACCGAAATGCTGGCCGACGACGCCTTCGTGGCGTTCAAGGACAACGGCGGCATGACCCGCGCCAACGGCGACCGCTTCCGCAGGATGGTGCTCTCGCGCGGCAACAGCGAAGACCTGGCCACCATGTACCGCAACTGGCGCGGACAGGATCCGGTGATCGAGCCGATGCTGGAGAATCGCGGCTTGAAGGACGCGCCGGCGAACTGAGTGGCCGTCGAACGGGGTCTGTGCAAGCGGACCCCCTTCGTTTCAGGGAGGTGCTAGTTTTAAATAACCCGGTTTTAAGTAGCAAATAAGGCGGGATAACTTTAGAATCGGGCCATGGCCCGCCCCAGTCGCTCCGCTGAAATCGATGCCGCCCTGCTGCAGGCGGTGGCGACGCACCCGCGCGACCTGGTCGGCATGGTGTCGGCCCAACTGGGCTTGTCGAATGCGCGAGTCAGCACGCAGGTGCGCAAGCTGGTGGCCACAGGTTACCTGCGCAAGGACGGCACGACGCGCCCGGTCTACACCATGGGCCGCAACCGCCGGTTCTGGCAGCGCTACCCGCGGGCAGGCCTGGCCGAAGACACCCTCTGGTCGGCGCATTTGTCGCCACTGCTGCGCGACGTGCCGCGCAACGTGCTGGACATTGCCCATCACGGCGCCACGGAGATGATCAACAACGCCATCGACCATTCCGAGGCCACGCACATCGGAGTGCAGCTGGAATTGCGCGATGGTGTGCTCTCGATGACGGTCGCCGATGATGGCATCGGCATCTTCCGAAAGATCGCGCGTGCCCTGCAGCTGCCTGACGAACGTCTGGCGCTGCTGGAATTGTCCAAGGGCAAGTTCACCACGGACCCGCGAAATCACTCGGGCGAGGGCGTGTTCTTTACCTCGCGCATGTTCGACCGCTTCCAGATCATGTCCGGAGAGTTGGTGTTCTCCCACGAGGAAGGACATGACAAGGACATCTTGTTCGATGTCGACGGCATGCCGAAGGAAGGCACCGTCGTATCCATGGGGATATCCACCACATCCGTGCGTACTGCCAAGCAGGTGTTCGATGAATATTCCAGCGGTCCGGACGACTACGCGTTCGCCAAGACCGTGGTCCCGGTTCGCCTTGCCCAAGTGGGGGGTGAGAACCTGATTTCCCGCTCGCAGGCCAAGCGCCTGATGCAACGCGTGGACCGGTTCCGGCACGTGGTGCTCGACTTCAGCGACGTCACCACCATCGGGCAGGCGTTCGCCGACGAGATATTCCGCGTGTTTGCCCAGGCCCATCCGGAAGTCGAACTGGTACCGGTTCACGCCGTGCCGGAGGTGCAGCAAATGATCCGTCGCGCTGAAAGGGCACGCGATGCCGATGGCGGGCAACCAGGGATAGCCTGAACAAGGCGTCATCCCAGCGAAAGCTGGAATGACGAGCAAAGGCTTGTGCAGACATTCCCTCGGTTCGCCCTGAGCGTTGTCTGCTCTGCCGACCCCAGCCCAAGGAAAGCTCAGTACGCGAACTCCCGAAACACCGGGTCCACGCTGCCGTCCCACGGGCCGTGGAAAAGCTCCAGCTTGCGTTCGGCCGGGGTCTGGTTGGCCTGCACGATTTCCAGCAGCGGCTCCAGGAAGACGCGCTCGTCGGCGCCGTTGGCGTTGAGGCGGGCGCGGCGCTTGAGGCCGTGGGCGGCGATCTTCAGTGCCTGCTCGGCAAGATCGCGCACGCTGCCGCCGCGGAATGGCAGCTTCAGCGCGTGCTTCGGCACGCCGTCGCGCAGCGCGTGGCGCTCGGTGAGGCTGAAATCCTTGACCAGGTCCCACGCGGCATCGAGCGCCTCGTCGTCGTACAGCAGGCCCACCCAGAACGCGGGCAGGGCGCACAGCCGGTTCCATGGGCCGCCGTCGGCGCCGCGCATTTCCAGGTATTGCTTCAGCCGCACTTCGGGGAAGGCGGTGGTGAGGTGGTCGGCCCAATCCTTCATGGTGGCGCGGGTGCCGGGCAGGGCGGCGAGGTTGCCTGCCATGAACTGCTTGAAATCCTGGCCGGCCAGGTCGAGGTATTGGCCGTTCTGCAGGCTGAAATACATCGGCACGTCGAGGATGTAGTCGACGTAGCGCTCGTAGCCGAAGCCGTCCTCGAACACGAAATCGAGCATGCCGGTGCGGTCGTTGTCGGTGTCGGTCCAGATGTGCGAGCGGTAGGACTGATAGCCGTTTGGACGGCCTTCCGTAAACGGCGAATCGGCGAACAGCGCGGTGGCGATGGGCTGCAGCGCCAGGCTGACGCGGAATTTCTTGACCATGTCCGCTTCGTTGCCGAAATCCAGGTTCACCTGCACGGTGCAGGTGCGGGTCATCATGTCCAGGCCCAGCGAACCGACCTTGGGCATGTACTCGTGCATGATCTTGTAGCGGCCCTTGGGCATCCACGGCATTTCGTCGCGCGACCATTTCGGCTGGAAGCCCATGCCCAGGAAGCCGATGCCCAGCGTTTCGGCGACCGAGCGCACCTCGTCAAGATGTGCGTTCACCTCGCGGCAGGTGTCGTGCACGGTTTCCAGCGGCGCGCCGGAGAGTTCCAGCTGGCCGGCGGGCTCCAGCGTGATGTTGGCCATGCCGCGGGTCAGCGCCACCGGGATGTCGCCTTCGCGCGCGATCTGCCAGCCGTAGCGACTGGCCAGCGTTTCCAGCAGTGCGCGGATGCCGCGATCGCCCTCGAACGTGGGTGGGCGCAAGGTGTCGGTCAGAAAACCGAACTTCTCGTGCTCGGTGCCGATACGCCACGCCTCGCGCGGCTTTTCGCCGGCGGCGAGGTAATCGGCCAGTTGCTGGCGGCTGCCGATCGGCGTGCTTTTGGCGGCACTGGGTATGGACACGGCGTAGCCTCGCTGGGGAAGCCGACACTATGGGGGCGGCGCAAGGCGACGAAAAGGGGTGTCGCGGGATGCGGGGTCGGACGACCCATTGGACCCGCCCGAGCCGGTTCGCGCCATGAGCTGGATCAGCGCGTCGCGCAACGAAAAACGGCGGCCGGGGATAAGCCGACCGCCGATGCTCGCGAGGCGCAACGCTTCGATGGATCGCCATCGATCAAGACGACACGTGTCCACCAGCCAATACTCGAGGGAAGGGAAGCCAGGCTTTGGCGACTCCCAATCCCGATTCCCGAATCCCCGCCCCTCAGCGCTTCATCGAATTGAAGAACTCGTCGTTGGACTTGGTGTTCTTCATCTTGTCGAGCATGAACTCCATGGCGCTCAGTTCGTCCATCGGATGCAGCAGCTTGCGCAGGATCCAGATCTTGGCCAGCAGGTCGGGGTCGATCAGCAGGTCCTCGCGGCGGGTGCCGGAGCGGTTGATGTCGATGGCCGGGTAGACGCGCTTTTCGGAGATGCGCCGGGAGAGGTGCACCTCCATGTTGCCGGTGCCCTTGAACTCCTCGTAGATCACCTCGTCCATCTTCGAGCCGGTTTCGATCAGCGCGGTGGCGATGATGGTGAGGCTGCCGCCTTCCTCCACGTTGCGCGCGGCGCCGAAGAAGCGCTTCGGGCGCTGCAGCGCGTTGGCGTCCACGCCGCCGGTGAGCACCTTGCCGGAGCTGGGGATCACGGTGTTGTAGGCGCGCGCCAGGCGGGTGATCGAGTCGAGCAGGATGATCACGTCCTTCTTGTGCTCGACCAGGCGCTTGGCCCGCTCGATCACCATCTCGGCCACCTGCACGTGGCGCACGGCCGGCTCGTCGAAGGTGGAGGAGATGACCTCGGCGCGCACGGTGCGGGCGATTTCGGTCACTTCCTCCGGCCGCTCGTCGACCAGCAGGATGATCAGGTGCGCCTCGGGATGGTTGTACTGGATGGCCTGGGCGATGTTCTGCAGCATCATCGTCTTGCCGGATTTCGGCTGCGAGACGATCAGGCCGCGCTGGCCCTTGCCGATCGGCGCGATCAGGTCGAGGATGCGGCCGGTGATGTCCTCGCTGGACCCGTTGCCGCGCTCCAGCTTGAACGCCTTGCGCGGGAACAGCGGGGTGAGGTTCTCGAACAGCATCTTGTTCTTCGATGCTTCCGGCGGGTCGCCGTTGATCGTCTCCACCCGCAGCATGGCGAAGTAGCGCTCGCCTTCCTTCGGATGCCGCACGCGGCCGGTGATGTAGTCGCCGGTGCGCAGGTTGAAGCGGCGGATCTGGCTGGGGCTGACGTAGATGTCGTCGGGGCCGGCCAGGTAGCTCTCGTCGGCCGAGCGCATGAAGCCGAAACCGTCCTGCAGGATTTCCAGCACGCCTTCGGCCCAGATGCCGCCGCCGGAGCGCGCGTGGGCCTTGAGCACGTTGAAGATCACGTCCTGCCGGCGGGCGCGGGCGATGCCTTCGTGAATGCCCAGCGATTCGGCAAACTCCAGCAGCTGCGGCGCGTTCTTGCGCTTCAGTTCGGTGAGGTTGATGACGCGGTCGTTGCTGCCCGGGTCGGCGTTGTCGTCGTCCACCGGCAAGCCGTTCGGGTTGTTGTGCCGCGGGTTGTTGTTCTGCCCGCGCTGCGATTGCTGCTGCGGGTTGCGCTCGTTGCGCCGGCGCCGGCCGCGGCCTTCGCGCCCGCCGTTGCCGTCACGCCCGCCGTTGCCGTTGTTCTGGTTCTGGTTCTGGTTCTGAGCTTGGCCCGGGTTCTGGCCCTGGTTCGGGTTAGGCGCCTGGTTCTGGCCCGCGTTCTGGCCGGACGATGCGTTGGCGGCCGGGGCCGCTTCGCGTGCCTCCTGCGGCGCGCGTGCGGCGGGTGTCTCGCCGGATGATGCGGCGGCCGGTGGCGCCACCGACAGGTTGCCCTGCACCGGGGCGGACGGCGCCGGGGCCGGTGCGGCCGCTGGCCGGTCGGCCGTTTCGGTGGCCGACTTTTCCGTCGCGGACGCCTTGGCGGCCTTCTCGGCGTTGGCCGCCGCGATCGCCGCTGCCGTGCGGCGCGGCGCGCGCGGGCGCGGCTCGGGCTTGCCTTCGGCAACAGGCTTGGCGTCGGCGCCAGCGGCGTCGTTCGGGGTGTGGTTTTCGGTATCGGACACGGGCAATCCTCGCGGGGCGCCGTTGAATTACAGGAGGGGAGGTGTGCGTCGCGCGGAGGGCGCTGGGGGACAGGACTGTCCCGACGGACGCGATGAATCTAGCATCCGCCGCGTGCAGCCGTAAAGCACGCGGCGGGGATCGCTGGAGGGTTCAGCTTGAGTGGTTCAGATGGCCTTGTCGATCATCTGGGCCAGCTGGCCCTTGCTGACGGCGCCGATCTGGGTGGCTTCGACCTTGCCGTTCTTGAACACCATCAGGGTGGGAATGCCACGCACGCCGTAGGTGCGCGGCGTCTGCTGGTTGTGGTCGATATTGACCTTGACCACCCGCAACTTGCCTTCGTAATCCTTGGCCAGGTCCTCGAGCATGGGCGCGATGGCCTTGCACGGGCCGCACCATTCCGCCCAGAAATCGAGCAGTACGGGCACATCCGACTCCAGCACCTGCTGCTGGAAGGCGTCGTCGTTCACATGGGTAATCAGGTCGCTCACCGGGTATCTCCGTGACTGGGCAAAAACGCGATAAGTAAACCGCGTGGTTGAAAAATGGGGCGGCCGCGCCCGAATGCAACAGGCCGGGATGCAACAGGCTGGAACAAGCGGGTTCGAGCGCAACCGGGCGCCGCGACGTGGCGGCCGGCCGGTAAAGACTCCGGGAGCCGTCATCAGCTACACTCGGGTGCCCATGAAGCGCGGGTCGAGCCGGAAGATGGTCTGCCTTGCGGCAGGTTCTTCATTCCAGCGCAACTCCGGGCACGATTCAAGGGCGGCCTGCGAAGGCCGCCAACCAGGGAGCCGACAACCTCCGGTGCCGCCGCTGCGGCGCGGCCCGTCGGGCCTGGCGCTGAGTCGCTCGCTTCACCCGCGCATCCCGTCCTGCACCGCCCTGCGCCGGCTTCCGGCATCAAGCGGGTGCAGCGCTTCACGCCGCCGTCTGGCCAGGTCAACCATCCGCATATGTCACAAACCGTACTCACCGATACCTTTTTCACCAACTTCGATCTTCACCCGCTGCTGCAGCAGGGTCTGGACGACAGCGGTTTCACCCGCTGCACGCCGATCCAGGAAATGACCCTGCCGCTGGCGCTGGCCGGCAAGGACGTCGCCGGCCAGGCGCAGACCGGCACCGGCAAGACCTGCGCCTTCCTGGTCGCGCTGATGAACCGCCTGCTGACCACGCCGGCCGTGGCCGAGCGCAAGGATGCCGACCCGCGTTCGCTGATCATCGCGCCCACCCGCGAGCTGGCCATCCAGATCGACAAGGACGCCCAGGCCATCGGCCGTCACACCGGCCTGAAGATCGCCCTGATCTACGGCGGCGTCGACTATGAGAAGCAGCGCCAGCAGCTGAAGGACGGCTGCGACATCATCATCGCCACGCCCGGGCGCATGCTCGACTACCACAAGCAGGGCGTGTTCAACCTCAACAGCGTCGAGGTGATGGTGATCGACGAGGCCGATCGCATGTTCGACCTCGGCTTCATCAAGGACGTGCGCTTCATCTTCCGCAAGCTGCCGCCGCGCGAGCAGCGCCAGGTGCTGCTGTTCTCCGCCACGCTCAGCCACCGCGTGCTGGAGCTGGCCTACGAGCACATGCACGAGGCCGAGAAGCTGGTGGTGGAGAGCGACAACGTCACCGCCGACAAGGTGCGCCAGGTGGTCTACTTCCCGGCCAAGGAAGAAAAGATGCCGCTGCTGCTGAACCTGATCGACAAGCACCAGCCCAGCCGCAGCATCATCTTCGTCAACACCAAGGCCGCCGCCGAACGCGTCACCGAACGGGTGAAGCGCCACGGTTGCCGGGTGGGCGCGATCTCCGGCGACGTGCCGCAGCTGAAGCGGCAGAAGCTGCTGCAGCGCTTCCAGGATGGCCAGCTCGATATCCTGGTGGCCACCGACGTGGCCGCGCGCGGCCTGCACATTCCCGCGGTCAGCCACGTCTTCAACTACGACCTGCCGCATGAGGCGGAAGATTACGTGCACCGCATCGGGCGCACCGCGCGCCTCGGCGCCGAGGGCGACGCGATCAGTTTCGCCTGCGACCTGTACGCGATGAGCCTGCCGGACATCGAGGCGTACATCGGCCAGAGCATTCCGGTAGCGCACCTGGACGCCGACTTGCTGGTGATGCCCAAGCCGCGCGCCATCGATGCCGAGTTCGCCGCCAACGCCGCCGCCGACAGCGCCGCGTTCGGCGACGTGGTGCCGCCGCGGCCGGGCGAGAAGCCGCGCCGCTCCGGCAGCCGCGGCGGTCGTGGTGGCGAGCGTGGGTCGGACCGTTCGTCCGGCCCGCGCCCGCCGCGCAAGCCGCGGCCGGCTTCCAACGGCGACGCCGGAGCCGAGGTAGCGGCGGCGCAGCCGATCGCGGTGCCGGTGCGCGCCACCGAGGCGGCCGCGCCCGTCAGCGGCGATGCGCCGCGCAAGCCGCGCCGTCGCCGTGGCGGCCGCAACCGTCGTCGCGACGGTGCCGCCACCGAGGCCACCGCCGCGTCGGTGGCCGTGGCCAATGGCGATCGCGCGCCGCGCCCCAGCCGTCCCGCGCGCGAGTCGAACGCCGCTCCGGCCGAAGCCGCCGCCTACCATCGGCCGTCGCGGCAGGTGGCGGTGACCGCGGGCAAGACACGTGACAACGCCTCGGCCAAGAAGCCCGGCCTGCTCAGCCGCCTGACGCGGCTGTTTACCGGCCGCTGACCGGCGTCCCCGACGGCGGCCGACACCGGTCGCCGTCGGCTGTGCTCCGCCACTTCGCATGCGCTTCCCTTATCCTTGTCGCTGGCAGGCCATGCAGGCGCGGGGAAACCGGTGATCCATTTTGATCAAGTGAGCAAACGCTACGAAGGCGGTCATGAGGCGCTTTCGCAGCTGTCTTTCGAAGTGCCCACCGGCGAGATGGCTTTCGTCACCGGCCACTCCGGCGCCGGCAAGAGCACGCTGCTGAAATTGCTGGGCCTGATCGAGCGCCCCTCGCACGGCGTGATCACGCTGGATGGCCAGAACCTGGCCAAGGTGCGTCGCGCTGGCATCCCCAAGCTGCGCCGGCGGATCGGCATGGTGTTCCAGGATCACCGGCTGCTGATGGAGCGCACCGTGTTCGCCAACGTGGAGCTGCCGCTGATGATCGGCGGCGTGGCCCGGGCGGAACGCGCGCGTCGCGTGCGCGCCGCGCTGGAGAAAGTCGGCCTGCTGGCCTACGAACGGCAGTTGCCGGCCACCTTGTCCACCGGCGAGCAGCAGCGCGTGGGCATCGCTCGCGCCATCGTGGCCCGGCCCACCCTGCTGATCGCCGACGAACCCACCGGCAACCTCGACCCCCAGCTGGCGGTGGAGATCATGGGCCTGTTCGCCGAATTCCAGCAGGTGGGCACCACCGTGCTGATCGCCAGCCACGACCTGCCGCTGATCAAGCGCATGCGCCGACGCGTGATCGTGCTCGACCACGGCCGGCTGGTGGCCGATCTTGCCGCGCAGGAGGTGCTGTGAACGCGTCGCCGCAACACAACGGGCCGTCCGCGCAGGCACCGCGGCCGCAGCGATTCGCCAGCTGGCAGGAACACCACGGCTGGAGCGCCGCCGCCAGCCTGCGCCGCCTGGCCACGCGTCCGCTGGGCAGCCTGCTCACCATCGCGGTGATGGGCCTGGCGCTCGCCCTGCCACTGGCGTTCTACCTGCTGCTGGGCAACGTGCAGAAGCTGGGCGACGCCATGGGCCAGAGCCAGGCGATCAGCGTCTTCATGCAGACCGGGCAGAGCGGCCAGGCCACGCAGTTGCTGGCCACGCAACTGGGCAACCGGCCGGAGGTGGCCTCCGTGGCGGTGAAGAGCCCGCAGCAGGGCATGGAGGAGCTGGCGCGGATGCAGGGCTTTTCCGGCGCGCTGGAGCTGCTGGACGACAACCCGCTGCCCTACGTGGTGCAACTGCAGCCGCGCACCGACGCCAGCGCCGCCGCCGTCGGGAGACTGGTCGCCGACGTGCGCGCGATGCAGGGCGTCGAGCTGGTGCAGGACAGCGACAGCTGGCGCAAGCGGCTGGAGGCGCTGCTCGGCGTGGGCAACCGCGTGGTGCTGATGCTGGCCGTGATGCTGGCGCTGGCGGCGCTCCTGGTGGTGGGCAACACCGTGCGGGTGGACATCGCCAGCCGCAGCGAGGAAATCGGCGTGCTCCTGCTGGTGGGTGCCAGCGATGCGTTCGTGCGGCGGCCCTATCTGTATGCCGGTATCTGGTACGGCCTGTTCAGCGGCATCCTCGCCGCCCTGCTGGCGGTGCTGATCGAGCTGGGCCTGGCCGCGCCGGTGGCGCAGTTGAGCCAGACCTACGACGGCAAGCTGCAGGTGGCCGGCCTGCCGATCTGGCTGCTGCTGGCGGTGCCGGTGGCGGCCGCTGCGCTGGGCTGGCTGGGCGCGCGACTGGTCAGCGCCTGGCAGTTGCGCAAGGCCGCCTGAACTGCGACCGGGGCCGGCATTCCGTGCGGTGCCGGTAAAGTATGGTGGCGGACAGGGTCGCGCCGCGACGTGAATCGGGATCCTCATGAATGGTGTGGACAACCAGGACGTGCCCCAGGCCATCAGCAACCGTCTGGTGACCACCGCGCCGCGGGTGCTGGTGGTGGACGGCTCGCGCGTGGTGCGGCAGCTGATCACCCGCGTGCTGGAAGCGGAACTGCCGGGCGTCGAGATCGTGGTATGTGGCAGCGGCAACGAGGCGCAGCTGCTGCTGGGCGAGGGCGTGTTCGACTTCATCACCATCGCGCTGCGCCTGCCCGACATGGACGGGCTGGAGCTGGCCCGCTTCGTGCGCGAATCGGCACCGCAATTCTATGTGCCCATCGTGGTGGTTTCCGGCGACGTGGAATCGCGCCTGCACCGTCGCGAACTGGGCGAGCACGTCACCGACTACTTCGACAAGTCGCTCGGTTTCCAGGCGCTGGCCGAGTTCATTCGCGGCTACGTGCGGCCGGAGAGCAGCGTCGAGGGCATGGTGCTGTACGTGGAGGACAGCCGCGTGGTGGCGCTGGCCACGCGCCGCATGCTGGAGAAATACGGCCTCACCGTGCGCCACGTGATCAGCGTGGAAGACGCGCTGGAGGTCATGGAAGCCGCGCGGGCGCAGGGGCGGATCGGCGCCGACGTGGTGCTGACCGACGTCAGCCTGAAGGGCGAACTCACCGGCGGCGACCTGCTCGAACGCATCCGTACCGAGTTCGGTTACGGCAAGGGCCGCCTGCCGGTGCTGGTGATGACCGGCGACGAGAACCCGGTCAACCAGGCGGCGCTGATCAAGGCCGGCGCCAACGACCTGGTGGAGAAGCCGGTGGAGGAAAAACTGCTGGTCACCAAGCTGCTGTTCCAGCTGCGGGTGGCACGCCACCTGCGCGAAGCGGCTGGCGATGAGTGACGCCCCGATCCGGCTGGAAGCGTCATGGAAGACGCGGCTGGAGGACTATTTGCGGCGCCCCGACATGCAGGCACTGGCCGCCTTCCTGCGGGCCGAGAAGGCGGACGGCAAGCGCATCCATCCGCCCGGTCCGGCGATTTTCTCGGCCTTCGAGCACACGCCGTTCGATGCGGTGCGCGTGGTGGTGCTGGGGCAGGACCCGTACCACGGCCCGGGCCAGGCGCACGGCCTGTGCTTCTCCGTGGCGCCGGGCGTGCGCGTGCCGCCCTCGCTGGAAAACATCTTCAAGGAAATCCAGCGCGACCTGGGCATTGCGCGCCCCGACCACGGTTGCCTCACGCCCTGGGCCGACCGCGGCGTGCTGCTGCTCAACAGCGTGCTGACGGTGGAAGAGGGCCGCGCCGGCGCGCACCAGGGCAAGGGTTGGGAAGGCTTCACCGACGCGGCGATCGCCGCACTCGACCGCGAGCGCGAGGGCCTGGTGTTCCTGCTGTGGGGCGCGTATGCGCAGCGCAAGGGCGCCCTGATCGACCGCAACCGCCATTGCGTGCTGACCTCGGCGCACCCCTCGCCGCTGTCGGCTCATCGGGGTTTTCTGGGTTGCGGCCATTTCTCGGCGGCCAACCGCTATCTGGAAAGCCGCGGCCAGGCGCCAATCGACTGGTCGCTGCCGCCGCGGGCGGCGTTGCAAACAGCGGTGAATTTCGCGACGCCCTAGACGTCCGCCCACATGCGCAGCAGGTTGGCGTGCGATCGGCTGACCGTGTCGAAAGTGACGCTCTTGCCTTCGCGGCCGAAAATCTGCCGCTTGGCGTTTTCCAGATCCCACAGCAACTCGCGCCGGGCCGGATCGCGCACCAGGCTTTGCACCCAGATGATCGCCGCGTGGCGACTGCCGCGCGTCACCGGGGTGACGTGATGCAGCGAGTTGGCGGGGTAGGCGATGGCGGCACCCGCGTCCAGCTTGAACGCGTATTCCATGCCGCCGGAATCGATCATCAGCTCGCCGCCGTCGTAGCTCGTCGGCTCGGAAACGAACAGCGTGATGGCCACGTCGGTGCGTACCGCATTGCCCATGCCGCCCATCACCGGCGCGTCGACGTGCTGGCCGTACTGCATGCCGACGTCGTAGCGGTTGAACAACGGCAGCGTCGACGCCGCCGGCAGCAGCGCCGTCTGCAACATGCCGTTGCGCATGAACGCGCTGCGCACCATGTCGCGCAGACGCTCCTGCTTCGGACTGTCGTCGTTGGCCTGCAGGTTCTTCTTCACTTCCCGCGCGGACCAGCCCGCGGTGCGCGCGCCGTCGGTGAACGACGCGTCGCGCAGTTGGTTGCGGATGGCGCCCAGCTCGTCGGCCGTCAACACGTTGGGTACGCAAAGGATCACGGGATGCCGCCTGGACGCAGTGGAGGGGAGCGCGTTCGACGCGCCCATCATTGTATCGGGCGTCGATGGGCGGGGAAACGCGCGGCGCAGCAGCGCCCGGCGTCAGTGCCGCGCCCGATCCATCAGCACCCGACGCAGGTGGCGCCTGGAACGATCCACCGCTTCGTGCAGCGAACAGGCTTTCGCCAGCCCGGCCGCGATGCCGGCCGCGAGCATGCAGCCGGTGCCATGCAGCCGGGTGGTGGCTACCCACGGCGCGGCGAACCGTTGCGTGCCTTGCGCGGTAACCAGCAGGTCGACCGCTTCGGGCAAGGCGGTGTGCCCGCCTTTCATCAGCACCGCCCGCGGCCCCAGCGCGAGCAACGCACGCCCTTGACGCGCCATCCCCGGCTCGTCGGTGGCCTGCGGCGCATCCAGCAGCGCGGCCGCCTCGGCCAGGTTGGGCGTGAGGCAGTCGGCCAGCGGCAACAGCCGCGTGCGCAGCACGTCCACCGCGTCGGCTTCCAGCAGTGGCGCCCCCGAGGTGGCGAGCAGTACCGGATCGAGCACCACGACCGGCGGTCGCCGCCATTCGAGTTGCTGCGCCACGGTGACCACGATATCGGCGCTGGCCAGCATGCCCAGCTTCACGGCAGCGATCGCCATTTCCTCGAATACCGCGTCCAGCTGTGCCCGCACCATCGCCGTGGACATGGGCGCGATGGCGCGCACGCCGGCGGTGTTCTGGGCGGTGACGGCGGTCACCACGGTGGCGCCGTCGACGCCGAAGGCAGCGAACGTTTTCAGATCCGCCTGCAGGCCGGCGCCGCCACAGGAATCGGAGCCGGCGATGGACAGCACCTGCCTCATGCCGCCGTTTCGGCGAGCGCGATCAGCGCCAGCCTGGCATAGCCGCGTGACTGCAACTGCCGCGCGCTGCGCCAGGCGCGCACGCCGCTGTGGCAGCACAGCACCACGCGACGGCCGGCCGGCGGATGCGTGGCGATGAAAGCGTCGATCTGCTCCGCGGTGAAACGCAGGGCCGTTGCCAGCGGCGATACCGGGGCTTCGTCCAGACTGCGCAGGTCGATCACCAGGTCGTCGGGCACCACATCGCCGGCGTCGATGAAGCGCAATGCATCGCCTTCGGGTTCGCTCGCCCCATGAAATTCGAACCCGCCAAACGCCAGGCGGCCCGCATCGAAACGCAGCAATCGGCCCAGCGGCGATGGCGCGATGCCCAGCAGCAGTTGCAACACGCATTGCGCCTGCAGGCTGCCGATGATGCCGACCACGCTACCCAGCACGCCCGCGCTGCTGCAGCTGGCCGCGCGCGTGGGCATGTCGGGAAACACGGCGCGATAGCTGGGCGCGCCGCCGCAGAAGCCGCCGACGTAACCGCTGAGGCCCACGGCCGATGCGCTGATCAGCGGTGTGTGGTGCTGCAGGCAGGCGTCGCTCACGGTGTAGGTGACGGCGAGGCTGTCGGCCGCGTCGACGACGATATCGGCGCCGACGACCAGCGTTGCCGCGTTGGCTGGCGTCAGCCGCTGGGGCAAGGCTTCCACGGCGATGGCTGGATTGAGCCGCAGCACGGCGGCGCGCGCCGCCTGCGCCTTGAACGAACCGACATCGCCCATCGCATACAGCGGCTGCCGGTGCAGGTTGCTCTCCTCGACGCGGTCGTGATCGATCACGGTGATCCGGCCGATGCCGGCACCCGCCAGGTATTGCAGCACGGGACAACCCAGGCCGCCGGCACCGATCACCAGCACATGCGCGGCCGCCAGCCGTGCCTGGCCCGCCGCGCCGATCTCGGGCAGCGCGACCTGGCGCGCGTAACGCTCGTTCATGGGTGTGCCGCCGTGGCGGTGAGCCACGCCGCCGCGCGTGCCAGCGGGTCGGCATGGCCGGTCACGTCGCCGATGGTGGCGATGCTGTCGGCGCCCGCATCGAAGCAGTCGGCAGCGCGCTCCAGCGTGACGCCGCCGATCGCCACCAGCGCCCGATCGCCGATCAACCGCTTCCACTCGGCGATGCGCGCCAGGCCCTGCGGTGCCCATGGCATCGCCTTGCGCGTGGTGGCGTAGATCGGCCCCAGCGCCACGTAGTCGGGTGACGCCGCCAGTGCCCGATCCAGTTCGGCGTAGTCGTGCGTGCTGATGCCCAGCCGCATGCCGCGCCCACGGATGGCCTTCAGATCCGCGCCGAGCAGATCCTGCTGGCCGAGGTGGATGAAGTCGGCGCCCTCGTCCAGCGCGATCTGCCAGTAATCGTTGACCACCAGTTGCACGCCTTGCCAGCGGCAGACTGCCAGCGCGGCGTGAACCTCGCGACGGACCACTTCCGCTGGCTGCGCCTTGAGCCGCAACTGCACCAGCTCGATGCCCAGCGGCGCCAGCCGGCCGACCCATTCGGCGCTGTCCACGATGGGGTAGAACGGGGGCAGGATGATCACGCCAGCCACGCCTTGCCGGCGACCGGCGTCGAGGGTTCGGCCAGATCGCGCGGGGCCATCGGCTGCGCCTCGAAACCCGCGCGGCCCGCCTCGACCGCGCGGGCAAACGCGGCGGCCATCGCCACCGGATCGCCGGCCAGCGCCACGGCGGTGTTCAGCAGCACGCCGTCGAAACCCAGCTCCATCGCCTCCACCGCGTGCGATGGCCGGCCGATGCCCGCGTCGATGATCAGCGGCACGTCGGGAAAGTGCGCGCGCAAGGTGCGCAGGCCGAAGGGGTTGTTCAGCCCGCGCCCGCTGCCGATCGGCGCGCCCCACGGCATCAGCACGCGACAGCCCGCCTGCAACAGCCGGTCGGCCACGACCAGGTCGTCGGTGGTGTACGGAAACACCTGGAAACCGTCGGCGCACAATTCGGCCGCCGCCTCGACCAGGCCGAACGCATCCGGCTGCAGCGTGTCGGCGTCGCCGATCACTTCCAGCTTGATCCACGGCGTCTGGAAGATGTCGCGCGCCATCCGTGCGGTGGTCACCGCCTCCTTCGCCGAATGGCAGCCGGCGGTGTTCGGCAGCACGCGCACGCCCAGGTCGCGGATCAGCGACCAGAAGCCCTGCCCGCTGCGCTGCCCGCCCGACTCGCGCCGCAGCGACACGGTGACCACCTCGGTGCCCGAGGCGCGCACCGCATCGGCAAGCATCGCCGGCGACGGGTAACGGGCGCTGCCCAGCAGCAGGCGCGATGTCAGTTCGATGCCATAAAGCTGCATGGCTCAGCCTCCCTGCATCGGCGCGAGGATTTCCAGCGCATCGCCGTCGGCCAGCGTGGTGGTTTCGCGTCGGTCGGCGGGCACGAACACGCCGTTGAGCGCCGTGGCCACGACGGCTTGTCGATAACCGAGCGCGTCCAGCGCCTGCGACACATCAGTGGCGTGCAGCTCCTGCGCCGCGCCGTTCACGAGGATATGCATGCTGCCTCCGGCATGTCGGCCAGCGCCATCTGCGCGGCCTGCTGCGCCATCGCGGGCGAGAGCAGGAAGCCGTGGCGATAGAGGCCGTTGAGGTGGATGACGTTGCCGCGGCGGAACACCCGCGGCAGGTTGTCGGGAAACGCGGGGCGCACGCCCACGCCCAGTTCCAGGATCTGCGCCTCGCCGAACGCGGGATGCAGCGCGTAGGCAGCGTTGAGCAGCTCCATCGCCGAGCGCACGGTGACCGGCGCGTCGCTGCTGCTTTCCAGCAAGGTGCCGCCGAGCATGAAGATGCCCTGGCCGCGCGGGATCACGTACAGCCCGAAACGCGGATGCAGCAGACGCACGGGACGGGTGAGATGGATATCGGGGGCGCGCAGCATGATCATCTCGCCACGCACGCCGCGCAGATCCGCCAGCGTGTCGCGCGCGGCGATGCCGCGGCAATCGATGACCCGATCAGCCGTCACGCGCTCGGCGCTGGCGTCCACGCCGTAGCGGATCGCCGCACCCATCGCATCCAGTTGCGCCGTCAGCGCCTGCAGCGCGCGGCGCGGGTCCAGGTGCGCCTCGTCGGGAAAGAACAGGCCGCGATGAAACCGTCCCGCCAGGTCCGGTTCGAGCGCGCCGATGAGGACGGCATCGGCGGCTTCGAACCGGTCGGTGCGGCGGCCGAACAGGTCCAGTTCGCCAGCATCGCGGCTGGCGGCGACCACCAGCGTGCCGCGCTGCACGGTATCGGCGAAATGATGCTGCCACCACGCGATGGAAGCGGCGCCCAGCGCAGCCACGGGCGGTTCGGCGGTGGCCTGTTCGCACCAAGGCGCCAGCATGCCGCCGGCAAACCACGCACAAGCCTGCGCACCCGCTCCGGCGCCACGTTCCAAAATCTCCACCCGGGCGCCCCTGCCGGCCAGTTCGATCGCCGTGACCAGGCCGGCCACGCCCGCGCCGATGACGGTGACGCGCACGGCGCTCACTCCGCCACCGGCACGTAGAGCGTGGCGCCCTGCGCGGCGAACTCGCGCGATTTCGCCGCCATGCCCGCGCGCGCCGCGGTTTCCTCCCTGTGGCGCACCTCGCGGCGCAAGTCCTGGGTGATCTTCATCGAGCAGAATTTCGGCCCGCACATCGAGCAGAAATGCGCCACCTTGTGCGCCTCCTTCGGCAGCGTGGCGTCGTGGTAGGCGCGCGCCGTGTCGGGATCCAGCGAGAGCTTGAACTGATCCTCCCAGCGGAATTCGAAACGCGCGCGTGACAGCGCGTTGTCGCGCTGCTGGGCGGCGGGGTGGCCTTTGGCGAGGTCGGCGGCGTGCGCGGCGATCTTGTAGGTGATCACGCCGGTCTTGACGTCGTCGCGGTCGGGCAGGCCCAGGTGTTCCTTCGGCGTCACGTAGCAGAGCATCGCGGTGCCGAACCAGCCGATCATCGCCGCGCCGATGCCCGAGGTGATGTGGTCGTAGCCCGGCGCGATGTCGGTGGTCAGCGGGCCCAGCGTGTAGAACGGCGCCTCGGCGCAGTGCTCGAGCTGCTTGTCCATGTTGGCCTTGATCTTGTGCATCGGCACGTGGCCGGGGCCTTCGATCATCACCTGGCAACCGTGGTCCCACGCGATCCGCGTCAGCTCGCCCAGGGTTTCCAGCTCGGCGAACTGGGCTGCGTCGTTGGCATCGGCGATCGAGCCGGGACGCAGGCCGTCGCCCAGCGAGAAGGCCACGTCGTAGCGGCGCATGATGTCGCAGATCTCGGCGAAGTTTTCGTACAGGAAACTGTCGCGGTGATGGCTGAGGCACCAGCGCGCCATGATCGAGCCGCCACGCGAGACGATGCCGGTGACGCGTTGCGCGGTCAGCGGCACATGCTGCAGGCGCACGCCGGCATGGATGGTGAAATAGTCCACGCCCTGCTCGGCCTGCTCGATCAGGGTGTCGCGGAAGACCTCCCAAGTGAGCCTGGCCGGGTCGCCGCCGACTTTCTCCAGCGCCTGGTAGATCGGCACGGTGCCGATCGGCACCGGCGAGTTGCGGATGATCCACGAGCGGATGTTGTGGATGTTGCGGCCGGTGGACAGGTCCATGATCGTGTCCGCGCCCCAGCGGATCGCCCACACCAGTTTCTCCACTTCCTCGGCCACGCCGGAGGACACCGCCGAATTGCCGATGTTCGCGTTGACCTTCACCAGGAAGTTGCGCCCGATCACCATCGGCTCCAGCTCGCCGTGGTTGATGTTGGCGGGAATGATGGCGCGGCCGAGCGCGATCTCGCTGCGCACGAATTCGGGCGTGACGAAGGCCGGCAGCGCGGCGCCGAACGCCTCGCCGTCGGCCAACCGGGCGGCGGCGTCTTCGTGCATCTGTGTGCGCCCCAGGTTCTCGCGCTGGGCGGCGTAGATCATTTCCTCGGTGATGATGCCGGCGCGGGCAAATTCCAGCTGGGTCACCGGCTGGCCGGCTTCGCCACGGCGCAAGGTGCGACGGGCAGGACACGGCGCCACCAGCCGATCCGGGCTGACCCCGCCGTTGTCTTCCGGCCGGCCGGCGCGTCCGTCGATGGTGGGAAAACCGCGCGCCGCGATCCATGCGTCGCGTACCGGCGGCAAGCCCGCGGCCAGGTCGATCCGTGCCGCCTCGTCGGTGTATGGCCCCGACGCGTCGTAGACATGCAGCGCGGGCGACAGCGGGTCGTCCAGCGCGATCTCGCGCACCGGCACCCGCAACGACGGATGCGCGGGCGGCGAGACGTAGACCTTGCGCGAACCGCCGATCGGTCCGGTCGTAACCTTGTGGGGTGCCGCCGCGGGATGGTTCATGGATCTCCTCCTTCGATGGAGATCCGGGACGCGACGCTGCAACGGCGCACGGACGCGCCGCCGCCGGCCGCCCATGGTGGTGATTCCCGTTCCTACGCCGGCATTACCCGGATCAGGTTCAAGGGTCAGCTCGCGCTATCTCAGCCCCTTGCGGGGCACCCCTCGGAATGGCCGGCAGGATGGTGGCGCCAGTCCGGTGCTGTCAAGCCGCGCCCGCTTCCGGGCTGCTCGAATGGTGCGGGGCGCAAAGGCGCCGGTACGCGGGCATGACGCGTTTTGAACGTAACCCCCGTCACACTGGCAACGAAGAAAACGGCGGATGGACAACGCCGGGCAATATGTGTACCATGTGGTTCATTAAAGGCCCGGAACCAATGTCCGGACTTAGCACTCAAACCTGCCGAGTGCTAAACTTTGTCGCCATTCTGGAGGTTCCAACCATGTCCCAAGCCTTGGTAACCGCCAACTTCCCGCTGCCGAGCGTGGTCGGAAGTCTGGATGCCTATATTTCGGCCGTGCATCGCATCCCGGTATTGAGCTCCGAGGAAGAACAGGCGCTGTCGCGCGACTATATCGAGGACGCCAACCTCGACGCGGCCAAGAAGCTGGTGATGTCCCACCTGCGTTTCGTGGTGCACGTGGCGCGTGGCTACTCGGGCTACGGCCTGCAACTGGCCGACCTGATCCAGGAGGGCAACATCGGCCTGATGAAGGCGGTGAAGCGCTTCGACCCGGACCAGGGCGTGCGTCTGGTGAGCTTCGCGGTGCACTGGATTCGCGCCGAGATGCACGAATTCATCCTGAAGAACTGGCGCATCGTGAAGGTCGCCACCACCAAGGCGCAGCGCAAGCTGTTCTTCAACCTGCGCAAGAGCAAGAAGCGGCTGGGCTGGATGAATGCCGCCGAGGTGCGCACGGTGGCGAAGGACCTGGGCGTGCCGGAGTCGACCGTGCGCGAGATGGAGTCGCGCCTGTCCGGCCGCGACATCGGTTTCGAGCCGGTCACCGACGACGAGGACGCCAAGCCCGCACCGGCCGCGTTCCTCATCGATGATGGGGCCGATCCGTACGAGAACGTGTCCGATGCCGATGCCAGCGACAGCCGCCTGCAGGCCCTGTCCGACGCGCTGGTACAGCTGGATGCCCGCTCGCGCGACATCATCCAGCGCCGCTGGCTGGACGATGGCAACAAGGCCACGCTGCAGGATCTGGCCGATGAGTACGGCGTGTCGGCCGAACGCATCCGTCAGGTCGAGGCCAATGCGATGAAGAAAATGCGTGGGTTGTTCGCCGAAGCCTGAGCCCTCCGCAACGCATTGACCGACGGCCCCGCAAGGGGCCGTTTGCGTTGGCGGGCACGGAGGCGACGGCCTCGGAAAGCATCAGGGGAGGCGCGGGGTCTCCTGCGTTTCGTCGCGGCCGCTGACGATGCGGGCGTGGCGCTCGTGGGTCCAGTAGGCCCACGCCCAGTCCAGCATCACCACCAGCCGGTTGCGGAAGCCGATCAGGAAGTAGATGTGGGCCAGCAGCCACACCGCCCACGCGGGGAAGCCCGACAGTTTCAGGCGGCCAAACTGGGCCACCGCGGCCATGCGGCCGATCGTGGCCAGCGAGCCGGCGTCGCGGTAGCGGAACGGCGCAGGGCTGTCCTTCCCGTCGAGTCGCGCGCGGATGGCCGCGCCGACGTATTCACCCATCTGCTTGGCCGCCGGCGCCACGCCGGGCACCGGTTTGCCGTCCGCTTGGCGCACGTCGGCCAGGTCGCCGATGACGAACACCTCCGGATGCAACGGCAGGCTGAGGTCGGGTGCAACCTGCACCCGGCCGGCGCGATCCAGCGGTGCGTCCAGCAGGCGCCCCAGCGGCGAAGCCGCCACGCCGGCGGCCCACAACACGGTGCGCGCCGGCAGCCGCTGCGCGCCAAGGTCCACGCCTTGCGCATCGATATGGGTGACCGCCGTGCCGGTATGCACCGCCACGCCCAGCCGTTCCAGCTGGCGCCGTGCGCGCTCGGACAGGATCGGGTCGTAGCCGGCCAGCAGGCGTGGGCCGGCCTCGATCAGCCGCACGCTGGCCCGGCGCGGATCGCTGCGCCGAAACTCGCGCGCCAAGGTGCGACGCGCCAGTTCCGCCAGCGTGCCCGCCAGTTCGACGCCGGTGGAACCACCGCCCACAACCACGAAATTGAGCCAGGCCTGGCGTCGCGCCGGATCGGTCTCGCGTTCGGCATGTTCGAAAGCCAGCAACACCCGGCGACGGATCAGGAACGCATCGTCCAGGGTCTTCAACGCGGGCGCGAACGGCGACCATTCGTCGTGGCCGAAATAGGCATGCGTCGAGCCGGTGGCCACGACCAGGGTGTCATAGTGCAGCTTGCCATGGGCCAGCGTCACTTCGCGTGCCGACAAGTCCACGCCGGTGACTTCGTCGAGCAGCACGGTGAGATCGCGTTGCCGGCGCAGGATCTGGCGCAAGGGTGCGGCAATGGAAGGCGCCGCCAGGCTGGCGGTGGCCACCTGGTACAGCAGCGGCTGGAACAGGTGATGGTTGCGCCGGTCCACCAGCGTCATGCGCACCGGTGCGCCGGCCAGCCGTCGCGCTACGGCCAGCCCGGCAAAGCCGCCGCCCAGGATCACGACATGGGGCCAGGTTGCGCGGGTGTCCCGGTCGTCGGGCGGGTGGTTCGGCATGGACGACTCCTTCGGCGATGGCGGGTGCCAGTCGCTGCATCCTTGCAGTGCGGGTGTCGATGCGCGGTCGAACGCCGCGGCATCTCCACCTCCCTGGCGATCGAGGCCGATGCTATCGCGCGGCTTCGCCCGCGGCCCTGATCCAGATCGCCACGGCTACGGCAGCGCGCTGCGCCGTTCGCGCGGTTCGATCACGCCGCGCCTTCGCCGGCCTGAGCCGGCCAGCCGCCGAGATGCCGTCGCAGCAGGGCGGCCAGGCTGTCGACCTGCTCGGGGCTATCGTTCAGCGCGGGGATGTAGCGCAGCGATTCACCGCCGGCAGCGAGGAAGAAGTCGCGGTTCTGCATCGCGATTTCCTCCAGCGTCTCCAGACAATCCACCGCGAAACCGGGACAGGCCACGTCCAGCCGCTTCACGCCGTCGGCCGCCAGCTGGCGCACGGTGGCGTCGGTGTAGGGCTGCAGCCAGCGTTCGCGGCCTACCCGCGACTGGAAGCTCACCAGCAGTTCGTCCTCGCCCAGCCGCAGGCGCTGGCGCAGCAGGCGCGCCGTCGTCTGACACTGATCGGCGTAGGGATCGCCCAGCCGCACGTAGCGCTCCGGAATGCCATGGAACGACAGCAGCAATTTGTCGCCGCGCCCGTTCTCGGCCCACCAGCGCTCGATGCGCAGGGCCAGCGCCTCGATGTGGCCGGCATCGTCGTGGTAGTCGTTGATGACGCGCAGCTCCGGCGGCCAGCGCAGCGCCTTCATCGCGTCGGCCACCGCGTCGATCACCGAACCGGTGGACGTGGCCGAGTACTGCGGATACAGCGGCAGCACCAGCAGCCGGCGCACACCGTCCCGATGCAGCTGCGCGATGGTGTCGGCCACGGCGGGCTCGCCATAGCGCATCGCCAGCGCCACCCGCAGCGTGCCCGGCTGCTCGCGCTCGAATGCCGCCTGCAACGCCGCCGCCAGCGCCTCGCTCTCGAAGCGCAGTGGCGAGCCGCGCTCGGTCCAGATGCGCGCGTACGCGTGCGCGGATCGCGCCGGCCGCGTGCGCAGGATGATGCCGTGCAGGATCGGCCACCACAGCCAGCGCGGGTAGTCGATGACCCGCGTGTCGCCCAGGAACTGCGCCAGGTAGGGCCGTACCGCCGCCGCCGTGGGCGCGTCGGGCGTGCCCAGGTTGACCAGCAGGACGGCTGTCTGAACGGACGGATCGCCAGGCGTGTGGGAATGGCTGGCGGGGCCGGTATAGTGATTGGGTGGCATCGTGGCGATGGCGATGGCGTCGATGGCGATCAATCGCGCAGTCTGCCACAAGCGCCCCTGCCGGCAGTGCGCACGCATGTCGTCCCGCATCCCCAACCCACGTGGAGCTGAGCCCATGTTCACCACCTCCCTGCATCGTCTGCTCGTGATCGGCGCCGCCCTGCTGCTGCCGGCGATGGCCGTGCACGCCGAAGATCCGCCGCTGGTCCGCGCCAACAACGCCGTGCGCGTGCTGGGCGAGATCATGCAGGCGCCGGACAAGGCCATACCCAGCGACCTGCTGCGCGAGGCGAAGGCGATCGCGGTGATTCCGGACATGATCAAGGCCGGCTTCATCTTCGGCGGCCGCCGCGGCGAGGGGCTGATCTCGGTGAAGACCCGCGACGGCACCTGGTCCAACCCCAGCTTCATCACCATGACCGGCGGCAGCGTGGGTTTCCAGGCGGGCGTGTCGTCCACCGACGTGATCCTGGTGTTTCGCACCCAGCGCGGCGTGGATTCCATCGTCAACGGCAAGTTCACGCTGGGCGCAGACGCCTCGGCGGCGGCCGGTCCGGTCGGGCGCACCGCCAGCGCCGCCACCGATGGCCAGCTGAAGGCGGAAATCTATTCCTACTCGCGCACGCGCGGTCTGTTTGCCGGCGTGGCGCTGGATGGTTCGGCGCTGCGCATCGATTATGATGCGAATGCCGCCGTCTACGGCCCCGGCATCACGCCGCGGCGCATTTTCGAGGGTGGCGTCACCAACGTCCCCGCGCCGGTGGTCGATTTTCGCGACCGGCTGGAAGAGTACACTCAGCGATGAGCCGTCGGCGCCGCGGCGCGCTCCGGCACATCGCTGTCCGTCGCCGTTTTGAGGTCAAACCATGAGCATCACCCATCTCGTCATCCTGCTGATCGTCGTCGTGCTGATCTTCGGCACCAAGAAGCTGCGCAACATCGGCTCGGACCTGGGCGGCGCCATGCGCGACTTCAAGAAGGGCCTGGAGGGCGAGGACAAGCCCAAGGACGAGCAGCGCCTGCAGGCCGATCCGCCGGCGGCCAACCCGGCCGAGCACAAGCAACCCGATTCCACCGAATCGAAGTAACCGCGCGCGGGCGCGGCGGGATCCATCGCGATGATCGAGATCAGCTTCGGCAAGCTGGTGCTGCTGGCGCTGGTCGCCCTGATCGTGCTCGGGCCGGAAAAGCTGCCGGGCGTGGCGCGAACCGCCGGCGCCCTGCTGCGCCGGGTGCGCAGCGGCTGGGACAACGTGCGCGCCGAGGTGGAGCGGGAGCTGGAGATCGAGGAGATCAAGCGCACCGCGCGCGAGGCCGCGGCGCGCGCCGAAGCGCTGCAGAACCAGTTGAAGGATGGCGTGCAGCAGGTGCGCGAACCGCTGGCCGGGATGGTGGATCAAGCCTCCACGATGATCGGCCCGCAGCCCCCGGCGGCCAGTGATGGCGTGGAAGCGGGCGATGATCCGTCCAGCCAGGTGCAGGCTGAACTGCCGCTGGCCGCGCCGGCGTCTGCCGAGCCGAACAGGGATCGCACCGCATGACCACACCCGACGACGATCCCGCCGATGACCTGCAGCAGGGTCTGTTCTCGCACCTGATCGAACTGCGCTCGCGCCTGCTCAAGGCGGTGGCGGCGGTGGTGGCGATCCTGCTGGTGCTGATCCCGTTTGCCAACCGCCTCTACACCGAACTGGCCGCGCCGCTGGTGGCCCGGTTGCCCGAGGGTGCGCACCTGATCGCCACCGAGGTCGCCAGCCCGTTCGTGACGCCGCTGAAGCTGGCGTTCTACGCCGCACTGTTCATCGGCATGCCGATGATCCTCTACCAGCTGTGGGCGTTCGTCAGCCCCGGCCTGTACAAGCACGAGAAGCGGCTGGCGCGGCCGTTGCTGGTGGCGGCGATGGGGCTGTTCTACCTCGGCTGCGCGTTCGCGTATTTCCTGGTGCTGCCGGCCGCGTTCCGCTTTCTCACCGCGGTGACGCCGCAGGGCGTGGAGATGATGACCGACATCTCCCACTACCTCGATTTCGTGATGCTGATGTTCTTCGCGTTCGGGCTGTGCTTCGAGGTGCCGGTGGCGGTGGTGATCCTGGCCGCGGTGGGCGTGGTGGACGTGAAGCAGTTGCGCAGCGGTCGTCGCTACGCGGTGGTGGGCGCGTTCGCGATCGCCGCCTTCATCACGCCGCCGGACATCACCTCGATGATCATGCTGGCGATCCCGATGTGCCTGTTGTACGAGCTGGGCGTGCTGGCGGTGGGCTGGCTGGTGAAGCCGCCCGCGCCGTCGCCCGGCGCGTGAGGCGCTTTACCGTGCCGGCCTGGCCGCGCCGCGGTTGAGCGACATCCCCTTGAGCACGTTCAGCGCCTGCGACAGGGCGTAATCCTGGGTGGCCAGCCGCGCCTCCTGCTCGGCGGTGTCCGGGTGGGCGGTGGCGCCTTTCTCGTTGGCCAGGTGATGGGGCAGGTCGGATTCGAAATTCACCGACCCGGCGGCGCGATCGGCCTTGCGCACGGCCAGGTCGGCCAGCACGATGTCGGGCCGGATGCCCTGGGCCTGGATCGAGGTGCCATTGGGCGTGTAGTAGCGCGCCGTGGTGATCTTCACCGCGTGGTCGGCGTCCAGCGGCAGCACGGTCTGCACCACGCCCTTGCCGAAGGTGCGCTGGCCGATGATCAGCGCACGGTGGTTGTCCTTCAGTGCGCCGGAGACGATCTCGGCGGCCGAGGCGGTGCCGTTGTTGACCAGCACCACCAGCGGCGCGTCATCGAGCAGGTCGCCCGGATGCGCGGCAAAACGCAGGTTGGCGTCGGGCAGGCGGCCGCGGGTGGTGACGATCACGCCCGAGTCGAGCAGGTCGTCGCTGACCGCGACGGCGGCGGTCAGCAGGCCGCCGGGGTTGTTGCGCAGGTCCAGCACCGCGCCTTTCAGCGGGCCGATCTTCTGCAGCAGTTCGGGCAGCTTCTTTTCCAGGTCGGCGGCGGTGTCGCTCTGGAACTGGGTCAGCCGGATATAGGCGTAGCCCGGCTCCAGCTGGCGCGTCTTGACGCTGGCGATGGCGATGTTCTCGCGCACCAGGTCCAGGTCGATCGGCTTGTCGCTGTTGGCGTGCACGATGGTCAGGCGGATCTTGCTGCCGGGCTCGCCGCGCAGCTCTTTGAACATCGCGTCCACGTTCTGCGGGTCGATGGTGATGCCGTTGATCTTGACGATGTCGTCGCCCGGCTGGATGCCGGCGCGTGCGGCGGGCGTGTCGTCGATCGGGGTGACGATGTGCAGGCCACCATCGGTCTGCAGCACCTCGATACCCAGGCCGCTGTACTGGCCGGTGGTGTCCTCGCTTAGCTGCTGCAGGCCTTCCTTGTCCAGGTAGGCGCTGTGCGGATCGAGCTGGCCGAGCATGCCGCTGATCGCCGCATCCATCAGGGTCTTGTTGTCGACCTTTTCCACGTAGGCCTGGCGCACCACCTCGTACACGCGGCTGAAACGGCGCACGTCGTCCAAGTCGATGGCGTCCTCGTTCGGCCCGGCGGCCGAGCTGGCGGCGGCCGGTGCGGCGGCGCTGCGGGCGGCCGCGGGTGCGGCGGGCGTTTGCGCCGGCAGCGGCGTGGCCAGCAGCAGGCCGGTCAGGGCGGCGAGGGATCCGCGAAGGAAAGAACGCATGACGCAAGACTCCAGGGAAACGTGGTGCGTCGTGGGGACGCGGTTCGGGCCAGCCTGCGGCGCCGCTCCGTCGGCGTCAACGGTGCTTGCTCAGCCAGCTGCGCGGATCGACCGGTTTGTTGTTGTGCCGCAGCTCGAAATACACGCCGGTATTGACGCCGGTGGGTGCGCTGGCGGTGCCGATCGCCTGGCCCGCTTCGATCGCGTCGCCGACACCGTGCAGCAGGGCTTCGTTGTTGCCGTACATGCTCATCCAGCCATCGCCGTGGTTGAGGATCAGCAGCATGCCGTAGCCGCGCAGGAAGCCGGCGTAGATCACCCGCCCGCGCGCCACGGCGTGCACCTCGCTGCCGCCGCTGGCGCGGATCAGCACGCCGTTGCCGTAGCTGTGCACGTCGCCCGCCGCTGGCCACGGCAGGTTGCCGCGGATGTTGGCGGCGGCCTTGCCCACTTCCACCGGTGGCGCCTTGTGGCCGCCGCGCTTCTGGCGCGCGGCCTCGCGTGCCGCTTCCTCGCGGGCCTTGCGGGCCGCTTCGTCGATGGCCTTCTGCAGCTTGTCCACCAGGGCGTTCAGGGCCTGCGCGTTCTGTTTAAGCGCGGCCAGCCGCTGCGCCTGGTCCTGGTAGGTGGCGTCGGCCTCGCGCGCGAGTTTCTGTTGCGCGGCGCGCTGTTTCTTCAGCGCCTCGGCCTGCGCCGCGCGCTTTTCGCGCACCGCCTGCAAGGCCTGCTGCTCGGCGGTGATGGTGGTTTCGACCTCCTGCAATCGGGCCAGGTCGGTCATCAGCAGGCGCACGCGCTCGACCCGGTCGCGCTGGAAATAGGTGGAATAGACCAGCGCCCGCGAGATCCGCCCCACATCCTCGTCGCCCAGCAGCAGGCGCAGGTCGGAGCCGCGGCCCAGGGTGTAGGTGGCGCGCAGCAAGGCGGCGATGGCGGCGCGTTGTCCGGCCAGTTTTTCCTGCAATGCGCTGCGCTGTTGCTTGAGGTCGTCGAGTTGTTGCTGCTTGGCCGCCTGCTCGGCTTCGGTCTGGCGCAGGGCACGGGCGGCGGTGGCCAGTGCCGTGGTCTGCCTGGCGAGCTCGGCGTTGAGCTGTTCGCGCCGCGCGGCGGTTTCCGACTGCTGTTTCGTCAGGGCCTGCATCTTGCTCTGCACGTCGGCCAGCTTCTTGCGGGCGGCGGCCTGCTCGGTGCGGCTTTGCGGGCTTGCCGCCAGCGCGGGCGCCGCGCCGCACAGCACCGCGGCGATGGTCAGGCAGGCGGGCAGGCGAAAGAAACGGGCGGGACTGGGCATCGCACGATTATCACCGAGCCGGCCGGTGGGAGCGAGCGGCCACGGCGTGCCGCATGACACACGGATGTCCCCGGAGACAGCCACCTTGTCGCGCAGGTTGGTTAAGCTTCCCGTCTGTCGAATGCCGACCGCGCCGCACCGGCGTGGCCGATGGCTTCGACGCATCCCCGATCGAAACACCTCCCAAGGAGATCACCATGCGCATGGGCCTGGCTGCCAACCAACGCCACCACGGTCACGAAGATGCGGCGTTGTTTCGCTGGCTGCGCGCCTGCGAGCCGGGTATCCGCGAACTGGGATTGGGCCTGCACGCGGTGGGGCGCACCTGCGATGCCATTGTCCGCGCCGGCTGGCTCAACAACTACCCGGCGCTGCGCCGTTACCCCTACGGCCGCGACGGCGGCCTGATGAAGCTGGTGGCGGAGGTGGTGGGGCTGCAGGAGTCGGAGCGCGCGCTGGATGGCGCGATCTACCTGATCGATCCGGTGGATCCGTCCTCGATCTTCCCCGAGGCGGTCGCGCTGAAGCGCCAGTGCGTGATCCACCAGAAGCCGTTCATTTCGACCGTGGCGTCGGCGCGCGACTGGGTGGAAATCGAGCGTGTCCACGCCGGTTTCGCGCCGGACCCGGGCGCCAACGAGTTGCACGCGCTGGAAACGCATACGCTGGCATTGATCGCCCACGATGCAATGAAGCCGCAGATGCTGGCGTTCGCCGCCGAACACTTCGACCTGCTGTCGCGCTTTGCCGCCCGCGTGGCCACCGGCACCACGGGCCAGCGGCTCAACGAGCTGGCCTGGAGCCGCGGCTGGCCGCAGGACAAGCCGTGGGTGCAGCGCTACCAGAGCGGCCCGATGGGCGGCGATGCGCAGATCGCCGACCTGGTGCTGGAGCGCCGCTGCCAGCGCGCGATCTTCTTCGAGGACCCGCACGTGGCGCGCCAGCACGAGGCCGATATCCAGCTGCTGGAGCGGGCCGTGACCACGGTGACCGACAGCACGGTGTGCATGACCTCGCCCAAGGCCGCCACCCGCTGGGCCGAGGCGGTGGCGCTGCGCAAGGCGGCCGTCTAGACGTCCGTTTGCCCGGGCGACGGACTGCCGCCGAACCGGGCCTCGGCAAGGCCGCGCACGCCTTCGGGCACCGACGCGCAGAACAGCGCGCCGTTCAACGGCTGGTGGCGCACCTCGTCCGCAGGCAGGCCGTCGCGGGCGCTGGTGATGTACAGCGTGTCCAGCGCCGCGCCGCCCAGGGCCGGCCGCGTCGGTTGGCGTGCGGGCAGTGTCACGATGATGTCCTCGCTGCCGTCGGCGCGGTAACGCACCACGCGCGACATGCCCCATTGCGCATTCCACAGGCCGCCCTCGGCATCCACCGTGGAACCGTCGGGATCGCCGTCGATGCCGCTCAGGTCGACGAAGGTGCGCGGCGCGCCCACGCGGCCGTCGGCCGCGTAATCGCAACACTGGATGCGCCGCGTGGGGGAGTCGCAGAAGTACAGCGTGCCGCCATCGGGGCTGAACGCCAGGCTGTTGCTGATCGCCACCGACGGCAGCGGCAGGCGTTCCAGCGACAGGTCGGTGTTGAGCCGGTAGAAGCCGCCGATGGCCTGCTTCGGCGCGTCGCCCGCCGGTTCGTGCAGGGTGCCGAAAACGAAGCGGCCCTGGCGATCGCAGACGGCGTCGTTGAGGCGGGTGGGGAGGTCCGGTTCCACCTCGGTGATCGGCTGCAGCGCGCCGCTTTCTAGATGGAAGAACGCCAGCCGCGAGGCCAGCCCCAGCAGCAGCCAGCCATCGGTTTCGCACAGCGCGAACGAGGCCAGCCGCTCGGGCATGGCCCAGGTGCGGGTGGCGCCGTCGTGCGGGGTGTAGCGCCACAGCGTGGCGGCGTGGATGTCGGTCCAGTACAACGCCTGCGTGCGCGGGCACCACTGCACGCCTTCGCCCAGCGTGTTGGCCGCCAGTACGACGGCTTGCGCGATCGTGTTCATACCCAGCCTCCGTCGATGATGATGTCTTTTGCCGTCAGCATGCGGCTGTCGTCGGCCGCCAGGAACAGCGCGGCGCGGGCCAGGTCGTCGGCCATCACGTGGCCGGGCAGGCATTGGTTGCGGGCGATGTTGGCCTCGCCCTCGGCATCCAGCCACAACCGCCGCTGCTTGTCGGTGATCACCCAGCCGGGCACCAGGCAGTTGATGCGGATGAGGTGCTGGCCCAGCTCGCGCGCCAGGCCCGCCACCAGGCCGTGGATGGCGGCCTTGGCCATCGCGTACATGGGGTAGCCGGCGTTCTTGATCATCCAGCCGGTGGAGCCCAGGCAGATCACCGAGCCGCCGCCCAGCGATTTCATGTCCTCGACCACGGCCTGGGTGGCGAAATACTGGTGGCGCAGGTTCACCGCTACGCTGCGCTCGAAATCGGCGGCGGTGGTGGCGGCGAAGTCGTGCCGCACGTCGTTCGCGGCGTTGTTGACCAGCGCCGCGATCGGGCCGATGTGCGCGCGCGCCTGCTCGATCGCCCCCTTCAGCGCATCGAGGTCGGTGAGGTCGCAGGCGATGAAGACGGGCCTGTGGTCCACCTCGCCCAGGCCATCGAGCAGCGATTGTGCGCAGGCGGCATCGACGTCGAGAAACGCCACCCGCGCGCCCTGGCGCGCGAAATGCTCGACGAAGGCGGCGCCGATGCCGCTGGCGCCGCCGGTGATCAGTACAGCGCGGTCTTCGAGGCTGGGATAGCTGGCGTAGGCAGGTTTCATCGGGCTCACCATTCCGCCACGCTGCTGTCGGCGTGGCGCCAGATCGGGTTGCGCCAGCGGTGCCCCACGGCGGCGCGCTCGGTCACGTAGTCCTGGTTCACCGTGATGCCCAGACCGGGGCCGCCGGGGATGCTGACGAAGCCGTTCTCGTAGGCGAACACGCGGCGGTCGCTGACGTAGTCGAGCAGGTCGTTGGCGGCGTTGTAGTGGATGCCCAGGCTCTGCTCCTGGATGAAGGCGTTGTGGCATACCGCATCGAGCTGCAGGTTGGCCGCCAGCGCGATCGGGCCCAGCGGGCAATGCAGCGCCAGTGCCACGTCCCAGGCTTCGGCCATGGCGGCGATCTTGCGCGTTTCGGTGATGCCGCCGGCGTGCGACGGATCGGGCTGGATGATGTCCACGCCGCCGCGCTGCAGCACCCGCTTGAAGTCGTAGCGCGAGTACAGCCGTTCGCCCAGCGCGATCGGCGCGGGCGAGATCGCCGCCAGCTCGGGGATCGCCTCCAGGTGATCGGACAGCACCGGCTCCTCGATGAACATCAGCTTGTACGGCGCCAGCTCGCGCATCAGCACCTTGGCCATCGGCTTGTGCACGCGGCCGTGGAAATCCAGCCCCAGGCCGACGTTCGGGCCGACCGCCTCGCGCACGGCCTGCACGTTGGCCAATACGTGCTCGACCTTGTCGTGCGTGTCGACGTACTGCATTTCTTCGGTGGCATTCATCTTCACCGCGGTGAAGCCGCGCGCCACCGCGTCGCTGGCGGCCCTGGCCGTATCGGCCGGGCGATCGCCGCCGATCCACGAATACACGCGGATGCGCTCGCGCACCGGGCCGCCCAGCAGCGCATGCACAGGCACGTCCAGATGCTTGCCCTTGATGTCCCACAGCGCCTGGTCGATGCCGGCGATGGCGCTCATCAGGATCGGGCCGCCGCGGTAGAAGCCGCCGCGGTACATCACGTTCCACAAATCCTCGATGTGGCGCGGGTCCTTGCCGACCAGGTAATCGGAGAGTTCGTCCACGGCCGCGGCGACCGTGTGCGCGCGGCCTTCCACCACCGGCTCGCCCCAGCCGCTGATGCCCGCGTCGGTGTCGATGCGCAGGAACAGCCAGCGCGGCGGCACCTGGAAGGTGGTGAGTCGGGTGATTTTCATGCGCGTTCTCCCCGCAAGGCGTTCCACGCTTGCGCGAACGCGCGCGCGCGGCGGCCTACGTCGGCCACGTCGCGGCCAGGCGCGTACAGTGCCGAGCCGATGCCGAAACCATCGGCGCCGGCATCGACGTAAGGCTGCATGGTGTCGGGCGTGATGCCGCCCACCGGCAGCAGCGCGAGCTCGCGCGGCAGCACGGCGCGCCATGCCTTGACCACCGCCGGGCCGACCTGTTCGGCGGGGAAGATCTTCAGCGCATCGGCACCGGCGGCCAGTGCGGCGAACGCCTCGGTGGGCGTGGCCACGCCGGGCGTGCAGACCATGCCGGCGCGTTTGGCGGCGGCAATCACCTGCGTGTCCGCGTGCGGCATCACGATCAGCCGGCCGCCGGCGGCGGCGACGTCGTCGACCTGCGCCGGCGTCATCACCGTGCCGGCGCCGATCAGGCAGCGCTCGCCGAAGCGCTCGTGCAGCAGGCGAATGCTTTGCAGCGGATCGGGCGAATTCAGCGGTACTTCCAGCACGCGAAAGCCGGCGTCGGCAATCGTCTCGCCAATGGCGACCGCCTCGCGCGGCGCCAGGCCGCGCAGGATGGCAATCAGTGGCAGCGGGTCCAGCCAGGAACGGATCATCCGGGAAACTCCATCGAAGCAAGTTGGGTGCAGTCGCCGGCCAGGCCGGCAACGTGGGCGATCCGCCACAGGCCGCGCGCGGCGGCGTCGGCAACCCAGGCGGGATCGGGCAGGTAGAACAGGGCCGCGGCGCGGCGGTAGCGCAGGCACAGCGCCTCGTCGCCGATCAGCACCGGGGTCCTGCCGCTGTCGAGCCAGCCGGCGGCCAGCGCGGCGCGCCACTCTTCGCCGATCAGCAGGCCGGACAGGTAGTCGGGTACGGCGGCGGCATCCAGCGCCCCTTCGAGCATCAGCGTGCGCGCGGAGAACAGCCGCGTCAGCACCCCGGCCGCGCCGCTGGCGCGGGCGGCACGCACGCCTTCGTCGAAACTGCCGCCGGGCGCCGTGGCGGACACATCGGGCAGCGAGGCGCCAAGCACCGAGCGATGGCGCAGCAGCCCGTACAGCTCGCCGGTCATCAGGGTGGTGAAACCGGCGATGCGGCGCCGCTGCAGCCGCACCCACTTGCTGTGCGTACCGGGCAACACCAGCGGCGTGCCTTCGGCAAGACGTGGCTGCAGATCCAGCGCGCCGACCAGTTGGGTCTCCTCGCCCCGCATCACGTCGGGCGCGGCGCTGTCGCGTACGCCCGGAACGATATGGATACAGCGGCCATCGGCAGTCTCGACCGTCACCAGGCGGTCGGCCAATGCGTGCGCGTCGGCGGGGGCGTCGACGTACGGCGCCTCGCGCCAGCCCTGGCGGCTGCCGACCATGCCGGCGGCCAGCACCGGGCACGACGGCCAGCCGGCGCCGATCGATGCCAGCGCCGCCTCGAATCCGCCCTCGGGCAGGTGGCGAACACCCCATGGCCGGTGCCGGGTCTCGTGCACGTTGCCTTCGCCGTCGAACAGCATCGCGCGCAGGCTGGAGGTGCCCCAGTCGAGGCCGATCAGCCAGCCCGTGGTTTCAGGCTTTCTCCGCATGGCGGCGCGTCTTGGTCATGTGGCTGCTGGAGTCGGCGATCATGCGTTGCATGGCGCGCCGGGCGGCTTCGGGCTGGTGGCGGCGCACCGCGTCGAGCACCTTGCGATGGTGCGGCAGCGAATACTTGAAGTTCTTCGCGGTGCGCGCGGACAGCACGAAGAAGGTGCCCAGCGCCGTTTCGATCACCGAGAACAGCGAGATCATCAACTCGTTGTTGGTGGCGCTGAGCAGCGCCTCGTGGAAATCCAGGTCGGCCCTGGCCCAGTCCTCCAGCGTCTGCGCGGCGTCCATTGCGGCGTAGGCGGTTTCCAGTCGTGCCAGTTGCTCGCCGCTGCAGCGGCGGGCGGCGGCGGCGGCGGCGCTCGGCTCGATGATCTCGCGCATCTCCGCCAGCTTCTGCACGAAATCCTCGGTGGGCATCAGCGCGCAACGCCATGCCAGCACGTCGGCGTCCAGCTGGTGCCAGTGGCGCGGATCGCGCACGCGCGTGCCGACCTTGGTGCGCGATTCCACCAGCCCCTTGGCCGAGAGCACCTTCATCGCCTCGCGCAGCGCGGTGCGGCTCACTTGCATCTGTTCGGCCAGCAGTTCCTCGCGCGGCAACAGGTCGCCCGGGCGCAGTTCGCCGCCCACGATGCGCCGGCCCAGTTCATGCACCACGTGGCCGTGCAGGTTGCGGGGGGATGACGGCTTGATCATGTCCGTGAGCCATCCACGCGGGTCCCGCGCCAGGCTTGCGCTGCCTTCGGGCGGTCGCCTTGCTGCAAGCAGGGTGCTGTCGTCATAGTGGGCGCTTCGGTCGGAAGGGATGTCTGGAAGGCTGAACGGGTTGGCGTGGGGCCTCACCGGGCCGCGGCATGAACGGTGGAGCGTGGCCCGCGCCGGACTAAGGGAAGGTCGATTAGTCATACAATATTATCACACGGGTCGGCGTGCACGGCGCTGCATCCATCATCGAGGCCGACACATGAAGCGAGCGAATCGAATCAGGCAGTGGCTGGGTTGTGCCGTGGTGGCGGTGCCGCTGGCCGCGGGTGCCACCAGCGTCAGTCGTGGCGATTTCGGCACGATGCCCGACGGCCGCAAGGTGGGCGAGGTCACGCTGGACAACGGCCACGGCATGGTGGCGCAGGTGATCACGCTGGGCGCTGCCGTGCGCTCGCTCACGGCGCCCGATCGTGATGGCAAGTCGGCCAATATCGTGCTGGGTTCGGTCGACCTGGCCGAATACCTGGCCAAGCCGCAGTGCTTCGGCGCCACGGTGGGGCGTTATGCCAACCGCATCGCCAAGGGGCGCTTCACGCTGGACGGCCACACCTACCAGTTGCCGCTCACCGATGGCGTCAATTCGCTGCACAGCGGCCCGATCGGTTTCGACAAGGTGTTGTGGACGGTGGTCGATGCCACCCACGACGCCAACGGCGCCAGCGTCACCCTGCGCTACGTCAGCCTCGACGGCGACATGGGTTTTCCGGGCAAGCTGACCGCCACGGCTGTCTACACGCTGGGCGTCGACAACCGCCTGACCATCGACTACAGCGCCACCACCGACAAGCCCACGATCGTCAACATCACCAACCACATCTACTGGAACCTGGCCGGCGAGGCGTCGGGCGACGTGCTGGGCCAGCGCCTGACGATCCCCGCCGATACCTACCTGCCGGTGGATGCCGGCGCGATCCCCACCGGCCAGTTTGCCGACGTGGGCGGCACCGCGTTCGATTTCCGCCAGGGCAAGCCGATCGGCCAGGACATCCGCCGCGGTGGCGAGCCGCAGTTGCTGATCGCGCATGGCTACGATCACAACTGGGTGATCAGCCGCCACCCCGACCACAAGATGCGGCTGATGGCGCGGGCGGAAGATCCCGTCTCCGGCCGCGTGCTCACCCTGCATTCCAACCAGCCAGGCTTGCAGTTCTATTCCGCCAATCATCTGAACGGCACCTCGATCGGCACCAGCGGCTCGCTGTACCGGCAAAGCGCGGGGTTCGCGCTGGAGCCGGAGCTGTTTCCCGACACGCCGAACCAGCCGGCCTTCGGTTCGGCGCGCCTGCTGCCCGGCCAGACCTACCGCAACCACATCGTGTACGCGTTCTCCACCACGGATGCCCGCACGCCATCGCCTTGATCGCGGCCACGGCTGGCCCAGCCGTGGCGCATCGCCCACAATGGCCGGCATGTTGACCCTCACTGCTACGCCATGTGCCTGATCGCTTTCGCCTGGGACGCCCATCCACGCTGGCGCCTGCTGCTGGCGGGCAATCGCGACGAAATGCACGCACGCCCCAGCGCCGCGCTGGCACGCTGGGATGACCTGCCGATCGTCGGCGGGCGCGACCTGCAGGCCGGCGGCACCTGGCTGGGCGTCACCGATGCGGGGCGCTGCTGCGTGGTCACCAACGTGCGCGATCCGCGCGATCCGCAGCTGGGCGTGTCGCGCGGCATGCTGGCCACCGACTACCTGGCCGGTGCCGCCGATGCCGCCACTCATGCCACGCAATTGCTGGCATCGGCGGCCACGTTCCGGCCATTCAACCTGCTCACCTTCGACGGCCGTGACGGCTTCTACCTGGGCAACCGGCCGCAACCGCGGGCGCAGGCCATCACGCCGGGCGTGCATGGCTTGTCCAACGCCGACTTCAATACGCCGTGGCCCAAGACGCGCCATCTGATGGAAAGGGTGCAGCGTTGGATCGATGACGGCGGCGACGATGGCTTCGAGCCGCTGTTTGCGGCGCTGGCGGACGAACGCCCCGCGCCCGACGCCGAACTGCCGCAGACCGGCGTGGGGCTGGAACGCGAGCGGCTGCTTTCGGCCGCCTTCATCCGCGGCGAGCAGTACGGCACGCGCGCCAGCACGGTGGTGGCCATCGACCGCCATGGCGCGGGCGTGATCGTCGAGCGCCGCTATGGACCGAATGGCCGTATGGACGGCCAGACATCGCTGCCCATCGGCGGTGCGCGCTAGCGATCGGCTGCGCCGCGTTGCGGCGACCGACTACGACGGGCCAGGACATGCGCCGCTACTGCGCAACCCGCGTGGCCGTCACGCTGGGGTGACGATCACGATGCGGAACGCACATGCGCAAGCGATGGCGGTGGCTGGGGTTGCCGTTTTTCCTGGTGGCGACGATGGCGGCGGCGACCTGTCCGTCGTGGACGGAGGCGCAGGCCCGGCAGGAGCTGCGCGCCCTGCACGACCGGCTGGATGGCTGGAACCATGCCTACCGCGTCACCGGCCAGTCGCCGGTCGATGACGCGGTCTACGACCAGGCGCTGCAGCGGTTCGAGCGCTGGCGTGCCTGTTTTCCCGCCCAGGCGCCGGCGCCGCTCGCGCATCTGGCGGACGCCGGTGGCGCGGTCACCGCACCGGTGGCGCAGACCGGGCTGGCGAAGTTGCCCGATGCCGCCGCGGTGGCCGCGTGGGTGCAGTCGCACGGCGACGATCTCTGGGTACAGCCCAAGGCCGATGGGGTGGCGGTAACGCTGTTGTACCGCGATGGCGAGTTGCGCCAGGCCACCAGCCGTGGCGACGGCCTGCACGGATCGGACTGGACCGCCAAGGCGCGGTACATCGGCGCGATCCCGCACCACCTGCCCAACGCGCCGCCGCGCGTGGTGTTGCAGGGCGAGCTTTACTGGCGCCTGCCGGATCACGTGCAATCGCGCGACGGCGGCCTCAATGCGCGCTCGGCGGTCGCCGGCGCGATGGCGCGCGATACGCTGGATGCGGCCACCGCGGCGCGCATCGGCCTGTTCGTGTGGGACTGGCCCAGCGGCCCGTCCGACATGCCGTCGCGACTGGCCGGCCTGCGCGCCATGGGTCTGGCCGACAGCGCGGCCTACACCCAGCCGGCAAGCACGCTCGCCGAGGTCGAACGCTGGCGTCGCCGGTGGTATGAGCATCCGCTGCCGTTTGCCGCCGATGGCACCGTGCTGCGCCAGGGCCGGCGACCGGAGGCCTCGACCTGGCGGGCGGAGCCGCCGGACTGGGCGGTGGCGTGGAAATATCCCGCCGCCCAGGCGCTGGCCGAAGTGCGCGCGGTGATCTTCACCGTCGGTCGCAGCGGCCGCATCACGCCGGTGCTGGAACTGGAGCCGGTGCAACTGGACGATCACCATGTGCAGCGGGTCAGCGTGGGTTCGCTGCGGCGCTGGCAGCAGTTGGACATCCGTCCCGGCGATCAGGTGGAGGTAGCGCTGGCCGGCTTGACCATCCCGCGCCTGCAGTCGGTGGCGTGGCGTGCGCAGCAACGCCAGCCGGTGACGCCGCCCGATCCGGCGCGGCACGATTTCCTCAGTTGCTGGCGGCTGGCGCCGGGTTGCGAGCAACAGTTCCGGGCGCGGCTGGTCTGGCTGGGCGGCAAATCCGGATTGAAGCTTGACGGCGTGGGCGCCGACACTTGGCAAGCCTTGATCGACGCCGGCCTGGTGCATGGGCTGCTCGACTGGATGGATCTCACCGCCGCGCAGCTGGCGATCGCGCCCGGAGTCGGCGCGGCGCGAGCCGATGCGCTGGCGCGCGCATTCGCCGCCGCACGAACGCGGCCCTTCCATCGCTGGCTGCAGGCGCTGGGCGCGCCCGCAACCGGTGCCGCCGTGCCGGGCGATTGGCGCACGTTGGCATTGCGCAGCGACGATCAATGGCAGGCCGCCGGCATTGGTGCGGGAAGGGCGCGGCACCTGGTGGCGTTTTTCCGGCATGCAGACGTGCGTGCGCTGGCGATGCGCCTGCATGGGCTGGGCGTGGCTGGATTCTGAAGAAGGCTGCGGCGGCGCGGACGGTCAGGCCTTGATTTCGCCGTCGCGGTAGAACCAGCGACCGTTCTCGCGCACGAAACGGCTGGTTTCATGCTGGCGCTGCGCACGGCCGCCGCCGAGCCGGTAGCGGGCCACGAACTCTACCGTGGCGTGGTCGTCGTCGATCACGTGGTGCTGGCGGATATCCAGCCCCAGCCAGGTCGGTGCCGGCTGCTGGGCCGACAAACGCAGCGACGCCGGCCGTGTGTCGGCGTGCCAGGTGGCCAGCAGGTAATCCTCGCGCAACAACACGTAGGCGCTGTAGCGCGAGCGCATCAACTGCTCGGCCGATCCGGCCGGTTTGCCCTCATGTAGCGGGCCGCAGCAACCGGCGTAGCCGGCCTCGTTGCCGCACGGGCACGGCGTCATGGTGTCGATGGATTTCATGCCGCACTTGTACCCGGTTTGGCGGCGTCGTGCAGGTCGTTCGATCGACCTGCGGGGTTTGGGAAGGTCGGCTCGCCCTCAGACCGGACGCCCACGCAGCACGCGGGCCGGCAGCATCAGCAGCGCACCGAGGAAGGCAAACACCGCCGTCACGGTGATGCCCACCAGCCGCAACGGCAGCAACAGCAGCCACACGATCGGATACAGCACCAGCGCCAGCAGGGCCAGCGGCCAGCAGAACACCAGCAGCAACAACCAGAGCAGGAAACCGGCCATGTCGTGTTCCTCGCGGATCGAAGGATGCAGCCACTCTAGCGCAGGGTCGTCGTGCGGCGTAGATGACTTCTGGTACCTCCGGGCGCGGGAGAACAGGAGCAAGAGCGACCCCTCCCCAACTCTCCCCTGCGAGCAGGGGATGGAGTAGAGCGTGGTGCTTTTTTGCTTCTCCCCCTGCTTGCAGGGGGAGACTGAGAGGGGGTTGCGCGGGATCGCGGGAAGCAAGATCAAGAGCGGACCCCACCCCAACCCTCCCCTGCGAGCAGGGGATGGAGTAGAGCGTGGTGCTTTTTTGCTTCTCCCCCTGCTTGCAGGGGGAGATTGAGAGGGGGGTGCGCGGGATCGCGGGAAGCAAGATCAAGATCGGACCCCACCCCAACCCTCCCCTGCGAGCAGGGGAGGGAGTAGAGCGCGGCGCCTTTTGCTTCTCCCCCTGCTTGCAGGGGGGGCTGAGAGGGGGTTGCGCGGGATCGCGGGAAGCAAGATCAAGAGCGGACCCCACCCCAACCCTCCCCTGCGAGCAGGGGAGGGAGCGGCCGCGCGGTCAGTTGCCGCGTTCGATCACGCGCCTGAACGGCGGCAGCGCCTTCAGGATGCCGCTGCCGTAGCGCTTGGTGACTACGCGCCGGTCCAGCAGCACGATGCGGCCGTGGTCGGTTTCGGCGCGGATCAGGCGGCCGCAATACTGGGTGAGCAATCGCGTGGCCTCGGGGATGCTGACCTCGATGAACGGGTTGCGGCCGCGCGATTCCAGCCATTCGGCGTAGGTGGCACCCACCGGATCGGTGGGCACGGCGAACGGCAGCTGGGTGATCACCACCGTCTCGCACAGCTTGCCCGGCAGGTCCAGGCCCTCGCCGAACGAGGCCAGTCCGAACAGCGTGCTGCCCTTGCCGGCCTCGATGTCGGCACAGTGTTCGGCGACCAGTTGCGACTTGCCCAGCGAGCCCTGCGCGCGCACCTTGCGCACCATCGCGATCGGCAGTTTCTGCAGCACGCGATCGAGCTTCGCCCGCGAGGTGAACAGCACCAGGTTGCCCGCGTCCCAGTCGAGGTTATCGGCCAGCCATTGGCTGATTTCCTCGGCGTGCGCCTCGCGCGCGTCGGGCAGCGTGCGCATCGCCGGCACTTCCAGCCGTGCCTGCGCGGCGAGGTCGAACGGCGAGGGCAGGCTTACCGTCACCGCCTCGCCGGGCAAACCCACCGCGTCGGCAAAGCCGCGGAAATTGCCGCCCGCGCTCAGCGTGGCCGAGGTCAGCACCACGCCGCTGGCGTTGCCCCACAGCACGCTGCGCAGCAGGCCGCCGGCGGAGACGGCCGAGGCGTGGCAGACCAGTTGCTGGTCGCCGCCCAGGGTGACCCAGCGCGCCATCGGCGGGGCGTTGTCGGGGTCATCCGCGGCCCATGCGCGCCAGCAGCGGGCCTGCCTGTCGATGCGCTCCAGCGCCATGCCCAGTTCGCGCGACAGCGCCTCCTGGGTGGGGCCGCCGTCGGTCATTTCCACCACCGCGCGGCGCACGGCGGCCAGCCAGCGCTGTACCTCGTTGGTGTTCGCGCTGAGCACCTGCGCGTGCGCCACCCACGCATCCGGCAACTGGCCCAGCGAGCCGCGGTACATCGGCTCGGTTTCCGATGGATCGGGCAGCCAGGCCAGGCGGATTTCCTTTTCCAGTTCCTCCAGCGCGTCGCTGAGTTCCTGCAGCTTCTCGTCGCCCTTGTCCAGGCTGAGCTTGCCCAGGGTTTCCTTGTCGGTGAGCGAATAGGCGGCGTGCACCTGGCGGCCGAGCCGGCTCAGCTGGCGCACGGTGGCGTTGATGTAGACCTCGGCCGCGCCGCGGTCGATCGCCTTGCCGGGCACGTGGTGGCCTTCGTCGAAGATGTACAGCGTCTCGTCCGGGCGCGGCAGGATCACGCCGCCCCAGGACGGGTCGCCGTTGCCGGCGCTCTCGCCGGGCATGGTCAGGTCGGCCAGCACCAGGTCCTGGTTGGCGACGATGATCTCCGCATCCTCCACCGCGCGGCGGGCGGTGAAGAACGGGCAGTTCATGAAGTGCGCGCACTTGCGGTTGGTGCAGCCGCCGGCGCTGGTGGTGAGCATGGGGCGCAGCAGGTCGCTGACCGGCTCCGGCGCGCTGTCCATGTCGCCGTCCCACTCGCGCCGCTCGAACGCGGCGCCGAGCTTGGCCAGCGCCTGCTTGTCGCGCGGCTGCGGCGGCTTGGTCCACAGCACCAGGTCGGCGTCGAAACCGGCCAGGCCCATCTGCGCGCTGTCGTTGATGCTGTTGGCGGCCAAGGCCAGGTTGCGCGGGCACAGGTAGCGGCCGCGGCCCTTGGCCAGCGCCACCTTTGCCTCGATGCCGTTGAGCTTGAGATACAGCGGGATGTCACGCTGCACCAGCTGCTCCTGCAGCGCCACGGTGGCGGTGGCGATCAGCAGCTTTTTCTTCTGGAAGCGCGCCACTTCCACGCCGGCGATCAGGTAGGCCATCGACTTGCCGGTGCCGGTGGGCGCCTCGATCACCGCCACGCCGCCGGCCTGGCCGAACGCCTTGGCCACCTCGGCGATCATCCGGCCTTGGGAGGCGCGCGCGCGGAAGCCGGGCAGGCCGTCCTTCAGCCGCGCATAGGCGGCGCGGATGGCATCTTTGGTGGTGTCGGCAAGCATGCTCGGGGGAACCTGTGACGCAGTAAGGGCATCGCCGCCGCCGATGCGGGCAGGCGCGGACGATGCCGCGGGCACCGGCCGTGCGCGCGGTGCGAGCGGCACAGTTTATATCGGTATTGCGCCGGCGCCCGCTTGCGGGCACGCTGACGCGGCGCACAAGGAGCGGTGCGCGACACTAGCGCGTCGGTAGCCAACGGGTATTGGCGGACCGCGGTCGGGGAACCACAGAATGATGCAGGCGGGTGCTGTGCGGTCGACGCCGTCAGAAGGCTCATTGCAGCTGATATGGCTGGCGCGTCTGGCCGCCGCCCACACGCCCGACGAAGTCGGCGTGACGATTGCCTCGCTGGCGCAGGCGCAGCCCGGGTGCGAGCAGGCGTTCGTGGTGTGGGGCCTGAGCGATCCGGCCAATCATTACAGCGCACCGCCATGCTGGGTCGATTCGTCCGACTGGCCCTGGTTGCAGGACGCCGCGCGCGCCAGTTCGGCGCGCGCGCACCCGCAGGACAATCGCGTGGCGCTGCGCATCTGCCAGCGGCCCGAGCCGGTGCTGCTGGTGCTGACGATCGCGCCAGGCCACGATGGCATCGCGCTGCTCGACGATCTGGCGGCGCCGTTGCAACTGGCCGGCCAACATCTGCGCCGGGCGCTGGAGTGGTTCGAGCTGCAGGATTCCCACCGCCAGCTGGCGCGTTCGGAAACGCTGCAGCGCGCGCTGTTCGCCATTTCCGACCTGGCCGGCTCCGACCGCGACATGCCCGACATGCTGAGCGACATCCACAGCATCGTCAGCACGCTGATGTACGCGGAAAACTTCTGCATCGTGATGTACCACCCGGCCAACGACACGATCCGCTTCCTGTACTTCGTGGACGTGGAGGAGCCGGTCGTCCCCGGCAACGGGCGGGATCTGCCGCTCAGCGCCATCGAGCACACGCTCACCTGGTACGTGATCCGCGACGGCAAGGCGCGCATGGGCAATGCGCGCGAGCTGCGCAGCCAGGTCTCCGGCCCGATGAACCTGCAGGGCCCGGAAAGCTACGACTGGCTGGGCGTGCCGATGCTGCGCGATGGCCAACTCGGCGGCGCGCTGGTGGTGCACAACTATCAGCAGGGCGTGGGGTTCACCAACGAGGATCTGGCCCTGCTGGAATTCGTCGGCAGCCACATCCTCACCGCGCTGGAACGCAAGCAGTCCAAGGCCGACCTGGAGCAACGCGTGCAACAGCGCACGCTGGAGCTGGCCGAGGCGAACCGCGGCCTGCAGCTGGAGATCATCGAACGCCAGCGCGCCGAGCACCTTCAGGCGGCGTTGTTCCAGATTGCGCAGCTGGCCACCGCCGACATCGGCCAGGACGAGTTCTATCGCCGCGTGCACGCGGTGGTCGACGATCTGCTCAACGCCAAGAATTTCTACATCGCGCTGGTTTCCGACGACGGCAAGCGGCTGATGTTTCCCTACGCGGTGGACGCGACCCAGCCGCGGCAGGAGGAGCGACCGCTCGGCCGCGGCCTCAGCGAATACGTATTGCGCCACCGCAAGGCGCTGCTGGCCGACAAGGCCGACATCCGCAAGCTGGTGCGCAGTGGCGAGGCATCGCCGGTGCAGTCCGGCGCCAGGGCCACCTGCTGGCTGGGCGTGCCGCTGATCGTGGGCGACGAGGCGATCGGCGTGGTCACCGTGCAGAGTTATTCGCGCGACGTCGTCTACGACCAGGCAGACCAGGAGCTGCTCAGCTTCGTCGCCACCCAGATCGCCAGCAGCCTGATGCGGCGAAGGTCGGCCGAATCGCTGCGGCGCGCCTACGAAGAGCTGGAGCAGCGCGTCGAGGAGCGCACGCTGGCGCTGCGCAAGGAGATCATCGAGCGCGAGCGCGTACAGGACCAGCTCAAGCACCAGGTCATGCACGACCTGCTCACCGGCCTGCCCAACCGCGGCTACCTGCGCGACCGCATGGATCGCGTGCTGGCCGCCATCCGGCGCGAGCCCTCCCGCCGTTGCGCCTTGCTCTATCTCGACGTCGACCGCTTCAAGATCATCAACGACAGCCTCGGTCACCTGGCCGGCGACGAGGTTCTGAAAGAGGTATCCAACCGGCTGGCCAACTGCGTGCGCTACCCCGACCTGGTGGCCCGGTTGTCGGGCGACGAGTTCGCCATCCTGGTGGAGGAGGTGGAAAAGCCCGCCGACGCCACGATGGTGGCGCAGCGCGTGCTCGACGCCCTGAGCGTCCCGATGATGGCGGCCGGCAAGGAGCTGCAGACCACCGCCAGCGTGGGCATCGCCATCGGCGATGGGCAGTATGGCGCCGCCGACGAGATGCTGCGTGACGCCGACATTGCGCTGTACCGGGCCAAGGCGCTGGGCCGCAAGCGCTATGCGCTGTTCGACGAGACGCTGGCCAAGAACGTGGTCGACGTGCTGGCGATGGAGGGCGAACTGCGCCAGGCGCTGGCGCAGGATCAGTTCGAGCCCTATTTCCAGCCCATCTGCCAGCTCGATGGCGGCAAGGTGGTCGGTTACGAGGCGCTGATCCGCTGGAACCATCCGCAACGCGGCGTGCTGCGTCCGGCCGACTTCCTCAAGATCGCCGAGGACAGCGGGCTGATCGAAGCGATCGACTGGCGCATGTTCGAACTCAGCTGCACGCACCTGATGCGCCACGGCGCGGCCGGCACGTTCATGACGATCAACGTGTCGGCGCTGCACCTGCGCCATGCCGATTTCGACGAGCGGCTGATCGCCCTGCTGCAACGCACCGGCCTGCCGCCCGCACGCCTGATCACCGAGGTCACCGAGGGTGCGCTGCTGGACAACCCCGAACGCGTGCGTGACACGCTGGAGCGGCTGCGCGCTGCCGGTATCGGCGCGGCGCTGGACGATTTCGGCACCGGCTATTCCTCGCTCAGCTACCTGCATTCGCTGCCGTTGCGCATGCTCAAGATCGACCGCGCTTTCGTGCACGAGCTGGACAAGGGCGCCAACACCAACAGCACCACGGTGGTCGCGGCGATCTTGGCGCTGTCGCGCGCGCTGGGCATCGAGGTGATCGCCGAAGGCATCGAAACCGACGTGCAATACGGCGCGTTGCAGGCGATGGGTTGCGAGCTGGGGCAGGGCTACCTGATGGGTTATCCCTCGCCGATCACGCACTGGCTGGCGTCCGAAAGCGCCTGACGCCGGCGCGGCATCACGAATCCGTCAACGGCGACGGCCTACCCTGGGCGAAAACCCCCGGAGAAACGCCATGACCCGTCCACCCGCTGACCGCAAGCACGGCACCGGCGACCGCAACGACGGCGATGTCGCCAAGCTCGACGAGAAACTGCAGGATCGTCGTGACGACAAGAAGGAAAAAGGTGCCGAGGAAGTGAAGCGCCAATCGCATCACGACATGGGCATCGAGCATCCCTGAAACGCCGCAGCGCGACCCCGCAGCGCGGTGCGTCCGCGCGCAGGGCTCAGGCTGCCGCAACGATCTGCCGCAACGCCTGCTCGAACGCCTCCGGTGGCTGACCGCCGGAAATCAAATGCTGGCCGTTGACGATCGTGGCCGGCACCGAGTGGATGCCGCGCGACTGGAAGAACTGCTCCTGCGCGCGCACCTCGTCGGCAAACTCGTCGCTGGCGAGAATCTGCCGCGCACGCTGCGCATCCAGCCCCGCCTCGACCGCCAGCCGCAGCAGCGTGTCGTGCGCGCTGACGTCCTCGCCGTCGGTGAAATACGCGCGCAGCAGGATCTGCTTCAACGCCATGTGCCGCCCCTCCAGCTCGGCCCAATGCAGCAGCCGGTGCGCATCGAAGGTGTTGTAGACGCGGCTGCGCCGGTCCATGTTGAAGGTGAAGCCCAGCGCCGCGCCGCGCTCGCGGATCATCGCGCGGTTGGCGTCGATCTGCTCGGCGGAACTGCCGTACTTGCGCACCAGATGCCCGGTGGCATCCTCGCCCTCGGCGGCCATCTGCGGATTGAGCTCGAACGGCTGGAAGTGGATTTCGGCGGCCACCTCGCCCTCGAGTTTCGCCAGCGCCTGCTGCAGCGAGGCCAGCCCGATCGCACACCACGGACAGGAAACGTCGGAGACGAAGTCGATGCGGACGGAGGCGGGAGTGGTCATGGTTGTCTGCCGATGGGGTGAACAGACACGAAATTGGGGGTGGGGCGGGGCGCTTCAAGGCGTGCCGTAGCAGGCGGTGAACGTCAATCCTCGTGGCCGGCGGGCTGCGCCAGTCGCCGACTTTTCTCGCGAGCACTATCGATGAGCGAATCCGGCAGGGACTGCAGGATCGGATGTTCCAAACCGCCACCGCGCATGGTGCGGGCAAGGTCGCTGGCGAGGTCCGGAAGTGCTTCGGCCATCCCGGTGATGCGTGTCAGCCCGGCGTCGATGTCGATACGCGCATCGCGCAACAGCGATTCCCAGTGGCGCTGGCGGATGTCGCGCAAGCGATAGGTGTTGCCGACTTTCATCGCCATGGCCAGTTTGTCCTGGCGCAACGCCGGGTAGGGCAGTGCGCTGCCGAGGTCGTACAACGGCGCCAGGCGAATGCGGCCGCCACGACCGAACAGCAGCGCGTAGTTCTTGGCGTGGGCATCGGTGCCGGCGATCAGCCAGTTGAAGGCAAGCGCGTCGATGAAAGTGTCCACGTCGCGGGACGGGGCACTGGAATGGATGCGCAACACGTCAATGATGGCCAGCGGGCCGGGGCCGCCGTCGCTCTGGTATTTGCGTGTCGGCGGAACGGCCAATGCCTGGCACAGGTCTTCCTGATGCACGCGCAACAGCCGACCCCCTTGCTCGATGCGGTCGAAACGGGTCACCACGATGGCGGGTTCGCCGTCGAACCGGTGCACCTCGGACTGCGCCACCGGCAGGCCAAGCCGACGGGCCAGGGCAAGGCAGAAATGTTCGTTCTCGGCGTGACCATCGAACGCGGCGGTCGGTGGCTTCAGGATGTGCGTGGTGGGCGTGCGCCCGGCGGGCACGCCCCAGCGGCCATCGCGCCGCAGCAGCGCCGTCTTCGGTTGCGCGCCAGAGAGACTGAACTGGCCATGGTCGGTGGCGCGGCGGGTGGCCGAAGGGTCTTGCCGCAAGGCGCGCAGGCGCTCGCCGATCTCCGCTTCGTCCAGCCATTCGATATCGTCGGCAACCTGCTCCTGCAGCGCCGGCAGGCGCTCGACGGGCACGAATTGCACCGCGCCGGCGCAATCCTCGCCGATGTGCGCCAACAGGCCGAAGGCGTTGCGGGCGGAGACGTGAAACTGGCGGGACCAGCGCGCCAGGATCTGCTCGTTGTCGGGCAACAGGCCCCACAGGAAGGCGTCGACGACGGCATGCGGATGCGTCGCGCGGACCAGTGGCATGGACAACGACAGCGGCACGGCATCCGGATGCCGGCGCCATGCGTCCGCATAGTCAAAACGCAACCGGCCGCTGCGTTCGCGGACGACGGTACCGATGGCCGCGCCGTCCATCACGGCGACCAGGGCGTCGACCGTCACTGCGGCGGCTTCCGCGCGGCGTCGATGATGGCATCGATGTCGATGGCCGGCGTATCGGCGACGTGGCCGTAGGAAGGTGGCGCCATGCCGGTTTGCAGCGGATTGTCGAGCGTGTTGAGTGCACGCAGCACCAGGCCTATTTCCGCCCGCGGTTTGCCGCGCTCGACCTCCACCACCCATTGCCGGCTGACGCCGATGCGACGGGCCAGTTCGGCTTGGCCCAGGCCGGCCTGCTTGCGGCTCTCACGCAGCAGCGCGCCGATGTCCTGCGGGGTCCGGATGAACATGGTGGCCTCAAGTCGTCGCACGACGACATCATGGAATGTCAGCGATCGGAGACACTATAGCTATGTCGTCGATCGTTGACAATGCTTGGAAGGGTCAGTTTTTCGTGATGTTTCGCGCCACCGCCTCGGCCACCTTGATGCCGTCCACGGCGGCGGAAAGGATGCCGCCGGCGTAGCCGGCGCCCTCGCCGGCGGGGTACAGGCCGCGCGTGTTGCGGCTTTGCAGGCTGTCGTCGCGGGTGATGCGCACGGGCGAGGAGGTGCGTGTTTCCACGCCGGTGAGGATGGCGTCGCGCATCGCGTAGCCACGGATCTGCCGTTCGAACGCGGGCAGCGCTTCGCGGATCGCGGCGATGGCGTAGTCGGGCAGGGCGCTGTCGAGGCTGCCCAGGTTCACGCCCGGCTGGTACGACGGCTGCACGTCGCCGAAGTCGCGCGAGGCGCGGCCGGCCAGGAAATCGCCCACCAACTGCGCCGGCGCGCTGTAGTTTTCGCCGCCGAGCACATAGGCGTGGCTCTCCAGCGTGCGCTGCAGGGCGATGCCGGCCAGCGGGCCGTCACCGTAGGGCGCGAAATCGGGCGGATCGATGCCCACCACCACGGCGGCATTCGCATTGCGCTCGTTGCGCGAGTACTGGCTCATGCCGTTGGTGACCACGCGGCCGGGCTCGCTGGTGGCGGCCACCACGGTGCCGCCTGGGCACATGCAGAAGCTGTAGACCGAACGCTTTTTGCCGTGATGCACCAGGTGGTAATCGGCCGCGCCCAGGATCGGATGGCCGGCCTGCGGTCCGAAGCGGGCGCGATCGATCACCGACTGCGGATGCTCGATGCGGAAGCCGATCGAGAACGGCTTGGCTTCGAGATACACGCCGCGCGCATGCAGCATCTCGAAGGTGTCGCGTGCGCTGTGGCCCAGCGCCAGCACCACGTGATCGGCGCGGATCTGCTCGCCGCTGGCCAGGGTGACGCCGCGGATCTGCTGCCGTCCGTCCGCGCCCGCCTCCAGCAAGAGGTCATCCACGCGCTGGCTGAAGCGGACTTCGCCGCCCAACGATTCGATTGTGGCGCGCATGTTCTCCACCATCGACACCAGCCGGAAGGTGCCGATGTGCGGCTTGCTGACGTAGAGGATTTCCTCCGGCGCGCCGGCCTTGACGAATTCGGTGAGTACCTTGCGCCCGTGATGCAGCGGGTCGCGGATCTGGCTGTGCAGCTTGCCGTCGGAAAACGTGCCCGCGCCGCCCTCGCCAAACTGCACGTTGGATTCCGGATGCAGGTTGCGCTTGCGCCACAGGTCCCAGGTGTCTTTCGTGCGCTCGCGCACTTCCTTGCCGCGATCCAGGATGATCGGGCGAAAACCCATCTGCGCCAGGATCAATCCCGCGAACAGGCCGCAGGGGCCGAAGCCGACCACCAGCGGGCGGTGTTCGATGCGCGGCGGCGCCTTGGCCACGAAGCGATAGCCGGTGTCGGGCGTGGGCCGCACATGCGTGTCGTCGGCGAAGCGCTGCAGCAGCTCGGCCTCGCGCGGCGTGTCGATATCCAGCGCGTAGATCAGCATGATCGCGCCGCGCTTGCGCGCGTCGTAGCCGCGCCGGGCGATCGTGTATCCGGTGAGGTCGGCCGCCCCGATATGCAAGCGCTTGAGGATGGCAGCCTCCAGCGCGGCCTCGCCGTGGTCGAGTGGCAGCTTGAGGTCGGTCAGTCGCAGCATGGGCGGGTCCGGCAGATGGGTGCTGCATTTTCGCAGATGTGGATCACCCGCCCGAACGTGTTCCCCGCCCCGGTCCTCTCCTCCGGCATCGTCGGAGGAGAGGTTGACGCATCACGCCTGGCCGATGAAATCCGTCTTGCCGATCTCGGTGCCCGCTTCGCGCAGGATGTTGTACGCGGTGGTGCAGTGGAAAAACAGGTTCGGGATCACGAAATGCAGCAGATACGTCTGGCCGTCGAAATCCAGCTCGCCGTTGCGCATCTTCAGGTGGATGGCGCGGGTCTCGCTGCCGTCGATCTGCTCGGCGGTGAAGCTCTTGATGTAGTCGGTGGCGCGCGCGATGCGGTCGTACGCCTGCGCCAGCGTGGTCTCGTTGTCCTCGAAGCTTTTCGGTTCCACGCCGGCCAGGCGGGCGATGCCGCGGGTAGCCATGTCGCAGGCGATCTGCACCTGCTTGATCAGCGGCAGCATGTCGACGATCAGCCGCGTCTGCAGCAGGGTTTCGTCGCTGACGCTCTTCGCCTTGGCGTGCGCCTCGCCCTTTTTCAGCACGTGCGTGAGATTGGTCAGGGCGCGGACGAAGACGGGGACGGAAGCCTGGTACATGGACAGGGTCATGGTTGTTCCTGGGGTTGGTGGAGAAGCGGAGCGGTCGCCGCCGGTGGCGGGTGTCGGGTGACGCGCGCAGCGATCACCATGCCCACCAGCATCAATGCGGCCGAAAGCACAAAGGCTACACCGGGCAGATGGATCGAGGCAGACGGCGCGATCGACAGCGCGAAAACCTGCGCGAAGAGATACGGCCCGAAGATGCCCGCGAAACTGCCGAGGCTGCCGATGGCGCCCTGCAGCCGGCCTTGCTCGGACGGGTCGACATGCTGGGTCATGATCGACTGGATCGGCGGCATCGCCAGCCCCCACAGCGCCAGCAGCGGAACGCCGAGCAGGAACATGCTGCCGCTGCCGGCCGCGCCCATCACCAGGAAGGCGCCGATGCCGAACGCCATGCCGGCCAGCAGCACGCGCCGCTCGCCGAAGCGCGGCGCCAGCTTGCCGGTGAGCACCGCCTGCACGAAACCGTCGCAGGCGCCCACCAGCATCAGCACGTAACCCACCGCCTGCGGGCCCCAGCTGTAGCGGTAATCCGCGTACAGCACGAACACGGTCTGCAGCACGTAATGCGCCAGGTAGACCAGAAACAGCACCACCGCCAGCCCGAGCAGTTGGGATTGGCGGCGCAGCAGCTTCAGCGCGCCGAACGGATGCGCGCTGTGCAGTTCGATGCGTGCGGTGCGGCGTTCGGGCGGCAGCGATTCGGGCAGGATGAAGCAGCCGTACAGGAAGTTGCACAGCGCCAGCCCCGCCGCCACCCAGAACGGCAGCCGCAGCGCGATGCCGCCGAGGAAGCCGCCCAGCCCCGGGCCGATGATGAAACCCAACCCGAACGCGCTGCCCAGGATGCCGAACGCGGCCGCGCGTTTCTCCTTCGGCGTGATGTCGGCGATGTAGGCGTTGGCGGTGCTGAAGCTGGCCGCGGTCATGCCCAGCAGGATGCGCGCCACGAACAGCAGCCACAGCGTGGGCGCCAGCGCCAGAATCACGAAATCCACCGCCAGCCCCAGGTTGGAAATGAGGATCACCGGCCGCCGCCCGAACCGGTCCGACAACGCGCCCTGCACCGGCGAAAACACGAACTGCACGATCGCGAACACCGTGCTGAAGATGCCCACCCACCACGCCGCCTTGGCGATGCCGCCGCCGGCCAGCTGCTCGATCAGGTGCGGCAACACCGGAATGATGATGCCGAACGCCAGCATGTCCAGCAGCACGGTGACGTAGATGAAGGCCAGCGCGGCGCGGTGACGTGGGGTGGCGGTCGGCGGGTTCATGGGTTGGGGGAGGGGAAAGAAGCGCACGATAGCGGAATCATGCCGACATGGCGCGGATGCCCCAGCTTGCCGCTCCCACGGGAAAGGAGCGCCATGGCGTCGTCTGCCGCTAACGCGGCGGCTGGGCCAGTTCCTTCGCGCTCAGGGTGCCGTCGCCGTTGCGATCCAGCCGGTGGAACTGCGCCGCCAGGTCGGCCTGGAACGCCGCCAGCGTGCGCGGCGTGTGGCGCGGGCCGGGCGGCAGCTCGCTGGTATCGAGCACGTTGTCGCCGTTGCGGTCCATGCGGCGGAAGCCGGCGCTCAGGTAGTCCACGTATTCCGCCTCGCTGATGCGGCCGTCGCCGTTCGCGTCGATCATCGCCAGGTAGCCGGACGGCGTGGCGGGATAATCGCGCCCGTGGGCAGCGCCGACGCAGCAGAGGGAAAGCAGCAGGATCAGCCGTAGGCGCATCGGCGCATTGGAGCAGTTCGGCCTTGCGCTTGCCAGCGCCAGGGCGTTGGCCATCAGTCGCCGCATTCCGCGACGTCGCGGGCCGGGGCAGGCGGCGTGGCTTCCAGCGTGGCCACCCGATTGCGGCCGGCGTTCTTGGCGGCGTAGAGCGCACGATCGGCGCGGTGGATCAGGGTGGCGGGTTCCGTATCGGTCGCATCGCGTGCGGCGGCGCCGATCGAAACCGTGACGCTCTGCGGTTCGCCATCCAGCACGACCTGGAGGCGGGCCGCCGCCATGCGCAGCCTTTCGGCCAGCACCAACGCGTCGTCGATGCCGGTGTCGGGCAGCAGCACCAGAAACTCCTCGCCACCGACGCGGCCCAGCACGTCGTCCTTGCGCAGGCAGCCGCCGATGCCGCGGGCCAGCGCGGCCAGCATGCGGTCGCCGCCCGCGTGGCCGAAGCGGTCGTTGATCGTCTTGAAATGGTCCACGTCGATCATCAGCACCGCGCCCGAATGCGGCGTGGCGCGCTGGAAAAGCGCCTGCGCCATCTCGTCCAGCGCCAGCCGGTTGAGCGTGCCGGTGAGCGGATCGGTGCGTGCCAGCCGCCGCAATTCGGCCTGCGCCATTTCGTTGTACATCAGCAGGAATCCGACGCTGGCGAACACCGGCTCCATCGCGCTGTAGATCATCTGCGCCACGTTGCCCGGCGTGGCGTCCAGCAGGCCAGGCGCCGGCACGTCGCCGAATACCAGCTCGCCAAGGTGGAAAAACCAGCCCGCGGCCGCGCCCAGCAACACCAGCAGCATCACCCGCTGCGCGCTCGACCCGCCCGGCCGCAGCGCGTGCCGCAGCGGCCACAGCAACAACAGCAGAAAGCCGCCCAGCGACGCGGTGGCGATATACACCCGCATCGGGTAATCCGGCTGCACCTGCGCAAACCACACGATGCCGAGCCAGCCGCCGATGCCGATGGCGGCCAGCAGGCCGCGCCGCGGCGGCACGCCCAGCAGCAGGCGCAACGCGCGCGCCGTCTCGGCGTAGGAAACCATCAAGATGCCGTTGGCCAGCACGATCGAAAACCAGTCGCTGATCTGGCCGCGCGCGCCCATCAGCGCCCAGCCCAGCGCCTGCAACACCAGCACCGTGCCCCAGATGCGCAGGCTCTGGCGCGCCACGCCGGTATAGGCGCGGGTGGCGGCAAGCAGCAGTGGCGCCAGCAGCAAGGCCTGCAGCGCGCCGACCAGGCTCAGGGTGACCAGATCAATGTGCACGGTGGGGGAAGGGTCGGGGCGGCCGTCGCTACGACCGGTGGATCTTCATCGGCCGATGCCGGAAGTTCTTCAGCGATGGCCGCCCTGCAGGCCGATGAACTGCAGGAATTCCATGCGCGTGCGGGCGTCGTCGCGAAACGAGCCCAGCATCTGGCTGGTCACCATCGACACGCCGCGCTTGTGCACGCCGCGGGTGGTCATGCACTCGTGGCTGGCATCGATCACCACCGCCACGCCGGCCGGCTGCAGGGTTTCCTGGATGCAGTGGGCGATTTCCGCGGTGAGCTTTTCCTGCACCTGGAAGCGTCGCGCGAAGCCGTCCACCACGCGCGCCAGCTTGCTGATGCCGACCACCCGGTTGGTCGGCAGGTAACCGACATGGGCGCGGCCGATGATCGGCGCCATGTGGTGCTCGCAATGGCTTTCGAACTCGATGTCGCGCAACACCACCATCTCGTCGTAGCCATCGACTTCCTTGAACGTGCGCTTCAGGAAGTCGGCCGGATCCTCGGCATAGCCGGCGAACCAGTCGCCGTAGGCCTTCACCACCCGCCGGGGGGTGTCGAGCAGGCCTTCGCGCGTGGGGTCTTCGCCGGCCCAGCGCAGCAGCACACGGACGGCATCTTCGGCTTGTTCCTGGCTGACGCCGTGAGGTTTGTGCTGATCGCTCATACGGATGCCTTTGGGGTTGCGGGTCGGGCCAGTTTAACGGTTGCGTCAAGCCCGCGAGGAGATGCGCGGCGGGATGCTCAGGTTCCCGGGTCGTCGCCCTCGTCCAGCACGGGCGCATCGTCGCCCAGCAATTGCTGGGTGACTTCCCCCGGCGCCGTCTCCACGTCGCGCAGCCTGCGCTCGATCGCGCGGGTGCGTATGCCGGTCGCGTCGATCTGATTGCTGGCCTGATCGAGATTCTTTTTTACCTTGTCCAGCACCGCACCGAACTTGCCGAACTCGGTCTTGACCGCGCCGAGCAACTGCCATACCTCGCTGCTGCGCTTCTCGATCGCCAGCGTGCGGAAACCGGCCTTGAGGCTGGTCAGGATCGCTGCCAGCGTGGTTGGCCCGGCGATCGTGATGTGGTGGTCACGCTGCACCGACTCGAACAGCCCGGGCCGACGCAGCACCTCGGCGAACAGTCCCTCGGTGGGCAGGAACAGGATGGCGAAATCCACCGTGTGCGGCGGCACCACATACTTGCTGCGGATGCGCTTGGCCTCGTCGCGCACGCGCCGCTCCAGCGCGTTGGCCGCATCCGTTGCGGCGATGCCATTGGCGCTTTCCTGGGCCTCCTGCAGGCGCTGGTAGTCCTCGAGCGGAAACTTGGCGTCGATCGGCAGCCACAGTGCGGCGCCGTCGGTGCCGTTGGGCATGTGAATGGCGTACTCCACCCGCGCGTCGGTGTCGGGCACCACGGCCACGTTGACGGCGTACTGGTCGGGTGTCAGCAGTTGTTCGAGCAGGGCGCCGAGTTGGGTTTCGCCCAGCACGCCACGCGTCTTCACGTTGGTCAGCACACGCTTCAAGTCACCCACGCCGGTGGCCAGGTTCTGCATTTCGCCCAGGCCGCGCTGCACCGCTTCGAGCCGCTCGGACACCAGCTTGAACGATTGGCCCAGCCGGGTTTCCAGCGTGGCGTGCAGTTTTTCATCGACGGTGGCGCGCATCTGTTCAAGTTTTGCGGCGTTGTCCTGCTGGATCGCGCCGAGCTTGGCTTCCAGCGTGGCGCGCATCTCGCCCATGCGTTTTTCGTTGTCGGCGGTGAGCGCGGCCAGCCGCTGCTGTTGCTGCTCGCCCAGCCGGTTGAGCGTGGCGGCGATTTCCTCGCGGCCCTTGCGGGCGTCGTCGATCAGCCGCTGGGTCAGGGATTGCAGGCCGTTGTCGGTGCGTTCGGTGAGCTGGGTCAGGCGCTGGGCGAAGCTTTCGATGCGCTCGGCCTGCTGTTGCGAGGCGTTGCCGAGCTGTTCGCCCAGATGGCCGCGAAAGCGGTCGAACCCCTGTTGCAGCTCCGCGCGGCCGGCGCGCTGTTCCTCGCGCAGGGTGCGTTCGACGCGGGCGCTGTCGTCCTTGAGGGTGTCGAGTTTCGCGCCCAAGCCAGGGTCGCCGCGGCCGCGCAGCAGGGCTACGACCTGAAGCAGCAGCACGGCGGCGGCCAGCACGACGAGGAGAATCAGCAAAATCTGGTTGAGCGGCATGGAACGTTTTCCCGGGTGGATGCATCCAGTGTACGTCGCGCCGTCTCACCCGCTGCGTCGGGATGTCCCTCCGCCGTTGTCGAAACCAGGCGCATCATGGCTGCGTCAGCCAGGAGAACAGCATGGAATATGTACACGATTACCTGATCATCGGTGGCGGCATGGCGGCCGACGCGGCGGCCAAGGCCATTGCCGAGGTCGAGCGCGGGGCGAACATCGGCATCGTGGGCGATGACGTCTCGCCGCCGTACCAGCGTCCGCCGCTGAGCAAGGCGTTGTGGAAGGGCGACAAGTCGCCCGCCGACATCGACCTGGCCACGGCGCGGAGCGGGGCGGCCCTGCATCTGGGGCGGCACATCGTCTCGCTCGATCGCAAGGCCCGCCTGGCGCGCGACGAACAGGGCGATACCTACCGGTACCGCCGCCTGCTGCTGGCCACCGGCGCCACGCCGCGCAAGCTGGCATTCGATGGCGGCGAGCGGCTGATCCATTTCCGCACCCTGGCCGATTACGAGGCGCTGCGCCGGTATGCGAAGCCCGGCGCACACGTCGCGGTGATCGGCGGCGGTTTCATCGGCAGCGAACTGGCCGCGTCGCTTTGCGGCATCGGCTGCAAGGTGACGATGCTGTTTCCCGGCACGTCGATCGGCGCGGGCCGCTACCCGGAGGGCTTGTGCGCTTTTCTCGATACGTATTACCGCGAGCACGGCGTCGAGCTGCGCGCGGGCACCAAGGTGAGCGGTGGGCGGGAGGTCGACGGCGGCGTGGCGCTGGAACTGTCCGACGGAAGCACGCTGCGCCTGGATGCGGTGGTGGCCGGCATCGGCGCGACGCCGAACACGGCGCTGGCCGAGCAGGCCGGCCTGGCCGTCGACAACGGCATCGTGGTGGATGCGCAGTTGCGCAGCAGCGATGCGGACATCTGGGCCGCCGGCGACGTGGCCAGTTTCCACAGCGTGGCGCTGGACCGGCGCATGCGGGTGGAGCACGAGGATGCCGCCGTCGGCATGGGCCGGCATGCCGGCCGCGCCATGGCCGGAGTCAACGAAGACTACGTCAGCCAGCCGTTCTTCTATTCGGACCTGTTCGACCTGGGTTATGAGGCGGTGGGCGTGCTCGACACCCGGCTGCAGGTGGTCGAGGACTGGCGTGAGCCCAACCGCGAAGGCGTGGTCTATTACCTCGACGGCGGCCGCGTGCGTGGCGTGCTGCTGTGGAACGTGTGGGACCAGGTCGACGCGGCGCGCGCCCTGCTGGCCGCGCCCGGCCCGTTCGATGCGGCGAGCCTGCGCGGGCGGCTGCCGGCCAAGGCTTGACCTGCCTCAGCCGCGCCGGGCACGCCGCAGTTGGCGGCGCAGGTAGCGCAACGTGTGCTGTTCAAGCTGGCGCGGATGCACCGCCACGGTGGGCGTGATGGCGCGCTGCAGGCTGCCGTCCTGCCAGCCCTGCAGGATCAGCGGATGGATGTAGGAGGCGCGGCACACCGCCGGCGTGTTGCCGAGGATCGCCGCCACCTCCTTGACCGCCGCCGCCAGCGTGCTGCGCAGCGCCTGCTCAGCGCCGGTCTGCGGCAGCGGCGTGCGCGCCAGCACCCCGGCCGCGTTCACGGTGCCGCCCCAGGTGCGGAAATCCTTGGCGCTGAAGGTTTCGCCGCAGACCTCGCGCAGGTACTCGTTCACCTCGCCCGAGTCGATCGGCTGCCGCTGGCCGTCGTCGTCCAGGTACTGGAACAGGCGCTGGCCGGGCAGTTGCTGCACGCGGCGCACGATGCGCGCCAGGCGACGGTCGCTCAATTCCACCTCCTGCTCCTGCCCGCTCTTGCCGCGAAAGGCGAAACGCAGGCGGCCGCGTTCGGCGCGTACGTGGCGCGAGCGCAGGGTGGTCAGGCCGAAGCTCTTGTTGTCGCGCGCATAGCCCTCGTTGCCGATGCGGATCAGGGTCTCGTCGAGCAGGCGCACGACCAGGGCCAGCACCTTCTCGCGCGGCAGGCCGGGACGGGCAAGGTCACGCCGCACGCGCCGGCGCAGCGCCGGCAGCGCCGCCCCGAACGCGAGCACGCGGTCGAACTTGCCGTGGTCGCGCAACGTCCGCCATTGCGCGTGGTAGCGGTACTGCTTGCGCTGGCGCGCATCGCGGCCGGTGGCCTGCAGGTGGCCGCGCGGGTTGGCGCAGATCCACACATCCACGTAGGCCGGCGGAATGGCCAGCGCGCGGATGCGTTGCAGGTGTTGCTCGTCGCACACGCAGCGGCCATCGGCGTCGCGATAGCTGAAGCCCTTGCCGCAACGCTGCCGACGGATACCGGGTTGGTCGTCGTGCACGTAGACGAGGCCGGCAGCGCGCACTTCGCGCCGCAGTGCGGGGTCGATGTCATCGGGAGAACTGGCCATGCGCGGATGGTGCGCAAGGCCACGGTCAAGCCGATGTGAGCTTCAATCCACCCGGCAGAACACGGCTTTCAGGTAGCGCCCTTCGGGCACGTCGGTGCGAAACGGATGGTCGGCACCGGCGCCGCGCACCTCCAGCACCTGGATCTGGCGGCCGGCGTTGAGCGCCACCCGGCGCAGCATTTCCAGGAACTCGGCTTCACCGACCAGCCCGGTGCACGAGCAGGTCAGCAGCAATCCGCCGGGCGGGATAACGTCCAGCGCCAGGCGGTTCATCGCGAAATATTTCTTCAGCGCATCCATCACCCGGTTGCGGTCGCGGGTGAGCTTGGCCGGGTCCAGAACCACGGCGTCGTATTGCTCGCCGCGCGCCACGGCAGCACGCACCCAGTCGAAGATGTCCGCCTGCTCGAACGCCACGGCCACGTTGTTGGCCTGCGCGTTCGCGCGGGCCACGTCGAGGATGCCGGCATCCAGGTCCACGCCCACCGCCTCGCGCGCACCGGCCGCCATCGCGTGCACGGCGAAGCCGCCGGCGTTGCAGCACAGGTCGAGCACGCGGCGGCCCTTGGCCAGCTCCGCAAAACGCTTGCGGTTGTCGCGCTGGTCGGCGAAGAAGCCGGTCTTGTGGCCCAGCCCCGGCGCGGCGTGGAAACGCAGGCCGTGCTCGTGCACCTCGAACGGCGCCGGCACCTCGGGGCTGCGGCAGTCGAAGGATTCCTGCTTCTGCACGTGCGACTCGGCGAACCAGTACAGCTGCGCGCCGGGGAAATGGGCCAGCAATGCGGCGTGGATCGTCTCGCGGAAACGCCACATGCCGGCGGCGAAATATTCGATCACCAGCACGTTGGCATAGCGGTCGACGATCAGCCCGGAAAGCCCGTCGCCCTCGCTGTGCACCACGCGCCAGGCGTCGCTCACCTTGTCCAGCTGCAGCCAGTCGCGGCGCAACTGCACGGCGCGGGCGATGCGGGCGGCGATCCAGACCGCATCGACGGGTTCGTCCGGATGCGTTTCCAGCAGCCGCAGCGCGATGCGCGCATGGCCGTTCCAGAACGCCTTGCCGACCGGGCGATCACGCGCATCGTGCACGTCGACCAGGCTGCCGGGCGGCAATTTCTGCCCGGGCTTGTGCACCTGGGCGGACCACACCCAGGGGTGGCCGGGGGCGCGGTCGGATTTGAGGCGGATGATGGGCAAGGCGGGCGTGGACATCCGCGCATGATAGCCGGTCGCCATGGCCGGCCGTTGCAAAGTCACATGGCCTGCACGGCGTGTGCGGGGGTGCCGGCGATCATCTCGTCGATCTTGCCGGCCAGCGCCTCCAGCGAGAACGGTTTCGTCATCATGGCCATGCCGTCGCCGAGAAAATCCTGGCGATGCGCCGCGCTCTCGGCATAACCGGTGAGAAACAGGATCGGCAGGGCAGGGCGATGGCGGCGGGCGATCTCGGCCAGCTGGCGCCCGTTCATGCCGGGCAACCCGACGTCGGAGAGCATCAGGTCGATGGCGCACGGCGAGCTGAGGATCGGCAAGGCGGCGTCGGCGTTGGCTGCCTCGTGCACCTCGTACTGCAGCTCGTTGAGCAGCTCGCGCACCATCATCCGCACCGACGGGTCGTCCTCGATCAGCAGCACGCTCTGGCCCTTGCCCTCGCGCACCGCGCCCGCCGCGGGCGGCTGCTCCAGGCCGGCGGCGTCGTCGTTGGCGGGCAGGTAGAGGGTGACGGTGGTGCCGCGGCCAGGTTCGCTCTGGATGCGCACCTCGCCGCCGGATTGCCGCGCGAAACCGTAGATCATCGACAGGCCCAGACCGGTGCCCTGGCCGATCGGCTTGGTGGTGTAGAACGGCTCGAACACCTTGTCCAGCATGTCGCGGGTCATGCCCACGCCGGTGTCGGTCACGGCGATGGCCACGTAGCGGCCGGCCTGCATGTCGGGCTCGGCGGCAACCCGAGCCTGGTCCAGGTCCGCCATCGACGTCTCCACCGTGAGTTCGCCGCCGTGGGGCATCGCGTCGCGCGCGTTGATGGCCAGGTTGAGCAGGGCGCTTTCCAACTGGTTGCTGTCGGCCACCACCAGACTGAGGTTCTGCCCGGGCACCACGCGCAGGCGGATCGACTCGGTGAGGCTGCGGTGGAGCAAGTCCTCCAGCGAGACCACCAGTGCATTGATGTCGAGCGGCCGCGCGTCCAGCGACTGCTTGCGCGAGAACGCCAGCAGCCGCGCGGTGAGGCTGGCGGCGCGCTGCGCTGACGCGATGGACGCCTCCATGAAACGCTCCACGCCATCGAAACGGCCGCTGTCGATGCGCCGCTTGATCAGGTCCAGCCCGGCGAGCACGCCGGCCAGCATGTTGTTGAAGTCGTGGGCGATGCCGCCGGTGAGCTGCCCCACCGCTTCCATTTTCTGGCTTTGTCGCAGCGCCGCTTCCACTTCGCTGCGGCTGGCCATTTCCGCTTCCAGTGCGGCGGTGCGCGCGGCTACCAGTTGTTCCAGCTCCTCGCGCGAACGCGCCAGCACTTCACGCGCCTCGACCAGGTCCTGGATTTCGGTGCAGGTGCCGAACCAGCGCACGATGCGTCCGTCATCACCGCGCTGCGGCTGCGCGCGGCCCAGCACCCAGCGGTAGCTGCCGGTGTGGTGGCGCAGGCGGTATTCGATCTCGTACGGTTCGCCGGTCGCCAGCGAGGCTTGCCACCGCTTTTTCGACGGTTCGCGGTCGTCGGGGTGCACGGCGTTCCAACCGTTGCCTTCCGTGGTGTCTGGCGCCAGGCCGGTGAATTCATACCAGCGGTCGTTGTAGTAATCGTTGTGTCCGTCGGGCAGGGTGGTCCAGATCATCTGGTCGACGGAATTGGTGATGGCCTTGAAGCGCCGGTCGCTCTCGCGCAGTTCGACCAGGCGATCGCGCATCTCGAATTGCTTGCGGCGCAGCCGCAACGCCGAGGCCACCGCGCTGGTGAGCGAGCGCTTGCCGATCGGCCGCTCCAGGATCACGCAGTTGGTGGTCAGCTCCAGAAACTGCAGGCGCGTCGCCTCGGCACGGCCGCTGCGCCGGCTGGAGGCCGCGATCAGCAGCACGAACGGCACGTCCGACCATGGCGGTTGCCGGTCGAGGGCGTCGTTCAAGGCCGCCATGTTGCCCGCCAGCGCTTCCTGCGTGAGCAGCACGGCACCCGTCCGCGCGTCGATCCGTGCGCCAAGCTCGCGCAGGTCGGCGCAGATCACCGCTTCATGGCCGGCCTGTTCCAGCAGCTTCGCCACGCTTTGCGCATCGCGGCCGAACGGCGCGACGATCAGCACGCATCGCCCCTCCGGCCGCTGCGCCTTGGCGGCGTCCAGGTCAGGCGCGATGGCCATCGTCACGGTTCTCCAGCAAGGGCGATACCGCGCCAACGTATTCGGGCGTGCCGGTAAGCACACCCTTGAATTCGGACAGCGGATCGCCCACGCGCAGCCCCCGGGAGTCGATGCGCAACTCGCGGATGCAGTCTTCGTGCTTGCCGCTGCGGTTCTTCAACACCGAGATGGCCTTGCGGATGCGCCCCCCCGCTTCGAAAAACCGCAGCAGCAGTACCGTGTCGGCGATGTACGAGAGATTGAGCTCGCTGGACATGTTGCCGAGCAGGCCGCTCTGCGGGTTGAGCAGGAAGGTCACCACGCCCTGTTGGCTCAGGTAGGACAGCAGCTCGTGCATCTGCAGCATCAAATGCTGCTCCTGTGGCATCGCCGCCAGGTAGCCGTTGAGACTGTCGATCACGATCATCTGCGCGTGGCGTTCGGCCACCTGCTGGCGCACCCGCCACGAGAATTCGCCCGGCGGCAGTTCGGCCGGGTCGATCTGCTCGATCACCAGCAGCCCGTCCGCGACGTGCTTGTCCAGATCCAGGTTGAACGCCCTGGCCCGCGCCATCAGCGTGCCGATGCGCTCGTCGAATTCGTAGATGGTGCAGCGTTCGCCGCGACGGCAGGCCGCGTCGACGTACTGAAGGGCGACCGTGGTCTTGCCCGCGCCCGCCGGCCCGGTGACCAGCGTGCAGGTGCCGCGCAGCGGGCCACCGCCCAGCAGGTGGTCGAGCGCGTCCACGCCGCTGGGCGTGGGCGTGCCATCGAAGGCACGGTGATGCGAGGCGGCGATCAGGCGCGGCCAGATCTCCAGCCCGCCCTTGCGGATCGCCAGGTCGTGATAGCCGGCCACGAAATCGACGCCACGCAATTTCTGCACCTGCATTCGCCGGCGCGCCGCGCCGAAATCCAGGGTCAGCCGCTCCAGCGTGATCACGCCGTGGCAGAGGCTGTGCAGGTGCGCGTCCGTGCCGTTCTCGCCGCCGGTCATGTCGTCGACCAGGAGCACGGTGGCGTTGCGCCTGCCAAAAAAGCGCTTCAACGCCAGCACCTGGCGGCGGTAGCGCAGGGAGTCCTGGGCCAGCAGGCGCATTTCCGACAGGCTGTCGAACACGATCCGCGCCGGCTTCACGCGCTCCACCTCGCGCTGGAGCAGCTGGATGGTCTCGTCCAGCTCCAGCTCCCACGGGTGCAGGATCGACTGCTCGGTGCCGCCGCCCAGCACGTCGGCGGCCGACTCCAGCTCGAACACGTCGAAGGTCTCGATGTCCCATCCGTGCGATGCGGCCACCACCGCCAGCTCGTCGTAGGTTTCCGACAAGGTGATGTACAGCGCCCGCTCGCCGCGGCGTACGCCCTCGAGCAGGAATTGCAGCGCCAGCGTGGTCTTGCCCGAGCCGGGGGCGCCTTCGAGCAGGTACAGCCGGTGGGCCGGCAACCCGCCGCCCAGAATCGCATCCAGGCCGGCATTTCCGGTGGAAACCACCGGTGAAGGTGAAAGAGGGGTCAAGGTTTCGCTCCGAATGGTCAAGCCCTCGTTTGCCCAGGGATTTCGCCCGGCACGCTAAGCCAACGGCGACTGGCGCGAAAGCGTACCCGAGCCGCTTGTGACGATATGTGAAATCCCGAGGGCGGCGGGCGTGGCCCGAACCCGTCGTTCGCCAACGGTGAAGCGGCCGCCGGGCCTGCCGCCGGCTAGCGCAACCGCAGCACCAGCCACGAGCCCAGCGCCAGCAGGTTCACGCCCAGCCGCGAGACCGCCGGCCCCGCCAGCGCCAGCGCGAAATGCTCGGTGCCCGCATCCCAATGGAAACGAAGCCGGGGGCTGGCCTGCACGGTGGCAAACAGGTGGGCGAACGCGCCGCTGTGCAGCGCATAGCTGAACACCGGCGTGGCGATCAGCGGCAGTTGCAGCAACTGCGCCCAGCGCGAGAGCCGCACGCCTTGTTCGCTGCCTTCCAGCAGCAGCACGCCGGCCACCAGCACGAAGCCGAACACGGCCAGGCCGATCAGCGCCAGCACGCTGTCCACGGTGGCGCCCAAGGGCAGCAGGCGCCTGGTCATCGCCACCGCGCCGTACAGGCCGCCGGCGATTTCCAGGATGCCGATCAGGCGGAACAGAAAAGTGCGCACGCTGGGGTCCTGTGCAGAAAGACGGGGAGCTTAGCCGATGCCTGCGACCGGCGGTTACGCCATCAACACGCCGCGTGCTTCCTCGACGATGACGTGCGGCACGAAGCGCGCGGTGTCTTGGGTGATCAGGGAGCTGTCCTCGCGGATGCCGATGCCGCAGGCCCGATCGCCGACCACCCAGCTGCCGATCAGCGGGTAGTGGCCTTCGAAGCGCGGCAGCGGGTGGCAGGCCTGGCGAATGCTGGCGCCGTGGAGATACGGCCCCTCGCTCCGCAGCTCGCTGCCGTCGTCCAGGTGCATCGCGATGTTGGCGCCCTCGCGCGAATGCAGCGGTTTGCGCACCCAGCCGCGCGGCAATGCACCGCCGTCGTCGAACACGGCCGGCAGCAGGTTGGGATGGCCGCGATGCGCGTCCCACAACAGCGGCAGGATGCCCTTGTTGCTGAGCAGCGCTTTCCACGGCGGCTCGATCAATTGCAGGCCCGAGCGCGGCAGGTACGGGCCGAACGACTCGCGGAACATGTCCTCCAGCGGATACAGCTTGAACAGGCAGCCGATCACGTTGTCGTCCAGATCGGTGAAGCGGCCGTCCCCGGAGACGCCGATGTCCTCGATCGCCAGCGCGCCGCATTCGATGCCCGCCTGCAGCGCGCAGTCACGCAGGTAATCCACCGTGCCCTGGTCTTCCGCCGAGTCGCGCACCGCGGCGAAATGAAACGGTCGCGCGATGCGGCGCGCGATGGTGCCGAACGCTTCCACCAGCGTCTCGTAGATCGAATTGAACTGGTCGCTGCCGGACGGAAGCCGGCCACGCGCGAGCTGGTCCTCCAGCCATTGCCACTGGAAGAACGCCGCCTCGAACAGCGAGGTCGGGGTGTCGTAGTTCAGCTCGTAGAGCTTGGCCGGGCCGCTGCCGTCGTAGGCGAGATCCATGCGGCCGTACAGGTGCGGCTGGCGCTCGCGCCAGCTCTGCGCGATCCAGTCGCGATAAGGGTCGGGGATCGCCAACTGCTGCATGTGCCGTTCGCTGGCGACGATGCGGTCGACCATGTCCAGCGCCATCGCGTGCAGCTCCTCGGTCGGCGCCTCGAGGTCATCCTCGATCGCGCGCAGGCCAAAGGCGTAGTACGCCGACTCGTCCCAGTACGGCGCATCGTCGATGGTGTGGAAACCGAAGCCGCAGGCGGCCGCCTTGTCGCGCCAGTCGGGACGCTCGACCGTGGCGACGCGCCGCATCAGCCGCCGAAGCCGCGGCTGTGGCCCGAGCTGCCGAAGCCGGCGCGGCTGGTGGTGACGGCGCGGTTCGGCGTGGCGCTGATCGGCACCATCGCCGTGCGGTTGCTGCCGCGGTACACGCTGCCGCGCGCGCCACCGGTGGCGGGCCGCTGCCAGTTGCCGCTGCTGTCGCGGAACGCCGGACCGCTGGTGAAGCCGTTCATCGGCGCGCCGTTGCGCGACAGCATCTGCGACAGGAAGAAGCCGGTCATCAGCGGGCCGAAGAACGAATGGTGGGCGCCGTCGCTGCGCTCGGCGCATTTTTCCTCGCCATAGCTGGCCTCGCATGCCTCGCGGCTGGCGAAGCGCGGCGCGGTGGCGACCGCCTCCTGCTCGGCCTTGGCGTAAGCCTGCTGGCAGGTGTAGCTGTCGTTGGTCTGCGCGGTGCAGGCCTCGACCGAGGTGTACAGTCCTTCGCGCGCCGGGCTTTCGCTGTCGCAGGCGGTCAGCAGCAACGGGGCCGCGCTCATCAGCAGCAGGGCGGCGGTCTTGGATCGCTTCATGGGGAGGCTCGGGGAAAGTATCCACTCAAGCATGCCTGCTCGATCGCGCAGGGGGAAGCCCGCGCGCGCCGCGGCTAGGCCAGTTCGTCGGCCAGTTCGTGCAGGTCGGCCACGTGCTGCTCCCACCAGCGCGGTTCGGCGGCGAACGGGAAGGCCGCGGGGAAGGCCGGATCGCTCCAGCGCTCGGCGATCCAGCCGGCGTAATGCAGCTGGCGCATGGCGCGCAAGGCCGGGATCAGCGCCAGTTCGCCGTCGTCGAAATCGCGAAACTGCCGGTAGCCCTCCAGCAGCGCTTCCATCGCCGCCTCGTCGCCGGCCAGCATCCACAGATCCTGCACCGCCGGGCCGCGGCGGGCGTCGTCGAAGTCGACGAAATGCGGGCCGTTGTCGGTCCACAGCACATTGCCCGGATGGCAGTCGCCATGCAGCCGGATCTGCCGCACCGCGCCCACGGCTTCCTGCCGCCGCGCGATGGCGTCGTCCAGCCGGCCGGCGGCCGCGCGGTAATGGCCGTGCAGCGACGCGGGCAACAGCGTGGAGGCAAGCACCGCCTGCATCGGCTGGTGCACCATGGTGTCGCGATCGATCCGGCTGCGATGGACGAACGCACCGCGCGCGCCCACCACGTGCATGCGGGCGATCAGCCGCCCCAGCCATTGCAACTGCTCGGCCGACTCGAGCGAGGGTGCCCGGCCACCGCGTCGCGGCGTCAGCGCGTAGCGAAAGCCGTGGTGGTGCAGCAGGGTCTTTCCATGGAACGCCAGCGGCGCCACCACGGGCAACTCGTCGTTCGCCAGCGCCTGCGCGAACGCGTGCTCCTCCTCGATCGCCGCATCGCTCCAGCGGCCGGGCCGGTAGAACTTGGCGATGACGGGCGTCGCCGGTTCGTCGCCCACCGCCTCCAGCCCGACCTGCCACACGCGGTTCTCGTAACTGTTCAACGCCAGCAGCCGACCATCGGGCCACAGTCCGCAGGCGCCGACGGCGTCCAGCACCAGGTCGGGGCTCAGTCGTGCGTAGGGTGCCTGCGCGGTCATGGCGCGATGCGCTCCTTGCTTTCGCCTTTTCTGCGCGTCGCGGAGCGGAGCCGGTGCATGCGGAAAAGCGCGTTCAACGCGGCCCCGCCACGCGCGCGGGAACCACCGCCATGGTGAGGCGCGAAATGCACACCAGCGCACCGTGGTCGTCCTCGATGCGGATCTCCCACACCTGCGTGGTGCGGCCCAGGTGCAGCATGCGCGCGGTGCCGATGACGGTGCCTTCGCGCACGCCGCGGACATGGTTGGCGTTGATCTCCAACCCCACCGCCACCTCCTTGTCCGGGTCCAGCGTCAGCATTGCCGCGGTGCTGCCCAGCGTCTCGGCCAGCACCACCGACGCACCGCCGTGCAGCAGGCCGTAAGGCTGGTGCGTACGGTGGTCGACGGGCATGGTGCCCTGCAGCCAGTCGTCGCCGATGCCGGTGATGCGGATGCCCAGCGTCTCCATCATGGTGCGCTCGCTCCAGCCGTTGATGCGGGCCAGGTCGGTGGGCTGTTTCCAGATGCTCATCGTTGCTTCCTCCCGGTCGAAACCGTATTGTTGATCGCTGATATCGCTGCGGCAACGCGATACGACACTGTGTTGTTGCACTTACGCTGCCGCGTGCAGCGGATCATTCGGGGCATGCCTTGTTTACCGTCACCCTGCAAGCGTCTGGCCGCCAGTTTCCGGTGGCCACTGGTGAAACCGTGTTGGGGGCGGCGCAACAAGCCGGGGTGGCCTTGCCCTATTCGTGCCGCGCCGGCGTGTGCGGCAGCTGCAAGGCGATCATGCTCGAGGGCAGCTGCGAGTACCCCACCAATCCGCCACAGGCGTTGAGCGCGGGCGAACTGGCGCAGCACGCGATCCTGCCGTGCCAGGCGGTCGCCACCAGCGACCTGTTGCTGCGCGCGCGCGAGGTCACCTCGGTCGAGGACATCGCCCGTCGCCAGCTCAGCGTGATGGTGGTGGAGAAATGGACGCTGGCGTCCGGCGTGATCGGCCTGCGCCTCGCGCCGGCACCCGGCGAACGCCGCCTGCTGCGCCTGCCCGGCCAATACCTCGACGTGGTGCTGGAGGACGGCCAGCACCGCCCGTTCTCGATCGCCAACGGCCCGCAGGACGACGGCATGATCGAGCTGCACGTGCGCCACGTGGCGGGCGGCGAGTTCACCTCGTGGGTGGACGGCCAGCTGCAGGTTGGCGACCGGCTGCGCATCGAAGGGCCGCTGGGCACGTTCGTGCCGCGCGAGGACTCGGAGCGGCCGATGATCTTCATGGCCGGCGGCACCGGCTTTGCGCCGGTCAAGGCCATCGTCGAGCATTTCATCGGGCTGGGTTCGCGCCGTCCGATGGACGTGTACTGGGGCGCGCGCAGCGCGGCCGACCTGTACCTGCGACCGCTGGCGGAACGCTGGGCGGCGACGACGCAGAACGTGCGTTTCCACGCGGTGATTTCCGGCGCCGAGGTGGGCCCGGGCGAACGGCCCGGCCTGGTGCACGAGGCGGTGCTGGCCGATTACCCCGACCTGTCCGGCCACGATCTCTACATGAGCGGCCCGCCGCCGATGATCGACGCCGGCCACAAGCTGTTTCTGGAGGCGGGGTTGCCCGAGGACCGGCTGTACTACGACTCGTTCGACTACGCGCCCGAAGTGCTGGCGCGCATCATCACCGGACGCGCGGGCTTCACCGGCTTCTGATGGGTGTGGCCTGACCGATGGCGGCGTCCGCCGCCACGGACCGGTTACTTGCTGCCCTTGGCCACCGGCAACTGCGCCGCCTGCCACGCCAGCACGCCGCCGGCGAGGATGTAGACCTTGCTGAAGCCGGCCTTCACCAGCCGCTGCGCGGCCTTCGGCGCGTTGCCGCGGCCATCCTTGTCCATCACCACCACGGGCAGCTCGCGCGCGCTGGCAATGTCTTTCTTCTCCGGATCGAACTGGCTCATCGCCACGTGCTTCGCGCCGGGCACGTGGCGCTTCTCGAAATCGTTGATCGCGGACAGGTCGATCAGCAGCGGGCTTTCGCGATTGATCAGCGCGGTCAGGCCGGCCGGCGTCAGCTCGCGCGTCTTGCTGAAAAGCAGGCTGACCTGGACCACGATCAGGGCCAGCAGCAGGATCACGAAAAGGGCCGACAAGGCCATGTGGTTGCCGACGAATTCCGGCAGCTTGTGCAGTATTTCGTTCATCGTGTTTCCGCAGGCGCGGCGACCGCGCGGGTTCGGGTGAACCGGCGATTATACGGGCAGCGCGGGGCGAGCGCCCCGTGTCGCGGACTCAGTCGTGGGTGACGTCGGGCAGGCCGCTGGTAAGCCACCAGCGCTTCTTTTCCTCGTCGTAGCGCCAGGTCTGGCGATCGATCACGGTGCGCTCGGACTGCGTGTGGATGTTGATCAGGTGCAGCTGCACCACCTGCTGCACCTCGTTGTCCGTCACCGCGACCGGGCCGGCGCCATCGTCGTAGTCGCTTACGCGCATCTGCTGGTAGCGCGCCATGTCCAGCGAGCTGGGCGGGTTGGTCTGCAGCACCTTGGGGTCGACGAACTGCAGCGCGCTCTGGAAGCTGCCCCAGCGCAAGGTGGCGGCGTACGTGTTGAGCGTGCTGGTCAGCGCATCCTTGCGCTGGGCCGTGGCGCAGCCGGCCAGCAAGAAGGCAGTGGCGACGGCGATCAGGATGCGACGCATGGATGGTTCCCCCGGCAGGCGCGATGCCCTGCATTCTGCCGCAAGACGTGCGCCGCTGCGCGCGGCCGGTTAGTGCGTGCCGTCGGCGGCGGTGGTGGAATCGGCGCGGCGCTTCGCCACGAAGCGCGCGATCAGGGTGGCGGCGGGCTTGCCGTCGTCGCCCGGCACCACGCAGCTGACCTCGATGCGCGCCTTGCCGCGGGCGTCCAGCGTACGGAAGAAGCTGGCCCAGCTGGCGTCGACCGGCAAGCGCGCCACGCTGGTGAAGTCGGCCCACACCGGGCTCAGGTAACGCACGGTCGATTCGGCCACGAAAACGTCGCAGTCATCGCCGCGCTGGCGCAAGGCCAGCTCCACCAGGGCCCAGCCCGTGAGCGTCATCACGCTGACCAGGCTGCCGCCGAACGCGCAGCCCTTGTCGTTGACGTTGGGCGGCAGCGGCGCGAACAGGGTGAGGCTGTCGGCGTCAAAACCGGCAAGCTGCAGGTCCATGGCTTCGGCCAGGGGGATCGTGGTGCGGATGAACTGGATCAGCTCGCGGGCCAGCAACGGTGTATCGGGCGATGTCACTTCGATGAAGTCCGGACGAAAGGAGCGAACCGCCTAGTGTAGGGCGCCGCTACACTGCCCACCATGATTATCGGTGGATCGAATCGCGGCGGATCGGATCGGGAAGCTCCTGTGGCAGGCCCGCCGACGGGTCGCTTGCGCGGTCGCACGGTGGTGATCACGCGCCCCGTGGGCAACGGCGTGTCGCTGGCGCGCAAGGTGCGCGCGCAGGGCGGGCAGCCGCTGCTGCTGCCCGGGCTCGCCTTGCGTGGCGTGGCGGACAGCGCCGCGGCGCGCAGGGAATGGCTGGCGGCGTGCGAAGGCGAGGTGCTGATCTTCACCAGTCCGGCGGCGGTGCGGTATGCCGTCGCGCTGGCACCGCTGCGGACGGCCGCGCGGGTGCTGGCAGTGGGCCAGGGCACCGCGCGGGCCTTGCGGCGACACGGTGTCGACCACGTAAGCGCGCCGCAGCGGCAGGACAGCGAAGGCTTGCTGGCGCAGGCCGAACTGCAGGCGCTGGAGGGCCGGGCCGTGGCGCTGGTCGGTGCGCCCGGCGGCCGCGGCATGTTGCGCACGACGCTGCTTGCGCGCGGCGCTGCCTTGCGCGAGGTGCATGTCTACCGACGCGTGCCGGCGCGGCTGGACCGACGCCACGTCGATGCCGTGCGGCAATTGCCGTCGTCGACGCGGGTGCTGCTGTCCAGCGCGGAGAGCTGGCGCAATCTTGCCTGTGCCCTGCCACCGGACGCGCTGCGCCGCCTGTGCGCCGCCACCGCGGTGGTGAGCAGCGAACGGCTGGCGCAGATCGCGATCGCGGCCGGATTTGCACGGATCGAACAGGCGGCTTCGGCGATGGCGGACGACCTGCTCGCCGCCGCCATGCGCGATTGACCGTCGCCACCTTCACGCCGGCCCACCCCGGTCGGCGGTTAGGGTTGCCGGCGCGGACAAGGGTGGCCGCCGCGTCGTTGCCCGTCGATCCATCGCCGGAAAAAGCGCGGCTTTTCGCGGCCATTCTTGCTCGCTTTCTCCTGTCCAGCCTCTTAGCATGCCGACATGACCATTCCAGACGAACCGACTGCGACCCGCGATTCCCGCCCCGACCCCGTGCCGCCGACGCGCCCAGCCCGGGCTTCCGCGCCCGTGCGTGCCGCGCGCCCTGGCGGCGGCATGCTGGCGCTGGCGATCCTGCTGGCGCTGGCCGCCATCGCCGCGGCGGCGTACGTGGGCTGGCGGCAGTGGCAACAGGAGCAAGGCAGTGACGCCAGTCGTCGCGGCGCCGCGGCGCTGACCCAACGCATCGATGCGCTGGAGACCACCGTGGCCGGCCTCAGCAGCGAGCGCGGCAGTGTCGACCGTCGCCTCGACGAGGCGGCCCAGGTCAACCAGTCGCTGCGCGAAAGCCTGCTGAACCAGGCCCAGCGCACACGGCATCTGGAAGATGCGGTGGCGCAACTGGCCGAAAAAAGCCTGTCCGGCCACGACGCGATGTTGCTGGACGAAACCGAGTCGCTGCTGCGGATGGCCAGCGAGCGCTACACGCTGTTTCACGACGCGCAGGGCGCGGCGGCCGCGTACGCGCTGGCCGACCAGGCCCTGGCGGGCGTGGACGACGGCGCCTTTACCGGCCTGCGCCAGAGCATCGATGCGGAGCGCGACGCGCTGGCCAAGAGCCAGCCGGTCGATCTGTCCAGCACGCTGCAGCAATTGAATGCCCTGCGCGGCACGTTCACCCAGTTGCCGCTGAAGCCGCTGGACACCGCCGCGTCGGCACCGGCGACGGATGCCTGGTCGCGCATCGGCCGCGCCCTGTCCAGCGTGGTCAGCGTGCAGCGCGACAACGGCGCGCCGCTGGCCGTCGCCGACGCCCGCTTCGCGCGCGAGTTGACCGCGCTCGACCTGGCCCAGGCGCAGGCCGCGCTGCTGGCCTATGACGGCAAGGCCTACACCGAGGCCTTGCAGCGGGTGGACGCCAGCCTGTCCACCTGGTTCGACCCCGATGCGAACGCCGTGCAGCAGGCGCGCGCCACGATCGGGAAGCTGATCGCCGCGCGTCCCGTTGGCGACGAGGTGGTGCTGGGCGCGGCCCTGGTCGAGTTGCACAATCTGCGCGCGGTACATGCGTTGAACGCGGGCGGCAATGGCCCGGCCCGTGCGGCCAGCAGCAGCACGCCGGCACGCGCAGGCAGCAGCGCGCCGGCAGGCGGAGCGCGGCGATGAGGCTCTGGCGCTGGATCCTGCTGCTGGTGGTCGTGGCGGCGCTGGCTGCTTTCGGCTGGCACTGGATTGCCGAAGATCCCGGCTACGTATTGCTGCGTCTGCGCGGCTGGCGGGTCGAGACCACGGTGGTGGCCGCCGTGGTCATCCTGCTGCTCGCATGGGCCTTGCTCAGCTTTGCATGGCGACTGCTGCGCTGGCCGTTCGGCGCCTTCTCGCGGCGCCATCGGCGGCTCAGTCAGCAGCGCCTGGGCGAAGGTCTCATTGCCCTGTTCGAAGGCCGCCACGGCGACGCCGAGCGCGACCTGAACCGGGCCGCGCGCCTGTCCAGCGTGCGCGGTCCGGCCCTGCTTGCCTCTGCCGAGGCCGCCTCGCGCCGCGGCGAACACGCTCGCGCGCTGGAAGCACTCGATCAGGCCTCGCAGGCGGTGCCGCGTGCGGCGCGCGTGCTGCGTGCCCGCGTATTGCGTCGCGAAGGCAAGTCGGCCGAGGCGCTGGCCCTGCTGGCGCCCGAAGCGGACAAGGGGAGCCTCGCGCCGGCCGGATGGCGCGAGCTGGCGCTGGCCGCGCTGGCCAGCGGCGACCTGCGCCGCGCCCGCGATGCACTGGCGCCGTTGCAGAAGAGCGCCGCCCTGGGCGCGCGCGGCTATGCCGCACTGGAAATCCAGGTGCTGTCCGCCACCATCAATGCCGCCCCCGATGGCGCCACGCTCAATACGCTGTGGTCGCAGCTGCCCAAGGCGCAGCGCCGCGTGCCGGCCATCATCGACGCCTACGCGCGCCGCGCCGCCGCGTTCGGCCTGATCCTGCCGGCGATGGACGAGGTGGAATCCGCGCTGCGCCGCGAATGGTCGCCGCTGCTGATCGAAACCTACGGCGCGCTGGCCGGCGAGGATATCGAAGCGCGTCTGCAGCGCGCCGAAGGCTGGCTGGACGCGCACCCGAACGACGCCAACCTGCTGCTCACCCTGGGCCGCATGTGCGTGCGCCTGAAACTGTGGGGCAAGGCCCATCAATACCTGAGCCGGTCGCTGGCGCTCGTCCCGACCGGTGCCGCATGGGAGGCCTCCGGCGATGCCTTTGCGGGCCAGGGCGACCTTGCCGATGCGCAGCGCTGCTACCGCAACGCGCTGGCGGCGGCCCGTGGCGAGCCCGTCGCGCCGTCGACGCAAGCCGTCAACCCTGCCTACCCCGACACCCATCCCACCGCGGTGGAAGAACGCGACGTGCATGGCGTGCCGCGTTTGCGCGAGTGACTTGTAGGAGCGGCTTCAGCCGCGATGCTTTTTTTCGTGGGATTCGGGATTCGGGATTCGGGATTCGAAAGAGCGGAAAGGCATCGCGGCTGAAGCCGCTCCTACAAAAAGCCCGCACCCAAGCCGTTCTACAACGCCGTGAGATTGGCGTAGGCGGCCACCAGCCACTTGCTGCCGGCGCCCTCAAAATTCACCTGCAGCCGCGTGTGCGCGCCGCTGCCTTCGGCGCTGATCACCACGCCTTCGCCGAAGCTGGGATGGCTCACGCGCTGGCCCAGCTTTACCGGCAGGGATTCTTCCAGCGACGCCGACGCTTCGGCACGCCCGGCGTAGAGCGGGCGCGTCACGTGCACGCGCGGGCGCACTTCGTCGATCAGTTCGGCCGGCATCTCGCCCAGGAAGCGCGAGGGCCGCGCCAGCATTTCGGTGCCGTGCATGCGCCGCGATTCGGCATGGCTGACGACGAGTTTTTCGCGGGCGCGGGTGATGCCCACATAGGCCAGGCGGCGTTCCTCCTCCAGCCGGCCTTCGTCGTCCACCGAGCGCTGGCTGGGAAACAGGCCTTCTTCCATGCCGACCAGGAACACCACCGGGAATTCCAGCCCCTTGGCCGAATGCAGTGTCATCAGCTGCACGCAGTCATCGCCGGCTTCACCCTGGTGTTCGCCCGCTTCCAGCGTGGCGTGCGCCAGGAACGCGGACAGCTCGCTGAGTCCCAGCTCGTTGTCCTCGTCGGTGCGTTCGAAGCGGCTGGCCACGTTGACCAGTTCGTCGAGGTTTTCGACACGGGCCTCGCCGTTGCCGCGGCTGTCCTTCTCGTAGAAGTCGCGCAGGCCGCTGTGGGTGATGGCGTGGTCGATCTGCTCGGCGAGGGTGAGCTCCTGGCCCTCTTCCCGCGGGGGAGAGGGGGAAAAAGCGCGGGCCATTTCATCGATCAGGGCAAGAAACGCCTTCACCGCATTCTTTGCCCGACCGGCCAAACCGCCGCTGCTCAACTCGACCAGCGCCGCTTCCCACATCGAGATGTTTTCGCCACGTGCGCGGCGCCGCAGGACATCCAGCGTGCGATCGCCGATACCGCGGGCCGGCGTGTTCACCGCGCGCTCGAAGGCGGCGTCGTCATGGCGGTTGGCGGTGAGGCGCAGGTAGGCCAGCGCGTCCTTCACCTCGGCGCGATCGAAGAAGCGCTGGCCGCCGTAGACGCGGTAGGCGATGTTGCGCTGGACCAGTTGCTCCTCGAAATTGCGCGACTGCGCGTTGGAGCGGTACAGGATCGCGCAGTCCTTCGCGTCGCCATGCTCGGCGATGAATTCGCGGATGCGCTCGATCACGAAACGCGCCTCGTCCTGCTCGTTGTAGGCCGCATACAGCGCGATGCGTTCGCCCTCGTCGCCGTCGGTCCACAACTGCTTGCCCAGGCGGCTGCCGTTGCGCTGGATCACGCTGTTGGCGGCTTTCAGAATGGTGGAAGTGGAGCGGTAGTTCTGCTCCAGCTTGATGGTGCGCGCGCCGGGGAAATCGCGCAGGAATTGCTGCACGTTCTCCACCTTGGCGCCGCGCCAGCCGTAGATCGCCTGGTCGTCGTCGCCGACCACGAACACCTGGCCGGTGGCGCCCGCCAGCACGCGAATCCATGCGTATTGCAGCGTGTTGGTGTCCTGGAATTCGTCCACCAGCAGGTAGCGCCAGCGCTGCTGGTAATGCTCCAGCACGGCGGGGTTCTTCAGCCACAATTCGTGCGCGCGCAGCAGCAGTTCGGCGAAATCGACCAGTCCGGCGCGGCGGCAGGCGTCCTCGTAGGCCTGGTAGATCTGCACGAAGGTGCGGGTGACGGCGTGGTCGCGGTGTTCGATGCCGTCCGGGCGCTTGCCCTCGTCTTTCCAGTGGTTGATCTGCCAGCTGGCCTGGCGCGCGGGGAATTTCGCATCGTCCAGGCCCAGGCCGGCGATCACCCGCTTGACCAGACGCAGCTGGTCGTCGGCATCGAGGATCTGGAACGTGTCCGGCAACCCGGCTTCGCGCCAGTGCCGACGCAGCAGACGATGGGCGATGCCGTGGAAGGTACCGACGGTCAGTCCCTGCGTGCCGCCGGGGATCAGCGCACCCAGCCGCGCGCGCATTTCGCCAGCGGCCTTGTTGGTGAAGGTGACGGCCAGGATCGCCCAGGGCGGTACCCGTTCGGCCTGGGTCAGCCAGCCGATGCGGTGGGTGAGCACGCGGGTCTTGCCGGAGCCGGCGCCGGCCAGCACCAGGTAGTGGCCAGGCGGAGCGCAGACGGCTTCTCGCTGCGCATCGTTGAGCGGGTCGATCAGGTACGAAACATCCATCGCGCCATTGTAAGGGTCGCGCCACACCGCCAACGAAAAACCGCCGCAAAGGCGGCGGTTTTTCGTGCGGTCGGCCAGATCAGCGCTTCTTGTTGGCGATGCCGCCCACCAGCAGCAGGCCGCCAACCACGAGGCCGGCAATGCCCACCCATTGCGGCACGGCCTTGTCGTGCGTCGCTTCGATCTTGGCGGGGCCAAGCTGGGCCACCGTATCGGTGTCCTTGTAGCTGGCATTGCCCACGGTTACCCAGATGCCGGCAATCAGCAGAATGATGCCGGCGATGATCAGTCCCATACGCATGGATACGTCCCCTCTGTGGATGTGCACGGGAGTATGCCGACCGGGAGTGTGCAGGAAAGGTGGAGATGCGCCACGAAAAAGGCCCCGAAGGCCAGGGGGGACCTTCGGGGCCGGGCGGATGCGAGGCCCAGGGGAGAGGCTCGCATTCCGGTCGGATGGTTCAGGGAGGTGAGCCAACCGCGGATGCCATTGCGTGCATCCGAGGGGTTGGAACGCGCCGCGGCGGCAAAGTTGCACAGTCGCGGAAAGAGTTCAGAGGCGATTCATGCTTACGGAACGTTAACCCGCAAGTCGTTGTGCGCCATGGAGTCGTCTGTAGCGCTCAGTGCGCCTCGTCCCAGTTGGCGCCCACGCCCACGTCCACCAGGAGCGGCACGTCCAGCTCCACCGCGCCCGACATCCGCTCGATCACGGCGCCACGCACGGTGTCCACGGCATCGTCGCGCACCTCGAACACCAGCTCGTCGTGCACCTGCATCAGCATGCGCACGTCGTCGCGCCCGTCGATCCAGGCGGCCATGGCGATCATGGCGCGCTTGATGATGTCGGCGGCGCTGCCCTGCATCGGCGCGTTCACCGCGGCGCGCTCGGCACCCTGACGCAGGCCGTGGTTGCGCGAGTTGAGGTTTTCCAGATACAGCCGGCGGCCGAAGATGGTTTCCACGTAGCCGTCGCGGTGGGCTTTCTCGCGGGTGGCATCCATGTAGGCGCGCACGCCGGGATAGCGGGTGAAATAGCGTGCGATGTAATCGCTGGCCTCGCCGCGGTCGATGCCCAGCGCGCGGGCCAGGCCGAACGCGCTCATGCCGTACATCAGGCCGAAGTTGATCGCCTTGGCCGCGCGCCGCTGGTTGGTGGTGACTTCCGCCGGCGCCACGCCGAACACCTCCGCCGCGGTGGCGCGGTGCACGTCGCCGCCTTCGCGGAACGCGCGCAGCAGGCCTTCGTCGGCGGACAGGTGGGCCATGATGCGCAACTCCACCTGCGAGTAATCCGCCGCCATCACCTTCCAGCCCGGCGGCGCGATGAAGGCCTGGCGGATGCGCCGGCCCTCCTCGGTGCGCACGGGGATGTTCTGCAGGTTGGGATCGGTGGATGACAACCGGCCCGTCGCCACCGCGCCCTGGTGATAGCAGGTGTGCACGCGGCCGGTGCGCGGATTGACGATGCCCGAGAGCTTGTCGGTATAGGTGGAGCGCAGCTTGGCCAGGCTGCGATGTTCCAGGATCAGCCGCGGCAGCTCGTGCATGTCCGCGATCGCCTCCAGCGCCTCCTCGTTGGTCGACGGCTGGCCCTTGGGCGTTTTCAGTTTTGCCTGCAGGCCCAGCTCGTCGAACAGGATCGCCTGCAGTTGCTTGGGTGAATCGAGGTTGAACTCGCGCCCGGCCAGGCTGTGGCACTGCTGCTGCAGTTCCAGCATGCGCTTGCCCAGCTGCTGGCTCTGCCGGCGCAGCTCGTCACCGTCGATCAGCACGCCGCGGCGCTCCATCGCCGCCAGCACCGGCACCAGCGGAATCTCGATGTCCTCGTACACGCTGCGCAGGCTGGGCTCGACCTGCAGCTTCGGCCACAGCGCGTGGTGCAGGCGCCAGGTGATGTCCGCATCCTCGGCGGCATAGCGGCAGGCGGTATCCAGGTCCACCTGCGAGAACGAAATCTGCTTGGCGCCCTTGCCGGCCACCTCTTCGTACTTGACGGTGTCGTAGCCCAGGTATTTCTTCGCCAGCGAATCCATGTCGTGGCGGGTCGCGGTGGCGTTCAGCACATACGACTCCAGCATCGAGTCGTATTTCAGGCCCTGCACCGCGACGCCGTAGTGCGACAGCACATTGATGTCGTACTTCGCGTGCTGGCCGAGCTTGGGCTTGGCCGCATCTTCGAAGATCGGCTTCAGCGCGCGCACCACCGCATCGCGGTCGAGCTGCGCGGGCGCGCCGGGATAGTCGTGCGCCAGCGGGATGTAGCAGGCCTTGCCCAGCTCGACCGAAAAACTGACGCCGACCATCTCGGCGCGCATCGCGTCGATGCTGGTGGTTTCGGTATCGAACGCGATCAATTCGGCGTCGTGCAGTCTCTGCAGCCAGATCGCGAACCGCTCGGGCGTGGTCACCAGCTCGTACTCGCCCGGCTGCGACAGGTAGGCCGCGGGCGGTTCGGGTGCGGTCTGGGTATCGGCTTTCACGGTGACGGCAACCACGTCCACGTGCACATCACTACCGCCGGCCTCCGCGTCCAGCTCCTTCAGCGCCGCCTTGAAACCGTAGCGGGTGAACAGCGCGCGCAAGGTGTCGGTGTCGCGCTGGCGCAGGGTGAGGTCGGTGGGCGCCAGCGGCAGCGACACGTCGGTCTTGATGGTGACCAGCTCGCGCGACAGCGGCAGCTGCGGCAGCGCCTCGCGCAGGTACTCGCCGATCTTGCCGCCGACCTTGTCGGCGTTGGCCATCACGCCATCCAGCGAGCCGTATTCGGCCAGCCATTTCGCGGCGGTCTTGGGGCCGCACTTGGTCACGCCGGGCACGTTGTCCACGCTGTCGCCGGTGAGCGCCAGGAAATCGATGATGCGCCCGGGCGGCACGCCGAACTTCGCGGTGACGCCGTCGACGTCCAGCGTGGTGTTGGTCATCGTGTTGACCAGGGTCACGTGCGATCCGACCAGTTGGGCAAGGTCCTTGTCGCCGGTGGAGATCTCCACCTCGATGCCTTGCGCCTGGGCCTGCAGCGCCAGGGTGCCGATCACGTCATCGGCCTCGACGCCGTTCTCGCACAGGATGGGGAAGCCCAGCGCGCCCACGATCGCCAGCATCGGCTGCACCTGGCTGCGCAAGTCGTCCGGCATCGACGGGCGGTTGGCCTTGTACTGGTCGTAGAGCGCGTTGCGAAAGGTGTCGCCGGGGGCGTCGCAGACGAAGGCCAGGTAATCCGGCGCTTCGCGCAGCGTGGCGCGCAGCATGTTGACCACGCCGAACAGCGCGCCGGTGGGCTCGCCGTGTTCGTTGGTCAGCGGCGGCAGTGCATGGAACGCGCGGTACAGGTAGGACGAGCCGTCGATCAGGACAAGTTTGGGCATGACAGGGCAACCGTGGCGGCGGCCGGCTTCGCGCTGGCCGTTGGCCGGTCATTCTCGCACGCGTGGCCGGCGCCGCTTCACGGCTGACTGGCATGGGCGCTGGTATCCTGCATGCCCCGACCGAGGATACCGTCATGAAATCCGCTGCCCTGCTGGTCACCGCCAGCCTGTTTGCCTGCAGCGCGCTTGCGCAAACGCCGCCAACCAAGGCGTTGCCACCGCCGGGCATCAACGATCCCGGCGTCCACGCCACCACCCCCACCGCCACGCCCGCGAAAAAGCAGCTCGATCTGAAGCCGCGCGCGTTGCCGTCCAAGAACGCGGTCGCGGCGCCAGACGCCAGCGATGCGCTGCCCGATGTCGCCGTGCGCAAGGAAGGCGACAACACCATCCAGGAATACCGCCGCAACGGCCAGCTCTACATGGTGGTGGTGACGCCGAAAACCGGCATCCCGCACACCTACACCGTCGATCCACAGGGCCGGCTGGTGGACGAGCACGGCCAGAAACCCACCCGCCCGGTGATGTACAAGGTGCTGGAGTGGGGCAAGAGCCCGCCGGCCACGGACGACTCGACGCCTGCCGACACCGGCCGCTGATCGTCCTGGCCGGGCAAGCCCAATAGCGACAAGTGGAAGCGGAGACGCGCCATGCCATTGCGTGAAAGCTGGTTGCTGTTTGCGTTGGGCTCGGCGTTGTTTGCGGCGCTGACCGCGTTGTTCGGCAAGCTCGGCGTGGTTGGTATCAATTCCAACCTCGCCACGTTCATCCGCACCGTGGTGATCCTGCTGGTCACCGCCGGCATTCTCAGCCTGCGTCACGAATGGGCCAAACCTGCCGGGCTGCCGCTTCACAGCTGGCTGTTCCTGGTGCTGTCCGGCATCGCCACCGGCCTGTCGTGGTTGTGCTACTACCGCGCGCTACAGCTCGGCCCGGTGAGCAAGGTGGCACCGATCGACAAGCTCAGCGTGGCCCTGGCGATCGTGTTGGGGCTGGTGTTCCTGGGCGAGCGGCCGAGCTGGCCCTTGCTGATCGGTGGCGTGCTGATCGTGGCCGGTGCGATGGTGATCGCGCTGTTCTGAGCGTCGGTCAGGTCGGCCCGTCCAGTTCCGGGTAGTGGCGAAAGATGCCGTTCTGGTTGAACGTCAGGCGACGCGGCGAAGCCAGGTAGGCCGCGATGCGTGGCCGCTCCGCCACGTGCCGGGTCAGCGCGTCGAGCAGCGGCAGCTCGCTTTTCAGCCGCTGCATCGCGCGGGGAAAGGCGTAGTCCAGCCCGCTCATCAACTGGAACAGCGACAAGTCGACGTACGAGTGCTGGCGCAGCGCATGACGGCCACCGTTGCGTTCCAGTACGCGCTCGAAATAGCCCAGGAATTTCGGCAGGCGGTTTTCGCGCAGGTCCTTGCTGCGGCGTCGCGCTTCGCTGCGCTGGTCTTCGTAGTAGAGGCTGCTGGCTACCGGATGGTGGCTGTCGTGGATCTCGGCCACGATGTCGGTGATGGTCAGCTGCAACTGGTGCGCATACAGCCGGCCCGATTCGCTTTCCGGCGCCAGCTCCAGCGGTGGTCCCAGGTATTGCAGGATCTCCGCCACCTGGGCGATCACCAGCCGGCCCGCTTTCAGGAAGGGTGGCGCGAATGGCAGTGCGCCGGCATGCCTGCCTTCAAGAAATGGCGTGATGGCGTCGTCGCCCTCGCGGCGCGCCACATCGTCGTAGTCGGCACCGGCATCCTCCAGCGCCAGCCGGATGAATTCGCCGCGGCCCTGGATGCCGGTCCAGTAGTACAGCGCGTATTGCATGGCAGCCTCCCGTTCGGACAGCCCATGCTGGACCGCGCCCCTTCCATGGAACGTGTAGGAGCGCACCCTGTGCGCGATGGCTTTTCGTAATTCGGGATTCGTGATTCGAAGATCAGAGCAAAAGCATCGCGCACAGGGTGCGCTCCTACAGGTGCGTCAGTGGCGGAAATGGCGCATGCCGGTGAATACCATCGCGATGTCGTGCTCGTCGGCGGCGGCGATCACCTCGCTGTCGCGCATCGAGCCACCGGGCTGGATCACCGCGCTGATGCCGGCGACGGCGGCCGCGTCGATGCCGTCGCGGAACGGGAAGAATGCGTCGGACGCCATCACCGATCCACGCACTTCCAGCTTCTCATCGGCGGCCTTGATGCCGGCGATCCTTGCGCTGTAGACGCGGCTCATCTGGCCGGCGCCGATGCCGATGGTCTGGCGATGCTTCGCGTAGACGATGGCGTTGGACTTGACGAACTTGGCCACTTTCCAGGCGAAGATCAGGTCGTCGATCTGCGCCGGCGTGGGTGCGCGCTTCGTCACTACCTTGAGATCATCCGCGCCGATCATGCCGGTGTCGGCGGTCTGGATCAGCAGGCCCGAGCCCACGCGCTTGACGTTCATGCCCGGATGCGGCGCGCGCAGGTCGCCGTCTGCCGGCGGCGGGATTTCCAGCACGCGCACATTGCCCTTCTTCGCGAACGCTTTCAGCGCATCGTCGGCATAGCCCGGCGCCAGCACCACCTCGACGAACTGGCGCTCCACGATCGCCTGCGCGGTGGCGCCGTCCAGTTCGCGGTTGAAGGCGATGATGCCGCCGAACGCGGAGGTGGGGTCGGTCTGGTAGGCCAGGTCGTAGGCCTTGCCGATGCCATCCAGGCTCACCGCCACGCCGCAGGGGTTGGCGTGCTTGACGATCACGCAGGCCGGCTTGACGAAGCTGCGCACGCATTCCCACGCCGCATCGGCGTCGGCGATGTTGTTGAACGAAAGCTCCTTGCCCTGCAGCTGGCGGAACGTGGCCAACGTGCCGGGTACCGGTGCGAGGTCGCGGTAGAACGCGGCCTGCTGGTGCGGGTTCTCGCCGTAGCGCAGATCCATGACCTTTTCGTGGCGGCCGTTGGCCTGCGCCGGGAAGGTGGCATGGCCGACGACGGCGGCATGGGCGTCGTCCAGCTCCAGTCCCGAGAGGTAATCGCTGATCGCGCCGCCGTAATTGGCCACGCGGTTGAACGCGGCGACGGCCAGCCTGAAGCGGGTGGCGCGGCGCAGGCCGCCTTCGGCTTCGATCTCGGCCAGCGCGTCGGCGTACTGGTCGGGCGAGGTGAGCACGCCCACGTCGTTCCAGTTCTTGGCCGCCGAACGCAGCATCGCCGGGCCGCCGATGTCGATGTTCTCGATGGCGTCCTCCAGCGTGCAGCCGGGCTTGGCCACGGTGGCTTCGAACGGGTAGAGATTCAGGACCAGCAGGTCGATCGGCGCGATGCCCAGCTCGGCCATCACCGCGTCATCGGTGCCGCGCCGGCCCAGCAGTCCGCCGTGCACTTTCGGGTGCAGCGTCTTGACCCGGCCGTCCATGATTTCGGGGAAGCCGGTGACGTCACTGACGTCGGTGACCGCGATGCCCGCCTCGCGCAGCGCCTTCGCACTGCCGCCGGTGGAGAGCAGTTCCACGCCACGCGCGCTCAATCGCCGACCCAGGTCGATCAGGCCATCCTTGTCGGAAACACTGAGCAGGGCGCGGCGGACGGGGACGAGATCGGGTGTGGGCATGGCGTTTTCCAGCGGGGAAAACGTCACAGTATAGCCGTCCGAACGCCGGCCTGGTTCCTCACGCCGGCCTGGTTCCTCGGCGCGGCAATGCGGCGCCAGCCGGCGCGGCTACAGCAGGCCGTAGATGGCCAGCTTCTTGCGCAAGGTGGCGCGGTTGATGCCCAGTGCGGCGGCGGCGCGGCTCTGGTTGCCTTCGTGGAACGTCATCACCTCGCGCAACAGCGGCTCCTCCACCTCGCGCAGCACCATCGCGTGCAGGCCTTCGCTGCATTCGGCATCGCCAATGTCGGCCAGATAACGGCGCACCGTGCGGCTGACGCACTCGCTCAACGCGCTTTGCGAAGCGCTCTGCGACGGGGGCTGTTTTGCGGCCTCGACAGCAGGCAGTCTGACGGCGTTCACGAGCGTTTCCTCTGGCATGCGAAGCGCGGCTGCATAGGCCGCTGGTTATATTTCTTTCGACTCCGCCGATGGCGGCACGCATGCATGGTGACGAGTCGCATGCGGGAAGGGACCGAGTCTACCCGCGCGCGCCGGGAATTTTAAGTGCTGATGCAGCAGATCGCGTTCAAGCATCGGCGTGCGGAGGGGCGCGCCGCCTATTCGAAGTCGAAGGCGAAGGCCACGGCGCGCGTGCCCGGGTCTTCCACCTCGAACAACAAGGCGGTGCGGCTGCCCGGTGCCAGCCCGCGCTGCAGCGCCTGGGCGTCATCGAGGTACTCGGCCGGTTGCAGCCGCCGCATCGCCACGCGCTTGCCCTGCGCGTCGGACAACGTCAGCACCACCACCGGGTAGGGCTGGCTGAAAGCGGCGTCGTTGCGCACGCCGAGGCTGATCACCAGCGCGCCCGGTACGCTGGGATGGGTTTGCACGTTGCTGGCCAGCAACCGCAATTCTCCCGGCGCCGACACCAGCGGCAGGCGGCAGTGCAGGGCGCCGCAGATCTGCTGCAGCCAGCGTCCGCTTTGCGGATCGCGGATCAGCACATCGCGCTTGGCCCAGGCGAGCTGGCTGGCCAGCAGCAAGCTCAGAAACGTGCAGGCGAAAACCCAGGGCCAGAACCGTTCGGTCGACGGGCGCCGATCGCGCGCAAAGCGCGGCGCGAAGGTCAGCGGCGGCTCGGCGGCCGCGTCGGCGGCGGCATCCACCACCACCGCCGCGGGTTCCGCCGGCGGGCGATACACCGCCAGGTCCAGCAATGGCGGGCGCACCAGCGCGGGATGCTGCGGCAGCTCGCGGAACGGTTCCGGCGGCAGCTGATCGGTGAGGCTGGCCAGCGCGTCGAACGTGTCGCCGCAGTGCCCGCACGCCACCTGTGCGCCGGCGAGCGCCAGTGTCTCCACATCCAGCGAGAACACGGTGAGGCATGCGGGACACTGCGTATACATGGGCGCCTTCGGTCGATAGACCGCAAGCTTAGGGCAACGCAGACCAAGTATCACCGCCGTCATGATGGCGGGAAGGCTCGCAGGTGGTGGCGCGTGGCGCCGGCAAGACTGGCCGTCTTGCCAAGTCGCGCGGCATCGCCTGCGGGCCTTCCAGCCATCACCTCATCATTTCCGATCCAACCTGTTGAGGCCCGCTCTCTCTGCCCGCATGCCTTCGGTCCGCCGCCTCGACAGACGGCCAGTCTGCCTTCGTTGACGGCCCTGTGGCCTGCGAGCAGAGAGGGTGGGTGACGGTGGTGATACCTGGTCAGCGTTGCCCTGACGCAGGGGCCGGCGGGTCCGGTTTGGCGTGCTCAGCGACGCTGGCCGCTGATGCGCACCCAGCCCTCGCGCACATCCACGCGCAGGTCGTGGAACCACTCGCCGTAGCGCTGCAGCAACTCGTCCTGCTGGCCATCGAGGATGCCGGAGATGGCGAACGGCGCGCCAGGTTTCGCGGCGGCGGCGAACGTGGGTGCCAGTTCGCCCAGCGGGCCGGCCAGGATGTTGGCCACGAACACGTCGGCCGGCGCCGCCTCGGTTTCCTGCGGCAGGAACAGCGCGACCCGGTCGGCCACGCCGTTGCGCTCGGCATTGTCGCGCGACGCGACCAGCGCCTGCGGATCGTTGTCCACGCCGACCGCACTGGCGGCACCCAGCTTCAGCGCGGCAATCGCCAGGATGCCCGAACCGCAGCCGTAGTCGGTGACGGTCTTGCCGGCCAGCTGCAGCCCGTCCAGCCACTCCAGGCATAGCGCCGTGGTGGGGTGGGTGCCGCTGCCGAAGGCGAGGCCGGGATCGAGCCGCACCACCACCAGATCGTCATCGGCCGGGGGGTCGATGTTCCAGGGATAGATCCACAGCCGGCGCCCGAACGGCATCGGCTTGAACTGGTCCATCCAGACGCGCTCCCAATCCTGGTCGGGCACGTCGGTGAAGCTCAGCTGATCCGGTTCGAGCCACGGCAGCAGTTCGCCAAGAGCGGCGGCAAGGCCGCGCCGATCGGCATGTTCGTCGAACAGGGCGTTCAGCGTGATCGTGGGCCACAGCGGCAACTCGCCCACGCCCGGCTCGAAGATCGCCTGCTCGTCGGGCGTCTCCGCATCGGCGTCACGCAAGGTGATCGACAGCGCGCCCAGGTCGTCCAGCGCCGCTTCCGCGCCGGGCTGCTGTTGGGTGCGCACGATGAGGGAGAGTTCGAGGAATGGCATGGGAGTTTTCGATGGCAGGTAGGAGCGCACCCTGTGCGCGATGCTCTTCGTTACGGACGAAAGGCATCGCGCACAGGGTGCGCTCCTACAGGGGATCAGGCGCCGGTGGCGGCTTTTTCTTTCTGCTCGGCCATGCGCTTTTCAAGGTAATGGATGTTCTGGCCGCCGTGCTGGAACCCCACGTCGCTCATGATCCGCTGCTGCAGCGGAATGTTGCACTTGACGCCCTCGATCACCGTCTCGGCCAACGCGAGGCGCATGCGGGCGATCGCGGTTTCGCGGTCGGGCCCGTGCACGATCAGCTTGCCGATCATCGAGTCGTAGTTGGGCGGAATGCGGTAGCCGTCGTACAGGTGCGTGTCCACGCGCACGCCGGGGCCGCCGGGGGCCTCGAAGCGCTTCACCGTGCCCGGGCTGGGCATGAAGGTGTCCGGGTCCTCGGCGTTGATGCGGCATTCGATGGCGTGGCCGCGGATCACGATGTCTTCCTGCCTGATCGACAGCTTCTCGCCGCCGGCGATCAGCAATTGCTCGCGCACCAGATCGACGCCGGTGATCCATTCCGTTACCGGATGCTCGACCTGGATGCGGGTGTTCATCTCGATGAAGTAGAAGCGGCCATCCTCGAACAGGAACTCGAACGTGCCGGCGCCGCGGTAGCCGATGCGGATGCAGGCATCGGTGCAGACCTTGCCGATCTGGGCGCGCAGTTCCGGCGAGATGCCTGGCGCGGGCGCTTCCTCCACCACCTTCTGGTGGCGGCGCTGCATCGAGCAGTCGCGCTCGCCCAGGTGGATGGCATTGCCCTGGCCGTCGGCCAGCACCTGGATTTCCACGTGGCGCGGGTTCTCCAGGTATTTCTCCATGTAGACCTGGTCGTTGCCGAAGGCGGCCTTGGCCTCCTGCTTGGTCATCACGATGGAATTGGCCAGGTGCGCCTCGGTGCGCACCACGCGCATGCCGCGCCCGCCGCCGCCGCCGGAGGCCTTGATGATCACCGGGTAGCCGATCTCGCGGGCAATGCGCAGGCTTTCCTCGACGTTGTCGTCCAGCGGGCCGCCGGAGCCCGGCACGCAAGGCACGCCGGCCGCTTTCATGGCGCGGATCGCCTCGACCTTGTCGCCCATCAGGCGGATCACGTCGGCCGTGGGCCCGATGAAGATGAAGCCGGACTGCTCCACCTGCTCGGCAAAATCCGCCCGTTCGGACAGGAAGCCGTAGCCCGGATGGATCGCCTGGGCGTCGGTGATCTCCGCCGCCGCGATGATCCGCGGAATGTTGAGGTAGCTGTCCACCGACGGCCCTGGGCCAATGCAGATGGCCTCGTCGGCCAGGCCGACGTGCTTCAGGTTACGGTCCACGGTGGAGTGCACCGCGACCGTCTTGATGCCGAGGCTGTGGCAGGCGCGCAACACGCGCAGCGCGATTTCGCCGCGATTGGCGATGACGACTTTTTCTAGCATGGGACAGGCTCCAGGGGAGCCGGGAACGGGGAACGGGGAACGGGGAACGGAAAGAGCAAAAGCGCGATGTCGCGGCTCCTGGCGTTCCCCGTTCCCCGTTCCCCGTTCCCCGTTCCCGGACTAATCACGCAATCACAAACATCGGTTCGTCGAACTCAACCGGCTGGCCATTCTCGATCAGGATTGCCTTGACCGTGCCGGAGACCTCGGCCTCGATCTGGTTGAACATCTTCATTGCCTCGATCACGCCCAGCGTGTCGCCGGCCTTGACCTGCTGACCCACCTTGACGAACGGGGGCGTGCCCGGTGAGGCCGATGCGTAGAACGTGCCGACCATCGGTGCCTTAACCACCGTACCGGCGGGCAGGCTGTCGGCGACAGGTGCGTCGGCGACCGGCGCGGCCGATGCCACGGGAGCCGCCGCGGCGACAGCTACCGGCGCCACCGGCGCGGCCACGGCGGCGACCGGCGCGGCGCCCTTGGGGACGCGCGAGAGGCGTACCACTTCCTCGCCTTCCTTGATCTCCAGCTCGGCGAGGTTGGATTCCTCCAGCAAGTCGATCAGCTTCTTGATTTTGCGCAAATCCATCGGATCAGCCCTTGAGTTTCAGTGAATGCCACCGCGGTGGCTGGAAAAGTGGACGGCCGGGTCAGGCGGTCGCGGCGGGTTGCAGACGGTGGATCGCCGCCTCCAGCGCCAACCGGTAGCTGTCGCCGCCGAAGCCGCAGATCACGCCGACCGCCAGGTCCGACAAGTACGAGTGATGACGGAACGGCTCACGCGCATGCACGTTCGACAGGTGCACCTCGATGAACGGCACCGCCACTGCGGCCAGGGCGTCGCGCAGGGCGATGCTGGTGTGGGTGAACGCCGCGGGGTTGAACAGGATCAGCGCCGTGCCATCGTCGCGCGCCTGCTGGATGCGACCGACCAGCTCATGCTCGGCGTTGGACTGGAACCAGGCCAGCTCGTGGCCGGCTGCCTGCGCCTGCGCCGCCAGCTGGTTGTTGATGTCCACCAGGGTCAGGTGGCCGTAGATATGCGGCTCGCGCGAGCCCAGCAGGTTGAGATTGGGCCCATGGAGAACCAGGATCTTTGCCACACGCCACCTGACTGCTTGCGTCCGGACGACCCGGAATGCCGCGCAGTGTGCGCGCCGACACCAAAGTTGTCCAGTTCGCCGCAGATCGGCGATGTTTGAAGAAGAAGTCTCGGTCCCGGCGACGTCGACGATACGCAATCGTACGTTTGGCCGCCTCAATCCACCCGCGGCGCCAGCCATTGCCGCAGCCTGGCATCGTCCAGCGGCCCGGCATGCTGGGCCATCACGCGGCCATCGGCACCGATCAGCACGCTGTAGGGCAGCACATCGCTGCTGTCGCCGAAGCGGTAGGCGGAGCTGGGGTGTGACAGCTGCCCCAGCACGATCGGGTAACTCACCGGATGGGCGGCCAGATAGGCGCGCACGGCGGCGCTCTGGTCCATCGCGACGCCGATCACGGTCACGCCGCTGGCGCCGTGACGCTGCTGGGCGCGATCCAGCGCCGGCATTTCCTCGCGGCAGGGCAGGCACCAACTAGCCCAGAAATTCAGCACGACCGGATGGCCGCGATAGCTGGCCAGATCGTGCATCTTGCCGCCGATATCCCGCAGCTCGAGCGCGGGCGCCGGTTGCCCGACTAGGGGCACGGAGGGCGGTGGCGCCTCGGCCTGGCGCTGCCAGTAGCCGCCCACGCCGGCGGCCAGCACGGCCAGCCCCAGGATGATCCAGTTGCTGCGGCTGAAGATCATCGCGCCGCCTCCGTCAGTGCCTGCTCCACCATCGAGGGGGTCAGCACGGTGGACAGCTGGCGGCCCGGCCCGCCATTGCCCGGAAACACCACGTAAAGCGGCACGCCAGGGGAGTTGTACTGTTGCAGGAAGGCGCTGATCACGGGGTTGACGTCGGTCCAGTCACCTTTCATGTAGACCGCGCCGGTGCGCTGCAGCAGCGCGCGGAAGGCGGCGGTATCGAGCACGTTGTGCTCGTTCGCCTTGCAGGTGACGCACCAGTCGGCGGTCATGTCGACGAAAACCGGTGTGCCGGCGGCACGCAGCGCGGCCAGCTTTTCGGGGCTGTACGCCACCACGCCTTCCTCGGTCGCTGCATTGGCCGCTGCTGGCGGCACGTGAGCCAGCAGGTAGAGCGGCGCCAGCGTGGCCAGCGCCAGCGGCAGCACCCAGGCGCGGCCGGCCAGGCTGCGTGAGCGGCTACGCTCGAACCACCACAAGGTCATCGCCAGCAACACCATCGCCACCAGCACCAGACCCACCGCGTCTGCGCCGCGCTGGTTGGCCAGCACCCACACCAGCCACGCGGCGGTGAGGTACATCGGAAACGCCAGCACCTGCTTCAGGGTTTCCATCCAGCGGCCCGGTCGCGGCAGCAGGCGGCCCAGCGCCGGCACGAAGCCGATGGCCAGGAAGGGCAGCGCCAGACCCACGCCCAGGGCCAGGAACACTCCCAGCGCGGCGAGCATCGGTGCGGCGAAGGCATACGCCAGTGCACCGCCCATGAACGGCGCTGTGCAGGGGCTGGCCACCACCACGGCCAGCACGCCGGTGAAGAAATCGCCAGCCGGCCCCGAGCGCGATGCCAAGGCGGCGCCGGTGTTGCCCAGCGAGGCGCCAAACTGCACCACGCCGGACAGCGACAACCCCACCGCCAGCATCACGCAGGCCAGCACGCCCACCAGCAGCGGCTGCTGCAATTGCGATCCCCAGCCCAGCGCATGACCGGCGGCGCGCAGCGCCAGGATGCCCATGCCCAGCGCGGCGAAACTGCACAGCACGCCCGCGGTGTAGAACAAGGCATGGCGCCGCGCCGCGCCGCGGCTCTCGCCGCTTTCCAGCACGCCGACCGCCTTGATCGACAGCACCGGCAACACGCAGGGCATCAGGTTCAGCACCAGCCCGCCCGCCAGCGCCAGCGCCAGCGCGGCGAACAGTCCGGTGCGAACCGGGGCGGTCGGCGCGGCGTCGGCGGGCGGTGTTGCGCCGGCTGTGGCGCCGCCCAGGTCGACCGTGACCGTGCGGGTCATGGGCGGATAGCAAAGCCCGCCGTCCTGGCATCCCTGGAACGTGGCCTGCACGGTCAGGCGCTTGCGGCCGGCCAGCTCGCCCTCCACCGCCACCGGCACATCGACCTGGTCGAAATAGACCACGACGTTGCCGAACTGCGGATCGGCGTGCGTGACGCCGTCCGGCCATTCGGGCGGGCGCAACTGCAGGCCGTCGGCTTCGATCAATTTCAGCTCGGTGCGGTCGCGATAAAGGTAGTAGCCCTTGGGCATCGACCAGCGCAGCAGCAGATGGCCCCGGCTCGGCGCGGCGGCTTCGAAGCGGAACGCCTGATCCTCCGGCAACGGCGCGGCGGCCATGCCCGTCGGCGCGCTGGCGCCGCGGCTGCCGAGGCCATCCAGGGCGGCGCCCAGGCTTTGGGCGGCTGGCAAGGGCGCGCCGGATGCGGTCGGCAGCGGCAGATCCAGGTGCTCGGTGTGCGGCGGGTAGCAGATCTTCGGATCGACCTCGTGGCAACCCTGGTACTGCACGTCCAGCGTCAGCCGGGTGGTGCCGGCGGCCACGGTGTAGGGCAGCGTGGCATCGACGCCGTGGTGATAGGTCTCCACGTCGCCGAGGTATTCGTCGTGGTGCTTTTCGCCATCGGGCAACTGCGCGGCGCCCAGCGTCACGCCGGGGCCGGCGCTGAACTTCATGCGGCCGCGATAAAGGTAGTAGTCCGGTGCGATGGTCCAGTGCAGCTTCAGCACGCCCGGGGTGGAGGCGTCGGCGCTGAGCCGGTAGGCCTCGGTCACCGGCAGCAGGTTGTCCTCCTGCGCCGGGGCGGGCAGGGCGGCGAACAGCAGCGCCAGCAGCATCATCAACTGGACCGGCAGGCGGTGGAGAGGGGGGAAACGCGGCGCTTGCATCACGACTCCGGCGAGGGGTGCGGGGATGGCATGGGCGGGCTATGGATGACGGTGCGTCCGCGGCGGTTCCGCACGGTGCCGATACTCGCGCTCCTGCACATGCTCTCTTGCCCCATTATGGAGCAGTAACGGCCACCCACCGCGTCGTGCGGCGTTATGTGCGGGGCCGTGCGCCCTCATGCCGTGATTTGTGCACGGACCCAGTCGAGATAGGCGTCATGGGCTTGCGTCACGGGTACGCCGACCAGTTCCGGCAGCTCGTACGGGTGCAGCGCCAACAACCGCGCCTTCATCGCCTCGAAGCGGGCGGCGGTGGTCTTGATCAGCAGGAGCTGCTCGCTGTCGGTGGTGACGGCGCCCTGCCAGCGATAGGTGGAGCGGACGCCGGGCAGACGGCTGACGCAAGCGGCCAGCCGCTCGCCGACCAGGGCATCGGCGAGCGCTTGCGCGCTGGCGTCGTCGGGACAACTGCAATAGCAGAGCAGGACCGTATCGGACATCGGGCCAGCGTAGCGTGTGGCCGGTAGGAGCGCACCTTGTGCGCGAACGGCGGGCATCGCCCGCCCGCAAAAAGGCGGGTGGCCGAAAAGCATCGCGCACAGGGTGCGCTCCTACCGCAGATTCGCGCCGGAAGCCCTTGAAAGCGGTCGCCCTCCACCCAATTAGCTGTCGGGTCGCCCGATCAAACCGCTTGCAGCGGCGTTCTGGACCGCTAAAATTGGCACTCATGTACCACGAGTGCTAACAACGGCACGATCGGGGTCTTCGAAGCTTTGTTCCACCTCAACCGTTTGGAGCCATCCATGAGCACACTGCGTCCGTTGCACGACCGCGTCATCGTCAAGCGTCTGGAAGAGGAGCGCGTCTCCGCCGGCGGCATCGTCATCCCCGACAGCGCCACCGAAAAGCCCACCCGCGGCAAGGTCGTGGCCGCCGGCACCGGCTTGATCCTGAGCGACGGCAAGGTGCGCCCGATGTCGCTGAAGGCCGGCGACACCGTGCTGTTCGGCAAGTACGCCGGCCAGGAAATCAAGATCGACGGCGAGGATCTGGTGTTCCTGAAGGAAGACGACATCGTGGCGGTGCTCGAAGGCTGATGGGCCGGGGCTTCGACAGGCTGAGCGCGAAGCAGAAAGCGCGCTTGCCAGTCGCCTTCGGCTCCTTCCGGTAGTACCTCGCAAGATTCTCTCCATTTTTATTTCAAAATTTTTCAAGGAAAAATTTTATGGCAGCCAAAGAAGTACGTTTCGGCGAAGACGCCCGCGCCCGCATGCTGAAAGGCGTCAACACCCTGGCCAATGCGGTCAAGGTGACGCTGGGCCCGAAGGGCCGCAACGTCGTGCTCGAGAAGAGTTTCGGCGCCCCCACGATCACCAAGGACGGCGTGTCCGTTGCCAAGGAAATCGAGCTGGGCGACAAGTACGAGAACCTGGGCGCGCAGATCGTCAAGGAAGCCGCGTCCAAGACCTCCGACGTGGCCGGTGACGGCACCACCACCGCCACCGTGCTGGCGCAGGCGTTCATCCAGGAAGGCCTGAAGGCCGTGGCCGCGGGCATCAACCCGATGGACCTCAAGCGCGGTATCGACAAGGCCGTCTCGGCCGCCGTGGGCGAGCTGAAGAAGCTCTCCAACCCCACCGCCGACGACAAGGCGATTGCCCAGGTCGGCACCATCTCGGCCAACTCCGACAGCGCCATTGGCGACATCATCGCCACCGCGATGAAGAAGGTCGGCAAGGAAGGCGTGATCACGGTCGAGGAAGGCTCGGGCCTGGACAACGAGCTGGACGTGGTCGAGGGCATGCAGTTCGACCGCGGCTACCTGTCGCCGTATTTCATCAACAACCAGACCTCGCAGCAGGTCGAGCTGGATGACCCGTACATCCTGATCCACGACAAGAAGGTTTCCAACGTGCGCGAGCTGCTGCCCGTGCTGGAAGCCGTCGCCAAGGCGGGCAAGCCGCTGCTGATCGTGGCCGAGGAAGTGGAAGGCGAGGCGCTGGCCACGCTGGTGGTCAACACCATCCGCGGCATCGTCAAGGTTGCCGCCGTCAAGGCGCCGGGCTTCGGCGACCGTCGCAAGGCCATCCTGGAAGACATCGCCATCCTCACCAACGGCCAGGTCGTTTCCGAGGAAGTGGGCCTGTCGCTGGAGAAGACCACGATCAACGATCTGGGCCGCGCCAAGCGCGTGGTGATCACAAAGGAAAACACCACCATCATCGACGGCGCCGGCGAAGCGGAGCGCATCCAGTCGCGGATCGGCCAGATCAAGGCGCAGATCGAGGAGACCTCCTCCGACTACGACCGCGAGAAGCTGCAGGAGCGCGTGGCCAAGCTGGCCGGCGGTGTTGCCGTGATCAAGGTCGGTGCCGGCACCGAGATCGAAATGAAGGAAAAGAAGGCCCGCGTCGAAGACGCGCTGCACGCCACGCGTGCCGCGGTCGAAGAAGGCGTGGTGCCCGGCGGTGGCGTGGCGCTGATCCGCGCGCTGAAGGCCGTGGAAGGCCTGAAGGGCGACAACGAAGACCAGAACCTGGGCATCGCCATCACCCGTCGTGCGCTGGAAGCGCCGCTGCGCGCGATCGTCGCCAACGCCGGCGAAGAGTCGTCGGTGGTGCTGAACAAGGTCAAGGAAGGCCAGGGCAACTTCGGCTACAACGCGGCCACCGGCGAGTTCGGCGACATGATCGAATTCGGCATCCTGGACCCGACCAAGGTGACCCGTTCGGCGCTGCAGCACGCCTCGTCGGTTGCCGGCCTGGCGATCACCACCGAGGCGATCGTGGCCGAATTGCCGAAGAAGGAAGAGCACAACCACGGCGCCGGCGGCATGGGCGGCGGCATGGGTGGCATGGGCGGCATGGACTTCTAAGTTCCGCTTTGTCACGCAGCCCGACGAAAAACCCCGCTCCGGCGGGGTTTTTCTTTGCCCCGCGGAAGCCGCGGGATACGTCGCAGCCATTTTTGTAGGAGCGACTTCAGTCGCGACGCTTTTCATCAAACCCGGCAAGAGCATCGCGGCTGAAGCCGCTCCTACAGGCGCGCTACGCCTTCTCGCTCAACTCACTGCGCAATTGCTTTGCGCAACCCACCATGCCCCGCAGCGCCGCTTCCACCTCCGGCCAGCCGCGGGTTTTCAGGCCGCAGTCGGGGTTGACCCAGAGCTGGTCCACGCTGAGCACGTCCAGCGCCTTGCGCAGCAGGTCCAGCATTTCCGCCGGATCGGGTACGCGTGGCGAATGGATGTCGTAGACGCCGGGGCCGATGCCGTTGGGGTAGCGGAAGCGGACGAAGGCGTCGAGCAGCTCCATCCGCGAGCGGCTGGTCTCGATCGAGATCACGTCCGCATCCATGGCCGCCACCGCCTCGATGATGTCGTTGAACTCGGAGTAGCACATGTGGGTGTGGATCTGCGTGGTATCGCGCACGCCGCCGGCGGTGATGCGGAAACACTCCACCGCCCAGGCCAGGTAATGCGCCCAGTCGGCATGGCGCAACGGCAGGCCTTCGCGCAGGGCCGGTTCGTCGATCTGGATGACCTTGATGCCGGCCCCTTCCAGGTCGTGTACCTCGTCGCGCAGCGCCAGCGCGATCTGCCGGCAGACCGTCTCGCGCGGCAGGTCGTCGCGCACGAACGACCACTGCAGCATCGTCACCGGGCCGGTCAGCATGCCTTTCATCGGTTTGTCGGTCAGCGACTGCGCATAGCTGGACCAGGCCACCGTCATCGGCGCCGGCCGCACGATATCGCCCCAGATCACCGGTGGCTTCACGCAGCGCGAACCATAGCTCTGCACCCAGCCCAGTCTGGTGAACAGGTAGCCGTCCAATTGCTCGCCGAAATACTCGACCATGTCGTTGCGTTCGGGCTCGCCGTGCACCAGCACGTCCAGCCCGATCGCTTCCTGGAAGCGCACCACGCGGGCGATCTCCGACTTCAGCCCGTCGTCGTAGGCAAGGTCGCTGAGCTTGCCGGCGCGATGGGCGGCGCGGGCCTTGCGCAGGTCGTCGGTCTGCGGGAACGAGCCGATCGTGGTGGTGGGAAGCGGCGGCAGGTTCAGCGCCTCGGCTTGCGCGGCACGGCGGGTGGCATAGGAGGAACGGCGCAGGGCGATCTGCGGGCTGAGGTTACGCAGCCGGGCACGCACGCCGGCATCCACCACGCCTTCCGATTGCGCCTGGCCATCCCATAGCGTCTGCTGCGCAGCCAATGCCGCCGCAGCTTCGGATTGTCCGGCCAGGGCGTCGGCATAGATGCGCAATTCCTCGATCTTCTGCCGCGCGAAGGCCATGGAGGCACGCCGTGCGGGATCGAGCGCGGTTTCCGCCTGCAGATCGATCGGCACGTGCTGCAGCGAACACGACGGCGCCAGCCACAACCGCGCATCGCCGAGCCGCGACTGCGCCTTGCGCAGCAGCGGCAGCACCTTGTCCGGCTGGCTGCGCCAGATATTGCGGCCGTCAATGACCCCGGCGCTGAGCACCTGGGTCGGCGAAAGCGCATCCAGCACGGCATCCAGCTGGCCGGGCGCGCGCACCAGGTCGACGTGCAGCCCGTCAACGGGAAGCGATGCGGCCAACGACAGATTGTCGCCGAGCGGCCCGAAGTAGCTGGCCAGCAGAATGCGCGGTCCGTTGGCGGCCGACAGCACGGCGTAGGCGCGGCGGCAGGCGGCGCGGGCGGCGTCATCCAGGTCCAGCACCAGGCACGGTTCGTCCAGTTGTACCCAGTCGGCATCCGCTTCCGCCAGCTTGCCGAGCAATTCGGCATACGCCGGCAGCAACGCGTCGAGCAGCGCCAGCCGGTCGCTTCCATCGACCGTCTTGGACAGCAGCAGGAACGAAACCGGGCCCAGCAGGACCGGACGCGCCCGGTACCCAAGCGCCCGCGCTTGCAGTAATTCGGCCAGCGGCTTGTCGCCGGCCAGGCGGAATGACTGGCCGGCCTGAAGTTCCGGCACCAGATAGTGGTAGTTCGTGTCGAACCACTTGGTCATTTCCAGCGCGTGGAGGTCATGGCCGTCGCGCTTGTGGCCGCGGGCCATGGCGAAATAGCCGTCCAGATGGCCAAGCTCGAATACCGGCCGGTAGCGCTCCGGGATCGCGTCGAACAGCACCGCCGTGTCCAGCACGTGGTCGTAGAGGCTGAAGTCGTTGCAGGGGACGACGTCGGCGCCGGCCGCGCAAGCCAGCTGCCAGTGGCGCTGGCGCAGCTCCCGGGCCGTGTCCTGCAGGGCGTCGGCGCTGATCTCGCCGCGCCAGTGGGCTTCCAGCGCGCGCTTGAGTTCGCGTTTCAAGCCGATACGCGGAAAGCCGGAGTAGGTGACCTGTGACATGTAGAAGATTCCTCTTGCGGACAGTGAGCAAAGAGGAACGAAGGAGAGGGGCATTTGCGGCCCCGCGACCTTCGCCCCCGCGGGCGATCGGTCCGTTTGCGACGTGTCGCGCGCGGACCAAGTCGTGCGGAAACGCGAACGTTTCCGGCTGGGGCAGGTAGTCGGGCTCGCGGACACGTGGTCCGCCTACCGTTGCGGGGCAGCTCCGGCTTCCGGACCGGATTCCCTGCTTTATATCTTTACATTCGGATAAAAAGATATATAAGCCAGCGGGGAGCAATCTAGGGGTCGCGGAGGCCGGCGTCAATGACCCAGATCAGTTGCACGAAGTCGGACGGCGCCGGCGCGATCATGCCTATTGGTTATAAGCACATGGAATCCGATCCTTTGTGCATCGGCCATCCGCGGGATAAGGTGGACGGACGTCTAGCCGTCTATAAGCAAAGGTACGTCCATGAGTCGCATTGCCATCCAGACCATCGAGAGCGCCCCGGAAGAAGCCGCGCCGCGCCTCGCCGCCGCCAAGAAAAACAGCGGCTTCGTGCCCAATCTGCTGGGTGTGCTGGCCAATGCGCCCACCGCGATCGAGACCTACCAGACCGTCAGCGCCATCAATGCGCGCACCAGCCTGTCCGATACCGAGCGCGAGGTGATCCAGATCACCGCCGCCGCGCGCAACGGCTGCGGCTTCTGCGTGGCCGGCCACACCGCCATCGCGCGCAAGAAACTGCAGATGCCCGAGCCGCTCCTGGAGGCGCTGCGCGCCAAGCAGGCGTTGGACGATCCGAAGCTCAACGCGCTGGCCCTGTTCACCCTGGCGGTGATCGAGGAGCGCGGCCAGGTGTCCGACGACGAGCTGCAGGCGTTCCTGGCCGCCGGCTACAGCCAGGCGCAGGCGCTGGAAGTGGTGCTGGGCGTGAGCCTGGCCACGCTGTGCAACTACGCCAACAACCTGGCGAAGACGCCGATCAACCCCGAATTGCAACCGTACGCCTGAGTCGAACCGCGGAGGGAACGGCATGAGCCCGTCCGACAACCACAACCCGTCGCTGCAGGCGATCGCCACGCTGGTCGACAGCTCGCTGTCGCGGCTGGCCGAAACCATCGACCGCGAAGGCTTCTATCCGGTCGATTTCATGCGCGAGCTGGGCCAGCTGGGCGGTTTCGGCGCGACCGGCGCGGATGCGTTCGCGCTCGATCTTCCGCGCCAGATCGCCATCACCACGCGGGTCGGCAGTGTCTGCGGTTCCACCGCGTTCCTGGTCTGGTGCCAGTCCACCTGCGCCTGGTACCTGCAACACGCGCCCGAGGCCGCGGTGCGGCAGCGTTACCTGGACAAGGTGGCCAGCGGCTCGCTGCTGGCCGGCACCGGCATGTCCAATGCGGTGAAGCATCTGGCCGGTATCGAGAAGATCCGTCTCGACGCGCGCCGCGATGGCAGCGGTTATGTGATCAATGGCGTGCTGCCTTGGGTATCCAACGCCGGGGCCGACAACCTGGTGATCGTGGCCGCCGCGGTCGAAGGCGGCGGCTACCTGATGTTTGCCGTGGAAGGCCGCGCGCCGGGCCTGGAACTGCATCCGTGCCCCGATTTCTCCGGCATGGAAGGCACCAGCACGCTCAACCTGCGCTTCAGGAACGTGGCGGTGGGTGCCGACAACGTGCTGGCGCATCCGGACCAGTTCGACGCCTTCATGGCGCGGATCAAGGCCGGCTTCGTGCTGGGCCAGGCCGGCATGGGTTTCGGCGTGGTCGAAGGCTGCCTGAAAACGCTGCGCGAGAGCAATGTCACCCATGCGCACGTCAATGCGCTGCTGGACGACCAGGAGGCCGACCTGCAGGCCGAACTGCTGGCGCTGCAGGCGGAAGCCGAGGCGCTGGCGCGCCAGGCGCAGGCCGGTGCGGTAGCCATCCTGCCGGTGCTGAAGCTGCGCGCGGCCGCGTCGGAGCTGGCATTGCGCGCGGCCAATTCGGCCGTGCTGCATGCCGGCGCGCGTGGCTACCTGATGCGCCATCCGGCCCAGCGCCAGCTGCGCGAGGCGGTGTTCGTGGCCATCGTGACGCCCGCGTTGAAGCACCTGCGCAAGGAAATCCGCGATCTCGAAGAGCGGCAGCAGCACGCCGAGGCCGCGTAATGGCCAAGTGGATGTGCGGGCCGTGCGGCTTCGTCTACGACGAGGCAGAGGGCATGCCCGAGGACGGTATCGCACCGGGAACCCCGTTCGAATCGATACCCGAGGACTGGAGCTGCCCGGATTGCGGCGTGAGCAAGGACGACTTTTTCCTGGTGCCCGACTGAGTGCAAGCATGAGCAAGCCCACCCCAATGCTGCATCCCGCCGTGCTGGAAGCCAGCCACATCGCGCTGAGCTACGGCCACGCCGGGCGCGCGACCAACGTGGTGCTGCGCGATTTCTCGCTGCAATTGAAGGCGGGCGAGGTGGTGGCCGTGCTCGGCCCCAGCGGCGTGGGCAAATCCTCGCTGTTGCGCGTGCTGGCCGGGTTGCAGGCGCCGGACAAGGGCGGTGTGCGCGTTCACGGCGAAGCGCTGCGTGGGCCGCATCCGCGGGTGGGCCTGGTGTTCCAGGACCCATGCCTGCTGCCATGGTTGACGCTGGAGGAAAACGTGGGCTTTGGCCTCGACTTCCGCCATCAGCCGGTGCTGGATGCAAAGACACGTCGCGAACGCGTGCGCGACGCGATTGCCGAAGTCGATCTGCAGCATGCGCTGGGCCACTATCCCAACGAACTGTCCGGCGGCATGGCGCAGCGCGTGGCGTTGGCGCGCAGCCTGGCGCGCCAGCCCGAGATCCTGTTGCTGGACGAGCCGTTCAGCGCGCTGGATGAAATCACCCGCGGCGACATGCAGACCCTGTTGCAGCAGATCACCGCGCGCCACCGGACGGCGGCGGTGCTGGTCACCCATGACATCGACGAGGCGCTGGTGCTGGCCGACCGCATCGTGCTGCTGGGCGGCCAGCCGGGCGGCCTGATCGGCGAGTGGCGCATCGAGCAGCCGCATCCGCGCGATGCCGTCGCGGCCGAATCCACCCGCATCCGCGTGGAGATCGTGCAGGCGCTGCGCGACGCGCGCCGTGCCGGTTCCTCGCAAGACGAGCCCCGGCGCGCCGTCGCCTGAGCGCCAATCCATTACCGATCGAGCCAACATGAGCACAGACCACGACTCCGACAGCCTTGCCTCCCGCCGCCGCTTCCTGAAGCTTTCGGCGATGTTTACCGCGGCCGGCGCGCTGCCGCTGCTGCAGGGTTTCGAGCGCGCCGTGGCGGCGGAGCCCGACGCACCGGTGCGCATCGGCTACCTGCCCATCACCGACGCCACGCCACTCCTGGTGGCGCATCAGCGCGGCCTGTTCCAGAAGCAGGGGCTGTCGGTCGAAAAGCCGCGCATGTTCCGCAGCTGGGCGCAGATCGTGGAGGCGTTCCTCAGCGGCCAGGTCAACGTGGTGCACATGCTGTCGCCGATGACGATCTGGGCGCGCTACGGCAGCAAGGCGCCGGCGAAAGTGGTGGCCTGGAACCATGTCTGCGGCTCCGCGCTGGCGATGACGGTGAAGAAGGATGTCCATCAACTGGACGACCTGGCCGGCACCACGGTGGCGATCCCGTTCTGGTACTCGGTGCACAACGTGGTGCTGCAGCATCTGCTGAAAGCCCGCAGCATCGAGTCGATCGGCAGCGGTACGCCAGGGCCAAAACAGGTCAAGCTGGTGGTGATGGCACCGTCGGACATGTTGCCGGCGCTGGCCGGCGGGCAGATCTCCGCCTACATCGTGGCCGAGCCGTTCGTGGCGCTGGCCGAGATCCTGAAGGTGGGCAAGGTGCTGCGGTTCACCGGCGACGTGTGGAAGGACCACGCCTGCTGCGTGGTGCAGATGCACGAGCGCGATCTGAACGAGCGCCCCGAGTGGTCGCAGAAAGTGGTCAACGGCATCGTGCAGGCACAGGCATGGGCGCGCGATCACCGCGACGATACCTCGCACCTGCTGGCCAAGGATGGCAGCGGCCACTATACGCCGCACAGCTACGAGGCCCTGGCCAAGGTGCTGGCGCCGCCACCGTCCGATGACGCGGCCTACGTCGCGTCGGGCGCCATCCGGCATCCGGAGTGGAAGCAGCACCGCATCGATTTCCAGCCCTACCCGTACCCCAGCTACACCGAAACCCTGGTGTCGATGCTCAAGACCACCTACGTCGAGGGCAAGAACGATTTCCTGGCCGGGCTGGACCCCGCCTTCGTGGCGCGCGACCTGGTCGACGACCGCTTCGTCAGGAAGGCGATCGCCGGATTGGGCGGCATGACGACGTTTGGTCGGCCCGAAGGCTTCACCCGCAAAGAACTGATCACCACCTGAACCCGTAACGCATGCCGCCGCTCGCCGCAGGGCGCGGCGGGCGCATGCAGGCTGCTAGTCCATGAACGCAACAAGCATTCCTCTCCACCGCTCCAGCACCCGTATCGGGCTGAGCCTGTTCGGCCTGTTCGTGCTGTTGCTGCTGTGGTCGCTAGGCATCCACCTGCTGGGCAAGAGCATGCCGCTGGCCGGCGCGCTGAGCCCTGGCGACACGTTCCGCAGCCTGTACGACCTGCTGGCGCAGAACGAACTGACCCGGCACACGCTGACCAGCCTGAAGCGCGTGATGGTGAGCCTGCTGGCGGCGCTGGCGCTGGGCGTGCCGATCGGCGTGGCGGTGGGCAGTTCGCGCGCGCTGGACAGCGGCACCAGTGGCGCGTTCCAGTTTCTGCGCATGATCTCGCCGCTGTCGTGGATGCCGATCGCGGTGATGATCTTCGGCATCGGCGATGCGCCGATCTATTTCCTGCTGACCATCACGGCGGTCTGGCCGATCATCCTCAACACCTCGGCCGGCGTGCGCCAGCTCAATCCGCGCTGGTTGCTGCTGGCGCGCAGCCTCAGCGCCACCCGCGGCGAGATCCTGTGGCGCATCGTGGTGCCCGGCATCCTGGGCCATGTACTCACCGGCGTGCGGGTCGCCATCGGCATGATCTGGATTCTGTTGATTCCGTGCGAAATGCTGGGGGTCAGTTCCGGCCTGGGCTATTTCATTCTCGACACGCGCGACCGGCTGGCCTACTCGGAGCTGATGGCCGCGATCGTGCTGATCGGCGCGCTGGGCTTTTTGCTGGACGCGCTGGCGCAGCGGCTGCACCGCCACTGGGTGCCTGCGGGTACCGACTGAAGCCTCAGGCCGCCAGCGCGCTGGGGTCGCCAAGCGCGGCGAAATAATCGCGCGTCAGCCGCCGTTGCTCGGCGGCCGTTTCGGCCCGGTTGGCCACCTGGCGGAAGGCGGCGTTCTCGGGTCGGTCCTTCGCGTACCAACCCAGATGCTTGCGCGCAATGCGCACACCCTGCTGCTCGCCGTAGAACGCATAGAGCTGGTCGAGATGGCCGAGCAGGATCGTGGCGACCTCGGCCGGTGTCGGTTCGGGCAGCAGCTCGCCGGTGGCCAGGTAATGGGCGATCTCGCGGAAGATCCACGGCCGCCCCTGCGCTCCGCGGCCCACCATCACCGCATCGGCGCCGGTGACATCCAGCACGTGTTTCGCCTGCTGTGGCGAGCAGACATCGCCATTGGCCAGTACGGGAATGCGCACGGCCGCCTTCACCGCGGCGATGGTGTCGTATTCCGCCTCGCCTTCGTATTTGTCGGCGCGGGTGCGCCCGTGCACGGCCAGCGCGGCGATGCCGGCGTCCTCGGCGATGCGGGCGATGTTGAGCGCGTTGCGGTTGTCGCGGTTCCAGCCGGTGCGGATCTTCAAGGTCACCGGCACCTCGACCGCGTCCACCACGGCTTTCACGATGCGCGCCACCAGCGGCTCGTCCTGCAGCAGCGCGGAGCCGGACCACACGTTGCACACTTTCTTGGCCGGACAGCCCATGTTGATGTCGATCAGCTGCGCGCCGTTGGCCACGTTGAAGCGCGCCGCTTCGGCCAGCATCGCCGGGTCGTAGCCGGCGATCTGCACGCTGACCGGTTCGGGCTCGCCTTCGTGATCCATCCGCTGCAGCGACTTGCGCGTATGCCACAGGCGCGGATCGGCGGTGGTCATCTCCGACACGGCAAGCCCCGCGCCCAGCCGCTTGCACAGCAGCCGGAACGGCTTGTCGGTGACGCCGGCCATGGGGGCCAGCACCACCGGCGGGTCGATCAGGTAGGGGCCAATGCGCATCGGCCTATTGTAGTGGCGGGAGTTGGGATTCGGGATTTCGCCAGAGCACCCGTGCCTTGGTTCTTGCGAATCCCTAATGCCGAATCCCGTGCTCCAACGCCTCGGGCTCGTGGCGGTGGCGGAACAGGATGGCAAAAAGTACGGCCACCATCAGCGCGTATGCCGCAAAGGTCAGCCAGATGCCGTGCCAGTCCTTGGCGCCGTCCGCGGCGGTGAACCACAGGTCGATGATCCAGCCGCTGATCGCGCTGCCCAGGATCGCGCCGATGCCGTTGGTCATCAGCATGAACAGGCCCTGCGCGCTGGCGCGGATCGACGGGTCGCTCTGCCCCTCGACAAACAGCGAGCCGGAGATGTTGAAGAAGTCGAACGCCATGCCGTACACGATGCACGACATCACGATCATCCACAGCCCATCGCCCGGGTTGCCGTAGGCGAACAGGCCAAAACGCAGCACCCAGGCCACCATGCTGATCAGCATCACCGTCTTGATGCCGAAGCGCTTCAGGAAAAAAGGAATCGCCAGGATGAACAGCGTTTCGGACACCTGCGAGATCGACATGATGATCGCCGGATAGCGCACCGCGATCATGCCCTGGTACGCCTCGACCTTGGCAAAGTCGTGCAGGAAAGTGTCGCCGTAGGCATTGGTCAGCTGCAGCGCCGCGCCCAGCAGCATCGCGAAGACAAAGAACACCGCCATCTTGCGGTTGCGCAGCAGGCTGAACGCAGTGAGGCCCAGCACATCCACCCACGACCGGCGCGCGGTGCGGCGCAGGCGCGGCGGGCAGGGCGGCAGGGTGAACGCGTAAAGCCCAAGCAGCAGCGCCGCCGCGGCCGCCACGCGGAACTGGCCGCCGGAGGTTTCCAGGTGCAGCAGGCTCACCGTCCACATCGCCACGATGAAACCGATCGTGCCCCACACGCGGATCGGCGGAAACACGCGCACCACATCGGCGCCGTTCTCCTTCAGCGCGTTGTAGGCCACCGCGATCGCCAGCGAAAGCGTCGGCATGTAGCACATCATGTTGAGCAACATCACCCAGAACAGCGTGTTCGGGTCGTCGATCGTCGGCACCATGAACAACACCACCGCGCCGCCGATGTGCAGCAGGCCGTACAGCTTCTCGGCGTTGAGCCACTTGTCCGCAACCACGCCCATCAGCGAGGGCATGAACAACGCGGCGATGCCCATGGTCGAAAAGATCGCGCCGAACTGCGCGCCCGACCAGTGGCGGTACTGGAACCAGTAGGCGCCGATCGTGATCAGCCACGCCCCCCACACGAAAAACTGCAGGAAGTTCATGGCCACGAGGCGCAGCTTGATGCTCATCGGATATCCGGCGCACGGCCATAAAATTCTGGAGGGTAGAGAAGCGGTCCGAAACCGGCAAGGCGCGCTGCAACGCCCACCAGCTGCCGGGAGTTGGCAATCTAGCGCGCTGAAGCTCGACAGCCTCAAGTTCCGCAAATCCTGCCGCAGGATTCCAGGTCATTGGCCGGTGCAATTGGAGGCGCGCCGCTGAATGGTGAAGCATGCAAATGCCGCATCGGCGCGACGCGGTCACGCGATGGCCATTCGGCAGGCGCAACGTCTACCGGCTCGAACCACGGGCATCACCAAAGGCGGTTGCGGCCGTCCCGGTTGTAAAACTGATGGCCAGGAGGACAGCTCTTACGTCAGGGAACGCTTCCCCACTCGGCAATGATGGCGTTGAGGATGCCTGCGTTGCTTGACACCTGGGCGCCGGGGCAGGTCATCAGGTAGGTCTGGCGCGCGGCGAGGCTTGCTGGTGCATCGAAGCCTTCTTCGTCGTAAACGGCGAGGCCGGCAGGTGCAGCGGTGTGCCAGAAAGCAATGGGCGCGGTGCAAGCCGGACCGCCGCTCGCGCCGGCGCCGGAGATGCCGGCCATGCAAAGGTAAACGCTACACGGATCAAAAGCCTGGGCATGGGTCGGGTTGGCGTTGGCGACCATACCAAAGGCAAGGATGGGGCAGAGGGTACGTAGTTTCATGGTGGCTCCATGTGAGGTTCGTCACTGCGTGAAGCGCGGGTGGTGGCGCTGGCGGCGATGCGGGGATCTGTGGATCGGTACATCCATGAACGGTTCGCACAACTGGCCGCTGATGACGCGATAGCCGTGCATGGCGAGCGAGTCGGAACCAGAACGCGCTTATCACACGACCATGGTTTGAGTCGGTGCCGGCGGTTGAATGATGGGAGCCAGCGACACGGCTGACGACGATCGGGGGGAAGCTGCAAGCTCAGAGCTTCTCGCCACTGGTGTTTGCAAAGCCGCTACCGTATCCACGGAACCGATCTTCGTCTGCTCCATAAACGACGTTGGATGCTGAGCGATGTAGACACGGCTACCGTCGTCGCCAAGAACAACCTGGTCGATGCGTGTCAGACCCTGGAGCCTGGCTTCGACGACCATTGCGGCGGCAAGATTGAGGCGCTGCTGCTCGGTCGGTTGACCGCGTGCATCAAGGGCGCGTACGCCGGCCAGCGCCTGTGCGAACAACGCATGGTCGGGGTGGCGCATATCAGTGAGGGAGGAAGGCGAGGCGCTCTGTTGCAGAGCGGAGTGCATGGCCTCCCGGGTCAGTGGCCCGACTTTGCCGTCTACGGTCAGATGGTGGTCGTGCTGAAAGCGTTCTACAGCGTGGCGGGTACGGATACCGAACTCGCCGTCTGCTTTGAGCGGGTGGCCGCGATCGCCGCTGTAGCCGAGCTTGGAGAGTTCGGCTTGAAGGGTGGCGACGGCGAAGCCTTGAGCACCTTCGGTAAGGCACGCTTGTTGATACTGATATACAGCGTGCTGTGGACGGATGCCTGGAGCATGGTTCCTGGTTGCTGTCAGCGCTCGTGCTTCCTTGATGGCGTGCTGCATTGTCGGGCTATTGAACACGCGCACCAATCCTGCGGCGTAATGCGGGTCGGTGGCATAGCCCGCTCGCTGCAAAGCGGCGGCTTCTTTTTCAAAATTACCTTTGGTGCCCTCATCAAACAGGCCCGCCTTGGCATAGCGCGGGTTATCGCGTAGGAACTCAACCCGATCCAGCAAGGCTTCTTCGTATGAGCCATACATGCGGAAGGACTGATCTCTCCAGACCTTCTGGCCGTTTTCGATCTCCCAAACGTTGAACGCCTGGCTTGGGCCACGCCAACCCGGGTCGGCTTTGATGTTGAAGATGTTGTGGGCTCCCGGAAGCTGGTGTCGTCCCCAGCCGGTTTCCTGCGCGGCTTGGGCCAGAATGGTCTGCCATGCCATGCCGGTATCCTCGGAGACTTCGATGGCCGCCGAATATAACTCGGCAATGAAACGTTCCTTCTCGTTCATGGTGTGGCCTTCGTCAAGGATGGAGGTCCTGCGGAACCCTCAGTGAAAAACCCCGCGGGCTGTCCCGATTGGAAAGCGGCGCGAATCTGCCAGTGACGATCAAATCTTTACCCTGTGCCGAAAAATGCCTGTCCCCCGCTTCGACCCATACCGAGTTGGCGCCACTGATGTTCGGTGGGTCGATGGCTTTGGTAGTAGTGACGGCACCCGTTGTGCGGTTCAGGGCCACAACCTCAAGCAGGGTCTGCGACAAGGATTGTTCGGGTTGCGTGTCGCCCTGCACTAGCACATAGAGCGTGGCTGGCGTACCGATACAGTGCGTCGCTCGTGCCTGATAAGTGTGGGGAGGCAAGGGCAACGAGGCGTGCCAAATCACGATGTTCGATGACTTTCCAAGGTAGACGACGGGCTTTTCATTCATGCCGTCATCGTCTGTGCGAGCTCCGACCAGGCAACTTTGCCCATCGCCAATGCCAGGTTTGGCGTAGAAGGTGACATTGGATGGCAGGGAAGCGCTTGAACTTTGCCCCCATATGTTGGTTGCGCAGAGAATGGATAGCACGAGCAGTGAGGCGCCGAGTGCTTTCATTATTAGTCCTATTGTATGCGAATCGTTTTCAATAACATGAAGAGTAAAAAAGGGTGGTCGTTGAAACGTTTTGCTTTGGCAAGTCAGGGTACCTGTCGATCAAGCTCACCGACGCGGATCGGGTTGGATTGGCGATATGCACTGACGGTAGTGAGCAGAGTGAGAAGTGCAGCAACGTACCACTTGCTTTAGTGACGCAATACGATTGTGAGGCTGGCTTTTGAAGGGCAGGATCATTGAATTCGCACGGGCAGGCTGCAGGCGGTGTAAGAGGCATGACAGCCAGATGCGCCGGCATCTCTGCATGTTCTCATTCCATATTGAACGGCTGCATCGACAGTAGCGTCGGTATTTACGTTATATCCTTTATCGCCAACAACTACGGCTGCACATTCGTTGTCATATGCAATCTCGATCTTGCATACATGCCCTCCCCTCAACTTGCAGTCGAGAAGTGCCTCTTGTTCTGCCGCGCTTTTGCTTGCTCGACCAGTGGACACACCGAGAATCCCGGCGGGCGCATATGTAGCAATTGCTCCCCAGCGAGACACCCATTCTGGCTGTGGTTGAGGTGGCTGAAATGGTTGTTGGTTGTATCTTGGAATAGGTGCGCAACCTTGTGGTCCGGATTGGCCGGATGGAGCTCCAATGGGATAGTACCCGGCGGGGCATCCTCCTTCCGCGTGTGTTGCCCCGACTGTCAGAAGCATTAAGCCAATGGATAGCCACCGTAGCGCTGAAAGCAGCATGACTAAATCCTCATGATCGGTTTTTGATGAAATCGGCTTGCGGCAAGTTCGAAGTGGTGGTTCCGCGAATGCTAAATCCTGGATTGCCAAGCGGTCTGCTAACTGTCTGAATTGGTGAGTTAGTTTGTGCCGTACTTGAACGAATTGGCGCATTTCCTACCCCACCGTACCCACCGCCATACGACCCCGGCGGCTGTCCTAGCGGTCCGGGATTGCTGCTGGGCCCCGTGCCAAAGGCGGAATAGGTAAGAAAGTTGCCTACGGTCCCCTGGAAGAACATGGCTGCCAGCGGAGGCGAAGAGACGATAAGTACGGTCATCAGCAAACCGATGCCGCCTTGCTGTATGGCTTGGCTGGTGAAGCCCTCAGAACCGGTGTCGAGAATGTTGTTGACGATGTCAGCGCTCCACAGCGCGACGGCGACATTGATGGTCAGTTTGAGCACGATGCTGGTGACCACATACAGGACCGCAATGGAGAACAGGGTGCCGATACCATATAGCAGCCAGCGCTGGAACAGCGATTTAGTTTGTTCAAAGATCAGACAGAGGATGAATAGTGGCCCGAGCCCGATGAAGATCGCCATGGTGAACTGGTACAGCAGGAGCATGGCCCCAGCCGCCATGGCCGGCCCGGCGGCGCCCAGGCCAGCGATCAGCATGGCGTGCGCCTTCTGATTTGACGAGGTGGTGTCGCCAGGGGGTACCTGCACCACGTCGATGGCGGCGAGGCTGAGCTGGGTGGCAGCCATATTCTTGTCGATTGCGGAAACAGGGGAATCCTCGCCAGAAACCACGTGGCTGATCTGCGAACCCAGCGCACCGTTGGCGGATAGATAATCCTGCAAGCTGCTGCCGAAGATAGTCATACTGGTGGCCACGGTGACGATGATGGCGGTGCGCGTCATGTTGAGCACCAATGCCATCATTGACTCCCGCGACTGCCCTGTAATCATGCGGTAGCCCTGAATCATGATCCACAGCGTCAATAGCACCAAGGCCATTCCGCTAGCCCACGCCATCATGTTGGCGAGGATGTTCGCTTGGAAGACTTCTATCTGCTTCTGCAGATAGTCGTATACAAGCACGTAATAAACGTAATCGCCCAGGTTACTCATGGCCTTTCCTGTGCCTCGCCAAGCGATTCATGCCTGCAGCAAAATACGCATAGCATCTTTGGCATCGGGTTAGTCGTTGATGGTAAATGCCGCCTTCAGTGCCACTGCATTGACTAGATGACCGAGTACGGTATTGCTTCCGTTCAGGGCGACTTTGGCAAGAACACCTTGCTGCTGTTGGAGCGTCGCAATCGCTGCTTCGTCGGCATCGATCTGCTTTTTCCACGTATCGGAGGCCGTTTGCAACTGAGCCATGTATTGCTGGGCTTGTGATGTGGCGCTATTGGACTCACCAATGGTACTGATACTGTTGACGATATCGTTGAGTTTCTGGACTGTGCTTGCTTGCGCGTTCAATTGGCTCAATGCTTCGGCAACTATGTTGTATTCATCGACCTGGAGCAGAACGATTTTCCGACATATCAATTGCTGGCGCACGGTAATGGGCTGCTTGGTGCTGCCCAAGAGGTTCGAAATTACACCGCTGACAACCGCTCCCGGAGGCGCGCCGGGACAAGCCTGATCGACAAGCTGGTTTGATTGGTCTTCGGTTAATTTTTCCAGGTTCTTGGGTACAAGCGATATGCCTGTGCCAAGGTCTTGGATCTTCGTCAGAATATTGTGCAGCTGTTCCAGTTGGGTCTGGTATTGCTCGATCTGCTTCGCGTACTGCATGCCCTGCTTGGTGTATTGCTCCACCGTTTGCGCCAACTGCGACTTGAAGCCTTCTTCCGTGGTGGAGATGGCTGCGCTGTCGGTGACCAGAACCTGGGCGTGAGCGCCGCCGCCGAAAACTGCAGCAATCAGCAGCGCCAAGGCCGTCAGGCGTACGCGCAGCAGCATGTCACGCGCGCGGAGAGTGGGGATGGGCGAGTTGGTCATGACGTACTTCCCATGGTCGTTTGCTTGATCACGAAGCCGGAACAGACGCGGCACGGGCCGGACGGGTGGCAGGTGGCGCGTTGGGTTTCGATTTGCCGCTACCCTTCCTGTTCTCGTAGAAGTCGCCGAGCCACTGCTCAGGGGTGAGGGCGTCAATGGTTACGCCTTCGATCGCTGCCCGCTGCGACAGCACCTCGTGCATGATCTCGATGTTGTCGGTGGAGGCGGAAATCACGGCCAGGGCGTCATCCATGCCGCGCAGGTTGAGTTGGCAGACGGCGCTGGCGTGCCCCTGCTTGACCAGGAAGCAACGCGAGCGCTCGTCCAAACTTACGACAACCTGGTATTCGGCGTCTGTCAGCTTCAGCCCACCCACGTAGTCATCGCGGCTAGCGTTGGGGTTGGGGAGCAGGATCATGGTGGCGGTCTGCTCGATCAGCGCGGCGGCGATGTCGCTGGCCAGGGCGTCTTCCGGGCTTTGCGTGGCAAAGATGCCCAGTCCGTTCTGTTTGCGGATGGTTTTCTGCTTGTTCTTGGCGAAGTCCTTGAGGCCACCCTTGCCATCGAGAATCTTCCAGAACTCATCCATGACGTAGATGAGCGGGCGGCCGTCGATGAGCGCTTCCAGCCTGTGCAGCAGGTAGTTGATGACTGGCACGCGCGCCTCGGGATTGTCGATCAGCTCGGTGTAGTCGAAGCCGATGATGTTGGCTTTCTCCAGGTCGATGGTGTCGACGGGATTGTCGAAGACCCAACCCAGCGAATTGCCGGCCGTCCACTTGCGCATGCGGATGAAAAGCCCGTCGTCGCCCATGTTGGGCAGGCTCTTCTGGAAGTTGGTCATGGTGCGCAGGTGTATCGGGGTGTCGAGGATGCTTTCGACCGCGCGGAAGATGTCCTCCTCCTCGCGCGAGCTGTACAGGCTCTTGCCGACCAGCACCTTCACCAGCTCCGCCAGGAACTGCACATTGGCCTCGGTGCGCTCGCACTGGAACGGGTTGAACCCGGTGGGTTTGCCGTTCTCCAGCGCCAGGTAGTTGCCACCGCAGGCGCGCACGAAGATCTCCGCGCCGCGGTCCTTGTCGAAGAAGAAGATCGTCGGCGACGGCTCGAGCTTCTGCACCTGGCTGAGCAGGAAGTTGATCAGCGCGGTCTTGCCGGTGCCGGATTTGCCGATGACCATGGTGTTGGCAATGGCCTTTTCCCCCAGCGAGTTCTCCGCCGGGTGGGTGGCGTGGAAGTTGAAGTAGTAGGCCTGACCGTTGGTCGTTTGCAGCGTGGTGACGCAGTCGCCCCAGGGGTTGTTTTCCTTCTTGCCTGTGGCGAAGTTGTGCAATGGCGAAAGGCCCAGGAAGTTGAGCGAGCTGACGTTGGCCAGCCGGGTGCGGTATTTCCAGTTGCCGGGAAACTGGGCGTAGAACGCCGCGGTGACGGCCAGATCCTCTTTCACCGACACGAAGCCGGCGTTGGAAAGCTCCGCGCGCGTGGTGGCGATCTGCTGCGATAGTGCCTCCTGGCTGGCGGCATAGACGGCCATGGAGAAATGGTATTCGCCGAGTACGAAATTGCCCGAGGCGAGCTGATCCATGGCGTGGTCAAGCTCGGCGATCTGACTGAAGGCCTTGTCGCCGGAAGAGACCATCATGCCCTTGGTGCGGTCCAGCGCCTTGAGCGCGTCCTGCCTGCCCATGGGGCTGAAGGAGTGGGTGATGACGTACTCGAAATCCAGGTACTTCAGGCCGTTGAGGATGCCCGGGTAGGTGCCGTCGGTGTACTCCTTGATGTTGAGCAAGGCGCCGAAATGGTTCTTGCCTTCCGGCGTGGTGATGACGAAATCGCCGGTTTTGGCGGAGAAGCGCTGTTTGCTGACGGCCAGGTAGTTGTACACGGGCGCGTCGAGTACGGGTACGGGTTCGTCGATGCGGTTGAGCAGGTAACCGTAGAGCTCCAGTGCCTCGGAAAACACCACGCCGTTGTTCGCCTCGTACATGCCCAGGCGATAGGGCGCGTAGTCCTTGAGCACCGCTTCCACGTTGCCGGCCAGTTCGAGCAGGGTGTTTATCGCATCGAGCTGCTGGGCCTCCAGCCGTGCGATGTCGCTGGATTTTTCCGCGAAGCGCTTGCCGCTGACGATCGGCCGATAAAGCATGGTCAGGTACAACTCGTTCTGCATCAGCTTTTGGGCTGACAACGCCTCGTAATAGGCATCGGACATCTGCTGGTTGAAGCGTTGGCCGAAGCGGCTGCGATCCTTGAGACGGCGACGTCGGCGCACGTCGTGCACCCAGAACGCCACGTTGACGAAGTCCGGCGCCCGCAATGTCTGCAGGAGGCGGTTGAAGCCGTTGTGGCGATGCTCGATCTCCCATTCTTCGCGCCCCACGAACGGCAGCCCGCCGAGACGCCACACCAGCAGGAAATCCCCGCCGGTGGTCTTCAGCACCGTGGGCGAGACGTGCGTCGACAGCGGCAGGAACTCCGCGATGGGCGTGTCGGGCGTAAAGCTTGATTTGGCCATGGTCGGGTTCTTCGGGTCCGGTGGTCGGGCAGAGCTACGACTTGTCCTTGCCCTGGCCGCGATGGTTGTTGGGGGTGAATACCCACAGGCCATCGTTGGCGCCCAGGTTTCTGACCCGCGTGCGGAATTGCAGGCGCAGGCCAAGCAGGCGGAAGATCATTTCGTCGCGGCGTGCCATTTGCCGCATGATGAAAATCACCACTGGCAGCAGCAGCAGGTAGAAGAAGTTGGTGTAGACCGCCAGCAGAAAGCACCCGCCCGCTCCCATGAAGAAGGGCACGTAGGGCACGCCCATGAACATCGGCGGGCGGGTGCAGCCGCGAAAGAGCGGGTTTCTATACATAGTTGAGCGCGTGCAGGACCAGGCTGGTGGTCGCGTCGCAGGCATCGGTACCCGCGCTTGGCTTGAGGAACATGTTGGCGATCTGTCCGGCGGCGCCAATCAATACGGCACCGATCATGACCGGCGCCACATCGCCGATGCGCTTGTGCGCGAAGGCAATCTGGTAGCCGGAGAAAATCACCGCAATCGTGACGACGACGATGGACAGCGCGTTGAGGATCTTCTGGATGTTCGTCGCGAAGCCGCACGTCGTGGTGATCGTGTCGCCGGCGTCCTGCGCGAAGGCGAGGCCGGGAAGCACCACGAAGGCCATGATGCAGATGACCATGAACAGCCGCGTGCGCTGGGAGTTGAGGATGCTGTCGTTGCCTGGAGAATGGATAGCCATCGGAGTTTTCCTTGTCGGTGGTTGCAGCAGATGCCAGACCGGTGGCGTCCGCTGGTTCAGGGTCGACCGCTCAAACGTGGCGGTACTTGCAGCGCGGCGCCCCGGTTGCGCCGGGACGCTTGAACGGCCGTGAGGCCGGGACGACGCGTAGCTGGGTGCGCGTCGGTGAAGAAAGCGGCATTCAAAAGACGAAAGCGGCATCGCCCTGCTCCTGCTGCGGGACGGCGTTGTCGGTGCCGGCAGGGACGAGTTCTGCCAGCCCGGTCGCCGTGACGGCGCCAGGGGGCGCGGCGATCTGCGGCGGATCGCCCGGTCCGTGCACCTCGGGAACGAATACGCTGTCGCGCGGCGGACGGACAACGGCGAGTGTTCGCGCATCGTCGGCCGAAGCGTTGGCTGTTGCTGGAGGTTTGGTGGCCGCGGGTTGCCGCACGGCGGAGGCGTTCTTGCCGTTCGCCGCAGCGATGGCAGCGACGGTGGCTTGCGCCGCCGTGTCGATCGCCATGCTGCGCAGCGCCACACGGTAGTCCTCGCTACGCGAGGCATGGACGGTGACGGGCTTGAGATCGAGGTGGCTGGCCAGCACCCGGCCCGCGGTGGGCGTGACGGCAGACGAGCGCCGCGCCACGGTTGCAGAGGGCGGTTGCGACACACGGGTTGGTTGCACCGGATTGCCGGCCTGGCGATTGATCGACGCGTAAACCTTTTGCACGTAACCGTCGCGGAAACCGGTGGTGAAGTTACCCGAGTAATAGCAACTGAAGGCTTTGGGCCAGTCGCCGTGCGCGCTGGTGTAGCAGTCGGCCAGGATGCGCGCGCCGGCGGCGAGGTTGGCGCAGGTGCCGAACGCCTTGCGGTACGAATCGAGCCCATAGCGATCCAGGTTGACCCGGTTCACCTGGGCCAGGCCCACCGAAAAGTTGTAGCCCCTGGCGTCGAGCATCTGCGCGGTGGCCAGCGCCTCGGCGAGATTCCTGGGCTGGCGCTCCAGCTGGCCGCCGACCACGCCGATGGCATAAGGGTTGGCGCCGGATTCCACATGCACGACGTGCTGCATGATCTCCGGCGAGACGGCGAGGTTGGGGCAGGCCAGCATTTCCATCCCGGGCAGCATTCAGTGCTCCTCGTGGACGCGCTGCGGGTTGAAGTCGATGCCGGTGATGCAGCGCCGTCCGTCATGCGCCCTGATGTGCACCACGATGTCGATGGTCATCATCAGCAGGCGCTTGATGGTGTTGAACTCCAGCCCGGCGCCTTCGGCCGAGGCCTTGACCATCAGCGCGAGCTGGTCCCAGGTTTGCTCGGTACTGCCGGCGTGGCAGCTGGTGATGGAACCGGGGTGGCCCGAGGCGCAGTTGCGGATGAAGTAGAACGATTCGTCACCGCGCAGCTCCGCGAGAATGATTCGGTCGGGCTTCATCCGCAGGCATGCTTCCATGCAACTTTTGGCGGTGACGTTGCTGGCGCTCTGCCCGCCCTTGGAGTAGAGCAGGTGCACCACGTTCGGTTGGTCGATGAAAAGCTCGCGCGCGTCCTCGATGGTGACCAGCCGTTCATCGGCAGGAATGTGGTTGACAAGGGACTTCATGAAGGTGGTCTTGCCGCTGCCCGTGGCGCCGGAGACCACGATGTTCTTCTTGCCCAGTACGGCCTGGCGGAAAAAATCCGCGTAGCGGCGGGCGGCGCGAAGCTCGAGCAGCCGCGTGTCGAGCTCGCCGAGGCCGTGTCCGATCTCCACGATCTGGTCGAAAAAGCCGTCGCTTTCGTACTGCTGCAGCGTCTTGAGCTGCCTGGACGGCAGCCGGATGGTGATGGAAACGAAGCCCGCTTCGCAGGCGGGCGGAATCACGAACTGGGCGCGCTGGCCGGTGGGAAAGGTCAGCGACACGACCGGGTCCACGTCGGTGATGCGCTGGCCGGTATTGCTTTCGTTGATCACCGCGGTGCAGAACTGCCGCGCCCGCTCGAAGGTGAGCGTGGGTACCTCCACCCGCTGCCAGCTGCCACGGCGTTCCAGATAGAGCTCGCCCGGGCGGTTGATGCAGATCTCGGTGACGTCGGGAGAAGCCATGTACTCGCGCACGCCCAGCACCTCGTACTGGTAGTCGAGAAAGTCATGCGAGAGGCGGGTGGTGACGTCTTCCATTACGTGCTTTCTGTCATTCCGTTGATTGACGATGGCGTCAGGAGCGGGCGACCACACCGCTGAAATCCACGTCTTTGGTTACGTAGACGTAGATGACCGTGCCCTGGTTGATGGTGACGGTCGGCGACCGGTTGGCTGCTTCGCGAACGGCTTGATTGGCCAGGTTCTGGATGGTGTGGGCGGTATTGCTTTCGAACGGCGTCTGTGTGACCAGCCCATTGCTGATGGTGGTGTTGCGAGGGCCATGTTCGGCGGCCTCGTACTTGAAGGCGTCGCTGAGCAGGCTGATCAGCAAGGCCGATCCGATGCGCTTGCCCCAGTGCGCGTCGTAATAGCCAGCCAAACCTGCGCCGCCGAGGTTGTCGATGCCCGGACTGGACATGTTAACGTCGATGCCGGTGGGCGTGATGATGCGGTCCCAGATCACCGCTTCACGGTCACGGGTGGGCCCGCCGCTGTAGCTGCCCAGCAGCTTCGAGCCTTTGGGCAGCAGCAGGGTATGGCCGTTGAACGAATAGACGGGTTCGGTGACCAGGCAAGTGCTGAAGCCGGGAATGTCCGAAACGATGCGCGTCTCCAGCACGCAGCGGATGTAGGTCCCGCGTTGCATCAGGGTGTCGGCGTGCGCCAGCGATTGGGCGCTGGTGGGCTTTGAGTCGGCGCCACCGGGCAGCTTCTTTCCGGTCAAGCCCTCCATGGCGAGTGGATTGGGTGATTCGCCATGCCCTGTGTCAGCGTTGCTGGCGGCGATGCGCCGCTGCAACAGGCTCGGGCCGGCGGGTGCCTGCGGGGCCTGCCTCGTCGAGGTGGCTGTCGATGTCGGCAACAGTGGAATGGGTTGGGCCGGCGCTTGCGGTGCGCGCGGTGCGGGCGGCAAGGGTGTGGCGGCGGAAGGCAGTGGCGGCAGCGCCATCGATGTCGGGGCTTCGGCCACCGTCACCTTTTCCTCGCGTGGCCTGGTGCGTTTTTCCTTCGCGCCGACGCCGCTGATCATCCAGTACGCCAGAAACAGCAACAGCAGCACCACCGCCCCCAGCAGAAGCAGCGCGCGGCGGTTCATCTGTCGCAGTTCACTGCTCTGCAATGAAGGCGCATTGGCGTCCAGGTCGGGTTCGACGCTGCGCTGGTAGTGGCTGGCGTAGGGGTTGCCGGAGGTCGACTCGCCATGGTCGCGCGCCGCGGATCGTGCTGACGCGCCGCTTTCCATGCGCTCGCCGTCGGGATACTCGGGAGTATTCACTTTCTGGTGTTCCTGCGCAGGCCCACCACGTCGTTGCCGTGGCGGATGACGAGATAGTTGTAGGTGCCGTGGACGACGATGGTGTTGCCTTCCACCGTGGTGTTTACCAGCGAGTCGTCGCCGTCTTCCTGCTCGCGCATGTAGACCGCCGGAAAGTCGCCGGTCGGAAAGGCTTTCAGGTCGCTCATCCGGAGATAGGTAAAGCGGCCGTCGTCGTAAACGTTGGCCGGTACCAGCCAGGGCGCGGCCTTGCTCTTCGTGGCGTAGTCGTAGTTGAAGTTGTAGCTGCGGTCGGGCAGCAGGGTGCTGTTCTGCGCCGTGGCCTGCAGCTGCTTTTTCTTCTGGTTGGCGAAGCTGGTGTCGGCCGGGTAGGTGAAGGCGATCTTGTACTGCACGCCATCGCGGCGGGCCTGCGCCAGGGTTTTCCAGTCCGTGGCCACCACCTTCAGTTCGAAGATGTACGAGTGCGTGGCGGTGCGCACCATCATGTTGGTGTCCACGTCCACGTTTTTCGGCTTCAGGTAGAACACGTTTTCGCGGCGCGTGAGGTCCCAGCCGCCGCTGAAACCCGTGCTGTAGTCGAGCACTTTTTCATTGGGGCTGAGCTCGATCTGGGTGGTGATGCCCAGGCCGGTGTTGACCGGGTAGATGCTGTCCGGCTTGAACTGGTAACGCGTCAATACCTGCGCCGTCGCTGCCGCAGGCGCCATGGCCATGACGACGCAAAGGTTGGCTGCAAGGCACCACAGACCGGTTCGATTCATGGACGTGCCGCTCCCGTGACCGATTCGATGGGCATCGTCGAGGCAGGCATGGCTGCGGCGGTGGTGGCCGACCCCGCGGGAGCGATGGCGACGGGTGCGTCAACCGGCAGTACGGCCGGCGGCGAAGGTACTTCCGCCGGCGGCGCGGTGGCGTAGTCGTCATCCACGCGGTAACTGGTGACCCAGAACCCCAAAGGGTTCTCGATGCGATTCTGGTCGTCCATCTCGAGGTTCTGCTTGTAGGTGAATTCGATGGTGGCGATCTTGTTGTCCAACGCCCGGGTGGCGCCGTTGGATTTGTTGAAAAGGCTGCGCTGGAATCGCACGGTCGCGCCCCGCGGCGTCTTGCCGCGACCACCACCGACCAACTGGATGCTGAGCAGCTTGATCCGGATCGATTGATACGGGCCGTACTGCTTGACCCAGCTGTCCGGATTGGTGCTGGAGAACATCGCCATGTATTCGGCCTTGACCCCACCGGAGGCCATCGTCTGCACGGTTTTCCAGTCGCGCAGCTTCACCAGTGCCTGGTCGTAGGACTCCCTGGCCAGCACGAAGTGGGCGACATTGCTGCGGTTGACGGCCTCTCGCGTGGTGATGCCGCGCATGGCGAAATCGCCGTCGAGGCGGGCCACGGTGGCGGTGCCGGTATAGGCATCCGCCATCACGAGATAGGGAACCTTCTGCTTCAACGGCAGCATGTAGAAATAGCCGCCGGCAAGGATCAGCGCCATCGCCGTGGCGGCAAACGCCACGTACCACGCGCGTCGTTCACCGCGCCGCGCGATGTCGGCGATGGTCAGCTCGAAATTGACGGACCTGGAAATCGCCTTGTCGACTTTGCGGCGGGATGGAGCCTTGCTGGTCGCCATCACTTGGCACCCGCGCGTTCGGTCGTGGACACCGCGGCAGCGACCTTGGGGCGGGGGCTGCCAAGGCTGGCGGGGCCGGCCGCGTCCACCAGGATTTTCTGGTCGGTCGCGGAAACACGTACGTGTTGCTGGGCGTAGATCTGCGTCAGTTGCTGCGCGGCACTGTCGATGCTGGTGGTCCGGATACTCGACACCGGGGTGTAGAGGGTGACGTCAAAGGGCAGCTGATACGACAGTTCGCGCCCCGAGTCGCTGGCCCAGCGCGCAAGCATGGTCTTGAGCGTTCCATCCATCGGTGCCGCGTAGTACGTGTAGTCCGCGACCAGGGGGATCTCGGTGGGCTGTGCCTGAAAATGATTGACGGGTTTCCAGTGACCGCCGAAATTCTTCGCCGGAGGTGTTCCGCACGCGGCCAGGACGCTTGCCGTCACGATCAGGCCGCTTCTGACGACGAGGCCACATGAGCGGGCATTGCGACAGATTCGGCCGACGCCGCCGGTCGCCACGTCCCGATTCGCCGTGATGGCGGTGGCCAGAGCGCTTCCATGCGTCGATTCCATTCGATCTCCCTGTCCGGAAAGAAAGGTCTTTCCGGGTCCGATTGTCGGTTGCTGCAGCCGGTCCCTGGCTGCGGCCCGTGATGCATGCTGAGCACGCGCGTTCGTGCAAACCCCATCGGCGTGAACGTCGTGCTGTGTCGGCGACAAGGCCGCTGGACGTGCTGCGGTTCCCGGACAGGAAATATAGAACAGACGTCTAGACGGCCAAGTAAGCATTCTGTGTAGGGGCGGTCATAGAAATGCGCCGAATGGCGTAGTCCGATGCCTACGTTCACTTTCGAGCGAAGTCGTGGCGGGAGGGGATCAGGCCGCGTCGAATGCGCCGCGCAGCCACTGCTGCGATATCGACCCGGCCGGCCCGTCATAGCTGACAACATCGAACCGGCAGGCCAGCTTGGCGTGCTGTGGATGCGCGGCCAGCCATTGCTGGGCGGCGAGGATCAGCTTGCCCTGTTTGGCTGGCGTGACCGACGTGGCGGCGTCGCCGTGCGAGGCGTTTTTGCGATAGCGCACTTCGACGAAGACGATGGTTTGCTTCTCGCGCATTACCAGGTCGAGTTCGCCGTGGCGGGTGGTGTAGTTCTGCGCCAGGCAGGCAAGGCCGGCGCGTTCGAGTTCGGCGCGGGCGCGCCGCTCGAAGACGTCACCGGCGGCGCGCATCAGTAACCGGCGGGCTGGCTGGCGGGCGCGGGCGTACTGGCGGCGGGCGCGGGCGCGCCGCTGCCGGGCGGGAGGGTGACGGGCACGTCGTCCATCTGCAGGCTGCCGCCCAGGGGCCGGGCCAGGCCGCCCTGGAACTTCGCCCAGATCAACACGCGGCGCACGCGGCCGAACTGGTCGGCGGTGAGCTGGCCGCTGGCGCCGGGCAGGTAGCTGCCGGGGTGCTGGCGCAACCAGTCGAGGTACGGCACCAGGTTCCAGGCATCCATGCCGAACGCGAACAGCCGCGCGGCGCCACCGCGGGCCGTGGGCAGCAGGTTGGCGACATCGTCGTGGCGCGGAAGGCCGGACTGGGCATCGAAGAGCCAGGGCGCGTCGCAGAATTCCACGCCGTCCAGATCGCCGTTGGCGCTGGTGTCGTCCACGCCGGCGTAGACGTGCGACGTGGCGAAAACCGGCAAGGTGATATTGGCGATCCTCAATTGCGGCACCAGCAGGCGCGCCTGGGCCGGACGCATGCTGATGAAGATGCCGGTGTCGTTGGGGACCAGGGGCGCGGGTGAGGCTGCGAGCGTGCTGCTGGCGGTGGCGGGTTCGGCGACGGGGGACGCTGGTGTGCCGGCGCCGGGAATCCGGAGGTTGCCGATGGCGTCGGTGTAGGTCACCGAGCCGCTAGGCAGGGTGGCGCGGCCGGTCACGTCGCCGCCGTGGGATTCCAGCTCGGCCTGGAACGCGCTGGCCGCGCGCTGGGCAAAATCGTCGCCGGAGGTCACCACGTAGGCGTGGCGTATGCCGCGCTCGACCATGTGGTCGGCGGCCTGCGCGCCTTCCGTCTCGGGCAGCAGGCCGAACTCGCTGACGTCGCCGGCGGGCAGCTGCCTGTCGTCGGGGTGGTTCAGGGCCAGCAGCGGCACCGGCAAGGGCGATTGCGCAAACACGGCCGCCACTTCCGTCCGCGTCAGCGGTCCCACCACCAGCTGTGCGCCATCGCTGACGGCCTGCCGATAGGCTTTCACCGCGCCGTCGGGGCTGCCCAGGCTGTCGTAGACCCGCACGTTGGGGCGCGGCGCATGATTGCGTGCCGCGTCGAGGTAGGCCGCGAAGAAGCCCTGGCGGATCGCGCTGCTGGCCGCCGCGTAATCGCCTTTGGCCGGCAGCAGCAGGGCGAGGTGCGCAGGGACCTTGTAGCCTTCGCGAACGTTGGCGTCGGCGCCCGGCAGCAGGGTACCCACCGGTTGCTGCAGGGTCGGTTGCGGGCGGGCCACGGCCACGCCGAGCTGGCTAAGGGCTTCGTTGATCCACGGCAGCATGCGGTCGCCCGGCCGCATCGCGGCGGCGCGCCGCTGCAGCGGTTCTACGCCGAGCTGGCTGAGCAGGGTGAGGATCTGCTGGCGGTTCTGGCTCTGGTCCAGGCCGCTCAGGTGCGTATCCATCTCCACGCGCGTGCGCGCACTGCCCCAGCGGTCGCCGGTGGCGGCCATGGCGCGCGCGCGCAGCTCCAGCAGCCGCATCAGGTAGGCATCGGGCGCCCCCATGCTGGGATGCAGCGTGATCTGCAGCGCGGTCGGCGCATCGTTGCGTTGCAGTGCCAGTTCGGCCTGCAGCAGATCCAGGCGGAACGGTTCGTCACCGCGCAAACGCCGCCGGTTGATGGCCGCGATGGTCGGTGCGGCCTGCTCGATGCGACCGTCCTGGCGCCAGGCTTCGGCGGCCAGCAGGCGGTATTGGTCGGCGCGTCCCGGCGATTGCGCCGCCAACGCGAGATAGGCCTGTGCGGCGTGCTCGAATTGCCCGCGTTGCGCCAGCGCATCGGCGCCTTGTGCCGCGGCGATCTCCTCCGGCGTGCGCTGCACATTGCCCGGTACGCAGGCGCTCAAGGCCAGTGCCGTGAGCAGGCAGAATCCGGCGGCGCGAATCGGGCGCATGAGGTGCATGGGGAGGTCCCTTGTTCGTCATGGTCGGCAATGCGCGATCATAGCCGATCGTATTGGCGCGACCCCACGGCGCAGGAGCTTCCCGATGACAGCAATTGAACCCGCATGCCTGTGGGTGGTGGCCACGCCGATCGGCAACCGCGACGATCTGTCCGCGCGTGCGGTCGACACCTTGCGCACGGTGGCGGTGATCGCCGCCGAGGACACCCGCCACAGCCGCCCGCTGCTGCTGCATCACAACGTGGACACGCCCCTGGTGGCGCTGCACGAGCACAACGAACGCGAGGTGGTCGACGCGATCGTGCGGCGGTTGCAGGGCGGCGAATCGGTCGCGGTGATTTCCGACGCGGGCACGCCGTTGATCAGCGACCCCGGTTTCCGGCTGGTGCGCGCGGCGCGGGCGGTCGGCATCCGCTGCGTTCCGGTGCCGGGCGCCTGCGCCGCCATCGCCGCGTTGTCGGTGGCGGGCCTGCCCAGCGACCGGTTCGTGTTCGAGGGCTTCCTGCCAGCGAAGGCCGCCGCGCGGCGCAGCCGTTTGCAGGAACTGGCGGGCGAGGCGCGCACGCTGATCTTCTACGAGTCGTCGCATCGCGTGGCCGAAAGCCTGGCCGACATGTGCGATGTGTTTGGTGCCGAGCGCGAGGCGGTATTGGCGCGGGAGCTGACCAAGATGTTCGAGACCGTGCTGGGCGAGCCGCTGGCGGACCTGGCCGCCCAGGTCGCCGCCGACCCCGACCAGCAGCGCGGCGAACACGTGATCCTGGTGGCCGGCCGTGGCGAAGAGGCCGATGCGAAGCTGGCCGAGGGCCGGCGCATCTTCGCGATCCTGCGCGAGGAATTGTCGCCGGCGAAGGCGGCGAAGCTGGCGGCGGCGATCAGCGGGGCGCCGCGGAAGTTGTTGTATGAAGGGTAGCCACCAGCGGTTGTAGGAGCGGCTTCAGCCGCGACGCTTTTGCGGTTTGCCTGTTGAGGATGCGCGGCTACCCTGCGCACCCTCTCCCGCCCTGCGGGCACCCTCTCCCCGAGGGGAGAGGGAAATGTTGTTGGCGCTTCGCGCTACACTTCTCCATGGAGTCGGCCGGACAGTCGCGTCGCGCGATAAGCGCATCGAGGAAAGTCCGGGCTCCGCAGGGCAGAGTGCCAGGTAACTCCTGGGCAGCGTGAGCTGACGGCCAGTGCAACAGAGAGCAGACCGCCGATGGCCCGCAAGGGCACAGGCAAGGGTGAAAGGGTGCGGCAAGAGCGCACCGCGTACGGGGCCAACGCCGTACGGCACGGTAAACCCCACTCGGAGCAAGACCAAATAGGGGAACGATAACGCGGCCCGCGTTGTTCCCGGGTAGGTTGCTGGAGCCAGGCGGCGACGCCTGGCCGAGAGGAATGACTGTCGCGTCGCAAGACGTACAGAACCCGGCTTACAGGCCGACTCCACCTCTTTTCGCCACCAGGCCACCGGCGCGCGGATTCGCGTGCCGGTGGCGTGTTGTGTGAACGCCGATTCAGTCCGGAGCGCGCTCCGGCCCCGCCGTGGCGCCAATCTCGTGGCGATCACGGTTGCGCCTCCTAATAAAACTTCCCAGCTTTCAACCACCTTGCAGTCTTATCTCGAAACTCCTGCACATACGGTCAGCTTTCCGCCTTTACTCGTTGATTCACAAGCGAAATTCCCTTGACAGTCTCATAGGGCGAGACTATCGTGGGTTCCTGTGTGAAATTGTGGGTTTTAGTGGAGTTCGGGCACCGTGTTCCAGGGCGAGACCGCCATCACCGTCGACGACAAGGGCCGCCTGGCCATTCCGACCGCGTATCGGGAACAGGTGGCGGGCGAGTGTGGCAACCGTCTGGTGATCACCTACAACCCGTTCGAGGAAGGCTGCCTGTGGCTGTTTCCGTACGCCGAGTGGGAACGCGTACGCGATGCGGTCAATGCGCTGCCCAACGTCCGCGCCCAGCACCGCATGTTGCAACGCAAGCTGGTGGGTGCGGCAGCGGTGGTGGAGCCGGATGGGGCCGGACGCATCCTGCTGCCAGCCAGCCAGCGCGCCACCACGGGCATCGAGAAGAAGGCGGTGTTGCTGGGCATGGGCGACAAATTCGAGTTGTGGAGCGAACAGGAGCACCTCAAGACAACCCGCCAGACGATCGGCGAGGACGACATCACAGACGAAATGGCCGAACTGCGCCTGTAAGCGGGCGCGGCAACACACGTGGGATGAGGGCGGGAGTGCGGCATGGCCGAGCAAGTTTTGCGGCACATCCCGGTGATGCTGGGCGAAGCGGTGGAGGGTCTGTCCGTGCGTTCTGACGGGCGTTATCTCGACGGAACCTTTGGACGCGGCGGTCACGCCCGCGCCGTGCTGTCGCGCCTGGGCCCCGACGGTCGCCTGCTGCTGATGGATCGCGACCCGCAGGCGATCGCCGCGGCGCAGGCCGAATTCGCCAGCGATCCGCGCGTCTGCATCCGCCACGCCAATTTTTCCAGCCTGGCGGAGTGGGACGAAACCGCCGCCGGGCTCGACGGCGTGCTGCTCGACCTTGGCGTCTCCTCGCCGCAGCTGGACGAGGCCGCGCGCGGTTTCAGCTTCATGGCCGACGCGCCGCTGGACATGCGCATGGACACCAGCCAGGGCGAGAGCGCGGCCGGTTTCCTGGCCAGCGCCAGCGAGCGCGAGATCGCCGACGTGTTGTGGAACTACGGCGAGGAGCGCCACAGCCGGCGCATCGCCCGCGCCATCGTGGCCGATCGCGACGCCACGCCGTTCACCCGCACCGGCCAGTTGGCCGCGTTGTGCGAACGCGTGGTGGGCCGGCGCGAGCCGGGCAAGCATCCGGCCACGCGCACGTTCCAGGCGCTGCGCATCCAGGTCAACGGCGAGCTCGATGCCTTGCACGACGGGCTCGATGCGGCGCTGTCGCGACTGAACCCCGGCGGCCGGTTGTCGGTGATCAGCTTTCATTCGCTGGAGGATCGCGCGGTCAAGCAGTTCATCCGCGACCAGTCCGGCCGCGTGCAGAACTCCCGCCGCGGCCCGCCGCTGCAGGCCGCGCCCGCACGCCTCAAGGCCGTGGGCAAGGCGCAATTCCCGTCGGACGAAGAGTTGGCGGCCAACCCGCGCTCGCGTTCGGCGGTGCTGCGCGTGGCCGAAAAGCTGGCGGAGGAACGCGCATGAAGGCGATCGGCGCCATCGCCACGCTGTTGCTGCTGGTCGCCGTGCTGGCCAGCGCGCTGGGCGTGGTGTGGACGCGTCACGAAAGCCGCGTGCTGTTCGTCAACCTCACCGCACTGCAAAACCAGCGCGACGAGCTGAACATCGAGTTCGGCAAACTGGAGCTGGAGCAGGCGACCAAGGCCGATCCCAGCCGCATCAATGCCGAGGCGCGACAGAAGCTCGGTATGGTCGATCCGCGTCCGCAAGACGTCAGGTTGCTGCGCTGATGGGCTGGCGCAAACACAACGCCGCACCGCAAGGCCGCCGCCACGCGGCCGGCCCCAGTGCGCGCAGGCGCATGCTGGTGGTGGTAGGGCTGCTCGGCCTCAGCGGGCTGGGCCTGGTGGCGCGCGCGTTCGACCTGCAGGTGGTGCGCAAGGCGTTCTACCAGCGCCAGGGCGATGCGCGCTTCCTGCGCGAGATGCCGATTCCGGTGTCGCGCGGCACCATTTTCGATCGCAACGGCGCGCCGCTGGCGGTGTCCACCCCGGTCACCTCGATCTGGGCCAATCCGCCGGAGGTGCTGGCCAACGAGGATCGCATCCCCGCGCTGGCGCGGGTGCTGGGGGTCGATGCCGACGAGCTGAAGAACAAGCTGGCGCAGCGCTCGGAGCGCGAATTCGTGTACCTGCGCCGGCAGATGGCGCCGGAAGCGGCGCAGGCCGTGCTCGATCTGGGCATTCCGGGCATCAACGGGCAGCGCGAGTTCAAGCGCTATTACCCGTCGGGCGAACTGACCGCGCACGTGCTGGGCTTCACCAACATCGACGATCACGGCCAGGAAGGGCTGGAGCTGGCCTATGACGACTGGCTGTCCGGCAAGCCCGGCGCCAAGCGCGTCATCCGCGACCGCATGGGTCACGTGGTGGAGGACGTGGAGCAGGTGCGCGCGCCCAAGCCGGGGCAGAACCTCACGCTGAGCATCGACCGGCGCATCCAGTTTCTCGCCTTCAACGAGCTGAAGAACGCGCTGGAGAAATTCGAGGCCGACTCCGGCTCGATGGTGGTGCTGGATGCACGCAACGGCGAAGTGCTGGCGATGGTCAACCTGCCGTCCTACAACCCCAACGCGGTCAACGACAGCAAGCCCGGCCAGCGTCGCAACCGCTCGATGACCGACCTGCTCGAACCCGGCTCGACGATCAAGCCGATCCTGATGGCGGCGGCGTTGTCCAGCGGCCAGTACACGCCGACCACGCCGATCATCGATACCACCGGCGGCCACTGGTATTTCCAGGGCCACGACATCCACGACACGCACAACTACGGCCTGCTGACGCCCACCGGCGTCATCACCAAGTCCAGCAACGTGGGCGCGGCGCGCATCGCCATGTCGCTCGACACCACGCTGATGTACGACACCTATCGCGGCTTCGGTTTCGGCAACAGCACCAACAGCGGCTTTCCGGGCGAAGCCTCCGGCCTGCTGCGCATCGGACGCGACTGGCGGCCGCTGGAAAAGGCCATCCTCGGTTACGGCTACGGTCTCAACGTGACCGTGCTGCAGCTGGCGAACGCCTACGCCACCATCGCCGATGGCGGCCTGATGCACACGCCCGCGTTCATCAAGGGCAGCGATGGCCCCACCAAGCAGATCATCTCGCCACAGGTGGCGCACCAGCTGGTGCGCATGATGGAAACGGTGACCGGGCCGGGCAGCACCGCGCCGCAGGCGCGCATCCCCAATTACAGCGTGGCGGGCAAGACCGGTACGGCGCACAAGGCCAACGCCGGCGGCTACTCCAAGAGCAATTACACCGCGGCGTTCGCCGGCATCGTGCCCGCGTCGAACCCGCGCCTGGTCGGTGTAGTGGTGGTCGACAACCCGCAGAAGCGCAGCTACTACGGCGGCATGGTGTCCGCGCCGGTGTTCGCCAAGGTGATGGAAGGCGCGTTGCGACTGCTGGACGTGCCGCCGGACAACGTGGGCCGCTGGTACGTCGGTGGTCCGCTGCAGGGCGCTGGCGGCCTGGCCGGCAGCAATCCGCCGGTCGAGGCGCCGATCGACGACGCCCCCATCGACGACGGTGCGCCATGAGCATGCATCGTCTGGACCACCTCTTGCTCGGTATCGGCGATGCGGCGCTGGCGCAGGCGGCCGGCGCGCGTGGCCTGTCGATCGCGGGGCTTGCCATCGATTCGCGGCAGGTCGCGCGGGGCGAGGCCTTCATTGCCTTGCGCGGCACGCAGACCCATGGCATCCGTTTCGCCCCTGCCGCCGCGCAGCGCGGCGCCTCGGTGGTGCTGGCCGAGGCGCCGATGCCGGACGACATCGCCGCGCCGTCGTCGCAGGCGGTCGGCGGCGTGCCGGTGGTGTGGATCGACCAGCTCGCTTCGCAGGTTGGCGAGATCGCTGCGCGCTTCTACGGCCGCGCCAGCGAGGCGATGCGCGTGGTTGGCATCACCGGCACCAACGGCAAGACCTCGTGCGTGCAGATGCTGGCGCAGGCGTTGAGCTTCCTCGGCCATCGCAGCGCCACCATCGGCACGCTGGGCGCCGGCGTGCACGGGCAATTGCACGAAGGCGCGCGCACCACGCCCGACGCGGTGGCCGTGCACCGCTTGCTGGCGGAATTCCGCGACGCGGGCGTGAGCCACGTGGCGATGGAGGTGTCCTCGCATGCGCTGGTGCAGCACCGCGTGGCCGCGGTGGATTTCGACGTGGCCGCCTTCACAAACCTCACCCGCGATCACCTGGATTACCACGGCGACATGGCGTCGTACGGCGCGGCCAAGGCCAGGCTGTTCGCGTGGCCCAGCCTGCGTGCGGCGGTGATCAATCTTGACGACGCGTTCGGTCCGGAGCTGCTGGCGCAGCTGGATGACGCCGTGCAGCCGCTGCGCACCAGCATGGCCGACAAGGCCGATGCCGATATCGGCGCCAGTGCCATCGTCACCTCCTCCAGCGGACTGGGCTTCGTGCTGCGCACGCCGTGGGGCACCGCGCCGGTGAAGAGCTCCTTGCTGGGGCGCTTCAACGTGGCGAACCTGCTCACGGTGGCCGGCTGCCTCGGTGCGCTGGGCGAGCCGTTCGAGCGCATCGTCGCCGCACTCGAAAGCCTGCAGCCGGTGCCCGGCCGCATGAGCCGCCTTGGCGGGCAGGGCGACCTGCCGCTGGTGGTGGTGGACTATTCGCACACGCCCGATGCGCTGGAGCAGGCGCTGACCGCGTTGCGCGCGCACTGCGCCGGCCGCCTGGTCTGCGTGTTCGGTTGCGGCGGCGAGCGCGATGCCGGCAAGCGCCCATTGATGGGCGGCATCGCGGCACGGCTGGCCGACCAGGCCATCGTCACCGACGACAATCCGCGCGGCGAGAACGGCGATGCCATCGTGGCGCAGATCGTGGCCGGCATGCCCGCGGGCACCGTGGTCGAACGCGACCGTGCCGCAGCCATTGCCCTCGCGTTGCGCGACGCCCATGCCGGCGACGTGGTGCTGATTGCCGGCAAGGGCCACGAGCCCTACCAGGAAGACGCCAGCGGCAAGCATCCCTTCGACGACATGGCTGTGGCGCAGGCGGCGCTGGCACGCCGGGAGCCGCGCGCATGATGTCCGCAAGCACCATCGCCCTGTGGACCCACGGCCGCCTGCTTGGCGCCGACGCCAAGGTCACCGGCGTGGTCATCGATACGCGCCAGGTCAAACCCGGCGACCTGTTCGTGGCGATCAAGGGCGATCGCGTCGATGGCCACGACTACCTGGCCGACGCGGCCGCCCGCGGCGCCGTCGCGGCCATGGTGACGCGCAAGCTGGAGCACGAGCTGCCGCAGATCGTGGTGCAGGACAGCGCGCTGGCGCTGGGCGACCTGGCCAGCGCCGTGCGGGCGCAGCGCGATGTGCGCGTGGTCGGCATCACCGGCTCCAACGGCAAGACCACGGTCAAGACACTCGCCGCCTCGATCCTGTCGCGGCACGGCCGCACCCATGTCAGCGCGGGCAACTACAACAACGAGCTGGGGTTGCCGCTGAGCCTGCTGGCGATGCCGCTCGATACCGAGTTCGCGGTGCTGGAAATGGGCGCCGGCAAGCCGGGCGACATCGCCTACCTGGCCGCCATCGCGCGGCCCGACGTGGGCGTGGTCAACCTGATCGCGCCCGCGCACCTGGAGCGGATGGGCAGCATCGAGGGCGTGGCTGAAACCAAGGGTGCGCTGTACCAGGCACTGCCCGCCGACGGCGTGGCCATCGTCAATGCCGACGATGCCTTCGCCAGCTTTTTCGACGGACTGGCCAGTGGCCGCAAGCTGCTGCATTTCGGGCTGGACCATGCGGCCGACGTCAGCGCCCGCGTGCTGGAACAGCGGGCGGACGGATCGCGCTTCGTGCTGCGGACGCCGCTGGGCGAGGCGGAGGTCTCGTTGCCGCTGCCCGGTCGCCACAACGTCGCCAATGCGCTGGCCGCCAGTGCCATCGCGCTGGCGCTGGACGTGCCGCTGGCCACCATCGTGGCGGGGCTGCAATCGGCCGAGGGCGTACCCGGCCGGCTTCGTCGCGAGGTGACGGCCGCTGGCTGGACGGTGATCGATGACAGCTACAACGCCAACCCCAGCTCGATGATGGCGGCGATCGACACACTGCTGCTGGCCAGCGGCGAGCGCTGGCTGGTGCTGGGCGACATGGCCGAACTGGGCGCCGATGCGCGCGCCTTGCACGCCTCGGTGGGACAACGCGCCCGCGAGCGCGGCGTGGAACGGCTGTTCGCGGTGGGCCCGCTGGGCGCGGCCACGGTCGAGGCTTTCGGCGACGGCGGGACGCATTTCGCCGACAAGCCTGCCCTGATCGCGGCGCTGCGCGCGCAACTGCATGCGGGCGTGACCTGCCTGGTGAAAGGTTCGCGCTCGGCCGGCATGGAACAGGTGGCGGCGGCGCTGGGGCAACCCGTGGGTGCCGGCCAGGCGAAGGGGGGCGCGTCCGATGCTGTTTGAACTGGCCGAATGGATGTCGCGCCATTTCGTGGCGCCGCATCTTTTCCAGTACATCACCTTCCGCGCGATCATGGCCGCGCTCACCGCGCTGGCGGTGTCGCTGCTGCTGGGCCCGGCGCTGATCCGCAAGCTGAGCGCGCTGAAGGCCGGTCAGGTGGTGCGCAGCGACGGCCCGCAGACGCACTTGGTCAAGGCCGGCACGCCGACCATGGGCGGCGTGATGATCCTGCTGTCGGTGGGCATTGCCACGCTGCTGTGGGCCGACCTGCACAACCGCTACGTGTGGGTGGTGCTGGCGGTGATGCTGACCTTTGGCGTGATCGGCTTCTACGACGACTACCGCAAGCTGGTGCTGAAGGACAGCCGTGGGCTGGCCAGCCGCTGGAAGTATTTCTGGCAGTCGGTGTTCGGCCTCGGCGCCGCGCTGTTCCTCTACTACACCGCGCCGCACGCCACCGGCGCGCTGCCGGTGGCGGAGACGGCGTTGTACGTGCCGCTGTTCAAGCACGTGGTCGTGCCGATGGGGCTGTTCTTCGTGGTGGTGGCGTATTTCATGATGGTGGGCTTTTCCAACGCGGTGAACCTCACCGACGGTCTGGATGGCCTGGCCGTGATGCCGACCGTGCTGGTCTCCGGTGCGCTGGGCGTGTTCGCCTACCTGGCCGGCAACAAGGTGTTTTCCGAATATCTGGGCATTCCCTCCATCCCCGGCGCGGGCGAGCTGGCGATCTTCACCGGCGCGCTGTCGGGCGCCGGACTGGGCTTCCTGTGGTTCAACACGTACCCGGCGCAGGTGTTCATGGGCGACGTGGGCGCGCTGGCGATGGGTGCGGCGCTGGGTTGCGTGGCGGTGATCGTGCGCCAGGAAGTCGTGCTGCTGGTGATGGGCGGCGTGTTCGTGATGGAAACGGTGTCGGTGATGCTGCAGGTGGCCAGCTTCAAGCTCACCGGCAGGCGCATCTTCCGCATGGCGCCGATCCATCACCACTTCGAACTCAAGGGCTGGCCGGAACCCCGGGTGATCGTGCGTTTCTGGATCATCTCGGTGGTGCTGGTGCTGGTGGGCCTTGCCACGTTGAAGGTGCGTTGAGCATGGACGGGATTCGGCATTCGGGATTTGGGATTCGGAAAAGCGCGCGCACCGCGCTGTCGCGCGCTTGCGTCCGCGAATCCCGAATCCCCAATCCCCAATCCCGCGCCGGAGGCGCCCATGTTTGACGTCTCCCAGGCAAAACGGCGGCACGGCCCGCGCGGCAGCTTTGATCTGCCGTTGCTGGTGGCGCTGGTCGCGCTGGCCGGCATCGGTGTGGTGATGGTGGCATCCAGCTCGATTTCGGTGGCCGACAGCCAGCACCTGGGCGCGTTCTATTACCTGAAGCGGCATCTGGTGTTTCTAAGCCTCGGGCTGCTGGCGGCGGGCGTGGCCATGCGCACGGAGATGAAGCTGCTGGAGAAGTTCGCGTTTCCGCTGCTGGCGTTGGCGTTCGTGCTGCTGGTGGCGGTGTTCGTGCCGCACCTGGGCATGCGCATCAATGGCGCGCGGCGCTGGCTGAACCTGCTGGTGACCAGTTTCCAGCCGGTGGAGGCGGTGAAGCTGATCCTGGTGGTGTACATCGGCAGCTATCTGGTGCGTCATCGCGAGAATGTGGAAACGCGCTTTCTGGGCCTGTTCAAGCCGGTGATGGTGGCGGGGCTGATCGTGCTGCTGCTGCTGGCGCAACCGGATTTCGGCTCGGCCACGCTGGTGATCGCGGTGACCATCGCGATGGTGTGGCTGGGTGGCGCGCGGCCGATCTTCCTGTTCCTGATGGGGCTGCCGCTGATGCCGTTGCTGTACGTCGCGGCCACCGGCGAGAGCTACCGCATGAAGCGGCTGACCTCGTTCATGGACCCGTGGAAGGACCCGTTCAACGACGGCTTCCAGCTCACCCAGTCGCTGATGGCGATCGGTCGCGGCGAGTGGACCGGCGTGGGGCTGGGCTCGAGCGTGCTGAAGCTGTCGTACCTGCCCGAGGCGCATACCGATTTCATCTTCGCGGTGATCGGCGAGGAGCTGGGCCTGGCCGGCGTGGTGATGGTGATCGGCCTGTTTGCGCTGGCGGTGGGACGCGGACTCCACCTGGGCCTCAAGGGCGTGGAAGTGGGCCAGCGTTTTTCCGGCTACGTGGCGTTCGGCACCTCGCTGATGCTGGCGATGCAGGCGATCGTGTCGGTGGGCGTGAACCTCGGCGCGTTGCCCACCAAGGGGCTCACCTTGCCGCTGATCAGCTACGGCGGCTCCTCGATGGTGCTGACCTGCGCCATGGCCGGCGTGCTGCTGCGCGCCACCTTCGAGATCAACCGCGCGCTGGACGCCCGCTACATGGCCACCCGGATGCCGGCGGCGGTAACCGCTGTCGATGCGAATGCCGCGGCACTGCCGCGCGAGCAGGTGGCGGCATGACTATCAACGGGAATCGGGAGTCGGGAATCGGGAATCGCCAAGCCGCGGCGCGTGCGGCCTTTGCCGACTCGCGGCCCGTGCTGATCATGGCCGGCGGCACCGGCGGCCACATTTTCCCGGGCCTGGCGGTGGCCGAGACGCTGCGTGGTCAGGGTGTGCCGGTGATGTGGCTGGGGGCGGTCGGCGGCATGGAAACCCGGGTGGTTCCGGCGCACCACATTCCCCTGCACACGGTGGCGGTACGCGGGTTGCGCGGCAAGGGCTGGAAGGCCCGCCTGCTGGCGCCGGCGATGTTGCTGCGGGCCTTGCTCGACGCGCTGGCGCTGTTGCGGAAAATCCAGCCGCGCAGCGTGTTGTCGATGGGCGGTTACGTGGCCGGGCCCGGTGGGCTGGCGGCGTGGCTGTTGCGGCGGCCGCTGCTGGTGCACGAGCAGAACCGCGTGGCCGGTTTCACCAACCGCAAACTGGCCAGCATGGCTCGCCGCGTGCTGACCGGTTTCGACGGCGCGCTGCCGCAGGGCGAATGGGTGGGCAACCCGGTGCGCCAGGTGATCGCCCAGCTGCCGCCACCCTCGTCGCGCATGGCGCAGCGGCACGAGGCGCCGCGCCTGCTGGTGTTGGGCGGCAGCCTGGGTGCACGCGCCTTGAACCTGGCGGTGCCACGCGCCCTGGCCATGCTCGATGCGTCACAGCGGCCGCAGGTGCTGCATCAATGCGGCGCGCGCGGCCTCGACGAGACCCACGCCGCCTATGACCAAGCCGGTGTCCGGGCGCAGGTGGTGCCGTTCATCGATGACATGGCCGCCAGTTATGCCTGTGCCGATCTGGCGGTTTGCCGCGCCGGCGCGCTGACCCTGGCCGAGCTGTCGGCGGCCGGGCTGGGCGCGGTGCTGGTGCCGTTTCCGCATGCGGTGGACGACCACCAGACCCGCAATGCCGACGTACTGGTGCAGGCCGGCGCGGCCGTCCTGCTGCCGGAATCCAATCTGAAAGGGAACAGCTTGAACGTAGAACTTCTGGCGCAGCAGCTCGCTGCGCTGCTTGGCGATCGTGACCGCCTGCTGGCCATGGCCGAGTCCGCCCGCACGCTGGCCAAGCCCGATGCGGCGGCCGCCATCGCCCGCGCCTGTCTGGAGGTGGCGGCATGAACCCGCGCCGGCTTTCCGCCCAGGAAGATCTGATGAGCACGTTTCGTCGCGTGCATTTCATCGGCATCGGTGGCGTGGGCATGAGCGGCATCGCCGAGGTGCTGCACAACCTGGGCTATGCCGTCTCCGGCTCCGACCGCCACGCGTCGCCCACCGTGCTGCGGCTGCAGAGCCTGGGCATCACGGTGCACGTCGGCCATGCGGCAAGCAACCTGGGCGATGCCGACGTGGTGGTCACCTCCAGCGCGATCCCGCACGACAACCCCGAGTTGCTGGCCGCCCGCGAGGCGCGCATCCCGCTGGTGCCGCGGGCGGAAATGCTGGGCGAGCTGATGCGCTTCCGTCGCGGCGTCGCCATTGCCGGCACCCACGGCAAGACCACCACCACCAGCCTCACCGCCAGCGTGCTGGCCGAGGCCGGCTACGACCCCACCTTCGTGATCGGCGGCCAGCTCAACGCCGCCGGCGCCAACGCGCGGCTGGGCACGGGCCAGTACCTGGTGGCCGAGGCGGACGAATCCGATGGCTCCTTCCTGCTGCTGTCGCCGATCATCGCGGCGGTCACCAACATCGACGCCGATCACCTGGAGAACTACGGCGGCGACTTCGCCCAGGTGAAGAAGGCCTTCGCCGATTTCCTGCACCGGCTGCCGTTCTACGGCTTGGCCGTGTTGTGCGTGGACGACGCCGAGGTGCGCGAGCTGGCCGGCCGCACCACGCGCCGCGTGATGACCTACGGCATCGCGTCGCAGGACGCCGACGTGCGCGCCAGCGCGTTGCGGCAGAGCGGCTTCGAGATGCACTTCAACCTGCACCTGCCGGGCCGCGACGAGCCGCTGCCGGTGATGCTGAACCTGCCCGGGCGCCACAACGTGCTGAACGCGCTGGCGGCGGCGGCGATCGGCTGGCAGCTGGGTGTCGAGGCGGAAGCGATCGCGCACGCGTTGGGCCAATTCCAGGGCGTGGGCCGACGCTTCCATCGGCGCGGCGAGATCGCGCTTGACCAGGGTTCGGTCCTGCTGGTGGACGACTACGGCCATCATCCCAGCGAGCTGGCGGCGGTGTTCGCCGCGGTGCGCGGTGGTTGGCCCGATCGGCGCTTGGTGGTGGCTTTCCAGCCGCACCGCTACAGCCGCACCCGCGACCTGCTGGACGATTTCGCCAACGTGCTGGCCGAGGTCGACGTGCTGGTGCTGACCGATGTCTACGCCGCCGGCGAAGCGCCGATCGCGGGCGCGGATGGCCGCGCGCTGGCGCGTGCCGTGCGCGCGCGCGGCAAGGTCGATCCGGTGCTGGTCGACCACCCGCGCGAGTTCGGCGACACCTTGCCGGCGCTGCTGCGCGACGGCGACCTGCTGCTGCTGATGGGCGCCGGCGACATCGGCGCCGTGGCGGTCGAGCTGGGGCGGTCCGGTCAGTTGAGGACACGCCAATGAGCGCCACGCAACGCCACCGCATCGAGCATCCCGCCGACTTCGGCCGCGTGGCCGTGGTGATGGGCGGCAGCTCCACCGAGCGCAGCGTGTCGCTGGATTCGGGCCGCAATGTGCTGGCCGCCTTGCAGGCGCGCGGTGTCGATGCGCACGCCGTCGACGGCATTCCCGCCTTGCTGGACGCGCTGCGCGCCGGCCGCTTTGCGCGCGTGTTCAATATCCTGCACGGCCAGCACGGCGGTGGCGAGGATGGCGTGCTGCAGGGCGCGCTGGAGGCCATTGGCGTGCCATACACCGGGTCGGGCGTGCTCGGTTCCGCCTTGTCGATGGACAAGACACGCTCCAAGCGGGTGTGGCAGTCGCTGGGCCTGCCCACGCCGGCGTTCATGCCCTTGCCGCGCGGCGCCGATGTGCAGGCTGCGGCGCGGACGATCGGTTTTCCGCTGATCGTGAAGCCCGCCTGCGAAGGCTCCAGCGTGGGCGTGAGCCGCGTGTTCGATGCCGCGCAACTGGACCAGGCGGTGGCGCTGGCGGCGCAGTATCCCGGCGACCTGCTGATGGAAACGCTGATCGAAGGCGACGAGCTCACCGTCAGCATCCTGGGCCGCGACGTTCTGCCCAGCATCCACATCGTGCCGAAGGCGCAGTTCTACGATTTCAACGCCAAGTACGTGGCCGAAGACACCCAGTACCTGTGCCCGGGTCTGGAAGGCGAGGCCGAGGCCGCGCTGCGTGCGCTGGCGTTGCAGGCTTTCGATGCGCTGGGCTGCAGCGGCTGGGGCCGGGTCGACGTGATGCGCGACCGCCAGGGCCGCAACTGGCTGCTGGAAGTGAACACCGCCCCGGGCATGACCTCCCATTCGCTGGTACCCAAGGCCGCCGCGGCCGCCGGCATCGATTACGAGGAACTGTGCTGGCGGGTGCTGGAAACGAGCTTCGGAGCACCGGTCGCCGGCTCCTCCGAATCCCCAATCCCCAATCCCGAATCCCGCGACTCCAACGGAGGCGCCCAGTGAAAAGCTCCGTCCGCCTGATCGCCTGGTGCCTGGCCATCGCCCTGGTGGCGTTGCCCATCGTGGGCGTGCTGCGCGGCTGGTTCGCGGCCGCGCGGTGGCCGGTGAACCATCTGACCGTGCAGGCGGAGTTCAAGCACGTGACGCCGGCCGAAGTGCGCGCGGCGGTGCTGCCCGGCATCGGTCGCGGGTTCTTCGCGCTGGATCTGGACAGCGTGCAGAAGGCCGTCGCCGCGCTGCCGTGGGTGGAGTCGGTGGAAGCGCGCAAGCGCTGGCCCGACACCCTGGCGCTGCGCATCTACGAGCGCCAGCCGTTCGCCCGCTGGAACGACAAGCGGCTGATCAGCCGCCAGGGCCTGGTGTTCGATGCGCCAGGTGCCGGCGACATGGTCGCGCTGCCGCACCTGCAGGGCCCGGATGATCGCCTGGCCGAGGTGGTCAGCTTCTATGCCCAGACCCGGAAAGCCTTTGCCGGCAGCGGTCTGCGCATCAACGGCGTGGCCCTGAGCGAGCGCGGCAGCTGGAGCATCAGCACCGCCGCCGGCGCGCGCATCGTGATCGGCGACCGCGATCAGGCCGGCCGGCGGCTGCGCCGCTTCCTCGATGTCTATCCGCAGCTGATGGCCGGCCATGCCGAGCCGTTTGCCTACGCCGATCTTCGCTACACCAACGGATTCGCAGTGCGCTGGCCGCAAGCGGCCCCCGCCAACGCTGGAGGTTCGCCCCCCACCATGAACATTTCCTCATGAAACCACGCAACGACAAGCAGCTCGTCGTCGGGCTCGACATCGGCACCTCGAAGGTGGTGGCGATCGTCGGCGAATACGAGATCGGCGAGCCGATCACGGTGATCGGCATCGGCACCCATGTGTCGCGCGGCATGAAGCGCGGCTCGGTGGTCGATATCGAATCGACCGTGCACTCGATCCAGCGCGCGGTGGAGGAGGCCGAGCTGATGGCCGGCTGCGACATCCGCTCGGTCTACGCTTCCATTTCCGGCAGCCACCTGGAAACCCGCAACTCGCACGGCAATGCGGCCATCCGCGACCGCGAGGTGACCGTGGGCGACCTGGAGCAGGTGCTGGAAGCGGCCAGCGCGGTGGCGATCCCGGCCGACCGCAAGGTGCTCTACAAGGAGTCGCAGGAATACCGCATCGACGGCCAGGACGGCATCCGCGCGCCGGTGGGCATGAGCGGCGTGCGCCTGGAAGCCAATGTGCATCTGGTCACCGGCGCGGCGGCGGCGGTGCAGAACATCACCAAGTGCATCCAGCGTTGCGGCCTGTCGGTGGATGAGCTGGTGCCCTCGGCGCTGGCCAGCGCCAAATCCGTGCTGACCGACGATGAGCGCGAGCTGGGCGTGTGCCTGGTCGACATCGGCGCCGGCACTACCGACATCGCCATCTACACCCACGGTTCGATCCGCTTCACCGCCTCGCTGCCGGTGGGCGGCGACAACGTCACCGGCGACATCGCCCAGGGCGTGCACACGCCCACCGCGCATGCCGAGGAAATCAAGATCAAGTACGCCTGCGCGCTGGCCGGTCTGGCCCACGCCGACGAAACCATCCAGGTGCCCAGCGTGGGCGACCGCCCGCCGCGGCGGCTGGCGCGGCAATCGCTGGCGCAGAGCGTGCAGGCCCGCTACGAGGAAATCTTCGAGATGGTGCAGGACCAGCTGCGCCGCTCCGGCTACGAGAACCTGGTGGCCGCGGGTGTGGTGCTGACCGGCGGCGCCTCCAAGATGGAAGGTGCGCTGGAGCTGGCCGAGGAGATCTTCCACATGATGGTGCGCATCGGCGTGCCGCAGGAGATCAATGGCTTGGGCGAAGTCGTCTCCAGCCCGCTGCACGCCACCGGCGTGGGCCTGCTGCTGCACGGCTCGCGCGCCGGCGGCACCCGCGTCAGCCACCCCATCGGCGGCAGCGTGGGCGGGCTGGTCGGCAAGTGGCGCAACTGGTTCACCAGGAATTTCTGAGGGGGCGCGGGATGCGCCACCGCGGGTGACGGATTCACCCACCACCGCGGGACGGCAGGAGCCGTATCCGCGGTTACAACGACAACAACTCTACGGAGAACGGGAAATGTTTGAACTGATCGAAAAACTCGCACCCAACGCCGTCATCAAGGTGATCGGGGTGGGCGGTGGCGGCGGCAATGCCGTGGCGCACATGCTCAACTCGCACATCGAGGGCGTGGAATTCATCGTCGCCAACACCGACGCCCAGGCCATGACCAACTGTGGCTCGCGCACCCACCTGCAACTGGGCGGCAACGTCACCAAGGGCCTCGGCGCCGGCGCCAACCCGGAGGTGGGCCGGCAGGCCGCGCTGGAGGATCGCGAACGCATCGAGGCGATGCTGGAAGGCGCCGACATGGTGTTCATCACCGCCGGCATGGGCGGCGGCACCGGTACCGGCGCCGCGCCGGTGGTGGCGCAGTTGGCCAAGGAAAAGGGCATCCTCACCGTGGCGGTGGTGACCAAGCCGTTCCCGTTCGAGGGCCGTCGCCGCATGCAGGTGGCGCTGAAGGGCATCGAGGATCTGCAGCAGCACGTGGATTCGCTGATCACCGTCCCCAACGAGAAGCTGCTCAGCGTGCTGGGCCGCGAAGTCACCCTGCTGAACGCGTTCAAGGCGGCCAACGACGTGCTGCAGGGCGCCGTGCAGGGCATCGCCGACCTGATCACCGCCCCGGGCCTGATCAACGTCGACTTCGCCGACGTGCGCACCGTGATGTCGGAAATGGGCCTGGCGATGATGGGCACCGGCACCGCATGCGGCGACGACCGCGCCCAGGCGGCCGCCGAGGCGGCGATCAAGAACCCGCTGCTGGAAGACGTCAACCTCAACGGCGCATGCGGCATCCTGGTCAACGTGACGGCCGGCCCCAACCTCACCATGCGCGAATTCGACGAAATCGGTCGGGTCATCCACGACTTCGCCAGCGAAGATGCCACAGTGGTGATCGGTACCTCGCTGGACCCGGAGATGAAGGACGATGTGCGCGTCACCGTGGTCGCCACCGGACTCAACCGTGCTGCCGCCTCGCGCCAGCCGATCCGTGCGGTAGAGACCCAGCAGCAGGTGCAGATGCGCCCGCGCCCGGTGGTGCTGCGTACCGGCACCGGCAACGAAGTGGTCGACTACGCCCAGCCCGAAGCGACAACCGGCCATGGCCGCACGGAAGCGGGCGCCGCGCCGGCGCGCAATGCCGAACCGAATATCGACTATCTCGACATTCCCGCCTTCCTGCGCCGCCAGGCCGACTGAGGTAACGCATAGACTGAACAAACCTACGCACCGCTTGTCCATCTCTGCATCGCCTGGCGCCGGCTGCTCACCGGCGCTGCCGCGTTGCGTCGTTGTTCGTTGCCGCGCTGGCATGACTGTCGTGCGGCGAAGGTCGGCGTGGGTTCACCGGTGACAGACGTGATGTCGCGTTCAATCAACGACATACGTCTTTACATGGCACTCCGCTCCAGCGGCGCGCCCCGATGGATGGCTTCACCGCCACTGCGCTCGACCCGGCTTCGCGGACTACCTTCCGCAGGGATGAAGGAATCATGAAGGCTTAATCAGACTGTACGGTTCGGTTTGCTTTTATCGCAGGTTAAATCTGTGTTAGCATCCGCTCCCTGATTGGCTGCTACCTACACAGGTACCAACAAAAATGATCAAGCAGCGTACGCTCAAGAACATCATCCGGGCCACCGGCGTGGGTTTGCACACCGGCGACAAGGTCTACATGACCCTGCGTCCGGCCGCGCCGAATACAGGCATCGTGTTCCGCCGTACCGACCTCGAACCACCGGTGGAAATCCACGCGCGACCCGACAATGTCGGTGACACGCGCCGGTCCACCACGCTGGCCAAGGGCGACGTGCGCGTCTCCACGGTGGAACACCTGTTGTCGGCGATGGCGGGGCTGGGCATCGACAATGCGTATGTCGATCTTTCCGCCCCGGAAGTGCCGGTGATGGATGGCAGCGCCGGCCCGTTCGTGTTCCTGCTGCAGTCGGCGGGCATCGAGGAACAGAACGTCGCCAAGCGCTTCATCCGGATCAAGAAGCCGATCAAGGTGCAGGAAGGCGACAAGTGGGCCAGCTTCACGCCGTTTGACGGCTTCAAGGTGGGTTTCTCGATCGACTTCAACCATCCGATCATCTCCAAGCGCACCTCGCGCGCCGAGATCGACTTCTCCACGACCTCGTTCGTGAAGGAAGTCAGCCGGGCCCGCACCTTCGGCTTCATGCGTGATATCGAGATGCTGCGCGAGCACAACCTGGCGCTCGGTGCCTCGATGGACAACGCGGTGGTGCTGGATGACTACCGCGTGCTCAACGAGGACGGTCTGCGCTACGAGGACGAGTTCGTGAAGCACAAGATCCTCGACGCCATCGGCGACCTGTACCTGCTCGGCCACAGCCTGATCGGCGCCTATGACGCGCACAAGTCCGGCCACGAGCTCAATAACAAGCTGCTGCGCACGCTGATCGCCGACGCCTCGGCGTGGGAAGAAGTCAGCTACCAGGACGATCCGGCCACTTCGCCGATCTCCTACGCGCATCCAGCCCAGGCGATCTGAGGCCCGCCACCCGGCCCATGGCGTCGCCAGAAACGGCCCTGCGACGGCAGGGCCGTTTTTTTGTGCGCGTCGTTCGCGTTCCCGGCGCCGCTTCACGTTTTCGCGACATGCAAAGTGCTTCGCGACGCAAACGCGTGGTATAAAAACCCTCCGACCGCCAACCCGGCGCGGTCGACGGGGGTCTCGCGGGCATGAAACGGCGCTGCCGCTTGCAGCTATCCGGCCTGGGGGCGAGGGGAATCAGCGGGTTCGGCGATGGACGCCAATTCAAGGAACAGTCCCTGCAATTCGGGGTCTGTCATGGATGCCGCGGCGGCCCGGAGATGGGCGGCTGCGGCAGGCGAAAGCGGTTTTGACCGAGGCGGCTGCGCAGGGGCCGGCGGTTGGGGGACCACTTTCACGGCAATCGCACTGGCGTCGGTGCCGATGGCATTGGCGGTGGCCAGGATCTGCGTCTGCATCAACCGCAGGCGTGCCGCCCAGGCCGGTGAGGTTGCCAGGAAGACAAGGCGTCCGTTGCGTACGTTGGCGAATCGTGTTTCGTCGCGCAGCGGCAAGGGCAACGTCTGACGCAGTGCGCGATCGAGTGCTTCCAGCGCGCCGGCCTTTCGGGCCAGGGCTGCGAAGGAGCCGCAATCGACCAGGGCTTTCGGGCCATGGCCGGGGCGGCGCGAAGCAGGTTCGGCGTGCTGCGTCACGGCGGGATTCGACTTGGGAAACTCATGCAAATCATACTCGTCTCACGTCACCGAAAGTTGCCGCGCACGCTCGATCTGTCGCGGCGCTGGCTGCGCTGGAAGCTGTACGTGGCCGCCGGATTCGTGCTGCTCGGCTGCATCGGCGTGGGGGCGGCGCTGGCGTTGACCATCGCCAGCCCGCAAGAGCGCACGTTGGCCCGCATCCACGACCTGCAGCAGCAGATCCGGCAACAGGATGCGCAATTGCAGGGTGTCCGCCAGGACGCCGAGCGTGGCCTGGACGCGCTGGCGCTGAAGCTGGGCCAGTTGCAGGCCCAGTCGACCCGTCTCAATGCGCTGGGCGTGCGGCTGGCCCAGGTCGGCAAGCTCGACGACGCCGAGTTCAGTTTCGACCAGCCGCCTCCGGTGGGCGGCGTCGAGGAGGCCGGCGACACGGGTTACGCGCTGCCGCCGGCGCTGGAAGCGAGCATCGACCAGCTCGCCGGGCAGTTCGACAGCCAGCAGGCGCAATTGTCCGCGCTGCAAAGCCTGTTGCTGGACGCGCGCATCGAATCCAGCCTGAAACCCACCGGCATGCCGGTGCAGGGCTATATCTCGTCGTATTTCGGTGGGCGCCCGGACCCGTTCGACGGCCACATGGCGCGCCACACCGGCATCGACATCGCGGTGCCCAAGGGCACGCCGGTGCATGCCGTGGCGGCGGGGATGGTGACGTTCGCGGGTGTTCGCCGCGGCTACGGCAAGGTGGTCGAGATCGACCATGGCAACGGCTACATGACGCGCTACGCCCACAACAGCAGCTTGCTGGCGCATCCGGGCCAGCGCGTGCGTGTGGGTCAGGTGATCTCCGACGCCGGCTCCACCGGGCGTTCGACCGGTTCGCACCTGCATTTCGAGGTGTGGCACGGGGGCCGGGTGGTCAATCCGCTCACCTACGTGCGCAGCCATCGCTGAAATCTCTGCCCCCGGTGCGGCCGTCGGCGGCCGCCATGGGCGCGCGTTGCCCTTGAATACCGGCGCGGCGACCGCCATTCCGAATCCCCTGTGGGGCCTGCCTGTGGGGCCTGTAGTAATATGCCCGATTGGCCCGCGCCGGTTGGCGGGCATCCCGTTTATCTACCCGGAAGATCGATGTTCAATCGTGCCTTGACGAGCCTGTTTGGTAGCCGCAACGAGCGCGTGCTGCGTCAGCTTTCCCGATCCGTCGCCCGCATCAATGCGCTGGAGCCCGAGTTCGAGAAGCTCAGCGATGACGCACTGCGCGGCAAGACCGAGGAATTCAGGCAGCGCGTGGCCGGGGGCGAATCGCTGGACAAGCTGCTGCCCGAGGCGTTCGCCGTGGTGCGCGAGGCGGCCAAGCGCGTGCTGGGCATGCGCCACTACGACGTGCAGATGATCGGCGGCATGGTGTTGCACCAGGGCAAGATCGCCGAAATGCGCACGGGCGAAGGCAAGACCCTGGTCGGCACGCTGCCGGTGTACCTGAATGCGCTCGAGGGCAAGGGCGTGCACGTGGTCACCGTCAACGATTACCTGGCCCGGCGCGACTCGGCCCAGATGGGCCAGCTGTATGGCTTCCTGGGGCTGACCGTGGGCGTGGTGTATCCGGGCATGGACCACGCCGACAAGAGTGCGGCCTATGCCGCCGACATCACCTACGGCACCAACAACGAGTTCGGTTTCGACTACCTGCGCGACAACATGGCGCTCAGCAAGGAGCAGCGCTACCAGCGTGGCCTGAACTACGCCATCGTCGACGAGGTCGACTCGATCCTGATCGACGAGGCGCGTACGCCGCTGATCATCTCCGGCCCGGCCGAGGACTCCCCGGCGCTGTACATCGCGCTGAACAAGATCGTGCCGCACATGATTCGCCAGACCGAGGAAAACGGCAGCGGCGATTACTGGGTCGATGAGAAACAGAAGCAGGTGCACTTGTCCGAGGAGGGCATGCAGCACGCCGACGAACTGCTGCGCGCCGCCGGCGTGATCGACGCGGACAGCGGCCTGTACGACTCCAAGAACCTGGCGGTGGTGCATCACCTTAACGCCGCGCTGCGCGCCAACGGCATCTACCAGCGCGACGTCGACTACATCGTGCGTGATGGCGAGGTGGTGATCGTCGACGAGTTCACCGGCCGCACCCTGACCGGCCGGCGCTGGTCCGACGGCCTGCACCAGGCGGTCGAGGCAAAGGAAGGCGTGCCGATCCAGCGCGAAAACCAGACTCTGGCGACGGTGACGTTCCAGAATCTGTTCCGCATGTACAAGAAGCTGGCCGGCATGACCGGCACCGCCGACACCGAGGCGTTCGAGTTCCAGAGCATCTACGGCCTGGAGGTGGTGGTGATCCCCACCCACAAGCCGATGATCCGCAAGGACAACCCGGACATGATCTTCCTGTCGCAGACGCCGAAGTACAACTCGGTGATCGAGGACATCAAGGCCTGTCACCAGCGCGGCCAGCCGGTGCTGGTCGGTACCACCTCGATCGAGGTGTCCGAGCTGCTCTCCGGCCTGCTGAAAAAGGCCGGCGTGGCGCACGAGGTACTGAACGCCAAGCAGCATGAGCGCGAAGCGCAGATCGTGGCCCAGGCGGGCGCGCCGGGGCAGGTCACCATCGCCACCAACATGGCCGGCCGCGGTACCGACATCGTGCTGGGCGGCAGCCTGGAAGTGGCGCTGGCCGCGCTGCCCGAAGGCGCCAGTGAGGTCGATCGCGCCCGCGTCAAGGCCGACTGGAAAAAGCTGCATGACCAGGTGCTCGCCGCCGGCGGCCTGCACATCATCGGCACCGAGCGGCACGAGTCGCGGCGCATCGACAACCAGCTGCGCGGCCGCTCCGGCCGCCAGGGCGACCCGGGCTCCTCGCGCTTCTACCTGTCGCTGGAAGACAACCTGCTGCGCATCTTCGGCGGCGAAGGCCTGGTGCGCTGGATGAAGCGCTTCGGCATGAAGGACGACGACGCGCTGGAAGATCGCATGATCAGCCGGCAGATCGAGAAGGCGCAGCGCAAGGTCGAGCAGCACAACTTCGACATCCGCAAGCACCTGCTGGAGTTCGACGACGTCGCCAACGACCAGCGCAAGGTGATCTACCGCCAGCGCGACGAGCTGCTCGAGGGCGAGGAAGTGGCCGCGACCGTGGCCGATATCCGCGAGGACGTGGTGACCAGCATCGTGCGTGCCCACGTGCCGGCGGACAGCATCGACGAGCAATGGGACATTCCCGCCCTCAACCGCGAGCTCGAAAGCCAGTTCGGTCTCTCGCTGGGTCTGGTCGAATGGCTGGAACAGCAGCATGAGGTGGATGCCGACGCGATCCTGGCGCACGTGCGCGAGGCGCTCGATGTGCTGTTCCAGGCCAAGGAAGCGCAGATCGGCGCCGAAACCATGCGCCAGCTCGAAAAGCACATCATGCTGACCGTGGTCGACAACGCCTGGAAAGATCACCTGGCCAACATGGATTACCTGCGCCAGGGCATCTATCTGGTCGGCTACGCGCAGCAGGACCCGAAGCAGGCGTTCAAGAGCGAGGCGTTCAAGCTCTTCTCCGAAATGCTCAACCGGATCAAGACCGAAGTGGTGCAGATGCTGGCGCGCATCCGCATCCGCAGCGAGGAGGAAGTGGCGGCAATGGAGGCCGAGCAGCAACGCCTCGCCGAGCGCATGCAGAAGCAGATGCTGGCCAGCGGCGGCGGCGCGCCGGGCGAGTCCGCGCTGCCTGCCAGCGGTGCGGGCATGCGGCCGGTCACGGGCGAGAAGGTGGGCCGCAATGACCAGTGCCCCTGCGGCTCGGGCAAGAAGTACAAGCACTGCCATGGCCAGCTGTCGTGACCATGCGGTTTGATTGAACGATGGGAAGGCGGTCGGCATGGCCGCCTTTTTTCATCCCCCTAGCGCGGGCGCGCGGTGAACATGGCCGATTCCAGCGTGAAATCGAGCGTCGCGCGAATGTTGTAGTAGCGCTGCACCTCGGCCGGCGCATCGGCCAGCAGATGGCGGATGGCCGCCTCCAGCACGGGCGGCGTGCGCATGCGCGCGACCCAGCTGGCGAAGTCGATCTCCAGCGGCCAGGCCTGCTCGGCCGTCACCTCGAAACCCGCCCGTTGCAGCATCGTCCGCCATTCGGCCGGGCTGTAGTCGCGCACATGCGAGGTGTCGCGCAGCAGTTCCAGTGCCTGCAGGTGCGTATCCAGCAGCGCGGCATGCGGCCCCTGCGGCCCCACCACGTCGATGAAGCACAGGCATCCCGAGGGCTTGATCACCCTGGCCGCCTCGCGCAGCGCGGCGGCCGGATCGCTCCAGTGGTGGGCGCTGTATCGGCTGATCACCAGGTCGAACGCGCCGGCCTCGAACGGCAATCGCTCTGCCGGCCCCTGCTCGGTGCGCACCGAGGACAACCCCCGCTGCGCGGCGGCATCGCGCACCACCGCAAGCATGTCGCGCGCGAGGTCATAGGCCACCACCTCGCCTGCATGGGGCGCCACGGCGAAACTGGCGTGGCCGGCGCCGCAGCCCATGTCGAGCACGCGCGCACCGCGCGGCAGTACCGCTGCGAGTGCGGCCAGGTGCTGCAGATCCGCCCCGCGGGCGTGTACCGCGCTTTCCAGGTAGGCCTGGGCGCGCGAACCGAATTGCCGGTCGACCTTGGCGTGATGTTCCATGGCATCCACTCATGCTGCGGAGCAGCAAAGCTAGCACATGGCATGGTCCATCGGATTGCATCGGCTGTGCGCCGTGGATGGCCCGACGGCGATACCCGCGATCGGCCGGCTCAGTCGCCGCCGCCGGGCGGACGGACGCGGTGCGGCTCCGCGTCGACCGTGATGTACTGGATCTCCTCGGCATCCAGCCGCAGCGCGGTGAGCTTGCCGCCCCAGACGCAGCCGGTATCGATGGCATGCACGCCGAAGCCGGCGAAACGCTCCAGCGCCGACCAGTGACCGCAGACGATGCGCGTATCGCGCCGGCGCATGCCGGGCACCTCGAACCAGGGGTAGAGCCCGGGCTTCTGTGTGCCAGGCACGCCCTTGGCATCGAAATCGATGCGGCCGTTGACGTCGCAATAGCGCATGCGCGTCAACGTGTTGATGGTGGCGCGATGGCGATCCATGCCTTGCAGGCGGTTCGACCAGACGGCGGGCCTATTGCCGAACAGGTTGCGCAGCAGGCGCGGGTGGCGCGGGCTGGAGAGCTCGCGTTCAACCTCCTGCGCCGCGCGTTGTGCCTGGCGCAAGGTCCACACCGGCGCCAGGCCGGCGTGGATCATGGTCCAGTTGAGCTTCTCGTCGTGGTGCAGCAGTTTCTGCGAGCGCATCCATTCGAACAGCACCGGCGCGTCGTGCGCGAACAGGACTTCACGCAATTCGGGATTCACGCGCGCCTGCGCGTCGGGCTTGCGCTGGGCGATCGCCAGCAGGCTCAGGTCGTGGTTGCCCAGGGTGACCACACTGGATTCGCGCAGGCTGTGGATCAGTCGCAGCGTCTCCAGCGACTGGCCGCCGCGATTGACCAGGTCGCCGCAGAACCACAGTTCGTCCCGCGCGGTATCGAAGCGCAGCTTTTCCAGCAGCCGTTGCAACTCGGGGTAGCACCCCTGCACGTCGCCGATGGCGTAGGTGGCCATGTCAGGACGCGTCCATCAATGCAGGGTGCGCGGAATCGACAGGGTGAAGGTGGGGATGGGCGCGTCGAACTCGGTGCCGTCGTCGGCCAGCATCTGGTAGCTGCCGCCCATCGTGCCCACCGAGGTCTCCAGCACCGCGCCGGAGGTGTACTCGAACGCGTCGCCGGGGCGCATCCACGGTTGCTCGCCGACCACGCCGTCACCGCGCACTTCGTCGACCTTGCCGTTGGCATCGGTGATCATCCAGTGCCGCGTGAGCAATCGCGCGGGCACGCTGCCGGCGTTGCGCAGCTTGACGGTATAGGCGAAAACGTAACGGTTGTCGCCGGGCCTGGATTGATCGGGGACGAAACGTGTTTCGACCTGCACATCGATCGTGTAGGAAGATTTCTCAGTCATGTCCGGATTGTAGGGCTTGTCGCCGTGCATGGGGCAGGCCATGTCGAGCCATCGTGCACATCGCGGCCGGGACGGTCATTGGCCACCGTGGACTTTCGCCAGGCGCACGAAATCCGCGGGTGCCAGCGTCTCGGCGCGGGCGCCGGGGTCGACGCCCGCGCGGCGGATCGCGTCGGCATCCATCAGTTGCCTGAGCGCATTGTTGAGGGTCTTGCGCCGTTGCGCGAAAGCCGCCTTGACCACGGCGTGGACACCGTCCGGATCGGCATCGTGGCGCTCCTCGGGCGCCAGCGGCACCAGCCGCACCACGGCCGATTCCACCTTGGGTGGCGGCCGGAAGGCTTCGGGCGGCACCGTGAACAGCGGTTCCACGCGGCAGGCCAGTTGCAGCATGACCGACAATCGACCGTAGACCTTGCTGCCGGGTTCGGCGGCCATCCGGTCGACGACCTCCTTCTGCAGCATGAAGTGCATGTCCGCGATCGCACGGGAATGCTCGACGCAATGGAACAGGATCGGGCTGGAGATGTAGTACGGCAGGTTGCCGGCGATGCGCAGCCGCTCGACGCCATGGCGCTGCGCCAGCGCGGTGAAGTCGACCTTCAGCACGTCGGCGTGGATGACCTGCAACGCACCCACGCTGGCCGCGCGCGCCTGCAGCGCCGGGATCAGGTCGGTGTCCAGTTCGATGGCGGTAAGCTTGCCGGCCGCTGCCAGCAGCGGCAGCGTCAGCGCGCCTTCGCCGGGGCCGATTTCCAGCACGAAGTCGGTGGCGCGCGGCGCCATGGCGGTGACGATGCGGTCGATGTAGCGGCCGTCGTGCAGGAAGTGTTGGCCGAAGCTTTTCTTGGGGCGCGCGTTCATGGGGGCGTTTCCCGCAGGATTGGCCCCTCACCTCGCTCCTCTCCCCTTGGGGGAGAGGATGGATGAGTGGCGCGGCGCGCCACGAGGTCCAATGCGAGGTTTGCCGCGGCGATCAGGCTGGACGGATCGGCGCGGCCGCTGCCGGCCAGGTCCAGCGCAGTGCCATGGTCGACCGAGGTGCGGATGAACGGCAGGCCGAGCGTGAGGTTGACGGTGCGGTCGAACGCCTCGCTCTTCAGCACCGGCAGCGCCTGGTCGTGGTACATCGCCAGCACCGCGTCGTAACGCGGGCGCATCGCCGGCACGAAGGCGGTGTCGGCCGGCAGCGGCCCCAGCAAGTGCATGCCCTCGGCGCGCAACCGACCGAGCACCGGTATCACGGTGTCGATCTCCTCGCGCCCCATGTGTCCGCCTTCGCCCGCATGGGGGTTGATGCCGAGCACGGCGATGCGGGGTTGCCGCAGGCCGAACTTCGCCTGCAACTCCGCGTGCACGATGCGCAACACCCGGGTCAGCAACGCAGCGGTGATGGCGTCCGGGACGGCGCGCAACGGCAGGTGCGTGGTCGCCAGCGCCACCCGCAGTTCGGGGCTGGCAAGCATCATCACCACGTCGGCGTGTGCCCGTTCGGCAAAGAACTCGGTGTGCCCGCTGAAGGCGATGCCCGCTTCATTGATCGAGGATTTCTGCAGCGGCGCGGTGACCACGGCGGCGTAATCGCCCGCCATGCAGCCATCGGCGGCGGCGGCGAGGGTGGCCAGCACGTGGCCGGCGTTGCGGGGGTCGGGCTGGCCTGGGAGTTCCTCCGTTTCCAGCGCCACGTGGCGCACGCGCAGGGTGCCGGCCGCGCGATCGGGAGGCGCGCTGCCATCGTCGTCGAGCAAATCGATGGCCACGCCGCAGCGTGCGGCGGCGCGCTGCAGCAGGGCGCGATCGGTGATCGCCACCAGCGTGGCGGCCAGCGGCGTGGCCGCCAGGCGGATCAGCAGTTCGGGGCCGACGCCCGCGGGTTCGCCCGCGGTGAGGGCGAGCCGTGGCAAGGGCATCGACATGCCGCCGGTGTTACGAGGAGGCGCCGTCGGTGTCGGCGTCGCGCAATTCGGGCGCGACGATCTGCACGTAGGCATTGGCGCGCAGGTCGCGCAGGTAATCGTCATAGGCCTGCTCGGCCTTGCGATTGCCGATGGCCTGGCGCGCCTCGTTGCGCTCGAGCTCCACGGTCTGGTCGCTCTGGCGGGTGCCCAGGCGCTGCAGGATGTGCCAGCCGGCCTGGGTCTGGAACGGCTTGGATACTTCGCCGTCCTTCAGGTTGGCCAGCTGCGCGGCGATGCTTGCGCCCCAGGCCTGCTGCGGAAACCAGTCCATGTCGCCGCCGGCGTTGGCGGTGGTGTCGTCATCGGAGTCCTCCTTCGCCAGCTTGGCGAAGTCCTCGTGCTTGTCGACGATGCGCTCGTACAGGTCGCGCGCCTTCTGCTCGGCCTGCGCCGGGGTCACCAGTTCGCTGGGCTTGATCAGGATCTGCCGCGCGTGGAACTCGGTGACGATCTGCTTGCTGGGCTCGCGCTGCCCGATCAGCTTGATGATGTGGAAACCGGTGGGGCCACGCAGCGCCGCGCTGACGTCGCCCGGCTTCATGGAAGCCAGGGTTTCGGCGAACGCCGGCGGAATTTCGTCGAGCTTGCGCCAGCCCAGGTCGCCGCCATCGAGCGCATCGGGGGCGTCGGAGTAGCGGATCGCCGCGGCATTGAAATCCATTCCGCCCTTGATGGCGTCGAGCGCCTGCTGCGCCTTCTCCGCGCTGGCCTGGATGGCCGCCGCGTCGGCGCCGCCGGGAATGCTGATCTGGATGTGGGCCAGATGGACTTCACCGGCCCTGTAGGTGGGGCTGCTCAGCAGGTTGTTGATCTCGCTGTCGGTGATGGTGACCGAACTCTGCACCACGCTTTGCTGCAGGCGCTGCACCATCAGCTGGTCGCCCAGTTGCTTGCGGAACGCCTCGTAGCTCTCGCCGCTGCGTTCCACTTCGTTGCGCAGCTGTTCGGGCGTGAGCTTGTTCTGCGCCGCCACGGCGGCAACGGCCTGGTCGATGTCGGCATCGGAGATGCGGATGCCCTGTTCCTGTGCCTTTGCTATCTGCAGCTTCATCAGCACCAGGCGATTCAGCACCTGCTTCTGCAGCACCTGCTGCGGCGGCAACTGTTCGGGATGGGCCGCGTACTGCTGTTGCACCGAGGCCACGGCCTGGTCCAGCTCGCTCTGCAGGATCACGTCCTCGTCCACCACCGCCACGATGCGATCCAGCGGCTGGCTGGCCGGCGCCGACGCGGGCGCCAGCAATTGGGCGTGGGCCGGGAGCGCGAACGCCAGGGCGAGCAGCAGGGAGGCGAAGAGTTGCTTCATCGATGAAAGCCCGCGTAATGCGATTATTGATAGCCGAGAATATCACGCTGCAACAGCGCGTCGATCTGGTGGCCGGACGAGCCCAGGCCCTTGAAAACGATTTCGAACATGATCGCGTTGTCGCGCCGATCGGCGTTCGCCGACACGATGCCGTACCCGCTCTGCTTCACGTAGTTGCGTCCGACCAGACGCAAGGCCACGCAGCAGCTGTCGTATTGCACGCCGGCCATGGCTTCCACCGAATGGCCATCGGGCACCGACCACGCCAGCGCGCCGACCAGCCGCCAGCGATCGGAGATCGGGTAGACCCCCGAGACGCCGTATTGTTCCATGAGGTTGCGGCGATAGTGGTAGGAGACGTTGAGGATGCCGTCGTCGCCCACGCGGCGCTGCAGTTCCAGCGAGCCCATTTCGGTCATCCGCGTGTTGGGGCTCCATTGGTAACTGCTGTTCAGGCGCCAGCGGTCGCTCAGCTGCAGGCCGAGCTGGGCCACGTAGGCCGAACGCACCCAGTCGTTGCCGATCACCCGCTGCGGCGAGAAATAATGGATCTGCCCCAGGCTTGCCGACATCCGCTCCACGCCGTCCTCATCCAGCAGCCGGCTGGTCAGCGCGGCGGTGAGGTTGTTGGCATCCATCTGGCGGTCGGCGCCCGAGAACTGGTTCGGCGAGAACAGCTGCCAGTAGTCGAACGACATCAGCCGCGTGTCGAACAGCGGCAGGTTGTCCTGCTTGCGGTAGGGCACGTACAGGTAATACAGCCGCGGCTCGAGCGTCTGCGTGTAGTTGGTGCCGAACAGCGACGTGTTGCGATCGAACACCAGCCCACTGTCGATGCTGACGATGGGCAGGGCCCGGGTCGGCGATTGTTCGGTGAACCTGGCGCCATACTTCTGGTAGTCGTCATTCAACTGGTACGCGGTGTACCGGTACGCCAGCCTCGGTCGCACGAACCATGCGGGCGTGCCGAAATAGGCGGCCAGGTAGGGGTAGAGATCCTCGCGCTGGCCCTCGATGTAACCCGGCTTGCGGAACGCGACGGCTTCCGAAGCCATGCCGAATTCCAGCCATGGCGCCAGCGGCACATCCATCGAAAAGGTGGCGTACGGAAGTTGCCGGTATTGCAGCGACGCGTCGGTCACGAACGGGTTCACGTTCTGGTAGACGGTGGCGCCCACGGCCGCACTCCACCATTTTCCGGACCCGCGCATGGCCACGCTGGAGCTGAGCGTGCGCACCACGGTGCCCGATGTCGCCAGGTCTTCGCCGTAGTCGTAGTAATAGCCGCTGTCCGAGGCGCGGTTGATCGAGCTGATCAGGCGCCAGCTGCCCCACAGGCTGGTGACGTTGCTGAAGTTGACCAGGTAACGCTCGGTGTTGCTGGTGTCGTCCAGGCCAACCCGCTCGCCGCGGTCGTGCGGCACGTACTGCACGTTGAACTGGCCCCGCGTACGCGGGAACAGGTAGCGGAATTCACCGCCCAGCATCGGGCCGCGCGCGGTGTACATGCGCGGGTCCAGGGTGGCGTCGTAGTTGGGCGCCAGGTTCAGGTAGTACGGCGTGCTGATCTCGAAACCGCCGCGGCTGCTCTTGCCGAACACCGGATACAGGAAGCCGCTCTTGCGCTCGTCGTTCACCGGAAAGGTGAAGTACGGCAGGTACAGGAACGGCACCTTGCCCATGCGCATGGTGGCGTTGCGCGCCACGCCCACGCCGGTGGTCTTGTCGATGGCGATCGACTTGGCGCGGAACTCCCACACGTGGTGGCCCACGTCGCAGGTGGAATAGGTGGCGCGGGTGTAGCGGGTGCGCTGGGCGTCGAACATCTGGCCCTTTTTGGCCACGCCGTTGCCGCGCGCATCCAGCATCTGGTAGCGCACGTCGTGGGCGATGCCGCGGCTGGCATCGGTGTTGCCCTGCATGTGGCTGGCCGACAGCAGCTGGCCGGCTTCCTGGTAGCGCACGTTGCCGCGGGCGTCGTAGTCGGTGCTGACGTTGTTGTAATCGAGGGTGTCGGCCTGCAATTGCTGATCGGCGCGGTCGAGCTTCACGTTGCCGGAAAGGTGGTAGACCGACTGGTCCGAACTGTCCACGTGCTGCGCCCACACGCTGGTGAGGCTGGTTTCGCGCAGGGTCGGGTCGCGGCTCAGCGTGGGGTCGTAGAAGTCGAGCATCGCGTTGGGCCGGCACATCGCGTAGCTGGGCGGCTTGGGAGCGCAATGGAACGTGCCCAGCGGGCACGCCGTATCGGCGTTGCCGGTGGTGGCGCGGCCAGGTGGCGCGGTTTCCGCGTTGGCCGCTTGGCCGATCAGGGCGAGTGCGGCGGCAACGGCCAGCAGGCGTCGTGGGGGTAGCGTGCGCGTCACAATGGGATTCTGCCGACTTCGAAGGCTCGTTAAGCTAGCAGAAAGACCCCATGTACGGCAGGCGGGCCCTTTCGAAACCGAGCGAGGATTCAGCATGACCGAGCAGAAAATCATCAAGTCCGATGCCGAATGGCGGGCACAGTTGAGCCCCGAGCAATATGCCACCTGTCGCTGTTCGGCCACGGAGGCGCCGTTCAGCGGCAAGTACTACCAGCATGACGCCGCGGGCACCTATGTTTGCGCGGCCTGCCAGGCCGAGCTGTTCGGTTCGGACAGCAAGTTCCAGTCCGGCTGCGGCTGGCCCAGCTACTTCCGGCCGATCACGCCGGCGGCAGTGGCCGAGCTGGACGACGACAGCCACGGCATGCATCGCACCGAGGTCGTGTGCGCGCGCTGCGATTCGCATCTGGGCCATGTCTTTCCGGATGGTCCGCCGCCGACCGGGCTGCGTTATTGCATCAACTCGACGGCGCTGGATTTCAAGCCGGCGTGATGACCGGTGGAGCGGCAGGCCGCCGCATCGGGGCGGTTCCGCTTACGCCATCAGCGCGCCGACATGGGCGGTGACGCTGGCGGCCAGCGCGCCGAGGTCATAGCCGCCTTCCAGCGTGGACACCAGCCGCCCGCCGGCGTGGCGCCGCGCCAACGAGAGCAACTGGTCGGTGATCCAGGCGTAGTCTTCCTGGCCCAGACGGATGTCGGCCAGCGGATCGTTCCGGTGCGCGTCGAAACCCGCCGACACCAGCACCAGTTGCGGCTTGAACGCATGCAGCCGCGGCAGCAGCCGGTGCGTCCACAGCTCGCGGAATTCCAGCGATCCGGCGCCGGGCGACAGCGTGCCGTTGACGATATTGCCCACGCCGCGCTCGTCCTCGGCGCCGCTGGCGGGATACAGCGGCGACTGATGGCTGGACAAAAACAGCACGCGCGGCTCGCGCTCGAAGATGGCCTGGCTGCCGTTGCCGTGATGGACGTCGAAATCGGCGATCGCCACCCGCTTCAGCCCGTGCACGGCGATCGCCTGGGCGGCGCCCACGGCCACGTTGTTGAACAGGCAGAAACCCATCGCCTCGTCGCGGGTGGCGTGGTGGCCCGGTGGCCGCACGGCGCAGAACGCGGCTTCGCACCGGCCGCCGATCACCGCATCCACCGCCGCGGCCACCGCGCCGGCGGCACGCAATGCCGCCTCGACCGAGCCCGGGCCTACCCAGGTGTCCTCATCCAGCGCCTGCAGTTCGCTGTCGCCGGCATGGGCGAGGATGCGCTCGACGTGGGCGGCGCTGTGCACGCGCAGCAACTGCTCGCGGCTGGCGCACGGCGCTTCGATGCGGTCGAGTGCCGCGAAGCGGTCGTGATCCAGCGCCTGCAGCACGGCGCGCAGGCGGGCAGGGCGTTCGGCGTGGTCGAGGCCGGCAGTGTGCTGCAGGCAATCGGCGTGGGTATAGAGCCGCATCATCCGGCGGGTTAGTCCGTGGCGGGCTTGGGCTTGCGCCGGCGTTCGTGCTGCCACAGCACTTCGCCGTGACCGCTGGCGCGCGCCAGCACGCGGCAGATCACGAACAGCAGGTCGGACAACCGGTTGAGGTAACGCTGCGGCTGCGCACGGATGTCTTCCGATCGCGCCAGGGCCACCACTTCGCGCTCGGCGCGGCGGCAGACCGTGCGCGCCAGGTGGCCGCAGGCAGCCGCCATGCCGCCGCCGGGCAGGATGAATTCCTTAAGTGGCGGCAGCGGCTCGTTGAGCTCGTCCAGGGTGGATTCCAGCCGCGCGATATCGCTGTCCTGCACCGTGGCCATGCCGGGAATGCACAGCTCGCCGCCCAGGTCGAACAGGTCGTGCTGCACCTGGGTCAGTATCTCGCGTACCGCCTCGGGCACGCCGTCGGCGGCCAGCACCATGCCGATCGTGCTGTTGAGCTCGTCCACCGTGCCGTAGGCGGTGACGCGCGGCGAATCCTTGCCTACGCGCGAGCCATCGCCCAGCCCGGTGCTGCCGTCATCGCCGGTGCGGGTGTAGATGCGCGACAGCCGGTTGCCCATTGCCGATCAACGTGGCGGCTGCGAATGGCCGGCGCTGTTCAGGGCGCGCGACACCTGCGTCGCCAGCACATGCAGCACCGCGCCAATGCCCACGTACAAGGCCGTGGTCTGCAGGAACGGCAGGTACCAGTCGACCATGTTGGCCGACCATGCGCCCATGCTGCGGGGCAGCGGCACCGTGTCGCTCAGCCAGTAGTAGCTGCCGTTGGACAACGCATAGCAGACGGCCCAGCTCGCCAGAAAGGCCACGGCGGCCATGCCCAGCGTCTGCAGGCGCAGGCCCACCTGATGGCGCGCCAGCAGGCTGCCGCCCATCCACAGGCTGAAATAGGCCGGCAGCAGGAACCAGTACGCCGCCGAGACGCAGTAGTGGCCCCAGAAATCCAGGCCCTGGCCAGAAATCACCAGGTAATCGATCAGCACCGCTTCGGCCATCAGCAACGGGAAGGCCCAGCGCCCCGCGCCGCGGAGCCAGAAGCCGGCCAGGAAGAAGATGCCCCACGAAGCGTCCGGCAGCGCGTCGAAATGGTGCAGGATCGAGTGATGCATGCGGGTGGCGGCCATCACCACGGCGAGAACCACGAAAATGCCCAGGCGCTGGGTGGATGTCTTGGGCATGCTGAGGCTCCATGTGCGGCGATGAGAGACGCCCAGTTTAGCCCAATGTGGCCGTGACGAAAGCCGCAGGTATCATCGGCGGATGAACGCATCGCTGCCTTTCTCCCCCTCGAACTCCGGCGTGCTGATCGTGGGCGGCGGTCTGGTCGGCGCCAGCCTGGCCATCGCGCTGGACGCGGCCGGCATCGCCGCCACGCTGGTGGAAACCGCCGCGCCGCGCACCGACCAGCAGCCCAGCTACGACGAGCGCAACCTGGCGCTGGCACGCGCCACCGTCAACGGCCTGGATGCCATCGGCGTATGGCGCCATGCCGCCGGGCGCGCCACGCCGATCCGGCATATCCACGTGAGCCGCGCGGGCGAGTTCGGCAGCGCGCGCATCGACGCGGCCCGGCATGGCGTGGACGCGCTCGGCTGGACCTTGCCCGCGCGCGAACTGGGCGCCGCCTTGCTGCGGCGGCTGGACGAATGCACGCGGTTGACGCGCCTGGCACCCGCCACCTTGCAGACCCTGCAGCCGCTGGCCGCGGGTTGGCGCGCCGGTATCGCCACCGCCGATGGCGTGCGCCAGGTCGATGCCGCGTTGCTGGTCGGTGCCGATGGCAGCGAATCGTTCGTGCGCGGGCAACTGGGCATCGACGTAGAGCGGCACGATTACGAACAAACCCTGTTCGTCAGCACCGTCACGCCGGAACGCGACCACGGCGGCCGCGCCTTCGAGCGCTTTGCCGATGACGGCCCGGTGGCCTTGCTGCCGCTGGCCGAGCGCCGCTGCGGGCTGGTGCTCACGGTGCCTGCCGCGCAGGTCGGGGCGGTGGCGGCGATGGATGACGAAAGCTTCATCGCGCTGGCGCAGCAGCGTTTTGGCTGGCGGCTGGGCCGCCTGACGCGGCCGGGCCGGCGCCATCCCTACGCCATCCACCGCATTGCCGCGCAGCAGGTGATCGGGCCGCGCGCGGTGCTGGTCGGCAATGCGGCACAGACCATCCACCCGATCGGCGCCCAGGGCTTCAACCTCGGCCTGCGCGACGCGCTGACCCTGTCCGAGCTGGTCGCGGCTGCCGCCGATCCCGGTGCCGCCGACCTGTTGCGGAGCTACGCGGCGCGGCGCGCGCCGGACCGCGAAGGCACCATGGCGATGAGCCATGGGCTGGTGCGGCTGGCCTGCCTGCCGCAACCGCTGCTGGCCCCGCTGCGCTCGCTGGCCTTGCTGGCTTGCGATCGGCTCTCTCCGCTGCAACGGAAGCTGGCGCGGCGCGGCATGGGTTTTCGTGGCGAGCCGCCGCAGGCGGTGCTGGAGCGCCTGCCATGAATCGACCGATGCGGGACATGCCGCGCCGGCGCAGCGCGATGCCGGACGTGGCCGTGGTCGGCGGCGGCATGGTCGGCGCTGCCGCGGCGCTGGCGTTGGCGCGGGCAGGCTTCGACACGGTCTTGCTGGAAGCGCGCGCACCCACGCGGTGGCAGCCGCAGGACGAGGTGGATCTGCGCGTGGTCGGCCTGGCGCCATCGTCGATCGCGCTGCTGGATGATCTGGACGTCTGGCCGTCCATTCGCGAGGCGCGCGCATCCGCTTACGCGCACATGCATGTCTGGGACGCGGCCAGCGGCGCGGCGATCGATTTCGACGCGGCGGCTGAAGGCCGGCGCGAGCTGGGCTTCATCGTCGAGAACAACCTGGTGCAGTGGACGCTGTGGCAGGCGCTGGAGACGGCGGGCGGCAGCTCCAGCGCATCCTGCGCTCGCAGCACTGGCACATCCATGTGCGGCGTGCGGCGCCTGTGCCCGTCGGCGGTGCGGGGGTTCGAAGCGCGCGAGGATCATGTCCGGCTGCAATTGGACGACGGCGAAACCCTGTCGGCGGCGTTGCTGGTGGCAGCCGACGGCAGTTCATCACCATTGCGCCAGTTGGCGGGCATCGGCACGCGTGGCCGCGATTACGCACAGCGCGCGGTGGTGGCTCACGTGCATACCGAGCGTCCTCACGAGAGCACCGCTTGGCAACGTTTCCTGCCTGACGGTCCGCTGGCCTTGCTGCCGCTGGCCGATGGCCGCAGCTCGCTGGTGTGGTCGCTGCCGGAGGAGCAGGCGCAACGCGTGCTGGCGATGGACGATGCCGCCTTCTGCGATGCCCTGGGCGTGGCCAGCGACTTCCGGCTGGGCCGCGTCACCGGTACCACGGCGCGCGCCTCGTTTCCGTTGAAGCTGCAACTGGCCGAGCGCTACCAGGCCGAACGTTTCGTGCTGCTGGGCGATGCGGCGCATACGGTGCATCCGCTGGCCGGGCAGGGCGTCAATCTGGGCTTGCGCGACGTGACCGAATTGCGCGATACGCTGGTGGCCGCGCGCGCCGCCGGCCGGGACATCGGCGCCGCGCACGTGCTGCGCCGCTACGCCCGGCGCCGCCGCAGCGCCGACACGCTGGACGCGCTGGGTTTCGACGCGCTGGCGCGGGTCTACGCCTGGCAATCGTCGCCGCTGGTGGCCGCACGCGGCGCCGGCGTCCGTCTGCTCGATCGCCTCACGCCCTTGAAACGCCTGCTGTCGGGACACGCGGCAGGGCAATAACCACCCACCGGAGCCAACCTCATGCGCATCGTTCGATTGTGTTGCCTGCTCGTGCTTGCCGGCGCGGCGTTTTCCGCCAACGCCAAGATGGTCCATCGTGCCGTGGACTGGACCCTGGACGGTACCAAGTTCCACAGCGTGCTGATCTACGACGACGCCACCAGTGCGAAACGCCCGGGCCTGCTGATGGTGCCCAACTGGTACGGCGTCAACGATGGCGCGGTGAAAAAGGCCGAGGCGATCGCCGGCCGTGACTACGTGATCCTGCTTACCGACATGTACGGCGAAAAGATTCGTCCTGCCTCCTTCGACGAGGCGAAGGCCGCGGTCAAGCCGCTGTACGACAACCGTGCGTTGATGCGCAAGCGCATCGGGCACGCGCTTGACGAGTTGAAAGCCCAGGCCGGCAGCGCGCCGCTCGATGCCAGCCATCTGGCAGCGATCGGCTTCTGCTTCGGCGGCGGCGCGGTGCTGGATCTGGCGCGCAGCGGTGCCGACGTGGGCGCGGTGGTGTCGTTCCACGGCAGCCTGGAGACCGACAACCCGGCGCTGGCGAAAAACATCAAGGCGCGCGTGCTGGTGATGAACGGCGCCGACGACAAGGGCACCATGCCGGCCGCCGACGCCTTCATGGATGAAATGCGCCAGAGTCCGGCCGACTGGCAATTCGTGGTGATCGGCAACGCGGTGCATTGCTTCACCGAAGTGGGCGAGAACTCGCCCGGTTGCCGCTATGACGAACCCATCGCCAAGCGCAGCTACCGCCTGATGCACGACTGGCTGCACGAGACGTTTGCGGGCAAGCGCTAGGGAGCGACTTTGCAGGAGCGGCTTCAGTCGCGATGCTCTTGCTTTGGCTTTTTGCAAAGAGCATCGCGGCTGAAGCCGCTCCTGCAGTTCCAGCCATTCAATACGTACGCTGCACCGAATAGTCGGCCAGCGTCGCCAGGGCGTCGCGATAATCGGACGCGGGCAGCGCCGCCAGTGCATCGCGCGCGGCCTGCGCGTGCGACAACGCGCGCTCTCGGGTGCGCTCCAGCGCGCCCGAATCGCGGATCGAGGCAATGATGCGGTCCAGCGAATCCAGGCCGCCGTGCTCGATCGCGTGACGCAGCGACTGCGTCTGGTCCGGGCTGGCCTTTTCCAGCGCGTAGATCACCGGCAGCGTGGGCTTGCCTTCGGCCAGGTCGTCGCCGATGTTCTTGCCCAGCGCTTCGGGGCTGGAGACGTAGTCGAGCAGGTCGTCGGCGATCTGGAACGCGTAGCCCAGCTCCATGCCGTAGCGGCGCAGCGCATCCACCTGGGCTTGCGGCAGGCCGCCCAGGATGCCGCCCAGCTCGGTGGCGGCGGCAAACAGCACCGCGGTCTTGCGCTCGATCACCGCCAGGTACGCCGCCTCGCTGACGTCGGCGTTGCCGATGTTGAGCAGCTGCAGCACTTCGCCCTCGGCGATGGTGTTGGTGGTGTCGGCCAGGATGCGCATGATGCGCATGTCGTCCAGTTCCACCATCAGCTGGAACGAGCGCGAGTAGAGGAAGTCGCCCACCAGCACGCTGGCCGCATTGCCCCACAGCGCGTTGGCCGTCTTGCGGCCGCGGCGCAGGTCCGATTCGTCCACCACGTCGTCGTGCAGCAGCGTGGAGGTGTGGATGAACTCAATCACCGCCGCCAGCTTCACGTGCTGCTCGCCGGCATAGCCGGCGGCGCGGGCGGCCAGCGTGTGCAGCATCGGCCGCAGGCGCTTGCCGCCCCCGGCGATGATGTGGTCGGCGATCTGGTTGATCAGCACCACGTCGGAGGAGAGCCGATGGCGGATCAGCGCGTCGACGTGCTGCATGTCGACGGCGGCAAGATCGCGCACCTGGGTGAAGTCGGCGGGGCGGCTGGCGTCGGCTGGCATCAAGGTCATGGGGGAATTCAGCAGGGTTATCGGGTCGATTATAGGGCCCGGCGGTGACCGGCATGTCGCGATCGGCACCCGCGCCGCCGCCGCGACATGTCGCCACAAACCGCCGCGCGGGTCGCGACTCTATAATGCCGCCCATGCCTTTCCCGAAATCGATACCCCGGTGAGCAAACTCTCCCGCCTGGAGCGGCGCAGTGCCCTGACCCTGGCCTGCGTGATCAGCCTGCGCCTGTTCGGCCTGTTCCTGATCATGCCGGTGTTTTCGCTGTACGCGAAGACGATGCCGGGCGCCACCGGTTTCATGATCGGGCTGGCGCTGGGTGTTTACGGATTGGGGCAGGTGCTGCTGCAGATTCCGCTGGGGCTGCTGTCCGACCGGATCGGGCGCAAGCCGGCGATCACCCTGGGCTTGCTGCTGTTCGCGCTGGGCGGGCTGATCGCGGCGATGTCGCACACGCTGACCGGCATCGCGATCGGTCGTGCGGTGCAGGGCATGGGCGCGGTGGCCGGCGCCGGCATCGCGCTGGCGGCCGATCTCACAGTGGAGGAAAACCGCGGCAAGGTGATGGGCATCATCGGCGTGTCGATCGGGCTGGCGTTCCTGCTGGCGCTGATCCTGGGCCCGCCGCTGGAGGCCATCGACGGCCTGCCCGGCCTGTTTGCCGCCACCTCGATCCTGGCGCTGGTCTCGCTGGCGCTGCTGTGGCTGATCGTGCCCACGCCCGAACGGGCGCGGGCGCCGGCCGCGGCCGGCTTCGGCCACGTGCTGGCGATGCTGCGCGACACGCGCATGCTGGTGCTGAACGGCTCGGTGTTCTTCCTGCATGCGCTGCTCACCGCCAGCTTCGTGGGTTTGCCGCTGTTGCTGGCGCACACCCTGAACCTGCCGGTGAACCGCCATTGGGAGCTGTACCTGCCGGTGATGGTAGTTGCCGCGCTGGTGATGGGCGCCAGCCTGCGCCACATGCGCGAGGTCGCGCAGAGCCTGCGCGTGGTGATGGTCTGCGTGGTGGCGATCGGGCTGGCGTTGCTGGGTTTCGCGCTGTCGGGCAACCACCTGATCGCGTTCGGCGTGGCCGCCGCGGTGTTCTTCTCGGCCTTCAACCTGCTCGAGGCCGCGCTGCCCAGCCTGGTCTCGCGACTGGCACCGGCGCACCTGCGCGGCGCGGCCATGGGCGCCTATTCCACCAGCCAGTTCATCGGCGCGTTCGTGGGCGGCACCTTCGGCGGCATCGCGCTGGGCCGGCTGGGGGCCAGCGGCATCTTCATCTGCGCCGCCGCCATGACCCTGCTGTGGCTGCCGCTGGTGATGGCCGGCGCGCGGCGCATCGGCGCCGACATCAGGGCGGCGGCCGTGACCGAAGCGCCCGCGCTCTAGCCGCCCCGGAATCCCTGTGGCAGCGGCTTCAGCCGCGATGATCCTGTCCGGTTCGAACCGGCGGCACCGCGGCTGGAGACTCCCACATGCCGCAGGTTCGACGCCCACGAAAGCTGCCGGCAAGCGCTGGCGGCAAACCGGCCATCGCGCACTACTTGCGCGGCCCGTGCACGGTTATGATGGCCAGCCGAAACACCACTCCGGCCGTAATCATCCGTCAAATACGGCCGGCTCAACGAGGGCACTCCCATGGCACGTGGCGTCAACAAAGTCATCCTGGTCGGCAACCTGGGCGCGGATCCGGAAATGCGCCACACCGGCGGCGGCACTGCCGTCACCACCCTGAACGTGGCCACGTCGGAAAGCTGGACCGACAAGCAAAGCGGCGAAAAGGTCGAGAAGACCGAGTGGCACCGGGTAAAGATGTTCGGCCGCCTGGCCGAGATCGCCGGCGACTACCTGAAGAAGGGCCGCCAGGTCTACATCGAAGGCTCGCTGCGCACCGACAAGTACACCGGCAAGGACGGCATCGAGCGCTACAGCACCGACATCATCGCCAGCGAGATGCAGATGCTGGGCGGCAATGACGGTGGCGGTGGCGGCCAGCGCTCGCAGGGCGGTGGCCAGCGCCAGGGCGGCGGCAACTACGGCGGCCCGTCGCGCGGCAACGACCAGGGCGCGTCACGCTCGTCGCCGCCACCGGCGGACAATGGTTTTGCGGACGATGAAATTCCGTTCTAAAACGGACTTGCAAGCCATCTCTCGTCTTTTGTCGGGAAACCCCTGTAGAACAGGGGTTTTTTCCTTTCACCCGCTCTGGCCGTTCTGATCCTGTTGCAAAACGGGTAGGGTGCCAGTGCCGGTTCCGGCTTCGGCGGCGCGTCCGGTACCGTGTTTGGTGCGCGTGGCCAGGCCAATTTCCTCACCGTGCCATCGGCGCTCTCGCCGTGGTGGCTTCGCGCTTGACCTGGGCGCGGGTATTCACCTGAACTGATGTCTTGGAGCGCACGGCGTCTGTTGCGCCGCGACGCAAATTTGAAGGAAGTCGGTTGCAGTCAGGGCTGCTCCGCCAACCAATGCGCCATCGACGTCGGCTTGCGCAAATAATTTTGCGACGTTGGTTGCGGTGACGCTGCCGCCATAAATCAGCCGGGTCCGACGGGCAATTGAAATATCTTCCTTTTCGAGTTTGCTGCGAATGAATGCGTGGACGTGTTGCGCCTGCTGCGGTGTCGCCGTCTCACCGGACCCTATCGCCCAGACCGGTTCGTATCCGACCAACGCTGTGTCGAAGCTCGCGATGCCGTTGAGCTTCAGTACCGCATCCAGTTGCTGGCCGATAACCGCTTCTGTTTCGCCATTGTCTCGCTGCTGCCTCGTTTCACCGACACAAAGGATGGGAGTGAGCCCCGCGGCCCTCGCTGCGGCGAATTTTCGTGCGACGCATTCGTTGCTTTCGCCGTGATACTTGCGGCGCTCCGAATGGCCCACCAACACGTAATTCGCACCGACATCCGCCAGCATCGCGGCGCTTACGTCGCCCGTGAAAGCGCCCTGACCTTCGCGCTCGCTGAGATCCTGCGCACCGAACTGCAGCCCCGAGCCGACGAGTTGCGCGCGCAGGGTGGCGATGTAGGGAAGCGGGGGAAACACGGCGACATCGATTTCGGCCGGCATGTTGGCGCCAATGGCACCGGCGAGGTCCGAAGCCATGGAGCGGCTGCCGTACATCTTCCAGTTTCCGGCCACAAGTTTTCTGCGCATGGTGTGTTTCATAGCTGCACCGGCGCTCCGGTTCTCATGGATTCACCCGCCGCCTCGGCCAGCGCCAGCGCGGCCACGCCGTCGGCGTAGCCAACCTGTGCGGGCGCGCCGTCGAGCATGTCGGCAAAGTGATCCATTTCGCGACGATAGGCTTCCGCGTAGCGGTCGAGGAAGAAGTTCTGGAAGCGGTCGGTCGCGACGCCGCTTTCGCTCCAGAGCTGTACGGTGCTTTCGCTGACGTTGTCCGCGCGCACCATGCCGGCGGAGGCGAACGCCTCGACCCGCTGGTCGTAGCCGAAGCCACTGCGCCGGCTGTTGGCGATGACGCACAGGCGGCCGGAGCCGGTCCTCAGCACGGTCCGCGCGGTGTCGACGTCGCCCAGTTCGCCGATGGCCGGGTCCACCAGGCAGCTGCCGGTGGCGTAGACCAGTACGGGCTCCTCGCCCAGCAGCCAGCGCGCCATGTCGAAGTCATGGATCGCCATGTCCTTGAACAGGCCGCCGGAAACGGCGATATAGGAAGGCGGCGGTGGGGCAGGGTCGTTGGAGGTGATCTGCAGGGTTTCGATCGCGCCGACCGCGCCGCTGTCCAGACGGGCCTTCAAAGCCTGGAAATTGGGGTCGAAACGCCGGTTGAACGCCAGCAACATGTTGGCGCCCGAAAGCCCCGCACGAGCGGTGCGGGCACGGCCGAGATCCTGATCAATCGGCTTTTCGCAGAAAATCGTCTTGCCGGCGGCAGCCGCGCGCAGGCTGTAATCGAGGTGCGTGTCGGTCGAGCTGGCCACGATCACGCCGCTGACGGTCGAGTCGGCCAGGGCCGCGTCGAGCGTCGTTACCGTGGTATTCCATTCGCGGGCCAGCGCCTGGGCCGAGGCGTCGACCGCATCGACCACGCCGGCCAGTTCGATGCGCGGGTGCAGCGCGGCGTTGCGCGCGTGGATATGGCCGATGCGGCCGGCACCGATAAGCACGACTTTATGCATGAGGGTTCTCGTTGGGCAGGGTGAAGACCTGCTGATGGCGGGCGGACCACCCGCACGCCTCAGCCAGGACCAGGGCGGCCACGCCGTCGGCGTAACCGATGAGGGGTTCGGCGCAACCGTGCACCACGTCGGCGAAATGGCCGATCTGGTCGCGGTAGGCGTCGCGATAGCGTTGCGCAAACGCCGGCATGATCGGCGCGCCGCCGGTGCCGCTTTCGGTGAGCGTATGCACGGTGTCGCAGGCCACGTTGCCCGCGCGAATCATGCCGAGGGCGCCGAACGCTTCGATGCGCTGGTCGTAGCCGTAACCGCTGCGGCGCGTGTTCGAGATCACGCACAGCCGGCCGCTGGCGGTCTTCAGCACGCAACGGGCCGTGTCGACGTCGCCCTCGCGGCCGATGTCCGGGTCCACCAGGCAGCTGGCCGTGGCGAACACCTGCACCGGTTCCTCGCCCATCAGCCAGCGCGCCATGTCCAGGTCATGGATGGTGAAGTCCTTGAACAGGCCGCCGCTGGTGGGCACGAAACCCGGTGGGGGCGCGGCGGGGTCGTGGTTCACCAGGTGCAGCGACTCCAGCCGGCCCACTGCGCCGGCGTCCAGCTGCTGCTTGAGGCGGATGAACTGCGGGTCGAACCGGCGGTTGAAGCCGAGCAGGAAACGCGCGCCGTCGAAACGCGGCTGGGCGGCGCGCACTTTCTCCAGGTCCAGGTCGATGGGCTTCTCGCAGAACACCGCCTTGCCCGCGTCCACCGCCGCCAGTGCATGTTCCAGGTGCCGGTCGGTAGTGCTGCACACCAGCACGCCGCCCACGGCGGGATCCGCCAGCGCCTGTTCAATCGTCACCAGCCCGGCGCCATGTTGCGCGGCAAACGCGCTTGCTGCCGGTCGCGGGTCGACGACGTACTTGAGGCGGAGCCGGGGGTGGCGGGCGGCGTTTCCGCCGTGGATCTGGCCCATCCGGCCAGCGCCGATCAATGCGATGTCGATCCGGTCCAAGAGTACACTCCCCCCGAAAATCGGGCTGCGCGGTCATGGAACATATGTTCTGTTTCGTAGTGTAATAGAATTTCTAGCAAGGTGTAGTTTTTTCCAACGCGCGCGCCCAGCCTGGACGCGCGTCGCATTTAGGGAGGAAGGAATCATGGTTGAAGTGGACGTGCCCCCGACCAGCGCCGACGCGTTGCGCGCTGCCATCCTCGAGCGCTACGAAGGGCTCAGCAAGCGGCTGCAGCAGATCGCCCGCTATGTCCTGGACGAACCCAATGCGGTGGCGCTGGAAACGCTGGCGGTACTGGCCGAGCGCTGCGGCGTGCAGCCCTCGGCGATCGTGCGGTTTGCCAAGTCGTTCGGTTTCGAGGGGGCCACGCAGATGCAGCGCCTGTTCCGCGACGGTCTGCTCTCGGGCAATGCGTCGCTGGGCTATGGCGAGCGCGTGCGCCAATTCAGCCAGAGCGTGGACAGCAAGCTGGTGGGGGATCCGGCGCAGGTGCTGGCGGAATTCGTGCAGGGCAACGTACTGGCGCTGCAGAACCTGGGCGATGCGATCGGCAAGAAGAACCTGGCCGCCGCCGTCAAGCTGATCCGCGAGGCCGAGACGATTTACGTGGCTGGTTTTCGCCGCGCGTTTCCGGTGGCCGCCTACCTTGCCTATTCGTTGCACCAGGTCGACAAGAAAACCGTGTTCATCGACAGCATCGGCGGCATGACCCGGCAGCAGGTGCACGCCATCTCGAAACGCGACCTGCTGATTGCGGTGAGCTATCACCCGTATGCGGAGGAAGCCGTGCAATTGATCGACGCGGCCACCGCCCAGCGCTGCCGCGTGCTGTCGATCAGCGACAGTCTGGTCAGCCCGGTGGCGCAACCGGCGACGGTGGTGCTGCAGGTGCGCGAGGCGGAAATCCGCAAGTTCCGTTCGCTGTCCGCGTCGATGTGCCTGGCGCAGGCGCTGGTGATCTCCTACGCCTTTACCACCAGCACGCAGACCCGTAACGCTTCCGCGCTGGGCGGGAACATCCGTTCCAAAAAATGAAACATATGTTGCGTTCCAGAAATAAATGGAATATATTTTACGTGCATTCGGCGCGATGGGCGCCGGATATTCGTGAGAGAAAGCACTTATGCCAGGGGCAGCGCAGCAGCTTGACCTGATTACCATCGGGCGATCGAGCATCGATCTGTACGGCGAACAGACCGGTGGCCGTCTGGAAGACATGATGTCTTTCGCCAAATACATCGGCGGCAGCCCCACCAATACCGCCATCGGCGTGGCGCGGCTTGGCTTGCGCAGCGGCCTGATCACCCGAGTCGGCGCCGACCATTTCGGCCGTTTCATCACCGAGGAACTGGCCCGCGAAGGTGTGGTAACCGACGGCGTCGCGATCGACAGCGAGCGATTGACGGCGCTGGTCTTCCTGGGCATCAGTGACCCGGATACGTTTCCGTTGATCTTCTATCGCGAGAACTGCGCGGACATGGCGCTGGTCCCGGACGACATCGATGAAGCGTTCGTGCGCTCGGCCGGTGCCGTGCTCATCAACGGTACGCACCTGTCGCAACCGAATGTTTTCGATGCCTCCGTGCACGCTTGCCGCATCGCGCGCGCCGCCGGGGCGCGGGTGGTTTTTGACATCGATTACCGCCCGGTGCTGTGGGGGCTCACCAGCAAGGACATGGGCGAGAACCGCTTCGTGGCCCATGCCGGCGTCACCGCGCGGTTGCAGGAAGTGTTGCCGTTGTGCGACCTGATCGTGGGCACCGAGGAGGAGATGCACATCCTGGGCGGCTCCACCGACACTGTCGCGGCGATGCGCGCCATCCGCGAAAAGACGTCCGCATTGCTGGTGTGCAAGCGCGGCGCCCACGGCTGCTCCGCTTTTCCCGGGGCGATCCCCGACAGTCTGGACGATGGCGTGGTCGGTCGCGGCTTTCGCGTGGAAGTGTTCAATGTGCTGGGCGCCGGTGACGCGTTCATGGCCGGGTTCCTGCGCGGCTGGTTGCTGGACGAGCCGCTGGAAACCTCGTGCGAGTACGGCAATGCCTGCGGCGCCATCGTGGTATCCCGCCATGGTTGCGCGCCGGCGATGCCGACCTGGGACGAATTGCAGCAATTCCTCGATGGCACGCCGCGCCCATTTCGCCTGCGCGACGATGCGGCGCTAGAACATGTGCATTGGGCATCCACGCGCACGGGCGCCTACGACGACCTCACCGTACTGGCGATGGATCACCGCAGCCAGTTCGAGGAGCTGTGCCGCGAAACCGGCGCCGACCCTGCGCGTATTCCGGCGTTCAAGGCGCTCACGCTGCGTGCGGTGAACCAGCTGGCCAACGCGGGTGGACACTTCGGGATATTGCTGGACGGCCGCTACGGTATGCGCGGACTGGAAGCGGCGGCCGATTCGCCCTACTGGATAGGGCGGCCCATCGAGTTGCCCGGTTCGCGCCCGCTGGCCTTCGAGAGCTCGGAGGACGTGGCCACCGAGGTGGCTACCTGGCCGCGCAACCACGTGGTGAAGTGCCTGGTGTTTTATCACCCGGACGACCCGATCGAGTTGCTGGGGCAGCAGGAGCGGCAGTTGCGCCGCCTGCAGGATGCCTGTCGCAAGACGCGTCACGAATTGTTGCTGGAGGTAATCGTGTCGCGTCACGGCGCGGTGGATACGCAGACCGCGGCGCGCGCCATCCAGCGCCTGTACGACCAGGGCTTGAAGCCGGACTGGTGGAAGCTCGAGCCGGCGGCCGACAGCGAAACATGGGGCAATATCGAGCGCGTGATCCGGCGCAACGATCCCTTGTGCCGCGGTGTGCTGCTGCTGGGCCTGCAGGCAAGCGAAGCGGCGCTGGCTGCTTCGTTCCAGGTGGCCGCGGCCAGCCCGATCGTCAAGGGTTTCGCGGTGGGGCGCACGATATTCGCCGACGCCGCCGCGCGCTGGCTGTCCGGCGAGATCGACGACGATGGTGCGGTCGCCGAGCTCGCCACCCGCTTCGGCACCCTCGTGAACGCCTGGCGTGCGGCGCGTGAAGCTGCCAACAATGCCCCCTCCAGTGGTGCCACTCGCGAGGCGGTGTGAGATGACGACGGTTCGACTGACTGCAGCGCAGGCCACGGTCCGCTGGCTGGCGGCCCAGCAGATATCGCTGGATGGTCGCGAGGTGCCCTATTTCGCCGGTGCCTGGGCCATCTTCGGACATGGCAACGTAGCCGGCATCGGTGAGGCGCTGCACGCAGTGCGCGACACCTTTCCGACCTGGCGCGCGCACAACGAGCAAGGCATGGCGCATGCGGCCATCGCGTACGCCAGGCAGATGCGCCGCCGCCGCGCGATGGTGTGCACCACCTCGATCGGGCCCGGCGCCACCAACATGGTGACCGCCGCGGCGCTGGCGCACGTCAACCGGCTGCCGGTACTGCTGTTGACTGGCGACGTGTTCGCCGGTCGCCAGCCAGACCCCGTGCTGCAACAGGTGGAGGATTTCGCCGACGGCACCGTGTCGGCCAGCGATTGTTTTCGTCCGGTGTCGCGGTATTTCGACCGCATCACGCGGCCGGAGCAGGTCATGGACGCGTTGCCGAAAGCACTCGCCACGATGCTCGACCCGGCCACCTGTGGGCCGGCCACCGTCACGTTCTGCCAGGACGTGCAGGCCGAGGCATACGACTACCCCGAATCGTTCTTCGCGCCGCGCCTGTGGCGTGAGCGGCGCCAGGCCGCGGACAGCGGTGAGCTGGCCGCGCTGGTCGCGGCGCTGAAATCGGCCGAGCGCCCCTTGCTCGTCGCCGGTGGTGGCGTGCGCTACAGCGAGGCGGAACGCGCACTGATCGCGCTGGCCGAAGCCACGGATTTGGCCGTGGCCGAGACCCAGGCGGGCAAGGGCGTGTTGCCGTGGAACCATCCCAATGCATTGGGTTCGATCGGCGTCACCGGCTCCAGCGCGGCCAATGCCGCGGCCGCCCGCGCCGATCTGGTGATCGGCATCGGCACGCGGCTGGCGGATTTCACCACCGGCTCGCGCAGCCTGTTTGCCGGCGCACGGGTGGCGCAGATCAACGTGCAGGCATTCGACGCGCACAAGCATGATGCGCTGGCGGTGGTGGGCGACGCGCGCACCGTATTGCGGGCGCTGACCGAGGCATTGTCGGGTTGGCGGGCCAGCGCGGCCCCGCACCAGGGCGAAATTGCGGCGTGGCATGCCGCCGTCGACGCGGCCGTCGCCGGCGTCCCCACGCAGACGCAACCGAGCGATGCGCAGGTGATCGGCGCCGTGCAGCGGGCCTGCGACGCCGACGCCGTCGTGGTCTGTGCCGCCGGCGGCCTGCCGGGGGAATTGCACAAGTTGTGGCGCACCGCGCGGGCGGGCGGTTACCACGTCGAATACGGCTATTCCTGCATGGGCTACGAGATCGCCGGCGGCCTGGGCGTGAAGATGGCCGAGCCCGATCGCGACGTGGTGGTGATGGTCGGCGATGGCAGCTACCTGATGCTCAACTCCGAACTGGCCACCTCGGTGATGCTGGGCCACAAGCTGATCGTGGTGCTGCTGGACAACCGGGGCTACGGCTGCATCAACCGGCTGCAGCATGCCACCGGCGGCGCCGGCTTCAACAACCTGCTGGCTGACGCCTCGCACCAGGTGTTGCCGCAGATCGATTTCGCCGCCCATGCCGCCAGCCTGGGCGCGTTGTCCGAGCACGTGACCACGCTTGGCGAGCTGACGGCGGCCATGGCGCGGGCGCACGCGGCCGAGCGCAGTTACGTGGTGGTCATCGACACCAACCCACTGAAAACCACCGAAGCCGGTGGCTGGTGGTGGGATGTCGTCGTGCCTGAAGTCTCCGAACGGTCCGAGGTGGAAGCGGCGCGTCACGCTTATGAACAAGGCACACGAATGAAGAGGGATTTGTCATGAGTATCCGTTTTGGCGTCAGCCCGATTGCATGGGCCAATGACGACATGCCCGAGCTGGGCGGCGAAACGCCGCTGGAAAGCATCCTGGAGGACATCCAGCAACTGGGTTTCGAGGGCGTGGAGCTGGGCGGCAAGTTTCCCCGCGATGCCGGCACGCTGAGGCCGCTGCTGGCGCAATACAAGCTGGATCTGATCGGGGGCTGGTATAGCGGCTCGCTGCTGACACAAACGTCGTACGAGGAGATCACCTCGCTGCAGGGGCACCTGGAGTTGCTCAAGGCGATGGGCAGCACGGTGTTCGTGTTTGCCGAAACCAGCAACGCCATCCACGGCCGGCGCGGCCAACCCCTGGCCAACACGCCGCGGCTTCCGCCCGGCGACTGGGCGTTGTTCGGCCAGCGCATGACCGACGTGGCCGACTACGTCCAGAGCCAGGGCCTGCGCTTTGCCTATCACCATCATCTGGGTACGGTGGTGGAAACGGCGCAGGACCTGGAATCGTTGCTGGCCCTTACCGGCCCGTCGGTGGGGCTTACGCTGGATACGGGCCATGCCGCATTGGGCGGCATCGATGCGCTGGGGGTGATCGGTCGCCACCCGCAACGGATCGCGCACGTGCATTGCAAGGACGTGCGCGGCGACGTGTTCACCCGCATGCAACGGACCGGCGCCAGCTTCCTCGACGGCGTGCTGGCCGGCATGTTCACCGTGCCGGGCGATGGCGGCCTGAATTACGCGCGCATCATGTCGGCGCTGGCAGCCATCGATTACAGCGGCTGGATCGTCATTGAGGCGGAGCAGGACCCCGCCATCGCTGATCCGCGCGAATACGCCAGGCTGGGCTTGTCCACGTTGCGGCGTGATGCCGCCACGGCGGGTCTGGCGCGATGAACGACTTGCGTGTGCGCCCCCGCGAGGCAGACGCCGATGGCACCGTGCTGGAGGTGACGCCGGCCAGTGCGGGCTGGAAGCATGTCGGCTTTCGCGTAGTGAAGCTGGCCAACGGCCAGCGCTACAGCAACCGCGAAACGGGACGCGAAACCTGCCTGGTGATCGTCGCCGGCAGCGCCGACGTGCACGCAGGCAACGCCCATTTCGTGCATGTGGGGACGCGCGCCACACCCTTCGACGCGAAGGCGCCGGGCGCGGTCTATGTGCCGGCAGGGCTGTCCTACACGGTGACCGCGTGGGGCCCTGTGGAACTGGCTGTCTGCACGGCACCGGGCTCGGGCGACGGCCTGCCGCGCCTGATCGCCGAAGCGTCCATGAGCCGCGAAGTGCGTGGCAGCGGCACCAATACGCGCTATGTGCGCAACATCCTGCCGCAAACGGAACCGGCCGACAGCCTGCTGGTGGTGGAGGTGATCACGCCGGGCGGGCACTGGTCCAGCTACCCGCCGCACAAGCACGACACCGCGGCGCCCGACGCCGAGACCGCGCTGGAAGAAACCTACTACCACCGCCTGAACCCGCCGCAGGGCTTCGCCTTCCAGCGCGTCTACACCGACGACCGCACGCTGGACGAAACCATTGCGGTCGAAGACGGCGACGTGGTCATGGTGCCGCGCGGCTACCACCCGGTGGGCGCGCCGCACGGCTACGACCTGTATTACCTCAATGTCATGGCGGGTCCGAATCGCCAATGGATTTTCCGCAACGACCCGGCACACGACTGGATCGCCCGGCGCCCTGGCTAGGGCCGGATTTCGCGACGCTTCAAGTTTCCTTCCCCCGCTGTACGCGGAGAACGCAGAAGGATTTCACGGGTTCACGGGAAGCGGATCTCTCAGCCGGAGATTCGGTACCCGCCAGAAAGCATTCATGCAGGAGTGAGTCATGCGCAACATCGAACATTTCATCAACGGCCAATCGGTGGCCGGCACGACCGGCCGCTACAGCGACGTCTTCGATCCCAATACCGGCAAGGTGCAGGCGCGGGTGTCGCGAGCCAATGCCGCCGAGCTGGATCTCGCGGTACGCAGTGCCGCCGCCGCGCAGCCGGCCTGGGCCGCGGTAAACCCGCAGCGCCGCGCGCGCGTCCTGATGGAGTTCTTGCGCCTGCTCAACCTGCACAAGAACGAGCTGGCCGAACTGCTGGCCAGCGAGCACGGCAAGGTGGTGTCCGACGCGCACGGTGATGTGCTGCGCGGGCTGGAGGTGATCGAGTTCGCCTGCGGCATCCCGCATCTGCAGAAGGGCGAGTACACCCAGGGCGCCGGCCCGCGAATAGACGTCTATTCCGCGCACCAGCCGCTGGGTGTGGTTGCTGGCGTCACGCCGTTCAACTTCCCCGCGATGATCCCGATGTGGATGTTCGGACCCGCCATCGCCACCGGCAACGCCTTCATCCTGAAGCCCTCCGAGCGTGATCCCTCGGTGCCGGTGCGGCTGGCCGAGCTGATGATCGAGGCCGGCCTGCCGCCGGGCATCCTCAACGTGGTGCACGGTGACAAGGAGATCGTGGACGCGATCGTGGCGCACCCGACGATCAAGGCGCTGAGCTTTGTCGGTTCGTCCGACGTGGCCCAGTCGGTCTACGCCGCCGGCGCGGCGCAGGGCAAGCGCGTGCAGTGCATGGGCGGCGCCAAGAACCACGGCATCGTGCTGCCGGACGCGGATCTGGACCAGGTCGTCGCCGACCTGATGGGCGCGGCGTACGGCTCGGCCGGCGAGCGCTGCATGGCCCTGCCGGTGGTAGTGCCGGTGGGTGATGCCACTGCCGAGGCGCTGCGGGCGAAATTGTTGCCGGCGATCGCCGCGCTGCAGGTGGGCGTCTCCAGCAATCCTGACGCGCATTACGGTCCGGTGGTATCGGCCGCGCACAAGGCTCGGATCGAAAGCTACATCCAGCTCGGCGTCGACGAGGGTGCCGAATTGGTGGTGGACGGTCGCGGCCTGAAAGTGCCTGGGCACGAAGATGGCTTCTTCCTCGCCCCCACCTTGTTCGATCACGTCACCACCAGCATGAAGACTTACCAGGAGGAGATCTTCGGGCCCGTGCTGCAGATCGTGCGCGCGCACAGTTTCGAGGAGGCGCTGCAACTGCCGTCGCAACACCAGTACGGCAACGGCGTGACCATCTTCACCCGCAGCGGCGACGCAGCGCGCGAGTTTGCCGATCGGGTCGAGGTGGGCATGGTGGGTATCAACGTGCCGATCCCCGTGCCGGTGGCGTACCACAGCTTTGGTGGCTGGAAGCGTTCGGGCTTTGCCGACCTCAACCAGTACGGCATGGACGGCGTGCGTTTCTACACGCGCACCAAGACCGTTACCCAGCGCTGGCCGAAGGGCGGCGAGGCGATCGAGCAGAGCTTTGTCATTCCCACGCTGTGAAGCGGCATGCAGCGATTTTCCTTCTCCCGCTCCGCGGGAGAAGGTGCCCGGAGGGCGGAAGAGGGCGCTCTTGATCTTGCCCCACAAAAAAACGTCCCCCTCAGCCCTTCGGGCAGCTCCCCCCGCGAAGCGAGGGGAGCAAGAGACCCGGTGTCAATGGAATAATTCTTCCAATTTATAGACTAATGAAATAATCTGATCGCAACAAGGCCGGGGTATCTGCACGCCGGCCGTTGAAGGGGGAATCGCATGGCGGGTGGATGGCTGGCATTTTTCGCAACCGGCGCCGACCAGCCCGAGATCGCCGACCGGGGCGTGATCGATCGGCAGTATCGCAAACACCGCTTGCGCGTGATGCTGGCGATCACGTTGGGTTACGGGTTGATCTACACCTGCCGGCTGGCGCTTGGCGTGGTGAAGAAGCCGATCATCGACGCCGGCATCTTCAGCCCCACCGAGTTGGGTTTGATCGGCTCGGCGTTGTTCTACACCTACGCGATCGGCAAGCTCACCAACGGTTTTCTGGCCGACCACGCGAACATCAAGCGGTTCCTGGCGTTCGCATTCCTGGCCACGGCACTGTGCAACCTGGCGATGGGCTTCGTCACGGCGGTGTGGCTGGCGGTGATCCTGTGGGGCATCAACGGCTGGTTCCAGAGCTTTGGTGCACCCGGCGGCGTGGTAGCGATGACGGCCTGGTTTTCCAACCGCGAACGCGGCCGCGCGTACGGCATCTGGAGCACGGCACATTCCATCGGCGAAGGGCTGACCTTCCTGGTGGTGGGCGCCACGGTAGCCGCGTTCGGCTGGCGCTTCGGTTTCTGGGGCCCGGGCATGATCGGCGTCATCACCGCCATCGGTGCCTACCTCTTGTTGCAGGATCGACCGCAGACGCTGGGCCTGCCCACCGTCAACGACTGGCAGAACGACAATTTCGGCGAAGCCGCCAAGCCGAAAATCACCTCGGTACTGAAGCTGCAGTTGTCGATCCTCAAGATGCCCGCCATTTGGGTGTTGTGCCTGGCCTCGGCGACCACGTACGTGACGCGGTACGCGATCAACTCGTGGGGCATCCTGTACCTGCAGGAAATCCACGGCTACTCGCTGACCATGGCCGGCACGCTGCTGATGATCAGCACGCTGGCGGGCATGGCCGGCGCGATCTCGTTCGGTTTCATTTCGGACAAGCTGTTCGACGCGCGACGGCCGCCGGTCAACCTGCTGTTCGCTGCGCTGGAGCTGGTGGGCTTGGGGCTGTTTTTCTACGGGCCCAGCAACCTGCCGATGATGATCTTCGCGATGGTGCTGTTCGGCATGGGCATGACCGGTTTGGTGACGTCGCTGGGCGGCCTGTTCGCGGTGGATATCGCGCCCAAGCGCGTGGCCGGCGCGGCGATGGGCGTGATCGGCATCTGCAGTTACATTGGCGCGGGTATCCAGGAGCAGGTGTCCGGCATGCTGATCCAGCACGGCATGAAAATGGTCGATGGCGTACGCCACTACAACTTCGGGCCGGCCATCGCCTTCTGGATCGGATCATCCGTACTTTCCATGCTGCTGGCGCTGAGCCTGTGGCGCACACGTCGCAGGGACTGATTCCAATGTTGCAAGCTTCCGATGACTTGAAGGTGATGATGGATGCCGCGCGGGCCGCCGGCGATGGACTGATGCGCCACTTCGGCGCGCTCGCCTCGCTGGGCGTGCGCACCAAGAGCGGGCCGGCCGACCTGGTCTCCATCGCCGACGAGGAAGCCGAACGCACCATCCGCGCGATCCTGGGCAGGGCGCGGCCTTCATACGGTTTCCTGGGCGAGGAAGGTGGCGCCACCTCCGGCGGCGACGATGCGCAGACGTGGATCGCCGACCCCTTGGACGGCACCACCAATTTCCTGTTCGGCACGCCGCTGTGGGGCGTCAACGTGGCGCTGGCACGCGAGGGCGACATCGTTGCCGGCGTCACCTGGCTGCCTGTGTTGAACGAGATGTACGTGGCCGAAAAAGGCGCCGGCGCGTGGCTGAACGGTCAGCGCATCCATGTATCAAGCCGCCATCGGCTGGTGGACAGCGTACTGGGTTGCGGCATTCCCTTCGCGGGCAAGCCCGACCATCCGGTGTTCGCTCGCGAGATGGCGCTGCTCTCCGCCAACGTCGCGGGCATCCGCCGCACCGGCGCCTGTTCGGTCGACATGGCCTATGTCGCCGCGGGCCGCTGGGATGCGTATTGGGAGCGCGCGCTCAACGCGTGGGATATGGGGCCTGGCGTGATCCTGGTGCGTGAAGCGGGCGGCGTGGCCAGCTCCGTCACGGGCGCCGCGCTGGACGTGCACGGCGGCAACGTGTGCGTCAGCAACGGCACCATCCACGATGCGCTGATCGAACAGTTGAACCGCGCACTGCGGGCGCCGACGTCATGAATCCGCATCGTCGCGCCTTTCTTGCCGGCTCCGTGATGGCCGGCTTGTTTGCCCTGGTGCCGCGGGCCATCGGCCGCGTGCTGGGTTATCCGCGGGCGTTGAACGGCCCCATGATCGGCGCCTCCGGACCGGATCATTTCAGCGTGTGGGTGCGCGCCAGCGGTGCATTCGATGTCACGCTGGAATACGCCACCGACCGCGATTTCAGCACCCCCATCATCGGCCCCACGATCCGCGCCAGCGCCGCGAACGATGGCTGCGTGGTGCTGCGCGCGGAAGGGCTCAAGCCCGATACCCCGTACTGGTACCGGCTGAAACACGCAGGCGAGCAGGATCGCTACCAGTGGTTCAACTACACCACGCGCACGGCGCCAGCTGGCCTGGCGGACTTCCGCGTGGCGTTTGGTTCGTGCTGCCGCATCCAGTACGACGCCGACCAGCCGATCTGGAACGCGGTGCGCGGCCTGCAGCCGGATCTGTTCTTCTGGCTGGGTGACAACATCTACGGCGACAGCGATGATCCGGCGGTGCTCACCGACCTGTACAGCCGTGGCCGCGTGGTGGAAAGGCTGGCCCCGCTGTTGCGCAGCACGCCGCAACTGGCCATCTGGGACGACCACGATTTCGGCTATAACGATTCCGATGGCACGCACCCGCGCAAACAGGAGTCGCTGAAGGTCTTCAGAAATTTCTGGGCCAATCCCTCCTATGGCGAGGCTGATTCGCCGGGCGTGTATTTCAGTCATTCGCACGGCGGCGTCGACTTCTTCTTCCTCGATGGCCGCTACAACCGGGACCCGATCGAAAAGCCCGACAACGCGGCCAAGAGCATGCTTGGCGCACGCCAGAAGCGCTGGCTGAAGGCGGCGCTCAGCGCCAGCAAGGCTCCGTTCAAAGTGCTGGTTTCCGGTGGCGGTTGGTCCACGGCGGAGAACGAAAAGGGCGGCGACTCCTGGGGCACCTACCTGACCGAGCGCAACGAGATATTCGACTACATCCGCGACCACGACATCGGTGGCGTGTTCTGCATCTCCGGCGACTCGCACATGGGCGAACTCAACTGCATTCCACGCTCGACCGTGGGCGGTTATGACATCTACGACATGTGCTCCTCGCCGCTGGCGCAGATGCCGGCGAACAAGAACACGCGGCAGATGCCGGAAGTGCGCGTGCGCGATACCTGGACACGCAGCGTCAACGTGGGCCTGATGCACTTCCGCATGACCGGCGGCAAACCCAGCATGACCTACACCCTGCATGACGTGCTCGGCGAACCGGTGTGGGAACCGCTGGTGCTGACCCCGGACGATCTGCGCAATGGCGTGCAGACCTGGGACAGCAAATCCGATCCGAACGAACTGAAGCGGCTGGAACGCTTCAAGCGCGGCGGCGGGTACTACGGCAACGACGTGCCGGAAGGCTGGCCCGAGCAGCCGTACACCACCCGACAGTCCGGCTGAGGCTGCCGAACGCCGCGCTGGGATTCTCCCGCGGCCACGGCACACGGCGACGGGCGATGGCATCATCTTCAGCGGCGCGCGTCTTGCCGCCGAAACTCCGCGTCTGAGCATTGGCGCAAAGGCGGCCGGAGGCAGCTTCGACGCTTTCGGGCGATCAGCGCGCGCACCGGTTGCCCCTTTAGCCCGGCGCGTTTTACGTGCGCTAGGCCCCTGTTCGGCAGCGGAAGGTGAGGCTCACGAACCCCGGTGACCGCCGCTGGCGCCGCTCGATTTCCTCCAGCGGTTCGGTCGAACGTGGCCCATCGTACTTCTCCCGCGTCTCCTTGAACCCGCGTCCGAACAGATCGGTCGCCTCCGCACGTACGCGCCAGCGCGTCCCCAGTTCCCGCTCGACGAACACGGTCCAGCCCATGCCTTCGGACTGGCGCTTGATCTCGTCGTAGCGGTATTCGGTTTTGCGTTCGGCAATGTGTTCGAGTTCGATGCCCCAATGGGTGCGCAGGATGGGCAGGTCCTGGGTGAGTTCGATGCTGCCTTCGACGGGTTTTTCTTCGGAGATCGGGCGGGATTGGCCAGTGGTGGGGTCGGTGACGCGGCTGCGGCGCCATTGCATCGAGGAAGTGAGGCGGCCGCCGTGGAAGCCGATGCCGTCGAGCGGAAGTGACAAGTCGAGCGCCAGGGTATCGCGGCGGCCGTCGCCGATGTTTCCGGGAGCGTCGAAGATGTCGTCGTCGGTGATCACCAGCACGCGGTCGACGACGTCGCTGATGCGGTCGTGCGTCCAACTCGCGGTGAAGGCGGCGTCGTGCCAGAGCTGGTGTTCCCAGGTGAGGGCGCTGCGCCAGGTGCGGTCGGGCTTGAGTTCGGCGTTGCCTGCGCTGATGCGGCCGGTGTCCAGCGAAGCGGAGGCCACGAAATCCTCGAAGTCCAGCTGGCCGACTTCGCGCGAGAGCGCCAGCCGCAACTGGTCGTTGGCGTCGACATCCCATTGCACGGACACGCGCGGCTTGGGGTAGCTGAAGTGGCGCTGGCGCGGGGAATCGCCGGTTTGCGCGATGGTGGATTGCTCCAGCCGCAGGCCGGCGTCGAGCATCCAGCCGGGCGCGGGTTTCCAGGTGGCGCCGGCGGCGGCTTCGCTGCGGCGCTCTTCGATGTGCACGTCGGAGCCGGGCAGGGCGACGTCGACGCCGTCCTGCTGCAGGCGGGTGGTGCTGCGCAGAGTGTTGCGTGCGCCTTCGAACGAGCCGTTGAAGGTGAGTGCATCGGACCAGGCGTGGGTGAGGTCGATGCGGCCGATGCTTTCGCCGGTGCGGGTGTTCTCGTCGAAGGTTTCGTCGTTGCCGTCTTCGTGCGAGCGCTCGCGATCATCCAGCCAGGCCTGGTGGCGGGTGGCCATCAGTTCCAGCCGCGTGCGTTCGCCGAACTCGCGTACGTAGCGGGCGCCGGCTTCGGCTTCGTCGGTGTCCTCGTTTTCGTGCACGCGCTCGCTGCCCTCGGCGGGCGCCAGCGCGTCGATGCGGGTGTCGGTGCGCGCGCGTTCGCCGCGGGCGGCGGCGGTGAGGGTGAGTTGCCCGTCGGCCAGTGGCTGGCGCCAGCTGGCGCTGGCTTCGGCCTTGTTCTTGATGGTTCGGGTGTCCAGCCGCTCGCGCTGCTGCCGCGTGCCGTCCGGCGAGAAGGTGTCGATGTGGCCCCGGCCGGTGTCGTCGTCCAGTTCGGGATCGAGCTTCACGGCCAGCTCCAGCGCGTGGCCGTCCCAGCGGCGGCCGTATTCCCATTGGCCCTTCGGCGCCAGCCATCCGTCGGCGGCGGCGAGCAGCCCGGCTTCGATGGCGGACTGGCTGGTGGCTTCGTGCCGGCGTACGACGTTGGCGAGCAGGGCGTAGCCGGCCATGTCGATGCCGGGCACGCCGCCGCGGATCAGCTCGATGCGTGCCACCGCGCTGGCCGGGATGCGCTTGAGCAAGGTCTTGGTGTCCTCGTGCTTGCTGGTGGGGCGCGCGCCGTCGATCAGCACGTTGCCGCGAGCGCCGGCATAGCCGCGCACGTCCTCGTCGGCATCCACGGTGACGAAGCCGGGCAGGCGCGAGAGCATGTCCCACGCGTTGGCCGGGGCGTTGCCGGCGAAGTCGGCCGGGAGGTGGACGGTCACGTCGCCGCCGCGCGCCGCCGCGGGCGGCTGCGTCTGTGCCGGAGCGGGGAGGATCGAGAATCCGGTGATGGCGATCAGGATGAATCGGCTTGCACGCGAAGCGATGGACATGGAGACTGGATTCCGCCGGAGTTTCCCGCAGTCTGTGCCGGCGTTGCTGACATCCGCGCCACGCCCGATGTCAGCTTGTTGTCAGCGCGGTTGCCGCAGGATCGACCCCATGAATACGCATATGATCCGCCGCATCGCCATCCCCTTCTCGCTCGCCGCGTTGTTGCTGGCCGCGTTCGCGCTAGGCCTTTCGCCGCGTGTGCAGGCCGGCAGCCATGACGACCACGTCGAAGCCCGCGCGCTGCTGCAGCGGGGCGAGATCCTGCCGCTCAGCCGCATCCTCCCCATCGTGCAGCAGCAGGTGCCTGGTGACGTCATCGAGGTCGAACTCGATCACGGCAAGCACCACGGCTGGGAATACGAGGTGAAAGTGCTCACCGCGCAAGGCCGCGTGCGCGAGGTGAAACTCAACGCGCGTACCGGCGAGGTGCGCAAGGTCGAGGACGACTGATGCGCTGCCTGGTGGTCGAGGACGATCCGGACATCCAGGCCGACCTGGCGCGCGCGCTGGAAGCCGCCGGCTTCGTCGTCGACCGCGCCGGCGACGGCGACGATGCCTGGTATCGCGGCGACGTGGAGGACTACGACGCAGCGGTGCTGGACCTGGGCCTTCCACGACTGGATGGCTTGTCGGTGCTGCGCCGCTGGCGCGCGGCGGGGCGCGCGTTCCCGGTGATCATCGTGTCCGCGCGCGGCGACTGGACCGAGAAGGTGGAAGGCATCGAGGCCGGCGCCGACGACTACATGGCCAAACCGTTCGAGATGGGCGAGCTGGTGGCGCGGGTGCGCGCGCTGGTGCGCCGCGGCGCGGGGCGCGTGTCCAGCGTGGTGGCAATCGGCGGCCTGCGGCTGGACACCATGCGCATGAGCGCGGTGTTCAACGGCGCGCCTGCGCGGTTGTCGCCGCTGGAATTTCGGTTGCTGGATTACCTCTCCCACCAGAGCGGCCGTGCGGTGTCAGCTGGCGAGCTGGCCGAGCATCTCTATGGCACTGCCGAGGACGGCGACACCAACGCCATCGAGGCGATCGTGGCGCGGCTGCGGCGCAAGTTCGGCGCCGGCATCATCGTCACCCGCCGTGGCTTCGGTTACCTGCTGGAGCCCACCGCATGATCGCCCGCTCGCTGCACTGGCGCCTGCTCGGCGGCGCCATGGCGGCGATCCTGCTGGCCCTGGTGCTGGCCTGGCTGTTCATGACCGTTCTGTTCGAACACCACCTGGAGCGCCGGCTGCAGGCGGAGATGACGCGCGATGGCCTGCGCCTGGTGGCCGGATTGGCGATGACACCGGGCGAGGCGCCGCGGATTGAGCGCCCGCCGGTGGATTCGCGACTGGAAACACCGGCCGGCGGCTACTACTGGCAAGTGACCACCGCCAACGGCACGCTGCGTTCGCGCTCGTTGTGGGATGGCGATTTGCCGCCACCCTCGGACGCGCCGCTGGATAGCTGGCGCCTGCGCCACGCCAACGGGCCTTACGGCAAGCCGGTGTCGCTGCTGGAACGGCGCGTGGCGCTGGCGGGCGAAGATGCGCCCGCGCTTCTGCAACTGGCGCAGGACAGCGCGCCGCTGGCCTCGGCCCGGGCTGAATTCGGCCGCGAGCTGGCGGCGTTCCTTGCGGGGTTGTGGGTGGTGCTGTCCGGCGCGGCGTGGTTGCAGGTGCGGTTGGGTTTACGGCCGCTCGGCCGCGTGCGCAGCGAGCTGGCCGCGTTGCGCGACAGCGCCAGCGCGCGCTTGCCCGAAGCGCGCCTGCGCGAGGTGCAGCCGCTGATCGATTCCATCAACGCGCTCGCCGATACGCGCGAGCGTGACCTGGCGGTGGCACGCCAGCGCGCGGCGGATCTGGCCCATAGCTTGAAAACACCGCTGGCCGCCATGGCCGCGCAAAGCCGGCGCGCCCGCGACTCTGGTGCCGACAAGGCCGCCGACGGACTGGATCGCGCCATCGCCGCCATCCAGCGCACCGTCGAGGCGGAACTGGCACGCGCGCGCATCGCCGCAATCCGCCGCCAACCCGGCGGCAACGCCGCGGTCCGGGAGACGGTGGAACGGCTGGTGACAGTGCTGGAGCAGACGGATCGCGGTGGCGAACTGGCGTTCACCCTCGACATTCCTGCCAACCTGCACCTGGCGGTGTTGCCGGATGACCTGTCGGAAATTCTGGGCGCGGTGCTGGAAAACGCCGTGCGCTATGCGCGCCGGCAAGTGCGCATACAAGCGGAGGCTGGGCCGGGATGGACGCGTGTGGCGATCGAGGATGACGGCCCCGGCATCGGCACCGACCAGGCCACGGCGGCGCTGGCACGCGGGGGCCGACTGGACGAGGCGCAGGGCGGCAGCGGCTTGGGGTTGGCGATCGCGCGCGAACTGGCCGGGGCCACCGGCGGCGCCATCGGCATGTCCCGCTCCGCACTGGGCGGCCTGCAGGTCTGCTTTACCTGGGACGCCAGCGGAAAGCCGGGCTGAGAGGCGGCGGTTGCGCGGGACGGAACACGGCACCGGGCTGGCCGAGTGCGGTGTTCGCGGCCCGGTTGGCTCGCCTGTCGCCATTACCGGCTGGTTGGCGAACAGGACCTGCCGGAAGATCCATGAATCCACCGGGGCGGAGATACCGCCCCGGTAAAACGCTCACTTCGCCGCTGGCGCACGCAGCGGTTCGATCAGCCTGGCGCCCACGATCCGCTCGAAATCTGCGATGGGGCAGCGCTGGTCGCAACCCGGGATCGACAGATATTCGTAGGACGGCGGGTTGCCTTCATCCAGCTTCTGCAGCTCGCGCACCTGGTCCATCGTCTGCGAGCGGTAGAACGCACGCACGAACTGCTCGCCGGCCGCATCGGCCAGGACCTCGAAACCGATCGCACCGGCAGGCGGCGGATCGTCGCGCGGATAGCCGGGCACCTGCCAGTGCAGGTCGAGCATGCCGCCCAGGTCGGCGATGTTGGTGTCGTGACCCACCAGCAACGTGAGCTTGGGGCCATGCTCCACGGCGGCGAGCATGCGCGCGGCCAGCGGCGAGGCAGCACGATCGGCAACGTAGGGCACGCGGCCTTCATAGCGGTACTTGATCGGATGGAACTCGAGCAGGGTGGCGATCTGTTCGCGATCGAGGCGGCCCCAGGCGACATCCTTCATCGGCATGCCTTCGAGATATTCCAGCAGGAAGGTCTGGCTGGCGGTGGAGGCGATGCCGAACGGGTCGCCCACATCCGGGCGATCGTTCTCGTTGCGCACCAGGCCGGCCGGCATGGTCGAGATATCGCACGCGGCGCCGGGCGTGCAGCCCAGTGCGTGGTTGAGCAAGTCGAAGAGCGGCGCGTTGGCCTTCACTTCCGCGGCCATGCCGCCGGGCGGCATCACGGCCTCCACGGCGCGCATGGCTTCGTCGGCGTCGATCGCCATCGCGCCGGTTTCCAGCGGGTGGAACAGCACGTCGTCGTGCTTGTCGGCGGGGAACGAAACGTCGATGTGGCAGCCCGGTGCAAGCCCCTCCAGCAGCGCACGCGCCGTCGCCTGGGTGCGCGATTTGGAACTCGCCGCCACATCCACGTCGGCCACTGGCGGACAACCCGTGGCGGGCAGCAGGCCACGCGCCGCCCAGTTGGCACGGTCCCACTTGCCGAGCAGGCGCACGGCGTCGTAACCGTGTGCGGTCAACTCGCCGAAATCCGTGGTCCATTTGGGCCACGGTTGATCATTGGTCCCTGGCGGGGTGACCTGCGGCTTGGTGGGCGGGCGCACGCCATGGCGCATCAACATGACCACGCGCTCCAGCCGCAACCCGCTGGGCGCAACGGTGGGCGCGACGTTGGGCGCGGAACTGGCGTGCGCGGAGGCAGCGGGAGCCGTTTCATGCGGACGCGTGCATGCGCCCGCTGCCAGCACGAAGGCGCCTGCCAGCAGGGCAGGCAGCACCGGATGTGTCTTGAGCATGGTTGGGTTCCTCGTGGATCAGGGCCAACGGCTGGTTGCCGTGACCTCGTTCGCGATGGATGCAGAAAAAAGCGGCGATCCCGAGGGACCGCCGCCAGCCACCGTGGGGACGGTAAGTTCAGAAGACGGCGCGGAACGTTAGCGACCATCGTGGCGAGGAGCATTCGCGCTCCAGTTCCATGAAGTCGACGTTGTACGCCTTGTTGTTGGCCATCATCTCGCTGGCGTCGTCGCCTGCGAAATCCTGCTCGAGCTGCTGGCTGCACGAATCGAGCAGGTTGTTGCCGGTCAGGCGAACCACGTAGGCCTTGCCGATGCGCTTCTCCAGGAACAATTCCAGGTTGCCGCCATACATCGTGCTTTGCGTCTCTCCCGGTGAGTTGTGCTGGTAAGCGGCGCCCTGCTTCTGGTAGCTGGCGCCGAAGCTGGCCTTCCACGCAGGGATTTCCTGGGTGATGCCCACGTTGTAGACGTACGACGGCTGGTCGTCGATGGTCGTGTCGCGGCCGGTGATCGGATTGAGGCGCTTGGAGAACAACCGCGTGTAGTTGCCGAAGATGCCGGTGTTGTCCATCCCCAGCACCGTCAACGGCATGGAAAGGTCGAACTCGGCGCCACGAACCCTGGCCGTGCCGATGTTCTCGAAACTGTAGAGGCCGCCCGGGAAATCAGCCGGGTCCTGGCCGGCGTCGGTAACCGGACGGGTGGTGCGCACCATGCCGATGAGATCGGAGATGTTGCGCTGGAAAAGGTTGACGCCGACGATACCGCTCTTGCCGATGTTGTGCTCGAACCCCAAGTCGAAACCGAGCGAATGCTCCATCTTCAGGTTCGGGTTGCCGATCGTCACATCGTAGTCGCCGGGCGATTCCAGGCTGACCGACGGTACCAGTTGATCTACGCTGGGACGGCGCACGGTACGCGCGACGCTGAAACGTAGCTGGTCGGCGTCGCTCAGCTTCCACTGAAGATGGGCCGAAGGATTGAGCATGAACTCACGGCTGTCGGCCCCGCCGGTGGTCTGTCCCACCTGCGCGCCGTTGACGGTTTCGGTGCTGACATAGTCCTGGGCGGTTCGTGTTTTCTCACCACGCACACCTGTCGTGAGGGTGACGTTGCGCGACAACTCCCAATCCACCATGGCGAAGGTGTCGAAGCGGTTCTCGGTGTACTGGAACTGCCCGGTCGTGCCCTTCTGCTTGGCCTTGCTCAGGCCCGATATCTGCGCGTCCGTGTACAGGCGATCCTTGTTTTTGAGTTGCACGCCGACTTTCAGCGTTGCACCGTAAATCCCCAGGGATTTGGCGAAGTCGGGCATGCGGCGCGTGAGCTTGACGTCGGCCGCCCAGTTCTTGTCGTCGGCCACCGTGCCCTTGATCTTGTCCTTGGTATCGGGCGTGTCCTTGAAATAGTGCTTGGTGGTGCTGCCTTTGGTGGCGTTGCGGCCCAGGTAGGCTTCGAAGTCGGTTTGATCGTTGATCGCGGTATCGAATACGGCGGACAAGCCGTAGCTGTCCTCGTCGATCGGCGTCGACTCGAATTTGCGTTCGGGGTTGTCAAGATCGAGGCCGCCAACGGTGCCGTCTCCCTCGTAGATGAAGGTGTTTTCGCGCTCGTGGCGACGCGTCTGCATGGCGAAACCGTCGAAACGCAGGCTGCTGGCGTCGGAGATCAACCAGGTCAGGTCGCCATTGAACGAGAGATCCCTGGATTCGCGGACATCCCCCTGCTCTTCGCGCGAGGTTGCGCGGGACTTGCTGCGATTGTCCCAACTCTGCAAGGTATGGCCATTGCCATGTGCCGCCACGACGTCGGCAAAACCCACGGTGTCGGCGTCCACCACTTCCTGCACCGCGTGCTTCTCGTTGAAGCGCTTCTGCGCGTCCACCGTCACCGAATAGAAGAGGTTCTTGGCGTCGTTGCCACCCGACCAGGAAATGGATGCATTGGGGCGGAACGTGCCGCTTTTCTTGTCCCAGGTTTCGCCGACGCGGGCAATGACGCCCGGTGGCAAGGTGGCGCCATCCTTCAGGATGATGTTGATGGTGCCGCCCACGCCCTGGCTATCGAAGTCTGCCGAGGGAGAACGCACGATTTCGATCCGATCGATGATTTCTGCCGGGATGCGATCCACTGCCACGGAGCGATCGTTGCCAATCCCGGGCACCGAGCGGCCGTTGATCAGGATCTGGGTGTAGCCGTTGCCCAGGCCGCGCATTTCCGGCGCCACGGATTCGCCCACGTCGCCAACAAACGCGACGCCCGGAACGCGACGCAACTGGTCGCCGACGGATACCGGCTCGAATTTGGCGAAGAACTGCTGGTCGTACACCAGCACCGGCGCGGGAATGTCGATGTGGCTGCGGTACTGGATGTTGCCCGTCACGACCATGCCCTGCAGGTCGATGGTTTTTTTATCGTCTGTGGCTGCGGCTTGCTCGTTGTCGCTGGCCGTGGTTCCGGCGCCGGCGTCCTGAGCGAAGCCGGGTATGGCGAGCACGCAGCCGCTCAAAAGCAGGGCCGCGTACAACGCATTTCGGCGAAAAGTGGTCATGGATCATCTACCCCCGAAGACGTGCCATCTTCGACTGCGCCCCCATGGCGAAGCATCTGGCAAACGTAGATTACGAATAAATTTTCTAATTTGCAACACCTTTGGAATTTTTCGTGCAAATGGCGATCTTCTCCCGTATGGTTGGGCAGACGGCCGCGCACGGGCATGGCCGACAGCGAGGAGTTGGGGATGAAAACAATGTTTCTTTACGGTTTGGTGGCAACCTTCGCGCTCGGCGCCGCGGGTTGCGGCGGCGAAACGCGGAGCGCTCCAGTCGCGGGGACAGCGACCGTCCCTGCGCGCGTGCAGACGCAGCCGACCAGCAGCGGCAAGGCCAATGCGGCTGTCGTGGTGGCCAGTGCCGACGGTCAGGCGCACGTCGTTGCGGCCGCGGCGCTGGGCGGGCTGCAAGTGTTCGGCATGGACGGCGCAAGCCAGCGCAGCACCCCTGCGGCCGAGGCGGCGGGGGTGGATGTGGGCTATGGCTTTTCGCTCAACGGCAAACCCACAACGATCCTGGCCGCGGTCGAATCCAGCGGCAACAACCTGCGGCTGTTCACCATGCACGGTGGCACTCCCGTCGAAGCCGGCGCCCGCGCCATTCCGCTGGACTTTGCTGTCGAGGGCGTTTGCCTCTATCGCAGCCGGCTGGACAACGCCTTTTACGCCTTCGTGATCGGTGACGGCGGCGAGGTGGATCAACAGATGATCTACGCCAACGCCGACGGCAAGCTGGATGCGCGCCAGGTGCGCCGCATCAACCTGCCCTCCAAGCTGAAGCAGTGCACCGCCAACAGTGCTGGCGATGTCTATATCAACGAGCAGACGGTGGGCGTCTGGCATCTGAACGGCAATCCGGAGGCAGACCTCGCCGCCACCCTGGTGGACGCGCCGCGGCTGGGCCATCTGGGCGAGGAGAACGAAGGCGTCGCGTTGTACGACGGCGGCGAGGGCAGCCAGTGGCTGCTGGTATCGAACACTTCCGAGGGGCGCATCAATGTCTACGATCGCGCCCACGACCACGCGTTCCTGGGCAGTTTCAGCGTCAGCGCCGGCGACAAGAAGAACACCGTGGCCGATCTCGGGCCACTGTTTGCCACCAGTGCCGCGCTTGGTAGCGGCTTTCCGCATGGCGTGCTGCTGATTGGCGACGAGGATGGCGGCAGCAACTACAAGCTGGTATCGATGGCCGACGTGGCCAGCGCGCTGAAGCTTCCGCCGGGCACGCCGCAGGACCCGCGCAACGCGCCGAAGCCCGCCATCGCCACGGTGACCGCCCTTGTGGAAACACGCCCTGTCAGCAGCTACGGCGATGCGGCCGACGACCCGGCCATCTGGGCCCACCCGACGGATCCAGCCAAAAGCCTGGTGGTGGCCACCGACAAGAAGGCCGGCATGGTGCTGTACGACATGCAGGGTGATCTGTTGCAGTTCCTGCCCGATGGCAAGATGAACAACACGGACCTGCGCGACGATTTCGCCCTGGGCGGCAAAAAGATCACCCTGGTGACCGCCAGCGATCGCACCCACAAATCCATCGCGATCTACCGGCTCGACGGCGACGCGCGCCGGCTCGTCAACGTGGCCGACGGCGTGCAGCCGACCGGGCTGGACGATCCCTACGGCCTGTGCATGTACCGCAGCGCGAAAAGCCACAAGACGTACGTCTTCATCAACAGCGGCGATGGCCTGATGCGGCAGTGGGAACTGCTCGATGCGGGCAATGGCAAGGTGCGTACCACGCAGGTGCGCGAGTTCAAGATCCCCAGCCAGGCCGAGGGCTGCGTGGCTGACGACATCGGCGGCGCACTGTTCGTGGGCGAGGAAGACGTGGCGCTGTGGAAGATGGATGCGGAACCGGACGGCGGCAGCGCGATGACGGCGGTCGACCGCGTGGAAAGCAATCCCGCGATCAAGGATGACATCGAAGGCATGGGCATCTACGACCTGGGCAATGGCCGTGGCTATGTGGTGGTTTCCAGCCAGGGCAACGACACGTACGCCGTCTACCGCCGCGACGGCGATCACGCCTACCTGGGCTCGTTCGCGGTGGTGGCCGACGGTGCGCGCGGCATCGATGGCATCTCCGAAACCGACGGCCTCGACGTCAGCAGCCGCAACCTGGGCCCCGGCTTCGAGCACGGCGCCATGGTGGCGCAAGACGGCCGCAATGTCCTGCCCTCGCAAAACCAGAACTACAAGTACGTGCCATGGGAGTCGATTGCCAAGGCACTGAAACTGGAGATGCGCTGAGCGGTCGTGACTGTCTCAACCTCCCGGGCCCGCCATGGATGGTCGGGAGCGGGCCGATCACGATGGATGCGCGTGGATGCGCTCCGGTGAATCGCCACCAGTCAAAAACCATAGGGCAGCAGCCTGCTGCCCCATGGCGAAACGACCCGGCACAATCGGTGCGTGCTGCGTTTCAAGCCAGGTGCAGGCTTACCAGGGTCGACAATGCACTACTCATGGCGCACCGAAAAGTCGTCAAGACGCTTTGCGTTGGCGGCCTCGGCTGGATGGAGCCGCGTTGATCCGCACCAGGCTCGTGTTTGAGGCCGGAGAGCAGGTCGCGAGCTCCCCCGTCGAGCAGACACTTCAAACGCAAACCGCTGGCAGCTCGTTGGCAGTACCCGGCAGGCGCCGGCTCGCCAAGGATGAACAGGCACATCCGCAGCGCCGCGTGCCGCGCCTGCGCATGTCCTGCCGGCTGAAGGTAATGCCCCGACCATAATTGTCAGGTTGTGCCGTGGTGTCGGAACTGCGGGAAGCCTGCTGAGGCCATTGGGCGGCAGGTTTGTGGCAGGACAGGCCGCGGCGCGCATCCGCATGAAGCGTTCGAAGGGAGCCAGCGCGGGTCCAGGTCGCCTGGGCGACGAATCGTCGGGCGTGGCACGCAAATTGCGTAGCACCGCCTGCAGCGCGCGTGCGGTGTTGCCCGTGCGGTCACGCAACCACCGAGGTTGTCCGCCGATCACTTCCGCCCAGGCGATTGGCGGTCGGCTGCCCGGAAGGCAAGGGAAGAGGGGACCCCATCCAATGCTGTGCGATGCTCCCGACCACCTCAATCCGCTGCCCTCCGGCGGCGCCGATGCCGTCAGCGTCGGCACCGCGCGGGATGGCGCCCCTGCGCGGGTGCTCGCTCCATGGTCGAACATGGCGGCAGCCTTTCTGGGTGGACCGCGATTGCTCGCTATCACCCTGGTACTGGGCCCGGCCGTGCTTTTGCCGGCCGGAGGTGTGCAGGCGCAAACCTATGTGACGTACGGCCCGAACCAGTTCCACGTCGAACGGACACAGGGCGCCGACGGTGCCGATGGCCTCAGCATCCCGGCTGACCAATGCGGAACCCCCAGCCCCGGCGGAACCGGCGCGCGCGGCGCGGCCGTACCTGCCGCAGGCGGTCAGGGCGCGTTGACCTATGCGCCCGGTGACCCGCAGACGATCTTCAATGGCGACATCGTGGTGGTTGGCAGCGCCGGCGGCGATGGCGGCGATGGCGGCAGCGATTGGGTTGACAACGGTTGCAATGACAACGGCGCGAGGGGCGGCGCGGGCGGGGCCGGCGGCAATGTCTCGTTGACGATGAACGCTGGCGAGGATGCACCCAAAGGCGGCTACAAGGTCGGCAACAGCGCGATCATCGCCTACAGCCATGGCGGCAATGGCGGCACCGGTGGCGACGCACGGTACAAGAAGAGAACCGGAGGCGATGGCGGCGTGGGTGGCAATGGCGGCCAGATTGCCATCGTCAACAATCTTGCTCTGGACATCACCGGCACAAGCAGCACGCTGGGCAGCGCCACGGCGGCGGGCATCGTGGCACAAAGCGCCGGAGGTGCCGGTGGCGAAGGCGGTTTCGTCCATAACAGCGATTCACACGCATCGGGCGGCAGCGGCGCATCCGGTGGTGCCGGTGGCTGGGTGAAGATCACCAACAATGCGGCGATCCACACGGCTGGCGGCATCGGGGTCGTGGCGCAGAGCATCGGCGGCTTTGGTGGCGATGCCGGCACAACCGTCAAGGGCTATGGCGGTGCCGGCGGCGGCGGCGGCAATGGCGGCGCGATCACGCTCACGAACCACGGCGCGATCACGATCGGGACGGCAGGACTGCCCGGATGCACCGACGAGAACAAATACGGTTGCAATGCCAGCGGCATGGCCGGGGTGGCGGCGCAGTCGGTAGGCGGCGGTGGCGGAGATGCGGGGGCCGATGCCGGCCTGCACGCGCTGGGCGCGGCGGGTGGCCTGGCCGGCAATGGCAACAATGTCCAGGTCGTCAATTCGGGGACCATCAGCGTCTTCGACACGGCCTCCCACGGCGTGTTCGCACAGTCGGTGGGCGGCGGTGGCGGCAAGGGCGGGATGGCCTTTGGCAGCGGTGGATCGACCACCGCGATTGGCGGCAGCGGGGGCGGCGGCGGTTCCGGCGGCATGGTGCAGGTCTACAACAGCAACGCGATCTGCACTGGCGGGGCCTGTCTCTCCAAGGCCTTGACCCCGGACAACCACACGGCCGGCGGCGCGGCCGGGATTTTCGCGCAGTCGGTCGGCGGTGGCGGCGGCCTTGGCGGCTTTGCCCAGGCGAAGTCGAAAAGCGTCTTCGGCGGTTCGGCCCATGCGACCGGGGGCAGCGGCGGCAGTGGCGGCGATGGCGGCGGCATCGCCGTGACCAACCTGGGGAATGTCGCCACCGCGGAGATCAATTCGGCCGGCATTTTCGCGCAGTCGGTCGGTGGTGGCGGCGGATCCGGCGGCGGCGCACTGTCGATGGCGGCAGCGGTTGTGGGCGGGGCGGTCTCCGTCTCGACCGGCGGATCGGGCGGCAGCGGCGGCGACGGCGGTTACATTGCCGTCAACTGCGGCGCCTATGGCGTCGGCGCGACGTCGCATGTCTGCAACATGCTTGGCGACTTCATGCATGCGGATGCGGTCCAGCCCGGCGCGACGATCGCCACGGCGGGTGATGAATCGCCCGGCATCCTTGCGCAGTCGATCGGCGGTGGCGGCGGCAATGGCGGCTATGCCATCTCGCTGGCGGCGGGCATGACCGGCGCGATGTCGCTGTCCTTCGGCGGCAGCGGCGGCGACGGCGGCACGGGCGGCGACGTGTTCGCCAGCACGAATGGCAGTGGCATCTCGACGCTGGGGCAAAGCGCCGCCGGCCTGCTCGCGCAGTCGGTCGGCGGCGGTGGCGGCAGTGGCGGCGCGTCGATCAGCGTCGCGGCCGGCGGCACGGCCGCACTCGGCCTGGCGCTGGGCGGCAGCGGCGGCACCGGCAATGGCGGCGGCAATGTCACGGCCTTCAACCCCGGCGGCGACATCGGTACGGCGGGGGACAATTCACCGGGCCTGCTGGCGCAATCGGTCGGCGGCGGCGGTGGCCAGGGTGGCGCGGCCATCACGTTGGCGGCCTCGCTGCAGGCATCGGTCGGGCTGTCGCTCGGCGGCAGCGGCGGCTCCGGCGGCAAGGGCAACTGGGTCACTGTCTACAACCAGTCCTCGAAGAACAGCCCGAGCTATGGCAGCGGCGCCATCACCACCACCGGCTACAACTCCAGCGCCATTCTTGCCCAGTCGATCGGTGGCGGTGGCGGTCAGGGCGGCTTTGCGCTCGCCGGCTCGCTGGCACTGTCCGAAACCGGCGCGGCCGCAGGCATCGCCATCGGCGGCAGCGGCGGAAGCGGCAACGATGGCAACAATGTCAATGTCTACAATTATGGTGCGCTGACCACCAGGGGCGGCGGCGCGGCGGCCGTGCTGGCGCAGTCGATTGGCGGTGGCGGCGGCAACGGCGGCGGTGCGATGGCGCTCGGCCTTGCCGGCTCCGGTGCGATTGCCGTGGGTGCCGGCGGCGCAGGTGGCAGCGGCGGCACCGGCGGCAAGGTGTTGATCCGCAACATGGGCGCCATCAATGTGATCGCGCCGCGCAACGGCTATGCCGGCAATGCGCCCGGCATCCTTGGCCAATCGATCGGTGGTGGTGGCGGCACCGGCGGATTCGCCGCGGCCGGCGCGCTGGCGCTCGATGGCGCGGCCAGCGTCGCGGTCGGCGGTGGCGGCGGCAATGGCGGCAATGCAAACGCGGTGACGCTTGACGACTGGTCCGACATTACCGTCGCCGGACCGATGTCCTCCGGCATGATCGGCCAGAGCATGGGCGGCAATGGGGGTACCGGCGGATTTGCCGTCGCGGGCGCCGGATCGCTCGGCTTTTCGGTGGCGGCCGCCGTGGGCGGCGGTGGTGGCGCGGGTGGCAAGGGCAGCAATGTCGCGCTGGGCCTGCATGGCCCGGGCGCCATCCGCACGAGCGGCGACCAGTCCGCGGGCATGCTGGCGCAGTCGCTCGGCGGCAGCGGTGGCACCGGCGGCTGGGCGTTCTCTGCCGGCATCGGCGGGGAGGCCCAGGCCAGCGTGGCGCTGGGCGGCGACGGCGGCGGCAATGGCCGGGCGGGAAATGTCAGCGCCATCACGGAAGCGGGCACGCTGTTGAAGACCGACGGCAAGCTGGCCCCTGCGATCATGGCGCAGTCGATTGGCGGCTCGGGCGGCTTTGGCGGCTTCACCGCTTCGGATTCGGGATCGAAGACCCTGACCGCGACCGTCGGCGCGTCCAATGGCAGTAATCAGGACACCACGCCGGGCACGGCCCAGGTGGACAATGCCGCCGACATCGACACCGGCGGAGACCTGTCGGCGGGCATCGTCGCCCAATCCATCGGTGGCGGGGGCGGCACCAGCGGCTTTGCCACCAGCAGCAGTTCCGGCCAGACATATCACGCAACCCTCAAGGCTCGCGGCTATCGCAACGGTGGCGGCAGTGCGCGCGGCGTCAGCGTGGGGCAGAACGGGATGCTGGCCACGCATGGCGCCGGCTCGATGGGGATATTGGCGCAGTCCATCGGCAGCGGGGGCGGCAATATCGGCGCTACCGCAAGCATGGCCGGTCAGGGCCGCAGCGCCACGGCGACCTTCAATCTCGGCAATTCGGGCAATGCGCGTGGCGATGGCGGATCAGCGACCGTCTGCGGCGCGCTGTCGGACTCGGGCGCGTGCACGGGCGTGCTCGGCGGCAGCGTCGCGACCGATGGAGACACCGCCATCGGCGCGATGACGCAATCGGTCGGCGGTGGCGGTGGGGTCGCGATCTCGGTGGCCAGCGCCAAGCGCGCGGGTTCGACCGGCGACCATAGCCAGGCCGCGACGAATGCGAACCGCTACACGGCCACGGCAACGACCTCGAACGGATACGCGATGGCAGCTTCGTTGGGGGCCGCTGGCTCAAGTGGCGGCGGCCATGGCGGCGATGCCAAGGCCTCGATAGGTGCGGCGATCGCCACGCGGGGCGACATGGCCACGGCGCTGATCGCCCAGTCGGTCGGCGGCGGCGGCGGGACGACCCTGTCGGGCATGACCCATGCCGATAGCGGCACCTTCGCCGCCAACCTCGGCCTCGGCAATGTCGGCAATTCTGGTGGCAAGGGCGCAAGCGTGCAGGCCAGCCTGGCCATGGGTTCGGCCATCTCGACCCAGGGGAGCCTGTCCTACGGCGTGCTGGCGCAGTCAGTGGGTGGCGGCGGCGGCCTGGCGCAATCGTCGAGCGCAACCACGGCGGGCGGCGGGATCGGCAGGACATATCAGATGCTGGGCGCCAGCGGCGGCGCGCACGACCAGGACGGCAGCACGGTCAGCGTCACCAATTTCGCGACCATCGCGACCCAGGGTGTGGCTGCGATGGGTCTGGTGGCGCAGTCGATCGGCGGGGGCGGCGGCGTGGCTGGCGTGGTGCAATCAAGCGCGAGCACCGGCTGGGCCGAATCCAACATGACGCTCGGTGCCGGTGGAAACACCATCGGCAATGGCGGCACGGTGACGGTGAATGCGTCCTTCGACGCCAACACCTATGCGGCAAGCTGGTCCGACCTGCTCAAGGCAAACGGTACCGACGCCACGAAAAACACCCAGCATTTCATCAGTCGCATCCAGCAAGAGCGCTACACCAACCTGTTCAACGCTGGCCAATACCTGGCGAACTATTCCGATATCGAAAAGGCCTATGGTGGCGACCTGGCCGGCGCGACGCGCCAGTACATCACCAATGGCTACAGGGAAGGCCGGACCTCGGCTCCGCTTTCGGGTGCCGAGGTTGCGCCGATGGCCGAAACCGGGAGAATTGCGACCACCGGCAATCAGGCGACCGGGCTGCTGGCCCAGTCGATCGGTGGCGGTGGCGGGGTGGCGAGCTTCGACAACATCCGCGCGAGCGGCAATAACGACAATGGCGCGGCGCGCTACACGCTCGGCGCCACCAGTGCCGGAGCCAGCGGCCATGCCGGCGCAGTCACGGTCATCATGGGCACGGGCGCGGATCACACGTCGTCGGTCGTTTCCACCGTAGGGCAAAATGCCAGCGCCATACTGGCCCAGTCCATTGGCGGCGGCGGTGGCTTGGCGACCTATGCCACGAGCGGCCTGATGGGCAGCAAATACATCGCCGTGGACGCCAGCCTCGGCGGCGTTGCCCATGGCCACAACGAAGGCGGCGCGGTCGGCGTGTATGTCGGCAAGGCGGTCATCGACACCCGCGGCGTCAATTCCTTCGGCATCGCCGCGCAGTCGATCGGCGGCGGTGGCGGCATTGCCGCGCTGGACGTTGATGGCGCGTCCACTTTGCGCATCAACGCCCACCTGGGGGAAGCCGACAGCGACAACAAGGGCGGCTGGGCCATCAGCGGCGCCGTCGCGGTCAGCAGCGTCGCCGACATCCACACCCGCGGCAACGGCTCGACCGGCATCGTCGCCCAGAGCATCAGCGCGGGCGGCGGCATTGTGGGGTTCGATCCCAACGCATGGCTGTCCGCCAATGCCACGATCGGCATGGGCGCGATGGGCGGCAAGGGCGGACAGGCCGCCGCCAACGTCACCGTCAAGTCCTATGGCAGCATCACGACCGACACGCTGATGTCGCATGGCATCGTCGCGCAGAGCATCGCCGGTGGCGGCGGCATGAGCACCGGGCGCCCTGCCAATGTGATCCTTGGCGGCCGGCACAATGGCGACGGCGGCAGCGTCGTCGTCAATAGCTACGACGCCATCACCACCTCCGGCACCACCTCCATCGGCATCGTCGCGCAGAGCATCGGCGGCGGCGGCGGTCTGGCGGCAACGACCGGGACGGCAACGCTGGGCGGCTCGGAGAACGGCTCGGACGCCGGCGCGGTCACGGTGACCAGCAACGCCCCCATCGCCACCAGTGGCACCAATGCGGTCGGCATCCTGGCGCAGAGCGTCGGCGGCGGCGGCGGCGCGGTGCTTTCCTTCGGCAATCGCGTTCCGACCACGCTCCTGTGGGGCGGCGGGAACGCATCGGACGTGACCGTCAATGTGAATGCGCCGATCACCACCACCGGCGGCGGAGCCGACGGCGTCGTCGCGCAATCGGTCGCCGGTGGCGGCGGGCTGGTCATGGACGGCACCACCGTGAACCTGCGCACAAGCCGTGGCAACGGCCGCAGCGGCGTGGTCTACGTCAACGTCGCGCCGCATATCAGCATCAGGACGAGCGGCACCAACGCCGCTGCCATCAAGACGATGTCGAGTACGGACCCGGTCATCAAGGTAGGGGAGGGCGCCTCGATCGTCGGAGGCGACGGCGGAGCGGCAATCCAGTCGGACAGCCCGCTGACCCGGATCGACAATGCCGGCACGCTCGCCACCATCAACGGCACCGGCATGGCGATCCGGGCCCTGTCCGGCGACACCACGGTGAACAACACCGGCACGTTGCTGGGATCGATCAGCCTTGCCCAGGGCGGCGCAAACATTCTGCAGAACGCCGCCGGCGGCACCATCCTCGCCGGCGCATCGCTCGACCTCGGGGGAGGGAGCCTGCACAACGCAGGTACGCTCGGGCATGCCGGCACGCAAACCGGGCGGACGGTGATCAATGGCTCACTGGCACAGGCCGACCGTGCATCACTGATCGTCCGGATGGATCAGGCCACCGACACCGCGGACAGCTTCGATGTCAGCGGGTCCGCCACATTGTCCGGCACGCTGCGACCGGCCCTGCTCAATGCCGAAATGACCAGGCCAGGCACCCTGCTCAAGACCGTCCTGAGTGCGGCCGGGAACCTGGACATTTCGGGACTTGAGCTCGCCGGCCAGAGCGCCGTGGTCAAGTACGGAATCAGCAGCGCGGATGGCAAGGTCGGGTTGGCAACCAAGGTGGATTTCAGCCCCGGTGGACTCACGCGCGACGGTGCGGCCATCGGCAGGATCATTGGTCAGGCCCAGGCCACGGGGCGCACCTCCTTCAGGAGGTTGATGCCCAGACTGCTCGCCCTGCAGAGCACGGCCGATCTCGATCAGGCGTACTTCAACGTGAGTGGCGCCTCGCTTTCCGAGCTTTCGAACGTTGGCGCCGAGGCGTCGACCGAGTTCATGACACACCTGCTCGATCTCCCCGGCAGCTCCGTACGCTCGCGCGGGAGCGTGCCGTTGGCAGCGCAGCAGAGCCAGGGGGATGAGCAGGGCTGGCGTGTCTGGGGACGCGACTTCGGTGGTTCCAGCCGCACGCCAGCGAGGCAGAGCGCAGGCCCGGGTGAGCTGTCCGTAGCCGATCATGGGATGGCCATCGGCTTTGACTATCGCAACGAGCCGGGCACGATGTTCGGGGTCGGCTTGGCCAAAGCGGCCACCCGCTTCACGACAGGCAGCGGCACGATGGGCAACAGCGACGACCATCAGTTCGGCGTCTATGGCACGACGCAGGTGGGGTCGTTCTATCTCGCGGGGGCGGCGTCGACGGGAAGGTTTGACTACGCGACGACCCGCACGCTGTCGCTGATCGGCGCCAGCCATAAGGCATGGTTCCGAGCCACGAGTTGGGGGGCGAGGATGGAGACCGGCGTGCGTCTGGACACGGCAAGCCTCGGCATCACCCCGTATGTGGCGATGCAGTTCGCAAACTTCGTCACGCCCGCTTTCGACGAGGCGCCGGACCAGCATGCGCCGGTGGCCGCATTGCGCTTTCTGCGACGGTCGACCGACAACTATCGGATGGAAGAAGGCGTCGCGTTCGAGCGCATGTTCGACCTCCGCGGGCCTCGCTCCCTGGCCATCAGCCTGCGCGCCGCATGGGTGCATCAATGGTCGTCCAACCCTGATCTGGGCGCCGCGTTCGAGGCGGCCGAGTTTTCCAGCTTCCGGGTGGGCGGGGAGCCGCCGGTGAAGGATCTCGCGTTGCTTTCCGCCGGCGCAGACATGCGGCTGACCGGGAATCTGTCGATCGGCGCCCGGTTCGACGGCCAATTCGGATCCCGTGCACGCCATTACAGCGGCTTGGCCACGCTCGGCTATCGTTGGTAGCGCTCTTTCGTTCAAGCGCGCTCTTGCGACCCCACGAGCCCGCTTGTCCGTGCCCGGTACTGCCGGGGAAGCAAGCTGGCAGGCATGCATTGCGACATCGCGCGCTCGATCCCGGTCGCCACGGCGCGATGCATCAAAGACGAGTCCATGGCCCCACGTCGAACGCCCACCGGTTGCATACGTATTCATTCGCGGCGAGGGCCGATTGGCGGCAACGCTATGCGAGACTCCCAGCCGGCCGTGGCCATCCGTTGGCGCTGGACGCCAGGCGGTGCGGCGAGCTCGCCTTGCAGCTGACGCTCGCGGCCATTCCACGAAACAGTCATCCATGGCGGTTGCCGTGGGAGGGGTTCGCAGCGTGACCAGCAAAATGCCATTCATGCGTTTCGTCGCCGCCATCGTGCTGTTGCTGGCGGCGGGCGGAAGCCTTGCATCCACCGTGGCGGCGCCTGCCGTCGACACCACGCCCCGCATCGAACATCGCCGTGACGGCGTGGAGGTGCACCGCGGTGCCGTATCGCTGCGTGTGACGGCACTGACCGACCACGTCCTGCGCGTGCGGATCGCGCGCGACGGCGCGTTTGCCGAAGACGCCAGCTGGGCGGTGCCGGCTCAGGTGCGCCGCGCGCATGTTGCCGTGGAAGCCGCTGCCGACGGCTTTTCCACCACGGCGTTGCGCGTACGCGTCGATCCACGAACGTTGCGGATGCGGGTGGAGGATGGTCAGGGCCGCACGATCTCGGCCGATGCCGCGCGACCGTTCGATGCGGATGGCCGCGCCTTCACCCTGCGCAAGCAGCTGCCGCAGGCCGAACACATCTTCGGCCTCGGCGACAAGACCGGTGGCTCGCTGGATCGGCGCGGGCAAAGCTACGTGGACTGGAACACCGACGCCTACGGTTTCAGCAGCGCCACCGACCCGATCTACAAGTCGATTCCGTTCTTCATCGGCGTGGGCGGCACGGGCGGCAGCTACGGCATCCTGCTCGACAACACCTGGCGCAGCTGGTTCGACTTCGGCCACCGCGAGGCGGACACGCTGGCCTTCGGCGCGCCCGACGGGCCGATCGACTATTACCTCATCGCCGGCCCCTCCACGGCGGAGGTGGTGCGCCGCTACACCGACCTCACCGGCAAGGCGCCGCTGCCGCCGAAGTGGGCGTTCGGCTACCAGCAGTCGCGCTACAGCTACATGAGCGCCGACGAAGTGCGCCAGGTGGCGGCGCGCCTGCGCGCGGACAAATTTCCCGCGGACGTGATCTGGCTGGATATCGATTTCCAGGACCGCAACCGCCCGTTCACCATCAACCGGCAGGCGTTTCCCGACATGCCGGGGCTGGTGCGCGACCTGCGCGGCGAAGGCATCAAGCTGGTGGCGATCACCGACCTGCACATCGCCAGCGCACCGGGCGAGGGCTACGCGCCGTACGACAGCGGCACGGCCGCCGATGCGTTCGTGCACAACCCGGACGGCTCGGTCTACGTGGCGCCGGTATGGCCGGGGCCGTCGGTGTTTCCGGATTTCACCGAGGCCAGCGTGCGCGACTGGTGGGGCACGCTGTACCGGCCGTTCGTGGCCGATGGCATCGCCGGGTTCTGGAACGACATGAACGAGCCGGCGGTGTTCGACACGCCGACCAAGACCATGCCGCTGGACACCGTGCACCGCATCGCCAGCGACGATTTCGCCCGCCGCACGGCCAGCCACACCGAGATCCACAACGTCTACGGCATGCAGAACACGCGCGCCACCTACGACGGCTTGCGCAAGCTGCGCCCGGACGAGCGCCCGTTCGTGATGACGCGCGCGAGCTATGCCGGCGGCCAGCGCTACGCGGTGACCTGGACCGGCGACAACGCCTCCAGCTGGGATCAGCTGAAACTGTCGGTGCACCAGCTGATCAACCTGGGCCTGTCGGGCTTCGCATACAGCGCCGCCGACGTCGGCGGATTCACTGGCGGCCCCAGCGCCGAGCTGCTCACGCGCTGGTTCGAGATCGCCACGTTCACCCCGGTATTCCGCGACCATGCGGCCAAGGACACGCCGCGCGCCGAGCCGTGGGTGGACGGGCCCGAGCATCTGGCCATCCGCCGCCGTTTCGTGGAGGAGCGCTACCGCCTGCTGCCGTATTTCTACGCGCTGGCCGACGAAAACGCGCGTCTGGGCGATCCGGTCATGCGCCCGGTTTTCTACGATTACCCGGACGCGATCAGCGCCTCGTGCGACCAGTCGATGGCGTTCACCCTGGGCCGCCAGTTGCTGGTGGCGCCGCCGCCGACGCCGGAATCGCCGCAGGCCTACGACGTCTGCCTGCCGGCCGGCGGCTGGTACGACTACTGGACCGGGCTGGCGGTCGATGGCGCATCCGTGGATGGCGCCAGCCAGCCGATCCAGTCGGCGTCGCAGGCCACCAACGAGAAGCGCTCCAGCAGCCTCGTGGTGAAGGAGACGCCACGGCTGGACAAGCTGCCGGTGTTCGTGCGCGCCGGCAGCATCCTGCCGCGCCAGCCGCTGGTGCAAAGCACGGCGCAAACGCCCACTGGCGCGTTGCAGATCGACGTCTATCCGGGCGCCGATTGCCGTGGCCAGCTGTATGCCGACGACGGCCACAGCATGGCCTACCGCAAGCAGGGTTTCCTGCGCCAGGTGCTTCGTTGCACCGTGACCGCGGACGGCGTGCGCATCGATTTCGCCGCGCGCGAGGGCCAGTTCAAGCCGTGGTGGAAGCAGTTGGCAGTGACGATCCACGGCTGGGATGGCGCCGGGTACGCAATGGCCGGTGGGCATCGCGTGGAGGGGGTGGCCGACAGCGCCGCGCGGACTCTGCGCTTTACGGTGGCCGACCAGCCGCGCGCCGCGACTGTCGAGGCCGTGCACCGCTGAGGCGTGATCCCTTCCTGTTTGCGCATCCGTCGTTCCAGCGAATGCTGGAATCCAGTGTCTTCACGCGGTTGTCGAGGCGCTGGATCCCAGCTTTCGCCGGGATGACGATCTAAGGCATCGCCACCGTGTTGTTGTCGCGCTGCACGTCCGGCAGCGCATGCGCCGGATCGATGCTGACGGACTTCACCGCGCGCGTGCCATCCACGTGCACGACGTAGCGGCGATGTTGCTGCCAGGTTTCCCAGGGCACGCGCACCTGCTGTTTGCTGCCGTCGTCGTAGACCACTTCCAGTGTGGCTGGCAGCACCAGCTTGCCCAGGTTGGCCACGGTCACGTCGAGACCCTTGCGGTAGTCGCCACCGGTGTACGCCAGCTTCTGCAGCGCCAGGTCGAAGGTCCAGTTGTGCTGGAACCAGCCGCGCCAGAACCAGCCCAGGTCCTCGCCGGTTTCGCTTTCCATGAAGCGGAAAAAATCCGACGGGCTGGGGTGTTTGTACGCCCAGGCGGCGATGTAGCGGCGGAACGCGGGGTCGAACCGCTCCCGCCCGATGATCTGCTCGCGCAGCAGCACCATGCCGAAGGCGGCCTTGAAGTAGGTGATCGGGTGGCGGTATTTCTCCGGCACCATGTCGGCGCCGATCAGCAGCGGCGGCGCATCGGCGTCCATCATCACCTTGGCGATCTCGTCGGCGGGATTGCCGCCGCCGGGCGCGTATTCGCCGTCGCGCTTGGGCGCGTATTCGCCGTGGTTGAAGGCGTCGTCCTCGTACACGTCGATGAAGGTGTTGAAGCCTTCGTCCATCCACGCGTCGCGCCGCTCGTTGCTGCCCACGATCATCGGAAACCAGATGTGGCCGATCTCGTGCGCGATCACCATGTGCAGGTCCTTGCCCTTCGCCTCCTTGTCGTCGAACGTGATGCCGGGGTATTCCATGCCGCCGGCGGTACCGGCCTCGTTGATCGCCACCGGCCACGGGTACGGATACCACTGCTTCGAGAAATACTCGGTGGACGCCTTGAGGAATTCGGTGGCCCGGCCCCAGGCCTGCGGGCCCGCGCTCTCCACCGGATACACCGACATCGCCAGCGCGGTCCTGCCTTCGGGCAGGTTGATGCGTGCCGCGTCCCAGACGTAGGCGGCGGAAGCGCCGAAGGCTACGTCGCGGGTGTTCTGCATGCGGAAGCGCCAGGTCAGCGTGCCGCTCTGCTTTGGACGGCTGGACGGCTGAACGACTTCGGCGGGCGTGCGGATCATCACCGTCTTGTCGCTGTGCCGTGCCTGCTGCAGGCGCTTCTGCTGCGTCGCCGTCAGGACGTCTTCGGGGTTGAGCAGCTCGCCGGCGCCGGCCACGATCATGTTCCACGGCACGGTGATGGCGTAGTCGAAATCGCCGTATTCCAGGTAGAACTCGCTGTTGAGGTAGGGCGCGGTGTCCCATCCGCGCAGGTCGTCGTAGACCGCCATGCGCGGATACCACTGCGCGATCTCGAAGATGTCGCCGTTCCTGCTGGGGTTCACGTCCATGCGGCCGCCGAATTCGCCCGGCACGGTGAAGCTCCACGCCACGTGCAGCCGCAGCTTGCCGCCATGGCCTTGCAGCGCGTCCGGCAGGCGCACCTGCATGCGCGTATCGGAAACCACCCACTTCACCGATTGCCGGTGGCCGCGAGCGTCCTCCACGGCCACCGACTCGATCCGGTAGCCGTCGGTGAATTCGGTGGGAAAGGCGTCGCCGGTGAACGCACCGCGCGCATCGCGGCGGTAGCGGTTCTGGTCCAGTTGCAGCCACAGCACGTCGAGCGCGTCGGGGCTGTTGTTGGTGTAGATGATCACTTCGCTGCCGGTGAGCTTGCGGCTGGCCGGATCGAGCGTGGCGTCGATGCGGTAGTCGGCACGGTTCTGCCAGTACGCCGGCCCGGGCAGGCCGCTGGCCGAGCGGTAGGCCGTCGCCGGCTGCGGGTAGTTGAACGGTGCGAACGCTTGCTGCGGATTGAACACGGCGCCCGCGGCCGCCGCGGCCATCGCGGGCAGGGCCAGGCACAGCAGCGCAGCGCCGATCAGGGTGCGCGCGGTGGATCGGATCATGGCGGCCTCGATAACGGATGAAACAAGGCAGGCATGTTATCCGGTGACCTCGCCGGTGCCGCCAGGTCCCGGCGCGCGGTTGCCCGCCGATCACATCGTGCCGGCTCGAATGCGGTATGTTTCCCCGCCGAATCAATGCCATGCGATGGACATGCGATACTCCGGACGCTCGCGTCCAGGCGCCATCCCCGTTGCTGGACAGCCCGAAAAAGCATGCAAGAATGAAGGATATTTTTTCTCCAGCAGGCCTTGCCGGCGATGCAAGCCCCATGAAATTCAACGGTATCGTGCGCTGGCGCACCGTCGGCCTGTTGCTGGCGATGATCATCATCGTGGGCCTGCCGTACGTGGTGACGCTGTCCGGTCAGCGCGACACGGTGCGCGCCAATGCCTGGGTCATTCATTCCAACGCGATCAAGGCGCTTACCTACAAGATCGCCTACGCGGTGCATGACAGCGAGGCGGCCAGCTACCGCCTGCTGGCGGGCGACGCCACCGACGCGGTGCGCCGGCGGGCAGCCAGGGCGGCCGATGAGGTGGGCGAATCGCTGCGGGCGCTGCGCGCCATGACGCGCGACAACCCCGAGCAGCAGGCGCTGGTCAGTTCGCTGGAAAGCAGCGTCAGCGGTCGCATCGCCTTGATGACCCAGGCGCAGACACGGTTGGGCAAGGGCGACACCGCCGGTGCGCGGCAATCGCTGCGCGACGGCGATGACTTGTTCGAGATGAACGAGCAGATCGGCGCCATCGTGGCCAACGAGGACGACCTGCTGGCCGAACGGCAGCGTCTCGCCAACGACCAGGCGGCCACCGGCCGTGCCGTGCTGACGATCACCGCGCTGGCCCAGCTGGTGCTGCTGGCGATCATCGTGATCATGTCCGAGCGGCAGATCGGCCAGCGGCGACTGGCGGAAACGCGCGAGGGCCGGGCGGTGCTGCGTTCGCAACTGATCTTCCAGGCCGTGCGCGAGCCGATCGCCCTGTTCGACGAGGATCTGAAAAGCCTGCTGGTGAACAACGCCTTCAGCGAGCTCTACGGCATGGGTGCGAACCAGCGCTCGCTGCCGCTGGCGCAGATCGGCGAGGGCGCGTGGCACGACAGCGTGCTGCTGCAGCGGCTCAAGGACGTTCTGCTGCGCGACCGCGAGCTGTGGGACTACGACATGATCCAGCGCACCGTCGACGGCATGGACCGCCACGTGGTGGTCAACGCGCGCCGCCTGCAGAAGCTGGACACCGACGCGCCCACGCTGCTGCTGACGGTCAGCGACGTCACCACCCGCGCGCTGGCCGAGCAGCAGGTGAACGACCTCAACCGCCAGCTGGAAGGCAAGGTGGCGCAGATTTCCGACGTCAACCGCGAGCTGGAGGCGTTCAGCTACTCGGTGTCGCACGACCTGCGCGCGCCGCTGCGGCACATCTCCGGTTTCGCCCGCAAGCTGGAGCAGCACCTGGGCGACCGGGTGGACGAGAAGGCCAGCCACTACATTGAGGTCATTGGCAGCTCGGCGCAGCGCATGGCGCTGCTGATCGACGACCTGCTGGTGTTTTCCCGGCTGGGACGCGGCGCGCTGCGACTGCAGGCGGTGGACATGCAATCGCTGGTGGAGGAGGCCAGCGCGCTGGCCGAATCGGGCGTGCAGGACCGGCGCATCGTGTGGACCATCAAGCCGCTGCCGATGGTCATCGGCGACGAGAACATGCTGCGTACCGTATGGCAGAATCTGCTCGGCAACGCGGTCAAGTACACCAGCCAATGCGAGGTGGCGCAGATCGAGGTGAGCGCCACCCAGAGCCGCCAGGGCGAGTACGAATTCACCGTGAGCGACAATGGCGCCGGCTTCGACATGCAATACGCGGACAAGCTCTTCGGCGTGTTCCAGCGCCTGCACCGCGCTTCCGAATTTCCGGGCAACGGCATCGGGCTGGCCAACGTGCGCCGCATCGTGGCGCGCCATGGCGGCCGCGTCTGGGCCGAGGCCGAACCCGGGCGCGGAGCCCACTTCCACTTTTCGTTGCCGGCCACCGATCTGGCCGGTTCACATACCTGAGACCGAAACATGAACAAGAAAGACCTGCGCACCATCCTGCTGGTTGAGGACAGCGCCGCGGATGCGGAAATGGCGATGGACGCGCTGGGCGAGGCGCATCTGGCCAACCCGGTGGTGCACGTGGAAGACGGCGTGGAATGCCTGGACTACCTCTACGCGCGTGGTGCCTGGGCCTCGCGCGAACCCGGCGATCCGGCGGTGGTGCTGCTGGACATCAAGATGCCGCGCATGAATGGCCTGGACGTGCTCACCCAGATGCGCAACGACGAGCAGCTGCGGCGCATCCCGGTGGTGATCCTGTCCTCGTCGCGCGAGGAAAGCGACCTGGCGCGCAGCTGGGACCTGGGCGCCAACGCGTACGTGATCAAGCCGGTCGACGTGGACCAGTTCTTCGAGGCGGTGCGCACGCTGGGCCAGTTCTGGGCCGTGCTGAACCAGGCGCCCGAGCAGGAATGAGCGCCGACGCACGCACCGGCGCGGATTGACAGGATGAAGACCATGGCGGAGAGCACCAAGCCGAACCGACAGCCGCCCAGCCTGCCCGTCGTTCGCGTGCTGCAGGTCGAGGACAACCAGCTCGATGCCGAGCTGGTGCTGGCCGAGCTCGACGACGACGGCCTTTCCTACGAAGTGCTGCTGGTCGACGACGAGGCGCGCTACAGCGCCGCCCTGCGCGACTTCAAGCCGCATATCGTGCTGTCGGACCTCAGCCTGCCGGGCTTCTCCGGCCAGCACGCGCTGGAGCTGCTGCGCCGGCACGACGAGGATCTGCCCTTCATCTTCGTCTCCGCCACGCTGGGCGAGGAGGCGGCCATCGAGGCGCTGCGCAACGGCGCCACCGACTACATCCTGAAACAGAACCCGGCCCGGCTGGCCAGCGCCGTGCGTCGCGCGCTGGCCGAGGCCGAGGCGCGCCGGGCCAGCCGCCGCGCCGAGGCCGAACTGATCCGCGCGCAGCGCTTCGAAAGCCTGGCCATGCTGGCCGGCGGCCTCAGCCACGACCTGCGCAACCTGCTGCAGCCGCTGCTGCTGGCCGGCGACAGCCTGCAGGACTACCAGGACGACCCGCGCCTGGCGCGGCTGGGCAAGCTGGTACGCGACTGCGGCAAGCGCGGCCTGGACATGGTGCAGTCGATGCTGTCGTTCGCGCGCGGCGCCCGCCGCGCCGAACAGGTGCGGCTGGGCGAACTGTTCAACGCGCTCGACCTGCTGATGCAGGGCAGCGTGCCCCGTTCGGTGGCGATGGAACTGGCCATCGACGATCCGGAGCTGTCGTTCGAGGGCAACCACACCGAACTGCAGCAATGCCTGCTCAACCTGTGCCTCAACGCCATCCAGGCCATGCCCGATGGCGGCAAGCTGCGCATCGAAACCAGCCAGGCCGAACTTCCGCCGGACTTTTTCCTGGCCGGCGAACAGCCGCATTCGGGCCGTTACCTGCGCATCAGCGTGATCGACAGCGGCCCGGGCATGGACAGCGCCGTGCTGGAGCATCTGTTCGAGCCGTTCTTCACCACCAAGGAAACCGGCACCGGCCTGGGCCTGATGTCGTGCAAGCGCATCGTGGGCAGCCACGGCGGCGTGATGCGGGTGGACAGCGTGCCGGGCCGTGGCACCCGGTTCGACCTCTACATTCCGCTGAAGGAACTGATCGCTGACGCCGATCAGGCGCTGGAGGAGGATCTGGACGGCGCCGCCGAGAGCGTGCTGGTGGTGGTGGAGGAGGCAGGCCAGCTGTCGCTGCTGGTCGACACCCTCGACGCCTACGGCTACGAGGCGCACGCCAGCCAGAGCGGCACCGCCGCCCTGCAATGGATCGAAGCCTGTGGCCTGCCCAACCTGGTCGTGCTCGACGCCGACATGAACCTGTTCACCGGCGTGCGCACCCTGGCCGCGCTGATCGACCACGGCTACACCGGCGCGGTCATCCTGCTGGCACGCCCCGATGCACCGCCAGACCCGAATGAACTGCCGCCGCTGGAGAACCTTTTCGTGGTCGACAAGCCTGTGGTGACGCAGGTACTGCTGCGTACCTTGCGCAAGGCGCTGGACGCGAACACCGCCTCCGAGTGACAGCAAACCCTTGGCTCCTCCCCCGGCACGCAGGGGGAGGTTGGGAGGGGGTTGCGCGGGCTGGCGGGAAGATCACAAGCGACCCTCCCCAGCCCTCCCCTGCAAGCAGGGGAGGGAGCAAAGCGATGGGCTTGGGCTCCTTCCCCTGCGTGCTGCGCGCCTCAGTCGATGCCCAGCTTCTTCAGCTTGTAGCGCAGCGCGCGGAAGGTGATGCCCAGTTTCCGCGCGGCGGCGGTCTTGTTGTAGCGCGATTCCTCCAGCGCCTTGATGATGGCGGTGCGCTCGAGGTTGCTGATGTAGTCGTCCAGGCCACCGTCGGTGGCGTCGACCGTGGGCGATGGCGCCGGGTTGGTGGCCGGCTCCGCCGGGTCGCGGTTCTGGCGGGCGGTGCGCTGCGGCAGCATCAGGTCGGCCGCGTCGATGCGCTCGCCGTCGCACATGGCCATCGCGCGCTCCAGGATGTTTTCCAGTTCGCGCACGTTGCCGGGGAAATCGTAGGCTTCCAGCGCCTGCTTCGCCTCGGGCGACAGTTGCCCGACGCTGTCGCCGTTCTTGCCGGCCAGCGCCTTCAGGATGAAGGCCGACAGTTGCGGCACGTCGCCGCGGCGCTCGCGCAGCGGCGGCACACGCAGTTCGATCACGTTGATGCGGTAGAACAGGTCCTGCCGGAACTGGCCCTGCTCGACCAGCTGGCCCAGGTTCTTGTGGGTGGCCGAGAGGATGCGCACGTCCACCGGGATCTCGTCGCGGCCGCCGATGGCGCGGACGGCTTTTTCCTGGATCGCGCGCAGCAGTTTGACCTGCATGTGCAGCGGCAGCTCTGCCACTTCATCGAGAAACAGCGTGCCGCCCTGGGCGGCCTGGAACAGGCCTTCCTTGTCGGCGGCGGCGCCGGTGAAGCTGCCCTTGCGGTGGCCGAAGAACTCGCTTTCCATCAGCTCGGACGGGATCGCGCCGCAGTTGACCGGGATGAACGGGCCGGCCGCGCGCGGGCCCTGCTCGTGGATCAGCCGCGCCACCAGTTCCTTGCCCACGCCCGATTCGCCGGCGATGTACACCGGTGCCTGGTTGCGTGCCAGCTTGGCGATGGTGGTGCGCACCTGCTGCATGGCGGGCGAGTCGCCGATCAGGCGCGAGCCGAAATCGCCGGCCTTGGCGGTGCCGCCGCCGTTGCGCTTTTCCTCGGCCAGGCGCAATGCGGTGCGCACCAGCCCGCGCAACATCTGGATGTCCACCGGCTTGGACACGAAGTCGAAGGCGCCGGCTTTCAGCGCGGTCACTGCCGCGTCGACGTTGCCGTAGGCGGTGATCATCGCCACCGGCGTGTCGGGGCAGGTCTCGGCGATCAGTTCGATGATCTCCTGGCCGTTGCCGTCGGGCAGCCGCATGTCGGTGAAGCAGAGGTCGTAGGTGCGTTCGGCCAGCGCGCGGCGCGCGTCGGCGACGGTGCCTACGGCGTCGACCTGCAGGTCCATCCGGCCCAGCGTGATGGTCAGCAGTTCGCGGATATCGCGTTCATCGTCGATGACCAGAACGGTCTGTGCAGTCATGGGCTTCTTGCTTGGCAACGGTGCTGTGCAGGTTACTAGGGCAGGGCGAAAGGTCAACGCGTGGCGGTGCGATCGGCGGCTTCCGCGTCCGCCGGACTGCGCGCAGGCGGCGTCAGCAACAGCCGGAAGCAGCTGCCGCCGCCGGGCACGCGCACGTATTCCAGCGCGGCCTGGTTGGCGTCGCTCATCTGCCGCGCCAGGTACAGGCCCAGGCCGGTGCCGTATTCGTGGGTGGTGTAGAACGGCTCGAAAATCTGCGCGGCCACTTTCGGCGCGATACCGGGGCCGCGGTCGATCACTTCCAGGATCGGCACGCCGTGCTCGCCGTGGCGCGCCACCACAAGCACGCGTGCGGGCTGGCCCGGCATGCGGCCGTAGCGCAGGGCGTTCTGCACCAGGTTCCAGATCACCTGCTGCAGTTGCTGCGGATCGGCCACGGCGGCCACTTCGGTGTCGCTGTTGGTCACCGCGCGCAAGCTGTCGGCGCCGATGTCGTTGCCTTGCTTGTATTCCTCCACGAACGCCTGCGCCCAGCGGCCCAGGTCCAGCGTTTCCGGCCGCGAGCGCTCGCGCCGCGACAGCTGCAGGATGTTCTCGATGATCTCGTTGAGGCGGATGCAGTGGTTGTTGATGATCTCGACCATGCGCTGGTCGGTGCTGTCCATGCTTTTCGATTCGGCCAGCAGCTGTGCGGAGTAGCGGATGGCCGCCAGCGGGTTGCGGATCTCGTGCGCGATGGAGGCCGACAGCCGCCCCAGCGAGGTCAGCGTGAGCTCCTCGGCGCGGCGCGACAGCAGCGAGGTGTCGTCCAGGAAGATCAGCACGTGGGAGTCGTCGTTAGGCGCCAGGCGCGAGAAGCGCGGCACCACCTCGGGCACGCCGTCGGCCAGCTGGGTGGCGGTTTCGTCCAGCTTGCCCGAGGTCATCCAGTGATACAGGCGGCGCGACAGCTCCGGCGCCAGCTGGCCCAGGTCGCGCTGGTCGGCGCCGGGGTTGCCCAGCAGCATCCAGGCCGATTCGTTGATCTGGTGGATGCGGTTGGCGTCGTCCACCAGCAGCACGCCGGTCTTCATGCGGCGGATGATCAGCTCGTTGACCTGCGCCAGGTTGGCCAGGTCGGTGCTGCGCTGCTCGGCCAAGGCCTCGGTGGCACGCAGTTGCCGCCCCAGCACGTGGCACAGCGTGGTGGTGGCGAAATACGCCAGGCCGAACAGCGCCGCCTCCAGCAGGTCGCGATCGCTGGAGCCGGCCTGGGTGGTGTCCAGCAGGGTGTGGCCAAGCGTGCCCAGCGTGGCCAGCGCCGCGAAGAAGCTGGACAGGCGCAGCGGCAGGATCAGGGCGCCCGCGCTGAGGTTCACCGCCAGCATCATCGCGATGCCGATATGCGCGTCGCGCATGGCGGTGATCGCCAGCAGCGCGCCGCCGATGTCCACCACCAGCGACGCCGACACCGCGAGCCGCGCGTAGGGCAGGCTGCGCCGGTTCAGCAGCAGCGACACCAGCGCGAACAGCAGGTAGGCCTCGGCCACGTGGCGGGCGAAAGCGGGGTCGGGCACGTCGGGCCAACCCAGTCCCGCGGGGCTGAAGGCGAGCCCCACGTAGACCAGCGCCTGGACCAGCCGGAAAACGTTGAGAAAGGTGAGCTCGTTGTAGAAAGTCTTGGCGGGCCCGCCGGAGGCGGACAAAAGCGACGTGCTGGACATGCGCAAGACACCCCGGGGCAGTGGCGCGAGTATAAGCGTCGCGCGCCGGGCGCGCAGTGCGTTGGACAGGGTTTTCCGCAGCTGTCGCGTGCGCCGGCGAACGCCGCCGGCCGCGCGGCGGGTTGAGGCATTGGCAGGCATTTGCGAGCATGGCCGCCTGCGAAACCGCATGCCGTGTCTGATCCGGCCGTTCCGAATCCCACTCCCCGAACAAGGTAGAACGCCATGCACGACTGGCTTTCAGGGCATCAGTTTTTCCACGTCCCGGTACTGCGCTGGGCCTATGCCGCGCTGGTGGCGCTGGGCGGTTTCCTGCTGACGCACGGCTTTCTGCGCGCGCTGTCGACCCGCATGCGCAAACTGGCCGAGCGCACCGGCAATACCGCGCTGACGATCATGGCCTCGGTGCTGAAGCTGACCAGCGCCACCCTGCTTTTCGTGCTTTTCGTGCTGATCGGCCTGTACGTGCTGCAGCCGTCGCCGTCGGTGACGCGCTGGCTCGACAGCCTGGTGTTTCTGGTCGTCGGCCTGCAGGTGGGGCTGTGGGCCAGCCACGCGATCCGCGCGTGGACGGCCAGCAGCCTGAGCCGCACCGATGCCGGCGCGGGCAACCCGGTGGTGATGGCGATGCTGAGCTGGTTTGCGCGCACCATGGTCTGGGCGCTGCTGCTGCTTGCTGTGCTCGACAACGTGGGCGTCAACGTGACCGCGTTCGTGGCCAGCCTGGGCATCGGCGGCGTGGCGGTCGCGTTGGGTCTGCAGAACGTGCTGAAGGATCTGTTCGCCTCGCTGGCGATCGGCCTGGACAAGCCGTTCGAAATCGGCGAATTCATCCACTTCGGCGATTTCCTGGGAACGATCGTGCACGTGGGCATCAAGACCACCCGCATCCGCTCCCTGAGCGGCGAGGAGATCAGCATCAGCAATTCGATGCTGCTGGACCAGACCATCCGCAACTACAGCCGCATGCAGACGCGCCGCATCGTGTTCGGCTTCGGCTTGCCGATCGACACGCCGCGCGAGAAGGTGCAGCAGGTGATCGACGCGGTGCGCGAGGTGGTCAGCGCCGCGCAGAACACCCGGCTGGACCGCGCGCACTTCCAGCGGTTCGGGCCCAGCTCGCTGGATTTCGAGGTGGTGCACATCGTGCAGAGCCCCGACTACAACGTCTACATGGATATCCAGCAAGGCATCAACCTGGCGCTGATGGAACGGCTGGAGGCGCTGGATCTGGCCTTCGCGGTGCCCGTACGCACCCTGCGCGCGGACAGTGCGGTCGGCGTGCGGTTGCCTGCCGACGAGGGCTCGGCGGCGTAGGCCTTGCACCTGGCCAGATGCCGTGCGAACCGGCGCCGGGCCTCGTTTTGGGTGCTGCCCTTTCCATTGCGGCCCCCATCCGCGAAAATGGCGGGCCGAATCGCGTGGATTTTGCCTCTTTCGTGGCAGAAAGCTCCTCCCGCCTTCCGCCTTCATGACCCACGCAGCGGCACCGTGTGCGGCCACCATGTTCCCCCGTTCGCTCGAGGTATCGAATGAATTTCCACGAATACCAGGCCAAAGAACTGTTCGCGCAATACGGCATCGCCGTGCCGCCGGGCAAGGTCGCCAACTCCCCCGACGCTGCCGTCGATGCCGCCAAGGCACTGGGTGGCAAGCAATGGATGGTCAAGGCGCAGATCCATGCCGGCGGCCGCGGCAAATCCGGCGGCGTGAAGTTCTGCCGCAGCTTCGACGAGGTGCACGCCGCCGCCAAGGCGATGCTGGGCACCAACATGGAAACCTACCAGTCGGCCGGCCGCGCGCTGCCGGTGAACCTGGTACTGGTGACCGACGCCACCGACATCGCCCGCGAGCTGTACCTGTCGATCCTGGTGGACCGCGATTCCAAGGCCGTCTCGTTCATCGCCTCCAAGCACGGCGGCGTGGACATCGAGCAGGTGGCCCGCGACACGCCCGAGGACATCCACACCATCGTGGTCGACTTCGTCGAAGGCCTGCAGCCGTACCAGTGCCGCCAGCTGGGCTTCGCGATGGACCTCACCGCCAAGCAGGTCAACCAGCTGACCAAGATCATGCTGGGCCTGTACAAGCTGTTCAATGAGCAGGACCTGGCCCTGGTCGAGCTGAACCCGCTGGCCGTGCTGGAAGACGGCAACCTGGCCGCGCTGGACGGCAAGGTCAACTCCGACGACAACGCCGAGTTCCGCCACCCGAACCTGGCCGCGATGCGCGACCTCACCCAGGAAGACGCGGCCGAAGCGGCCGCCGTGAAGTACAACCTCAACTACGTGACCATGGACGGCTCGATCGGCTGCATGGTCAACGGCGCCGGCCTGGCCATGGCCACCATGGACGTGATCAAGCTGGCCGGCGGCGAGCCGGCCAACTTCCTCGACGTGGGCGGCGGCGCCACCAAGGAGCGTGTGACCGAGGCGTTCAAGCTGATCCTGTCCTCGGACAAGGTGAAGTGCATCCTGGTCAACATCTTCGGCGGCATCGTGCGCTGCGATCTGATCGCCGAGGGCATCATTGCCGCGGTGAAGGAAGTGGGCCTGACCATCCCGGTGGTGGTGCGCCTGCAAGGCACCAATGTCGACCAGGGCCGCGAACTGCTGGCCAACTCCGGCCTGGCGATCACGCCGGCGGATGATCTCAACGACGCGGCCCAGAAAGCCGTGGCTGCGGCCCAATAACCCTGTAGGAGCGCACCTTGCGCGCGATGCTTTCCGTCCACGTGACGACGAGCCATCGCGCACAAGGTGCGCTCCTACACGAATACAGGACATTCCCATGAGCGTTTTGGTCAACAAGAACACCAAGGTGATCGTGCAGGGCTTCACCGGCCAGCAGGGCACCTTCCATGCACAGCAGTGCCTCGATTACGGCACCCAGATCGTGGGCGGCGTGACGCCGGGCAAGGGCGGCTCCGAGCACATCGGCCTGCCGGTCTACAACGAAGTGGCCGAGGCGGTGCTGGAAACCGGCGCCGACGCGTCGGTGATCTTCGTGCCGCCGCCGTACGCGGCCGATTCCATCCTCGAAGCGATCGACGCCGGCATCAAGGTCATCGTGGCGATCACCGAGGGCATCCCCGTGCTGGACATGTTGCGCGTGAAGAACGTGCTGGCCCAGCACCCGGAAGTGGTGCTGATCGGGCCCAACTGCCCCGGCATCATCACCCCCGGCGAATGCAAGATCGGCATCATGCCCGGCCACATCCACAGCAAGGGCAAGGTCGGCGTGGTCTCGCGCTCCGGCACGCTCACCTATGAAGCGGTGTTCCAGACCACCAACGAAGGCCTGGGCCAGTCGACGGTGATCGGCATCGGCGGCGACCCGATCAACGGCCTCAACTTCATCGACTGCCTGAAGCTGTTCCAGGACGACCCGCAGACCGAAGGCATCATCATGGTCGGCGAGATCGGCGGCAGCGCCGAGGAAGACGCCGCCGAGTTCATCGGCGAATACGTCAAGAAGCCGGTGGTTTCCTTCATCGCCGGTGCGTCCGCCCCTCCGGGCAAGCGCATGGGCCACGCCGGCGCGATCATCTCCGGCGGCAAGGGCACCGCCGCGGCGAAATTTGCCGCGCTGGAAAAGGCCGGCGTCACCACGGTGAAGTCGCCGGCGGACCTGGGCAAGGCGCTCGCCAAGCTGATGAAGTAAGGCGCCTGGCACCTTGTCGACGAAAGGCCGCGCATCGCGCGGCCTTTTGTTTTGGAGCGTGCCCCCATCCGCCCTGTCGGGCACCTTCCCCCGCAGGCGGGGGAAGGAAGCTGGCTGTTTCGGGGAGGTCCGATCGCTTCCTTCCCCCGTGCAACGGGGGAAGGTGCCCGACAGGGCGGATGGGGGCGCTTTCATCACCCGTCGCTGCATACCCACAACACCCACCGAAAAGCCCGCTACACCGACCCCGGCTCGTCTCGCCACACTCATCACTGGACGGCAGACAGTGAGCCACTCATGCGCGAGGGCACCAAGATCCACTTTGCGCGCCAGCTCCGACGCGAGATGACGACGGCGGAACGCTATCTCTGGACGCGGCTGCGTCGCCGCCAATTGTCGGGCTGCCGCTTTCGTCGACAGCATCCACTCGGCCCTTACATCGCCGATTTCGTCTGTATCGAAAAGATGCTGGTCATCGAAATAGACGGCTCCCAGCACGGCGAGCCGGGTACCGACGCGCGCCGTGATGCATGGTTGCGGCATCAGGGTTTCAAGGTAATTCGCTGCTGGAATCACGATGTGGTCGACCGCACCGACCAGGTCCTGGCCTCAATTGCAGAGGCATTGGCCACCCCGCGTCCGGCCGGCTGATCGCCCGCACACAAGTGGACGGCTGCCTTCTTCCCCCGGCAGTTGAATTACCATGGCGGCCCCCTTCCCAAAGAATGTTTTTTGCCATGGCAAAGCTGCGTCTGGCATTGGCCCAGCAGGATTTTCCGGTCGGTGCGGTGGCTGCCAACGCGGATCGCGTGCGCCAGCTCGTCGCCGAGGCTGCGGCGGGCGGGGCGGCGCTGGTGGCGTTTCCGGAGCTGACCTTGAGCGGGTATCCGCCCGAGGATCTGCTGCTGCGGCCGAGTTTCCTGGCCGCCTGCGAGAGCGAACTTGCGGCGCTGGCCGCGCAGTCCGCTGACGTCGCCGTGCTGGTCGGGCATCCGCACAGCGAAGGCGAGGTGTTCAACGCGGCCAGCCTGTTGCGCCGGGGGCGCGTCGAGGCCGTCGCGCACAAGCAGGCGCTGCCGAACTACGGCGTGTTCGACGACATGCGCTATTTCCAGCCCGGCCACGAAACCGCCACGGCGGTGGTCGATGGCGTCACCGTGGGGCTGCTGATCTGCGAGGACGTCTGGCGCAGCGAACCGGCCGCGCAGGCGGCCGCCGCCGGTGCGCAATTGCTGCTCGTGATCAATGCCTCGCCTTGGGACGACGCCAAGCAGGCCGAGCGCGAGGCGGTGCTGGTGGCGCGCGCGCGGGAAACCGGCTGCGCGATCGCCTACCTCAACCTGGTTGGCGGCCAGGACGAGGTGGTCTACGACGGCGCCTCGATCCTGGTGAACGGCGACGGCTCCATCGCGGCACGGGCACCGGCCTTTGTCGATGCCCTGCTGTGGGCGGAATTCGATGCCGATACGCGCACCCTGGCCGCGCACGACTGGCCGCTCGCCGCCGATGCCGGGGCCGACGCCACGTTGTATCGCGCCCTGGTGCGCGGCATTCGCGACTACATCGACAAGAACGGTTTCCCCGGCGTGCTGCTGGGCCTGTCCGGCGGCATCGATTCCGCGCTGACACTGGCGCTGGCGGTGGATGCCTTGGGCGCCGACCGCGTCACCGCGGTGATGATGCCCACGCGCTATACCTCGCAGCTGTCGCTGGACGGCGCGCGGATGCAGGCCGAACGGCTCGGCGTGGCGTACCACGTGATCTCGATCGAGGCCACGTACGAGTCCTTCATGGGTGCGCTGGCCCCGGCCTTCGCCGGCAAGAGCGCCGACACCACCGAGGAAAACCTGCAATCGCGCACCCGCGGCGTGATGCTGATGGCGCTGTCCAACAAACACCGCCAACTGCTGCTGGCCACCGGCAACAAGAGCGAGATGGCGGTGGGCTACGCCACGCTCTACGGCGACATGTGCGGCGCCTACGCACCGCTGAAGGACGTGTACAAGACGGTGGTGTACCGGCTGGCGCGGTGGCGCAACGGAGCGGGGAACGGGGAACGGGGAACGGGGAACGTGAGCGATCCAAGACTATCTGGTGGACGCGCTTCGGATGCAGATCCCAGTCGGGATGTTATGGGTCGCATCGCCGCCGATGTTCCCCGTTCCCCGTTCCCTGTTCGCTGCTCCTGGATCATCCCTCCGGAAGTCATCGACCGCCCACCGTCCGCCGAGCTGCGCGACAACCAGACCGATCAGGATTCGCTGCCCGCGTACGACGAGCTGGATGGCATCCTCAACCGCTTCATCGAACGCGAGCAATCGCAGGCGGAGATCGTGGCGCAAGGTTTCGACGCCGACACCGTGCATCGCGTGGTGCGCCTGGTGCTGGCCAACGAGTTCAAGCGCCGCCAGTCCGCGCCGGGCCCGCGGGTGACTACGCGGGCGTTCGGAAGGGAGCGGAGATATCCCATCACTTCCGGATGGAAGTGATAAAACACATAAAACCGATCAAGCCTCGTACCTGACGATCGCGATCACGCCCATGGATCGCACCCGCCCACCGCGATCGCTCCCTCTCCCCCGCGGGGAGAGGGTTGGGGAGAGGGGGCCGGTGCTTGCCAAAAGCTCCACAAAAACCAGCTTTCCTGAAAACCAAGTGCCTGACCGGCTCTCGCTGCCGGAACACCCACGAACCCCCGCTCACGCGCACAAAAAAACCGGCCAAACGCCGGTTTTTTTCTTCACCCAAACCCCCCGCTCAATGATGCCCCGAAAACGGCACCATCTTGCGCAGCGTGGACGGCGGATGCGGCCACTTGGGGTCGTCCAGGTACGGATGGTCGGGGTAGTTCAGCGCCAGCACCTTGCGCACCTGCTCGCCCTGTTCCTTCTGGTCCATCGACAGATAGCTGCGCGCGAGGATGGCCAGCGCATCGCCGGTCTGCGGTGCCTGCTGGTAGTGCTCGATCACGTACTGGGCGCGATCGGCCGATGCCACGTACGCCTTGTTGCGCAGGTAGAACTCGGCCACGTTGATCTCGTACTGGGCCAGCACGTTGCGCAGGTAGATCATCCGCTGGCGCGCGTCGGCGGTATAGGCGCTGTCGGGGAAACGGCGCGCCAGTTCGGAGAAATCGTCGAACGCCTGCAGGTTGTAGGCCTGGTCGCGCCGCGATTGCTGGTCGCTGCGCTTGAGCAGGCGCTCGATCGCGCCGCCGGTGCGATCGAAATTGATCAGGCCGCGCAGGTAATAGGCATAATCGACGTGCTTGTTGGTCGGATACGTCTTGATGAAGCGGTTTACCGTCGAGATCCCGTCGTCGGGGCGGTTGGCCTTGTACTGCGCATAGGCCAGTTCGAGCTGCGCCTGCTCGTTGTACACGCCCGAGGGGAAACGTGCGATCAGGCGCTCGTAAGCCTTGCCGGCGGCGGCGTAGTCGGCCTTTTCCAGCGACTCGTGCGCCTTGTTGTACAGCGCGTCCACCGGCATCGTGTCGAGCGAGTTGTGCTTGTTGCGGAACATGGAGCACGCGCTCAGCGACACGACCACGGCGATCACCGCGAGCGCCTTCAGTACTGGCAGGTTGAACTTCGGCAGCTTCATTACGCGCATGGGAAGGAATTCAGATGTTTGATCGAAAAGGCATGATAGCGGAAACCGGCCCGACCCCGCGGAGCCCGGCGTGACCACCATCAGGCAGGAAGCGGCGGTGCCATTGACCGCCGCAGGACGCAGGTTCGACCAGGCCCTGGCCGAGATGTTCCCCGATTATTCGCGCTCGCGGCTCAGCGGCTGGATCAAGTCCGGCGCGGTGACGCTCGACGGCGCCACCGTGCCGCCGCGCCAGTTGCTGCGTGGCGGCGAGCAGGTGGTGCTGCAGGCGGAACTGGAGAACGAGGTCACCAGCGCGCCCGAGGACATCGCGCTGGACATCGTGCACCAGGACGAGCACCTGCTGGTGCTGAACAAGCCGGCCGGCCTGGTGGTGCATCCGGGCGCGGGCAACCCCGCCGGCACCTTGCTCAACGCGCTTCTGTTCCACGATCCCAGGCTGGCCGAACTGCCCCGCGCCGGCATCGTGCACCGGCTGGACAAGGACACCTCCGGCCTGATGGTGGTGGCGCGCACGCTGCCCACGTACACCGCGCTGGTCGATCTGTTGTCGCGCCACGAGGTCGAGCGCCAGTACGAGGCGGTGGTGCTGGGCACGATGGTGGCCGGCGGCACGGTGGATGAGCCGATCGGGCGCAGCATGGGCGACCGCCTGCGCCAGGCGGTGCGCGACGAGGAGGACGGCAAGCGCGCGGTCACCCATTACCGGCTGCGCGAACGCTTCCGCGCCCACAGCCTGGTGCAGTGCCAGCTGGAAACGGGCCGCACCCACCAGATCCGCGTGCACCTGGCGCATATCCAGCATCCGCTGGTGGGCGACCCGCTCTACGGCGGCGGACTGAAGCTGCCCAAGGGCGCGTCGGCGGAGCTGGCCGCCACGCTGCGCGGTTTTCGGCGCCAGGCGCTGCATGCCGAAAAACTCTCGTTCGTGCATCCGGCCACCGGCGAAGCCGTGTCCTTCCATGCCGACCGTCCCGCCGACCAGCAGTCGCTGATCGAGGCGTTGCGGGCGGACCTGGCCGAACACGGCTCGGACTACTACTGAAACCGGTGAGAAACCCAGGCGCGCCACCCTCTCCGATTCCCGATTCCAGACAGAATGACCGAACCCGGATTTCCCCATTGGCACAGCGCCTCTGGCGCACGCGGCAGGTACCGGAGCAGGCGGCCTTGACGACCGACATCGATCCAGTCGCCACGCGACCGCGCTGGTTCCTGCCCACGCTGTTCGTCATCGTCCTGCTGGGCCTGGCGTTGCGCTGGTGGACGGCGGTGGGCACGGACGTCGACATCCCCATTCGCAACGACGCCCGCGACTACGTGAGCTATGCGGCCAACCTCACGTTGGATGGCGTGTATTCGTCCGATCCCCACGTGCTGGTCGGCCAGTTCAAGGGACGGGCGGTGCCGGATGCCAAACGCCCACCGGGTTATCCGTTGTTCCTGGCGGGCTTTTTCGATCTCGGCGACCTGGGCGGTTTCATCCATCGCGTGGTGGTTGCGCAGGCCTGGCTGGGCGCGCTGGTGGTGTGGTTCGCCGGTCTGCTGGCGGCGCGGTTGCTGGGGTGCCGGTGGGCGATCCCGGTGGCGCTGCTTGCCGCGCTCAGTCCGCACCTGGTGGTCTACGTGCCCTACCTGCTTACGGAAACGCCGTTCTCCCTCGCCCTGATGACTTTCGTGATGGCGGCGGCCTGCGGCCTGATGGCGTCGTCGCCGGGATGGCGGGTCACGTTGGTGCTGGTTGCGGGCCTTTGCCTGGGCATGGCCTGCCTGCTGCGACCCACGCTGGACCAGTTGGCCTGGGCGGTGTCGGCGCTGGTGCTCGTGGTGCCCGCCTGGCGGCGCCAGTGGATGATCGCGCTGGTGTTCGTGCTCGGTTTCGTCACCGTGATGGGGCCGTGGTGGCTGCGAAATACCCAGGTTGCGCACCAGAAACAGTCGCATGCGATGGCGGTGACGATCCATCAGGGCAGCTATCCGGACATGATGCGCGACGGCGATCCGGCGACCTTCGGCTACCCCTATCGCGGCGATCCCGCGGCCGCGCGGGCGGAATCGAGCGTGCACGCCGCGCTGGCTGACCTGGCCGGAAAGTTTCGTGCCCATCCGCTGCAGATGCTGCGCTGGTATCTCGTCGGCAAGCCGATGGCGTTGTTTGCCTGGAGCGAACAGAGCGGTTGGCGAAACCTGTTCGAGTATCCGCTGCATCGTTCGCCCTGGCTTTCCAGTGGCGGCCTGATCGTCCTGATGTCGGTGATGGTCGGGCTACATCCACTGCTGGTGCTGCTGGCGCTTGCCGGCAACGTGCTTGCCTTTGTGCCGGCGGCGTGCCGGTGGTTGCCACGGGCCGCCGTTACGGGGGTGCGGGTGGTGGCCTGGGTCCATGCCTATTTCCTGCTGGTGCATCTGGCGGCCTTGCCGTTGTCGCGCTACAGCGTTCCGTTTCGCCCGTTGACCTTTCTGCTGGCGATCTTCGCGCTGGCTTGTCTCGTTGCCTGGGTGCGGCAGCGGAAGGCTGGACATGCCGCAGCTGAGGCGTGAGCGGCACAGCGGTTTCAATGGTGTTTGCCGGCTCCGGTACCATGCCGCCATGAGCGAAGCCTGGATTTTCCCCGATTGGCCCGCACCGCCGCAGGTGCATGCGGCGGTGACCACGCGGCAGGGGCCGGGCGTGTCCGCCGCGCCGTTCGAGCGTTTCAACCTGGGCCTGCGCAATGGTGACGTGGCCGAGGCGGTGGCGACCAACCGTAGCGCCTTGCAACAGGCATTGGCATTGCCCTCGGCGCCGCGCTGGTTGCGCCAGGTGCACGGTACCGAGGTGGCTGAGCTGGGGCCGTTGCCCGGTGCAGGGGAGCCGGTGGCCGATGCGGCGGTAGCGCGGGTGCCCGGTACGGTGCTGGCCATCCTCACCGCCGATTGCCTGCCGGTGCTGTTCTGCGCCGCGGACGGGCGCGAGATCGCCGCCGCGCACGCGGGCTGGCGCGGCCTGGCCGGCGGCGTGCTGGAGGCCACGCTGGAGCAGATGGCCTCGCCGCGCGGCGACGTGCTGGCCTGGCTGGGGCCGTGCATCGGCGCGGCGTCGTACGAGGTGGGCGACGAGGTGCGCGCGGCGTTCGTGGCGCACGAGGCCGCCGCTTCGGCGTGTTTCGAACCGACGCGCCCCGGCCACTGGCTTTGCGACCTGGCGGCGCTGGCGCGCCGGCGTCTGCAGGCGGCCGGCGTGCGGAAGGTCAGCGGTGGCGGCTTCGACACCTTTGCCGACCCCCGCTTTTATTCGTACCGCCGCGACGCGGCGGGAAGCGGCCGTTTCGCCAGCCTGATCTGGCTGGCGCCGTCCCGGCGCGGCTGACGCGCCGGGCGTCGTTCAACCCAGCGTCTGGGCGATCCGCCGTTGCGCCACGGGGGCCTTCTCGGTCAGTGCGCTGAGGAAGGAGCGGCGCCAGAACGTGATGTCGTTGTGCTCCAGCACCTTCATCATCGCCCGCCAGCGTTCGCGCCGTTCCCGCAGCGGCATGTTGAGCGCACGCTGCAGCGCATCGGCCACCTCCTCGGTGTCGGCCGGGTTCACCAGCAGCGCGGTGGTGAGTTCCTGCGCGGCGCCGGCGAAGCGCGAGAGGATCAGCACGCCCGGGTCGTCGGGGTTCTGCGAGGCCACGTATTCCTTGGCCACCAGGTTCATGCCGTCGCGCAGCGGCGTCACCAAGCCGACGCGGGCGCTGCGGTAGTAGCCGGTCAGCAGGCGGTGCGGGAACGACTTGTTGATGTAGCGCAGCGGCGCCCAGTCCGGCGTGGCGTACTTGCCGTTGATGTGGCCGGCGCTGCGCTCCAGCTCGCGGCGGATCTGGCGGTATTCCAGCACGCTGCCGCGCGAGGGCGGCGCGATCTGCATGAAGGTGACCTGGCGGTGCAGTTGCGGCTCGCGTTCCAGCAGCCGGGCAAAGGCGTCGAAGCGCTGCGGCAGGCCCTTGGAATAGTCCAGCCGGTCCACGCCGATGATCAGCGCCCGGCCCTCCAGGCTGTTGCGCAGCTGGCCGATCTCCTTGTGCGATTCGGCGTGGCGGGCGATCTCAACGATGCCCGCGGTGTCGATGCTGATGGGGAAGGCCGCGGCGCGGAAGGTGCGCCCGCTGGCCGAGCGCATGCGCCCGCCCAGCCGCATGGAGGCGCCCGCCTCGTGCAGGAAATAATCCTCCAGCGCGCGCAGGTCGCGGGTGGTATGCACGCCGATGAGGTCGTAGCTGGCCAGGGTTTCCAGCAGCTCGCGATGATTGGGCAGGGCAATCAGCAGCCCAGCCGCGGGCAAGGGCGTGTGCAGGAAAAAGCCGATGCGGTTCTTGACGCCGCGCTTGCGCAGCATCGCCGCCAGCGGGATCAGGTGGTAATCGTGCACCCACAGCACGTCGTCGGGCGTGATCAGTTTGGCGAGGCGTTCGGCGAACAGTTCGTTGACCCGCAAATAGCCTTCCAGATGGCTGCGCTGGTAATCGACGATATCGGGCCGGTAATGCAGCATCGGCCACAGCGTGCCGTTGGCGAAGCCGGTGTAGAAGTCGTCGTGGTCGGCGCGCGAGAGGTCGATGGTGGCGTAGTCCACCTTGCCGTCGCGTACCCGGTGCAGCTGGGCACCGCTTTCGGCAGCCAGCTTGCCGCTCCAGCCGAACCACAGGCCACCGAGTTCGTGCAGCGCGGCCTGCAGTGCCGATGCCAGGCCGCCGGTGGCGGTCTGGCGCGGCAGGGCCACGCGGTTGGAGACCACCACCAGGCGGCCCTGAGGGTTGCGATCGGCCATCACAGGGCGTCCTCCCAGCGGCGCGACAGGCGCATGGCGGCCTGGATCAGCCCCACCAGCGAGTACGTCTGCGGATAGTTGCCCCAGTGCTCGCCGCTGTCGGGCGCCAGGTCTTCGGACAACAGCCCCAGCGCAGTGCGCTTCTTCAGCATGTGCTCGAACATCGCCCGCGCGCGGTCCTTGCGGCCGGTGGCGGCCAGCGCCTCGATGTACCAGAACGTGCAGATGTTGAAGCTGGTTTCCGGTGCGCCGAAATCGTCGGGGGCGATGTAGCGGAACAGGTATTCGCCGCGGCCCAGCGCCGCGCCGATGGCGTCCACGGTGGCGATGAAGCGCGGGTCCATCGGCTCGACGAAACCGATGTCGGCCAGCAGCAGCAGGCTGGCGTCCAGGTGCTTGCCGTCGTAGGCATCGACGAAATGGCCCAGCGCCGCGTTCCAGGCGCGTGCCTCGATGCGCGCGTGCAATTGCACCGCCTCCTCGTGCCAGTAGCGTGCGCGATCGTCCAGCCCCAGCTCGGTGGCGATGTGCGCCAGCCGGTCGCAGGCGGCCCAGCACATCGCGGCCGAGTAGGTGTGCACCGCGGCGCGGCCGCGGAATTCCCACAGCCCCGCATCCGGCTGCTCGGCGGTGCGCAGCGCCAGCGCGCCCATGCGCTCCAGCCGCTGGAAGGTGAGCTTGTCGCCGCGGTGTTCCAGCCGGCGATCGAAGAACAGCTGCGCCGAGGCCAGCACCACCGAGCCGTAGACATCGTTCTGCCGCTGCCGCCAGGCATCGTTGCCCACGCGCACCGGGCCCATGCCGCGGTAGCCGGCCAGGCTGGGCACCTGGCGCTCGGTCAGCTCGCGCTCGAAGGTGATGCCGAACACCGGGCCGATCTCCGCGTCGCCGGTTTCCGGGGCCGGTTGCGCGGCGATCAGGTTGAACACGTAGCGGATGTATTCCTCCATCGTGCGGGTGGCGCCCAGCCGGTTCAGCGCGCGCACGGTGAACGCGGCGTCGCGCAGCCAGCAGTAGCGGTAATCCCAGTTGCGCGCGGTGCCGGCCGATTCGGGGATGGACGTCGTCAGCGCGGCCACGATGGCGCCGGTGGCCTCGTACTGGCACAGCTTCAGCGTGATGGCGGCGCGGATCACCGCGTCCTGCCATTCGTACGGCACCGACAGGTAGCGCACCCACTCGCGCCAGTATTCCAGCGTGCGTTCCAGCATCAGGTGGAAGAACACCGTCGGGCTTTCGGTGAGGGTCTCGTCGGGGCCGAAGATGAAGTGGGCCGGACGGTCCAGCCCGAACGGCAGCCCGCGCTCGATCAACACCGTGGCCACGTCGCTGGTCAGCCGCTGCACCACGCTGCTCAGCAGGTAGCGGATGTGGTTGCTGCCCGAGGTGGTGGGCGCGGCGTAGGCGCCGTAATCGCACAGCGGGCGCAAGCGCACGCGGATGCGTGGCGAACCGCTGATCGGGCTGACCCTGCGCGCCAGCATCACCGGATGGTAGACGCGGCCGTTGGAGCGATGCCGGGGCGCGAAATCGATGATTTCCACGGCGTCGCCGTGGCGGCTGAAAAGGCGGGTGACCAGCACGGCCGTGTTCTGCAGGTAGTACTGCTCGGCGTGGTCGAAATCCTCCAGCTCGATCGCCCAGTCGCCGCCTTCGGTGGTGGGCGAGAGCAGCGCGCAGAAGCTGGCGTCGTCGTCGAAGCGGGGCAGGCAGCACCATACGATGCGCGCATGGCTGTCGATGAGGGCGGCAACGCTGCCGTTGCCGATGACGCCCAGCTCAAGGCTGGCGGGCGTCGTGACCTCCGGGGATTCGGGCATGGGTGGGGGTTCCTTGCATCAGTGCGTCCAGGACGCGATCCAGCCAAGCTTGCGTGGCGGCGGGGCCAGGCAATGTGAAACGGGCACGGGTGGGCTCGCGGTCACCCACGCGCACGCTGAGGCCGTGGCATTGGTTGATGCTGGCGAAGGCGTGCTCGTCGGTGAGGTCGTCGCCCAGGTAGATCGGCCGGCGGCCGCGGAAGGGATCGCTGTCCAGCAGCTCCAGCAGCGCCTTGCCCTTGTCCATGCCGGCGGGCTTGAACTCCAGCACCAGGTTGCCCGGCTGCAGTTCGTAGCCGGGCAACTGGGGCAGCAGGTCGATCGCCGCCGCCTGCAGCGGCGCGAACTGCGCCGGTGCGCGGCGGCAATGCAGGGCGATGCCGTTGTGCTTGTCCTCCCAGGTCACGCCTTCGAAACCGGCCGCCAGCGCCTGCGCGGCACGGCAGAGCTGCGCCTGCCGCGCGGGCGGGGTGGCGATCTCGCGGACGCTGCCATCGGCGCGGCGCAGCTGCAGCCCGTGCAGGCCGGCGGCCGCCCAGTGCGAGGCGCCGAAGATGCGGTCCAGGTCGGCCACGGCGCGCCCGCTGACCAGTGCCATCGCCCCGTCGAGCGCCTGGTGCAGCGCGTGCAGCAGCTCGCGCAAGGACGCGTCGGCGTGCACCGCCAGCGGGTCGTCGACGAAGTCGAGCAAGGTGCCGTCCACGTCCAGGAACAACGCCCAGGACGCATCGGCGGCAGGCAGGGGCGGTGGCGGAAGCGTGGCAGGTGGCGCGATCGCCGGATTGGGGGTCGCAGTCGACATCCGCATGACTCTAGCAAACCCGGCGTGAAAGGAATCTTGCGAACCGGGCGCCACTGCGACGAATCGTGCGCTGCGTCGCGCTTGAATCGCCGGGCTCCGTCCGCATGTCGCATGTCAGCGGCGCGCCTCGCGCCAACTTCGATGGTGGACATCACGATGCGAATGGACAAACTCACGTCGCGTTTCCAGCAGGCGCTGGCCGACGCCCAGTCGCTGGCCGTGGGCCGCGACAACAACATGCTCGAACCGGTGCACGTGATGGCCGCGCTGCTGGGCCAGCAGGGCGGCTCGACCGCGCCGCTGCTGACCCAGGCCCAGGTCAACGTGCCGATGCTCACCCAGCGCGTGAACGAGATGCTCGAGCGCCTGCCGCGGGTCAGCGGGCAGGAGGGCAACATCAACCTCGGCAACGACCTCAACCGCCTGCTCAACCTCACCGACAAGCTGGCGCAGCAGCGCGGAGACCAGTTCATCGCCAGCGAGCTGTTCGTGCTGGCGGCGCTGGAGGACAAGGGCGAGCTGGGCTCGGCGCTCAAGGCGGCCGGCGCGAACAAGGCGAATCTCGAGGCCGCCATCGAGAAGCTGCGCGGCGGCGAGAAGGTGCAGAGCGAGAACGCCGAGGAGCAGCGCCAGGCGCTGGAGAAATACTGCATCGACCTCACCGAGCGCGCCGAGCGCAACAAGCTCGACCCGGTGATCGGCCGCGACGAGGAGATCCGCCGCACCATCCAGGTGCTGCAGCGGCGCACCAAGAACAACCCGGTGCTGATCGGCGAGCCCGGCGTGGGCAAGACCGCGATCGTCGAGGGCCTGGCCCAGCGCATCGTCAAGGACGAGGTGCCCGAGGGCCTGCGCGGTCGCCGCGTGCTGGCGCTGGACATGGGCGCGCTGATCGCCGGCGCGAAATTCCGCGGCGAATTCGAGGAGCGGCTGAAAGCCGTGCTGAGCGACCTGGCCAAGCAGGAAGGCCGGGTGATCCTGTTCATCGACGAGCTGCACACGATGGTCGGCGCCGGCAAGGGCGAGGGCGCCATGGACGCCGGCAACATGCTCAAGCCGGCGCTGGCGCGCGGCGAGCTGCACTGCATCGGCGCCACCACGCTGGACGAATACCGCCAGTACATCGAGAAGGATGCCGCGCTGGAGCGGCGTTTCCAGAAGGTGTTCGTGGGCGAGCCCAGCGTCGAGGACACCATCGCCATCCTGCGCGGCCTGAAGGAGCGCTACGCGGTGCATCACGGCGTGGAGATCACCGACCCGGCGATCGTCGCCGCGGCCACCCTGTCCAACCGCTACATCGCCGACCGCCAGCTGCCGGACAAGGCGATCGACCTGATGGACGAGGCCGCCTCGCGCATCCGCATGGAGATCGACTCCAAGCCGGAGGAGCTCGACCGGCTGGAGCGTCGCCTGATCCAGCTGAAGATCCAGCGCGAGATGCTGAAGAAGGAAAAGGACGCCGAGTCGAAACAGCGCCTGGCCGACCTGGAAACCGACATCGACAAGCTGGAGCGCGAGTTCTCCGACTTGAACGAGGTGTGGAAATCCGAGAAGGCCGCGCTGCAGGGCACGACCAAGGTCAAGGAGCAGATCGAGCAGGCCAACCAGGAACTGGAAGCCGCTCGGCGCGCGCAGGATTACGCGCGCATGAGCGAGATCCAGTACGGCAAGCTGCCCGAACTGGAAAAGCAGCTCGCCGCGGCGCAGGCCGCCGAGACGCAGGATTTCAAACTGGTGCAGACCAGGGTCACTGCCGACGAAATCGCCGAGGTGGTCAGCCGCTGGACCGGCATCCCGGTCAGCAAGATGCTGGAGGGTGAGCGCGACAAGCTGCTGAAGATGGAAGACGAGCTGCACAAGCGCGTGGTCGGCCAGGACGAGGCAGTGCACGCGGTGGCCGATGCCATCCGTCGCTCGCGCGCGGGCCTGTCCGACCCCAACCGGCCGAACGGCTCGTTCCTGTTCCTGGGCCCCACCGGCGTGGGCAAGACCGAGTTGTGCAAGGCGCTGGCCGAATTCATGTTCGACACCACCGACGCGATGGTGCGCATCGACATGAGCGAGTTCATGGAGAAGCACTCGGTCTCGCGCCTGGTCGGCGCGCCTCCCGGCTACGTCGGCTACGAGGAGGGCGGCTACCTCACCGAGGCGGTGCGCCGCCGGCCGTACAGCGTGATCCTGCTGGACGAGGTGGAGAAGGCGCACCCGGACGTGTTCAACATCCTGCTGCAGGTGCTGGACGACGGCCGCCTCACCGATGGCCAGGGCCGCACCGTGGACTTCCGCAACACGGTGATCGTGATGACCTCCAACCTGGGCTCGCAGATGATCCAGGACGCGGCCGAAAGCGGCGGCGACGCGGAGGAGCAGTACACGCAGATGAAGGCCTCGGTGATGGGCGTGGTGCAGGCGCACTTCCGTCCCGAGTTCATCAACCGGCTGGACGAGATCGTGGTGTTCCGCCCGCTGGACAAGGCGCAGATCCGCGCCATCGCGAAGATCCAGCTGGAGTACCTGGAGAAGCGCCTGGCCGAGCGGCAGCTGAAGCTGGAGGTGGAGGACGACGCGCTGACCCTGCTCGGCAATGTCGGCTTCGACCCGGTCTACGGCGCGCGGCCGCTGAAGCGGGCGATCCAGCAGCAGCTGGAAAACCCGCTGGCCCGGCAGATCCTGCAGGGCCAGTTCCAGAGCGGCGACACCATCCGCGTCGCCGCCGAGGGAGGTCAGCTGGTGTTTCGCGGCAGCGGCCAGCCCTGAAGCGCGTGATCCCGCAAAGAAAAAACCCCGGACATGCCGGGGTTTTTTTCTTGCCGCGGAGGGTGGCGACTTACCAGTGGTAGGCGACCTTGCCGTAGGCATAGCCGCCGTTGAAGCCGTACGGCGAGTAGACCGAGTACGGCATGGTGCCCTTGTTGGCGCCGTAGCCGTTGATGGCGTTGACCTTGTTCGGGTACTTGTCGAACAGGTTGTCCGCGCCCAGCGTGAAGGTCCAGTGGTCGAGGTTGTAGCTGGCCGACAGGTCGGTCACCCAGTTTGCGCTGTAGACCTGGTCGTAGGTGGCGCTGGAGGAACTGAACGAGGTGAAGCTGCCGTAGCGGGTGATGGTGGCGTTGATGTCCCAGTTGCCCACGCTGTACAGGCCGTTGAGCACCAGCTTGCTGCGCGGGGCGGTGTCGGCCAGCAGGCCGTAGATGTCGCGCCGGTCCACACGTTTGAGGCTGACGCCCAGTGCGTCGAGCGCCGCGGGGTTGGGCTTGATGCCGGTGACCTTGTTGTAGTTGTAGTTGTAGCTGAGCGAGGTCTGCAGGCTGCCGGCGTTGCCGAAGTCGACGTGGTAGCCGCCGACGAAGTCGATGCCGCGGGTGCGCGTGTCCACGGCGTTGGTGAAGTAGGCGACACTGCTGTAGTTGCTGTCGGTGATGCCGTTGGCCGCCAGGTAATCCTGCACGACGGGCGAGGTGGTGCCGAGGTAGCTCGACAGCGTGATCCGGTTGTCGACCTCGATCTGGTAGGCGTCGAGGCTGAGGCTGAGCGCATCGGTCGGGTTCCACACCGCGCCCACGGTGAAGTTGCGCGACTTCTCCGGCTTCAGCGCCTCGCCGCCCAGCAGGCGGCCCAGCGGGCTGATCGACGACACCAGCGCCGTGTTGTAGATGCCCGGGGTCAATCCGAGGTTGTTGCCGGGGCCCTGGTAGTTGGAGGAGGTGTACGCGTAGTACTGCTGGGCCAGCGCCGGCGCGCGGAAACCGGTCGAGGCGCTGCCGCGCAGGGCGAAGCTGTCGGTGAAGTCGAAGCGGGCCGCCAGCGAGCCGGTGGTGGTGGTGCCGAAGTCGCTGTAATCCTCATGGCGCACCGCCAGCGACGTGCCCAGCCGATCGGTGAGGTTGGTTTCCAGGCTCAGATACTCGGCCACGTCGTGGCGGGCGTAGGAGCCGGCGTCCGAAGGTTGGTAGCCCCCAAAGCCCTGCGCGCCGCCGGACACGCCGGAGGTGCCCACGTAGTACGAGGCCGGTTCGCCCGCATCGATGCGGTAGCTCTGGCGCAGGTATTCGGTGCCGAAGGCGAGCGTCACCGGGTTGGGCAGCCAGCCCACCGGGAGATCCTTGGCGATGTCGATGTCGAACGACTGCTGGTCGGCATGCAGGATGCCGTCGTGGAAGCTGGACTGGGTCGAGCCGAAGTCGTTCAGCAGCGCGCGGTTGACGCTGTGGATGGTGCGGTAGGACACGCGGTTGCCGCCGGCGTTGCCGCTGATGTCCCAGCGCCAGCCGCCGCTGGTGGTGCCGCGCAGGCCGACCACCAGCGAGCGGTCGATCGACTTGCCCTGCTCCAGCGGGGTGTAGCCGTTCGGATAAAGCGAAAGGACGGCGTTGCCGCTGGCGGTGTCGCGGAAGAAGGCCGGCGAGGTGGTGTCGCGGACGCTGTAGTGGCCCAGCGCGTACAGCTGCACGGCGGGCGTGATGTCGTACTGGGCGTTGAGGAACAGGTTCTTGTTCTTCACCGCCGGGTCGCCGTAGCGCTGGCCGATCTCGAACGGCGCCACCTGCTCGGGGGCGGAGCGGTCGGAGTAGTTCTGGCTGCCGTCCTGCAGGGTGAAGCGGACCCAGCCCTTGTCGTTGTTCAGCGGCAGGCCCACGTTGGCCGAGCCCTGCCACTGCCGGCCGTCGCCGGCGTAGTACTGGCCGCCCAGCGCCTCGATCGAGCCGCCCTCGGCGCCCTTCTTCAGGATGATGTTGACCACGCCCGCGATCGCGTCCGAACCGTACTGGGCGGAGGCGCCGTCACGCAGCACCTCGATGTGGTCGATCGCCGCCATCGGGATGGTGTTGAGGTCGACCGCCTGCGAGCCGCGGCCGACCACGCCGTTCGTCAGCAGCAGGGCGCCAGGATGCCAGCGCTTGCCATCCACCAGCACCAGCACCTGGTCGGGCGAAAGGCCGCGCAGCTGCAGCGGACGCTGCTGGTCGGCGGTGTCGCCGCCGGCCGGGCGGGGGAAGTTGAGCGAGGGGATGATCCGCGCCAGCGCGGTGGACAGCTCGGTGGTGCCGGTCTGCTGCAGCACCTTGGCGGAGACCACGTCGATCGGGGTCAGCGAACTGCTTTCGGTGCGGTTGTCGGCGCGGGTGCCGGTGACGATCACCGCATCCAGGCGCTGGGCCCTGCTCGGCGAGGGCGCAGAGGTGTCCTGCGCGGCGGCGCCGGTGGACAACGCCAGCAGCGCCAGTGCGGGCAGCCAGGCGGTTCGGCTCGAATCGGAGTGCTTGCTCATGGGGGATTTTCCGTGGGGAGGGGATTGCTGCGGTGCAACGTGCCGCAGGGTAGGCTCACTCGCCGCGTGCGTCAATAGACGTATAGACGTCCAAATGATGTCGCGGCCCCGGACCTGGCCGCGCTTCCGCACGCCAGGGCGTGGAGACTACGCCGGCGTGGCGGCTGCGCCCATGGGCCCGGTGGTACGTTGAAATCCGGTCGTGCGGGTCGATAATGAGAAGTTTTCATCGCCATCGCGATCGATCGATTACGGAGTTCCCCATGCCCATCTACGAGTTCGAATGCAGTCATTGCGGTCATCGGTTCGACCATCTGCAGAAGTTGTCCGACGCCGACCCCACCGTTTGCCCCGCCTGCGGCGAGCCGCGGTTGCACCGGATGGTCAGCGCGCCTTCTTTCCGGCTGGCGGGCAGCGGCTGGTACGAGACGGACTTCAAGAAGGAAGGCGACAAGAAGCGCAACCTCGCCGGCGACCACGCCGCCGCCGCGAAGCCGGCCGCAAGCCCGGCTCCCGCCCCGTCGCCTGCGCCCGCTCCGTCGGCGGCCCCGGCGCCGTCGGCCAGCGGCAAGGCCTGATTCGCCGCCGCTGCAGCCAGCGGCGGCAGTGGTAACATTCGCGGTCTTTTCCCCTCGCTTTTGCCGCCGACGCGGCCCGGAGTTTCAAGCGCATGCGTACGCATCTTTGCGGCCTCATCGACGAGTCGCTGATCGGTCAGACCGTCACCCTGTGCGGCTGGGTCAACAAGATCCGTCTGCAGGCCCACGTGGCCTTCGTCGACCTGCGCGACCATGAAGGGTTGGCGCAGGTGGTGATCGAGCGCGAGAACGCGGCTGCATTTGAGGTCGCCGGCGAGATCGGCAACGAGTACTGCCTGCGCGTCACCGGCAGCATCCGCCCGCGGCTGTCGGTCAACGACAAGCTGAAAACCGGCACCATCGAGCTGCTGGCGGACACCGTCGAGATCCTCAACGCCGCCAAAGACCTGCCGTTCGCGCTGCACGAGAACCCGAACGAGGACATGCGGATGACCTACCGCTACCTCGACCTGCGCCGCCCGGAAATGCAGGCGATGATGCGCAAGCGGATCAAGCTGGTGCAGGCGCTGCGCCGCTACCTGGACGAGCGCGGTTTCCAGGACATCGAGACGCCGATCCTGACCAAGGCCACGCCCGAGGGCGCGCGCGACTACCTGGTGCCCAGCCGCGTGCATCCGGGCCAGTTCTACGCGCTGCCGCAGTCGCCGCAGCTGTTCAAGCAGATCCTGATGGTGGCCGGCTTCGACCGCTACTACCAGATCGCCCGCTGCTTCCGCGACGAGGATCTGCGCGCCGACCGCCAGCCCGAATTCACCCAGCTCGACCTGGAGTTCGCCTTCGTCGAGGAAAAGGACGTGCAGGATTTCGTGGAGGAATTGATCCGCCACGTGTTCCGCGAAGTGCAGGGCGTGGAGCTGGATGCCAGCTTCCCGCGCATGACCTGGATGGATGCGATGCGCCGCTTCGGCTCGGACAAGCCCGACCTGCGCATCGCGCTGGAGCTGGTGGACGTGGCCGAGGCGGTGAAGCACGTGGAGTTCAAGGTGTTCGCCGGCCCGGCCAACGATGCGGGCGGCCGCGTGGCCGCGCTGCGCGTGCCCGGCGGTAGCACGCTGTCGCGCAAGGACATCGACGGCCTGACCGAATACGCCGCGCGCTACGGCGCCAAGGGCCTGGCCTGGCTGAAGGTCGACGACCTGGGCAAGGGGCGCGAGGGCATCAGCTCGCCGGTGGCGAAGTTCCTCGACGACGCGGCGCTGGATGGCGTGCTGAAAACCACCGGCGCGCAGACCGGCGACATCGTGTTCTTCGGCGCCGGCGCGTGGAAGACCGTCACCGACTTCATGGGCGCGCTGCGGCTCAAGGTGGGCAAGGATCGCGGCCTGGTCGAGGAGGGCTGGAAGCCGCTGTGGGTCACCGATTTCCCGATGTTCGAGTACGACGACGAGGCGCAGCGTTTCGTGGCCCTGCACCATCCGTTCACCGCGCCCAAGGTGGATGACATCGACGACTTGCGGGCGAACGCGGCCACGGCGGTGAGCCGCGGCTACGACATGGTGCTCAACGGCAACGAGATCGGCGGCGGTTCGATCCGTATCCATCGCCCGGAGATGCAGAGCGCCGTGTTCGAGCTGCTGGGCATCGGCGCGGAAGCCGAGGCCAAGTTCGGCTTCCTGCTGAAGGCGCTGAAGTTCGGCGCGCCGCCGCACGGCGGGCTGGCCTGCGGCATCGACCGCATCGCCGCGCTGATGGCCGGCACCGAGTCGATCCGCGACGTGATCGCCTTCCCCAAGACCACCAGCGCCCAGGACCTGATGACCGACGCGCCCTCGCCCGTGGACGCCGCGCAGCTCAAGGAGCTGCACGTGGCCGTCAGGGAATGAGGTGTAGATAGCGGGCATGGTTCGCCGTGTCCGCTTCTTCGACTCTCCATTCCCGATACCCGTTCCCAGCCCCGAATGTCCGACCACGTGATCCTGCTGCACGGCCTGTGGATGCGCGGCTTCGCGCTGGCCATGCTGCACCGGCGCCTCGGCGAGGCGGGGTTCCAGGTCGATCGCTTCGACTATCTCAGCGTGGCGGCCACCGAGCAGCAGATCCTGGAGCCGTTGCGGCAACGCATGCATGCGCTGGGCGCCGATGGCGAGCCGGTGCACCTGGTTGGCCACAGCCTCGGCGGCCTGCTGGCCCTGCGCGCCTGCCTGGGCGCCGAGCTGCCGCAAGGGCGCGTGGTGTGCCTGGGTTCGCCGTTGAAGGGCAGTGCCGCGGCGCGCAGCTTCTCCGCCTGGGGGCGCGGCGGCGAAGTGCTGCTGGGGCACAACCGCGAGCTGCTTGAGCAGGGCTTCGACTGCTGGACTGGTCCGCGTCAGGTCGGCGTGATCGCCGGCTGCACGCCGCTGGGCTTGGGTGCCGTGCTGGGTCACCTGGATGGCGAGCACGACGGCACCGTGGCGGTGGAGGAAACGCGCCTGCCCGGCCTCACCGGGCATTGCGTGGTCGAGGCCAACCATACCGGCCTGCTGTTTTCCGCCGACGTGGCGCAGCGTGCCGGCCATTTCCTGCGCGAGGGCCATTTCCCCGCCGGCTGAGCATGCCGTGGCCTGAGCGCGCAAGTGCCGGCAGCGGCGCGGAAATCAGGTAAAATTGGCCGCTTGTCCAATGAGTCCAGTGCAGGCAACGCCATGGGTAGAGGCCCTTCCATCGAAGGTCGCAAGAACGCCGAGGACGCCAAGCGCGCCAAGGTGTTCACCAAGCTGATCCGCGAGATCACCGTCGCCACCCGTGCCGGCGTGGCCGATCCGGCCGGCAACCCGCGCCTGCGCGCGGCGGTGGACAAGGCGCTGGCGGCCAACATGACCAAGGACACCATCGAGCGCGCGATCAAGCGCGGCTCGGGTGCCGACGGCGGCGCCGACATGCAGGAGCTGCGCTACGAGGGCTACGGCCCGGCCGGCATCGCGCTGATCATCGACTGCTTCACCGACAACCCCGTGCGCACCGTGGCCGACGTGCGCCACGCGCTGACCAAGCACGGCGGCAACCTGGGCACTTCGGGCTCGGTGGCGTTCCAGTTCAGCCGCTGCGGCGAGCTGGTGTTCGAGACCGGCGGCGACGAGGCGGCCGAGGAGAAAGTGCTGGAAGCGGCGCTGGAAGCCGGCGCCGACGACGTCATCAACGAGAACGGCGAAAGCGCCGTGCTGTGCTCGCCGGAAAGCTTCGAGGCGGTGCAGCAGGCACTGATCGCCGCCGGCCTGGATGCCGTCCACGCCGGCGTGGTGATGCGCCCCAACAACCGCGTGGCAGTGCCCGAGGATGCGCAGGAAACCCTGATCGACCTGCTCGAAAAACTCGACGCGCTCGATGACGTGAGCGACGTGTCGCACAACGCCGTGCTGCCGTGAAGGGCGTTGGGATTGGGGATTCGGGATTGGGGATTCGCCAAAGCATGGTCAGGCGGGCCCCGCGGCTCGCTCCAGTGTTCGCGAGGTGAGATGGTGCGAGCCGTGGCTTTTCCCGAATCCCGAATCCCGAATCCCGAATCCCATGCGGTACGCATCCTGGGCATCGACCCCGGCAGCCAGCGCACCGGCGTGGGGATCATCGACGTGGATGGTGCGGGCCGGTTGACGCATGTCTTCCATGGCGCGTTGGCGGTGGCCGGCGAGGCCACGTTTTCGCTGCGGCTGAAACGCATCTTTGACGAACTGTGTGACATCATCGCCGCCCATCGACCGGCCGAGTGCGGTATCGAGCGCGTGTTCATGGCGCGCAATCCCGATTCGGCGTTGAAGCTGGGACAGGCGCGCGGTGCCGCGATCTGCGCGGTGGTCAGCCAGGGGATCGCGGTGCACGAATATGCGGCAACCGAAGTGAAACAGGCCGTGGTCGGCAGTGGTCGCGGCGACAAGGCGCAGGTGCAGCACATGGTCGGCATGCTGCTGGGCCTGAAGGGCCCGTTGCAGGCCGACGCCGCCGATGCGCTGGCGATCGCCGTCACCCACGCGCATACCCGCGCCAGCCTGGCGCGGGTCGGCATTCCGCGTGGCGCATGGAGGCGGCGCTGATGATCGGCCGTCTGCGCGGCACCCTGCTGTCGAAACAACCGCCCTCGCTGCTGATCGAGGTGGGCGGGCTGGGCTACGAGGTGGATGCACCGATGTCCACCATCTACGACCTGCCCGGCATCGGCAAGGAAGTGATCCTGCTGACCCATTACGCGGTGAAGGAAGACAGCGCCGCGCTGTACGGTTTCCTGCGCGAGAGCGAGCGCACGCTGTTCCGCAACCTGCTCAAGGTCAGCGGCATCGGCGCGAAGATCGCGCTTGCCGTGCTGTCTGGTGTTTCCACCGACCACTTCGCGCGGCTGGTGCAGGCCGGCGACGTGGTGGCGTTGACCAAGATTCCGGGCATCGGCAAGAAGACGGCCGAGCGTATCGTGGTGGAATTGCGCGACCGCGTGGATGGCCTGTCCAGCCTGCCGGGCACTGCGTTATCCGGTGCCGCCGCGCCATTGGATGCCGCCGGCGAAGCCACCGTGGCGTTGCAGCAACTGGGCTACAAACCGGTCGAAGTGACCCGGCTGGTGCAGAAGGTCGCCGCCGAGGGCGACAGCGCCGAGGCCATCATCCGCAAGGCGCTGCGCGCCGCGCTGGGGGCCTGAGCGTGCATCCGGAAAGCGCCCACGGCGAGGTGTCGCCCGAGACCAGGCGCCGGTTGACCGCGCTGGCGCTGGGCGCCATCGGCGTGGTGTTCGGCGACATCGGCACCAGCCCGCTCTACACCATGAAGGAAACCCTCGGCACCCACGGCATGACACCCACGCCGGCGGCGGTGCTGGGCGTGCTGTCGCTGGTGTTCTGGTCGCTGATCATCGTGGTGTCGCTGAAGTACGTGACCTTCGTGATGCGCGCGGACAACAAGGGCGAGGGCGGCATCATGGCGTTGATGGCGCTGGCGCAGCGCTCGATGAGCGGCTCGGCGCGGGCGCGCTGGACGCTGGCCGCGTTCGGCATTTTCGGTGCGTCCCTGTTTTATGGCGACGGCGTGATCACGCCGGCCATCTCGGTGCTGGGCGCGGTGGAAGGCCTGCAGGTCGCTGCGCCCGGGCTGGACAAATACGTGGTGTGGATCGCGCTGGTGATCCTGCTCGGCATGTTCGCCGTGCAGCGCCACGGCACGCACAAGGTGGGCAAGGCGTTCGCGCCGGTGATGACGTTGTGGTTCCTGGTGCTGGCGCTGCTCGGGGTACGGCAGATCCTGGCCAACCCCGAAGTGCTGTATGCACTCAATCCGTGGCACGCGGTGCGCTTTTTCATCCGTCATGGCGACACCTCGTTCATCGCGCTGGGCGGCGTGGTACTGGCGCTGACCGGTGCCGAGGCGCTGTACGCGGACATGGGCCATTTCGGCAAGAAGCCCATACGCGTGGCATGGTTCGGCTTCGTGCTGCCGGCGCTGGTGCTGAATTATTTCGGGCAGGGTGCGCTGCTGCTTAACGATCCGCTGGCGATCGAAAGTCCGTTCTACCGGATGGTGCCCGAGGCGCTGCTTTACCCGATGATCGTGCTGGCCACCGCCGCCGCCGTGATCGCCTCGCAGGCGGTGATTTCCGGCGCGTTCTCGATGACGCGCGAGGCGATGTCGCTGGGCTACTCGCCGCGCATGGCGGTGGTGCATACCTCGCGCGAGCTGTCCGGGCAGATCTTCGTGCCGTGGGTGAACCGCATGCTGATGGTGCTGGTGATCCTGGCGGTGCTGTTTTTCCAGAGTTCGGACAACCTGGGCGCCGCCTACGGCATCGCGGTGACCGGCACCATGACCATGACCACGCTGCTGGCCCTGGTGGTGGCGCGCAAGCGCTGGCACTGGAACTGGCCCACGCTGGTGCTGGTGGGCGTGCTGTTCCTGATCATCGACCTGTCCTTCTTCGGCGCCAACCTGCTGAAGGTGGCGCACGGCGGCTGGTTCCCGCTGGTGCTGGGCGTGGGCATCTTCACCATGATGACCACCTGGCGGCGCGGCCGCGAGCTGGTGGTGCGCGAGATCAAGCAGTCGGGCCTGGCGTTGGCGCCCTTCATCGAGAACATTGCCGAGCATCCGCCCTTGCGCGTGCCCGGCACCGCGGTGTTCCTCACCGCCAACCAGAACGCGGTGCCGCACGCGCTGCTGCACAACCTCAAGCACAACAAGGTGCTGCACGAGCGCAACGTGCTGCTGACGGTGGAGATCCTGGAAACGCCGGTGGCGGAAGTGTCCGAGCGCGTGCAGATCACCGCCATGGGCAGCGATTTCCACGGCCTGGAGCTGCGCTTCGGCTTTGCCGAAGACCCCAACGTGCCGCTGGCGCTGAGCCAGTGCGGCCGCGAGGGGCTGAGCTTCGACATGATGGACACCACCTTCTTCCTGTCCCGCGAAAACGTGGTCGCCGACGTCCGGCGCCCCGGCATGGCGCTGTGGCGCGACAAGCTGTTCGTGATCCTCTCGCGCAACGCGCTGCCCGCCACCGCCTTCTTCCAGATCCCCGGCAACCGGCTGATCGAGCTGGGGGCGCAGGTCGAAATCTGAAATCGTAGGAGCGCACCCTGTGCGCGATGCTCTTCGTCACACAACGCGAAAGCATCGCGCACAGGGTGCGCTCCTACATGCGTTGCGCGGCCTGCCATAATGCCGGCATGACCGAAGCCCGCATCATCACCGCCGCCGCCCAGCTCGACGACGAGGCGCTGGAAGCCACGATCCGGCCCAGGCGGCTCGACGAGTACCTGGGTCAGCAGGCGGTGCGCGAGCAGTTGTCGATTTATATCGAGGCGGCGAAGAAGCGCAGCGGCGCGCTGGATCACGTGCTGATCTTCGGGCCGCCGGGCCTGGGCAAGACCACGCTAAGCCACGTCATCGCCAACGAGCTGGGCGTCAACCTGCGCTCCACCTCCGGCCCGGTGCTGGAGCGCGCCGGCGACCTGGCCGCGCTGCTGACCAACCTGGAGCCGAACGACGTGCTGTTCGTCGACGAGATCCATCGCCTGTCGCCGCTGGTGGAGGAGGTGCTGTACCCGGCGATGGAGGATTTCCAGATCGACATCATGATCGGCGAAGGCCCGGCCGCGCGCTCGATCAAGCTGGACCTGCCGCCGTTCACCCTGATCGGCGCCACCACCCGCGCCGGCATGCTCACCGCGCCGTTGCGCGACCGCTTCGGCATCGTGCAGCGGCTGGAGTTCTATACCGCCGACGAACTCACCGCGATCGTGCGCCGCGCCGCGAAGATCCTGGGCATCGCCTGTGCGCCGGAGGGGGCGCAGGAAATCGCCCGCCGCTCGCGTGGCACGCCGCGCATCGCCAACCGCCTGCTGCGCCGCGTGCGCGACTACGCCGAAGTGCGGGCCGACGGCGAGATCACCCTGGCTGCGGCCAGCGCGGCGCTGGACATGCTGAAGATCGACCCGGAAGGCTTCGACGAACTGGACCGCCGCCTGCTGGGCGTGATCATCGAAAATTTCGACGGCGGCCCGGTCGGCGTGGAATCGCTGGCCGCCGCGCTGAGCGAGGATCGCGGCACGCTGGAAGACGTGGTCGAACCCTACCTGATCCAGCAGGGCTACCTGGTCCGCACCGCCCGAGGCCGCATGGCCAGCGCCAGGGGCTGGCGGCACCTGGGCCTGGTGCCACCGCCGCGGCAGGCGTTGGCACCGGATCTGTTCGAACCCCAGGAGTGAGGGCAGAGGAGTGAGAAGTGAGAGAATCGCGCCTTGGCTTTCGCTCACTTCTCACTCCTCTTCACTCGCTCTTGTCCTCCCGTCGGTCCTGCCATGCCCCCCGCTGCAACCCGAAATGTCCCCTTCACCTGGCCCGTCCGCGTCTACTGGGAAGACACCGATGCGGGCGGCGTGGTCTATCACGCCAGCTACCTGCGCTTCATGGAGCGCGCCCGCAGCGAGTGGCTGCGCGCGCTGGGCGTGGACCAGTTCGCGTTGAAGCAGGCCACCGGGCTGGCCTTCATGGTGCGCGGCATGCAGATCGATTTCCTCAAGCCGGCCCTGCTGGATGATGAACTGCAGGCAACGGTCGCCGTCATGGAGCGCCGTTCAGCCAGTATCCTGTTCGACCAGACGATCACGCGCGCGGACGGCACCTGCCTGATCCGCGCCAGCGTGCGCGTGGCTTGCGTGGACATACACCAGATGCGACCGGCGCCGATTCCCGCGGAGGTGGCGCGGCTGATCTGATGGCGCCCGCCGGCGTTTGACCACCACAACTCTCGTTTCCACAACCCAGCCGAACTGGCGGAGAACCTTCAAGCAATGAACGGTGGACTGAATATTTTCACGCTGGTCTCGCAATCGAGCCTGCCGGTGCAACTGGTGCTGCTGGTCCTGCTGGCGTTCTCGTTCCTGTCGTGGGTCATCATCATTCGCAAGTACTCGCAGACCAAGACGGCGATGGAAAACGCCGAGCGTTTCGAGGAGCGTTTCTGGTCCGGCGGCGATCTTGCGCAGCTGTTTCGCGAGGTGAGCAATCGCGGTGGCGATGGCGGCATCGAGAACATCTTCGAATCCGGCTTCCGCGAATTCGCCCGCCAGCGCCAGCGCAAGACGCACGACACGCGCAGCGTGATCGAAGGCGCCGAGCGCGCCATGCAGGTCACCACCACGCGCGAGATCGGCCTGCTGGAGCGCAACCTGGAATTCCTCGCCAACGTGGGCTCGATCAGCCCGTACGTGGGCCTGTTCGGCACGGTCTGGGGCATCATGGGCGCGTTCCAGGGCCTGGGCGAAATGAAGGACGTAACCATCGCGGTGGTCGCCCCGCATATTTCCGAAGCGCTGATCGCCACCGCCATGGGCCTGTTCGCCGCCATTCCCGCGCAGTGGGCGTACAACCGCTACGCCAACAAGGTCGAACGCATCGCCTCGCGCTATGACGTGTTCCAGGAGGAGTTCTCCTCCGTGCTGCAGCGGCAGATCCAGACCGACGACGCGGCCTGAGCGGGAGCAGCAGCCATGCGAAATCCGCGGCGCCCCAAGCGCAAGCTCAAATCCGAAATCAACGTGGTGCCCTACATCGACGTGATGCTGGTGCTGCTGATCATCTTCATGGTCACCACGCCGATGCTCAATTCCAACGTCGACGTGCAACTGCCGCAGTCCGACGCCAAGTCGATGCAGGACAAGAAGGACCCGATCGTGGTCTCCGTCGGCCAGGATGGCTCGCTGTATCTCACCATGAGCGGCGCCAAGCAGGAGCCGATCGACGAAGACGGCCTCAAGCTGAAGGTCGGCGCGTTCGTGCGCGAAAACCCCCAGGTCAGCGTGCTGGTGGCCGGCGACACGCGCGGCAATTATGGCGGCGTGTTCAAGGTGCTTACCGACCTGCAGCAGGCCGGCGTGGCCAAAGTGGGCCTGATGGGGCAGCCCGCCGGTACGGAAGGCCAGGGCAAGAGCAGCGCCGATGGACGAAAGTAAGGCGACGCCGAAGGCGGTCGTACTTTCCGCCATCCTGCATATCGGCATCGTGGGGTTTCTGTTCCTCGCGGTATTGCCGTGCGCCAGCTACGAGAATTTCTTCAATGCCCTGGGCCTGCCGGCCTGGATGAACCCGATTGCCTGTTCCAAGCCGCTGCAACTGCAGGGGCCGGTCATCGAGGCCACCCTGATCGGTCCCACCGGCAGCCCGCCGCCGAAGGCGGTCAAGACCAAACCCGTGCCCAATACGGTGCCGCCGCCGCCCGCCACGCCGCCGCCGAAACCGCAGGTGGAGGCGCCACAGATGAAAACCCTGCCGCCGCCGCCCGAGCATCCCGACGTGAAGGACCAGGAGCGGATCGTGGCCGACGCGGCGCGCAAGGCCGAAGACGCGAAGAAGCTGCAGGAAGAAAAGCAGCGCCAGCGCCAGGCCGAGCTGGACGCCAAGATGGCCAAACAGAAGGAAGAGAAGCAGAAGCAGATCGACGAGATGTTCGCCAAGATGGATGCGGCCGCCAACCGCACCAAACAGCTGGACAACAAGGCGAAGCAGGCCCGTCAGCAACTGGAGGATCTGAAGAACGCCAAGGACGACGGCCAGTCCGATCTGCCGGCAGCGGCCCAGCGGCAAACGGGCAACAACGCCGACCACAGCGATCTGAGCGATGCGTACGCAGCGGCCATTCAGAATGCGGTCACACCCAATTGGTTAAGGCCGGATAACATGCCCGCTGTTCCATGCCAGGTGCATATCGTGCAGTTGCCCGGGGGAGACGTGATGAGCGCCACGGTCGATCCGAGCTGCCCGTATGACGAGGCTGGCCGCCGTTCGGTCGAAAATGCGGTGCTGCGAACCAAGACCCTGCCGTACGCGGGTTTTGAGAGCGTGTTCCGTCGCAACCTAACTTTCACCTTCAGGCCGCAATGATCAACACCATGCGCAAATTCAGTTCACGTCTCGCCCTCGCCTTGCTGGCCGCCGCGGCGCTGTTGGCCGGTCCGGCGGCGGCGCAGTCGCTCAACGTCGATATCGTCGGCGGCGTCAAGACCGCCACGCCGATCGTGGTGGTGCCTTTTGCCCAGGCCGGCGGCGCCCCGCTGCCCACCGACGTGGCCGACGTGATCCGCAACGACTTCAACCGCTCGGGCAAATTCCGATCGCTGGCCAAGAGCGACATCGTGGAATTCCCCTCGCGCGGGGCGGACATCAAGTTCCCCACCTGGCGGCTGATGAAGCAGGACTACATCACCGTGGGCCGCATCAGCGATGCTGGCAACGGCACGGTGCGGATCGAATACGAGCTGTGGGACGTCAACAAGCAGCAGAGTCTGCTGGCGCAGGCGTTCACGGCGCCCACCGGTGACCTGCGCGGTGTGGCGCACCAGATCGCCGACCAGATCTACCAGAAGATCACCGGCGTGCGCGGCGCCTTCTGGACCCGCATCGCCTACGTCACCGCGGTGGGCCTGGGCAACAACACCACCTATTCGCTGATCGTGGCCGATTCGGACGGCTACAACCCGCAGGTCGTGGCGCGCTCCAAGGAGTCGCTGCTGTCGCCGGCATGGTCACCCGATGGCAAGAAGATCGCCTACGTTTCCTTTGAAAGCGGCAATTCCTCGATCTACGTGCAGGACATCACCACCGGCTCGCGCCAGCTGGTGGCGGCGCATCCGCGGGGCATCAACGGCGCGCCGGCATGGTCGCCCGACGGCAGCAAGCTGGCGGTGGCGCTTTCGTACGTGGGCAACCTGGAATTGTTCTCGCTGGACGTGGCCAGCCGGCATGAAACCCGCCTGACCAACAACCTGGCGATCGACACCGAGCCGGTCTGGGCGCCGGATGGCCAGAGCATCTATTTCACCTCCGATCGCTCGGGTCGGCCGCAGATCTACCAGGTGTCCGCCGGCGGTGGAAATGCCGAGCGCGTGACCTTCCAGGGACAGAACAATGCCGACCCCGCGGTCAGCTATGACGGCAAGCAGATCGCCATGGTGCAAGGCAACGGGAACGTGTATCGTATTGCTGTCATGGATCGCAGCCTGGGTGGTCAAGTGCGCTTCCTTTCTCCCGGTTCGCTGGATTTCTCGCCGAGTTGGGCACCCAACGCAAGCATGCTGCTGTATGGCGCCACCGAGGGGCCGCGCAGCGTGTTGTATGCCGTTTCGGCCGATGGCATGGTCCGCCAGCGCCTGGCGCTGGCCGATGGCGACGTGAGTGACCCGGCCTGGGGCCCCTATCGGCAGCAGTAATTGACAAATGATTATTGAGCCGGTGCGCGCGAGCGTGCCGGCATGATGTCCATGGAAGGGCCCGCAGACGCGCCGAGAGGCACCGTCTCGGTTTTCGACAGTGACGCTGTTGGTGCTATCGCCAGCAAATCGACGAAGAAGCATCACGCGGTGTCGATCTATCGAGTGTAACAATAACAGCCGGGCTCACCGGCGATCGCTGTCCCGTTACCGTAGTCGTAATCATCGTCGTAATGTTTGGAACCTAACCCGTTTGAAGGAACGTCACCATGAATAAGACCGTTCGCGTCGCTTTGGTCGCCCTGCTCTGTGTCGGCGCGGCCGCTTGCAGCAAGAAGCAGGAAGTCAAACCGCAGGCCCCCGCACCGGAACCCGTTGCCCAGACCCAGGCCCCTGAGTCCGATGGCAAGTACACCCCCGCCGACCTCGATACCGATGCCTGCCTGCGTCAGCGCGTCGTGTACTTCGATTTCGACAAGACCGAGATCAAGCCGGAGTTCCAGCAGATCATGGCGTGCCACGCCAAGTACCTGCAGGATCGTCCGAGCGCGCATATCCGCATCGAAGGCAACACCGACGAGCGCGGCACCCGCGAATACAACCTCGGCCTTGGCGAGCGTCGTGCCAATGCGGTTTCCAGCGCGCTGCAGGCCAACGGTGGCTCGGCCAGCCAGCTTGAAGTCATCAGCTACGGCAAGGAAAAGCCCGTTTGCCGCGAGCACAACGAGGATTGCTGGAGCAAGAACCGTCGCGCCGAGATCGTCTATACGGCGCAGTAAGCATGAAGCAACTGGCTAACCGTTTCACAGCCAGGTTCGGCATGGCGGGTGCGATTGCATCCGCCATGCTGTTTGCGTTTCCCGCTTTTTCGCAGGATTCGCGCCTGAGCCTCGCCGACCGCGTCTCCCGCCTCGAGCAGCAGGCGCAGAAGGACCAGGGTGGCGTAGGCATGGTCAACCAGATGCAGCAACTGCAGGAGCAGGTGCGCCAGCAGCAGGGCCGCATCGAGGAACTGCAGCATCAGCTGCAGCAGCTGGAAGACAAGAACAAGGCCCAGTACGTCGATCTGGATTCGCGCATCGGGCGACTGGAAGGCGGCAACGCCGGTGGTGCCCCGGCTGGCGCCGCGCCGACAGCTGCCCCTGCCACGGGTGCAGCGCCAGCGGCATCTTCCGCAGCGGCAGGCAACCCGGCCCAGGCGCAGGGCGGCAACGCCGACCCGGCCACGGTCCAGGCGGCCTACGACGTCGCATTCAAGGCGTTGCGGGCAGGCGATTACGCCGCCGCTTCGCGCGATTTCCGCTCCTTCGTGCAGCAGTATCCGAACGAGTCGCTCACCCCCAACGCCTACTACTGGCTGGGTGAGTCGTACTACGTCACCATGAATTACCCGGTGGCGCTGGAAGCTTTCCAGCAGTTGCTGAAGCAGTTCCCGCAGAGCGAGAAGGCGCCCGACGCGCTGCTCAAGGTGGGCTACAGCCAGTACGAGCTCAAGCAGATCGACGCGGCCCGGGCCACGCTGACCGAGGTGGGTACGAAGTATCCGGGCACGAATGCGGCAAACCTCGCCAAAGAACGGCTGCAACGCATCCAGTCGGCCAACTGAGGTCGTCCGTGGTGACCGGCACAGATGCGCGCGTGGAAACCGCCACGACAGGGGCGGTTGGCGCCGAGCGGTTGCGCATCACCGAAATCTTCCATTCGCTGCAGGGCGAAGCCGATGCCATCGGCTGGCGCACCGTGTTCGTGCGCCTCACCGGTTGTCCGCTGCGCTGTGTGTGGTGCGACACCGAGTATTCGTTCCACGGCGGGCAATGGCATGACATTGATGCGATCCTGGCCGAAGTGGCGCGGCACGATGCAGCCCACGTCTGCGTCACCGGCGGCGAACCGCTGGCGCAGAAGCGCTGCCTGATCCTGCTGCGGAAGCTGTGCGACGCCGGCTACGAGGTGTCGCTGGAAACGTCTGGTGCACTCGATGTTTCCGCGGTCGATCCACGCGTGCGCAAGGTGATGGACCTGAAAGCCCCGGGTTCGGGCGAAAGCGCGCGCAACCTGTGGTCGAACCTGGCTTTCCTGCATGCGCGCGACCAGATCAAGATCGTCATCGCCAGCCGCGACGATTACGACTGGGCGTGCCGCATGCTGGTCGAACACGCGTTGGCGGCCCGTTGCATGGTGCTCTTCTCGCCCGTGCACGGGGCGATATCGCCGCGCCAGCTCGCCGACTGGATCATCGAGGACAGGTTGCCGGTACGCTTCCAGCTGCAGCTGCACAAGCTGCTCTGGAACGACACGCCAGGACATTGAATCAGGGAGTGAGTGGAGAGGAGTGAGGAGCGAGAGAAGGCGCACGGCGCGCAAACCTGGCGCGGGCTCCGCCGCATGACACGCGGCGACATGCGCAAAAAGCGGAACAACCGGGCGCCCATCTGTCACTTCCAGCGCCGCTCTGACCGCTCCTGCTTCACGCGCCGTGGCCTGCAAGCCGCGAGTGCTTTCCGGCCGGTGACCGGCCGTCGCGAGGAACCATCATGTCTGCAAACACTCCCCCCAAGGCCGTCGTGCTCGTTTCCGGCGGCATGGATTCGGCGGTCACCATCGCCATCGCTCGCGAGCAGGGCTACCAGGTGCACGCGCTGAGCGTGGCCTATGGCCAGCGGCACAACTCGGAGCTGGCGGCCTCCGAGCGCGTCGCGCGTATGCTTGGCGCGGCCGAGCACAAGACGGTCGCGGTCGATCTTCGCCGCATCGGCGGCTCGGCGCTCACCGCCGATATCGACGTGCCGCTGGACGCCGACGGCGGCGACGCCATCCCGGTGACCTACGTGCCGGCCCGCAACACCATCATGCTGTCGATCGCGCTGGGCTGGGCCGAGGTGCTGGGTGCCCGCGACATCTGGTGCGGCGTGAACGCGGTCGACTACTCGGGCTATCCGGACTGCCGGCCCGCCTTCATCGCGGCGTTCGAAGCGCTGGCCAATGTCGCCACCAAGGCCGGCGTGGAGGGCGCGGGGCTGCGTATCCACGCGCCGTTGATGGCAATGAGCAAGGCCGACATCGCGCGCGAAGGCCAGCGCCTTGGCGTCGATTTTTCCGCCACCGTCAGCTGCTACCAGGCCGACGACGACGGTCGCGCCTGCGGCCACTGCGATGCCTGCCGGCTGCGCGCACAAGGTTTCCGCGAAGCGGGCCTGCCCGATCCCACGCGCTACGCCTGAACGGCGCTTGCTTGTGCCACCCGCGCCCAGCCCGTAAAATTGTCCGCTTGAGTTTTGCCGTGATTGCGCAGCACGGGTCGTTAGCTCAGTTGGTAGAGCAGTAGACTTTTAATCTATTGGTCCCGGGTTCGAGTCCCGGACGACCCACCAATGCCACCCGCCGATGCGAGTCGAGCGGGTTTTTTTGTGGCTTGGGTGTTGCCCTCGCCATGCCGCCCCAGGAGCGTGGGCGGCGGAAACGCAAGGGGCTGCGGCTTCGCGCTTTTGGCCAGGTTTTCCGCTCCTTCTCGTCAGATGGCTACGGCTATCTTCCTCAGACGATCGAAAAACCTGACGCAAAACTGTTTTGCCTCGCTCCCTTGGTTTCCACCACCCACGCTCCTAGGGCTTGCCCGCACGCAGTTGCTGCAGGAGCTGCCGGTGGTCGTTCGCGATCTTCTGCAGCCGCGCCTGCAGGGCCGCGGGGCTCACCCACTGGGCGCTGAGCGCGCGACGGCGGTCCAGCTGGTAGTCGATGTCGGCAAAGGGCACCAGCGCGCTGTTGCCGGCGGCGGCGAAACCGCTGATGTCGTGGATCCGCTTGAGCTTTTCGAGCTCGGCGGCGACATGGGGGCCGGTGCGGGCGTAGCGGGTGACGAAACCGACCACAGCCTGGCGCACGGCGGGGTCGAGATCGCGGCGCACCACGATCACCGCGTGCGGGATCAGGCTGGACGTCCACAGCACGCGCAGGCGCGCGAACTGGTCGGGGAAGTGCTCGGCGAAGCGCTCCATGTCGGCGGTATTGTTGGTGGCCACGTCGACTTCGCCATTGGCCACGGCCAATGCGTTGTTCTGGTGGTTGTCGATCGTGACGGAGGCGAAGAACGTGTCCGAATCCAGGTTGCGGCTGGCGAATATCTGGGTCTCGGGAACCAGGTAGCCGGATACCGAAAGCGCTTCGCCGCGCGCGTAGCGCCAGTGCCCGGGCTGGCGCAGCAGGTCGGCCACGCTGTGCAGCGGCGAGTCGCGGCGCACCAGCAGGACGGCGTGGTATCCGTGCGAACCGTCGCCGCGGGTCAGCTGGGCAATGACCTGCATGCGATCGAGCGTGACGGCCTGCAGGGCGAGGCGGCCGGAGACGAAGGCGATGTCCACCCGCTCCTCGTTCAAGGCCTGCGCCAGGCCCTCGTAGGTGCTGACGGAAATGCTGCGGACGGGTTGATGCAGGGCGTGGCTCATGTCGTCCAGCATCGGGCGCCACGCGGTCAGCGATTCGGCGGGGCCGCCGATGGGCAAAATGCCGAAGGTGAGCGGCGCCGGCGTGGGCGCGGGGGTTGCGGCGTCGCCCATCGCCGGCCCGGCCCCGGCCAGCGCCAGCAGGAGCAGCGCCTTCGCAAGCCCGGATCGGCGGGCTGATGACCTGCGGTGAGCCGCCGGGATCGATGTCTTGTGGTGTATGTCCTGCACCTTTCGTCCCCTGCCATCCCTGTCCCCCCGCCGACGAGTCTGCGGGCTGGCGGGGCGGAAATTCAAGCGGTGGGGCGTGCGATTTGGTGTCGTTGGACTTCGTTGGAACTTTCCCGCGGCGTGTCCCCCTCTCCCTGCCCTCTCCCCGCAGGGGAGAGGGGATTACGGCTTCCTCCGGATTTGCGGCTTGGCGGGTGGCCTGTTTGGCATCGACGATAAACGGAGAAGTCCGAAGACACCTTGACCTCCTCTCCCCCTTGGGGAAAGGAAAGAGGAGAGGGGGCGGTGCTTGCGGGAAAGCCGCCGACGGCGCGGTCAAACCTCGCCGATGCGGCGCGAGGCGACCACCGCCTCCACCCGGTTGCGCACGTTGAGGGCGCGGAAGATCGCGGCGAGGTGGATTTTCACGGTGCCTTCGCTGATGCCCAGTTCGCTGGCGATGACCTTGTTCGGCTTGCCCTTGGACAGCAGCCGCAGCACGTCGAGCTGGCGTTCGGTCAGCAACTGGTGCAGACGCTCTTCCAGTCGTGCGGCGGCGCCTTCGGCCGTCGCCGATGGCGGCGGGAGCACCAGCGGCTCGTCGGCCTGCAGCATCATCGGCGGCACGTAGACGCCGCCGGACAGCACCAGCCGCACCGCCGACAGCATGACGTCGGCGGAATACGCCTTGGGGATAAAACCCTGCACGCCCATGGCCAGCAACTCGCGGATCAGTGCCGGGCTCTCGGCGCCGGACAGCACGATCACCGGTACGCCGGGCCAGGCGGTAATCACTTCGGAAAGATGTTCGCGCCCGTGCACGCCGGGCATGGTCAGGTCGATCAGGGCCAGTGCGGGCGGCGATTCCTGGCGCAGCGCCTGGCGCAGCTCCTCGATATCCAGCGCTATCGTGAACTCGGTGCCGGGCCCGAGTTCGGCCAGCTTGAGCCTGGCCCCTTCGGCGATCAGCTGGTGGTCGTCGGCAATCACTATGCGCATGTCATCTGTTCCGGAAGTGGGGGCGATGGCCGCGTGCGGACAGCGGCAGGTCGTGGTGGCCACCGTGGTGGCGGCATGGAGTCGAGCATCATGTCCCCTCGCGTATGGACGCCCAGACGGCCATCAGGCTTTCGCGCAGTTGCGCGGGCGATACCGGCTTGTAGAGCAGGGGAATGTTTGCCGTCAAGATCGGTTGCAGCCGGTCGCGGCGTGTTTCGCCGGTGATAAGCAGGCGCGCGAACGGTCGGCTCCCCTCGCGCTTGTAGTAGGCATCCAGCAGGGCCAGCACTTCCAGGCCGCTCTCGCCTTCGCGCAGGTGCAGGTCGGAAATCACCAGGTCCGGCGCGGTTCGCCAGTTTTCCACCGCCTCCAGCGCCTGCGCGCCGTCTTCCGCGGTGACCACCTCGCAGCCCCAGCTGCGCAGCAGGTAGCGGATGCCCGACAGGATCGCCGGCTCGTCGTCCACCACCAGCACGCGCATGCCCGAGACATCCAGCGGCATGTCCACCAGCAGGTCGGCGTGCGGTTGTGGCGCGACTTCCGGCAGCACAAAGCTGAAGACGCTGCCGCGGTGGGGGCGCGAGTGCAGCTGCACGTCGCTGCCGATCAGTTCCGCCAGCCGCTGCACGGTGGAGAGGCCAAGCCCCAGCCCGCGTCGGGGGCCATCGCCCGGCGGCGCCTCGCAATGATTTTCCACCCGGTAGAACTCGTCGAACACGCGCGCCTGGTGCTCCGCCGCGATGCCGATGCCGGTGTCCCACACATCCACCCGCACCTGTTTGCCCGGTCGCCGGCGCGCGGCCACCAGCACGCCGCCCTCGGGTGTGTAGCGCAGCGCATTGCTGACCAGATTGTTGAGGATGCGGCCCAGCATGGTGCGGTCGCTGCGCACCCATACGTCGGTGGTGCGTATCACCAGCCGCAGGTCGTGCTGCTCGGCGATCATGCGGAAATTGCGGCTGACCTCGTCGAACACCTGGTCCAGCGGAAACTCGCTCATCTCCACATCCATCGTGCCGGTCTCCAGCCGCGACAGGTCGAGCAGTTCGCTGAACAGGTGGTCGAGCGCCTGCACGCACTCCTGGATATGCGCGATGCGGTCCAGCCGGACGACGTCGTCCTCGTCCACGGCCAGTGCGGAGGAAAACAGCGTCAGCGCGTACAGCGGCTGGCGCAGGTCGTGCGAGGCCGCGGCCAGGAAGCGTGCCTTGGCGATGCTGGCCGCCTCCAGCGCGGCGTTCTTGTCCGCCAACGCGCGGGTGGCCTGGTCGATCTCGCGCTCCATGTCGCGATGCATGTCGAACAGCGCCGCCGAGGCGGCGTTGAAGCCACGCTGCAATTGGCCGATCTCGGTGCGGTCGGTGATCTCCACCACCACCGGTGCGTCGCCATGGCCGAGCTGCTGCACGGCGGTGACCAGCCGGCGCAGCGGCGCGCTCAGCCAGCGCGCGACCTGCCAGCCGATGATGCCGGCCACCAGCAGGCTGATCGCCAGCGTGATCAGCGCGTTGTGCAGGCTCGACCGCTGCGCGGCGATCGCGTCGGCCAGGCTGACCCGCACCATCACCGAGCCGAGCGACGGGCCGAGCGGCCGGCGCGGGTCGGTCACCTCGCGGATCACGGTGAGGCCACGGGCGGTGTCGTCTGGCTGCGCGTCGTGGTGGTCGGCCAGGATCTCCCCGTCGACCGAACGGATCTGCACCCACGCCACATGCGGCAGCTCCCCGGTCGCCTGCGCAATGCGCGCCAGTTCGCGGCGCTGCGATTGGCGCAGCGGTTCGGCGGAGACGGCCGCCGCCTGGATCGCGATGGCGTTGGCGGTGTCCTGTGCCATCACACGCAGCGTGGCGAGCTGGTGGCGCGTCAGCGTGGTGACCAGCAGCACGGCGGTGACCAGGGTGGGCACCAGCGCGACAAAACCCAGCCTCTGCATCAGCGACGTGCGTCGCCACAGTCGCACCGCGAAGTTGCCGCTCCCCATATCCGTCACCGCCCGCAGGTCTCCTGGTATGCCAGGGCGCGCCGATGCCGCCGTTGCCCACGGTCCGACGCGTCGGTGGTCTTGTCGGGCCAGCCTAGCGCGAAAGGCGGCGGCAGGCAGTACGGCTTCCGGCGGCGGCCCAGGCCATCGGTTCTAGGCCGAATGGCAGTGGGCGGTCAGCCCGGATGGCGAAGTTTTTCGCGAAGGTCCTTCACGTCGCTGCTCGACACCGGCGCGGCGTGGTTGCCCCAGGCCTGGCGGATATAGGTCGTGAGCGCTGCAATGTCGTCGTCGTCCAGCCGTTTGCCGAACGCGGGCATGGCCAGCCCGGTGGGATCGGCGTCGGTGGCCGGCACGGCGTCGCCGCGCAGGATCGTGGCGATCAGGGTGTCCGGGTGTTCGGCCTGTATCGCGGAACTGTCGCGCAATCGAGGGAACGCGCCGGCCTCGCCGGTGCCGCCACGCCGGTGGCAGCCTTCGCAGTTGTCCAGGTACAGCGCCGCGCCGTGGCGCATCACTGCGGCGTCTGCGGTGGCGACGTCGTCCTGTGGCGGCGCCGGCAGGCTTTTCAGGTACACGGCAATGGCGCGCAGGTCGGGCTTGCTGAGGTAGCGGGTGGACTGGCTGACCACTTCGGCCATCGGCCCGGCGGCGGTGGTGATGGCGTTGCGGCCGGTGCCCAGGTAGTCGACGATGTCCTGCTCGCTCCACTGGCCCAGGCCGTCGCGCTGGCCGCCGGTGAGCGCGGGCGCGAACACGTGCTCGGCGAAGCCGCCGCCGAGCGGGTGATCGGCATCCACCGCGCCGGCGAAATTCTTGTCGCCGTGGCAGGCGCTGCAATGGCCCACGCCGCGCACCAGGTAGGCGCCGCGGTTCCATTGCGCCGATTTCTCCGGATTGGCACGGTAGCTGCCGGCATCGAAGTACATCGCATCCCACACCGCCATCGCGCTGCGCACGCTGAGCGGCCAGGGCAGTTTCGGCGCGATGTCGCGCTGGCGCACCGGCGTGCGCGTGTCGAGATACGCCTTGATGTCGCGCACGTCGTCGCGGCTGAGTTTGGTGAACCAGGGGTAGGGAAACGCGGGGTACAGCCGATGCCCGTCGCGCGCGATGCCCTCGTGCATGGCACGGTAGAAATCATCGCCGTCCCAGCGGCCGATGCCGGTGTCCGGGTCGGGCGTGATGTTGGTCGAATAGATGGTGCCGAACGGCGTGGGCACGGCGCGGCCACCGGCGTAGGGCGCGCCGTTGCTGGCCGTGTGGCAGGCCATGCAGTCGCCGGCGCGCACGAGATAGCGCCCGTGTTGCACCGAGGCATGCGGCCCCGGACTGGTGCGATCGCTCATGCCCGCGTTGGCGGCCACGGCGCCGGCCGCGCAAAGGCCGACACCGAGCGCCAGCGTGATGGCGAGGCCGGGGCGCGCGTTCATGCCGTCACCAGCGGGCCGGGGTTTTTCAGGTAGCGCTTCATCGCCTCCGCGGCCCAGAACGTCAACGCGCCCACGGTGCCGGTGGGGTTGTAGCCGGCGTTCTGCGGAAACACGCTGGCGCCCATCACGAACAGGTTGGGCACATCCCAGGATTGCAGGTAGCGGTTGACCACGCTGGTGGTCGGGTCGGTGCCCATCGCGGCGCCGCCGGTGTTGTGGGTGGTCTGGTAAGGCACGATGGAATAGTGGCCGTCGCGCTTCTTCACGTGATGGGTGGCGCCGGGGATGGCCTGTGCGATCTTGGTGGCCTGGTCGGTGAGGTAATCCGACATGGCGTGTTCGTTGGGCTGGAAATCGAAGGTGAGGCGCAGCAGCGGGTTGCCGTAGTCGTCGCGCCAGGTGGGGTCCAGATCGAGGTAGTTGCTGCGGTAGCTCATCACGCTGCCGTGGGTGGCGATGGAGGTGGCGGTGAGGTAGTTGTCGTGCATTGCCTTCTTCCAGCCGCTGCCCCAGGTCGGCGCATCCGCGGGCAGGTGGTGCTGCAGGATGGGCCGGCCGCCGGTGTTCCACAGCGCGATGTAGCCGCCGCCGATGAAGCCCAGCGGGCCGTGGTCGAAATTGTCGCCGTTGAAGTTGTCCACGCCCTGGCCCAGCGCGCCGGCGCCCATGAACGGGTTGAGGATCTCCTTCTGGAACACGTCCACCGACGAGGTGATCTGGTAGGCATAGTTGCGACCGACCACACCGCGCCCGGTCGCGGGGTCGTACGGCGTGCCGATCCTCGACAACAGCAGCAGGTGCACGTTGTGCTGCGCAAACGCGCACAGCACGACCATGGCGGCGGGTTGCTCGATCTCGTTGCCGTCCACGTCGACGTAGGTGACGCCGGTGGCGCGTTTGCCGGTGTTGTCGGTGTTGACCCGGGTGACGTTGCAGCGGGTGCGGTAGCTGAAGTTGTCCTTCTTCAGCAGCACCGGCAGGATCGTGGTCTGCGGGCTGGCCTTGGAATAGTTGCCGCAGCCGAACCACTCGCAGTAGCCGCAATACGTGCACTGGCCCATCTGCACGCCCAGCGGGTTGCGGTACGGTTTCGAGGCGTTGGCCGCGGGGCAGGGGAACGGATCGAAGCCCACCTCGCGTGCGGCCTTGTCGAACAGCATGGTCGAGGCGCTGCGCTTCAGCGGCGGCAGCGGATAGCCGCGCTTGCGCGCGCCCTCGAACGGATTGCCGCCGGGTTGCTTCACGCCGCCGATGTTGCCGGCGGTGCCGGAAACGCCGCACAGGTATTCGAAGCGATCGTAATGCGGCTCCAGCTCGTCGTAGGTCACGCCCCAGTCCTGCAGGTTCATCTGCTCGGGGATGAATTTCTTGCCGTAGCGCTGCTCGGTATGCGTGCGGATCTCGAAGTCCTGCGGCAGGAAGCGCCAGCACTGGCCGTTCCAGTGCACGCCCGCGCCACCGACGCCGGCGGCGGGCATGAACGAGCCGAGATGGCGCATCGGCAGGGCGGTCTGGTCGGCACTGTTGCGGAAGGTGAGCGTCTCGCGCTCGGGCGATTCGAAAATCTGCTTGCGCACGGCGTAGCGCAATTCATCCTGGATGGTGTCGGTGGCGAAGTCCGGCACGGTGTCGCGAAATTCCCCGCGTTCCAGCGCCAGCACCTGCACGCCGGCCTCGGTCAGTTCCTGGGCGATGATCGCGGCGGTCCAGCCAAAACCCACCAGCACCACGTCGACCGGTCGTTCGCGCCGGGCCATCACGATTCTCCGCGCAGGTAGGCGGAAGGATCGCGCCCCACCAGGCTCACGAACGGCGCCTGGTACGGCTTGCCGAATTGCTCGATGTCCTCGACGTAGTTGTAGCGCGGGCCGGGGAAGCCGATGAGTTTCCAGCCGGCGAAATCACGGTTGCCGCTATACGCCGGATCGGCCAGGTAACCCTCCTGGGTGTTCTGCCACAGCATGGTGAAGAAGGTCTTGGCGGGAATGTCGCCGAGGTCGAGCTTGCCCTGCTCCAGCGCGTGCAGCAGCTCATCCTGCCGCGCGCCATCCAGCTGCGCGAACGGCTTGCCATGTTGCTGCCGGCAATGCGCGTCCACGCGCTTGATCGCATCGCGGTAGATCTGCGCCGGCGTGTACTTCAGCTGGAAGCCCTGCTGGTCGCTACCCGAGGGCCACGGCCCCTGCATGTACCAGCGCTCCGCGCGGCCATAGGCGCCGGCCAACTGCAGGTCGAGAAAGGTGGTGATGCCCGCCTCGTTGGCGCCGCCGCCCAGGGTGTCGGCGGGGATCAGCCGCTGCGTGGCCGCATCGATGAAGGCGGCTTCCTGCGGCGTGAAGAACACCGGTGCCCGCCCCTGCACCGACCCATCGTTCGAGGTACAGCCCAGCAGGCCCAGCGCCGGTGTCGCCGTCAGCACGCTTCGGAGAAAGTTGCGGCGCGACGTTCGCCGAGGTGTGTCGCCACGTCCGTGATGCTTGCCGTCTTGCGAATCCCGCACCGACATGGCGACCTCCCGCAGCTGAAAAGCGAAGCGTAGGGAGACGAGGGTGAAGCGTCGGTGCCAGCGCGGGGCGGTTTTCTTCAGACGGCGATATCAAAGGCGAAGAACGCGTGAAGACGCGCGGCCGATGTCAGGACGATCGGTCGCGCGAGCGTCGGCGCCGGGTAACGCGCTCCAGCGCCAGCGGCAACAACGCCAGCAAGGCGATCGCCGCCAGCGGCAGCAGCACCTCGCGGTGCATGAAAAGGCCCATGCCGACGCGGTCGCTGTGGTTCAGGGCGTCGCCCAGGCCGGCGCCGATGGAGGTCTCGAAGATCAGCGACACCGTACCGCCCAGCCAGGTGGCGCCCAGGAACAGCCACAGCGGACAGCGCAGCCAGGCCAGCGCCACGGTCACCGCGCCAAAGGGCACCACCGGCACGAAACGCAGGAACAGGGTGTAGCTGGCCGGGTGGCGTTCGAACCCGTGCCGCAGCCGCGCCACGACGGGTGGCGGTTGGCGGGTGCCGGTGCCGAACGCGAAGCGGCTGGCCAGGTACAGGATCAGCGAGCCCAGCGTCAGCCCCACCGACGAACACAGCGTGGCGTCGACCACGCCAAAGGCGAAGCCGCCAGCCAGGATCACCACGATGGTGCCGGGGATGCCGGTGGCCATGGTGAGCGTCAGCAGGCCGATGTAGGCCAGCCGGCTCAACCAGGGATGGTCGGCGATCTGCGCCTGCAGTTCGGCCTGGTGCGTCACCAGGTGCTGTGGGCTCAACCGGTCCAGCGAGCCGGACGCAAACAGCACGATGCCGGCCAGCACCAGCAGGATCAGCGGCAGCGCGGCACGCCAGCGGCTCAATACGAGGGGCCGTTGCGGCCGTAATCGGCCAGCACGTCGCGCGCCGCGTCGCGCAGGATGTCGCGCCGCACCGCGATGCCGCGACGCTCGAGTTCGCCGACCCAGTCGGCCGGTAGCGGGCCTTCGTCGAAGTCGGTGAGGCTTTCCACATCCTCGGTGCGCGCGCCGATCAGCAAGGTGTCGATGCCGGCCCACACGGTGGCGCCGTAGCACTGGCAGCACGGCTGCGCGCTGGTGGCCAGCACGTAGTGGCCGCCATCCTCGTTGATGCGATGCCGGCCCAGCCGCTGCTGGGCGATCATCAGCGCCATGGTTTCCGCGTGCGCCAGCGAGCAGTGCTGCGGCACCACGCGGTTCACGCCCACCGCCACCAGCCGCCCGCTGTGGTTGTTGAACACCGCCGCGCCAAACGGCCCGCCGCCGCCGCGGTCCACGTTTTCGCGTGCCAGCGCCACCGCCACGCCCATGCGTTCCTCGTCGGTGGCGTAGCGCCGGTTGACGTCGGCGACGTCGCCGATCCACGGCGGCAGCGTGAGATGGATCTGCAGCGGCAGCATGCGGTCGCTCCGTCAGTTCCCGGCCTGCCGGGCCCAGGTGTCGCGCAGGGTGACGGTGCGGTTGAAGACCGGCGCGTCGGCGCGGTGGTCGACGCGGTCGGCCACGAAATAGCCCAGCCGCTCGAACTGGAAGCGCTGCTCGGGCGGCACGTCCGCTGCCGCCGGCTCCAGCCAGCCGCGCAGCACGCGCTTGGCCTCGGGGTTGACGTGGTCGAGCCAGCTCTTGCCGTCCTCCTCGCTGTCCGGTGCGGGCACGCTGAACAGGCGGTCGTAGACGCGCACCTCGGCCGCCACCGCGTGTTTCGCGCTGACCCAGTGGATGGTGCCTTTCACCTTGCGGTCGGCGCCGGGCAGGCCCGAGCGGGTGTCCGGGTCCAGCGTGCCGTGCAGTTCGACCACGTTGCCGTCGGCATCCTTGATCACCTGCTCGCACTTCACGATGCCCACGCCGCGCAGGCGCACCTCGCCCTCGGGCTTCAGCCGGTGGAAGCCCTTCGGCGGCACTTCGGCGAAATCCTCGCGCTCGATCCACAGCTCGCGCGAGAACGGCACCTGGCGCGTGCCGAAGCTGTCGTCCTTGGGGTGGTTGGGAAAGCTCAGCGTTTCCTCGTGGCCTTCGGGCAGGTTGGTCAGCACCAGCTTCAGCGGCTCCAGCACGGCCATGCGGCGCGCCGCGGTGGCGTCCAGATCCTCGCGGATGCAGCCTTCCAGCACGGCGTAGTCGATCACGCTGTTCTGCTTGGACACGCCCACGCGGTCGATCAGCAGGCGCAGCCCGGCCGGGGTAAAGCCGCGTCGGCGCAGGCCGCGCAGCGTGTTCATGCGCGGGTCGTCCCAGCCGTCCACGTAGCCATCGGCCACCAACTGCGCCAGCTTGCGCTTGCTGGTGATGCAGTAGCTGAGGTTGAGCCGGGAGAACTCGATCTGTCGCGGCTTGGCCGGCTGCGCGTGCAGGCCGGCGGCGACCACCGACTCCCACAGTTCCGGATGGTTCGGCAGGTCGACCTTGTCCACGCACCAGTCGTACAGCGGCCGGTGATCCTCGAATTCCAGCGTGCACAGCGAATGGGTGATGCCCTCCATCGCGTCGGACAGCGCGTGCGCGATGTCATACATCGGGTAGATCGGCCAGGCATCGCCGGTGTTCTGGTGGGGGATCTTGCGGATGCGATACAGCGCAGGGTCGCGCAGGTTGATGTTGCCGGCGGCCATGTCGATCTTCGCGCGCAGGGTCTTGCTGCCGTCGGCGAATTCGCCCGCGCGCATGCGGCGGAACAGGTCCAGGTTTTCCTCGACGCTGCGGTCGCGGTACGGCGAGTTGCGGCCGGGGGCGGTGAGGGTGCCGCGGTACTCGCGCATCTCCTCGGCGCTGAGGTCGTCCACGTAGGCCACGCCGTCCTCGATCAGCTTGCAGGCGGCGCGGTAGAACACCTCGAAATAATCCGAGGCGTGGCGCAGCGCGTGCCATTCGAAGCCCAGCCAGCGTACGTCCTCCTTGATGCCCTCGACAAACTCGGGGTCTTCCTTGCCGGGGTTGGTGTCGTCCAGGCGCAGGTTGCACCAGCCGTCGAACTCCCGCGCGATGCCGAAGCTGAGGCAGATCGCCTTGGCGTGGCCGATATGCAGGTAGCCGTTCGGCTCGGGCGGGAAACGGGTGTGGATGGCGACGTGCTTGCCCGAGGCCAGGTCGTCGCGCACGATCTGCCGGATGAAATCCTGGTGCGGCGCGGTGGCCGCCGGAGCGGCGGGATTTTCGGTCGACATCGGCAAGCTCGCGTACGTGGTCGGGAACACGCAAGTTTACCCTGTCGCCCGCGGCGCACCCAGCGCGCTTGCCCGCGGCGCGCGCGGGGGTTAGCGTGGCGTCATGCACACCGTCTACCGGGCCGAAAACCTCATCGACGCGCACCTGGTGAAGGATGCGCTGGAGGCCCAGGGCATTCCCGCGTTCATTGCCGGCGAATACCTCACCGGCGGCGTGGGCCAGCTGCCGGCGATGGATTTCATGGCGGTGATGGTGCCCGAATCGAGCCTGCCCGAAGCCAGCGCCATCGTGCGCGAGGTGGAGGCCCGGCTCAGCGACGCGCGCCTGGCCATCGACGAGGACGCCCGGCGCGACGATCCGCTGGGCGCCTGCGCAATATGACGCGCGCCTCCGCGGTGACTTCGCAGCTGGCCGCTCTGATCCGCGACGTGGCGGATTTCCCGCAGCCCGGCGTCACCTTTCGCGACGTCACCCCGTTGCTTGCCGACGCGCGCGGCTTTGCCCACTGCATCGACGCGCTGGCCGAGCCCTGGCTGGCGCAGGGCGTGCAGGCGGTGTGCGGGATCGAGGCGCGCGGTTTCATTTTCGGCGCCGCGCTGGCGCAGAAGTTGGGCGCCGGCTTCGTGCCGTTGCGCAAGCCCGGCAAGCTGCCGCCGCCGGTGTTGTCGATCGACTACCAACTGGAATACGGCCGCGACCAGCTGGAGATTCGCGACGATGCCCTGCAACCGGGCGAGCGCGTGCTGCTGGTGGACGACGTGCTGGCCACGGGCGGCACCCTGGCCGCGGCGTGGGCGCTGGTGCAGCGTTTCGATGCGGTGCCGGTGGGCGCCTGCGTGGTGGTGGAACTGACCGCGTTGCAGGGGCGCCTGCGCTGGCAGAGCCGCGAGCCGCTGCACAGCCTGCTGCGTTATTGAGGCGTCGCGGCCAGCGCGGCCTCAGAGCTTGTGAAGAAAACCACTTTCTGTGGTTTTCTTCTATCGCGCGTCCGGTGCATGCCAGACGCGCTCGCGCGAACCCGTCACTTGCGGGACGATTCGCGAGCAGCCTGATCAATCGGCTTCTTGCTCGTCATGACTGAGGAAATGTGGCGAAAGCCGCTTGCTGGTGCCGAAGGGGGCGCCGCAAGTCTCCCTCCCCTGCTTGCAGGGGAGGGCTGGGGTGGGGTGCTTTTGACTTGAAGGTCAAAGCGTCACCCCCTCCCAACCTCCCCCTGCAAGCAGGGGGAGGGGCCTATCCGGTAACCGGAAATATTCCGGACAGCAGTGAGCTCCTCTGGGATGACGAGCAAAATCAGGGCTTCCCTCAGTCGACGATCTCCAGACTCTCCACGTAGACCAGCTCGCAGGCGCCCGCGCCGGTGTCGCCGCGGGTCAGCGAGGTGTTCCAGTGCCAGCCGCCTGCGCGGCGGGCGTCCACCAGAAAGCCTTCGATATGCACCAACTGGCCCTTGCGCACGCGCTTCAGCGCGCCGCGCACGCCGGCGTCGGCGGGGATGATGTGCATGTTGGCGCTGGACTGCTCGATCTCCCGGCGCGGGATCGGCCAGGCCTTCGTGCGCCAGTAGTAGAAGCGGCCGGACTGGCTGATGTCGATCCCCGCCAGCACCGCGCTGTCGGACATGCGGCCCCAGCCCAGCGCCAGGTCGGTGGGTGACAGGACGGCTTCGGCGTCCCACGCGTAGTCCTCGCGCGACAGCACGCGGGCGGTAAGCTCGATATGCGCGCGGGTGGTCAGGCTGATGTCGTCGCGGCGCAAGGTGGCGCCGTCGTCCAGGTTCACCTGCTGTGGTGCATCGGGCGCCAGCACGCCCGGCGACTGGATCACGTCGCGGTGGCGCCAATGGTGCAGGGCGCCTGCGCCGATCAGCAGCACCGCCACCACCGGCAGCAGGCGCATGGATCAGTCCGCCTGCACGCGCGCCGGCGCGTCCACGTCGGGCTTGAACAGGGACGGCGGCAAATCGCGGAACACGCCGGCCAGCCGCTTCAGGAAAGCCGCCATCGACGAGCTCTTGCGCCACACCATGGCGATGCGCCGGCTGGGCGGATGCCCGGCGAATTCGATCAGGTGCACGTTGTCGGTGCGCGCCATCGGCGGCTTGGTGGCCAGCGTGGGCAGCAGGGTGATGCCGACATTCGCCGCCACCATCTGCCGCAGGGTTTCCAGGCTGGTGGCGCGAAAGCCGGTCTTCTCGCCCGCGCCGGCCAGCTGGCACACCTCTAGCGCCTGGTCGCGCAGGCAATGGCCGTCTTCCAGCAGCAGCAGTTTCTCGTTGGCCAGGTCGTTGAGCTTGAGCCGGTTCCTGTGCCCGGCCAGCGGGTGGTGATCCGGCACCGCCAGCACGAACGGCTCCTCGAACAGGAACTCGCTGTGCAGGCTGTCCTCGTGCACCGGCAGCGCCAGGATGCCCGCATCCAGCGCGCCCTCGCGCAGCATGTGGAGCACCTGCTCGGTCTTCTCCTCGGTCAGCAGCAGCTCCAGCCGCGGAAAGCGTTCGCGCAGCAGCGGGATCACGTGCGGCAGCAGATATGGTCCCAACGTGGGAAAGATGCCCAGCCGCAGCGTGCCCGCTTCCGGGTCGCGGGTGCGCTGGGCGATCGCCTTGATCTCCTCCACCTCGGCCAGCACGGCGCGGGCGCGGCGGGCGATCTCGCGGCCGGTCTCGGTCAGCAGGATCTTGCGCGGCGTGCGCTCGACCAGGGCCACGCCCAGTTCCTCCTCCAGCTTCTTGATCTGGGTGGACAGGGTGGGCTGGCTGACGAAGCTGGCTTCCGCGGCGCGGCCGAAATGCCGGTGCTCGGCCAACGCCAGCAGGTAATGCAGGTCACGCAGGTTCATCGGCGGCCCTTGGGCTGATAGTCGATGCCTATGATTGTGGCGTGGTCCATGGGCTCGAACAATGCCAGCGACGCGTTTTCCACGCCCATCGTGGCGAAATGGCGAAAGTGTGCCCAGGCGCACGCCGAACCCGGCCATCCCGCGGAAGCAACGTGCCCTATGGCACTGGGCCGGCGGTGGTGGCCGCCCTAGCGTGATCCTTTTGCCAGGAAGTTTCCGATGTCCCGTCTCGTTCGTCCCATGGTATTGGCCGCGCTGGCGGCCTGTTGCGGCGCCGCGCTGGCCGCCCCTGCCGACCAGGCCCCGAAAGGCCAGTTGCCCGATTGGGCCGTGCCGCAGTCCTACCGGCTGGCGTTCAAGGTGGACCCGGCGCAGAAGGATTTCTCCGGCACCACCACCATCAAGGTGAAACTGACCAAGGCGTCCGACCACGTCTGGCTGGACGGCAGCGAGCTGAACGTGTCGAAGGTGACCGTCACCGATGCCAACGGCAAGTCGCAGCCGGGCAAATACGTCAGCGTGGAGCCCAGGGCCGGCGTGGTGCGGGTCGATTTCGGCCGCACCCTGCAGCCGCAGGAGATAACGCTGAAGTTCGAGTACACCGCGCCGCTCAATGCGCAGCTGCAGGGCTTGTACAAGGTCGCCGCCAAGGGCAAGCCGTACACCGTCACGCAGATGGAGCCGATCAGCGCGCGCTTCGCCTTCCCCGGTTTCGACCAGCCCGGCTTCAAGACACCGTTCGACATCAGCCTCACCGTGCCCGAGTCGCAGACCGCCGTGGCGAACACGAAGCAGGTGAAGGAAACCCCCGCCGGCGACGGCTGGAAAACCGTCACCTTCGCGCAGACCGTGCCGCTGCCCACCTACCTGGTGGCGTTTGCCGTGGGCCCGTGGGACATCGCCGCCGGCCCCGACATCGCGCCCGACGCCTACCGCGCCAAGCCGCTGCAGCTGCGCGGCATCGCCGCCGCGGGCGAGGCGCACCGCATGAAGCACGTGCTGAGCGAAACCCCCAGCATCATCCACGCGCTGGAGAACTACTACGGCTTCGGCTACCCGTTCGACAAGCTCGACCTGCTGGCCGCGCCGGATTTCTCCGCCGGCGCCATGGAAAACCCCGGCCTGGTCACCTTCCGCGACTGGCTGCTGCTGCTGGACAAGGATTCCCCCGCGAAAAACGTGCGCAGCTCGTTCAACGTCAACGCGCATGAGCTGGCCCACATGTGGAGCGGCGACACCGTCACGCTGCAATGGTGGAACGACATCTGGCTCAACGAGGCGTTCGCCACCTGGATGCAGCAGAAAGTGACCATGCAGGTGCACCCCGAATACCGCGCCGATCTCGATCGCGTGGATGGCGCGCAGATGGCGATGGCCAACGACAGCCTGGTCAGCGCGCGCAAGATCCGCCAGCCGATCACCGGCAACGGCGACATCGAGACCGCGTTCGACGGCATTACCTACGAAAAGGGCGCCAGCGTCATCGGCATGTTCGAGAACTACGTGGGCGAGAAGACCTTCCAGAAGGGCATGCGCGCCTACGTGCAGAAGCACAAGTTCGGCAACGCCGTGGCCGACGATCTGGTGTCGGCCATCGCCACCGCGGCGGGCAAGGGCGATGCGTTCAAGCAGGCCTTCAACAGCTTCCTCAACCAGACCGGCGTGCCGTACATCGCCACCCAGCTGGAGCAGAAGGACGGCAAGACCGTGCTGCACCTCAGCCAGAGCCGCTACCTGCCGGTGGGCAGCACCGGCGACGCGCAGCGCATCTGGGGCGTGCCCGTGTGCGTGCGTTATGGCACGGCTGACGGCAGCAAGGTCGCCTGCGACATGCTCGACAAGACCCGCGGCACGATGACGCTGGCCGGCGCCAGCAAGCCGACCTGGGTGATGCCCAACGCCAACGCCAGCGGCTACTACCGCTTCAGCCTCGACAAACCCGCGCTGGGCCGCCTGGTGGGGCAGGTCGGCAAGCTCAGCGACGCCGAGCAACTGGCCTACGCCGACGCGGTCAATGCCAGCTTCCAGCACGGCGAGCTGGACGCCGGCGACGTGCTCACCGCACTGCAGCCGCTGACCACCTCCAAGACCCGCGAAGTCGCCACCGCGCCGCTGGACCAGATCCAGTGGATCTACCAGAACCTGGCCAGCACCGATGCCCAGCGCGCGCATATCACCGACTGGATCAAGGCCGCCTACCTGCCGCGCCTGCAGCAGTTGGGCTACCAGCGCAAGGCCGGCGAATCGGAAAGCGACTCGCTCTTGCGCAGCACCCTCGCCGGCAGCCTGGCGCTCGACTTCAAGCTGCCCGAAGTGCGTGCCGCACTACTCAAGCAGGGCGATGCCGCACTCAAGCCCGCCGCCGATGGCAACCTGAACCTGGCCGCCGCCGACCCCGACCTGCTGGGCGACGCGCTGGCAGTGGCGGTGCAGACCCACGGCAAGCGCGCGGTCGACGCCTTGATGGCGCAACTGCCGAAAACCAGCGACCCGGCCCTGCGCAACGGCATGCTCGACGCCATGGCCATGGCGCAGGACCCGGCCGCGCTGGAGCAGGTGCGCAACTTCTCGCTGACCAAGCCGGTCAAGGTGGGCGAAATGGCCCGCCTGCTGAGGGAAGGTCGCGACACCCAGGCCCAGCGTGACGCCCTGTGGCAGTGGTTCACCGCCAACTACACGGCGATCCTGGAGCGCACCGGCAGCTTCGCCGGCGGCCGCCTGCCGTCGCTGGCCGCCAAGGACGGCTGCAGCAAGGCCGAGGTCGATCGGCTGCAGGCCTTCTTCCAGCCGCGCCTGAAAGACGCCGCCGGCGTCGACCGCGGCCTGGCCCAAACCAGCGAAAAGATCCAGCTGTGCAGCGCGTTGAAGGAAAAGCAGGACGCCAGCGCGATCCTGCGCTGAGCATGCCGCACCGATACCGGCGCTACCCGCGCCGGTATCGCCTCAGCCCGAAGGGGCCGTTACCTCATCGCGAGGCAACGGCCCCTTCGGCACATTGGCGTCCAGCCAGTCGATGACAAACCGCTCCAGCGCCACCCGCGGCGGCACCTCGACACCCGCCGTCCGTACAAAAGCCGCCGCCTTGATGAAAGCCTGCCGCGCCTGACTACCCGCCTGCCGCGCCGCCGCCTGCTGCTGCCGCAACCGCACGATGTGCGCGGATGGCCGGCCGGGCTTGGCGAATTTCTGATAGCGCCGCAACGCATCGGCCACCAGCTCGCCATCCAGCGACGCCTGCAGCACCGCCTTGCGCGCTTTCAGCAACTCAATCAAGTCAGTGACGACAGGTGTGGATGGGCCACCGTCCGCGGTGAGAAGGATGCACGCCAGCGATGGCGACAGCGACGTGGCCGTGACCCGCTGAATGGCCGCACCAGTGTGCTCCAGGTCGTGCAGGAAACCTGCGTGGGGGAAGGGCTTTGGCGTTGCCATGGCTGAGCCGATGGGTGGGAGACGGCGACCATACGTCGTTCAAATGCCAGGCGCCATGGCGGTGTTGATCTTCCGAATTCAACTGTAGGAGCGACTTCAGTCGCGACGCTCTTGCTCCGATGCCCGCCGCACAGAGCCTTCAGAGCAAGCGCTTTCGTCTGCCTGCGGCTGCCGAGTTACTTATCTCTTGCGTGGCAAGAGATAACCAACAGAGAAGGCCACCCCGCTTGGCGCTCGCCGCCCATCCATGGGCGGCAAGTCGGTGAGCCGGCGCTGGCTTTTCGACAGGGCATCCTGCCCTGGCGAAAAGGAGCCGACAACGGGCAACCGCTCCTGCGTTGCCTCAACTCCGGCGTCCATGCCGTCGCCGTGTCGACTCCCGCTTCGCGGCTTGTCGTCCCCGACTCACCGCCGCAAGGGACCCCGGGTAGAGCGGCGCGCCATCCTGGCGCGCACTCGGTGCGCAACTGCTGCGCGGTCGCGAGAGCTTGTGGCTTCTGGCGTTGGATGGATATTTCTACTGGGGCCAGTGTCTGTTGTCGGCCAGAAGCGGACATTCCGTATAGTGGAGGCAAGAGATAGTAAGAAAATAACTGCACCCGCTGTTTCTAGCACATCCGCACCTAACTAGCCTGGGCGGAGTCGACTGCGCATGAATCCGAAGACTGAATCTGAACTTCTGTTTGAAGCGTTCTGCACCCATCACGGACTTCGGTGGGAGCCCATCGACACCGACACGACGTCGAGACCGGACTACCTCCTAACTGTGGGTGAGATATCCATTGCTGTCGAGATCAAACAGCTCGATGAATTAGTGGGGTTCAATCCGGGCGGTGTCAGCAGTCGGACGCTGGGGCAGCACGTACGCGCAGCTATCAAGAGCGCGCGCGACCAGATCAAGTGGGCACATCAGGCGAACATGCCCGGATTGCTTATCGTCTATAACGCGCGTGATCCGTGGCAGATTTTCGGCTCGGAAGAGCACGACTTCACTACCGGGATGTATGGCGAGCTGACAGCCAACGTCTCGGTTGTTAGCGGACGTCGCAGTACCTTCTTTCATGGCAGGAACGCAAGGTTACGCGCTGATGACAATATGTGGTTCAGTGGCGTCGGGCATCTCGTCCGTCATGCCTCCGGCTCACCGACTCTGACCGTCTACGAAAACGTACACGCTAAACACGTCTTGCCCTTTGAACAATTGGCGCCCTACGTCGATGTAAAACGGATCGAGATCGAAGAAGTAAATCCTTTTCCTGCGCCGTAACAAGGAGCCTTATGGACAGGCGTCCAGACCAGACGGTACCGGTTGGGTGGGCCACAAACAGCGGCCTGTAGCAAGTCGACCACCATTTCAAAATCCCCCCGCTCGCACGTCTAACAGTTCAACTCGGCATGACGAGACGAACCGATGGGCATCGCACAAAGTACGACCGGCATGTTGTGGCTGGAGGCATTGCGCCGGCGCTGGTCGCTGCGGCGGACGGCGGGCGAGAGTCGGTGGCAGTTTGTGGTGCGGATGGCCGGCTGGGTGCGGTTGTGCGTTTGGCAGACGCGCTGGCTGCGGGCGCTGGACGCGCGGGAGACGCTTCGGCGGGCGGCGCGGGCGGACCCGGGGCTCTACGAGCGTTGGCATCGGCCGTATATTTCGACGCATTTCGATGGCGGGACGCGGCGGCGCATCGTGCGTTCGCACTATGCGTTCGTGATGCGGCGTTTTCCGGCGCGGCTGCGCGAGCGCATCGTGGCGGGTGGCAGTGTGCGGCTGGCCACGTTGCGGCTGGATGGCGCCTGCGGGGTGTACCTGAGCCTGCGCAAACCCTCGCGCGGCGAGGCGGGCGAGCTGAGCCTGTTGCTGCTGACGCTGGACAAGCAGGTGCTGGCGTCGTGCACCCTCACTTTCGACCGCTGCGACAGCGTCATCATTGGCGCGATCAGCGATGCGGGGCCGCATACCCCGGCCGAGGCGGTGCGCGAATTCGTCCAGGCCAGCCACGGCCTGCATCCGACCGATCTGCTGGTGTCGCTGGTGCAGGAGCTGGCGGCGGTGCATGGCTTGAAGCGCATCCGTGCGGTCGCGTCATCGGCGCGCGTGGCCGCTACGGGGCACGGGATCGATGGCGATGCGTTCTGGCAGCGACAGGGCGGCCTGCCGGTCGAGTCGGGGTGTTACGAAGTGCCGCTGTCGCTGGTGCGGGTAGCGTGCGTCGATGGGCCTCGCAGCCGCCGCGAGAAGCGGCAGCAGCGGGAGGCTTTCCGCGACAGGGCCTGCGCGGCGTTTGCCGCGGCCTTCCGCGTGACCGACGGGCGTTTTCCCGCCGGCGCAGCCTCGCGCGATGCCGGCGTGGTCCGCGCACGCGCCTCGCTGGCGCAGCGGCCGGCGTCGGAACATGGCGGCATGCTGGTGGCCGGCCTGTGAAGCGCGCGCGTTCCATAGGACAGATCGTCATCCCGGTGAAAGCGGGGATTCAGTGCGCCGGCAGCATGAAGGCACTGGATTCCAGCGTTCGCTGGAATGACGAAATGGGCTTTTCCAGGCTAGAAATCGCAGGTGGCGCTGAGCAGGAACGTCCGCCCCTCGCGCACCGGCACGAACGACGATTCGGCGTTGACCGCGTACAGGGTGCGCGCGAACAGGTTTTTCATGCCCAGCGTCACCGACCAGGCATTGCCGTACCAGGTCAGGTTGGCCTCGGCGCTGAGCTGGCCGGGGATGTCGAAGTAGCCGCCGCTTTCCACGCGGCCGCGGGTGCGCGAGCGCGCGAACGCGCCGCCGGCCACGCCCCAGGATTGCAGCGCGCTGCCCTGGAAGCGGTAGCTGGCCCAGGCGTTCCATTGATGCCGCGGCGCGCCGTACGGAAGGCTGCCGTCGTGGTTGCGGACGCGCGCGCCGGTGTAGCTGGCCGATATGTCCAGGCCGGGCATGATCTGGCCCTGGAACTCCACCTCCACGCCGCTGTTGGTCTGGCCCGGGCCGGGCACGGCGAAGTGCGGCGGTTCCGGCGATACCCGGTTGATGCCGTGATCCAGCCGGATGCGGTACCACGCTGCGCTCAGTCGGGCGCGCTGGTCGAACAGGTCCAGCTTGGTGCCCACCTCGATCTGGCGCGACACCGACGGCGGCAGCGGGCGGCCATCCTCGCCGAGCAGCGCGTCCACCTGGAAGCCGGTGTTGCTGGAGGCATAAAGCGAGAGGTCCGGTGCGGGCTTGTAGACCACGCCCAGGCGCGACACCCACTTGGACTTTCGCGTGGTGGGCGCCTGGCCGCCGGTGAGTTCGTAGGTGGCGTGGCGCACGGTCGCCAGCACGTTCCATGACTCGCCGATCGACAACTGGTCCTGCACGAAGATCCCGGTGTTGCTGGACCAGGCGCCGCCCAGCGGCCGCGTGCGCATCAGCTTGGCGTCCTGCGAGGTGACCGAGGGCAGCAGCTGCAGCTCGGCGTTGATGGTGGCGCCGGTGGTGCGCATGCCCGATTCGGCGCTGTCGCCGGTGTGCGTGCGGGCATAGTCCACGCCCAGCAGCACGTCGTGCACCAGCGGCCCCTGGTCGAAGCTGGCCGCCAGCTCGTTTTGCAGCGTGTAGAACGCGTCGGCATAGCGGTAGGTGCTGGCCACTGCCTCGGTGAGGCCGAAACGCTGCGTATCGGAGAATGCCCAGGCCTGCCCGCTGCTGCGCTGGCTCACGTACTGGCCGCGGCTGCGCAGGCTCCAGCGCTCGCCCAGCGCCTGCTCGGCCATGTAGAACGCGCGCCGGGTGCGAAACCTGGCGTGGTCGTCCGGGCTGCCCAGCAATACGTTGAATGACGACGTCTCGGCCAACGAGGGGCCCAGCAGCACGGTGTGGTCCGGCACCGGCACGCGGTTGTCGATGTACTCGAGGCCGAGCAGCAGGTAAGTGGTGTCGCCCTGCCAGGCGATGGACGGCGCCAGGTAGCCGCTGCGCTGGCCGTGGTAGCCCTGCACCGTGCGGCCGGCGCGATTGCCGGCGGCGATCAGGCGATAGCTCAGGTTGCCCTGCGGATCCAGCGGTCCGGCCAGGTCGATGCCCAGCCGCGTGCCGTCGTAGCGCCCGGTGGAAAACATCAGTTGCCGCACCGGTTCGGCCTGCGGCCGCTTCATCACGATGTTGACCGAGCCGCCGAAATTGTCGGCCACCGAGGGCTCGCCGAGGATCGTCTCCGGCCCCTTCAGCACCTCGACCCGTTCGATGCCGATCAGCGGCGGCAGATCCTCGATGCGTGCCACGCCGTTGGGCATGCCGTCGGTCAGGCCGTTGCCGGTGCTGAAGCCGCGGATGCGGAACAGCGGCGGGCCGCCGAAACCGTCCACGTAATCCACGCCCGCCACGTGGCGCACCACGTCGGCCACTTCGAAGGCCTGGCGCGAATCCATCAGGTCGCGCGTGACGATGCTCACCGACTGCGGCAGGTCGGTCAGCGCCGCATCCGTGCGCGTGGCGCCGCGGGTGGTCTTGCCGATGAAGCCCACGTCGTACAGCACCAGGCCGGAAACCTGCACCGCATCCAGGGTCGAGACGATCGGCACGCTGGGCTTGGTGCCGCTGAGCCGGCTTTCGTAGGAGATCGCGGGGGTGAAATCGCGCTGGCGTACCACTACCGTGCGGCGGCCGATCACCTCGTAATCCAGCCCGGTGCCCTTGAGCAGATGCGCCAGCGCGGCCTCCACCTTCAACGTGCCGGTGGTGCCGGTGCTACGCCGCCCCGCGATCGCGGTGCTGGAGGTGAGGATCTGCACGTCGGCCTGGCGGCCCAGCGCCATCAGCGCGCTGGACAGCGGCTGCGGCGGAATCGAGAAGCGGGTCTTGCCGTCCCTCAGCGAGAGGCTTGGCGCGGCGTCGGCACGATCGGGACAGCCCGCCACAACACCCCACGCCAGGCAGGCGAGCAGCGCAGGCCGCAGCCATCGTGCCGCGCGGCGCGGCGTCATCGGCAGCTCCGCGGCGTGCGCCCATCGCGGCGGTGGCGCTTACGTTCCGCCATCTTGCCTGCCCTGCATCGACGCGTGATCCGGTTAGGGTTGCCCGGCGCTCGAAAGCACCACGTGGTCGGCGAAGGTGCTTACCTGCACCGGGAAAACATGCGGCAGGGCGCCCACCCAGCTGTCGATGGTAGTGGTGTTGACGGTGCCGGTGAACATCAGTTCGCCCAGGCGCGGATCGGCCAGCTGTATCGGCTGGCGGCTGTAGCGGTTGACGTTGGCCAGCACCGCCGACAGCGGCTCGTTGACGAACTCCAGCCGATGCCGGCGCCACGCCGCCGCGTGCTCCACCGCCACTTCGGAAACGCTGATCGCGCCGGTGGCCGGGTCGTACTCGGCGCGCTGCCCGGCCACCAGATCCAGCCGGCCGGAGGCGGCGCCGCCACCCGGCGATGCGCCGGCGGACGGCGACAGCCGCACGCGTCCCTCGGTCACCGCCACGCTGACCCGCTGCCCGGTTCGCCGCACGTTGAACGCGGTGCCCAGGTCCTCGATGTGCAACGGGCCGGCGCTGACCACGAACGGGCGGTCGCGGTCATGGGTGACGGTGAAAAACGCCTCGCCGGTGCGAAGGTCGACAGCGCGCCGATCGTCGGCGTAACGGGTGGTCAAGGTCGATGCGGCGCCGAGCTGGACCGCCGTGCCATCGGCCAGCTGGATGTCGCGGTCCTCGCCCACGGCGCTGGTGTATTGCTGCGATGGCGCGGCCATGTCCAGCCGCCCGCCCAGCAGCCACCAGCTGCCCAACGCCAGGCCGATCACGGCAGCCGCGGCGGCGGCCAGCAGCGGGCGGCGCGGACGAGCCGCGCGGCGGGGAGCGAACTCGTCGATCAACTGCTGGCGCTGCTCACTTGGCGCGTGCGCGACCGCCTCGCCCAAGACGTTGAGCTGCGCGAAGGCTTGCGCGTTGGCGGGGTCGGCCGCCATCCACGCGCTCCAGCGGTCGAGCAGGTCGGTGGAAGGCTCCGGATCGCGCAGCTGCGTCCACCAGATCGCCGCCGTATGCATGGGGTCTTTCCCGAACTCGGTCGTGTTGGCCATTACGGCGCCTCCGGTGCAAAACAGCGTTCTCGACAGTGCGCCATGGCATGGCTGACGTGATAGCGGACCATCCGTTCGCTGAGTTTCATGTCGGTCGCAATCGCGGCGAACGAACGGCCCTCCACCACGTGCAGCACGAACGCGCGGCTGGCCTTGGCAGGCAGCTCGCGCAGCGCCGCCTGCACCTTCTTCCACTGCTGGCTGGCCCACAGGTGCTGCTCGGGCCATGGCGTGGCGTGCACGTTGTCGTCCATCGGGTCGGGTGGCGCGTTGGCGCGCACCACGCGTTTGCGCAGGTAGTCCATCGACTGGTTGATCGCCATGCGGAACAGGAACGCGCGCGGGGATTCCACGTGCGTGAGGTCATTCATCGTCAGCAACTTCACATAGACTTCCTGCGCGATCTCCTGCGCGTCGGTGCGCGAACTGAGACGGCATTGCAGCAACGCCACCAGGGCGTCGTGATGATCGCGATACAGCGCAGCCACCTGCCCGGCATGGGCGGAAGGGCCGCCTTCGCGCGGGGCCTGGTGGCGGGGATGTTCCATGCGGTACGGGCTGTCCATCGGCAGCAGGGTCATGGCGCTCGGCGCGGGTTTTCGGCGTTCTCCTGTCAGAGACGTGCGAACCGGGCGATTTTGAAATGGCGGGCTTTTCCCGGCGGATTGTATCGGCCGTGGACGCAGGAGATGGCGCGCCCTGCGCGCGCCGCGTTGCACCTACACTGTGCCGGCCAGCAGGCACACAGGGAGAAATGCATGCGTCGTCGATCGCCAGGATTGCCCGGTCTTGGGCTGTTGGGTTTGCTGTGGTTGCTGTTTGCTGTGCCGTCGCTGGCGCAGGACGTGCCGCCGCCGCTGCGCGACTGGCAGGGCTGGGTGCTGCACGACGTGCCGCAGCACGACTGCCCGTTTCTGGCCGGCCGCATGCCCGGCGATGGCAGCTACCGCTGCGCGTGGCCGGGCCGGCTGACCGTGGAGGCGGACAAGGACGGCGGCCGTTTCCGTCTTGACGTGCACGTGGATGCGGCCAGCTGGGTGGCGTTGCCGGGCGATGCCCGCAACTGGCCGCAACAGGTCAGCATCGACCGTCAGGCGGCCACCGTACTGCAACGCGGCGGAGTGCCGATGCTGTGGCTGGCGCCGGGCGATTACCAACTGAGCGGCACGCTGCCGTGGGTGGCGCGGCCGGCGCGGCTGCGCGTGCCGGCCGCGATCGGGCTGGTGGCGCTGACCGTCGATGGCGCCGCGGTGGCGCGCGTCGAGCGCAATGGCGACCAGCTCACCCTCGGCGAGGCGGCCGCCGCGCAGCGCGCCGCCGACGCCTTGTCGCTGCGCGTTTATCGCCGCCTCGACGATGGCCTGCCGGCCACCTTGCAGACCCGGCTGCAGCTCACCGTCAGCGGCAGTGCGCGCGAACAACTTCTGGGGCCGGTGCTGCCGGCCGGCTTCGTCGCCACCGCCCTGTCCGGCGAGCTGCCGTCGCGGCTGGAAAGCGATGGCCGGCTGCGCGTGCAACTGCGCCCGGGGGAGTGGACCGTGTCGCTGGACGCGCGAAGCTTGGCGCCGCTGCACAAGGTGGCGCTGAAACTGCCCGCGGCGCCGTGGCCGCGCCAGGAAATCTGGAGCTATGCCGACGACACCGGTCTGCGCAGCACGCGCGTCGAAGGCCATGCCACCGATGCCGCGCAGGCGGGCGTGCCGGGCGAGTGGAGCGAGCTGCCGGCGTTTGTGCTGGATGACGATGCGGGATTGGCGATCGAGCAGGGCAGCCGTGGCGGCGAAGGCGGGCAGAGTGACCAGCTGCGCCTGCAGCGGCAGATGTGGCTCGACTTCGATGGTCGCGGCCTCAGCGTCGCCGACACGCTGACGGGTGAACTGCGCCACCGCCAGCGGCTGGACGTGGCGGCACCGTGGCAATTGCAGCGCGCCAGCCAGGCCGGCGATCCGCTGCTGGTCACTCAAGGCGAACACGGTGCCGGCGGCGTCGAGTTGCGCGATCGCACGCTCGATCTCGCCGCAGGTTTGCGCCTGGCCGCGCATGCAGGCGCGATCCCCAGTGCCGGCTGGCAGGTGCCGCTGGAAAGCATCGACGCCACCCTGCACCTGCCGGCCGGCTATCGCCTGCTGGGCGCGGTCGGCGTGGATCGCTCACCCGATTCGTGGGTGGCCCAGTGGAGCCTGCTCGACCTGTTCGTGCTGGCGCTGGTCGCCCTGCTGGCCGGCCGGCTGCTGGGCTGGCCGTGGGCGTTGCTGGCGGCGGGCTACCTGGTGCTGGCGCAGCACGAGAACGGCGCGCCGTTGTGGGGCATCGCCGTCGTGCTGGCACTGGCGCTGCTGCTGCGGGCGCTGCCCGAAGGACGCCTGCGTGCGACGGCGCGCATCGGCGCCATGGTCGTCTTTGCGCTCACCGTGCTGTCGACCCTGCCGTTCGCCGCCAGCCAGCTGCAGTACGCGTTGCATCCGCAGCTTGAGGGACAGGGGGTGGAGCACGCACATCCGCAGAAAAAGGAGCGTGTTCTGCGGGACGAGTTCGTTACGCCGCCCGCGCCACCGGCTCCATCCGCGCCGGCCCCCGCGATCGCGGAGATGGCGAGCATGGCCAGTCCATCGCCGCGGCTGGCATCGCGGTCCGGCGTCAACGTCCGTATCGCCGCGGCCACCGTCGACAAGTCGGCCGATCGCCTCGACCCCCGCAGCGTGGTCCAGGCCGGCGCCGGCATGCCGCATTGGGATCAGGGCAACAACTACCGCCTCGGCTGGTCCGGGCCGGTGACGGTGGAGCAGAGCAGCCGGCTGGTGATTGCGCCGGCATGGCTGGTGCGCCTGCTGCGGGTGGTGATGGTGCTGTTGCTGGCGGTGCTGCTGGGGCGGCTGGTCATGGTGTTGGGACTGCCGTGGCGCGATCGCTGGCCGCGCTGGCGCGGCCGCGGCGTGGCGGGTGCGGCGCTGCTGGCGCTGGCGCTGCTGCCGCACGGCGTGCGGGCGCAGGCAATGCCGAGCGAACAGCTGCTCGACCAGTTGCGCACCCGCCTCACCGAAGCGCCGGCGTGCGCGCCGAACTGCGCCGCCCTGGCACAGGCGCAGTTGCGCGCCAGCGGCGAGACGCTGGAGGTCGAGCTGGAGGCCCACATCGGGGCCCCCGTGGCCCTGCCGTTGCCGCAGGCCGATGACGCCACGCCCTTGCTCGCGGTGGCTGTGGATGGCCAGGCTGACGCGCCGCTCACCCGCGACGCCGGACAGCTGCTGCTGCGGCTGGATCGCGGCGTGCATCGCATCAGCCTGCATTACCGCATCGCCGACGCGGACAGCACGAACCTGCGCTTTGCGCAGCGGCCGCAGCGCGTCGGTTTCAGCGGCGAGGGCTGGTCGCTCGATGGCGCCGACGACGGCCGCGCGCTGGGCGACAGCATTGCGCTGCACCGCGTGCGCACGACCGACGACGGCAAGCGCCTGCCGCCCAGCCAGAGTTTCCCGCCGTATGTGAAGCTCACCCGCACCCTGGTCCTGGGCCTGGACTGGACCGTGCAGAACGTGGCCGAGCGCATCGCGCCGCAGCAGGGCGGTTTCAGCATCACCTTGCCGCTGCTCCCCGGCGAGCATCCGCAGGGCGATGACGCGCGGGTCAGGGATGGGCGGATCAGCGTCACCTTCAATGCCAACAGCAACACGGTCAGCTGGACCAGCCGCCTCGACCAGGTCGCCGCGCTGGCGCTCAAGGCACCGGCGCTGGGCGAACGGGCGGAGGTGTGGAGCATCCAGGCCGCGCCGATGTGGCATGTTGAGGCGAAGGGCGTGCCGGCCAGCGCCAGCGAGGACGGCCTGCTGTACCGGCCCTTGCCGGGCGAAACCCTGCAGCTCGCCTTCAACCAGCCGGCGGCCGTGAAGGGCGACAGCCTGGCCTTCGACGGTGTCGAACTTGCCAGCACGGCCGGCGAACGGGCCACGGAAACGGCATTGAACCTGCGCGCACGCAGCACCCGCGGCGGCGAGCATGCGATCGACCTGCCGGCGGGGACCGAGCTGCTGGAGGCGCAGCGCGACGGGCAGCCGGTCGCGCTGGCCGTGCGGGACGGCAAGCTCAGCCTGCCGCTGCTGCCCGGCGAGCACGGCTACCGCCTGCGCCTGCGCGAGCCCCGTGGCGTCACCGCCCGCGTACGCACGCCGGTGTTCGCCTTGCACGCGCCGGTGGCCAATATCGAGCTGACGCTGCAGCTGCCGCAGGACCGCTGGGTGCTGTGGACGTGGGGCCCGACGCAAGGGCCGGCGGTGCTGTACTGGTCGCAGCTGATCGTGCTGTTGCTGGCCGCCTGGCTGCTGGCGCGGTTCGCGCCCACGCCGCTGCGTTTTCACCACTGGCTGCTGCTGGGGCTGGGCTTCTCCGCCTTCGCGTGGAGCGCCTATGCGCTGGTGGTGCTGTGGCTGATCCTGCTTGGCCTGCGCGCGCGGGCGTCGACGGAGCGGTTCGGCGTGACCACGTTCAACCTGCTGCAGGCCGGCCTCGCCGGGCTCACGGTGCTGTCGCTGATCGTGCTGATCGGGGCGGTGCCGACCGGCCTGCTGGGCCTGCCGGACATGCACGTGGCCGGGCAGAATTCTGGTGCGTGGAACCTGCACTGGTTCGCCGATCAGAGCGCGAACGTGCTGCCCAGTGGCGGCGTGCTCAGCGTGTCGCTGTGGGTCTACAAGATCGCCATGCTGGCGTGGGCGCTGTGGCTGGCGAACGCGCTGATCGGCTGGCTGCGCTGGGGCTTCGAGGCCTGGACGCAAGGCGGCCACTGGCGCAAGAGCGCGCCGAAACCGGCCGCGGCACCGCCGCCGCTGCCGCCATCGGGGGGATCATCGCCCGATGCCTGAGGTGCGCCACCTGCTGGCCGCTGCCACCCAGCAACTCGGCGATCGCGCCGAGGCCGAATTGCTGCTGCTGCACGCGGTGCGGCAGCCGCGCAGCTGGCTGTTCGCGCACGCCGGGGACGACATCGATATGGACGTCCAGACGGTTTATGGAGAATTGCTTGAACGTCGCGCGCGCGGCGAGCCGGTCGCCTACATCACCGGCTCGCGCGGCTTCTGGTCGCTGGAGCTGGAGGTGACGCCGGCCACGCTGATCCCGCGCCCGGAGACGGAGCTGCTGGTGGAGCTGGCGCTGCAGCGCCTGCCGCGCGACTCGGCTTGTGCGGTGGCGGATCTGGGCACCGGCAGCGGCGCCGTGGCGCTGGCCTTGGCGAGCGAACGGCCGCGTTGCCGCGTGATTGCCACTGACGCCAGTGAAGCCGCGCTGGCGGTGGCCGCGCGCAATGCCGCGCGGTTGGGCATCGGCAACGTGGTGTTCGCCCAGGGCGACTGGATGGCGCCGCTGGGTGATGCCCGGTTCGAACTCATCGTCTCCAATCCGCCATACATCGAGGCCGGCGACGTCCACCTGGCGCGCGGCGACCTGCGTTTCGAACCGGCCACCGCGCTGGCCTCGGGCCGCGACGGGCTGGACGACATCCGGCGCATCGTGGCCACCGCGCGCCAGCACCTGCTGCCCGGCGGCTGGCTGCTGTTCGAACACGGCTGGAACCAGGGCGACGCCGCACGCGCGCTGCTGGAGCAAGCCGGCTACACCGACGTGTTCACCGCGCAGGACCTGGAACAACGCGACCGCGTTTCAGGGGCGCGCAACCCGGTGTAGGAGCGCACCCTGTGCGCGATTGCTCTTGCTCTTGCGAATCCCGAAAAGCGATCGCGCACACGGTGCGCTCCTGCAGAAATCAGCTGGCGTTGGCGATCGCCGCCGTCAATCGCGGAAACCGCACGTGGATGGCCTCGCGGATCTGCGGCAAGTCCAGCCCCGCCATGGTAAGCACTTCCTCGCGGCTGCCGTGTTCCAGATAGATGTCTGGAAGGCCAAGATGAAGGATGGGCAGGGTGATGCCGTTGGCCGCCAGGCACTCGGCCACGGCCGAACCGGCGCCGCCGGCGACGGCGTTGTCTTCCAGCGTGACGAAGCCTTCGTGGGTCCTGGCCAGCTCCAGGATCATCGCCTCGTCCAGCGGTTTCACGAAGCGCATGTTGACCAAGGTGGCGTCCAGTTCGGCGGCGATCACCGCCGCCGGCTCCAGCATCGCGCCGAAGCTGAGCAGGGACAGGCCGTGGCCGCGGCGCCGCCGCTGCGCCTTGCCGATGGGCAGGGTTTCCAGGTCGTGATGAGCCGCCACGCCTGAGCCCACGCCGCGCGGATAGCGCACGGCCGCGGGGCCGGGGTGGCGGTACGCGGTGGTCAGCATCGCGCGGCATTCGTTCTCGTCGGCCGGCGCCATGATCACCATGTGCGGCAGGCAGCGCAGGAAGGTGAGGTCGAAGCTGCCCGCGTGGGTGGCGCCGTCGGGGCCGACCACGCCGGCGCGGTCGATGGCGAAGGTGACGTCGAGGTTCTGCAACGCCACGTCATGGATGGCCTGGTCGTAGGCGCGCTGCAGGAAGGTGGAGTAGATCGCCACCACCGGCTTGGCGCCTTCGCAGGCCATGCCCGCGGCCAGCGTCACCGCGTGCTGCTCGGCGATCGCCACGTCGAAATAACGCTGCGGGTACTCCTTCGAGAAACGCACCAGGCCCGAGCCCTCGCGCATCGCCGGGGTGATCGCCAGCAGGCGCGGATCGGTGGCGGCCATGTCGCACAGCCAGTCGCCGAAGATGTCGGTATAGGTGGGCCTGGTCGCCGCCTTCTTGGCCAGACCGGCCTGCGGGTCGAACGGCCCCACCGCGTGGTACTTGATCTGCGCCTGCTCGGCGGGCGCGTAGCCCTTGCCCTTGGTGGTGACCACGTGCAGCAGCTGCGGGCCGGGCAGGTTCTTCACCGTGCGCAGCGCCTGCAGCAGCTGCGGCATGTTGTGGCCGTCGATCGGCCCGGTGTAGTGGAAGCCCAGCTCCTCGAACAGCGTGCTGGGCACGAACATGCCCTTGGCGTGCTCCTCCCAGTTCTTGAACAGGCGCCCGAAGAACGACTGCCTGGGGATCGCCCGCTTGGCGCGCTCGCGCCACTGGTTGAGCCGCTGGCTGGCCATGGCGCGGGCCATCATCTTGGTCAGCGCGCCCACGTTCTCGCTGATCGACATGCCGTTGTCGTTGAACACCACCAGCATGTCCGGCTCCACGTCGCCGCCGTGGTTGAGCGCCTCGAACGCCATGCCGGCGGTCATCGCGCCATCACCGATCACCGCCACCACCTTGCGGGGGTCTCCCTGGCGCTGCGCGGCGATCGCCATGCCCAGCGCGGCCGAGATCGAGGTGGATGAATGGCCCACGCCGAACGTGTCGTATTCGCTCTCGGCGCGGCGCGGGAACGGCGCCAGCCCGTCCTTCTTCTTGATCGTGGTGATGCGGTCGCGGCGGCCGGTGAGGATCTTGTGCGGATAGCACTGGTGGCCCACATCCCACACCAGGCGGTCATGCGGCGTGTCGAACACGTGGTGCAGCGCCACGGTCAGCTCCACCACCCCCAGGCCGGCGCCGAAGTGGCCGCCGGAGCTGGCCACCGACTCGATCAGGTACTGGCGCAGCTCGTCGGCCACGGCCGGCAGGTCGTCGTCGCTCACGCGGCGAAGATCCGCCGGCGAGTCGATCGCGGCGAGGTGGGGGAAACGGGAAAGGTCGTTCATCCGCGTATTGTTGGGCCAGCGGCGAGGGGGAGCAAGCGTGGCGCCGTGAAATGGCGGCCCGCGGGCGGCGTCTGCACATCCGCCACACGGACGAGGCGGGATGCTGGCGGGAGTCAAGGCATGGGTAGGCCAACATGGGCAAGGTATCGCAATCGTTCCGTCATTTCGCCGAGGCGACGGCGCGTTATTCAGGCAAGCCGGGCGCGTTCCTGCTGGCCGCCGCCATGATCGTGGTGTGGGCGGCCACGGGGCCGCTGTTCGGTTTCGGCGACACCTGGCAGCTGGTGATCAACACCGGCACCACCATCATCACCTTCATGATGGTGTTCCTGATCCAGAACAGTCAGAACCGCGACAGCGCGGCACTGCAGATCAAGCTGGACGAGCTGATTCGCGCCACCGCCGCGCACAACGGCCTGCTCGACGTGGAGAACCTGGACGAGGACACGCTCGAGCGCATCCGCGAGAACTACCGCAAGCTGGCCGCGCGGCGCGAAGAGGAAGCCACCCGGTCGCGCGAGGGGAAAAAGGTGGAGGCGAAGCAGGAGCAGACCGAAGCCTGCGAGGAGATGGAGGAGATCGACCGCGAACTGCGCGAGCAGCGCCAGGTCGCCGAGGAGGAAGCGAAGGCCGCCGCGGCCGGCGACGAGAAGCCCGCCAGCTAGCCAGCTGGCGCCGCGGCTACCGGGCCGTCATGCCGCGTTGGCTTGTTCCGCTATCGGCCCGCGTCGGCTGCGCGGCAGGTGGCTCACCAGAAACTCCATCTGGTCGGCCAGGATATTGCGGTTGGACAGGATCAGGTGCTCCACCCAACTGGGCCGGTACGGCACCGCCAGCAGCGGCATGTTGGCCTGTTGCGGCGTGCGGTTGCTTTTTTTCAGGTTGCACGCCACGCAGGCGCTGACCACGTTTTCCCACTCGTCCTTGCCCTGGCGCGACAGCGGCAGCACGTGGTCGCGGGTGAGTTCGGCGCGGGTGAAATGCTCCCCGCAGTAGAGGCACAGGTGGCGGTCGCGGGCGAACAGTGCGGTGTTGGTCAACGCTGGCGCCGGGTCCACCGCGTGGTCGCGGCAGTGGCCGGTGCTGGCGATGATGGGGTGCAGGTGCAGCAGGCTCTGCACGCCGCGCAGGCGGTTGATGCCGCCGTGCACGGTCAGGCACGGGTCGCCCAGGGTCCAGGCCACGGCCTCGCGGACATACAGACATACGGCGTCCTGCCAGCTGATCCAGTCCAGGATGCGACCGGAAACATCCAGCGACAGCACGCGGGTCGCCTGGAGATCGGGCCGGTTCGGTACTTCCATCAGCATGTACGGATTCCTTCAGCGGCAGCGAAAGAGCGTTTGCGCGATGCAGATGGCGGCCAGCATAGACCAAAACCCCTTTCCGCCGCGCACAAGCTGCTGTCTCAACAAGCATTTGCCGCGGTTTCCCGGCGTGCGTCGGCGCTGATATAGTTGCCCATTCACAGACCCCGACGCCGGGTTTGGTAGGGGGCGCTTCGGTGGCGACCCCGGCACGGCGGGGCTAGAGGTAGGCAACGTGGCTGAAGTCCTTTTCTACGAGCGTCCGGTTCCGCTCAATCGCAACGCACACAAGGATCTGCGGCTGAAGCCGCTGGAGAGCCTGAAATTCGCCATCAGCGCCCATTCGGTGCCGCTGACCGGCGCCGAGTTCGCGGTGGCCGCGCGCGACATGATGATCGTGTTTGGCGGCAAGACGATTGCCGAGGCCGGCCCGCTGGCGGTGCTTGGCCTGCGCGAGAACGAAAACCTGTACGTGGACGCCGAGGGCCGGTGGGAGAGGGACGCCTACATCCCGGCATTCGTGCGCCGCTACCCGTTCGTGCTGGCGGAGAAGCCCGCGGGCGCCGAAGGCGACGATTTCACCGTGTTCCTGGACGAGGCCTACAGCGGCTTCAACACCAGCGAAGGCGAGCGCCTGTTCAAGGAGGACGGCAGCAACAGCGAGATGCTGACCAAGGCGGTCGGTTTCCTGGGTGAATTCCAGGACCAGGTGGCGCGCACCAAGTGGTTCATGGAGCAGCTGGTCAAGCACGACCTGCTGGAGCCTCGCAGCCTGCGGCTGGAGAAGGGCAACAAGACGATCAACCTCAACGGCCTGTTCATGGTCAACGAGGACAAGCTGCGCGCACTGGACGCCGCCACCACCCATGAGCTGCTGGTCAGCGGCGCGATGGGCTGGATCTACGCGCACCTGCTTTCGCTGGTCAACATCGACCGCGTGGCCCAGCGGCTGAGCGTGCGCGAACAGGGCGAAGCGGCCAATACCACGACCAACTGAGTTGGTGGTTGCCGGCGATGACGAACAAGCCGCCTTCGGGCGGCTTGTTTTTTTGCGGGATTCGGGAATCGGGATTGGGGATTGGCAGAAGCCAAAGAGCGAGGGCGGGCTCAGGCTACGGGTTTGGCAAGGCGCAGCAGGTCGGTGGCGAAACCGGCTGCGGCGTACAGCGCCCGCGCGCGTTCGTTGCCGGGGAAAACCGCCAGCGTCAGCAACCGGCAGCCGTGTTCCGCCGCCCACGTCTCGGCATGCGCCAGCAAGGCCTTGCCCACGCCGGTGCCTTCATGCCGCGCGGCGACGGCAAGATCCGAGATGTGCGCATTGCTTTGCCCGGTGAAGAAATCCACTGTGCGCTGCAGGTGGATGAACCCGGCCCGCGCGCCATTGGCGTCCTCGGCCACGAACAGGTAGCTGTTGGGTGGCTGGTCGTCCAGATGGCGCGTCAGGTCGCGGCGGATGCCACCGATGCACTCGTCCCGGCGCCGCCACGGCGGCAGCGCGAAGTCCACGAAACGGGTGGTCTGCGCGAGGATGAAATCGCCGTCTTCCTCTTCGGCCAGGCGGATCAGCAGGCGGGTGTCGGTCATGGCGTGATCGGGCGGGGCGGAGGCTGTCGTTTCTACACCTTGCCGCCGGCGCGCGGTAGCCGCCGATCGCGTGGTTGTATGTTGGAGGGATCGCGCCATCGAAACATCTCCAGCCAGGAAACCTCTGCATGTCGACCACCCGCCGCCTCCACATCAAGCCCGAAGCCGACGCGGCGTTCTCGCGCGGCCTGGGCGAGATCCAGCGCGACCTGCGCCTGCCGTCGGCGTTTCCGCCCGAGGTGGAAGCCGCTGCCGCGGCGGCCGCGGCCGAACCGCGCTGGCCGGCGCTGGATCGCAGCGACATTGCGCTGGTCACCATCGATCCGGCCGGCGCGATGGATCTGGACCAGGCCATGTACGTGGAGCGCACCGATGGCGGCTACCGCGTGCATTACGCGATCGCCGATGTCGCCGCCTTCGTCAGCGCGGGCGACCCGGTGGACCTGGAAGCCCATCGACGCGGCGAGACGCTGTATGGCGGCGAGACGAAGATCCCGCTGCATCCCAGGGTGCTGTCCGAGGGCGCCGCGTCGCTGCTGCCTGGTCAGCTGCGTCCGGCACTGTTGTGGACGATCGAGCTGGACGCCAGCGGCGAGGGCGTCGCGGTCGACGTGCGGCGGGCAAAGGTGCGCAGCCGCGCCAGGCTCGACTACGAGAGCGTGCAGAAGCGCCTCGACGCAGGCACCGCCGAGCCCATGTGGGCGGTGTTGCGCGAGATCGGCGAACTGCGCCGGCAGCGCGAAGTGGCCCGCGGCGGCGTGAGCCTGCCGCTGCCGGAGCAGGAAGTCAGCGTGGCCGACGGGCGATGGATGCTGGCCTTTCGCGCGCGCCTGCCGGTGGAGGACTGGAACGAACAGATCTCGCTGCTGACCGGCATGGCCGCCGCGTATCTGATGGTGCAGGCCGGGGTCGGCATCCTGCGCACGCTGCCGCCGCCCGATCCGCGCGCGCTGGCGCGGCTGCGCCTGACCGCGCGGGCGCTGGCGATCGACTGGCCCGCCGCGCTCGACTATCCGGACTTCATCCGTTCGCTGGACCCGTCCAACAGCCTGCACGTGGCCATGCTCACCGCCTGCACCAGCGTGTTGCGCGGGGCCGGCTACGCCGTCTTCAACGGTGCGGTGCCGGAGCAGTCGATGCATTCGGCGCTGGCCGCGCAGTACACCCACGCCACCGCGCCATTGCGGCGGCTGGTGGATCGTTACGTGGGCGAGATCTGCGTGGCCCTGTGCGCGAAGCAAGCTGTGCCGGAATGGGTGCTGGCGGCGCTGCCCGGATTGCCGACCACGATGCAGGCTTGCGGCCATCGCGCCGGCCAGTACGAGAACGCGGTGCTCAATCTGGCCGAAGCGGTGGTGCTGGCGCCGCGCGTGGGCGAGGTGTTTCCGGGCGCGATCGTCGAGGTGGCCCACGACGACCCGCGCAAGGGCACGGTCATCGTGCGCGAGCCGGCGATCGAGGCGACGGTTTCCTCGACGGCCACGCTGCCGCTCGGTGCCGACGTCCAGGTGAACCTGGTCCAGGCCGACCCGGTCAGCCGGACGACGCGTTTCGAGTGGGTCGGTTGACCGGGGGAGTTTGCGAAAAAATTTCGGCAGGATCGCCGTTCCTTCCCCCGTTTGCGGGGGAAGGTGGCGAAGACGGATGGGGGCGCGCGGCAAGCGCGCCCGAGGGAACCCGCCTCAGGCGATGTCGGGCAAGGTCTGCACGCCGGCCTCGATCGCCGCCTTGTGCATCAGCGTGCGCGGCAGGATGCGGGCGAAGTAGAACGCGGCAGTGTCGCGCTTGGCCTGCTTGAATGCCGCGGACTGACTGCTTGCTTCGGCCGCCACCACGCTGCGTGCCCACAGATAGGCGAGGGTGACGTAGCCGGAGTAGTACAGGTAGTCCGTGGCCGCGGCGCCGACTTCCTCCGGGTCGGCCGCCGCGCGCTGGGCCAGGCTCACGGTGAGGTCGCTCCATTCCCTGGCGGCGACGGCGAGCGGGGCGATCAGGCTGCGCAGCGATTCGTTGGCGCTGTGCTGCTGGCAGAACGTGCTGATCTCCTGCAAGAAATGCTTCGCGCCCACGCCCTGCAACTGCAGGATCTTGCGGCCCAGCAGGTCGGCGGCCTGGATGCCGGTGGTGCCTTCGTACAGGGTGATGATGCGGGCATCGCGCACGAACTGCTCCATGCCGTTCTCGGCGATGTAGCCGTGGCCGCCGTAGATCTGCAGCGCTTCCTTGGTGCACTCCTGTGCCAGCTCGGTGACCACGCCCTTGGCGATCGGGATCAGGAACGCCACCAGCTCGCCGGCCTTCTGGCGCGCTGCCTGGTCGGTGGACCGATGCTCGATGTCGGTCTGCAGCGCGGTGTACAGCACCAGCGCGCGCGAGCCTTCAACGAACGCGCGCTGGGTCAGCAGCATGCGCCGCACGTCGGGCTGCACCAGCAGGTTGTCGGCCGGTTTGTCGGGGAACTTCGCGCCCGACAGCGAGCGCGACTGCAACCGCTCGCGCGCGTAATTGAGGCTGTTCTGCAGCGCGCGCTCGGCCAGCGCCAGGCCCTGCACGCCAACGGAAAGGCGCGCCGCATTCATCATGGTGAACATCGCCGCCAGGCCCTTGTGCGGCTTGCCGATCAGGTAGCCCTCGGCGCCGTCGAAGTTCATCACGCAGGTGGAGCAGGCGTGGATGCCCATCTTGTGCTCGATCGCGCCGGCGGCCACGCTGTTGCGCTCGCCCGGCGTGCCGTCCGCATTGAGCTTGAACTTCGGCACGATGAACATCGAGATGCCGCGGCTGCCCTCCGGCGCGTCGGGCAGGCGCGCCAGCACCAGGTGCACGATGTTGTCGGTGAGGTCGTGCTCGCCCGCGCTGATGAAGATCTTGGTGCCGCTGAGCCTGTAGATCGCGTGGCCGTCGGCGTCCGTGCCGGCGGGTTCGGCGCGGGTCTTGAGCAGGCCGAGATCCGAGCCGGCCTGCGGTTCGGTGAGACACATGGTGCCGGTCCAGCGGCCGGCCACGATCGGCTTCATGAAACGCTCGCGCTGCCATTCCTCGCCATGCATTTCCAGCGCGTGGGTGGCGCCCTCGGACAGCAGCGGGTACAGGCTCCAGGCCAGGTTGCCGGACTGGAAGATCTCGGTGGTGGCGGTACCCAGCACGCCCGGCAGCGCCTGGCCGCCGTAAATCTCGGGATTGGTCAGGCCGGTCCAGCCGCCCTCGGCGAATTGCCGGAACGCCTCCTTGAAACCCTTCGGCGTGGTCACCGTCTGGCTGGCCTTGTCGTAATGGCAGCCTTCGGCATCGGCCGGTGCGTTGGTCGGCGCCAGCAATTGCTCGCTGAAACGCCCAGCCTCCTCCAGCACGGCATCGAGCAGGTCGCGGCTGTGCGCTTCGCCGCCTTGCAGCGAGGTCAGTATTTCCTCCGCGCCAAGAACGTCGAAAAGCGCAAAGCGCAGGTCATCGAGCGGGGCTTTGTAGGCAGTCATGTCGGTTCCTCGAAAGATGGTGTCAGCGGAAAGTGCCGGGCGTGCCGGGCACCGGCGAGAGCCAGTCCCTGCCGCTGAAATCGAAATCGCGCGGCGCGTCTTCCTGCTCGGGTTTGGCCGAAGCGCTGCCGCCGATGCGATAGGCCAGCGAGCCGCCGCTGCCCTTGGTCGCGACGGCCTGCAGCGCCTGCGTCATCGCCGCCGTGGGCAACACGTCGAGCTGGATCACGTCGCCGGCAAACGCGGGAATATCCCGCTCGAACGTGGCATGCAGCCGGATCGGCACCAGCTCGGCCACCTGCATGCTGCCCTCCAGCGCCTTGAAATCCATGCCCGAATAACTGTTGTTCTGGATACGCAGCGTCAGCCGCCACTGCCCACCGGGAAGTACCGTCAGTTGCTGCACGGTGACCGTGGGCGGAAACACGCTTTTCTTCGGTGGGCCGCAGGCGACCAGGGCCAGGCACAACAGGGCGGGAACGATCCAGCGCAACACGGACATTGCAGGTTCTCCAAACGATCGTTTGAACCCATGATCTAACCATGTTTGGGCATGCGCACGCCAGCGTGAGGTTTCGTGGCCAGGCGCAAACGGGCATCATGGTTTTTTCTGCCGAAGGTTTCGTTCCATGCCACGACGTTTCGTCGCCCGTCGCTCCCCCATCCACGGCAATGGCGTTTTCGCTGTCGACACGATCGCCAAGGGCGAGGAAATCATCGAGTACAAGGGCAAGCTGTTGACGCATGCGGAGGCGGACGCGCTGTATGGCGATGGCGGCGAAACCGGGCACACGTTCCTGTTCACGCTCAACGACGAGTACATCATCGACGCCAACCAGGGCGGCAACAGCGCGCGCTGGATCAACCACAGCTGCGCGCCCAACTGCCGCGCACTGGTGGAGGAAAACGCCGACGGCGACCGGCGCCGCGACAAGGTGGTGATCGAGGCGCTGCGCAGGATCAAGCCGGGCGAGGAGCTCACCTACGACTACGGCATCGTGCTGGACGTGCCGCATACGCCGCGGCTGAAAAAGCTGTGGCAGTGCCTGTGCGGTTCGCCCCACTGCACCGGGACACTGCTGAAGCCCAAGCGCCGCCGTGCGGCGTGATTACCTGTAGGAGCGCACCCTGTGCGCGATGCCTTGCATGAGAAGCATCGCGCACAGGGTGCGCTCCTACAGATTCGCCCTTCGCTTCAATCCTCCTCGACGCGCGGTTTCCAGCTCTCGCCGAGCTGCTTCTGCACGGCGGGCGGCACGGCTTCGTAGTGGCTGAGGTCGAGGCTGTAGCGGCCGCGGCCGCCGGTCATCGATTTCAGTTCGGTGGGGTAGTCGGTCAGTTCGGCCAGTGGCGCCTGCGCCTTGATCACGCGCTCGCCGCCGCGCTGCGTATCGGTGCCCAGGATGCGCGCGCGCTTGGCCGCAAGCGCTCCCGTGACGTCGCCCACGTGGGGTTCGGGCACGGCCACTTCCACGTTCACGATCGGCTCCAATACGACCGGCCGGGCTTTGCCCACGGCGTCGAGAAAGGCCTTGCGGCCGGCGCTGACGAAGGCCACTTCCTTCGAGTCCACGGCGTGGTGCTTGCCGTCGTAGACGGTCACGCGCACGTCCTGCAGCGGAAAGCCCGCGATGGCGCCGTGCTCCATCGCCTGGCGCACGCCCTTCTCGATCGCGGGTAGGAACTGGCCGGGGATGACACCGCCTTTCACCGCATCGACGAATTCGAAGCCGGCGCCGCGCTCCAGCGGCTCCACCCGCAGGAATACCTCGCCGAACTGGCCCGCGCCGCCGGTCTGCTTCTTGTGGCGGTGATGGCCGTCGGCGCTGGTGGCGATGGTTTCGCGGTAGGCGATGCGTGGCGGGTGCGTGTCCACTTCCACGTCGTAACGCTCGCGCATGCGTTCCAGCATCACTTTCAGGTGCAGTTCGGACAGGCCGCGCACCACCGTCTCGTTGAGCTCCTTGTGATGCTCCACGCGGAAGCAGGGGTCCTCCTCGGCCAGCCGCGCCAGCGCGTTGGACAGTTTCTGCTCGTGGCCCTTGTGCCGCGCGCGCACCGCCAGGCCGAACATCGGTGAGGGGAAGGCCGGCGGCGCCAGCGCGATCGCGTCCTCGTCGTGCGAATCGTGCAGTACCGCGTTGAAGTGGATGTCCTCCACCTTGGATACGGCGGCGATGTCGCCCGGCACGGCCTGGTCGATCTCCGCATGCGTCTTGCCCTGCAGGCGCAGCAGGTGGCCCACCTTGAACGGCTTGCGGCTGTCGTCGATCAGCAGCTGGCTGTCGCGGCGCACCGTGCCCTGCCACACGCGGAACACGCCGAGCTTGCCCACGAACGGGTCGTTGACGATCTTGAACACGTCGGCCACCACATGGCCGGCGGGGTCGGCGCTGATCGGCAAGGGCGTACCGTCGGCGCGCACGAACGGTGGCGGATTGCCCTCGGCCGGATTCGGCAGCAGGCGCTCGGCCAGCTCCAGGAATTCGCGCACCCCCGCGCCGGTGCGGGCGCTGATGAAGCAGATCGGCACCAGGTGCCCCTCGCGCAGGCATTGCTCGAACGCGTCGTGCAGTTGCTGCGGCGTGAGCGCGGTCTCGCCCGCCTCCAGATAGACGTCCATCGTGGTTTCGCCGATTTCGACGACCTGGTCGATGAGGCGCTGGTGCGCCTCGGCCAGCGACGAGAAATCGGTGGCGCCGTCGTGGTGGAAAAAGCAGTCCAGCACGCGGCTGCCGTGGCCGGCGGGCAGATTCACCGGCAGGCATTCGCTGCCGAACTCCTGGCGCAGCGCGTCCACCAGCGCGGCCAGGTCGGCGCCCTCGAAATCGATCTTGTTGATCACCAGCATGCGCGCCAGGCCGCGCGCCCGTGCGTGCAGCATCATGCGGCGCGTGCCGTGCTCGATGCCGTTGACCGCGTTCACCACGATCGCCGCGGTTTCCACCGCCGCCAGTGCGGACAGCGTGCCGCCGCGGAAATCGTCGTAGCCGGCGGTGTCGATCAGGTTGAGGTGGCAGTTGCCGTGATCGATGCTGGCCACGCAACTGTCGATGGAATGGCCGCGCGCCTTCTCCTGCGCGTCGCTGTCCGAGACGGTATTGCCGCGCTCGATGCTGCCGGGCGACTGGATCGTGCCGCCGGCCAGCAGCAGGGCTTCCAGCAGCGTGCTCTTGCCCGATGCGGCGTGCCCGGTCAAGGCGATGTTGCGGATGTGTTCCGTGGAATGCGACACGATGCGACCCTCCCCGGGAAAGGGCGTGGCCTCATGGCATGAGCGGCGCCGCATGAGGCCGCGCTGGCGGCTGACAATGGCGGGCCGTCATGGTCGCGCATCGCCCGCACGCAGCGAGGACGGTCATGGCGGAAGCGGCAGATGCCGCCTGCCTAGACTTGAGCGAAGCGCGCGCCCGGTCAAGCTGCAGCGCAGGGCAGGCACCGCACGGCATGGTTTGCAGAAGGGTAAATCGCGGCCCTGAAGGCGGACGGCGACGACCGGGCGGCACACGTTTCCAGGGCGGCGAGGCCCTAGCGGAACCTTAACCGGCGACGTGATTGCATGCATCTCCCGACCAGGTTTGCGCAGCGAGGGGGCGGCATATCGTCATCGCGTTTGACCATTTCGCGGGGCCACGGAGGCCCCGATACGCTGCAGTCCCCCGACCCCGTGGAGGCGCCATGAGACGATCATCGCTGCTCTTGCTTGCCGCCGTGTTGCTGACCGGAACCGTCCTGGCCGGAACCGCCGCCGCCGCGACCTTGCTCAACGTGTCCTATGACCCCACGCGCGAGTTGTACCGCGATGTGGATGCCGCTTTCCTGGCGCAATGGAACGCCAGCCATCCTAACGACAAGGCCTCGATCCGCATGTCCCACGGCGGCTCCGGCAAGCAGGCGCGCTCGGTAGTGGATGGCCTGCCCGCCGACGTGGTGACGCTGGCGCTGGCCTACGACATCGACGCGCTGGCCGACCGCGGCCTGCTGGCCACGAACTGGCAGAAACGGCTGCCCGACAACGCCACGCCGTACACCTCGACCATCGTGTTCCTGGTGCGCAAGGGCAACCCGAAGGGCATCCGCGACTGGGGCGACCTGATCAAGCCGGGCGTGCAGGTGATCACGCCCAACCCGAAAACCTCCGGCGGCGCGCGTTGGAATTTCCTGGCGGCGTGGGGCTATGCGCGCAAGCTGCCCGGCGGCACCGACGAGAGTGCGAATGCCTTCGTGAAGGCGCTGTTCCAGCACGTGCCGGTGCTCGACACCGGCGCCCGCGCTGCCACCAACACCTTCGTGCAGCGCGGCGTGGGCGATGTATTGCTGGCCTGGGAAAACGAGGCGTTCCTGGCGCAGAAGGAACTGGGCAAGGGCGCGTTCGAGATCGTGGTGCCCTCCATCAGCATCCTGGCCGAGCCGCCGGTGGCGGTGGTGGACAGCAACGCGAAGAAGCATGGCACCCAGGCCCTGGCCGAGGCCTACCTGAAGTTCCTCTACACACCCGCGGCGCAGGAAATCATCGCCCGGAATTTCTACCGGCCGCGGCTGGCCTCGGTGGAAGCGAAGTACGGCGCGCAATTTCCGAAGCTGAAGCTGTTCACCATCGACGACACCTTTGGCGGCTGGCGTGCGGCGCAAAAGCGCTTCTTCGCCGATGGTGGCGTGTTCGACCAGATCGGTCCGGGCCACTGACGCATGGGTCACCGACGACGACGGGTGCTGCCCGGCTTCGGCCTCAGCCTGGGCTACGCGCTGACCTACCTCGGGCTGATCGTGCTGTTGCCGCTGGCGGCGCTGGTGTGGAAGGCGTCGGCGCTGGATCTGGACGGCTGGCTGCAACTGCTTTCCGCGCCGCGCACGCTGGCCGCGTTGAAACTCAGTTTCGGCGGTGCGCTGCTCGCGGCGCTGTTCAACGCGGTGGCCGGGTTGCTGGTGGCCTGGGTACTGGTGCGCTATCGCTTCCCCGGACGGCGGCTGATCGATGCGCTGGTGGACCTGCCGTTCGCGCTGCCCACGGCGGTGGCGGGTATCGCTTTGACGGCGATCTACGCGCCCAACGGCTGGATCGGGCAATACCTGTCGGCGCTGGACATCAAGATCGCCTACACCCCGGCTGGCGTGCTGGTGGCGATGGTTTTCGTGGGCTTTCCGTACGTGGTGCGCACATTGCAGCCAGTGCTTGAAACATTGGACCGCGACGTGGAGGAGGCCGCCGAAAGCCTGGGCGCCACCCGCCTGCAGACCTTCCTGCGGGTGATCGTGCCGGCGCTGTTGCCGACCTTGCTCACCGGCTTCGCACTGGCGCTGGCGCGGGCGGTGGGCGAATACGGCTCGGTGATCTTCATCGCCGGCAACATCCCGCTGCGCTCGGAAATCGCGCCGCTGCTGATCGTGCAGAAGCTGGAGCAGTTCGACTACGCGGGCGCCGCTGCGCTGGGCACGGTGATGCTCGGCTTCTCGCTGCTGCTGCTGGTGGCCATCGCGCTGCTGCAACGCTGGAGCGGGCGCTGGGCGGAGCGCGGCGCATGAGTGGCCTGCATGCAAGTCGCCCGCTGAGCTGGCGTCATCGCCTGCTGCGCGGCGCGTTGATCGCGCTGGTCATGGGGTTCATGGCCGTGCTGGTGCTGCTGCCGCTGGCGGCGGTATTCATCGAGGCGCTGAGCAAGGGCGTGGCCGCGTTCCTGGATGTGCTGGCGCAGCCGGAAACGGTGTCGTCGATCAAGTTGACCTTGCTGGTGGCCGTGCTTGCGGTGCCGTCGAACCTGGTGTTCGGCGTGGCGGCGGCGTGGGCGATGACGCGTTTCGAATTTCGCGGCAAGGCGCTGCTGGGCGCGTTCATCGACCTGCCGTTTTCGGTTTCCCCGGTGGTGGCCGGCCTGGTCTACGTGCTGCTGTTCGGTGCGCAGGGGTGGTTCGGGCCGTGGTTGTCCGATCATGGTGTCACGATCATCTTCGCGGTGCCCGGGCTGGTGCTGGCGACCGTGTTCATCACCCTGCCGTTCGTGGCGCGCGAGCTGATCTCGCTGATGCAGGCGCAGGGCAGCGACGAGGAGGAGGCCGCGCGCACGCTGGGCGCCAGCGGCTGGCAGATGTTCTTCCGCGTCACCTTGCCCAACATCCGCTGGGCGCTGCTGTACGGCGTGCTGCTGTGCAATGCGCGCGCGATGGGCGAGTTCGGCGCGGTGTCGGTGGTGTCCGGCCACATCCGCGGTTTGACGACCACGATGCCACTGGAAGTGGAGATGCGCTACAACGAGTACGACTACATGGGCGCCTTCGCCGTGGCCTCGCTGCTGGGCCTGCTGGCCCTGCTGACGCTGGTGGTGAAGGCGCTGCTGGAATGGCGCTACGGCGATGAACTGGCTGCGCACGCGCCGCGCGGCCATTGAGAAACAACGCATGACTCTGGAACTGTCCCATCTCCATCGCCGCTACGGCGGCTTTGCCGCGCTGGACGACGTCAGCCTGCGCATCGAACCGGGTGAATTCCTGGCGCTTCTGGGCCCGTCCGGCTCGGGCAAGACCACCTTGCTGCGCATCCTGGCGGGGCTGGATTACCCCGACAGCGGCAGCGTGCGGCAGAACGAACGCGACCTGCTGGCGGTCGACGCGCGCGAGCGCAAGGTGGGCCTGGTGTTCCAGCATTACGCGCTGTTTCGCCACCTCACGGTGAGCGAGAACGTGGCGTTCGGCCTGCGCATCCGCCCGCGCAAATCGCGCCCCGGTCGCGCCGAGATCAACGAGCGGGTGCAGCGGCTGCTCGAGCGCGTGCAGCTGGAAGACATGGCGCGGCGCTATACCAGCCAGCTTTCGGGCGGCCAGCGCCAACGCGTGGCACTGGCGCGCGCGCTGGCGGTCGAGCCGGATCTTTTGCTGCTGGACGAGCCGTTCGGCGCGCTCGACGCCCAGGTGCGCGTGGCGTTGCGCCGCTGGCTGCGCAACCTGCACGAGGAGCTGGGCTTGACCAGCGTGTTCGTCACCCACGACCAGGAGGAGGCGCTGGAACTGGCCGACCGCGTGGCGGTGATGAACCGCGGCCGCATCGAGCAGATCGGCACGCCGGAGGCGATCTACCAGCAGCCGGCCACGCCGTTCGTGTGCGAGTTCATCGGCAGGACCAACAGGATTCCGCTGCAGCGCGCGAACGGCGTGCTGAGCGGCGGGCAACGGCCGCTTGGTACCGACCCCTGGCCGGGCAACGCCGTCGGCAGCGCCATCGGCTACGTGCGCCCGGAACACCTGCTGGTGTCGTCGACGCCATCACCCGGTGATTGGGCCGCGCAGTTACGGCATGTCTACCTGGCCGGCGGCCTGGCGCACCTGGAGCTGGACGTTCCTGCGCTGGGACAGGTGCTGGAGGCGGACATGTCCAGCGCTGAGGTGGCCGAGCGCGGCCTGCAGCCAGGGCAATCGCTGGGCGTGCGCCCACGCCTGATCACCGCGTTCCCGCTCGATGCCCAAGGCGAGGCCGATGCGGCCGCACGCCACGTACTGCACCCAGGCTGATTCGCAAACAGAGCAATCGCCCGCGCTGTAGCAGCGCACCCTGCCCCACATAGGGACTTCCTCCGGTCGTGCGCGATGCCCTTGACGCTTGTAGGAGCGACTTCAGTCGCGACGCTTTTGTTGGTCGAGCAAAGTCAAAGGCTTTCGATCGCCGTTGGCGCTCGAGTTACTTTCTCTTTGCGTGGCCAAAGAGAAAGTAACCAAAGAGAAGGCCACCCCGCTTGGCGCTTGCCGGGCTTCCTGCCCGGCAAGTCCGTGAGCCGGGGGCGGGCTTTTCGAGCGGGCTCCTGCCCGCGCGAAAAGGCGTTGCCATCCCTGGCAACGCCCGCTGCGCGGCCTTGTCGACCCCGCCTCACCGCCGCGCAGGGGCCCCGGGTAGAGCAGCGGGCCATCCTGGCCCGCACTCGGGATGGAGCCAGGGCAAAAGCAAAAGGCAAAAGCAAAGGCGCCGCCCACCTCAGCCGTTCGCCCTGAGCGTAGGCCGAAGGCCGAAGTCGAAGGGCCTCCGCCAACCGCACCCTTCGACTTCGCCGCTGCGGGGCTACGCTCAGGGCGATCGGAGGCGAGACGAAAACACCGAAAGCCACATGCCGCCGCGCTCTCGCTGAGGCAACGCCGCGGCGTACCGAGTCCGCGCCACGATGGCGCGGCGCTCTTCCCGGGTCCCCTCTGCAGCGGCGGGCGGGCGAAGGAAAAGCCCGCAGGGTGGCTTGCATGGATGCAAGCCAGTTTGGCGTCAGGGCAGGATGCCCTGTCGACAAACCCCGTAGCCCGCACGCGAACTTTCCGGGCAGGATGCCCGGAAAGCGCGGAAGCGGGGTGGCCTTCTCTTTGGTTACTTTCTCTTGGCCACGCAAGAGAAAGTAACTCGGTCGCCATAGGCGATCGAAAGCTCTTGCTCTAGATCCAACATCAAAACCCAAAAGCATCGCGACCTCTTTGGTTACTTTCTCTTTGGCCACGCAAGAGAAAGTAACTCGAGCGCCGCAGGCGATCGAAAGCTCTTGCTCCTGCCTTTGCTCGACCGACAAAAAGCATCGCGACTGAAGTCGCTCCTACAGGGTGACGCCGACAGTTTTTCTCAAAACGCCAGCTGGGCCCGCAGCGCGAAGATTTCCGGGTCCACGCTTGCTCCGCGTCGGTCGCTCCAGGCGCGGATGTAGTTGGCTTGCAGCTTGAAACCGCGGGGCAAGTACCAGTTCACGCCCAGTGTCCAGTCGTGCTGCTCGCCACCGCGCACGACGCCCTCGTCCAGGTCCACGGCGGAATAGCGCAGCGCAAACTCCAGGGCGCCCCAGCCGTGGGCGGGCGTGGGATCGCCGAAGGCATTGTTGCGATAGCGCCGGGATTCGCCGGTCAGCAACCAGCTTCCCGACACGTAGTAGCCGTCGCTGCGGTAGTTGCTGCCGATGTTGCGGTGGGCGTCGAGCGTGAGGTATTCGGCTTGCGCCAGCCACGGGCCGTGCAGCCACGCTGCCTCCAGCCCGGCGCGCTCGATGCGGTCGATACCGGTGAGAGTGCCGGTGTCGACCAGGCGGATCGTGGTGAGGTTCACCTCGGGACGGGCGCGCACGCGCGCCGTGCGATCGTCGCGCGCCTCGCGTGAGGCGGACAGCCCCAGGTGAATGACTTCGTTGCCTTCATTGACGGGATTGAACACGGCGCGCGCCGCTGCCGTATTTCCGCTGGCCGCGTCGTTCAGGTCGTGGCGGCCGAAATACGCCAGCTGGAACGCCCAGCGCGACAGCCCGGTGTATTTCCACTCCAGGCCCAGCCGCCGCCCCTCGTAGATGGCCTGGCCGGCGAGACTGGTTTCCAGGAAGGTGGTGGCGCTGGCCGAAGTGGCGCCATCCTCCATGCCCACCGGCGTCTTGAACTCGCCGAGCCGGAATTGGCCGATGCCGGTGGTGGCGCCCAGGAACACGTCCTGCCATGCGTTGGACTGGAAGTCGTAGCCCACGTCGGCGTTGAAAACGCCTTTTTTTGCGCCGTAAAGGGTGACCACCTGGCGCCGCCAGGTGGTGGCGTCGTCGAAGCGGTCACCGCTGAACTGGTTGGTGTCGTACTGGAAATTGCCCTTCACGCCGAGCTCGATGCCGTCGCCGAATTGCGCCCGCGTCGGCCACGCGTCGGTGGCGGCGAAAGCATGGGGGGCAAGGCTGAGCAGGCTCAGGGCGAGCAGGTTTCGGGTGTGCATGGGGATTCTCGTCGGTGCCAGCGCTTCGGGCGCCGTTGGCACAACGATATCCAAACGCTCAGCCAACGGAAGTTATTCTCCGTCATTTGGTTATGACGGTCGCGTCAATCGATGCCGCGCACAGCGTGGCGCGGGAACCGGCGCGTGCTGGCGGTGGTCGGGGAAGGGTCGGGTTCAAGCACGATTCGCCATGCTGCCGGCATCCCTTTGCAGCCGGGACATCGTTATCGCCTCCATGCAGCGGACAACCTCGCCATCGCGTTCACCGGCCGGTGGAAACGGTGGCGACTGGAACGATCTGGACGCCGCGACGCTGGCGCTTCTGCGCCAGCGGCACTGGCGCGTTTCGCCGCGCGTGCTGCCGTGGAATCGCCGGTTGCTGGGCCTGGTGGCGCTGCTGCACGTGGTGATGGCGCTGCTGGCGTGGCAGGCGTTGCGGCCGCCGGGACGCGTGGTGGAGCCCGCATCGCAACAGGTGCTGCAGGTGCGTTTCATCCCGCGCGCGGCGATCGAAACGGCCGCGCCGCCGCCACCGGTGATGCCGCCGCTGCCGCAGCGCTCGCCACCGGCGCGCACGAAACCTGCGACCACGCGGGTGATGACGATGACACTGCCCGCCACGCCACCGTCGCGCCAACCGGTGATCCTGTACGACCGCGACGGCCAGCCGTTGCTGCCCGCCGCATCGGCCAGCAGCGCGCCGCCCGACTACGTGTCGCACGCCTTGCAGGGCGACCGCCGCATCATGCAGCACGCCGATCCGATCAAGTACAAGGCCACCTCGCTGGACAAGTATTTTCCGCCGCCCGACGAAACCCTGGGTGGGGCCGCGTTGCGGCATGTCGTGGATGCGGTGGTCAAGGACACCGACGTGGACCTGCCCGGCGGCATCCACCTGAAATGCAAGACCGTGGTGGGCGTGCCCATTCCCGACTGCATCAATCCGCCGGCGCCGCCCTCGGCGAAGGATGGCGACGAGCGTCTCAGCATGGCGCCGTCCAAGCCGCTGGCGCCCGATCCGCATGCGCCGAAACCGCCCAGCGTGGAGGCGTGCATCGCCATCTACCGGGCGAACAAACCGCTGCCCTGGGGCTGCCCCACCGATACCCCGAACCGCGCGGTGGATGCCGAACAGCGCGATCGCGCGGCGGCCGCCGCCAGGGGCGATTGACCGCCGCACCGGCGTGACGCGCCCGGCTACACTTGCCGCCATGCCCTTGCCGCCTTCGGACCAACCTGCCGGCCCTTCAGCCGGCCCTGCAGCTGATCGTCCGGCACGGGTGCTGATGGATTCGCCGCTGGCCGCCCGCCGCGCCATCGCCTACCGCCAGCGCACCCGCGTCGAGCCGCGCGAAACCGGCCGGCGCATCGCCGGCATGGTCGGCACGCTGCTGGTGCACGTGGTGTTTCTGCTGGTGTTCGTGCTTGGTCCGGCCTACCCGGTGAAACCGCCGCCGGAATCCACCGCGAAGGCGCTGCGGGTGCGCCTGATCGACGCGCCCGAACCACCGCCGCCGCCGCCCGTGCGCGGCACGCCACCGAAGGAAATCGGTCCGCGACACCGCGCCCGCACGCGCGTGGCGGCGACGCGTCCGACGCTGCACCACACAGGCACCAGCACGGCGGCACCGTCGATGGCGCGCGTCAGCGAAGCGAAGCCCTTGCCCGAGCCGGCGGTGGTCAGCACGCCGGCGCCGGTGCGCGCGCCGGCCGCGAAAAAGCCGGCCGCGCCGCCACCGCCGATCAGCCTGCCCACACCCGCCCCCACGCCGGAGCTGCAACCGATCCCGCTGGCCGCCGAGCCGCCCAGCGTGACGCCGCCGGAGGTATCGCTGCAGCCGCCGGTGCCACCGAAATTCCAGCCCGAGGCGGTGCGCAAGCCGCAACTCGAGGGCACCGAGGCGATGCCGCCGCCGGCCTCGCTGGCCCTGCCGCCGCTGCCGGCGCAGGCGCCGCCACCGCTCGCCGCGCCCAGTGTGGCGCTGGACATGAAAGTCCCGCGCAGCAGCGAGCCGCCGAGCGTGCAGCCGATCCACGCCACCGTGACGGCCGCGCCGCCGGTACCGGACATGCAGGCGGTGCCCTTGCCCGCGCAACCGTCGCCGCAGGTCAACCTGGAGGCGACCTTCACCGTGCCCACGCCGGTGGTGGCACGCGAGGCGCCGCGGATCGAGGCGCCCGCCATCGAAGCGGCCGAGGCGCAACTCGACGCGGTGCCGCAGACCACGCTGGCGCGGCCCACGGTGGCGGTGCCGGAAGCATCGGCGGTGAAGATCCAGGACACGCGCAAGGCCATGGCGGCGGTCGAGCGCCCGGCATTGGCCCGCCCGCAACTCAGCGAACAACCCGCGCCCGAGCCGGCCGCCACGGTCGAGCCTGCTGCCGCGGCGGCTGCAGAGGCCGCCGTCGCGAAGGACACCAGCGCCGCGGAAACCGCCGCCCGCGAAGCCAGCGAGTCCACCGCCAGCGCGGAAGCCAGCGCCCCGAGCAGCCAGGCCGATGCCGGACGCGACGTCAGCACCGCGCCTGACGCCAACGCGCAGGGCAGTGACGCCGCCACGCCGGGCCAGCCCGCGGGCGTGGCCAAGACGGTGGCCGATGGCACCGGTCAGCCCGCGCCCGTGCCGGCGCAAGGCAGCAAGGAAACGGCCAGCGGCAAGAGTCGCGGCGCCGGCGAGCAGGGCGCCGCGCAGGCCGGTGCGGCGCAGGGCGAGAAGCAGGGCGAGCTGGGCGACTACGTGCAGCTGAAACCGCGCGGCAACACCGACGTCATGAGCCATCGCTCCGCCGGCATCACCTACAAGGCGACCTCGTTCGACAAGTACTGGGCGCCGAAGAACGAAAGCGCGCTCGACACGGCGCTGCGCCGCGCGGTGGAGAAAACCACGGTCAAGCACACCTTCAACCTTCCGCAAGGCATCCGCGTCGAATGCTCTGCCTCGCCGCTGCTGCCGATCGCGCTGCTCGGTTGCGGCAACCCCGATCCGCCGGCCAAGCCGCTCGGCCAGGAGGTCTATCGCCGGCTCAACCTGCCCTCGACCGCGGCGGGCGTCCCCAGCGTGCCGGCGCCGGCGGCCAGCGCGCCGAAGCGGGCTGCCGTGGTGTTCACCAACGACGCCGAATGCGCCGCCGCCCGCGTCGCCGGTGGCCCCTTGCCGCCCGGCTGCGAAAGCGCGCTCGCCCCTGCCGCCAGGCCGGCGCTGCCCGCGCGCTCATCCAGCTCGTGGGTGCCGGCCAGCGATCAGTTTCACTAGGAAAGGTCAGGATTTGCGCGTCATCCCAGCTGAAGCTGGAAGCGCATTTCAACAGCCGAAGGCTGGTCATCCAGCGTATTGAACACAAGGCGCTGGCTTCCTGCTTGACCAGCCGTTCGGCCGTTGAAGAGCGCCTCGCAGGAATGACGAGCACAAACGGAATGATCAGGCGTTGGCTGGCGCTGGGCATTCCCAAGCCGCCGCGCGACTTTCACGAATCCCGAATCCCGAATCCCGAATCCCAAATCCCGGCCCTAAAGCAACCGCAGCAGCTCCTTCATCAGCGGCAGCCGGCGCACGCGCACGGCGCTGGCGCGGAAGACCGCGTTGGCCAGCGCGGGGGCGGCGGTGGGCATGGCCAGGAAGCTGGCGCCCGCGGGCGAGCGGTCGCCGGCCACGGTGATCACCTCCACGTCGTTGGGCAGCTGCGCCATGCCGGCCAGCGGGTAGCTCTTGTAGTCGTGTTGCTGGATGCGGCCGTCCTTGTAGGTCACTGCCAGGTTCAGCGCGGTGGACAGCGCATCCAGCGTGGCGCCGGCGACCTGGCCGCGCAGGCCCAGCGGGTTGACCACGCGGCCCACGTCGACCGCGCACACGGCGCGCTCGATGGTGAGTTTCTCGCCCTGCATCGACGCCTCGATTGCGTGCGCCACGTAGGCGCCGTCGATGTGCCAGCAGGCGATGCCCAGGCCGTTGACGCTGCGCAGCCAGTTTTTCCATTCGATGCGGTCGGCAACCAGCTTGAGCACGTTGACGAGGCGGCCGAGGTCGAGCGCGCCGCCGCCGGCCAGCGGCAGCGTGCGCGGTTCGCCGAGCAGGCGCAGGCGCGTCTTCAGCGGGTCCTCGCGCATCATGTGCGCGATCTCGTCGATAAAGCTTTCCACCGCGAACGCGTTGCTGAGGTGCGGCATGCCGCGCATCGGGCCGCGTGGTATCGCCGAGTCCAGGGCGTACCAGTCGCTGCGGTAGTTTGGCACCAGGCCGGCGGGCAACTGGTCGACGCGGGTTTCGGACGTCCACAGGCGGTTGTCCGGCACGCCGCGCTGCACCAGCGCCGAGGCGCTGGCCATGCGCTGGTTCCAGCCGATGAGGTTGCGCTTGCGGTCCACGATCGCGCTGATGCGGTGCACGCTGGCGCTGCGGTAGAAGTCGTGGCCGAAATCCTGCTCGCGCGTCCACAACAGGCGCACGGGCTTGTCGACCAGCTTGGCCAGCATCACCGCTTCGGCCACGTAGTCGTGATCGAGCCGGCGGCCGTAGCCGCCGCCGACGCGGGGCACGCGGATGTCGATGCGGTCGGGGGCCAGGCCGGTGAGCCGCTGCACCACGGCCCAGGCGCGCTGCGGCGCCTGGGTGGGCACGACCAGGCTGGCGCGGTCCTTGTCCAGCCGTACCAGGCAGTTCATCGGTTCGGCGGTGGCGTGGGCCAGCCACGGTTGCACGTAGGTGGCCTCCAGCCGGCGCGCGGCTTTCTTGCCGGCCGCATCGACGTCGCCGTCGTTGCGCACGCGCGCGGTGGGCGCCTCGTCGCCGTCCAGCCGCGCCTGCGCCTGCTGTTCGAAGGCGTAGCTGCTTTCCGTGCCGCTGGCGCCGGGTTTCCATTCCAGCTCCAGCTTGTCGCGCCCCTGCAAGGCCGACCAGGTGTCCTGCGCCAGCACGGCCACGGCCGGTGCGATCACCGTTTCGCCGCGCGGCTGGTCTTTCTCCGGCTGCAGCTGCAGCACCTTGACCACGCCCTTGACCGCCAGCGCCGCGGCCGTGTCGATGCGCGCCAGGGTGCCGTCGGGCCAGGGGCAATGCACCAGCACCGCCACCAGCGCGTCGCCGTAGTGATGGTCGATGGCGTAGCTGGCCTGGCCGGTGACGATGGCATGCGCATCCACGTCGCCGGCCGGTGCACCGATCAGGGTGTAGCGCGCCGGTGTCTTCACGGGAGGCACGTTCTTGCTCAGCGGAATCTTGCCGGCCACCTCGACCAGGCTGCCGTAGGTGACGCGGCGTCCGTCCGGCGCGATCACCGTGCCCGACTCGCAGCGCAAGCGGTTGGCCGGCACGCCCAGCCGGCGCGCGGCGGCCTGCAGCAGCAGCCAGCGGGCCAGCGCGCCGACCTGGCGCAGCTCCTGCCAGGCGGCGGGGATGGAACCGCCGGTGCCGCCGAGCTGGCGGCCGTAGATCCAGCGCGGCTGGCCGTGGTCGTTTTCCACGCCCAGCCCCAGCGGGATCACGCTGACGCGGTTCCAGTCCGCGTCCAGTTCGTCGGCGATGATGCGCGGCAGGGACGTGGCCACGCCGGTGCCGGTGTCCGGGTCGCGCGCGCCGATCAGCACGTTGCCGTCGCTGTCGATCTGCACGAAAGGCCCCAGCGCCTGGAAGGTGCCGCCCAGCAGTGCCGGCGGCAGGTCGACCGCCCCGGCCGTGCGGATGCCCACGATCAAGGCCCCGGCGGTGCCGGTGAGTACCTGCAGGAAGCGTCGCCGCGAGAGTCGGATCTGCCCGCTCATGCCTGGCCCGCCTTGCCCGCGGCCGCCCGCTTGATCGCGCGGCGCACGCGCGTCTGGGCGCCACAGCGGCACAGGTTGGGCAACTGGTCGATGTCGTCGTCGGAGGGTTGCGCGGTGCGCGCCAGCAGGGCCACCCCGGAAATCAGCCAGCCCGGCGTGCAATGGCCGCAGCCGATCGCGTCCTCGTCGATGAAGGCCTGCTGCAAGGGATGCAGGGTGCCGTCGTTGGCGGCCAGGCCCTCGACCGTGGTGACTTGCTTGCCCGCCAGCGCCTGCATCGGCTGCCCGATGGCCGGCAGCGGCTTGCCGTCGACCAGCACCAGGTCGGCGCCGTTGCCGGCTTGCGCCTCGCCGCCGTACTTGGTGCCGGTCAGGCGCAGCACGTCGCGCAGATACCACAGCAGCGGCATCGCCGGATCGCCGGTATGACGGAAAGGTTCGCCGTTGATGACCACGTCGATGCCATCGCGGACTTTCTCCGGCACGATGTTGCTGTCCGGGGTCGGCATGGCCTGATCTTGCGCGGGCGGCATCCATCGTCTCCTTGGCGGGTATCGCCCTATTGTGACATCCACGCTCCCGATTCAGGGTGCCGCGCGGCTGAACAGCCGGCGCCAGAGCACGTACACCGGTGCGCCGGCCAGCATGATCAGCGCACCGATGCCGGCATTGCGCGGGTTGTCGCGCATGGTCATCACCACCACCCACGCCACGATGCCGATGAACAGCAGCGGCAGCCACGGATAGCACGGCACACGGAAGCTGGCCGTGGCGCCGTCGCGGCGGCGATACCAGAACAGCGTGGCCACGCCCGCGGCGCAGGCCAGCCAGTCGCCGAATGTGGCGTAATCCAGCAGCTGGCCGTAGCTGCCCGACAGCGCCAGCACGATCGCCCAGCCGGACAACAGCAGCAGCGCCGTGTTGGGCGTGCGGTAGCGCGGATGCAGCCGCGCCACCGCGCGGAAGAACAGGCCATCCTCGCCCATCACCTGCAGCACGCGCGCACCGGCCACCAGGGTGATGTTGCAGAAGCCCAGGGTGGAGATCGCCACGCCCAGCGCGATCACTTTCGCGCCCGCCGGCCCCAGCACGCGCTGCATCACGTCGGCCGCCGGCGCCGTGCTGGCGGCCAGCCCGTCGTGTCCCAGCACGGCGAGATACGCCACGTTGACCAGCACGTAGGCCACGATCACCAGCGCCATGCCCAGGGTCAGCGCGCGCGGCAGCGTGCGTTGCGGATCGCGCACCTCGCCGGCGAGATTGTTGAGATAGGTGAAGCCGGAATAGGCGAACAGCACCGGCAACGCCGCGCCAACAAAGCCCACGCCGTGGCGTGCCGGGTCGACCGCCAGCACATGGCTGTGACCGGCGCCGGCAAGGAACAGCCCGCACACCACCAGCGCCGCCACCGCCAGCAGTTTCAGTATGGAAAACAGGTTCTGTACCTGCGCGCCGAGCCGCAGGCCGAACAGGTTCAGCCCGGCCACGAACACCAGCGCGCCCACCGTCAACGGCAGCGACCACGTCGGCGGCAGCCCGAACAGCGACGCGGTGTAGCTGGCGAAGATCGTGGCCACCGCCGCGCTGGAGCCGGAGTAGATCACCAGCAGCATGGTCCAGCCAAACAGAAAGCCGGCCAGCGGCCCGAACGCCTCGCGCAGGTACACATAGGTGCCGCCGGCATGCGGGCGACGCGCACCCAGCTCGGCGTAGCACAGCGCGCCGATCAGGGTCAGCACGCCCGCGCCGGCCCAGACCAGCAGCAGCGCCAGCCCCGACCCGGTGCGCTGCGCCGCCACGCCCGGGCTGAGGAAGATGCCGCCGCCGATGATGCCGCCGACCACGATCAGGGCGGCATCCCAGGGCCGCAGGCTGCGGTCATAGGTTCGGGGCGGGGAAGGTGCGGACATGCGATCGATCACGAAAGGGGTGGGCCAGCATGGCGGCCGTCAACGCGCGCGGCAAGCCGCGCCTTGCTCCCTCCCCTGCTCGCCCTAAAGGGACTTCCTTCGGTCGCAGGGGAGGGCTGGGGAGGGTTCGCTTTTAGCCATGGCATCAAAAGCGACCCCTTCCCAACCTCCCCCTGTTGCACAGGGGGAAGGGTGCCATCACGTCGCATCCGGTCTTTCAACGCAATGGCGGCAACTGCAACTCGCCGCGCACGCCGATCACGCAGTGGCCGCCGATCGTGATCGCGCCGCTGGCTTCATCGCGCGCCACGTCCACGTAGCCGTCGCGGCCGACCTCGCGGCCCTGGCTGGCGCGATAGCGCAGGCCGTAGCCGTCGCGATCGCCGCGCGCGGCCAGCCACGCCATGATTGCGGCGTTGGCGCTGCCGGTGACCGGGTCTTCCGGGATGCCGTCGGCCGGGCAGAACGCGCGCACGGCCATTGCCGCCTCGCCGGAGGACTCGCGCCCGAACACACCGACGCCGACCGCCTGCTGCGCCAGGCAGACAGCGGCGAGTGCCTGCATGTCAGGCTGCGCGGTGCGGACGCTGGCCGCCTCCCCGAGGTTGCACAGGATCCAGTGCGGGCCGTTGTCGGCATGAGTGGCCTGGAGGGGCGCAAGGTCGACGTGCAACGCCGCGGCGAGGCGGGCGCACAGCGCCTCGTCAATCGCGTTCAGCCGCGCCGGCGGTGCCTGCACGTGGATGCTTCGCGCCGCGCCGTGTCCCATCACCTGCACCGGCAGCAGGCCCGCCGCGCACTCCTGGATCAGCGCGCGCTTGGCGCCATCGACCAGGCCCGATTCGATCGCCACATAGGCGCTGCCCACGCTGGGATGGCCGGCGAACGGCAGCTCCTGCCGCGGGGTGAAAATGCGCACGCGATAGTCCGCCTGCGGCTGGGTGGGCGGCAGCAGGAAGGCGGTTTCGGACAGGTTGGTCCAGCGTGCGATCTGCTGCATGGTGCCGGCGTCGAGCGCGGCACCATCGAGCACGACGGCCAGCGGATTGCCCGCAAACAGGTGGCTGGAGAAAACGTCCAGTTGCAGGAAAGGCAGCGGGCTTGGCATGCGCAGGCGATCAACGGGGAAAAGGATTGCCACCATGCGCCGGCATGCCGGCGCTGGCAAGGTGGAATCCCGCGGCCTAGAACTCCCGCCAGCCACCGTCGCCGGCAGCGGCCAGGGCGAGGGCCGGACGCGGCACGGGCGGTGCGGGGCGCGCAGCTTCCTCGGCCGGCACGGCCTCCTCGACCTCCTCGGCAAGCGCATCGGCCAACTTGAAGAACGCCACCTGGCGGATCAGCAGCGCCGCCTGTTCCTGCATGCCGCGGCTGGCGGCCGAGGCTTGCTCGACCAGAGCTGCGTTCTGCTGGGTGCTTTCGTCCATGGCGGTGACGGTATGGCTGACCTGGTCGATACCGGCGGCCTGTTGCTGGCTGGCGGCGGCGATCTCGGCCACGGTGTCGGAAACTTTTTTCACGCTGCCGATGATGTTGGCCAGCGTGTGGCCGGAGCGCTCCACCAGCTCGCTGCCCACCTCCACCTTGGCCAGGCTGTCGCCGATCAGGCCCTTGATTTCGCGCGCCGCATCGGCCGAGCGCTGCGCCAGGCTGCGCACCTCGCCGGCCACCACGGCGAAGCCGCGGCCCTGTTCGCCCGCGCGGGCGGCTTCCACCGCCGCGTTGAGCGCCAGCAGGTTGGTCTGGAAGGCGATCTCGTTGATCAGGCCCAGGATGTCGGCAATGCGCCGGCTGGAGGCGCTGATCGCCTGCATTGCGTCGTTGGCATCGGCCATCACCCGGCCGCCGTCCTCGGCATCGACGCCCGCGCTGCGGGCCAGCTGGTCGGCGCGATTGGCGTTGTCGGCGTTCTGCTTGACCGAGGAGGTCATCTGCTCCATCGACGCGGCGGTCTGCTGCAGCGCCGCGGCCTGGTTCTGCGTGCGGCGCGACAGGTCGTCGTTGCCCTTGGCGATCTGCGCCGAGGCCTCGCCCACGTCCTGTGCCACGCGCCGGATCGAATCGACGATGCCGGACAGCTGGCCCGCCATGGCCTGCAGCTTGCCCAGCACCGAGCGCGCATCCGCCTCGCCCTCGTCCTGCCGCGGCTGCAGGTCGCCGGCCGCGATGCGCTCGACGATCGTGCGCAACTGCTCGGGTTCGGCACCCAGGTCACGGGCCACCGCGCGCAGCAGCAGCCAGGCGCCCAGCACCAGCACCAGCAGCACGGCCACGCCGGACACGGCGTTGGCGGTCGTCAACCGCTGCACGCCCAGGCGCGATGCGCCGAGACGATCCTCCACGCCTTGCCGCGCGGCTTTCATCTCGCGCTCCAGCAGCGTCGACAGCGCCTGTTGCGATGCCTGCATCGCCGCCACCTTGGCGGCGGTGTCGCCCTGTGCATCGAGCATGCTGCCGGCCGCATCCAGCGCGGCCGCCACATAGCGGTCGTACGCCTTGCCCACGGCCTTCGCGTTGGCCTTGTGGCCTTCCAGCGTGGCCAACGCGCGCACCGCGCCGGTGGCTTCGGTGGCGGTCGTGCGCACGTCGTCCAGCTTGCTCTTGTCGCCTTCGGCCACCGCGCTCTGGGTGGTCTGGGTGGTGCGCTTGACCAGTTCGTCGAGGCGGCTGATGCCTTCCAGATAGGGGTAGTCGACCGCGCCCAGCGTGGCGACGGTGGCGGCAGTGCGCTGGGCGACCGTGGCACTCACCAGCCAGCCGGTGCCGAACAGCACGAAGGTGATCGCCGGCAGCAGCAGAATGCGCGTCTTGAATTTCATGGTTTTCTCGGTTTCATGGATTCCGCCCGCCGCGGTCCGGCAGGGTCACGGGGCGGCGGGCGGACGGATCACGGCAGCTTGAAGACCGGCTTGACCGATCCGTCGAGCGCGCTGCTGTCGATGTAGCCCACGGCCGCCGGGTCGGCGGCGACGGCCTTGACCACGGCCGCGTCGTTGGCCACTTCATGCGGCGGCAAGACGCGGCCGCTGAACACCAGTCGCGACCATACCGACTTGACCTGGCTGGCCGACTTGCCGGTGGCGCCCAGGTAGAACTTCTCGCGGCCGGGGTTGGTTTCGGCCAGGTCATACAACTTGGCGCTGCCGCCACCGGGGACGGACGAGGTCTTGCCCAGGTAGAGCGCGGCGACGTCGGCCTTGGTGAGGCTTTTAACCGGGCTCTTGGCGCTCATGATCACGATCGTGCCGGCGAAGGCCTGCGTGCAGGCGAACGCCAGGATCCCGGCCAGGATGCCGTTGCGGAGAATGCGATGCATGGGGGAATCCTCAGAATACGAAGTCGACGACGGCGGAGTACACGTTCACGGCGCTACCGTCGAAACCCGGTGCCACCGCGCTGAACGTGCCGCCGTGGCGGGACGGCCGCACATGGTCGACCTGGGCCTTGAACGCGACGTTGCTGCGCAGATCCACCTTCAGCCCCAGCGAGGCGGTGTGCTGGCTGTTGCCAGCGGCCAGTTGATCCAGACCCATCGACAGCGGAATCAGCGGGCCGTAGGGCGGCACGTCATTGCGGGCGCGCTGGTCGTCCCGGTCGTAACCGGCGTAGGTGAAGTAGGGCATCCACTTGCCGAGGCGATAGCCGAAGGTGCCGTACCAGCCGGTGGCGCGGCCGATCATCTTCGAGCCCGAACGCAGCTGTGCGTACTCGCCGGTCAGCAGGATGTTGTCCGCATCCCAGGTGGCGCCCACGCTGCTGAAGGTGGTGCGCGCGTTGTCCGGTTCAAACGCGTCGGCGGTCTGCCCGAATCCGGCCTGGCGCAGGCCGTCGAACAGCGCGTTGGTGCCCTCGGACAGGTAGGTCACCTTGCTGGTGCTGAGGCCGCCGCGCACGCGCAGGCTGCCGATTTCGTAGGTGAGGTAGGCGCCGGTGAGCTGGTTGCTCTTGACGCGCGAGGTGTGCTCGCTGTCGTACGGCATGGGCGAGGAGACATGGCCGGCCAGCACCTGTGCGCTGAGGAAGCCGTCGCCGACGCCATGGGACCAGACCACGTCCGCACCCTCGTAGCTGTCGAGGCTGGCGAGGTTGTAGACCTCCAGCGGAGCGCGCACCCACGGGTTGGCGTAACCGACGTAGCGATAGTCGGAGACGAGATAGGCGGGCAGGCTCAGGCGGCCCAGCCGCACGGCCACACTGTCGCTGACCTTGTAGCGCAGGAACGCCCACTGCACCTGCGGCATGGACTTGCCCTCGGCGTTCTGCATCGCGATCGCCTGCACGGTGGCGCTCAGGGCCGGAGTGAAGGACAGATCCAACTGGCCGCCAAGGCGGGAATCGACCAGGCCGGAGCCGTTCTGGCGCGCGCCCTTGAGCTGACCGGGGTTGGTGAACAACACATCGTCGGTATCGGTGGCGGCATAGCCGACCGTGCCGAAGCCTGAGAAGCGGTAGTTGAAGCCATCTTCGGCGTGCGCGGCCGAGGCAGCCGCGAGCGACAACGCCAGCGTCGCGGCGAGGATTTTCTTGGGGGACATGGTTTTTCTCGGGGAATGCGGAGTGGGGAAGCTCCGCTCGGGATCAGCTAACGGCGGGCGCAGCGCGGACTTGAGTGGCCCACGCGGGTTGCGGCGTTTTGCCGCGCGAGCAGGGCGGCCGGTTTGCGCCGCCGGCGTCCGTGCGCAGACCCGGGTCGCGCTTGCGGCACAATAGGCGGCTGGCGCGTGCCGAACCTGCGCTCCTGAGTGCGGCACGCCTTTCCCCGTCGATCAAAAACCGCCCATGACCACCATCAAGCAAGAAGACCTGATCCAGTCCGTCGCCGACGCCCTGCAGTACATCAGCTATTACCACCCCGTCGATTACATCAAGGCGCTCGCCGCCGCCTACGAGCGCGAGGAAAGCCCTGCCGCGAAGGATGCGATGGCGCAGATCCTGATCAACTCGCGCATGGCCGCCGAAGGCCACCGGCCGCTGTGCCAGGACACCGGCATCGTCACCGTGTTCCTGAAAGTGGGCATGAACGTGCGCTGGGACGACGCCACCATGTCGCTGGAGGACATGGCCAACGAAGGCGTGCGCCGCGCGTACATGGACCCGGACAACAAGCTGCGCGCCAGCGTGCTGGCCGACCCGGCCGGCAAGCGCATCAACACGAAGGACAACACGCCCTCGGTGGTCAACATGTCGATCGTGCCGGGCGACACGGTCGAGGTGATCGTGGCGGCGAAAGGCGGCGGCTCCGAGGCGAAATCGAAATTCGCCATGCTCAACCCGTCCGACTCGATCGTCGACTGGGTGCTCAAGACCGTGCCCACCATGGGCGCCGGCTGGTGCCCGCCGGGCATGCTCGGCATCGGCATCGGCGGCACCGCGGAGAAGGCGATGCTGATGGCGAAGGAGTCGCTGATGGAGGCCATCGACATCCAGGAGCTGATCGCGCGCGGCCCGGCCAATCGCGCCGAGGAACTGCGCATCGAGCTGTTCGAGAAGGTCAACGCGCTGGGCATCGGCGCGCAGGGCCTGGGCGGCCTCACCACGGTGCTCGACGTCAAGGTGAAGGATTTCCCCACCCACGCGGCGAACCTGCCGGTGGCGATGATCCCCAACTGCGCCGCCACCCGCCACGCGCACTTCGTGCTGGACGGCAGCGGTCCGGTGATGCTCGATCCGCCGTCGCTGGAAGACTGGCCCAAGCTCACCTACGACGCCTCGAAAGGCCGTCGCGTGAATCTGGATACGGTGACGAAGGAAGACGTGGCCAGCTGGAAACCCGGCGAGACCCTGCTGCTCAGCGGCAAGCTGCTCACCGGCCGCGACGCCGCGCACAAGCGCATGGTCGAGATGTTGAACAAGGGCGAGCCGCTGCCGGTGGATTTCAAGGGCCGCTTCATCTACTACGTCGGCCCGGTCGACCCGGTGCGCGAGGAAGTGGTCGGCCCCGCCGGCCCCACCACCGCCACGCGCATGGACAAGTTCACCGAGCAGGTGCTGGCGCAGACCGGCCTGCTGGGCATGGTTGGCAAGGCCGAGCGCGGCCCCGCCGCGATCGAGGCGATCAGGAAGCACCAGTCGGTGTACCTGATGGCGGTAGGCGGCGCGGCGTACCTGGTGTCGAAAGCGATCAAGGCGTCGCGCGTGGTCGGTTTTGCCGATCTCGGCATGGAGGCGATCTACGAGTTCACCGTGGAAGACATGCCGGTGACGGTGGCGGTGGATTCGGGCGGCAGCTCGGTGCACCAGACCGGGCCGCGGGAGTGGCAGGCACGGATCGGGAAAATCCCCGTCTTTGTTCAATAAATCAGTGCGCGCAGCGCACGCGTTCGCCTCCTCCCCCCGTGGGGGAGGATTGAGGAGGGGAGCGCCGGGCCGCCTCAGCTACCCATCGAAGCTTGAGTATCGCCGCCTCATCTCCCCGCTCCGCCCGTACCCCCATCCGTCGCTACGCGCCACCTTCCCCCGGAGGGGGAAGGGTTCAACAGGTAGCCACGCCATTGCTTTGGACGTCCAAACGGGTTGCCGTTCCCCGCCTGTTCATTCATTATGACGCGTTGCAACACCGATGCCGGCGCAGCATGACGCGCCAACGAGACCTCCTTCTTCCTCCCACGACGGCGACTGACCGTGACCGCTTCCGTTTCCCAACCCTTGCCCCCCAACGCCCCCTGGATCGTGATGAAGTTCGGCGGTACCAGCGTGGCGACGCTGCCGCGCTGGCAGAACATCCGCGAACTGGTGGCCAGCCGCCGTGCCGAAGGCGCGCGCGTTCTGGTTGTCGTTTCCGCGCTGTCCGGCATTACCGACGCGCTGAAACAACTGTGCGCGCAGGGCGACAAGGGCAAACGGATCGAGGCGGCCGCGGCGATCAAACAGCGCCACCACGAGCTGCTGGCGCAAATGGAGCTGGCGCCGTCGGAGGCCTTGCTGGCGCGGCTGGACGACCTGGCGCAGCTGGCCGAGGACGGTCCGCGCGTGCTGGGCGAACTGGCCTGGCAGGCGCAGGTGCAGGCGCACGGAGAGTTGCTGTCCAGCACGCTGGGTGCCGCGTTCCTGAGCGCCACCGGCTTGTTCACGCAATGGCTGGATGCGCGCGACTTTCTCGCCGCCGTGGCACTGCCCAACCAGAACGAGCGCACGCGGCTGCTCTCGGCGATGGTCGAGGCGCGCCCGGACCCGACCCTGCCGCCGCGCCTGGCGCCCCTGGGCGAGGTGTTCATCACGCAGGGTTTCATCGCGCGCGAGAGTCGCGACGACGGCGTGGCCGGGCGCACGGTCCTGCTGGGCCGGGGCGGTTCCGATACCTCGGCGGCGTACTTCGGCGCCCTGCTGAAGGCGTTGCGCGTCGAAACCTGGACCGACGTGGCCGGCATGTTCACCGCCAACCCGCGCCAGGTCACCGGCGCGCGACTGCTGCAGCGGCTGGATTACGAGGAGGCGCAGGAAATCGCCTCCACCGGCGCCAAGGTGCTGCACCCGCGCTGCCTGTCGCCGCTGCGCGAGCCGCGCGTGCCGCTGTTGATCAAGGACACCAACCGGCCCGAACTGGAAGGCACGGTGATCGGCCCGGAGGTGCGCGAGCACGCGCCCAGCATCAAGGCGATCAGCGCGCGCAAGGGCATCACCCTGATCTCGATGGAGTCGGTGGGCATGTGGCAGGAGGTGGGTTTCCTGGCCGACGTGTTCGCCTATTTCAAGCAGCACGGCCTGTCGGTGGATCTGATCGGCTCGGCCGAAACCAACGTCACCGTGTCGCTGGACCCGGCGGAAAACCTGCTCGATTCCGACGCCATCGCCGCGCTGGCCACCGACCTGGCCAAGGTGTGCCGGGTCAAGGTGATCGCGCCCTGCGCCGCGATCTCGCTGGTGGGCCGCGGCATGCGTTCGATCCTGCACACGCTCTCCGGTGTGCTGGCGGAGTTCGGCCAGTTGCGCGTGCACCTGATCTCGCAATCGTCCAACAACCTCAACCTCACCTTCGTGGTGGACGAGGAAGTGGTCGATGCGCTGGTGCCGCACCTGCACGACCTGCTGATCGGCGCGGGCGCGTTGCGCACCGACGACAGCGCACTGTTCGGCCCCAGCTGGGAAGCGCTCTATGGCCGCGGCGACGTGGCGCCCGCCGCCGCGTCGTGGTGGCGCACCGACGAGCGGCAGCAGTTGCTGGACATCGCCGCAAAAGGCACGCCGCGCTATGTCTACCATCTGCCCACCGTGCGCCAGCAGGCGCGCGAGCTGAAAAAGCTGGCGGCGGTGGACCGGCTGCACTATGCGGTGAAAGCCAACACGCACCCGGCGATCCTGGGCGCGCTGGCCGAAGAGGGTTTCGGCTTCGAGTGCGTTTCCCCGGGCGAGTTGCGCGCGGTCATTGCCGCGGTGCCGGCATCCGCGCCGCTGCTGTTCACCCCCAACTTCGCCCCGCGCGAGGACTACGAATTCGCGCTGACCACCCGCGCCACCGTGTCGCTGGATGCGTTGCATCCGCTGCAGTACTGGGGCGAGCTGTTCCGCGACCGCGAGATCGTGCTGCGCGTGGATCTGGGCCGCGGCCTGGGTCATCACGAAAAGGTGCGCACCGGCGGCAGCGGCAGCAAGTTCGGCCTGCCGGTGGACCAGCTCGACAGCTTCCTGCGCCTGGCCGACGCGCATGGCGTGGTCGTGCGCGGGCTGCATGCGCACCTGGGCTCGGGCATTCTCGACGACACCCATTGGGGCGAGGTCTACGGCCAGCTGGCCAGCCTGGCCGAGCGCATCGGCAGCGTCAGCTTCATCGACATCGGCGGCGGCCTGGGCGTGCCCTCGCATCCGGGTGAGGCAGCGCTGGACATTGCCGGGCTGGACCGCGTGCTGCGCGAGGTGAAGACGGCTTATCCGCATTACCAGCTGTGGATGGAGCCGGGCCGTTACCTGGTGGCCGACGCCGGCGTGCTGCTGGCGCGCACCACCCAGCAGAAGGGCAAGGGCGCGTTCCGCTACCTGGGCATCGACACCGGCATGAACAGCCTGATCCGCCCCGCGCTGTACGACGCCTGGCACCAGATCGTCAACCTCACCCAGCTCGACCAGCCGGCCACCGCGCTGTACCAGGTGGTGGGCCCGATCTGCGAAAGCGGCGACGTGCTGGGCACCGACCGCCGCCTGCCCGAGGCCAACGAGGGCGACGTGATGCTGATCGCCCAGGTGGGCGCGTACGGCAAGGTGATGTCCTCGCCGTACAACCTGCGCGACGAGGCGGAAGAGGTGGTGATCGCTTGATCCCCCTCTCCCCTCTGGGGAGAGGGTCGGGGTGAGGGGCCACGCCGCCGTGAATCCCCAACGAAGGAGCGTTCAAGGATGAAGCGTCTCAACGTGGATCGCGCGCGCAAGCTCCGTCGCACGATGACCGACGCGGAACAGTTGTTGTGGCGATACCTGCGTAACCGCCACTTGTCGGGCTGGAAATTCCGACGGCAACACGAAGTAGGCCAATACATCGTCGATTTCGTCTGCGCGGAGGCCTTGTTGATCATTGAGCTGGATGGTGGACAACACGCTGAGCAAGTGGATTACGACGAGCATCGGACGCAGTATTTGCAATCCATGGGTTACCGCGTGCTGCGTTTCTGGAACAATGATGTGTTGGCCAATATCGAGAGCGTGCTTGAGGTGATTCTGGAGGCCGTGGCAAGCCCGGCCCCTCACCCCAGCCCTCTCCCCACAGGGGAGAGGGAGCCAGGCATGCCGGAGAGTGAAGAGTGACAACGACAATCCAACCGCGCCTGACCCAGGTTTTCCGCTTCGTGCGGGCCAGCTACGCCGATGGCGTGGCCGAGCTGGCGTATGCGTTCGACGATGGCCAGGAGCTGGTCGAGCGGATCAGTTTTCCGGATGCGCCGGCCGTTCCCGCCGCCCGCGCCGCCGCGTTCGATACGGCGCTGAAGCTGCTGCATCTGGTCGCCGGCATCAGCTACTACAAGGCTGGCGTGCCGCCGAAGATCGAGCTGGCCGACGGTCCGCTCGATGACGCCACCGCCGACCTGCTCGACACCTTGTACCTGCACGGCCTGGCCGAGTTCGCCTACCGCAACGGCCTGGACCTGCGCGGCCGCATAAATTTCCCGCGCGCCACGCCCCCCTCTCCCGCTGGCGGGAGAGGGGCCGGGGGAGAGGGTGCGGGCAGTGCCCCAACGCTGGGCCTGCCCAAAAACACCCTCGTCCCCATCGGCGGCGGCAAGGATTCGCTGGTGGCGGTGGAGGCGATCAAGTCCATCGGCGGCGACGCCACCGCCGTATGGGTGGGCAATTCGCCATTGATCGCCGCCTGCGCCGAGCGCACCGGCCTGCCTGTGCTGAACATCCAGCGCGAACTGGCGCCAGGCCTGTTCGAGCTGAACCGGCTGGGTGCGTGGAACGGCCACATCCCGGTCACTGCGGTGAATTCGGCGATCCTGGCCGTGGCGGCCGTGCTGTACGGCCACGATTCCATCGCATTCGCCAACGAGCGCTCCGCCTCGGTGGCCACGCTGGAATATGAAGGCCAGCAGGTGAATCACCAGTGGAGCAAGGGCTACCTGTTCGAGAGCTTGCTCAACGACTGGCTGCATAGCCATGTCGCCGCGGACCTCGACTACTGCTCGCTGCTGCGCCCGTACTCCGAGCTGGCGATCACCCGTGCGTTCGCCAAGCTGACGCCGTATTTCGACGTGTTCTCCAGCTGCAACCGCAACTTCAAGATCCTCGGCCCCAAACCCGCCGACCGCTGGTGCGGGCAGTGCCCGAAGTGCCACTTCGTGTTCCTGGCGCTGGCGCCGTTCCTGCCCAAGCCGCGGCTGCTGTCGATCTTCGGCCGCAACCTGCTGGATGACGAGGCGCAGGCGGCCGGCTTCGATGCGCTGCTGGAATACCAGGACCACAAACCGTTCGAATGCGTGGGCGAGGGCGCCGAGGCGCGCGCCGCGATGTACGCGCTGAGCCAGCGACCGGAATGGCAGGAAGATGCCCTGGTCGCCCGCTTCAGCAACGCCATCCTGCCCCAGCTCGATGCCTCGCAGCTGGCGCTGGAACCCTGGCTGCAGCCGCTGGGCGAGCATCGCGTCCCGGCCCGGTTGCAACCGGCGCTGGCGACAATCGGTTGACCGATTCGCGCACCCGATACTCCTGTAGGAGCGACTTCAGTCGCGATGCTCTTGTTTTGGGGGCAAAAAGCATCGCGACTGAAGTCGCTCCTACAAAGGTTCGGCAATGACGGGATCGCTGTCCATGCGCATCGCTGATCTAAGCGGCCGGCGCGTCGCCATCTGGGGTTTCGGCCGCGAGGGCCGCGCGGCGATCCGCGCGCTGCGCCAGCGCTGCCCCGACCAGCATTTCACCGTGTTCTGCAGCGCCGCCGAGGTCGAGGCGGTGCATGCGTTCGACGCGGCGCTGGAGGTGATCGCCGGCGAACCGGATGCCACCTCCCTGGCCCGATTCGAGATCGTGGTGAAATCACCCGGCATCTCCGCCTACAAGCCGGCGCTGCTCGCCGCGCAGGCGCAGGGCACGCGATTCACGTCGGGCACGGCACTGTGGTTTGGCGAGCAGCCGGACGCACGCGTCATCGCCGTCACCGGCACCAAGGGCAAGAGCACCACCAGCGCGATGATCGCGCACCTGGCGCGGAGCTTGAGCGTGCCCACCGCGCTGGCCGGCAACATCGGCCTGCCGCTGCTGGAATTGCTCGATCAACGCGCCGATCTGTGGGTGATCGAGCTGTCCAGCTACCAGACCGGCGAGGCCGGCCCGCTGGAGCTGGGCGTGGTCACCAGCCTGTACGAGGAACACCTGGACTGGCACGGCTCGCGCGAGCAGTACGTGATCGACAAGTTGCGCCTGGCCGATGTGTCGCACCGGTTGCTGGTGAATGGCTTGCAGCCCGGCTTGCTGGAGCGCACGCAGCGCCACCCCCGTCGCCTGCTGTTTGGGCGGCCGGAAGGCTGGCATGTTGCCGAGGGCTTCATCCGCCGTGGCGCGCAGCCGGTCTTCCCGGTCGCGCAGTTGACCGCGCCGGGCCTGCACAACGCGCTCAATGCCTGTGCCGCGCTGGCGGCGCTGGACGCGCTGGGCATGGATGCGCTGACCGCGGCGCCCGCACTGGCGCGTTTCCGCCCGCTGCCGCATCGCCTGCAGCCGCTGGGCGAACACGGCCGCTGGCACTGGGTCAACGACTCGATCAGCACCACGCCGCTGGCCACGCTGGCCGCGCTGGAAAGCCTGCACGATCGCAAGGTGACTGTGCTGGTCGGCGGCCATGACCGCGGGCTGGACTGGACGCCGTTCGTCGACGCGATGCGCCGCGCGCCGGCCAACGCCATCGTGTGCATGGGCGCCAACGGAGCGCGCATCGAGAGCGCGTTGCGCGCGGCGGGGGTTGGCTGTCCGATTCTTCTGGTGGCCGACCTCGCCAGCGCCGTCGAAACCGCCAGACCCCACACGCCCGACAACGGCGTGATCCTGCTCTCGCCCGGTGCGCCGAGTTTCGACCAGTTCAAGGATTATGCGGAGCGCGGACGCCGGTTCGGTGCGTTGGCCGGTTTCGATGCCGCTGGCGTTGCCGGCATCGACGGGCTGGGCATCGCGGATCTCCCTGCCGCCTGAAGCCGGCGACCGGTCGCGGCATCGCCGACGGCAGGGCGATGTCGGTGCAGGCGCCGGTCGGCGATCAGGCCGACAACTGCCCCAGCGCCTGCTTGATCTTCGCCATGTCCGGGCCTTCGCCCGCCCCCTCGTAGAAGGACAGATCCTCGTCGATGCCGACCAGCCGCATGCACTGGCCGCCAGGCGCCTGGAAGTACAGGTGCGGGTCGGGCAGGGCGAGCCGTCTCACGCCGGAATCGAGAATCCTGCGGCGCATGGCCTCCACATCGTCGGACTTGATCTCCAGCCAGACGGAGCGGGCGCTGCGCAAGAACTCGCTCTCGTCGCTGACGTCGCCGAACAGGAAGGCGATGAAGAAATCCTCGCCCAGGCGGATGAAGTCGCGGTCGGGTTCCGACCTCATCAGCCTGCCGCCGAGCACGTCGCAGTAGAACCTGCGGATGCTGTCGCGTTCGTGCTGCGGAACCAGCACCGAGGAGTGGTTTCCGAAAATGACCTTTGCCATGGCGGTGTCCTCCGCTGGATGCGCCGGCGTGGGTGGGAAGGGGCGCCGTCGGCCCCGTCAGTGGCTGCGACCGAGCAACTGGTGCGCGGACGAGCCGGTGGTGGGCACGGTGTTGCTGCCCTGCATCAGCACCCAGCGGCCGCCGTCGTTGCGCCAGCTGGTACCGAAGCGCACGGTGACCGGCGGCCTGCCGCCGGCCGAGAACGGCACGTCGAAGAATGCGCTGGCCGCCGTGCCCTCGACCCGGATGTCCAGGTTGGCCGGCGCGCCGAAGCGGGCGGTTCGCCACAAGGCAAAATCATCCGCCATCAACTGGCGCAGTTCGGCGGGGTCGTGCACGACCTCGGCGACGTCGCTGCCGTACAGCGTGAAGCCGTGCGGGTCGAGCAATGCCAATACGGCGGCCGGATCGTTGTCGGCATAGGCGTGCAGCAGATTTTCGATCTGCTGTTCCACCTCGCTGCGTGCGTCGGCGGTGCTGCGCGGCGACGTCGAGGCGCAGGCCGCAAGGGTCAGTGCGAGCGGAAGGGCGAGCCAGTAGCGTTTCATGCCTGCGCCTCCCGAACCGGGCCGGTCGCCGTCGCAAACGCGGCCAGCAGGGCGCCCCAGCCGCCGGTGACGGCGTCGTGGATGGCCTGGCCGGCGGCACCGTGGCGTTCGAAACCGCGATGCTCGAACTCGACCCGCGTGCGCGTGGGTGATTCGGCGAAGAAGCGCACTTCGAACTCGCTGCAGCGGGAAGGGTCGGGCTCGAACTGCCATTCGCCGTTGATCTGCCACGACACCCTCACGCTCGAGGGCGGGTCCCATGTCAGCACGCGTCCCCAGTCACACTCGCTGCCATCCACGCCGCGCTCGTACAGGCGGCCGCCGGTGCGCGGCTCCATCACGACCTGCTGCAGGGGTTGTTTGCCGATGTGGTGGTCGCGAAACCACCATCGGTCGATGCCCTTGGTGAAAACATCAAAAGCGCGTTCGCGGGGCACCTCCACGACCAGCGCGTGGCGGACGGGGGCGATCAGGGAGTCGGTTGCGTTCACGAGGGTTCCTCCGGGCTTTCGGCGGCTTGCTTGAAGGCCAACAGCGAATCGCGCCAGAAGCGGTCGAAGTAATCACGTAGTTCGGCCAGGCTTTGCGGCTCGATCTGGTACAAACGACGATTGGCGGCGGGCTGGTCGATGACCAGGCCGGCGAGTTTGAGGACTTTCAGGTGCTGGGACACCGCCGGTCGGGTGACCGCCAGCCCCTGCGCAATGTCGACGACGGCCAATGGCCGGCCCGCATCCGCCAGGCGTTCGAAGATCGCCATGCGGGTGGGATCGCCCAATGCCTGGACGCGCATTTTAAGGTTAGTATTCACTAACCGTTAGTGTAGGCTAACCATCATTTCTGTCAACACCCGGTTGAACACGGGTGCCGGTCATGCCCGGCCGTGGCGTCAATCGCCTTGCGGTTGCGGGTCCAGGTGCGGATCGGTGGACGGCGCGGGGTGGCCGAGAAAGCCGCTGTCGCTGAGCCAGTCCTCGATCTGCTGGGGCGAATGTTTCAGCGCCACCAGGTCGGTGCGCTCGCCCAGGTTGTAGGCGTGGCCGCCGGCCCGGTAGATGTGCAGCTCGGCCGAGGCGCCGCCCTTGCGATAGGCGTCGAGCAGATCGATTGCCGGCTGCGAGCAACACTGGTCGTCGTTGGCGGCGGCCAGGAAGATCGGTGGCGAGGCAGGGGTGACGTGTTCCGCACCGTGCAGCGGCCCGGGGAAGATCAGCATCGAGAAGTCCGGCCGCGCGCTCAGCCTGTCGATGTTGTCGCCCTTGCCGCGGGCCGCCACCGGCGGACTCAGGGTCACCATCCGCGCCAGCTCGCCGCCGGCGGAGAATCCGATCACGCCGACGCGGTGCGGATCGATGTGGAATTGCCCGGCGTGCGCCCGGATGAAACGCATGGCGCGCTCGGTATCGGCACGAGCGTCGTCGAGCTTGTACGGCGAGCCTTCCTCGCGAAACAGCCGATAGCGCAACACGAACGCGGCGACGCCGCGCTGGTTGAGCCATTCGGCCACCGCCGATCCCTCGCTCGTCGTCACCAGCAGGGCGTGGCCGCCACCCGGCACGACCAGTACCGCGGTGCCGTTGGCTTTGGCCGGATCGGGCAGGTAGGCGGTCACGCTCGGGTTGTTGACGTGCTTGGTCCAGTAATCCTTCGAGATTTCGGGGATGGACGCGCGCGCCTCGAAGCCCGGCACGCCACCCTGCCAGAGCGGGAACCGCTGCTGGGCGGATACGGCGCAGGCGAACGACAGCAGGCTGGCGAATAGAGCAAGACGTTTCATGCGGTTCACCCCGTGTTTATTCCCGTCACGATCAAGCCGCGGCGCGGCGCTGTCAAGCGACGGCGGGCGGCTGGGCAGGCTCCGGTTTCCCGTGTGGTGCCCGCCCTTCACGTTGCCCACAGCCTTGCCGCCGGATGATGTCGTTTTCGCCACGGAGTAGACATGATGATCAAGATCAAGCTCGGCGTACTCGCCGCCGCCTGCGTGTTCGCCTTGTCGGCGTGCAGCGACAAGTCGCCAACCACGACTCCCGAGGCAGCACCCGCGTCCCCCGCCACCGCACCGACCGCGGCGACGCCGCAGGATTCGATGCAGGCAATGCCGCCGGCGCAGGCGCCGACCACGCCTGCGGCTGCGGCGGCGGACACGAACGTCGCGGCGAATGGCAAGCCGACCGCCCAGGTCACGAACTGCTCCACCGAGTTCGAAGGTACGGATGCCATGCAGTACAGCATCTCGTCGATCGTGGTGCCGGCCTCGTGCACCGACTTCAAGATCACCTTGAAGCACACCGGCAAACTGCCCGTGGCGGCGATGGGGCATGACGTGGTGATCACCAAGACGTCCGATGTGGAGGCCGTGGATGCCGATGGCCGCGCCGCCGGCCAGGACAACGGTTACGTGAAGCCCGACGATCCGCGGGTCATCGCCCATACCAAGCTGATTGGTGGTGGCGAAACCACGTCGGTCAGCTTCCCGGTCAGCAAGATCAAGGACGGCGGGCCGTACACGTTCTTCTGCAGTTTCCCCGGGCACTCGGCGTTGATGAAGGGATCGATCAGCGTGCAGTAGGACGGCGTGCGACACGTCGCCGGTGTCTGCAGGTTCCCTGCAACGCATGGCTGAACGGGCGGGCCGCGGTCCATCGGATCGCGGCCCGTCCGTTTGCGTGGACCGCATGGAGACGGCTTTCAGCGCCCGTAGCGTGCGCGGCGCTCGTTCACGCGCTTGCCGGCATCGAAGCGGACGTGCTTGCGCAGCCAGTCGGCGAAGTCGGCTTCGGGCAGGGTGCCTTCGGCGAGGGCAAGCATGGCGACGTATTTCTCCTCGTCGCTGGCGACGACATCGGCGCCATTGAGCGCGAGGAACACGCGATAACAGACGTGCGCCGTGCGTTTGTTGCCATCGACGAAGGGATGGTTGCGGGCCAGGCCGAAGGCCAGGCTTGCGGCCAGGTCGACCATATCCGGAGGCGGATCGCCATAGGCATGCCGATGCTGTGGGCGCGCGAGTGCCGAATCCAGCAGGATTTCATCGCGTACGCCCATACCACCACCATGCTCGGCCAATTGGCGTTCGTGAATGGCTACAGCGAGCGGCTTTTCGATCCAGATGATCATGTCCACCGCTTATTGCGCCAGCTTGTGCAGGACGTGCCGGTCCTTGCGCATGATTTCCTCGGCCACTTCCATTTGCTTGGCCAAGGTGGGGTCATAGGTGGTGAGCCGCACGCCGTCGGGGGTTTCCAGCGCGAACAGCTCGTCACCCTTTTCCAGACGCAGGCGGGCCAGCAACTCGCGGGGCAGGATGACGCCGGCGGAATTGCCGATGGTGGTGATCTTCAGTTTCATGGGGCGGCCTCGGGCTAGTTATAACGAATGTTATACTAGCCCTTCGATCGAAGGCAATGTGCTTGAACCCCGCACCGCCAGAAGCGGCTGTTGCGCTTTTGGCTCGCGATCACAGCCAGGAGCCTAGGCCGCTACGGGATCCGGCACGAAATCCGCCATCTGGTCGCGCAAGGCCTTCTGGAAGGCCGGGCGCGCTTCGCAGCGTTCGCTGTGCGCTTTCAGTGTCGGGTAGTGCGCCAGCATGTCGGTATGGCGCAGGTTGCGCAGCACGGTGACCATCAGCAGATCGCCGGCGGTGAAGCGCGTTTCCAGGTACTCGCGTTCGCCCAGCCATGCGGCGAGCGCGCCGAGCCGTTTCCTGACGGTGCCTTCGACCTGCGGCCGGCGTTGCTCGACCCATGCTTCGTCGCCGTGGAACAGGTCCATGCCCACCAGCTCCTGCACCGATGGCTCGATCGAGTTGAGCGCGGCGAACAGCCATGTCCGCACGCGCGCGCGGCCGGCCGCATCGGGCGGCATCAGGACGTCCGACTGCTCGGCGATGTGCAGCACGATGGCGCCGGATTCGAACAGCTTCATGCCGTCCTGTTCGTAGGCGGGCACCTGGCCAAACGGCTGCCAGGCGAGGTATTCCGCGCTGTCCTTTTCCTCGCCGCCGATGAGCTTGACGCGATAGGGCAGGCCGGCTTCCTCGAGTGCCCAGCGCACGCGCAGGTCGCGCACCAGGCCTCGCGCGAAGGCGGGTACCCAAGGGTAGGCAGTGACGGTGATCGGGCTCGTGTTGGTGGCCATCTCGTTTCCTCTTCGTGGGCGGGGGCTCAGTGGGCGAGCAGGGTTTCCAGCAATGCCAGTGCGGCGGTCCAGCCGCGACCGTGGCCGACGGCGGCGTCGTGATCGGGCATGCGTTCGTGGGTGAGCACGATCTCGGTGCCGGAGATGGACGGGTGGAAGTCCACCGTCACCAGCGTTTCGGCGTGATGCGTGGCGTCGGAAATCCAGGTGAAGACCAGCTTGCGGTTGCGCTCGATCACGCGGTATTCGCCGTGGTGGCGCTTCGGCCCGTCCGGGTGGTGCATCACCACCTCGAACGCCCCGCCCACGCGCGCATCCACCGTGGCGGTGCTTAGTGCGTCGATGCCCGGCCGCATCCACTGCGCCAGGCTTTCGGGGTCGAGCCAGGCGTCGAACAACTCGTCGACGGTGGCGGGGATGGTGCGCTTGACCACGACCTTGCCGCCTTCGCTGGCGAAGGTGGTTGGTGCTTGTGTCATTGCTTGCTCCCGTGTTTGTCCGTGTGGCGTTTCTTGGCGACAAAGGCTTCCAGCGCGGCCAGCCGGTCGGTCCAGAACTGGCGGTAGAACTCCAGCCAGCCGGCGGCTTCCGCCATCGGGCCGGCGTTGAGCGACAGCACGTGGTCGCGGCCGCGTACGGAGCGTGTGACAAGCCCTGCGCGTTCGAGCACGCGGATGTGCTTGGAGGTGGAGTTCAGCGAAATCGTGAAGGCGCTGGCCAGTTCGGTCACGCGCGCGTCCGACTGCGCCAGCCGCGCCAGGATCGCGCGGCGCGTGGCATCGGACATGGCGCCGAAGAGGCTGTCGAGACGAGGGTCGTTATATTCATCCATATGGGTGAATATACGGAGCCGCCTTGCCGGCGTCAACAGAGCGCCGGCGCATGTGCCATTGCGTCCCGCCGGCGGGTTTATTTCACCGCGGCCATGGTTACCCGCGGTGCTCCGTCGCGCATTTTCAGTTCGTCGGTCAAGGCGCCGACCTGATCCCTGAAGGCCCGGCGCCGCCGGCCAAGCCAGACGAAATAGGCCACGCATGGTGCGGCCAGCAACAGCGCCAGGACGTAATGCCCGGCGATCACCGCGATCAATCCGCCGAAGAAGCCGACCAGAAAGGCCGAGCCGCCGATCAGCGAGGAGCCAAACGGGATGCATGCCTTGTCCGCGCCATCGGGGATGAAATCCAGCGACGCCGTGTTGTGGTTGAAGATCGCCACATACGGACCGTTCTGCTTGCCGCTGCGGATCGCATATATCAGCGATACCCAGTGGCCCGGGCGAATGGCCAGTTCGACGTTTTCGAGCTTGAGGGACCGTTCCTCGCCATCCGGCGCCAGCACCAGGAGCTGTGCGTGGTTGGTGGTCTTCGATTTCACCGGGTTGTTGCTGACGTAGCCGCTGCCGTTGCTGATGACGCCGCCGCCGCCGCCGCCGGATACCTCGGTGGTCGACCATTTTTCCGCGGACGTCACCTGGCCGCTGAAGCGGTGGATTTCGAGGCGGCGCGAGCCGATGGTGATGGTTGTCAGTTGGGTCATCGGATTCACCGGGGCGAGGGCGGGCGGCAGGTTTCGACGTTCGCTAACCCGCGGGCACCTGCGCGCGTGCGAGGGTGGCGCCATTGCCGGCATCGCGCAGGTTCCACGACACGACATGCGCGACGATCGTGCCGCCGCGGGAGCCGGGGAACGTCTTGCGGATGCTCAAGGTGGCGTCCAGGGTGAGGGTGTCGTTGCCGATCTTGTCGGCGATGGCCTGGGCCTGCTCTTTCGGCACGCTCCAGCTCTGCGCGGCCAGGCCGTTGTCGAACTTCAGGCTGATGGTCTGCCCCTGCGCCTTGAAGGTGTATGCCGCGCCAGGCGACAGCGCGCCGACGGTGAACTCGCCGTAGGTGGGGTCGTAGGGGCTGAGGTCCGCGTTGGCGGTGAGATGGATCACGCCGACGCCGTGCACGGCGGCCAGGCCCGCGTCGAACTCGGCCCTGACCGTCTTGCGCAGCGTGGCCTTGTCGGCGCCGCGGGCGTAGTTCACCCGGTTGTCCTCCTCCACCCACTGGTCGATCGGCGGCGCGATGCCGGCCAGGTCGTAATAGAGGAACACCATGGTGAGGTTGTCGGGATCGGTCAGTTCGCCGGTGCGTCCGGCCATGCCGCCGACGTCGGCTGGCGCGGTGGCGCTGCCGTGTTCGCCGCCGGATGCGCCTGTCACTGCGGCCTGGACACCGCCGCTGACCGCCGACGTGGCGGGAGATTTGCCGCAACCCGCCAGGCCCAGGGCGGCCAGGGAAAGGGTGCCGGCCAACATCACGATCGACCTGGCGATCGGATTCATGCGCATGATGCGGTCCTCACAGTTGGGGTGCTTCGGCGTTCTTGCTGGCGTCCTGCACCTGCTTGGCGCGGCGTGCCGCATCCATCGCCTGCAGGCCTTGCTGGGTATCGGTCAGCGCCTGGTAGCCGGCCGCCTGGTCGACCACGCCGACCTGGAGGTCCTGCGCCAACGCGGGATTGCTGCGCAGGGGTATGACCGTGGCCGCCACGACGACGCCGCAGTCGGCCGAAAGCTGCACGCCGTCGTCGGGGCTGGCGGCGCCGTTGCATCGGCTGTAGAGCGGCGAGGTTTCCGTGATCAGCCGCCCGCGTGGGTCGTGGGCCCAGCGCAGTTGGTGATACGTGTCGCGGTCCCTGCGCTCGGTGGGCGTGCCGTATTTGGCCAGCAGCGCCTGTTCGACACTGTCGATGGTCGGGTTGCGGCCTTCGTCGAACCATTGGTCGCGCGCCGCGCTGATGACCTTCTCCTGGCCCGGCATGCCCATGGTGCCGACGAACCATTTCGACTGGCCGGGCTGCATGTCGTGGCGCGCCACGTTCAGGCCGCGCTCCATCGCAGCCTGCTCCATCTCCTGTGCGAGCTGGCGCCCGGTTTTCTGCACGCGCGGTTCGGCAAAGCGTGCGCTGAAGCCCTGGCGGATGGTCTGGCCGTAGGTCTGCATGTCGAAGCCACGGCCGGTTTCGGGCTGGACCACCAGCAGCGGGCTGCTGCACATCACCGTATTGGCGGCTTGCTCGTAGGTCATGCCCGGGCGCACGCCGACGATGTCGTCCACCGGCGCGCCGGACGGTGTGGGCGTGGTATCGGCCGGGCAACTGACGTCACCGCGCGCGGCGGCGGCCACCTGCTCGGCGGTGGCGTTGCCGGTGTCTTGCCCCGAAGCGTCGCCGCCTGCCATGCCGCGGCCCGGTGCGGCAGTACCCGGTTTGCCCGAGCCGCAGGCCGATACCAGGGCGGCGATGAACATGAGGCCCATGAGTTGTCTGGTGTGCATGATGGTGTTCCTCGCTGTCGAAACTGGTCGGGATGGGCCGCGCCATTCAGGCGTCCGGCGGCGTGCTGCCGGGTGGCGTGCCGTCGCCGGATTTGCCGGTGTGCTCCCGGGCCAGTTGCGTGGCGCGGGCCTGCACCTCGCGTGCCTTCTGCTGCGCACGCGCGGCTTGCGCACGCATCTGCGCCTCCAGTGCCGTGGGGTCCAGGTCGCTTGCGATGTCGTTGAAGATCGCCACCCAGCCACCGGCGCAGACCATCAAGCCCAGGCTGAAGGCCAGGAAATACAGCACGGCCGAGGCGGCGCCGACCGTGCGCAGGCTGGCCAGCGCGGCGGGCAGGCCGCCGCCCATGCCGCCGAGTGCGCCGTACATGCCGCCGTAGCCGCCCATGTGGCCATAACGGCCCACGTGGTCGTGGCCCACGTGCACCATCTGCTGCAGCGCGCCGGAGGCGCCGACGCCCAGCGATACGATGATCAGCGCCAGCACGATCACGAATGCCGCCATCAGGTTCAGCAGCACGCCGCGCACGGCGGTGTCGAACAGGCGCGAGCGGATCACCAGCACGACCGTGGCCACGATGCCGAACACCGAGCGTCCGCTGCACGCCGCCACCGCGGCCAGCGGCGCGGCGATGAACAGCAGCGCATACAGCGCCACGCCGATGACCAGCGCGACGATCGGAAAGACCAGGTAATTGAGCGCCGGGCCGATCCCGGGAATCTGCGTCACCAGGAACAGCAGGCTGGCCGCCAGCATCAGCAGCAATACCGCGGCGCCGAGCAGCAACATCGCCAGCAGCACCTTGACCGCGGCGGCGAAACCGCTGATGGCCGACCCCGCCACGCCACCGGGCCGGTACCCGCGGCTGGCCTGCAGCCGGCGCAGGGTCACGGCGCAATAGCCGGCTTCGCCGACCAGCCAGGCCAGCACGATCAGCAGCAGGCCGAGGGTCGTTGCGGCGCCCCCGTGCGCCATGCCGGCCATGGCCATGGTCAGGATCAGCAGGGCCAGGATGGCCGCCCCGGCAACGAGGACCAGGTTGGCCGGGCTGCGCAGGGTTTCCAGCGCAGACAGGATGTTGCCGTCGGGAGTGGTGGGTGTCGGAGTGGGCATCGTGGTCGTCTCGTTGAGGGTCGGCGGATGGCGGTTCGTACGCGCTTCGGGTTACTCCCTGCAGGCCACCTGCAAGGTGTTGCCGCGGCAGCGCAGGCGGTCGGCCGCGGCGGCCTTGCCGCTCACGGCGCAGACGGCGCCCATCTGGTGCACCAGCTCGGCATCCCGGTTCATCGCGCTGATCCGGGCGTCGTTGCAGCCGCTGGCGTCGACGTCGACCCAGCTGACGCGCCGGTCGCATGCCGCCAGCGTGGCCAGCATCAACAGCAGGGGCGCGGTCATCGAATGGCGCAGCACGGGCATGTCGGACGTCGTGGCGAAGAGGTGTCGAACGCGGGGTACCGAATTCGCCATGGATTGGCGCACCAAAGCGCCGCTGAAGTCGTCACCAGGGTCTAACGGATCACTAACGGCGCCGGCCGGGTCCGCCGGTTCGCTCGCACCACGGTCCCGGCTGCGGCATAGTTCCCGCGGGGGGAGGGGCTTATGCAACCGATGGAGCAGGGCGGCGAACAACCGCTTTATCGGTACGCGTTCGGCAATGTCGAGTTCGACGAGGCGCGTGGCGAATTGCGGGTGGACGGCTTGGCGGTGGAGCTGGAACAGCGGCCGCTGCAGGTGCTTGCGTGCCTGTTGCACCACGCCGACGAGGTGGTGCCGCGCGAGGAATTGTTCGAGACGGTATGGGCCGGGCGCCCTACCGTGGACAACGTGCTGGCCAACGCCGTGACCAAGCTGCGCAAGGCGCTGGGCGCCGCCGGGCGCGACCGCATCGTCAACCTGCCGCGGATCGGCTACCGGCTTTGTGGCCCGGTCGAGCGCACGGTCGCGGGCCGGCGCCTGCACGGCCGACTCGACCTGGCGGCGGGGCAGGTGGTGCCGGCACGCGAGCATTTCCGCCTGTGCCAGCAACTCGGGTCCGCGCGGGGCAACGAGGTGTGGCTGGCACGCCACGAGAAGACCGGCGAGCCGCGCGTCTACAAATTCAGCGTCGACGGCGAGCAACTGGCCGCGCTCAAGCGCGAGGCCACCATCCATCGCCTGTTGCGCGAGAGTCTGGGCGACCGCGACGATTTCGTGCGGGTGATCGACTGGAATTTCGCGCTGGCGCCGTTCTACCTGGAGTGCGAATACGGCGGCCCGGACCTGGCGTGCTGGGCCGAGGGCGAGCCGGGGCTGGCCGGCCTCGACCGGGCGCAGCGCCTGGAGCTGTTCCTGCGGATCGCCGACGCGATCGCCGCGGCGCACGCCGTCGGCGTGCTGCACAAGGACATCAAGCCCGCCAATGTGCTGATGCAGCCGCATGGCGACGGCTGGCAGCCGCGGCTGGCCGATTTCGGCGCCAGCCGGCTGCTGGAGCCGGAGCGGCTGGCCCAGTGGGGCATCACCGCACTCGGTTTGACCCTGACCCAGGCCGGCGCCGGCTTCAGCGCCACGCCGCTGTATCTCGCGCCGGAGTTGCTGGCCGGGCAGGCGCCGACCGTGCAAAGCGACGTCTACGCGCTGGGCCTGATGCTGTACCAGTTGCTGGTGGGCGACCTGCGCCGCCTGCTGTCGCCCGGCTGGGAAGCCGACGTGGACGACGAGCTGCTGCGCGAGGACATCGCCGCGGCCACCGACGGCTCGCCGGCGCGCCGGCTCGGCAGCGTCGGCGAACTGTGCGAGCGGCTGCGCGGCAGCGATGCGCGGCGGATGGAGCGGCGCCGATTGCGCGATGCCGAGGCGCGCGCGCAACGCGCCGAACAGAAACTGCAGCGCAGCCGAGCGCGGCGGCCGTGGATTGCCGCGGCCATGCTGCTGCTGCTGGCCGGGCTGGGCACCGGCCTGTGGCAATTCCAGCGCGTCCGCGTGGCGCGCGACGAGGCGCAACGCCAGGCGGCAATCGCCACGGCCACCAACCGCTTCCTCAACGAGGATCTTCTCGGCGCCGGCATCGGCGGCGACTCGCCGGCGTGGTACGAGAAGAACCCGCACCTGAGCGACATCCTGGACGCGGCCGCCTTGCGCCTGGACCAGCGTTTCGGCAAGGCGCCGCTACTGGCGGCCGGCCTGCACCAGACCCTGGGGCGTGCGTATCGCAGCACCGGCGACTACGCCAAGGCCAGTGCGCAACTCAAGGCGGCCGCCGACCTGTTGCGGCAGAAGCTGGGCAGCGCCGACGAACGCAGCCTGCTGGCCGAGTACGAGCTGGCGGTGATGCAGGCGCACCTGTCGCAATTCAAGCAGGCCGGCGATCGCATCGATCGCGCCGATGCGGTCGCTGGTGTGCGCCGGCAGGCGGTGTCGGAGATCAGCCTGCGTTCGCACCTGGCCCGCGGCGACCTGGCCTATCAGCAGATGCAGGTGCAGCTGGCGCTGGACAACTACCGCGCGGCGCGGATCGTGCAGAAGATCCTGCACCCGGACGATGCGTTGACGTCCGTGCACCTGCTGCTGGGCATCGCCGGCTGCGAATTGCGCCTCGACCATGCCGCCGCGGCCGAGCGCATCGCGCGCCAGGTGCTGGCCGAGCCGTCCTATACCGCGCAGCGGATCGGCATCGGCCAGCTCGCCCTGGCCCATTCGCGGCTGGGCGATGCGCTGCGGGCGCAGGGCCACTACGCCGCGGCCATCGCAGCCACCCGGCAGGCGGTGGCCGAGTACGCATCGGCGCAGGGAGCGAGCGGGCAGGGCACGATCAGCGCACTCAGCACGCTCGGCTATCTGTATTCGCTCGATGGCGATACCGCGAAATCGTTGAGCATCCAGCGCGACGTCTATCAGCGGGCGCTCTCGCGCTGGGGCCGCGACAGCCAGTACACCCTGGTCGAGCGGCTCAATCTGGGTTCGCAGGAACAGGAGGCCGGCGACCTGAAGGCTGCGCTGGTCGACCTGCAGGCCGCCGAACACGGGTTGTTGGCAGTGTCCGGCGAAAAAAGCCCCACGGTGCAGGCGGCGCGCGCGGCAAGCGCCGACGTGCTCAGCGCGCTGGGCCGCAACGCCGAGGCGCTGGCGCTGGTGGAGCGGGTCGATCCGGTGGCCTATCAGGCCAGCACCTCCGACCCCGGCCGCGCGGCGGTGCTGATGGCGCTGCGGGCGCAGATCCTGATGCGCCTCGGCCGGCGTGCGGAGGCGCAGGCGGGCATGCGGCAGGCGGTACAGGACATGCAAGCGGCTGGCGTATCGACGGCGGAGATCGCGCCTTATCGCAAGGCGTTGCTCGACAACGCGGTGACCGCGCGGTGAGCGCTACTTCTCGATGCGGTAGTTGAAGCTGGCGCGGCTGAAGTCGGTGGCGTTCTGCGCCTCGAAGCTCCAGCGGTGGCTGAGCCGATAGCGCAAGGTGATCACCGTGCCCGGTTCGAACAGCCCCACGCCGTAGCTCAGGTACAGCCGCGGCGACAGGTACTTGCCCACGGTGAACGCCGACTCGCCGCCAAGCGCCTCGTTGCTGGACACGCTGATGTCGTCCACGCCCACCTGCGAGCCGATGCGCTTGGCCAGCAGGTTGCCCGCGGCCGAACCCAACGCCTGCGCCGCCGCGCCCACCATGTCGCCTTCGCCGCCCTTGACGTCGGACAGCGGCTTGCCGGTGATGAGGTACGACAGCGCATCGGATTGCTCCATCACCGGGTTGGAGAAAACCGTCAGCACCGGCCGCTGCGCCGTGCCGGCGATGTACAGGCCCACTTCCTGGCCTTCATCGATGGTGGCGTTGGGATTGAGCTTGCGCGTGGCGCGGATGTTCAGGCCGGGGTTGTCGATCGGCGTGCTGGCGAACAGCAGTTGGCCACGCTGGATCTGCAGGTTCTGCCCATAGGCGTGATAGGTGCCGGTCACGGCGACCTGCCCCTGGCCGGTGGTGGCGTGACCGGGCCGTTCGTTGACGGTGAGCGCGCCGGTGACGCGGCCATCCAGACCCATGCCCACCACGTGCGTCCGCCGACCCAGGTCGACCTTGACGTGGGCGGTGATGGGCAGCTGGCTGGCGGCCTCCTCCTTCTGCTGCTGGTCCACCACCACGACATCGGGCGAGGCCTTGACGCTGCCGTTGCCGACCAGCCGGTCGGCATTGATGTCGGCGCTGTCGATGGCGACGCTGCCACCGATGTCCAGCCCGTGCGCATCCTGCTTTACGAGCAGGTCCGGCGAGACCACCACCCTGGCGGCGGGAACGTCGGCGGCGGTGAACGCCTCGCCCTTGAGCGCAATGGACGTGGTCGCGCCGGCGCCGATGCCGGCCACGCCATGGATGTCGACATGGCCCTTGCCCGACCGCACGCTGCCATCCAGCCGGATTTGTCGCGCATCGACGGCACTGATGGCCAGGCTGCCATGGCTGAGTTCCAGTCCGATCGCGGGCAGCTCGGCGGCAAAATCGGCGAGGTTGGCATGGCCGCTGACGGACGGCTGCTGCAGCGTGCCGGCGAAACGGAAACTGCCGTCGAGTTGGCCCTTGGCGTTGGCCACGTCGGTGCTCAGCAGCTCGATGAACGCCAGGTTGCGCAGGCGAAGGTCGAGCTCGCCAGCCAGCTGTTGTTGCGCGCCGGTCAGCGTGATATGGCCGTCCAGACGTCCGTTCTCGTCCAGGCCGCTGTGCAGTTCGATACGCTGGCTGCCCGGCGCCAGCGTGGCGGCAAGGCGCAGCCGGTCGTAGCGAAGCAGGGGCTCCTCGCTGCGATCGGTATATGTGACCGAACCACCGGCCGAACGGATCTCGGCGTTGCCGGCAAGTGCGCCCGCGGCGCTGCGGCGAAGCCTGCCTTCGCCTTCCAGCGTGCCGTCGACACGCAACGGCAAGTCGGCGTTGCCGCTGGCGCTCAGCAGCAAGGCCAGCGGCAGCGCGTGCAGGCGGTAACTGGCGTCCAGGTTTCCGCCCTTGCCCCGATTGGCCGCCACGCACACATGCGGATCGCCAGCGGTGAGGCAAAGCTCGGACAGGCTCGCCGCGCCGTTGCGGTAGCGCAGCGACGCGGCCTGCTGCAGGCGCCACTCGGGCATGCCTTGCGGGGCAAGGTCCAGCCTTTCCAGCGTGCCGTCCCAGTTCGCGCCCTTGCTTGAACCGTGCAGGGCAAGCCGGGTGGAAAGCTGCGTGCCCTGCGCATCCAGGGTTAACCGGTGGTTGGCCTGGCTGCCCTCGGCCAGCAGGTGGATCTGCCGGAACGCCAGCCCTTGCACCCAGGCATCGCTGGCCTGTACGTCGAGCTTGCCGGCGGGACGGCTGATGTCGGGCACGCCGGCGATCAGGCGCAGCGTGTCGATTTTCTGCTGCTGCCAGGAAAGCGCCCGGCCGTGGAGTTGCCCGTTGACGGCCAGTCCCGGCAGCTTGCCGCGGATGGTGAAATGGCCGTTTAGACGTCCGCCGGCATCGGGCAGCCAGTCGGCCAGCGAGGCGATCGCCAGTTCCAGCTGCGCGTCGTTGCTGGCTCCCGGCCTGGCGTCCAGCCGGATCGTGCTGCCGCCCGATGCCAGGTCGAGGCGGCCGTCCACCACCTCGTTCGAGGACAGGTGCAGCTTGCCGTGGCCGCTGACAGCGCGTTGGCGCAGCTTGCCGCCCAGCTTGCGGATCTCCAGCGTGGCGTCGGGGCCGTCGCTGGGCAGCGAGCCCTGGCTGGCCAGGTCGAAATCCAGCGCGCCATTCCATCCGGCAAACAACTGTCCGGGATCGAAGCGATCGGCGTTCACCTGCGCCTGCCACGCCAACGCCGGTTGCAGGATCAGGCGACCGCTGGCGCGCACGCCGCCGTTGGCCTGCTCCAGCGCCAGCGTGCGCAGCACCAGGGTCTGCGTGTCGCCATCCAGGTCGAGCGACAACGCCGCCAGCTTGCCGGGTGGCCCGATCGCGATGTCGCCCTCGGCGTGATACTTCGCCGTGCTGCCATGGGCGCTGATCGCGCCGTGGCTGGCCAGCACCTGGCCGGCCAGTTCCTCGGGCAGTTCCAGGTCGCTCCAGCGAAGGTCGAGCGCGGCGCTGACCGGCTTTGCCGCCAGTTGCACGGTACCGGTGGCCGCCAGGTTGCCCTTGATACGCGGCGAGCCGAGGCTCAACTGCTCCAGCGTCAAGGTGTCGAAATCGGGACTGAAGCGGGCACGCAACGGCTGCAACAGCAAGGGGTAGTCGTTGAGGTCGAGCCGGCCTTCCAGGCTGCCGCCGTAGCGATCACCCTGGCCCTTGAGCGTGGCGGCCACGGTATCCAGCGAACTGTCACCCAGAAGCACCTGTGGGTCGAAACGCGGCACGTCGAGCGCGGCGGTCCACGGGTAGTTACCGCCCTGGGTCAGGTCCAGTTGCAGATGCAACGCGCTCGGCTGGCTCAGCGCCAGTTCGACATGCGCCAGCTTGCCGTCGCTCTGCGCTGCCAGTTGCCCGGCAACGTCGACATCGCCCAGCTTCCAGCGGAAGCTGGCCTTGCTGCTGCCGGCGTAGCCGGTGCCGATGGCGAGCGTGCCACCGAGTTGCACGTGGCCGTCCGGCGCCTGCAGCGCCAGTTGTTTCACAACCAGTCCGCTGTCGGTCCAGCTGCCCGACAGATCGAGCTGATTGGACAGAAAAATCGGCGCACCGCCCTGGCGGATGGCCAACGAGCCCACGTGCACGCGATCGAGCCACAGCTGTACCGGCGGCTTCAGCGAGAACGCCGTGCGCTCCCGCGATGGCGGCGAGCTTGGCGGCAAGCTCACCTCGACGCCGTCCGCGTCCAGGTCGAGTACGTGCACACGGCGCGCCAGCAGCGGCCAGAGGCGTACGTGCAAGTGCGCCTTGGCCACCGTCACCACGGTGCCGCTGCCGTCGTCGTAGCGCAATCCCGTGACATCGATCGGACCGGCCAGGTGACCGCGCACCTGCTGCACGCGCAGCGCGCCGTGGTTGAAACCTTCAGCCCGATCGAGCGCAAAACGCAGCCCCGCATGGCTGCCCAGCAGCCACCACAGCCCCGCCGCCGCAACCAGCAGCAGGGCGGCAAGGGTGAGGGCGATGCGCTTGAGCCATTTCATGGGGTGGCCGGGATTCGGGATTTGGGATTAGGGATACGGAAAAGCCTGGAGCACGAGCCGTAAGCGCATCGCCTATCCTCCTGAGCGTAGACCTGAAGGGCCGAAATCGAGGGGCCGCCACCGGCGACTGCGCGACGCCTTACGCCCAGGCGGGACGACGGCAGCGCCGCTTTTGCCAATTCCGAATCCCGAATCCCGAATCCCGATTTCATAAATCTGGCCCGATCACCAAATGCAGCTCCACGCCATGGGCATTGGCGTCGCGGATCGGCGTGCCGACGTCGACGCGGATCATGCCTACCGGGCTCAGCCAGCGAACGCCCAGGCCGGCGCCGATGCGTGGCCGGTAGTCGGTGCCGGTGAACGCATTGCCGGCGTCGACGAACGCGGCCATGCCCCAACGGCGGGTGAAGTAGTGCTCCAGCTCCGTGCTGGCCACCAGCAGGTTGCGTCCGCCGACGACGCGGCCGGCGCTGTTGCGCGGGCCGATCGACTGGAAGCCGTAGCCGCGCACCGAGCGGTCGCCACCGGCAAAAAAGCGCAGCTGCGGCGGCAGCGCGGAAAAATCGCTGGTGCGGGTGATGCCGGCGCTGCCGCGCAGGATCAAGCGGTTGCGGCTGCGTTCGCCGAACGCGTGGATCCACTTGGCGTCGGCGGTGAGCTGGCTGAAGCTGGCGTCGGACAGCAGCGTCCCGGCGGTGCTGCGCGCGGCCAGGTTGACCGACCAGCCGCGCCGCACGAAGGTGGCGTTGTCGGCCTTCTTGCGCGACAGCGCCGCTTCGGCGAACACCAGCGTGCTGCGGCCGTGGTCGATGCCGGGCGTGTTGTCCGGCTCGTTGCCGCGCTTGCCCACGGTGAAGGTGCCCGACAGCGCATGCGCGCCGATGGTGCGCACCCAGCCATGCCATTGCCGCGTTTCGTTGCCCACCAGTTCCAGCGTGCGCGATTGCGAGGTGGTGGTGTCGGCATCGCGGAAATTGGCGCCGACGTTGTAGCTGCGCTGGTTGGGGCCGGGCAGGGGAATCGAATAGAGCGTGGAGAGCGTCTTCAACCGCTGCGCCACCACCAGTTCGTTCTTCCACTTGTGGCCGCGCCGGTTGACCCAGCGTCGCTCCATGCCGCCACGCACGCCGAAACCCGTATCGGTACCGATGAAAGGCCCGCCGGTATAGATCGTGCGCTTGGCCGGCGCCAGTTGCACGGTGACGTCGACCACGCCGGCGTGGGCTTCGTCCACGTCGGGCAGCACGTTGACCACCGAAAAATAATCGGCGCCGTTCAGCGCCTGCTGCAGCGCCAGCAACTGGTCCTGTTCGAAATAATCGCCGGACTTGAACGGCACGTAGCGATCGAGAAACCCCTCGGCAAACTGCGAGCCCTCGAAGTGCACCTTGCCGTAGCGGTAGCGTGGGCCTGCCTGCCAGGCCAGCTTGACCACCGCGCTTCGATCCGCGCGCGTCACCTCCACGCGATGGGTGCGCAGGCGCGCATCGAGGAAGCCATGCGCGGTCAATTCGGCCGAGAGCGCGTCGCGTGCGGCATCGTAGGCACCGTGGTTCAGCACCTGGCCCTTGAGCCGCTCGATCGCGCGTCGCGCGCGGCGGATCGACCCGATGCGCGACGCGGTCTCATCCAGCTGCAGTTCCACCGCCGTGACCTTCACCGGCTCGCCCGGTTTCACGTGCAGCGTCACGCGCCAGTCCTTGCCCAGCGGCTGAACGTCGCTGGTGATGGTGGCGTCGTAGTAGCCGTACGGCTCCAGCGCGCGTTGGCCCTGCTCCGGCGCACGCTCCACCAATCGCCGAACCTGTGCATCGCTGACATCGCGCGTGGCGTACTGCGACAGATCGACCGCCGTCGCCACGGCCCCGCGCAGCGGATCATCCACGCCATCGACCATCAGCTGCACGTTCGCCTGTGCCAGCGGCGGCAGCAGGCACAACAGCAGACTCAGGCGTCGGAACATTCGGCGCATTCGTGGTGGCGACCTTCGGCAAAGTGAGGGCAGCTTACCCAAGCGCGTGTGGGCGTCGTATGAACCGGGCGCCCATTCCCGCATGACGCGCCGGATCAACCCGCCTTGTCGCCCGCCTTGTGCGCGATCCACGCGCCAATCACCGCCGAGAAATACGGGATCGATTGCGCGCTGAGGATGAAGATCCACAGCGTGCCCTCGATGTAGCGGGTGCCGAAGCCGGTTGCCATGCCGATCACGCACAGCACCAGTGCGATCGCCATCAACAGTTCTTCGCGCACCGGCGCGAACGCGGCGAAGCTCGATTCGCCCAGGCGGCGGCTCTTGGCGGTGACCACGAACGAGGTCTTCTCGCGCGTCAGGCCGTGCAGGATGCCGCGGGCGATGGCGTGGGAAAGCCCCATGCTGGCCAGCGAGGCCATCAGCGTGTCGTACCAGCCGCACGGCACGCGGGCGCGGTACAGCACGATGCCGAAGATGGCCTTGGCGAAGAAGAAGCCGATCACCGGAATCAGGAACAGCTGCATCGGCAGGCTGAACACCTGCGGGAACGCCACCATGCCCGCGGTCCAGAAAATCGCCATCAGGGTGAAGATCAGATGCAGCGCATCGGCAAACCAGCTGAACCAGCCGGTGAGGAAATGGAAACGCTGCCCCACCGACAGCGGGCCACGCTGGGTCATCCAGTTCCAGCGGCCCTTCAGGATCTGCATGGCGCCGAACGCCCAGCGGTAGCGCTGGCTCTTGTACGCCTTGAAATCGGCCGGGGTGAGGCCCTTGCCCATCAGTTCGTCGACGTAGACCAGCTCGTAGCCGGCGTGCATCAGCCGCAGGCCCAGCTCGGCGTCCTCGCAGATCGTCCATTCCGACCAGCCGCCGGTGCCTTCCAGCGCGCTCCGGCGGACCATCGTCATGGTGCCGTGCTGGATGATCGCGTTGCGCTCGTTGCGGTGATGCATGCCGATGCGGAAGAAGCCGTCGTATTCCCACGCGGTCATGCGGCGGAAGGTGTTGTTCTCGAACTCGCGGTGCGCCTGCGGGCACTGCACCACCGCCACCTTCGGGTCGTGGAAGTAGCCGGTGAGCGTGGCCAGCCAGTCGGGACGCACTTCATAGTCGGCGTCGATCACCGCCACCACGTCGGCGGCCGGATCGGTTTCCTTCAGGCCGAAGTTCAGCGCGCCGGCCTTGTAGCCAGGCCACGGTTCAAGATGGAAGAAGCGGAAGCGCTTGCCCAGCTGCTCGCAATACGCCTGCACCGGTTTCCATACATCCGGGTTCTTGGTGTTGTTGTCGATCACCAGCACCTCGAAGTTGGCGTAATCCAGCGCGGCCAGCGAATCGAGGGTGACGATCACCATTTCCGGTGGTTCGTTGTAGCAGGCCAGGTGGATCGACACGAACGGCTGCTTTTCCGGCGGATCGGGCCTGAGCATGCCGGCGTCACGCATCCAGCGGCGGCGCCACAGCACCTCGGTGAACTCGAAGCCGTTGATCAGCAGGATTGCCAGAATCGCGATCTGCGCCGGGAACAACAGCACCAGCATGGTCCAGTCGACCCAGCTGAGGTAGAAGTTGAACGGCAGCGTGGCCGACCAGGTGATCAATCCGCAGGCCAGCTGGATCAGCATGCAGAAGAACAGCCGGCCCATCAGCTTGAAGCGGCTGAAGCGGCGCGCGAACAGGATCATCGGCAGCAGCGCCAGCAGGCTGGCGGCCAGCGCCTTCCACGGCCAGGCGGTGTCTTCGGTGACCGGGCCGGTGAACGGGAATTTCAGCTGCCGGTCGGCATTGAACATGCCCCAGTACGCGCCGGTGCGGCCTTCGCCCAGGCCCTCCTTCCATGGCTGGTCGAACGCTTCCATCACGTAGTAGTCGATGTGCTGCTCGCGCGCCGCGTTGAACCACTGGCGCAGGAAGATCGCCTCGTTCGACACCGACGGCGTGGCGTACTGGAAGCGGTCGCCATTGGACGGCCAGCCGATTTCGCCCACCACGACGGGCTTGTTCGGATACAGCTGGCGCAGGTGGTTGTAGCGCGACAGCGCGTCGGCCAGCGCATCCTTGCGGTCGATGCCGTTCCAGTAGGGGAACAGGTGCACGGTGATGAAGTCGACGTGCTGCACCAGCTCGGGATACTTCTCCCAGATGTGCCACGGCTCGGCGGTCGACACCGGCTGGTGCAGCGCGGCGCGCACACGATCGAGATAGGTCATCAGCTGCTCAGGACTGATGTCGTTGCGCAGCAGCACCTCGTTGCCCACGATCACCCGGTTGACCGTACCCGGGTAGTGCCGGGCCTGGGCGATCAGGGTGTCGATCTCCTTCTCGTTGTTGTCCAGCCGCCGGTCGATCCAGGCGCCGGCCATCACCTTCAGCCCCTCGCGCTCGGCCAGCCGCGGCACCTGCGGGTTCTCCAGCATCGAGTAGGTGCGCACGCGCGAGGTGTACTTGCTGATCAGCTTGAGGTCACTGTCGATCTCCTCGTCGCTGGGAAAATCGTTCTTCAGCGGACTCTGGTAGCGCTGGAAGGCCGACAGCGCGAAACCGCCGATCTTGCCGTGCCAGTCCTCCGGCCCGTGCGGCAGGTTGCCCCACCACCACAACCCGATATTCATTGACGCCACGATCAGCGCCAGCACCACGGCGGAGAGCAACGGAAACCGGCTGTGCTGCTTTGCTGCGTTGGCGCTCAAAGAAAAACCCCGGAGAAAGCCTGCGCAACAGGCGATAAAGCCCACGGAGCTTAACCAATGGATGGCATCGGGCTCAATAAAAGCCGCCGGCGGCGGTCAGCGCAAGGTCAGGCGGTGGCGCGGGTCAGGTCAGGGGCGCCAGGTTTTCGGCAAGGGCGGCGGAATCCGCCACCAGCATTTGAAGCCGGCCGCCAAGTTGCGCCGCCGTCGGAATCAGCACTGCGCCGATGCTGCCGAGTCGGTAGCCCAGCCGTCTGCTCATGCGCCGCCAAACCTCCCGGTTCGATGCATCGAATGACTGCTCGATCTGCGCGCGAAGCAGCCATTCACCCACGTCGGCTTCCAGCGTCGTCGCCATCGCCTCGATCAATCGCGGCTCGGCTTGGCTACCGCGCGTGCGCCAGTTGCTGACGGTCTGACATTTGATGCCCAGCGCGGCGGCACCGGCGCTGTCGGTGCGCGCGCCGATGTGCAATTTGTATTTCTCGAAAAGTTGGATAGTCGCCGACACATCTTCACCCTGTTGATTAGCGTACTCAAGGTGAGTATAAAAAGACGGTTGGCTCATCCTAGCCGGTGCAGAGCCATCTAGCGACAGGGAGTAGCTCGTGTCAGGATTGCTGTTTCGACAGGAAGTCGCGGACGCCCGCCGTGGAGAATGGCTGGGCCATCATTGTCGCGGCGCCCTTGTCGCGCTGGGCCCTCACCGTGTTGGTCGTGGCGTTCGCCGCCGCCATTCTTCTGTTTCTCGTTTTCGGCCACTACACCCGCCGCGAGACCGTGGTGGGCCAGTTGGTGCCCAGCGCCGGGCTGCTGAACGTCGTGGCTCCCGGCGCCGGTACCGTGACCAAGCTGTACGTGCACGATGGACAAGCCGTCAAGGCCGGCGGCGTGTTGCTGGAGTTGTCCGGTGATCAGGACAGTGCGGCGTTGGGTGATACGCATGCCCTTGTGGGGCAGCAGCTGGAGGCGCAGCGCGATCGGCTGCAGGCCGACCTCGCCAACCAACAGCAACTAGGCAGGCAGCAGACCGATGCGTGGCGCGGCAAGATCGTGCTGCTGCAGGCCCAGCTGAGGCAGATCGGCGACCAGCAGAGCATCGCCCGTCAGCAGATGACGAGCAACCAGCATCTGCTGGAGCGCATCGAGCCGCTGGGTGCCAAGGGGTACGTTTCCGAGGTGCAGATCCAGCAGCAACGCGCCGCCGTGCTGGAGGCGAAGAGCCAGCTCAAGACCTTGAACCCGGCAGCAACTGGATACGCGCCAGCAACTCGATGCCGCTCGCCAGCAACTGGCACAACTGCCGCTGGATCTCGCCACCAAGCGCAACGACACCGAGCGTCAACTTGCGGGGGTGGCGCAATCCATTGCCCAGAACGAGTTGCAGCGTGCCACCGTCTTGCGTGCGCCTCGCGACGGCACGGTCTCCGCCGTGCTGCCTAAGCCAGGGCAGATGGTGAGTGCGGGCCAATCGCTGCTGTCCATTCTCCCGGCTGGCTCCGCCCTGCAGGCGCAATTGCTGGTGCCCAGCCGTGCCATCGGCTTCATCGACCCGGGCAGCAAGGTCGTGCTGCGCTACGAGGCGTTTCCGTACCAGAAGTTCGGGCAGCAGTACGGTGAGGTCGCCGACGTCTCGCGCGGTGCCCTGGGCGCCTCCGATATCGCCGCCCTGATCGGCCAGCAAAGCCAGCAGCCGTTGTACCGCGTGCAGGTGACGCTGGATCGCTCCTTCGTACTGGCCTATGGCAGGCGCGAGGCGCTGAAACCCGGTATGGCGCTGCAGGCGGACATATTGATGGATCGGCGCCGCCTGCTGGGATGGGTGTTCGAGCCGCTGTACGGCATGGCGCACCACCTGACAGGAGGTGCCCATGGCTGACGGCTCGCAATCGCGCGCGAAGGCGCATGTCGTGTATCGCTCCGCCCTTCAATTCGGCTGGTCACGCCGGCTGCCCATGATGTTGCAGACCGAAGCCGCCGAATGTGGTTTGGCCTGCCTGGCGATGATCGCCACCCATCACGGCCACGACGTGGACCTGGCGGGCCTGCGCCGGCGCTTCTCCACCTCGCTCAAGGGCATCACCCTGGCCCGCTTGATGGAAATGGCGGGCCAGCTCGGCTTCACCTGCCGCCCGCTCAAGCTCGATCTGGATGAACTCCCGCAGTTGCGCACGCCCTGCGTGCTGCACTGGGATCTCAACCACTTCGTGGTGCTCAAGCGCGCCGACAAGCGTGGCATCGTGATCCACGACCCCGCACGTGGCATCCGCAAGCTAGGTTTGCGCGAGGCCTCCGAACATTTCACCGGCGTGGCGCTGGAGCTGACACCCGCGGCTGACTTTACCCCCGTGAGCGTGCGCCAGGCCATCTCGCTGCGCACGCTGACCGGCAAGGTACGCGGCCTGGTGCCGGCGCTGGGGCAGATCCTGCTGCTGGCCCTGGCGCTGGAAGTGTTCGCGCTGGCCGGGCCGTTCTACCTGCAATGGGTGCTGGATCAGGTACTGGTGTCCGCCGACCACAGCCTGCTTACGCTACTTGGTCTGGGCTTTCTCGGCATCACGGTGTTCTCCGCCCTTATCACGGCGGCGCGCTCGTGGGCAGTGACCTGGCTGGGTGCCACGATCAACGTGCAGTGGGCCAGCAACCTGTTCGGCCACCTGATGCGCCTGCCGCTGGACTGGTTCGAGAAGCGCCATATCGGCGACGTGGTATCGCGCTTCGGCTCCATCCAGACCATCCAACAAACCCTCACCACGCAGTTCATCGGCTCGTTGCTTGATGGCCTGATGTCGCTGGTGACTCTGGTGGTGATGGGCTTCTACAGCCTCACGCTCACCACCCTTGTGGTGGGCCTGTTCCTGGCCTACGGCCTGCTGCGCTGGGCCTTCTTCGACCCGCTGCGGCGGGCGAACGAGGAGCGGATCGTCTACGGCGCCCGCCAGGAGAGCGAACTGCTGGAGTCCATCCGCGGCGCCATGCCGATCAAGCTGGCCAACAAGCAGGACGAGCGCTTCGCGCGTTACGCCAACGCCACGGTAGCCACCGCCAATCGCGGCATCGGCATCCAGCGCCTCGTCATCGCCTTCATGCTGGGCAACCAGCTGATGTTCGGCATTGGCCGGGTCGCGACGATCTGGATCGCCGCCACGCTGGCATTGGAGAACACGTTCACCGCCGGCGCCCTGATCGCCTTCATCGCCTACGCTGACCAGTTCACCGGGCGTGCGGCGGGGCTGATCGTGCTGGGCGAGCGACCCAGCGACCGACCGACGGCACGCAGGCTGTCGCCAGACTCCAGCCGCTGCTGGATCTCCACTCTCTCTTCCAACGTCAGTTCGCTATATGTTCTCATCGCAACAGCCTATGCCAGATCGGACTAGGTGTTGCACGTGGAGTTTGAGACGGCCAAAAAACTTTCTAGATGAAATGTAATGCCATGGCCTCGCGGAAATGGCATTGCATTCTTTACCCGCTGTTTGGGAAACCGCGAATGTACGGAACGATAATGAAGTCAAGGTTGGTCGCACTGGATGAGCGGATTACACGATTAAATGTTGCAAAAATCATCGTTGTTATGCTCTTTTTGTCATACTTGTCCCCGCTCATTGCTGATTCCATATTATATGTACTTCAAACCTTGTTGTTCGGTGCGCGCCCATAAATCATGAGCATGATTTTCTTGGGACAAAAGGGTTGGTCTCCCTGGCGATTGCCGGATGTCTTATAGCGCCACCATTGGAAACATTGCTTTTGCAGTGCGTGCCCATACGCATTTGCCAGGTATCGCTTCACTGGTCAAGGACGCGCTCGATAATCATCTCCGCGCTACTGTTCGGTGCTCTTCATTATTACAGTTTCGGATACGCGGTCTGGGCATTCGCGGCTAGCCTGACGTTGGCCTATGCGTTCACGGTGTTCGACCGAAAAGGCAGCAACTCGGTGCTCTGGGTTTCAATATTGCACGCCGCAAGAAATGGCGTCAGCCTTGTATATCTGATTTTTAACCTTAAGAACCATGCATTGTGAAGCGCCGGGGCCGATTCGATTTTGAAATCCGGGCACGCAAGAAACAAAGCAACGGCGGCAAGTTTGATTTGGCGTGACAGCCAGGGATGGCCTGAGCAAGTCGTCATCCCAGCAAAAGCCGGGATTCGGTACCCCGACGTCGCCCCGGCAACCTCTTGAAGACCATGGATTCCAGCTTGAGCGGCCCTTCGGCCGTTGAAAAGCGCTTCGCTGGAATGGAGACCAAAGGTTTGTTCAGACTTTCCCTGGCGTTTGCGGGATCGCCACCCGCACGCGCAGGCCGTTGCCGAACGGCGAGTCGAGCAGTTCGATGGTGGCGCCGTGCAGTTGGGCGGCGCGCTGCACGATCGACAGGCCCAGCCCGAAGCCGTCGCCGTGGCTGCCGGCTTCGCGATGGAAGCGGGCGAATACGCTGGCGCGGCGTTCGGCCGGGATGCCGGGGCCATCGTCGATGACGTCGATCAGCGCCATGCCCTGGCCCTGTTCGATCGCCAGTTGCACCTGGCCGCCGCGCGGAACGTGGCGCAGCGCATTCTCGACCAGGTTGCGCAGCAGCGCCGCGAGCGCGGCCTCGTAGCCTTGCACGGGTACGTGCGGCGTCAGTCGCGAAAAGCTGAGGTCCACGCCACTGTCGGCGATCACGGCCGACAGCTCCTCGATCACATCCATCGCCACGGCGACCAGGTCGACGTGGCTGCGCTGGCCCGATGCCGCGCCGGCTTCCAGTCGGGCCAGCGCCAGCAGTTGTTCGATCCGTCGCGCCAGCCGCGCGATGCCATGCTGGGCGCTGCCCAGGCCGGTCTTGAGCTCGGCCGGGTCGGTGGTGGCCATCGCGCTTTCGAGGTTGATCATGGCGCTGGCCAGCGGCGTGCGCAGCTCGTGCGCCACGTCGGCGCTGAAGCGGCGCTCGCGCTCCAGCGCATCCTCGAGCCGCGCCAATTGGCCGTTCAGTGCGGCCAGCACAGGCTGAAGTTCCTGCGGTGCGGCGGGCAGGCGGATCGGTGCATGACTGCCCGGTTGCCGGGTCGAGAGTTCGCGAGTCAGGGTTTCGAGCGGGGAAAGTCCGCGCCTTACCGCCCAGCCCACCAGCCAGGCCAGCAAGGGCAGGCCAACCAGGAGCGGAAGGCTGTGTTCCAGCCATACCGCATGCATGATGTCGTTGCGGCTGTCGTAGCGCTCGCCGGTGCGGATCATCACGCGGTCGAGATCGTCGTGCAGGGTGAATATGCGCCAGCGATACTTGCCCTGACGTACGTCCTGGAAGTCGGCGTCGGTAGCGGTTGGCTGCAGCAGGGTCGCGATGGTGGTGGTTGTCAGCATCGTGCGACCGGCGTGATCGAACACCTGGAAGCCCACTTCGGATTCGTAGGTTCGATGCCGCCGCGGCAATGTGGCTTGGCCGACCTCGATCGGTACCAGCATGCCGGTGGCATCCCGACCCTGCAGCGCGGACAGGCCGGCGTGTTCGATCAGCACCTGCAGGGTGCGCGCCGATTGCGCCAGCCGGCCGTCGGACAGTTCGTCCACCTCGGTGATCGTGCGCTGGAAGCTGAAAATCCCCAATGGCAGCAGCACCGCCAGCAACACCAGGATGATCAGCAGGCGCAATCGCCCGTGCAGGCTGGCCGGTTTCAGCGGGCTCGTCCGCTTCATTGGGGTTCGCGCGGAATCATGTAGCCGAAGCCGCGCACGGTCTGGATGGTGTCGAAGCTCAGCTTGCGGCGCAGCGTATGCACCAGCACTTCCAGCGCGCTGCTGCCGACGATGTTGTCCAGCCCGTAAAGCGAATTCTCCAGACCCTCGCGGCGCACCAGCCGCCCGGCGCGCTCCATCAGGATCTGCAGCAGGGCGAACTCGCGCTTGGTCAGCTCCACTCTTTCGCCGCGAAAGCGCACTTCGGACGTGCCAAGGTCCAGGCTCAGTGCGCCTGCCTCGATGCGGTTCGCCGCCAGCCCTTGCGCACGCCGGGTCAACGAACGGATGCGCGCCGCCAGCTCGTCCAGGTGGAAGGGCTTGACCAGGTAGTCGTCGGCGCCGGCGTCGAGGCCGCGAACGCGGTCATCCAGTCCGTCGCGGGCCGTCATCACCATCACCGGCGTGGTGACGTGGCTGCGGCGCGCTTCGGTCAGCACCTCCATGCCGTCCTTGCCGGGCAGGCCGAGATCCAGCAATACCAGGTCGGCGGTCTGGTCGCGCAACGCGCTCAGCGCCTCGCGACCGTCACGCAGCCAGGTGACCGTATAGGCCAGACGCTCCAGCGCCCGCGCGATGGCGGCGCCGAGCTGCGTGTCGTCTTCCACCAGGATGATGTGCACGGCGTTACCTTCGAAACCGGGCCCGCGAATCGATCCGCGGCAAGCATGACATGCTGTGGATTATCCGAGGCTTCGCTTACGAAGGGCTTAAAGGCGTGCCGCACCGCGCAGATGCCTGTGGGAGCGACTTCAGTCGCGATGCTTTTGCGTCAGACATCAGAGCATCGCGACTGAAGTCGCTCCTACAGGGAACCTCGAAAAACCCGGCGCATGTGGGGTCACATCACGTCGATGAAGCTGTTGATCGACAGTCGCCCGGTCAGTGGATCGGGCGGCGGAATGTCGTGGTTTTCGATGCAGGCCGAGTGCAGCGAGTTGCGTCGGTAGACGAGCATGCGGTTGAACACGGCATCGGCCCTGGCGGTCTGCTCGAACAGCGCGGTGTCACCATTGATATAGCCGGGGGCAGGGGCGTCGGCACCCTGGCTTTCCGCTTCAAGCTGGCGGAAATAGGCTTCCTTGCGCCCATCGTCGATGGACTCGAAACCGGTCTTGCGGTGGCGGTAGAAGGCGGTGCCGCCCCAATGGCCGTGGAACAGGTAATGCACGGTGGCCAAGCCGTCGCCGCCGGTCGAATCGATGTGTGGCACGCGTTGCAGGAACTTCAGTTCCTGCGGCGGCGTGGCCACCAGCGAGTAGTGGCACATCGAGAACTTGAAGCGTCCGGGCTGGATACCGAAATGCTCGAGCAGCAGCGGGTTGAGCACCGACTCCAGAAAAGGCGCGTACATGGCCGGAGCCCGCGTACGCGGTCCGGGAAAGTAGTTGCTCGTGATATCGAAGGCGCGGCGCGCGGCCTTGCGCACCAGTCGCTCGGGATCGGCGACGAGGTTGTCGATGACCAGCAAGGGCGCAGCTTCGTTGCCGAAGCTGCGCTTCTCGATGCGCATGTTGGCGTGACGTTCGATCAGCATCGCAGAAGTCTCGGGTTGTGTAGAAAACCACGATCCCGTGGTTCCCTTCTATCGGACGTCTCATACATGCCCGAACGCCAGCGCGAGGACCCGTCGCTTGCGCGACCGACCCACGCGCGGGCATCGGGCAACTGCTCCATGCGTTGCCTCAGCTCGGGCATCGGGCAATTGCTCCATGCATTGCTTCAACTCGGGCATCGGGCAATTGCTCCTTGCGTTGCCTCAACTCGGGCATCCATGCCCTCGCCATGCCCTCGCCCTGGTTGGAGCCGGGTAGCCGAAAACTGCCTCAGCCCAGTCGATGCATGTCCCATATGCCGTCAGGCGACTTGCAATAGCGATCGATGAACTCCTGCTGCACGGGCATCAAGGGCAGGATGCGATCGATCGGCCCACGGATGCTGTCGAGCAGGCGGCGCAGGTCGTTGTCCGACAGCTCCCGCGTCACCGGATGGTGCTGGGTCGGCATGACTTCCTGGCCCAGGAAAACGTGCATCCACGAGGTGGTCGCGAACAGTTCGCCCTGGTCCTTCCACACATGCGCGCGGTCGCGCCAGGCGTCGATGCGGATCTGCAGGGAATCGGGCAGCGACATCTCGCGGCAGTCCTTCCACATTTTCTCTTCACGCTTGTTGGCGTGATAGTGCAGGGTGATGAAGTCGCGCACGTGTTCCAGTTCGCCACGGCAGACATCGTTGTAGCGCTTGACCAGCGAGTCCGGGATGCCTTCGGACGGGAACAGCTCCACCAGCAGCATCACCGCGCTCATCGCCAGGTGGATGCTGGTCGACTCCAGCGGTTCGATGAAGCCGCTGGCCAGGCCCAATGCCACCACGTTCTTGTTCCACGCCTTGAGCCGGCGTCCGGTGCGGAACTTCACCTGCCACGGGTCCCTGACCGGCTCGGCGCCGACATCGTGCAGCAGCTTGGCGCGTGCCTCGTCGTCGGACATGTAGCGGCTGTCATACACCAGCCCGCAGCCGACGCGATGCTGTACGGGGATGTGCCAGCGCCAGCCCGCCTCGTGGGCGATGGCGCGCGTATACGGCACCGGCGACGGATCGACCGAACGGGTCTGCACGGCAATCGCGCGGTCGCAGGGCAGCCAGTTGTTCCAGTCCTCGTAACCGGTCTTCAGCGTTTGCTCGATGAGCAGGCCGCGGAAGCCGGTGCAATCGATGAACAGGTCGCCTTCGATCACCTGGCCATCGTCCAGCAGCAGCGATTCGATATAGCCGCTGTCGGGGTTCTGGCGCACTTCCTTGATCATGCCCTCGATCCGCTTGATCCCGTAACGCTCGAACTTCTTGCGCAGGAACTCGACGTAGAGCGCGGCATCCATGTGGTACGCGTAGTTGATCTCCGGGTTTTCGGTCAGCGCGAACTTGTCCTCCAGCGCAGCCATCGCTTCCAGGCTGAAATTGCCCAGATCCGACTTCATGCCGCGGCGCAGGCTCTCCAGCCAGTATTGCTGGAACCCGGCGACCAGCGTGCCCTTGCCGGTATTGCCGAAAGGATGGATGTAACGGTGCCCCGGCCGGACGAAGTTCTCGAACGAGATGGCCAGCTTGAACGTGCCGGCGACCGCGCGCAGGAATTCCTGCTCGTCGATGTTCATGAACCGGTTGAAGTTGCGAACCGGCGGCACGGTGGCTTCGCCCACGCCGACAGTGGCGATCTTGGACGATTCAACCAGCGTCACCTCGATCTGGTCCCGCAGCTGGTACGCCAGCGCGCTCGCCGCGATCCACCCCGCCGTGCCGCCGCCAGCGATCACCACCTTGCGAATTCTGTTGCTACCCACGTCTACCCCTCCCCATTTTGGTCGTACTTCATTTTCCCCGCTTTTGCGGGGTTCCGTAGTGCTTGAGACGTTTTGCCGCGCTCGTGCTAGGGCGGCTTGAAACGTCCGTCGAGGTCGCCGGGGTTCATCGGTTGAGCCGGTCAATCAGCATGGCGCGCAGCTGCCGGACCCTGGTTTCGTCCAGCGGGCCAAGCGCGCCGCGTGCTTGCTCGGGGAGATGCTCCGCGGCCCGCTCGGCGGGGCCGAACACGTAATAGTCGAAGACGTCGCGCCAGGCGCGTTTCTCATGCTCGGGGCGGTCGCGGATGGCCCACAGCGCGTGGTAAAGCGCGTGCATGGGTGTGGGCACGTCGTGGCGCACGCTGCTCCACCAATAATTCACCAATACGTTGAACGGCTCGAGCCCTTCCACGTGGTGCCACCACATGTTCGGAATGAATATCGCATCACCAGCCTCCAGCTCCACGGCTTGCGCGGAGGCGAGCGCTTCGCGAAAACGCGGATACTTGCCGAAATCGGGCGCGGCAAAATCCACGACACTCACGACTTGCCCCCCTGGCGTCGGCTCCAGCGGGCCGGGATACAGGTTGCTGATCTGCTCCGGCGGGAACAGCGTGAATCGACGGCGGCCTACGGCATTGCAGGCGATGTTGTTCATCGCGTCGTAATGGGCCGAGGCGATGGTGCGGTTGCCGATCCAGATGCGTGGGGGGGCATCGATTCCGCTGGCCGCAAAATTCAGATCGTCGGTTTCGCGCAGGCCCGGCAACAAGGCGTCGACGGGTGCCGAGGCCATGTACCAGGTGGGCGGCCGTGGGTCGTCCAGATGTGCGCCGATTTCGTCGAGGAGTTCGGTAAGCGTGCCGCGCAGCACCTGACAATTGATGGCGGTGAAGTCGTCGTTGTAGAACACGCGCCCGGCGATATCGGGTGCGCCATGGGAGTACTGGATCGGCCGCTGATTGTAGAAGCGGGCCAGGCAGGCCATGGCATCCGTCGTGGAGCGCTGTCCTGCCCTGGTCAGCTCCCAGTCGCGCACCAGAGCGCGCAGGACGACAGGTTGTCCTGCTTCGAGCAATTCGTCGACGGGAAGTGCGTCGGCGCGAACATCCGATCGCTCGCGGACGCTGGCAACAGGCTCCCTCATGGCAGTCAACCCGCGTTGGCGGCGACTTCCTCCCGGCTCAGGCGGCGCTGCTTCTCGGCCATCAGCCGGCGCATGTTGTGCATCGAGGCCAACACCAGGTAGGCGCCCTCGAGATAACCCGAGCGATGCAGCGAATGCAGCGACTCCGCGTCCAGCGCGGCCAGCCGTTCGCGGTCGATGCCGAGCAGGCCGGTGACGTTGGCGCCGTGCTCGTTGTCGAACTTGATATCAAGCGTGAGCGGCTGGATCAGATCGAGCGAATCGAAGGCGGCGTACATCGCCTTGCCGCCTTCCACACCGTCGCGAATGCCGCGAAGCAGGGTGGTGACGTGCTCGAGGTACGGGCTATTGCCCCCCTGGGGAAGAAAAACCGCTTCGCCTTCTTCGAAGTTGACGCGCGGGTGGTCCAGATCAACGCTGATAACGGCCTCGTGGCGCAATTCGCCGTCCACGTTCCGCTCCTGGAAACCGATCAGGAAAGGACCCCGCGCAATATGGGCGGGCAAATACGTCGCTTTCCATTGTTCGCCGTCGAGAAAAAGATTTTCTTTGCCGTCGAAACCGAGAAGGACCACCGACTGATATTCACCGTCTTCGTTCTTGCGGAAGAAGATCGGATATTCGCGCACCAGCTCGGCATATTCAGTGGGGTAGGCCGGCACCATGCCGATGTCATCCCCATAGGCCGCGCCAAAGCGGGTGGCGACGCGCAGCTCCTTGTGCGCCACATTGTTGAGCATTTCGTACCGGGCCATTCGGCTCCCCCAAATCGCTTTCTTCGGATTAATTCCAAGCCATCGATATTACCGCAGACGCCGCAAAAAAAGGGGCCACTGCAAGCAGTGGCCCCCGGTTTACTACGCTACTGACGCAATCAGAACTTGTAGCGGACACCAAGCCCGTAACGCGGCTTCTGGTCAACCACTCGCACGAACTGCTTGACCGTACGGCCATACCAGCGCACGTTTTCGCCCGTCAGGTTGATGCCTTCAAACTGGAACGACAGGTGGTCGTTCAGGTTGTAGTTCACGCTGAGGTCGAGCTGGTGGTACTGGTCGACGTAGGTCGGGTTCTGGGCAGACGCTGCGGTCAGGAACGCGGCACGCCAGTTGTAGGCCAGGCGTACGGAGAAGTCATACTTCTCGTACATCAGTACCGCGTTGGCGCTGTCGCTGAGGCCGGTCAGCGCGAACTGGTCGACGTCCGGGTCGCCGGCATTGTTGTAGTGAACGTCACCATCGACCTTGGTGTAGTTCGCCAGGATGCCGAAGCCGGTGTCACCCAGGAAGTACTGACCACCGAACTCCCAGCCGTGGAGCATGGCGCTGTGCACGTTGGCCGGCTTGGAGACCTTGTAGATGTAAAGCGGGTCGTCCGGGTTTGCGGTGACGTTGTAAGCGCTTTCCAGGGCCAACGCCTGCGCGTCCGTGCCGTTGTAAGCGGCGAGGCCACCACTTGCCGGATTCGAGAGCAGCGCTACCGTCGAGAACAGGCTCGTATCGTTGACTGCGCACGGCGCTCCCGTCTGGGCAGCACATTGCGGGCTGTTCAGGAACGCGAGGGCCTGCTGGGCGCGGGGCCCGGTAGTCGGGTCACGCTGGTCGAACATGCTCTGGTTCGTCACCGACGTACCGATGAAGTTGTTGACGCGCTTGTCCCAGAAGGTGACCGACAAGTAGCTGGACGGTGCGAAGTACCAGCCCAGGCTGAGGTCCAGGTTGTCGGACACCAGCGGCTTCAGGCCCGGGTCGTTCTCGTTACCAGTCGCTTGCGACGAGGCATTGATCAGGGTGGAGCCGCCCGGGTTGCCCACGCCACCGCCCGCGTACAGGTTGCCGTACGGCGCGCGTGCAATGGTCTTGCTGTACGAAGCGCGGCCCTGCAGCGAGTCGGTGAGGTCGATGCTGAAGTCGACGTTGGGCAGCAGGTTGCTGTAGCTGCCGGTGTCCGTCACGGGCTCGACCGTCGTGCCGCTGGGGTTCTGGAAGTCGTTGTTGGACAACCATACGATCCCGCTCGGCAGAGCGATCTGCGTGTTGGAGCGCACGTCGGTCTGCTCGTAGCGCATGCCGAAGCGCGTGGTGGTCGGCAGGTCGCCCAGCTGGCCTTCGAGCACGAGTTGTGCGTAAGCGGCCTTCGTGTTCTCGATCACGGTGTTGTCGGCGGCCAGGGTCTTGTTGACCATGTAGTTGGCGGTCGGATACTTGCCGACCGCAAACTTGGCAAGATCGTTGGCGTTGCCGACCCAGGTGCCCTGCGAGATGCCCTTGGTATTGTAGTCCTCGAACTGGCTGGCAAAATTGACCTGGCGAATGACGTCCGTAATGTCCGGATAGTCGCCCGCGTCGTTCACGCTCCAGTCGCCCAGCGCCTGATAGTTCTGCGACGCCTGGGTGCGGTGCAGCTTGGTCTTCATGATGTCGGCGCCGAACTGGAACCGACCGTTGTCAAACTCCAGCTCGCCGCCGAACTTCGCTTCCTTGACTTCGGTCGTCTGCGATTGCGCGTCGACACGCAGTGGCTGGATGCCGATGTTGTTGACGCCCCACGGCTGGTTGACCACGCCAGGGCCGGTGGAATCCGTGGTCGGATACCAGGTGCGGGTGGCGATGGGCAGGCTGTTGTTGAAGAAATACTCCTGCGCCCACGAACCGCCACACTGCGGGCCGGTGGCGCAGTTGTTGGTACCGGCGATGCTCACCGCCGTGGCACCGCCGCCGGTCAACCCGTCGTTGGGTACGCTCTGGCTCTTTGCATCGTGCAGGTCAAGCGTCAGCTTGAGGCTGTCGGTAGCCTGCCACTCGGTATTGAAGCCGATATCGTCCAGCTTGTAGCGCTGGGCGTTGTGCTGCTGCTCCATGCCGAAGTCTTTGGTCTGCACGACGTCGCGGATGTACGTCGGTGTAGCCACAGAACGGCTGGTATCGAACGTCACGTCGCTGTAGTAGCTGTTCTGCAGCCACATGCCCTGCTCGCCGCGGTTCGAAGTGAGATCGTAGCGGGAGTACAGGTAGTCCAAGGTCATGGTCAGGCCATCGACCGGAGCCAGCTGCAGCACGGCGTGCGCGTTCGTGCGCTTGCTCTCGAAGTCGTTCACCGCATAACGGACGTCGTTCGGCATGGCGTAAAGCTGGCCGACGGTCGGAGCATTGGTGACGGTGGTGAGCGGCGGCTTGGTCTCATCGAAATTGAAGCCATTGCCGCTGGCACCGGTCCACTCCTGGATCTTCCAGTTGTTCTCGGTCGCTTCCGCCGCACCACCATGACGCCTGGCCAGGCTGGCATCAAGACCGATACCCCAGGTCTTGTCCGGGTTCGCGTAGCTGAAGTTGCCCGAGAATTCCGGCGTGATGCTGCTGCCGTACGGCTGCGACTTGTCGGTGGTGGCCTTGGCGCCGACCGAGCCGATCAGCTTGCCGCCCTCGTGATAGAACGGACGGTCGGTACGGATGTCGATCGTGGCACCGATACCGCCGCTGGCGACGTCAGCGCGGCCGGTCTTGTAGACCTCCAGCGAGCTCACGCCGTTGGGCGACAGCTGGGCGAAGTTGAACGAGCGCGTACCGCCGTTGACGCCGCCGATCGGCACCTGGCCGGCAGCACCGAACGCATCGGCGCCGGGAACGGTACGACCGTCCACGGTGATCAGGTTGAAGTTCGGACCGAAGCCGCGAACGGTCACCTGCGAACCTTCGCCGTTGCGGCGATCGATCGACACGCCGGTGATGCGCTGCAGCGACTCGGCGAGGTTGGTGTCGGGCATCTTGCCGATGTCTTCGGCGCTGACCGCATCGACACCGCCGATGGCGTAGCGCTTGATGTTCATCGACTGTTCGAGACTGTTGCGCACGCCGCTGACCGTCACGGTCTGCAGCGTGGTTGCGTCAGGCTTTTGCGACTGCTGCGTCGCCGGCGCGGCGGTCGGCTGCGTGTCCTGCGCGTAGAGCGGGTTGATGATGACGGCACCACCGACGATGGTGAACATCACCTTCGACCTGAGGTGCTTAAACTTGTCGTGGTTCATTCGTGTGCACTCCCCTTCCAATTAATTGAACTCAATAGCAAACAATGGTGCGTGCGAAGTTTCTTATCCACGTTGTGGGTCCTTTCACTCCATGGCCTTCAACCAGGTTCGCGCCACCGAATACCGGTCGGCATTCACAGTGACTGCTGGTTGACCAAAAGACGTCTCCATCCCCGGAACGCCTGCGGACGCTGATCCGCCTTTTCTGCCTCCCTCGACTCCCCGAACAACTTCAACCGGTCGCCCGTGGGCGCCCATCGTCCATTACCTCGGTTCACCGCGCGCGCGGGAGCCGGAAAACGCATCTAATGTTAGCGTTAACATCTTTATCACACCCCGGAAGGCCTGTCCAGCGCCGCGGAGCGCGCGACGGGGCACGCGCGGAACGCGGCCGTTGCAGCTGCCGGCGCTGGCCACAATCGCGGCTTTTGTGCAACAGGACATTCCAAAAGCAGATGCCTCATTTCCGGTGGTTTCCCCGCGAATGCGCTGCGACATCGACGGTGTACATGAGTGTGACAGCGCTGTCAATTTTTCGTAATATGGTGCCCGGGGAATCGCATACCGCCGCCGTTCCGCGGATGATGCCGAGTTGGCATATGCATATGACGCATGGTTATTTTGGCGGCTCCAGCGATCCGCCTCATGGGGCAACGGCGGATCAGGCATTCATGATGAGTACCGGGGGAGGCTGCCGATGAGAGCGCGCATCGAGGACGTGGCGCGGGAGGCCGGGGTCTCCCCGAAGACCGTTTCGCGCGTGCTCAACAACGAACCCAATGTCAGGGATGAAATGCGCCAGCGCATCGTGGCTGCGGTGCAGGCGCTCGGGTATCGGCCAAATCCATCCGCGCGCAGTCTGGCCAGCAACCGTGCCTTCCTCGTTGCGCTGTTGTACGACAACCCCTCGCCGCACTACGTCATGGAAGTCCAGCAGGGCGCGCTGGAGGCATGCGACGCCCATCAGTACAGCATGATGGTTCGGCCGCTCGTTTCGGGCGCAGCCGATTTCGTCGAGCGGGTGGATGCGCTGATATCGCAGTTCAGGCTGGATGGCCTGCTGCTGACGCCGCCCATCTGCGACCATGCGGCGCTGCTGGATCTGCTTCGCACCCGCGATATCCCGTGGGCGAGCATTTCGCCAAAGAACTACACGGAAGGCGTCGGCGCCACGCTGGACGAACGGTCGGCCTCCTGCGAAATGGTGCAGCACCTCGCGTCGCTGGGACATCGGCGGATCGCCCACATCACCGGTCACCCGAAGCATGGCGGCAATGTCTGGCGCCTGCGTGGCTATCGCGACGGGCTGGAGCAGGCCCATCTTGCCTACGACCCGGCGTTGGTCGTCGAAGGCCAGTTTTCCTTTGATTCGGGGGTGGCGGGCGCGCGTCGGCTTTTTGCGCTCGAGCATCGGCCCACGGCGATTTTCGGCGCCAACGACGACACCGCCGCAGGCGTTCTCTGGGCGGCGGCCGAACGGGGGCTCCAGGTGCCCAAGGATGTTTCCGTCTGCGGCTTCGATGACATTCCGCTGTCGCGCCAGGTGTGGCCGGCGCTGACCACCGTACGGCAGCCCAGCCAGGACATGGGGCGGATCGCAGCGATGCAACTGCTGCGCACCATCAAGAGCGGAAAACCTGGCCAGATGGTGTCGGTGCCGTACACCTTGCGCCTGCGGCAATCCACGGGGCCGGCGCCCAGGCGCATACGCCCCTGATGCGCGGGCAATGGCGCGATTCGGACGCGCTTTCGGTAACGCCGCGTTGCCCGTCGCCGTTGATTGACAGCGCTGTCACGTTCGGCAAATACTCGAACAGATACGGGGTCATGTGGCAATCACGCCATGGCGCACAGTTGGGGAGAGTCACCATGCAGCTTGTCTTTCGTGATCGGCGTGGGTCGGTCAAACGGGCTTTCACAACGGCAGGAGCGCTCGTTTGCGCTGTCTCCTTCGCCGGTGCCTGCAGCGCGGACGTCAAGCCGACACCGACAGACGGGGTGCACTCGGCGGTAGTGCACCCGGAAGCATGGCCCAAGGTGAAGTGGCCGTTCGCGTACGACGCAGCGCTGGAGCAGCGCGTGAAAAGTCTGCTGGCCAGGATGTCGGACGAGGACAAGGTCGGCCAGATCATCCAGGCCGACATCGCCAGTGTCACCCCGGAAGAAGTACGTAAATACCGGTTGGGTTCGATCCTGGCCGGCGGCAATTCCAAGCCCGGCGGCAAGCTGTCCGGCGGCAAGGCGTGGCTGGAATTGTCCGACGCGTTCTACCACGCGTCGGTGGACACCACCGATGGCGGCCTGGGTATCCCCGTGCTTTTTGGCGTGGATGCCGTGCATGGCCACAACGACGTGGTGGGCGCCACGATCTTCCCGCAGAACTCCGCGCTGGGCGCGATGCGCGATCCCGCGCTGGTGGCCGAAATAGCCGCTGCCACCGCCGAGGAGGCACGCGCGACGGGCATCAACTGGACATTCGCGCCCACGCTCACCGTGCCGCAGGACGATCGCTGGGGCCGCGCGTTCGAAGGCTATTCGGAAGACCCGGCCGTGGTGGCCAGCTATGCCGCCGCCGTGGTCGAGGGCTTGCAGGGCAAGCCGGGCACGGCCGGCTTCCTCGACAACGCGCACGTCATTGCCTCGGCCAAGCACTTCGTGGGCGACGGCAGTACCACGGACGGCAAGGACCAGGGCGACGCGCAGGTCAGCGAAGCCAACCTGCGCGACGTGGCTTCCGCCGGCTACCCTCCGGCCATCGCCGCGGGCGTGCAGACCGTCATGGCATCGTTCTCCAGCTGGAACGGGGCGAAGATGTCCGGCCACAAGGGCCTGCTGACCGACGTGCTGAAGGGTCGCATGGATTTCCAGGGCTTCGTGGTGGGCGACTGGAACGGTCACGGCCAGGTTCCGGGCTGCACCAACGAGGATTGCCCGCAGGCCATCAATGCCGGTATGGACATGTTCATGGCGCCGGACAGCTGGCGCGGCCTGTACAAGAACACGCTGGCGGAAGTGAAATCCGGGGTGATCCCGATGTCGCGTCTGGATGACGCGGTATCGCGCATCCTGCGGGTGAAGATGCGCCTGGGCCTGTTCGATAAGGGTTCGCCGTCGTCGCAGGTTTCGGACAACCCGTCCTACGCCCTGGGCAGCCCGGAGCATCGCGCCCTCGCACGGCGGGCGGTTCGCGAAACGCTGGTGCTGCTGAAGAACCACGACGGCATCCTGCCGCTGAACCCGAAGCAGCGAATCCTGGTGGCCGGCGACGGTGCGGACAACATTCCCAAGCAGTCCGGTGGATGGACATTGACCTGGCAGGGCACCGGCACCACCAATGCCGACTTCCCCAACGCGCAGTCGATCTGGGACGGCATCCGCGAGCAGGTCGCCGCCGCGGGCGGCACCGCGCAGTTGTCGGTGGATGGCAAGTACACGCAGAAGCCGGATGTTGCCATCGTGGTCTACGGCGAGAATCCGTATGCCGAGTTCCAGGGCGACATTCCCAACCTGCTGTTCTCGCCCGGTGACAGCAGCAACCTGGACATGATCAGGCGTCTGCGGGCGCAGGGCATTCCGGTGGTGTCGGTATTCCTGTCCGGACGGCCGTTGTGGGTGAACCGCGAGATCAACGCGTCCAACGCGTTCGTGGCGGCATGGCTGCCCGGCTCGGAGGGCGGCGGCGTGGCCGACGTCATCCTGCGCACCGCTGCCGGCGCGATCAATCACGATTTCCACGGCAAGCTGGCCTATTCGTGGCCGCGCACCGCCGTGCAGACGCCGCTCAACGTGGGCCAGAAAAACTACAACCCGCAGTTCCCGTTCGGTTACGGCTTGACCTACAAGGACAAGGACACGCTGGGCAAGCTGTCGGAGGTTTCCGGCGTCAAGGACAGCGCGGTCGCGCCCGGGCTGTACCTGCAGCGGGGCAAGCCGGTTGCCGGCCTGACCCTGCAACTGACAGGGGCCAATGGCGCCACCACCGACGAGGTCGTGGCACCGGCAAGTTCGCGCGACGGCAGTGTTCGCATCACCGCCATCGACTACAAGGCACAGGAAGATGCGCGGCGCATCGAATGGTCCGGTGCTGGCACGGCGTCGGTGGCGCTGCATTCGAGCTCGCCACTGGACCAGGATCGCCAGACCAATGGCGATGTGCTGCTGGTCACCACCATGAAGGTGGACGCGCTGGCGCCGGGCAAGGTCAGCCTTGCCGTGGCTTGCGGTGACAAGTGTGGCGCCAGCATGCCGATGGATGCGATGCTGGCCACGCTGCCCAAGGGGAAATGGCTGCGCGTTGGCATTCCGCTGAAATGCTTCCGCGAGGCGGGGGCGGACATGACACGGATCGACGTGCCGTTCCGCCTGCAAAGCGCGGCCAAGGCGACGCTTTCGATTGCCCGAGTGGCACTGGGTACGGACGTGGACAAGCAACTGGCGTGTCCCACCCATTGAAGCATCCGGTCGCGCGTGCGGGGCGCGCGGCTTTTTCCGCTCGACCGCAGGCGGCAGCGCCATCAGCCGCCTGCATAACAACAATCCATAGAAGTCGAACGTTTATCGAATACGGGGAATGACATGAACGCTATCGCTGAACCGGTTGTCGCGCGTCCGAAAACCACCGTGGTATTTACCTGCGTGCTCGCCGCGCTGGCCGGGCTGATGTTCGGCCTGGACATCGGCGTGATTTCGGGTGCCACCCAATTCATCCAGAAGGAATTCCTGATCGACGACCACATGATCGAGTGGATCGTCAGTTCGATGATGCTCGGCGCGGCGATCGGCGCCCTGGGCGCGGGCTGGATGTCCGCCACGCTGGGGCGCAAGCGGTCGCTGATCCTGGCTGCCGTGATGTTCGTGGCCGGCTCGGTGCTCAGCGGCGCCGCGTGGTCGCCGGAAACGCTGATCGCGGCGCGCCTGATTCTGGGCTTGGCGATCGGCGTGGCCACGTTCACGGCACCGTTGTACCTGGCCGAAGTGGCGCCGGAGAACATTCGCGGCGCGATGATCTCGCTGTACCAGCTGATGATCACCACCGGCATCCTGGTGGCGTTCCTGTCCGATACCGCCTTCAGCTACACCGGCAACTGGCGCTGGATGTTGGGCATCATTGCCATTCCCGGCGTGCTGTTCCTGCTTGGCCTGTTTTTCCTGCCGGAAAGCCCGCGCTGGCTGATGATGCGGGGACGCAAGCAGACGGCGACCGACGTGCTGCAGAAATTGCGTGGCGATGCCGAACACGTCAACCAGGAAGTGGCCGACATCGAGGAGCAGCTGAAGACGCCGCAGAAGGGCTGGCACCTGTTCCTCGAGAACCGCAATTTCCGCCGCTCGGTGGGTCTGGGCGTGTTGCTGCAGGTGGTCCAGCAACTGACCGGCATCAATGTGGTGATGTACTACGCGCCGCGCATCTTCCAGGACATGGGCTATGCCACCACCGCGCAGATGTGGTTCACCGCGGCGGTGGGCCTCACCAACATGCTGGCCACCTTCATCGCGATCGGCTTTGTTGACCGTCTCGGCCGCAAGCCGATCCTGTACGCGGGTTTCAGCGTGATGGCGGTTGGGCTGGGCCTGGTCGGCACGATGATGCATCTGGGCATCACCACGCACGGCGAGCAGCTTTTCACCGTGGCCATGCTGCTGGTGTTCATCGTGGGCTTCGCGATGTCCGCCGGTCCGCTGATCTGGACGCTGTGCTCGGAAGTGCAGCCGTTGAAAGGTCGCGATTTCGGTATCGGCGCCTCGACCTTCACCAACTGGATCGCCAACATGATCGTGGGCGCCACCTTCCTCACCCTGCTCAACGGCATCGGCAACGCGGCCACGTTCTGGTTGTATGGCGCGCTCAACGTGGTGTTCATCCTGATCACGTTCTTCCTGATCCCCGAGACCAAGAACGTCACGCTGGAACAGATCGAACGCAACCTGATGGCCGGCAAGCCGCTGCGTGACATCGGCCAGTAAGCGCCGCGCACCACCGTTCAAAAGCAGAGGCCCCGCATGCGGGGCCTCTTGCTGTGGGGCGTTCGAACCCGCCGGGCCGTCACTATTCGTCGTCGAACCCGGTATAGCCTTCCGGGAAAATGGGGGTGCCGTCTTCCTCCAGATCGAGCATGTCGGCAAGCGCTCTGGCAGCAGCGGTCTGCGCCACGTCGATCTCGCGGAAACTGCGGTTTTCGCAAATGGCGTAATAGACGGGAAAGCCATGCTTGCGCGGGGTGACCGCCAGGTAGGCGGTGTAGCGCGAGCCTTCCAGCGTGGCGCCCGAACGTACGGTGAAGTGGGGGAACGCGCGTTCGGCCATGGTCCTGTCCCGATGGAAACGTGCAGTGTATAGCGCGCCGCCAGTGCGTCATCATGCCGGGATGACTGACGACGAAGATGCCGTGCCGCGCATCGTTCTGGATACCAACGTGTGTCTGGACCTGCTGGTGTTCCGCGATCCGGCCTGCATGCCATTGCGCGATGCCTTGCAGCGCGGCGCCGTGCGCGCGGTGACCCGGCCGGATTGCCGCGATGAATGGCGACGCGTGCTGCATTACCCCGGCTTGCCGGTGGACGACGACGCGCGGCCGGTGCTGATGGCGGTCTTCGATGCCTTGAGCCACATGGCGTCGCCGCAGCAGGCACGGCCGGTCGGGTCGCCGTTGCCTCGCTGTGCCGATCCCGATGACCAGAAGTTTCTGGAACTGGCATCGGAGACTGGAGCAAGATGGCTGCTCAGCAAGGACAAGGCATTGTTGAAACTGGCCAATCGCACGTTGCGCGTATGCCGGTTCGCGATCCTGCAACCCCAGGCGTGGTCATTGGCCGAACTGCCATTCCACGCGCCGCCACACGTCTCGTAACGCCCCTGCCGGAGAGAATGCCGATGCTCGTTCCCCACGCCATCGACTGCCCGTACTGCGGCGAGTCGATCGACATCTTTCTCGACGCTTCCGTTTCCCATCAGCGTTACATCGAGGATTGCCAGGTCTGTTGCCGGCCGATCACGCTGGACGTGAGCGTGGACGAGGAGGGCATGCCGAGCGTCCACGTCAGCGGCGAAAACGACGCCTGAGCAAAACCCGCCGCTTTCAGTCCGCCGTATCGAGGGTCACGATGCCGCCGGCATGCAGTGCTGCACGCGTGGTGACATCGCTGCGCGGTGTGACGGGGCGGCTGAGATCCCACAGCAGGCTGGCACGGAATCCCAGCGCCACGGCATCCTGGGCGGTCCACAGCACGCACACGTCGCGCGCCAGTCCGCACACGTGCACTTCGGCTACGCCGCGATCGCGCAACCAGCCGGCCAGGCCAGTGCTGGGGCGTTCGCCGCCTGGCCCATGGTTTTCGCGAAACCCGCTGTAGGAGTCCACCTCGCGGCGGCTGCCCTTGCGGATCACCACGTCCACCGCCGACCAGTCGATGTCCGGATGCAAGGCCGCGCCGGCCGTGCCTTGCACGCAGTGATCCGGCCACAATGTTTGCGGCTGACCGTGCAGCAGGATCTGTCCAAACGCCTCGGCGCCGGGATGCGAACTGGCGAACGACGCATGCCCCGGCGGATGCCAGTCCTGGGTGGCGACCACGTGGCGATAGCGGCCACGCCGCAGCAGCCGGTCGATTCCCGGCACGATGGCGTCGCCCTGGTGGCAGGCCAGCGCGCCGCCGGGCATGAAGTCCGGCTGCACGTCGACGGCGATCAATGCGATATCGGGGGACATGGGGCGCCTGGTGGGGAGGCAGTGGCCAGCGCCGGCATTCTAGCGCGGCCGTGCGGCGCCAACCGGCAGGCATAATGCGATATTCCCCGGGCAACGGAGCGGCAATGCAGTACGACCAATCGTGGATGGGCTACGGCATCGTGGGTGGCCTGCAGGCCGGGTCGATCGCCGCCGTGGCCGCCGCGCTCCTGTTTGGCTTTTTCCATTGGCTGGGGCGCCGCCACGGCTGGAGCCATGGCCCGCAGATCGGGTGGACCTTCCTGTCGGCGACGTTGCTGACGGCCAGCGGCGATCTGTGGAACCTGTTCTATTTCAACTACGCCCAACTGCAATCGCTGCAGTTGCTCAAGGCCAAGTTGGCCATGGTGCATGACCCCGATGGCATCGGCATTCGCGTGCTGTGCGAGTTCGTTGGCGTGGGCGTCGGCATTGCCGTGGGATGGCTGCTGTCGCCGCACGGTGGACTCGCCCATTTCCGCCGCGATCGAAAATGACCGCGCCGCGCGCGGGGCTTCCGGCGGGCAAAAAAATCCCCGCATGGGCGGGGAAAGCGGATGCGGGGAGGTTGAAGCATCCACGACAGTTAGTGTCGCCCCTGTAATATCGAACGAACGTTCAATTGCTGTAAAAACGGTGTTCATTGGCGAAGATCCTGAGACTTCGCACACATTCCGGGGGGGGGGCAGGAAGCCCAAGCCAGCCCGGTCGCTATGCCGTCCTCACCGGTCGCTGGCGGGCGGCTCCGGTATTCTTGCCGTCATGCCCAACCTCTCCCGCACCGCTACCGACACCGGCTACAGCTTCGGCGATGAACTGGCCGCCAGCGTTATCCACGGCTTGGGTATCGTGCTCAGCATCGCGGGGCTGGCCATCCTCGTGGCCTTTGCGGCCCTGCACGGCGACAGTCGCGTAGTGGTGGCCAGTGCGGTCTATGGCACGACGCTGGTGCTGCTGTACACCGCATCCACGCTTTACCACTCGATCCCGCTCGCCTCCGCGAAACCGACCTTGCGGGCGCTCGACCATATGGCGATCTACCTGCTGATTGCCGGCACCTACACGCCGTTCACCCTGATCGCCATGCCCGATCCGTGGGGATGGCGCCTGTTCGCCGCGGTGTGGGCACTGGCGCTGCTGGGCAGCGTGCTGGAGCTGGGCTTGTTCAGGCGCTACCACCGCTGGGCGGTGGTGCTCTACGTGGGCATGGGCTGGATCGGCGTGCTCGCTTTCGAACCGCTGACCGAGCACCTGCAACTGGGTGGCACGCTGCTGCTGTTTGGCGGTGGCCTGGCCTACACGCTGGGCGTGCCGTTCTACCTGTGGCGGCGGCTGCCCTATCACCACGCCTTGTGGCACGTTTTCGTGCTGGCCGGCAGCGTGCTGCATTTTCTGGCCGTGGTGCTGTACGTGATCCCGGACCCGGCCGCCTGACCCGAATCAGCCGAACAGCAGGGCCAGCCCGAACAGGCCCACCATCACGAACGAAATCACCAGCTTGACGAGCGTGCCGAACAGCAGCCCGAGCCAGGTGCCGACACCCACGTGCGTGGCGCGCAATACGCTGTTGCCCGAGGCCAGTTCGCCGATCAGGGCGCCGGCGAACGGGCCGATCAGCAACCCCGGTATACCGAAAAACATGCCGACGACCGTGCCCAGCGCCGCGCCCCACAACGCCCGCCGACTGGCGCCGACGCGCTTGGCGCCCAGCGTGCCGGCGACGAAGTCGACCGCGATGCCGGCCACGCCGAGCGCGCCGATGCCCAGCAGCCACCACACGCCAAGGTGCCGATAACCGTCGACCGCCGCCGCCAGCCAGATGCCGCCGAACACCATCGGAATACCCGGCAGCACCGGGAGGATCGAGCCGAGCAATCCACCGATGATCAGTGCGGCGGCCAGAACGTACAACGCCATTTCCATCGAAGATCCCCTTGCCAGGTGATGCCCTGCGGCTGCCGCGTTCACCGTCGATGAGCGATCATGGTTCGATGCGCGTGCCGCCGAGGTCAGCTTGAACATTCCCGAGCCCACTGTACTGAAGGCCGATGAACTGGGTCGTATCGAGATCGCGATGCACGACGGCGTGCCGGTGATCCGCCGCGACGTTCGCTCCGCCCGCTGGTGGGCGCGACCGCTGGCGCGTCGCGCGGCGGCGCGGGAAGCGCGGGCGCTGCGGCGGCTTGCCGGCATGGCGGGCGTGCCGCGATTGCTGGGCTGGGACGGAGCAGAGCTGCTGCGCAGTTACCTTGCCGGCGCGCCGATGCAGCAGGCGCGCCCCGCAGGTCGTGACTATTACCGCCAGGCGCTGCGGTTGCTGGCGCGAATGCACCGCCTTGGCGTGGTGCACAACGACCTGGCAAAGGAGCCGAACTGGCTGGTGTGCGAGGACGGCAGCCCCGCGCTGATGGATTTCCAGATCGCATGGACGCGCGGCCGCCGCGGCGCGCTTTATCGCATCCTGGCGCGGGAGGACCTGCGTCACCTGCTCAAGCACAAGCGCACGTATTGCCCGCAGGCACTGAGCGCGCGCCAACGCGCGATCCTGGACACGCCCGCGCCGCATTCGCGGCTGTGGCGCGCCACCGGCAAGCGCCTGTACAAACTGATTGCGCGGCGTCTTTTCGGCTATTGGGACAACGAGGGAAAAGGCCGCGTGCGCGATTGATCGGCCCCGCCGTCACCGTGCGCCACGGTCGCCTGGCGGCTCATTTTTCGACGAAGGCACGCTCGATCACGTAGTCGCCCGGTTCGCGCGTGCGCGGCGACGCCTGGAAGCCGCGGCCGTCCAGCAAGGTGGCCAGATCCTCCAGCATCGCCGGGCTGCCGCAGAGCATCACGCGGTCGGTGTCTGGGTTCAGCGGGGGCAGGCCGGTGACGCGGCTCATCACGCCGTCGACAATCGCATCGGTGATGCGGCCGCGGTTGGTGAAGGCTTCGCGGGTGACGGTGGGGTAGTAGATCAGCTTCTCGCGGATGAGTTCGCCCAGGTACTCGTGCTGCGGCAGCTCCCGCTCGAGGTATTCGGCGTAGGCGAGATCGCTGACCCGGCGCACGCCGTGTGCCAGCACCACGCGGTCGAAGCGCTCGTAGGTTTCGGGGTCGCGGATCAGGCTGAGGAACGGCGCCAGGCCGGTGCCCGTCCCCAACAGATAGAGATGCTTGCCCGGCTTGAGGTCGTTCAGCACCAGCGTGCCGGTGGGCTTGCGGCTGACGATCACCGGGTCGCCCGGCTGCAGATGCTGCAGGCGCGAGGTGAGCGGGCCGTTGGGCACCTTGATGCTGAAGAATTCCAGGTGCTCTTCATAGTTGGCGCTGGCGATCGAATACGCGCGCAGCAGCGGGCGGCCTTCCACTTCCAGCCCCATCATCACGAAGTGGCCGCTGTCGAAGCGAAAACCGGGGTCGCGCGTGGTGCGGAAACTGAAAAGCGTGTCGTTCCAGTGGTGCACGTCGATCACGTGCTCGGTCGCCATTGCCACCATGATCTTTACCGTCAGTCGATGAACAGGAATGCCATACGGCCGGCGTCCGGTGCATGCCGGATGACAAACTCGCGTGGGGAGGGCGGGCATGGCCGCGGTGCCTGACGAGTGCTGCGCAGCCGCGCAACCGTGACGGCGCATTATGCCACGCCGCTGGCCGCCACCACGATCCGGCCGCCGCGGCAGGATGCGGCGAAAGGCCGCCGCGGCCGCCTTGCGACGCACGCCGACCACGACCGTGCGTTCATGCCAGGTAAACAAGGGAAATCGGGAAAGTGAGACTCGGTGTGCCGCGCGGTATCATGTCGCGTTGGCCCGCAATGCTCGCGTCATTGGCGAGCGTGGCGTCTTTTTCCGATGGACATCAGAACGGGAAGTTATGCATGCGGAAACTTGAAGAAGCCAGGATCGCCATTGTCGGGCTCGGCTACGTGGGCCTGCCGTTGGCGGTGGAGTTCGGCAAGCACTACGAGACGACGGGTTTCGATATCAATGCGGCGCGGGTGGACGCGCTGCGCGCGGGGCACGACGCCACCCTGGAGGTCGAGCCGGAGCTGCTGGCGGCGGCAACGCACCTGCGGTTCAGCGCACAACTGGACGATCTGCGCGACTGCAACGTCTACATCGTCACCGTGCCCACGCCGATCGATTCGGCCAAGCGCCCCGACCTCACGCCGCTGGTCAAGGCCAGCGAAACGCTGGGCAAGGTGCTCAAGCGCGGCGATATCGTGGTGTACGAATCCACCGTGTATCCGGGCTGCACCGAGGAAGTGTGCGTACCGATCCTGGCCAGGGTTTCCGGCCTGGTCTTCAACCAGGATTTTTTCGCCGGCTACAGCCCCGAGCGCATCAATCCGGGCGACAAGGAACATCGCGTGACCAGCATCCTCAAGGTCACCTCGGGGTCGACGCCGGAAGTGGCCGATTTCGTCGACCGGCTGTACGGCTCGATCATCACCGCCGGCACGCACAAGGCCAGCTGCATCAAGGTGGCCGAAGCGGCCAAGGTAATCGAGAACACCCAGCGCGATCTCAATATCGCGCTGGTGAACGACCTGGCGATCCTGTTCAACAAGCTGGGCATCGACACGCTTGAGGTGCTGCAGGCGGCCGGTACCAAGTGGAACTTCCTGCCGTTCCGGCCGGGCCTGGTCGGCGGACACTGCATCAGCGTGGACCCGTACTACCTCACCCACAAGGCGCAGGAAGTGGGGCATCACCCCGACGTCATCCTGGCCGGCCGCCGCACCAACGACAGCATGGGTCCGTACATCGCCAACGAAGTGATGCGGCTAATGGTGTGCAAGGGGATCAACCCGGTGGGCGCGCGCGTCCTGCTGCTGGGATTGGCATTCAAGGAGAACTGCCCGGATCTGCGCAATACGCGCGTGGTGGACATCGTGCATGCCCTGCGCGGCTACAACGCCGAGGTCGATGTGTACGATCCCTGGGTCAGCGCCGACGAGGCGGAGCACGAATACGGCATCCGGCCGGTATCCGGGCCCACGCACGGCACCTACGATGCGGTCGTGGTGGCGGTGGGCCACCAGCAGTTTGTCGCGCTGGGTGAAGCGGGCATCCGAGCGTTCGGCAAGGCCGACATGGTGCTTTACGACGTCAAATACGTACTGCCACGCGAAGCCGTGGACGGGAGACTGTGATGACCACGATCGACGCCGGGCTGCCGGCCACATTGCAGGCACGGGTACGCGCCGAAACCGCTCCCTGGCTGGTGACCGGCGCGGCCGGCTTCATCGGTTCGAACCTGGTCGAGACACTGCTGCGGCTGGGCCAGCGCGTGGTTGGCCTGGACAACTTCGCCACCGGCCACCAGCGCAATCTGGATGAGGTGCAGCGGCTCGTGGGTGCGGAGGCGTGGTCGCGTTTCCGCTTCATCAAGGGCGATATCCGCCGCCCCGAGGATTGCCAGGCGGCCTGCGCGGGCGTGCGCCACGTGCTGCACCAGGCGGCGCTGGGTTCGGTGCCCCGCTCGATCGAGGACCCGGTGGACACCCACTCGGCCAACGTCACCGGCTTCCTCAACATGCTGGTGGCGGCGCGCGACGCGGGCGTGGCCAGTTTCACCTACGCGGCCTCCAGCTCGACCTACGGTGACGAGCCGACGATGCCCAAGGTCGAGGACCGGATCGGCCGACCGCTGTCGCCCTACGCGGCGACCAAGCTGTTCAACGAGCTCTATGCCGAGGTCTTCGCGCGCTGCTATGGCTTCAAGGCGATCGGGCTGCGCTATTTCAACGTTTTCGGCCGCCGCCAGGACCCCGAGGGCGCGTATGCGGCGGTGATCCCGCAGTGGCTGGCGGCGATGATCCGCGGCGACGACGTGTTCATCAATGGCGATGGCGAGACCACGCGCGATTTCTGCTACGTCGGCAACGCGGTGCAGGCCAACCTGCTGGCGGCGCTGGTGGCCGATCCCGATTGCGAGCCGGTGTTCAACGTGGCCGTCGGCCAGCGCGCCACCCTCAACGAGCTTTACGAGAGCCTGGCGACGCAGCTGGCCGGGCAGGGTGTCAACTACGACAAGCGGCCCGTCTATCGCGACTTCCGCGCCGGCGACGTGCGCCACTCGCTGGCCGATATCGGCCGCGCGCACACCCACCTGGGCTACACGCCCACCCATACGCTGCAGCAGGGGCTGGGCGAAGCCATGCCGTGGTACGTGGAGTTCATTACCCGCCAGACCGTGACCGCCTGAGCTCCCCGCGCAGCCCGAACCTGCGCCACTGTCGTGGTGCGCTGCGAAACCATCCCCTCGTGCCGGCGCCGCGGGGATGGCCGATCGCGCCCCAGACGTCGCGCCGCGACCGCCTCCGCGGCGCCGCTGTGGCGCGACAGCCGTGCGGTTTTCAGGAACCCTATGCCCATGTCCGCCGCTAGCCCACATCCCCGTCCGCGCCCGCCCGATGCCGCCGACTGGCGCGTCAGCGTGGCGCCGATGATGGACTGGACCGACCGCCACTGCCGCTATTTCCACCGCCTGCTGTCGCCGCGGGCGCGTTTGTATACGGAGATGGTGACCAGTGCGGCGTTGGTGCGTGGCGGGCAGTTGCGCCTGCTCGAGCACAGCCAGCAGGAGCATCCGCTGGCATTGCAGCTGGGCGGCAGCGATCCGCGCGAGCTGGCCCAGGCGGCGCGGCTGGGCGCCGATGCCGGTTATGACGAGATCAACCTCAATGTCGGCTGCCCGTCGGATCGCGTGCAGTCGGGGCGTTTCGGCGCCTGCCTGATGCGCGAGCCGGCGCTGGTGGGCGATTGCGTGCGGGCGATGCAGCAGGAGGTCGACATCCCGGTCACGGTGAAATGCCGCATCGGCGTGGACGACCAGGATGACTACGCCGACCTGCAGCACTTCACCGAAACCATGCTGGAGGCGGGCGTCGGCGTGCTGGCGGTGCATGCGCGCAAGGCCTGGTTGCAGGGGCTGTCGCCGAAGGAGAACCGCGATATCCCGCCGCTGGACTATGAGCGGGTCTACCGGTTGAAGCGTGAATTTCCCCAGCTGATCGTCGTCATCAACGGCGGCATCGTCACGCTGGAGCAGGTGCAGGCGCATCTGCGCCAGGTGGATGGCGTGATGCTGGGCCGGGCCGCGTACCACGACCCCTACCTGCTGGCGCAGATCGAGGCGGCGCTTTACGGCCAGCCGCTGCCGCGGCGCCGCGACGTGCTGGAGCACATGCGGCCCTACATAGAGGCGGAGCTGGCGCGCGGAACCGCGTTGAAGCATGTCAGCCGGCACCTGCTGGGGCTTTACCAGGGCGAACCGGGCGCGCGGGGTTTTCGGCGGGTCATCAGCGAGAACGCGCACCGGCCCGGAGCCGGCTGGAACGTGCTGGAACAGGCCGCATCGCAGGTCAGCTGATGGCTGGCGTCCGCGCGCCCGGCCGGGTGCTATTCAGCCCCTGTTACCTAGGCTGCACAATTGGGCAGGTAACGTTTGGGCGATTGCAGATGAAGATGGGCAGGAACGTGGCGCTGGTGGCGCTGCTGGTTTGGGCTTACGCGGCCGTGGCCGAGCCTCCGGCGACCCCGGCGGTGACGCTGGACCAGGCGGTGAGGCAGGTGCAGAGCGATACCGGCGGCAAGGTGCTCTCGGCCGAGCCGCATCGCCTCGGCCGTCGCCTGGAGTACCGCATCAAGGTGCTCACGCCGGAAGGACATGTGCGCGTGGTCGCGGTATCGTCGGAAACGGGAAAAACACCGGGCTCGACCCGGTCAACCAGAAGTTCCTCCGGCAAGCCCGGAGGCAGCAAGGAGAAACACTGATGCGCATCCTGTTGGTGGAGGACGAGGCGCCATTGCGCGAGACGCTGGCGGCGCGCCTGAAGCGGGACGGTTTTGCGGTTGACGCGGCGCAGGACGGCGAGGAAGGCATCTACCTGGGGCGGGAGGTGCCGTTCGACCTGGCGATCATCGACCTGGGCCTGCCCAAGATGTCGGGCATGGATCTGGTCAAGGCGCTGCGCGAGCACGGCCAGCGTTATCCCATCCTGATCCTCACCGCGCGGGGCAGCTGGCAGGACAAGGTCGAGGGGCTGAAACACGGCGCCGACGACTACCTGGTCAAGCCGTTCCACGTCGAGGAACTGCTGGCGCGCATCAATGCGCTGGTGCGTCGCGCCAGCGGCTGGTCCAAGCCGGTGCTGGCCTGCGGCGTGATCAAGCTGGACACCACCGCGCAGACGGTGTCGGTCGAGGGCAAGCTGGTCGACCTGACCAGCTACGAGTACAAGGTGCTGGAGTACCTGATGCTGCACGCGGGCGAGCTGGTGTCCAAGGCCGACCTAACCGAGCACATCTACCAGCAGGATTTCGATCGCGACTCGAACGTGCTGGAAGTGTTCATCGGCCGCCTGCGCCGCAAGCTGGACCCGGAAGGCACCCTCAAACCCATCGAGACGGTACGTGGACGCGGATATCGCTTTGCCATCCCGCGCACCGACGGCGACGACGAATAACCCGGTGCCGCCGCGCCGCCCGCTGTCGCTGGCGGCGCGCGCGGCGATCGCCACCGGCTTTGCGCTGGCGGCGTTCCTGGGCATCGTCGGGCTGACCCTGTCGCAGGCCCAGTACCGGGCCGCGCGCAGCAGCCTGCAGGATCGGCTGCAGAATTTCGTGATCGCCTACCTGGCCGGCACCGAGGTGACCCGGTACGGCAAGGTGTTGCCGCCCGATTCGCCGCCCGATCCCAACTTCATGCGACCGGGCTCCGGGCTGTACGCGATGGCGCTGGGGGAGCGCGGCTACCACTGGGAGTCCTCGTCGGCGATCGGCCGCGATTTCCATTTCCTGAAGCCGCTGGAGCCGGGCGAAAGCCAGTTCGTGGGGCCGGTGGATACGCGCATGGGGCGGCTCTACTACTACGCCTACGGCGTGGCGTTCGACAGTTCGGACAACCGCTCGGTCAAGCTCACCTTCATGGTGGCGCAGACCGAGGATCAGTTCGAAGGCGAAAACGCGGTGTACCGGCGCACCCTGGTGATGTGGCTGGCGATCCTGGGCGTGATGCTGATCGTGCTGCAGATGCTGCTGCTGCGCTGGAGCCTCACCCCGCTGCGCAAGGTGGCCAACGACATGAGCCGCGTCGAGCGCGGCGACAGCGAGCACCTGGACAGCCAGTACCCGCTGGAGCTCATCGGCCTCACCGATCGCATCAATGCCTTCATCGACAACGAGCGCGAGCAGCGCACGCGCTACCGCCACACGCTCGCCGACCTGGCGCACAGCCTGAAGACGCCGCTGGCGGTGATCCGTTCGCAGCTGGAGACCGCCGGCGAGGAGGCGCAGCGCCGCAGTGCCGTGCTCGACCAGGTGCGAAGGATGGACGAACTGGTGGCCTACCAGCTGTCCCGTGCGGCCACCTCCGGCCGGCAGACGTTCGCCAGTGCGGTGCCCATCGCCGGCCATGCGGAGGATCTGGTGCAGAGCCTGGAAAAGGTCTATGCCGCCAAGAATGTCCTGTGCGAATTCGATATCGACGAGGGCGCCGTCTTCTACGGCGAGCAGGGCGACCTGCTGGAGTTGCTCGGCAACCTGCTGGAAAACGCATTCAAGTGGGCGAACCACCACGTCCTGCTGGTGGTGAAATCGCAGTCGCAGCCCGGTCGCCTGCGTCCGAACCTGTGGCTGAGCGTGGAAGACGACGGCCCCGGGATCGACGAGGACAAGATCGACAAGGTCCTACAGCGCGGCGTCCGCGGCGACGAGAGAGTGCAGGGCCACGGCATCGGGCTGTCCATCGTGCAGGACATCGTGCGGGCGTATCGCGGCGAGCTGGGGGTGGACCGTTCGCCCGAATTCGGCGGCGCCCGGTTCTGCGTGAAATTGACCCACGCCTGAGCGCGGGCGCGGCTATCGACCTACTGGATCGAGCCCGGCAGCAGCGATTGCCAACCCAGGTGCGAACGGCGGTTGGATGTCGGCGGCGTGGCCGAGCCCCCGCCCGAGCGGTTGCTGCGCGTATCCGTGCGATTTGCGTCGCCGGCGGCTTCGTCCGTCGTCGGGCATTCGCGCGCAGGGCAGGCGCCATCCGTGTCCGCGACGATGCGGCTCGCGCGGTCCGGCGACATGTGGGCGCTGGCGGCCGGATCGGCCTGATCGGCGTGCACGGTCAGCGTGGCGCTGACGCCCGCCAAGCCGACCACACAGCCAATGAACCAATGTTTTACATTCATGGCGACTCAAATCCTTGATCCGCATGCGAAGGTCCGGGATCGTGTCAGAAATGTCCGGACAGTGCCAGTGCCTTGAATAACATGGTTTTAACAATAGGATCTGCCGCTTCCCGGGCTGTCCCGCTACTATTCGCGGAATGTCCTTTTTCCTCTCCGTTCCGCGCCGACTCCACCGCCGCCGCGCCGCCACCGGCGGCGGTCGCTGATGGCGGTCGAGGCATTGCTGCCGCTGCTGGCCAGCGGGGAAACGGTGTCGGGCGTGGAACTGGCGGCACGCCTGGGCCTGACCCGTGCGGCCATCTGGAAGCAGATCGAGACGCTGCGCGCGCTCGGCCTGCCGGTGGCGTCGGGCGGCGCCGGCTACAGGCTGCCCTGGCCGCTGCAGTTGCTGGAGCCGGCGCGGATTCGCGCCGCCCTGGATGCCGCTCACGTCACTGCCCTGGGCGGGCTCGAGGTGCACTGGCAGCTCGATTCCACCTCCAGCGAGTTGCAGCGCCGCGGCGCCAGCGCCGCCGACCTCAGCATGGTGCTGGCCGAGACCCAGAGCGCGGGGCGCGGCCGTCGCGGGCGCCCGTGGCTGTCGCCGCCAGGGCTCAACATCCATCTGTCCTGCCTGAAGCGTTTCGATGCCGGTTTCGCCGCCCTGACCGGTCTTTCCCTGGCCATCGGCGTGATGGTGCTGCGTGCGCTGGAGCACCTGGGCATCGCGGGCGCCGGCCTGAAATGGCCCAACGACGTGCTTGCCGCCGAGGGCAAGCTGGCCGGCGTGCTGGTGGAACTGAGCGGTGAATACCAGGGGCCGTGCGCGGCGGTGATCGGGGTGGGCCTCAACGTGCGTCTGACGCCGCAACTGCGCGAGCAGGCGGGGCAGCCGGTGGGCGATCTGGCGACCCTGGCCGGTGGCGTGGCCCCGGATCGCAATCGCGTGGCCGCCGCGCTGGTCGGCGCCCTGATCGACGGCCTGCGGACATTCGAGCGCGACGGCTTCGCCGCCTTCGCCGCGGATTACGCCCGCTACGACCTTTTGCGCGGACAGCCGCTCACCGTCAGCGGTGCGCAGGGGGAATTCGACGGCATCGGCGACGGCGTGGACAGCCGCGGCGCCCTGCGGGTGCGCCTGCCGGACGGCGGGCGGCGCACGGTCGACAGCGCCGACGTCTCGGTGCGTCGCGCATGAAACTGCTGCTGGATCTGGGCAATACCCGCCTGAAGTGGGCGTTGACCTCGGATCGCTGGCTGGCGCACGGCGCGGTGGGCTGGAACGAGAACCTCGACGCGGCGTTGGCCGAGGCACTGGCGCCGTGGCCGCGTCCCGAGCTCGTGCTGGCGGCCTCGGTGGTGGACACCGACCGCGAAGCCCTGGTCGCCGCGATCGTCACGCAGTTGTGCGCGCGGTCGGTCGACTGGCGACGCTCGCCGGTCGCCGCCTGCGGCGTGCGCAACGCGTATGCCGAGCCGCAGCGCCTGGGCGTGGACCGGTTCCTGGCGATGGTCGCGGCGCTTGCGCATGGTGGCGGGCCACACGTGCTGGTCGGCGTGGGGACGGCCTTGACCCTCGATGCGCTGGCGACCGACGGTCGTCATTTGGGCGGCCTGATCGCACCCGGACCGATGCTGATGCAGCAATCCCTGCTCAACGCGACCGCGCAGGTGCGGATGGACGGTGCGGGGAGCATCCAGGAGCGCGCCGACAACACCACCGATGCGGTCGTGTCCGGTTGCTGGCTGGCGGCGGTGGCGCTGATCGAGCGCTTCGTGGCACAGGCGGCCGATGAACTCGGCGCGCATCCCACGCTGTGTCTCAGCGGCGGCGACGCCGCGCAATTGGCCCCCCTGCTGTCGCTGCCGGCGCACGTCACCCACAATGCGGTATTGCGTGGTCTGGCGTTGTGGGCCGAGTCAGGCGAGTAGCATCCGGTGGATGCGTTCGGCACGGGTACGGGGGCTCGATGTTTCTGCGGTTGATGTTTGTCCTGCTGATCGCGCTCAACATTGCGGTGGGCGCGTGGCTGTTGCTGGGGCAGCCCTATTCGCGCGCCGGCATGGCGACCGATCCGGGCGTGCCCGCATTGCGCCTGCTGTCCGAACTGCCCGAGCCGGCCGCGTCGGCCGCGCCCGGTCCATTGCCGGCGCCGCCGCCCGCTTCCGTCGCCAAGCCGGTGGCCGCGGCGAAAGTCGAAACCCCGGCACCGGCGCCATCCTGCGTGGCGCTGGGCCCGTTCACCACGCCGGAAGACCTGCGCCGGGCACGCGAGGCCCTGTCGGGCCAGGCCCGGCGCATGCGCTCGCGGCAGGAGCAGGTCAACCAGTCGCATGGCTGGTGGGTCTACCTGCCCGCCATGGCCACCCGCGCCCAGGCGCTGGCGCGGGCGCGCGAGCTGGCCGAGCATCACATCGACGACTATTTCGTGGTCAGCTCCGGCGAGCAGCCCAATACCATCTCGCTGGGCCTGTTCAAGGATCAGGGCAATGCGCGCAAGCGCCGTGCCGAAGTGATCGCCGCCGGTTTCCCGGCCCAGGTGACCGAGCGCGTCGAAACCGTGCCCGAGTACTGGCTCGACCTGGTCGTGCCCGGCGACGCGGGCACCCGCTGGCGCAGCCGCGTGCCCCGCGGCGTGGAGCCCCGCCGCATTTCCTGCTTCTGAACCCCTGCATGGCCCGGAATACCCCTGCCTGCTAGAATCCGCCGCCAGTGCGCCGGCATAGCTCAGTTGGTAGAGCAACTGATTTGTAATCAGTAGGTCGCGGGTTCGACTCCTGCTGCCGGCACCATGTTCACAGCGCGTCTTGCCGATCGCGGCAGGCGCTCCGTCACCAAACCATGCAGGCCGAGCCGCTAGACTGGCTCCTTGATCCCGTCATCAAGAGACCGCTGGCATGAGCTGCAAGAACCTCTCCCTGATCGGTGTGCCGACCGACATCGGCGCCGGGCATCGTGGTGCGTCGATGGGTCCGGAGGCGCTGCGGGTGGCACAGATCGCGGAGAAGTTGGCGAAGCTGGGATTGCAGGTGGCCGATCGCGGCAACCTGCAGGGGCCGTTCAATCCGTGGCTGCCGCCGGTGGATGGCTACCGCCACCTGGCCGAAGTGGTCGCGTGGAATATGGTCGTCCATACGGCTATTCACGATGAGCTGGCGCAGGGTCGGTTGCCGATCATGCTGGGCGGCGATCATTGCCTGGGCATCGGCTCGATCAGCGCCGTGGCGCGCCATTGCCGCGAGCAGGGCAAGTCGTTGCGGGTGCTGTGGCTCGATGCGCACACCGACTTCAACACCGCCCAGGCGACGCCGTCGGGCAATATCCACGGCATGCCGGTCGCCTGTTTGTGCGGCTACGGTCCGGACGTGCTTACCGGCATTGGCGGCACCACGCCCGCGGTGACGCCCGACGTGTTTCGCCAGATCGGCATCCGCTCGGTCGACGAGGGCGAGAAGAAGCTGGTGCGCGAGGCACGCGTGGCTATCCACGACATGCGCCAGATCGACGAGATCGGCATGCGCCGGGTGATGGAGCAGGCGCTGGAGGGCATCAATGCAGACACCCACCTGCACGTGAGCTTCGACGTCGATTTCCTCGACCCCAGCATCGCTCCCGGCGTGGGCACCACTGTGCGCGGCGGCCCCAATTACCGCGAGGCGCAGTTGTGCATGGAAATGATTGCCGACACCGGCGCGCTGGCGTCGCTGGACATCGTCGAGTTGAATCCCGCCTACGACAAGCGCAACCAGACGGCGAAAGTGGCGGTGGATCTGGTGGAGTCGATGTTCGGCAAATCCACCCTGCTGCGCGATTGAGGGTATGTCGTAAACTGGCGTTTTAGCTGCGCAGCACGGCATGAACACACGAGTCCTCACCGGCATCACCACCACCGGCACCCCGCACCTGGGCAACTATGTGGGGGCGATCCGCCCGGCCATCGCGGCCAGCCGCGAGCCGGGCGTGGATGCGTTTTTCTTCATGGCCGACTACCACGCGCTGATCAAGAGCGGCGACGCGGCGCGCATCGAGCGCTCGCGGCTGGAGATCGCCGCGACCTGGCTGGCGGCGGGGCTGGACCCGGAAAAGGCCACGTTTTACCGCCAGTCGGACATCCCCGAGATCCCCGAGCTCACCTGGTTTCTGACCTGCATCACCAGCAAGGGCATGCTCAACCGCGCGCATGCGTACAAGGCGGCGGTGGATCGCAATGCGGAAAGCGGCGAGGACGCCGACGCGGGCATCACCGCCGGGCTGTACATGTACCCGGTATTGATGGCGGCCGACATCCTGGCGTTCGACGCCAACCAGGTGCCGGTGGGGCGCGACCAGATCCAGCACATCGAGATGGCGCGCGACATCGCGCAGCGTTTCAATCATCTGCACGGCGGCGAGTTCTTCGTATTGCCGCAGGTGCAGATCGATGAGCAGGTGGCCACGTTGCCCGGCCTGGACGGCCGCAAGATGTCCAAGAGCTACGACAACACCATTCCGCTGTTCGCCGGCGGCAGGAAGGCGCTGCGCGACACGATCATGCGCATCGTCACCGACTCGCGCGCACCGGGCGAGCCGAAGGATGCGGACGGCAGCGCCTTGTTCACCCTGTTCCGCGCGTTCGCCAGCGAGACCGAAACGGCCGCTTACCGCCAGGCGCTGGAACAAGGCCTGGGCTGGGGCGAGGCCAAGCAGATCCTGTACGAGCGCATCGAGGCCGACGTGGCGCCGATGCGCGAGCGCTACGAGGCGCTGATGGCCGACCCGGCCGGGATCGAGGCGATCCTGCTGCGCGGCGCGGCCAAGGCGCGCGCCATCGCCACACCCAAGCTTGCCGCATTGCGCCAGGCCCTGGGCTTGCGCTCGGGTGCGGTATCGGCCCCATCGGGTGCGGTGAAGAAAGTGGCCGGGGCAGGCAAGGCGCCGCGCTTCGCCAGCTTCCGCGATGCCGATGGCAAGTTCCGCTTTCGCCTGTTCTCGGCCGAGGGCGAGCAGTTGCTGCTGTCGATCGCGTTCGACGATCCGAAGGCGGCTGGCGCCATGCAGAAACGTATCGGCAGCCTGGGTGCCACCGGCGCCGTGCTGCGGATGAAGGAGCGGGGCATGACGCTGGACGTGGATGGCGAGGCGGTGGCCGAAACCCCCGATTACGCCGACGAACCGGCCCGCGACGACGCGCTGCGGCGCTTGCGCGAGGCGCTTGGAGAACTTGCCGCCAAGGCATGACATGCCGCGTTGCGCGGTGGAGTATCTGATCGATGCGTTATCTGGCTTTGATGCTGCTTGCACCTCCCTTGCTGATCCTGTGCTGGGGTTATTGGGCATATCCGAAAAGCCTGCCGCGATCGGTCGGCCGGCGCACGTTCGATGTGGCGGCCTTGCTGCTGGCGCTGCTCACCGCAGTGCAGTGCGCCCTGCTCGGGTTCGATCGCGTGGCGTTGCCTGAAGTCGACCAATTCGGCCGCGCCAGCGGCGCCATCTGGCAACAGGTGCTGCCCGCGTTGTACGGCTACGGCGCCTTCGCCGCCGTGCTGGCGCTGGCGATGGTGTGCCGCCACCTGTGCTGGGGCCGCCGTCGCTGATCCCTCCGCCGTGGCTGCTGGCGATGTCACGGCCGTCGTCGTTGCGCATGACTTGTGGCCGTCGAGACAGTCAAACGCTTTGGGCATGCTGGGCATCTACCGGTGGCTCTCCCGGTACCTCGCCGCCCAGCGCACACCCAACGTTTTTTCCGGAATCGCGACATGCGTCTTGCATGCCTGTTCACCCTTGTCCTTTGCGCCATGGCCGCTCCCGCCCTGGCCGTCGATATCGATGGGCGCATCGATGCGGCCGAATGGCAGGGCGCGAGGCACATCACCGATTTCCGCAAGGTGCAGCCGCTGACCGGTGAACCCGCCTCGTTGCGCACCGAAGCGTGGCTGCTGGCCACGCCCGAAGGCCTGGCGGTGGCGTTCCGCTGCGACCAGCCGCCGGGCGTGCCGCGCACGCCGCAGCGCGTGCAGCGCGACTTCGAGGACCAGGTGGACCGGGTCAACCTGATGGTCGACTTCGACGGCACCGGCCGCACCGGCTACAACTTCGTGGTCAGCTCCACCGGCGGCATCAACGACGCCGTCATCACCAACGAGAGCAACTTCAGCAAGGACTGGGACAGCACCTGGCAGCACGCCGTCAGCGAGGACGCCGCGGGCTGGACGGTGGAGATGCTGATTCCGTGGTACATCGCGCCGATGCATGCCAGTCGCGACGGCAAGCGCACGCTGGGCATCTATCTCGATCGCGTCACCGGCTCCAGCGGCGAGCGCGACGCCTGGCCGGCGGCCAGCTTCAAGCGGCCGCGCTTCCTGTCCGAGTTCGAGCGCGTGGAGGTGCCGGCGTACAGCCAGTCGCTGCTGGCGGTGACGCCGTACGTGTCCGGCCTGTACGACAACGTGCGCGGTCGCCGCCACTTCCAGGAAGGCGCCGACATCCTGTGGAAGCCCAGCGGGCAGTTCCAGCTCACCGCGGCGTTGAACCCGGATTTCGGCCAGGTGGAAAGCGACGACCTGGTGGTGAATTTTGGCGCCACCGAAACCTACGTCAGCGACAAGCGGCCGTTCTTCACCGAGAACCAGGGCATCTTCGATTTCAGCCTGCTGGACGACAATAGCCAGCTGATCTACACCCGCCGCGTGGGCGCACTGGCCGACGATGGCCACGGCGCGGCCGACATCAACGCGGCCATCAAGCTCAACGGCAGCGTGGGCGGCACCAGCTACGGCGTGATCGCGGCGGACGAGGATGGCGAGGCCGGCCGCTTCTTCGGCGCCGCGCGCGTCACCCACGATTTCGGCGTGCAGAGCCTGGGCGCCATGCTGACCCGCGTCGATCGTCCCTGGCTGGACCGGCATGCCACCGTGGTCGGTGTCGACCATCACTGGCAACCCACGGCAAAGCTCACCGTGGCCACCAACGCGGTGGCCAGCGACATCCTGCAGCACGGCACGCATACCCGCGGCAGCGGCGGCACCGTGCTGGCCGACTACGAGATGGCCGACGGCTGGCGCCAGCAATGGCTGGGCATGCATTTCGGCGACCGGCTTGAGGTCAACGACTTCGGCTACCTGGAGCGCAACAACTTCAATTACGCCCACTGGGAACTGCGCAAGCGCAACACCAGCCTGTCGCCGGATTCGGCGTACAGCTCACACGACTGGCATTTTCGGATCGACGCGCTGGACAACGACCATGGCTTGCGCCTGCGCCGCCAGCTGCGCGTCAGCCGCTCCAGCAACCTGCGCAACGGCGCCAACGAAGATGTGCAGCTGAACCTCAACAGCGCCGCCTGGGACGACTTGCTGACGCGCGGGCATGGCGCGGTGTTCCTGCCGCCGTCGCTGGCGCTGGCCTACGACCGCAGCAGCCCGCGCCACGGCGACTGGGCGTTCGAGCTGGATGCGGAAATGTACAGCGGCGGGCTCAGCGGCAACCGCCGCCTCGGCTACGACGTCAAGTTCATCCCCACCTATTTCATCAGCGACGCGTTCAGCATCTATGCCGGGCCGTATTACGAGCACACGCCGGACTGGCTGGTGTGGCAGCGCGACAACCTGATCGGCAGCTTCGACCAGCACACGCTGCAGCTCAACGCGGGTTTCGACTGGAGCATCGACGATCGCCAGGAGCTGCGCCTGAAACTGCAGGCGATCGGCCTGGATGCGCGGCTGCGCGATGCGTATCGGGTGGGTGGCGACGGTCGCGCCGTGGCCAGCGCGGACGACGTCGACGATTTCAGCGTGCGCAACCTGGGCTTGCAGATCCGCTATCGCTACGAACTGGCGCCGCTGTCCTACCTGTACGCGGTCTACGGTCGCGGCGGTTACGCGCTGGACGAGGATTACCCGTACCGCACCGGCGGCGTGTTCGGCAACACGTTCTCGCTGCGCGACGACGAGCAACTGCTGGTGAAGCTGAGTTATCGCTTCGATATCTGATGCCCTCGCGGCCGGCGCGGCCACGCATGATGGCGCGTCGGCACGGCTGCGCTACGCTCGGGACGAACGGCTGGGGCAAGGCCCAGCCTCCTTGGGGAAGCTCTGATTTTGCTCGTCATCCCAGCGAAAGCTGGGATCCAGCGACTCCAAGTTATTATGTGTAAAGACACTGGATTCCTGCTTTTGCAGGAATGACGAGCAAAAAGCGGGTTGATCAGACCTTCCTTAGGAAGCGACGATGGAAAGTGTGGCGCTGCAAAAATACCTGTTGCGGTTGTTCGGGCAGCACGGCGTGGAGCTGGAGCCGGACGAGGACGGCTGGCTGGTCACCGACGGCGATTTCCCGGCCATCCGAGCCGAGTGGCATGAAGGCGCGGCGGGCGAACCCGGTCGGCTGGACGTGGACGTGGTGCCAGGCGAGGAGCGTCGCATCGAGGCGAGTTTTGCCGGGTTCGGCAGCGGCGACAGCGGCTGCCGCGACGCGCTGCACGCGTTCGAGAACGAGGCGCTGCACGTGCTGCTGGCCGCCTGCTGGTACGTCACCGACGACCGCCGCCTGCAGATCGCCGCCTGGGAGATCGGCGTGCGCACGTGGGACGTGTTCATCGGCCCGTTCGGCTTGCGCGGCGTGGACATCACCGACCTGGACGCGCTGGACCAGGTGCCGGCCGCGCTGGAAACGGCGCTGCGCAACGAGGCGCTGAAACCCGAGCTGCACTGGATGCGGCTGGTGTATCGCCATGCGGCTGATGGCGAAGTGCGCTGCGAGGCATCGCTCGACAACGAGCCATGGCCCGCGGGCACGCGGGCGCTTGCCGGCATCGCCTGGCCGCCGCATGGCGATTACCGTGTGCGCGGTCTTGTCGTGCTGGACGTGCGCGATTACTGATTACGGGATTCGGGAGAGCAATCCAGCAATCCGGCGGAGGCCAGCGCTTGCGCCGACATCGGCTTTGCGAAATAAAAGCCCTGCAGTTCGTCGCAGCCCATGTCGACCAGGATGGCGCGTTGCTCGGGCGTCTCCACGCCTTCGGCCACCACGCGCAATCCCAGCGCATGCGCCAGTTGCACCACGGCCGACACCACGGCGCGCGCGTCGGCGCTGTCGGCCAGGTCGCGCACAAAACCGTGATCGATCTTCAGCTGCTGTACGCGCAGCTTGCGCAGATAGGCCAGGCTGGAATAGCCGGTGCCGAAATCGTCGATGGACAGCTCCACACCCAGTTCGCCCAGCTGCTGCAGCGTGCGCTCGGTCGCTTCGGTGTCTTCCATCGCCACCGTCTCGGTGATCTCGCAGATCAGCTGCCGCGCCGCCACGCCATGCCGCTGCAGCGCCTGGCGCAGGCGCTCGATCAGATCGGGCAGGCGCAGCTGGTGCGCGGAGAGGTTGATGGCCACGCACAAGGTGATGCCCTCGCGCGCCCAGGCGGCGAGCTGGCGGCAGGCCTGCTCGATCACCCAGTCGCCGATGGCGATGATCAGCCCGAAACGCTCCGCGATCGGTATGAATACGCCAGGGCTCACCGCGCCCAGCTGCGGGTGCGTCCAGCGCAGCAGCGCCTCCAGCCCCAGCGTGCGGCCGCTCTGGCTGTCGATTTTCGGCTGATAGTGCAGCGCCAGCTCGCCGCGCTCGGCGGCGCCGCGCAGGGCCTGCTGCAACTCCATCTGCCGGCGTGCATCGACATGCATCTGCGGTTCGAACACCGTATAGGTGGAACCGCCCGCGCGCTTGGCCGCATACATGGCCGCGTCGGCGCTGGTCATCAGCACGTCGCGATGGCCGTGGTCGGGGTACACCACCACGCCGATCGAGCACGACAGCGTGACCTGTCGCGAGCTCAGCTGGTAGGGCTGCGCCAACGCCTGCAGCACTCGGGCGGCCGTGGCCCTGGCGTCGGGGACACCGCCGATGTCTTCGGCCAGCAGCACGAATTCGTCGCCGCCCACGCGCGCCGGCATGTCGTTGTTGCGCGAAATGGCACGCAGGCGCGCGGCAACCTGGCACAAAACCGCATCGCCTTCGCCATGGCCGTAGCTGTCGTTGATCGGCTTGAAACCGTCCAGGTCGATGAACAGCACCGCCAACCGCGCAGGGTCCGGCGATTTCCGGTCGGCGCGGTCCAGTGCGCGGGCCAGTCGCTCTTCGAACAGCGCGCGATTGGCCAGGTCGGTCAGCGGATCCATGAAGGCCAGTCGCTGCAGCTCGGCGTTGGCGTCCTGCAATTGCGCGTTCACCGACTGCAGCGAGCTGGCCAGGCGCGAGGCCTTGGCGTGCAGGCGCGCGTCGAGCAGGGAGGTGAACAAGGTCAGCGAAAGCAGGATCACCGAGGCCAGCACCACCATGGTGTCCAGGCTGCGCCCGGCCAGGCCGTCCACGCTGAGGCAGATCGCATCGGCGGGAAAATGCGCCGCTGCCATCCCGGTGTAGTGCATGCCGCCGATCGCCAGTCCCATCACCAGCGCGGCCACCACCTGCGCGCCACGGGCGCGCAGGCCATGCAGCTTTCGCATGCCGAAAAAGATCAGCAGCGCGCTGGCCGAGGCGACGCAGGCGATCGCGATCGACAGCGCCACCAGCCAGGGTTGCCAGATCACCGGCAGCGACAGCTGCAACGCCGCCATGCCGATGTAGTGCATCGCGCAGATGCCACCGCCCATCGCCAGCGACCCGGCGGTCAGCGAGGCCGGGCGCAGGGTATCGCGCGCGGCCAGGCGCAGCGCCACGATCGACACGACCACCGCCGCAATCCACGACAGCAAGGTCGTCAGCGGGTCGTAGCCGACTTCGATCGGCAAATGCATCGCCAGCATGCCCACGAAGTGCATCGACCAGATGCCCGAGCCCAGCACCAGCGCGCCACCTACCGTCCACAGGATGCTGGAACGGGAATCCGTGTTGCGCACGCGCCGCGCCAGGTCGAGCGCGACGTATGACGCATAGGCCGCCACCAGCATCGACAACGCCACCACGCCCAGGTCGTAGTGCTGATTCATGAAAGCGGTGGGCATGCTGGGCTGGGTGCTCGTCGGGACAGCGGGGATGCGTGGCTGTCCGTGCGGCACGCGGGGCGGGAAAAACCCCTATCGGCCGGCGCTGGTTTGACTTGAGCATCGTCGCCCGCGGTGGCCCACGGTGGCGCGGGTGAAAACGGAACGCCCCGGCATGGCCGGGGCGTTCTCAAGGGGTGGACCGGTCGGCCTCAGTTCGGCAAGGCCAGGTCGTCCAGCAAGGCCTTGAGGAACCGCGCGGCTTCGCCGCCGGTGGCGGCGCGGTGGTCGAAGGTGAGGCTGATCGGCAGGCGGCGGTGCACCTCGATGCCGCCGATCACCGCCACTACGTCATGGCTGAGCTTGCCGGCGCCCACGATGGCGACAGTGGGCGGCACCACCACGGGGGTGGCGTAGCGGCCGGCAAACATGCCGAAGTTGCTGAGGCTGATGGTGTAGCCCGAGAGCTCCGACGGCGGGATCGAGCGATCCTCCACCTGCGCGCGCAGGCGCTTGATCGCGGCGCGCACGCCGGCCGCGTCCAGCACGTCCGCATTGCGCAGCGCGGGCACGAACAGGCCGTCGTCGGTATCCACCGCGATGCCGATGTCCACCTGCGGGTGCAGGGTGCGGCTGAGGTTCTTGCCGTCGAACCAGGCATTGAGCGCCGGAACCTCCTTGCAGGCGGCCACGATGGCGCGGATCAGCCGCGCGGTGATGTCCTGCTTGCCGATCCAGGCATGCAGGTCGGCGTCGTCCACCAGGGTGGTGGGCACGACCTGGGCGTGGGCCTCGGCCATTACGCGGGCCATGTTGCGGCGTACGCCCTTCAGTTGCTCGGGCTGGCCGCTGGCCTGCTGCGAGGGCGACGCGGTGCGCACGGGCTTGCCGGCGAGCGAGACGGCGGTTCTCCCCTCTCCCGCTTGCGGGAGAGAGCGGCGCGCAGCGCCGGGAGAGGGTTCGGGCGAAGCGGCCTGCCTTGTTGCGGCCGTACCGTCTCCCCCGGCCCCTCTCCCGCTCGCGGGAGAGGGGAGCGGAGCCGAGCCGTTGGCGGCCGCTTCCTTCACATCCTTCAGCGTGACCACGCCATCGGCGCCACTGGGCTGCACGCGGCCGAGGTCGACCTTCAGCTTTTTCGCCAGCGCCCGCACGGCCGGCACGGCCTTCACGCCGCCCACCGAGGCGGCCTGCTCCACGTGCACGCTGTTGCCGCTGACCATGGCGCCGACCACGGTGCCCTCATCCTCGCGGTCCACGCCTTTCACCGCAACTTCGCCGCCTTCGTCGGAGGCCACCACTTTGCGGCGGTCATCCGGCGCGGGACTGCCCACGCTCTTGCGCGGGCCGTGGTGATGGCCGGTGGATTCGGCCTCGGCGCGCTGCTTGGCGTTCGGATCGGGCTCGAACTCGGCCAGTGCGGCACCGGTCTCGATCACGTCGCCGGGGGCGCCGTGCAATTTGGTGACCTTGCCGGTGTACGGCGAGGGCACGTCCACGATCGCCTTGGCGGTTTCCATCGAACACAGCGGCGCATCCAGCTTGATGCTGTCGCCCACTTTCACGTGCCACTCGACCACGGTGGCATCGGGCAGGCCTTCGCCGAGGTCGGGCAGGTAGAACGTCTTGAGATCAGCCATTTGATTTCATCCGGGAATGGGGAATCGGGAATGGGGAATCGGAACAGCTAGGGTAGGGAGCGCGCGCTTTGGCTGTAACCATTCCCCATTCCCCATTCCCGATTCCCGGCGGCAAGCGTCAGCTTGCCGCCAATGTACGCTTCACCGCCGCAACGATGCGTTCCACGCTGGGCATGTATTTCATTTCCAGGCGGAACAGCGGGATGTGGGTGTCGAAGCCGGTGACGCGCTCGACCGGGGCCAGCAGGTCGTAGAAGCATTCCTCGGCCAGGCGGGCGGCGATCTCGGCGCCGAAGCCGGCGGTTTTCGGCGCTTCGTGCACGATCACGCAGCGGCCGGTCTTCTGCACCGATTCGGCAATGGTGTCGAAATCCAGCGGGGTCAGCGTGGCCACGTCGATCACCTCGGCGCTGATCCCTTCGGCGGCCAGTTCGTCGGCGGTTTCCAGGCATTCCTTCACCTGCGAGCCCCAGGTCACCAGGGTGACGTCGGTGCCGTCGCGCAGCACGAAACACACGTCCAGCGGCAAGGCCTCGCCGTCGTCGGGCACCTCCTCCTTGTACTGGCGGTAGATGCGCTTGGGCTCGAAGAAGATCACCGGATCGGGATCGCGGATCGCCGCCAGCAGCAGGCCGTAGGCGCGCGCGGGCGAGGAGGGCAGCACCACGCGCAGGCCCGGTACGTTGGTGAACAGGTGCTCGTTGGCCTCGGAGTGATGCTCCGGCGCGCGGATGCCGCCGCCCCATGGCGCGCGGAATACCGCCGGCACCGTGATGCGGCCGCGGGTGCGGCTGCGCATGCGCGCGGCGTGGCAGGCGATGTGTTCCATCATCGGATAGATGAAGCCCTCGAACTGCGCCTCGGCCACCGCCTTCATGCCCTGGGCGGCCAGGCCGACGGTGACGCCGGCGATGGTGGCCTCGTCCAGCGGCGTGTCCAGCACGCGCAGTTCGCCGAATTTTTGCTGCAGGCCCTGGGTGGCGCGGAACACGCCGCCGTTGACGCCCACGTCCTCGCCCAGCACCACCACGCTGTCGTCGTGCGCCATCTCGTAGGCCAGCGCCTGGGTCACCGCTTCAACCAGTGTGATCTGCGCCATGTCAGTGCCCCTTCTGTTCGAGCGAGAGGGCGTAGTCGCGCTGCCTGGCCAGGTCGGCCGGCACCTCGGCGAAGATGTAGTCGAACATCGCCGTCACCGGCTGGGTCCGGGTTTCCAGATACGCATTCACTTCGTTGTCCATCCACTCATCGCATTCGGCTTTCCAGGCTTCTTCCTTCGCGTCGTCCCACACGCCTTTGGCGGTCAGCCAGTTGCGCAGGCGTTTCATCGGATCCTTGGTCCAGGCTTCCTTCACCTCGTCCTCGCCGCGGTAGCGGCGGGCGTCGTCGGCGGTGGTGTGGTCGCCGAGGCGATAGGTGACCAGCTCGACCACGCTGGCGCCTTCGCCGTTGCGGGCGCGATCGAGCGCATCGCCCATCGCCTTGCGCACGGCGATGATGTCGTTGCCGTCGACCTGGATGCAGTCGAGGCCGGCGGCGATGCCTTTCTGCGCCAGCGTCCCGGCGCCGGACTGGATCCGCCGCGGCACCGAGATCGCCCACTGGTTGTTCACGATCACCGCCACCAGCGGCAGGTTCTGCGCGCCGGCGATGTTGATGGCACCGTAGAAATCGCCCTTGGACGAACCGCCATCACCCACCGTGCACACCGCCACGCGCGGCTCCTTGCGGATCTTGAACGCCAGCGCGGAGCCGGCCGCGTGCAGGCACTGGGTGGCGATCGGCACGCTCCACGCGAAGTCGTGACGGGCCGGTTCCTTCTGGTAGTCATTGCCGCGCTCGTCGCCGCCCCAGTACATGTAGACCTCGCGCGGCTGCACGCCCCGGTACAGCTGCGCGCCGTATTCCCGATAGCTCAGGGTCAGCACGTCTTCCGGCTTCATCGCGCTGCCGACACCGACATGCGCCGCTTCATGGCCAAGGCAACTGGCGTAGGTGCCCAGCTTGCCGGTGCGCTGCAGCGCCACCGACTTGGCGTCGAACACGCGGGTGGACAGCATGGTCTTGTACAGCCCGACCATGTGCTCCAGGTCGTTGGCGAAGGCGGGCAGGTCGTCCCGGATCTGGTTGCCCTCGGCATCAAGGTATTGCAGGTATTCAATTTCGAACTTGGCGGCGATGGTCACGACTCGCTCCGGGTGGGGAATCTGGGGAAACAGGGGCGGTGAATGGCGCCGCGGATGGGCACAGATCGTCACGGCGCACAAAACCGACCCGACAAGACCGCGCTTGATAACAGGCCGATTCGTGGGGCGGCAAGGTACAGCGCAACATCGGTCACCCCGTGAAAACCGTGCAAGTCTCTGTTGTGCGGGCGTTTTCTGGCGCTTCCTCAGGGCGCGGAACGGACATTGTAATTGCCCGCCCGCATCGATACGTCTGCCATAGGTCAAGACCGCACCGGCGGCCAGCCGTTACCATGGCCGCTTTGTGGCGCACGGAACCGGCATGAGCGACAACCAGCGCGAGCTTGAGGCGGACATCCAGACCGATCTGCAGGGGCGGATGACGTACGGCGGCTACCTACACATCGACACGCTGTTGTCGGCGCAGCGGCCGTTGAGCGACCCGCCCTACCACGACGAGATGCTGTTCATCGTGCAGCATCACGTGGCCGAGCTGTGGATGAAGCTGATGATCCACGAGATGAAGGCAGCGGTGGAGCATCTGCGCCACGACCAGATCGATGCCTGCCTCAAGGTGCTGGCCCGCGTGAAGCAGATCCAGCGCCAGCTGTTCGAGCAGTGGGCCGTGCTCGAAACGCTGACCCCGTCGGAGTACCTGGAGTTTCGCCACGCGCTGGGGCCGTCATCGGGTTTCCAGTCGCTGCAGTACCGGCAGATCGAATTCCTGCTGGGCAACAAGCAGCCGGCGATGCTGGCCGTGTTCGCGCACGATCCCGCGGCACAGGCCGCGCTGCGCGAAATCCTGGAGGCGCCCAGCCTGTACGACGAATTCCTGCGCTACCTGTCGCGCCGCGGCCACGCCGTGCCGGCGGAACTGCTGCAGCGCGACTGGAGCCAGCCGTACCAGCGCAACGAAGCACTGTTGCCGGCGATCAAGCGCATCTACGAAAACCGCACCGATTTCTGGCCTGAATACCACATGTGCGAGCAACTGGTGGACATGGAAGAAAGCTTCCAGCTGTGGCGCTTCCGCCATATGAAGACAGTGGAACGCATCATCGGCCACCGCCGTGGCACCGGCGGTTCGTCCGGCGTGGGTTTCCTGAAGAAGGCGCTGGATCTGGAGTTCTTCCCCGAGCTGCTGGACGTGCGCACGATCCTGGGAAGTTGACGAGGCTCCGCTGATCCCCGAGGTGCGGCTCCGCCGCCGGGGTATTCCACCGCGCCACCATCACGATCCGCGTGAGCGGATCAGACCCAGGCGCACAGAGTTGGCGCTTGGGTTGCGCATGGTCACGACTGACCACCCCGTCAATATGTGACGCCTACAGTCACAAGCTGCCGAATTCGCCCGGCGACGCGCGGCGCAAAGCGCAGGGGCCGCCTTGCGCACGATCACTTTCCTGGCTGGTCTTCACGTCGGCATCGCAGTCCATCTGTACCGTGGCGCGACGGCCGCGCGGTGCGTCGTGCGACGTTCAAGGTGTGTCGCAGGAACGCGCGTGGGGAGCCGGGGGATGATCCGTCGATGCATGCACGTGAAGGGATTGTGGAGACGGTCGTTTCCACGCCGGCACGGCTCGTGCTTTGCACGTAACGCTTTGGATATATATGAACCCGGTCACACTTCGTGATATCGTGGCCGTTCACTTGCGGTGGGGTGGGCTGGCGGAAGGATCACGTCAGCAAGGGAGGTGTAACATGAATCGACTGTTCCGACAAGGAGCGGTGCGCTGGCAGCTGCTGCTTGTTCTGGTTGAATTCCTGCTGTTGGTGAGCTGCATCTACACTGCCGCAATGATGCGTTTCGGGGGGCCTGGCCACCAGGCCCCGTACGAGGAAGTGCTGCCGTGGCGGGGGCCGCTGGTGGCGCTGGTGCTGATTCTCGCGATGGCTTCGCTCGGCCTGTACCAGGTTCACCTGCGGGCCGGCTGGCTGGGGCGGTTGAGCCGGCAGGGCGTTGCGTTCGTGCTTGGCGGGGTCACGCTGACGGTGCTCTATTACGCGGTGCCTCCCGCCTATCTTGGCCGCGGAGTGCTGGGTATCGCGCTGCTGCTGGGCTATCTCTGCGTCGCCTTGTGGCGGGTGCTGTTTCTCGGGTTCGTTGATGCCGACCTGTTCAAGCGGCGTGTGCTCGTACTCGGGGCAGGTGACCGCGTGGCGGAAATGATCCGCATGATGCGGCGCAAGTCGGACCAGCGCGGGTTCAAGATCCTCGGTTGCGTGCCCATCGGTGCCGACCCGATCTCCGTCCCGGCACCGATGGTGGCGCATCCCGATGAAGCCCTGTACGAGTGGGCCATCGAGCAGGGCGTGGACGAGATCGTCGTGGGCCCGGACGACCGCCGCGGTACCCTGCCGGTCGCCGCGCTCCTCGAATGCAAGCGGCGCGGCATCGCTGTCACCGAGCTTGCCGAGTTCTTCGAACGCGAGGCCGGCAAGATCAAGATGGATCTCACCAGCCCGTCGTGGCTGGTGTTCTCCGACGGCTTCAACATATCCACCACGCGCCGGGTGACCAAGCGCAGCTTCGACGTGGCCGTGGCGTTGTGCGTGCTGCTCCTGACGTGGCCGCTGATGCTGCTGACGATGCTCGCGATCCGGCTGGAATCGGGTCCCGGCGCGCCGATCATCTACCGCCAGGAGCGCGTCGGCGAGAACGGCAGGCTGTTCCAGGTGCTGAAGTTCCGCAGCATGCGCACCGATGCCGAGCGCGATGGCGTGGCGCGCTGGGCCAGCAAGCACGACACGCGCGTGACGCGGGTGGGCCGGTTCATCCGCAAGGTGCGCCTGGACGAACTTCCGCAGTTGTGGAACGTGCTTCGTGGCGACATGAGCATCATCGGCCCGCGCCCCGAGCGGCCCCAGTTCGTGGACGACTTCAACATACGCATCGGCTACTACTGGCTGCGCCACTGCGTGAAGCCCGGGCTGACCGGGTGGGCGCAGTTGCGCTACAACTACGGCTCCTCGCTGGAGGACGCCGAGGAAAAGCTGAAGTTCGACCTGTTCTATGTGAAAAACCAGAATCTGGTGTTCGATCTGACCATTCTCGTCCAGACGGTGGAAGTGGTGTTGTTCGGACGCGGCGCCCGTTGAATTGAGGAGAAGAGCAAGTGAAACCGCTATCGCGAGGATTCGTTTTCTGGTCGATGGTCATGGCCGTCTCGGCACTGGTGGCTGGCTGCAGCACCGCGCCGGTGGCGAGCGACGTGAGCACCGCGCCAGCGCCGGTCGAGCGCTACATCATCGGCGCCGGTGACTCGCTGGAAATCTTCGTGCGCGACAATCCCACGCTCACCACCACCGTGCCGGTGCGTCCCGACGGCCGCATCTCGATCCCGCTGGTGTCCTCGATGGTGGCGGCGGGCAAGACGCCTGAACAGCTGGCGGACGACCTCGAGAAGGATCTCGCCCACTACATCCGCGACCCGCTGGTGACCGTGATCGTCAAGAGTTTCGTCGGCGCCTACAGCCAGCAGGTGCGCGTGGTCGGGCAGGCGGCCACGCCCAAGTCGGTTCCCTACCGCAGCGGCATGAGCGTTCTTGACGTGATGATCGAGGTGGGTGGCCTGACCAAGTTCGCCGCCGGCAACAACGCCAAGATCATCCGCCATGCCGCCGACGGTTCGGAGCAGAGCATTCCCGTGCGCCTTGGTGCGCTGATGGATGGCGATATCAAGGACAACGTGATCATGCGGCCGGGCGACATCCTGATCATTCCCCAGTCCCTGTTCTAGGCAGCGGCGTTACACGACCACGGCCGGCGCCTTCGGGAAGACAAGTGATGCAGACCGACTCATTCGATTTACAAGAGCTGTTCCAGTACGTGCTGCGCGAGGCGCGCGCCGCCTGGCGTTATCGCTGGCGCGCGCTGATCCTGGCGTGGTGCGTGATGGTGGCCGGTGCGTTGCTGGTTTTCAGCCTGCCGAACAAGTACGAGAGCAGCGCGCAGGTCTATGCGGACACCGATGCCCTGACCAACCCGCTGTTGCGCGGTGTCGCGATGCAGCCGGATGTGCGTGCGCGGTTGCAGGTGGTCACCCATACCTTGCTCTCGCGTCCGAATCTGGAGACCGTGGCGGACAAGACCGGCTTGTCCGTGCGCGCGTCGACACCGGCCGAAAGGGACGAGCTGCTGCTCAAGCTTGGCAATACCGTGCGGATCAAGGACGCCGGTACCACCAACCTGTACAACATCACGTACAGCGACCACGACCGCGAGATGTCGCAGAAGGTCGTGCAGGCGTTCGTGCAGATACTGATGAACGATACGGTCGGCGCCAATACCGCCGCCACCGCGACGGCGCAGAAATTCCTTGAACAGCAGGTTCAGGACTACGGCAAGCGCCTGAGCGAGGCCGAGACCAAGCTGGCGGATTTCCAGAAGGCCAACCTGGGCTACATCCCCAGCCAGGGCGGCAGTACCTATTTCACGCGATTGCAGGCTGCCGAGACGCAGTTGCAGAACCTGCAGGCGCAATACGACACGGCCGCAGCCGGCCGCGCCACGACACAGCAACAGATGCGCGCGATGGCCATGGGCTCCGCTTCCGCGGGCATCGATCCGCGCACGCAGGAGATCGACAGCCAGATCGCCACGTACCAGCAGAAACTCAGCACGCTGTTGCTCAGCTATACGGAGGCATACCCCGACGTCGCGGCGACGCGCCGGATGATCGCGCAGCTCAAGGCGCAGCGCGCCGAGCTCAAAAAGAACGCCGGTGGCGAATCGATGATGGGGGTGGTCTCGGACAACCCGGTGTACCAGGAAATGCAGAAATCCATGTACACCACCCAGGTCAACCTGCAGACGCTGGCCACCCAGATCGCGCTGCAGAAGCAACAGATCGCCGAACTGAAGGGTGCCGCCGACAAGATCACCGACGTGCAGGCGACGTTGCAGCAACTGACGCGCAATTACGACGTCACCAAGAAGCAATACGATCAACTGCTCGAGCGCCTGAACACCGCCCAGTTGTCGCAGGACGCCACGCAAAGCGGCAACAACCTGAAGTTCCGCGTGATCAGCCCGCCGCTGGTGCCGCTGCTGCCGTCGGGCCCGCATCGCGGGTTGCTGCTGGTGCTGGTGTTCGGTTTTGCGGTGGCCGTGGGCCTGGGCTTCGCCTACCTGCTGCACAAGGTGACGCCGGTCTTCGTGACCCCGGCCGACCTGCAGGATTTTGGCGACTACCCCGTTCTCGGTTCGCTGGGCCTCATCGTGAGCCCCTCGCGGCGCCGCGAGCGCCGTCGCGAGGCGATCGGGTTTCTTGCCGGGGCCAGCATGTTGCCGATGATCCTGCTGCTGGCGTTTGCCTTTGACGGCAACCTTGCCCGCCTGGTGCAGCACTTCTTCGTGATGGGTGTCGCATGAGCATCGTCGAGAAAGCCGCCGAGAAACTCAAGGCCCTGCCGCCCGAAGCGCAGGCGCCCAAGCTGGCCGCGCACGAGGAATCGGAAACCCATCCCGCCGCGGCTGTACCGGCATCGACGCGCGCCGCGTCCACCGTCGAGCGTTTGCAGGAGCGCGCGCGCACGACAGAGCAGTCGGTCGAAGTCGTGCCACCGTGGCATATCGATCGGGTGGCGCTGAAGCGAATGGGTCTTGTTCCCGCCGATGCCGCGGCCGAGCGGCGCCTGGCGGACGAATTGCGCGGGGTCAAGCGGCCGCTGCTTGCCAATGCCACCGACAAGGGCGCGGCCCCGATCGCCCATGCCAAACGCATCATGGTAACCAGCGCGGAACCTTCCGAGGGCAAGACCTTCACCGCCGTGAACCTCGCCCTGAGCCTGGCGCGCGAAGCGGATTTCGAAGTGCTGCTGGTGGATGGCGACATACCCAAGTCCGACATTACCCGCGTGTTCGGGCTCGGCGGACAGCCAGGCTTGATGGATGTATTGGCCGACGAAAAGCTCGCACCGAGTGACGTCGTCATACAGACCGATGTACCGAACCTGCTGGTGGTGCCCGCGGGGCAGCAAAACCCGCTGGCCGCGGAACTGTTCCGCAGCCGCCGCATGGAGCACGTGTTCGAGGAATTTGGCGGGCGCCATCGGCGCCGCCTGCTGGTGTTCGACTCCTCGCCCTTGCTTGCCACACCCGAGTCGCAGGTATTGGCATCCCACATGGGCCAGGTGGTCATGGTGGTGGCGGCCGGCCGTACCGGCAGGCAGGCGGTCGCGAGCGCGCTGGAAAAGGTCAGCGACCTGCCCTACGTCGGCCTGGTCCTCAACAAGAGCTCCCTTCCCGCTGCGATGGGCTATTACGGCAGCCAGAGCCATTATCTGAAGGCACTCAAGGGAGGCGCCTGAGATGCGCGCGCGGGTGACCTCCGCCGTGCTGTCCTCGCTGGTGCTGGGCGGCTGGCTGACCACGGCGACAGCGCAGAACATTGGCATCGATGTGCCCAGTGAATCGGATGTCGTCCCCGACCAGCAGGCGGCCGAAACCGAAGAGTTGCCGGTAGGCACCATTCCGCAGCCGAGTCCGGCCCGGCCCGGCATGGTCGCGGGCGTCACGCTGGGCGAGCTGTATACCGACAACCTGACGCTGGCCGCCGACGGCCAGGCGAAGCAGTCCAGCTGGATCACCCAGGTGCAGCCGTTCTTCCGCGGCGCGCGAAGCGGCCCGCGTTTCTCGGGCGTGCTCGATTACGAGTTGACGGGATACGTATACGCCGGCCGCTCGCGTTCCAACCAGGTGGCGCAGGATCTCGATGCCCGCGGAACGTTCGCGCTCGTCCCGCAGCATCTGTTCGTCGACGGCACGGCGTCGTATGGACGCGAGGTCATCAACAACGAGTTGTCGTCGGGTTCCGGCACGTTTTTTCTGGACAACAACCGCGCCAACGTGGCCACCGGTTCGGTCAGCCCCTACTGGATACAGGATTTCGGCAAGGGCGGGCTGCTGCTGCTGCGCTACACCTGGGGCAAGGTCATGTACGACGACCACGGCATCTCCGGACAGAGCCCGGGCGTGTTGAACGGCATCACCGACAGCACCAGCCATGGTGTCCAGTTCAGCCTGGTCAGCCCGGACTACCAGACCTGGGGCTGGAACGTCGGCTATTCCGACCAACGCATCGAGCCCAACGTGGGCCCCGGCATCGACTATGCCGTGGCCAAGCTGGGCACCTCGTGGCAGGTCAGCAGCAACGTGAAATTGCTGGCCGAGGGCGGCAAGGAAAGTCGCTACCTGCCCGAGGGCGGGTCGAAAAAGCTCGGCGCCACGTTCTGGAATGCCGGCTTCGAATGGTCGAACGCCCGAACCCACCTGAAAATGCTCGCCGGCCACCGGTTCTATGGGCGCAGCTACGAATTGTCCTGGTCGCGCACCGCAGCGCTGCTGACGACGTCCGTGAGCTACGTCGAGCAACCCACCGATCTCAACCAGCAACTGCTGGGGAGAAATCCAGGGCAGGACATTTCCGCACCGATCACCGTGCCCGGCGTCGATATCGGGTCACTGCGAAACCGCCAGGTCTACCTGATGAAGCGGGCCACGGCTTCGGCGCTCTACACGATGCCGTCGAGCAGCCTGCGACTGGCCGTGTACGACGAGCGGCGCACCTATCTCACGCAGGACAATCGTCAGGAAAAGGTCGCCGATGCGCAGCTTTCCTGGCAGGTCGACGTCGGGGCGTTCACCACGTTGACGCCCATGTTCGGGTGGCAGCGGCGTCAATTTCAGAGCGGCCAGACAAGCTACAATCATTATTCGCAACTGGCACTCGTGCATCAGCTGAATCCGAAGGATTTCGCCAGCTTGCGGTTGCGCAGAGACTCTCGAAACGTCTATTCCGAAGTGCCGGGCGCACATGGCTATCAGGCGAACGTGGTCTTCGTGCAGTGGACCCACCTGTTCTGAGACCCGTATGTATCAGGCGTTCTACAAGCTCCACAACAAACCGTTCCAGTTGACCCCGGACCCAGCCATGCTGTTTCCGAGCAAGGGTCACAAGCGGGCGATGTCGTACCTGCTCTACGGGTTGGAGCAGGGCGAAGGCTTCGTGATGATCACCGGTGCCGTGGGCACCGGAAAGACGCTGCTGATCCAGAAGCTGTTCGAGGAGCTGGCCCATCGCAACATCGCCATGGCGGGCATCGCCTCGGCCAACCTCGATGGCGAGGACATCCTGCCGGCGGTGGCGTCGGCATTCCAGCTGCCCTACGAGGGCCGCGGCAAGGAAGCGCTGCTGCAGGACGTGAAACGTCACCTGATCAGCCTGCGCGAGCGCCATTCGCATGCCTTGCTGGTGGTGGACGAGGCGCAGACGCTGACCTCGGCGGCGCTGGAGATGCTGCGCATCCTGTCCAACCTCGAGGTCGGCGGGCGCGCGCTGTTGCAGGTCTTCCTGATCGGCCAGGCCGAACTGCAACGCACCATCGTCGACAACCGCATGGAGCAGTTGCGCCAGCGCATCATCGCCTCGCACAAGCTCGAACCGATGGGCGCCGACGAATGCCGCGAATACATTCTGCATCGCCTGCGCGCCGTGGGCTGGGACAACGATCCCGAACTGGCGCCCGAGGTATTCGCGCGCGTCCACCAGGCCGGCCGCGGCATCCCGCGCAAGGTCAATCTCATCATGGACCGGCTGCTGCTGCACGGCTATCTGGAAGAACTGCACCATCTGGACCAGGCGGCGATCAAGGTCGTGCTGGACGAGATTCGCGAAGAGATGGCCGACGTGCCACAGACGCTTGAAGCGCCGATGGCAGCTCCGCGGCGGGAGGCGCCGCAACCGGAGCGGCAGGCCGAGCTCGTGGAGCTGGACCTCAGGCAACGCAACAACATCATGTTGCAGTTGATCCATGAAAACATCCAGCTCAGGAAGTCGATGAGCGCCATGCCGGTGCCGGCGGCGGGCGCCGATGAGCCGCCGACGGCCGGCAAGGCGCGGCAATGGCGTTTCCGGAGGAAGGGCAAGTGAACGCCGTGGCGCAACCGGCCGCGATCGTCAATGCCATGACGGTGGACGTGGAGGATTATTTCCAGGTCTCCGCATTCGAGCAGTGCATCCGTCGCGAAGATTGGCCGCAATGGCCCGTGCGCGTGGAGAACAACACCCGACGCGTGCTCGAGCTGTTCGCGCACAAGGGCGTGCATGCCACCTTTTTCGTGCTGGGCTGGGTGGCCGAGCGCTTCCCCGCGCTGGTGCGCGACATCAGCGCCGCCGGTCACGAGGTGGCCAGCCATGGCTATGGCCACGAGCGCGTGACCACGCTGAGCCGCGAGGAATTCCGTCACAGCATTGTCCATTCCAAGCAACTGCTCGAAGACCTGACCGGCACCGCGGTGCTCGGTTACCGGGCGCCCAGCTATTCGATCGGGCCTGGCACGCTGTGGGCGCACGACGCGTTGCGCGAGGCCGGCTACCGCTACAGCTCCAGCATCGTGCCGCTGCATCACGACTTGTACGGGATGCCGACCGCGCCCCGCTTCGCGTTTGTCAGCGAAGCATCCGGCATGCTGGAAATTCCGGTGACCACGGCGCGACGCTGGGGCCGCAACTGGCCCTGCGGCGGCGGCGGCTATTTCCGACTGCTGCCCTATGCGCTGTTCAAGCGCGGGTTGCATCGGGTCAATCGCCACGAGCAGTCGCCGGGCGTGTTCTATTTCCATCCCTGGGAGATCGACCCGGGCCAGCCGCGCGTGCCCGGCGTGTCGCGCAAGAACCGGGTGCGCCACTATTTGAACCTGACGCGCACGGTGCCCCGGCTTGAGCAGTTGATGCGCGATTTCCGTTTCGATCGCATGGATCGCGTGTTTCTTGCCGACGGGCAGGGCGACTATCCCGTGGTGGCGCTGCAGCCCGGCGAACAGCGCGCGAACTGAGGGGACACAGGACATGCTGGATCACACGGACGAAAATCGTCCTGACGACACTTGCGCCATCAAACGGCTGCAACGCAACGATGCGCAGCGATGGGATGCCTTCGTCGAGACCGCGCCCGACGCCACGTTTTTCCATCGCGCCGCGTGGCGCGACATCATCGAGCAGGAGCTCGGTCATCGCTGCCATTACCTGTACGCCGAGCGCAACGGCACGATTACCGGCGTGCTGCCGCTTGCCGAAGTGCGCAGCCGGTTGTTCGGCCATTCGCTGATCTCCACGCCGCTTTGCGTGTACGGCGGTGTCGTGGCAGGCGATGCGGAAAGTGAGGCGCAGCTCACCCGGGCCGCCGCCGCGCTGGCGAACGAGTTGCGCGTCGGCTACCTGGAATTGCGCGACCGTGAATTGCGCCATGCAGACTGGCCGGTCAAGGATCTCTACGTCAGCTTCCGCAAGCCGATCGACCCGGACCACGAAAAAAACCTGAAGGCGATCCCGCGCAAGCAGCGCGCCATGGTTCGCAAGGGCATCTCGCTGGGTCTTGAAGCGACGCACGGCGGCACGGTCGATGACTTCTACCGCATCTATGCCGAGAGCGTGCGCAATCTCGGCACGCCGGTGCTGTCACGCAAGTATTACCAGCGCCTGCAGCAGACCTTTGGCGAGGCTTGCGAAATCACCGTCGTCAGTCACCAGGGCCAGCCCGTGGCCGCGGTGATGAGCTTTTATTTCCGCGACGAGGTGCATCCCTATTACGGTGGCAGCGTGGCGCGCGGACGCGAGCTGGCCGCCAACGATTTCATGTACTGGTCGGTGATGCAGCGCGCCGTGGACCGCGGCGCACGCCTGTTCGACTTCGGCCGCAGCAAGCGCGATACCGGCTCCTACCATTTCAAGAAGCACTGGGGTTTCGAGCCGCAACCGTTGCCCTACGCCTACCACCTGGTGCGCGCCACCGACGTGCCCAACCTCAGCCCCACCAACAGCAAGTACCGCTTGTTCATCAAGGCCTGGCAGCGCCTGCCGCTGCCGGTCAGTTGCGCGTTGGGCCCGTGGCTGGCCAAGGACCTGGGCTAGCGCATGCGCTCGGTCCTTTTTCTCTGCCATCGGTTGCCCTGGCCGCCAAGCAAGGGCGACAAGATCCGCTCGTATCACGTGTTGCGGCGCCTGGCGCAGCACTATCGCGTGTACCTGGGCGCGTTCGTGGACGACGCAGCCGACTGGCCATATCAGGCCGCCGTGCAGGAGCTCTGCGCGGAGGTCTGCATACGGCCGCTGACGCCCTGGCAGACGCGGCGCCGTGCGCTGGTGTCGCTGGCGCGTGGCGAGCCGCTCACGGTCGGGGTTTATCGCGACGGCGTGCTGCGGCGCTGGGTGGAAGACCTGCTCGCGCGGCGCAAGGTGGATCTGGCCGTGTGCTATTCCTCCGGCGTCGCGCCGCTCGTGATGGCGCATCCGCAATTGCCGCGGGTGATGGATTTCGTCGACGTGGATTCCGACAAGTGGCGCCAGTACGCGCAGGCGCACCGTGGCCTGAAGCGCCTGATCTATGGCCGCGAAGCGGATCGGCTGGGGCAGTTCGAGCGGGACGTTGCCGCGCGGTTCGATGCCAGCGTGCTGGTGTCCGAATCCGAGGCGGCCTTCTTCCGGCAGCAGGTGCCCGAGGCCGGCGCCAGGATCCATGGCATCCCCAACGGCGTCGACGGCGATTATTGGGACCCCGCCCGGGCGAGTGCCAGCCCTTACCGCGAGGGCGAGCGCGCCGTGGTGTTTGTCGGCGCGATGGATTACCGCGCCAACGTGCACGCCGCCCAGTGGTTTGCGCGCGAGGTGTGGCCACAGGTGTTGGCGCAATGCCCCGCTGCGCGCTTCTACATCGTAGGCAGCAACCCCACCGCGGCCATCCATGCGCTGGGCGAAATGGCGGGTATCACCGTAACCGGGCGCGTGGAGGACGTGCGACCGTGGGTGGCGCATGCGCATGCGGTGGCCGCCCCGTTGCGCATCGCCAGGGGCATCCAGAACAAGGTGCTGGAGGCGCTGGCAATGGAAAAAGTGCTGCTGGCGACGCCTGAGGCGTGGGAGGGCATCGAGGATTTCGACGGTCGCCGTGGCTGTGTCAGCGGCTCGCCCGCGGTGATGGCCGCCGAGGCCGTGCGCTGGTTGCAGGCTCCGCAGATCGCACGCGTGCCGCAGGCACGCGCGATGGTGTTGTCGCGCTTCGACTGGGCGCGCAACCTGGATACCTATGAGGCGGTTCTGCGCAACGCACAGGGCGATGCAGGCGCCGCCGGGGTCCGTGGCGAGGCGCCGGGGGCAGGGCCGTGACGCCGGCGCCGACCCGGCTCGCCGGCATGTCGCCGCGTGTCTCCGGCTGGACGCTGGCCGGGGTGGCGTTCGGCGTCGCCGTTCTCCTGTTGCTGGCGTGCTACTGGTCGACGGTGATGTCGCTGTTGTGGGTGTGGGAGCATGACGGCACCTACCAGTATGCGTTCCTGATCCCGCCCCTCAGCCTCTGGATCGCGTTTGAACTGCGCCATGAGGTGCGCGCGCTGCCGCCCACGCCAAGCGCCTGGGGTGTGCTGGCCGTCGCCGGCCTGGTCTTCGTCTGGTACGTCGGCCACCTGCTCGATATCAACCTGCCGCAGCATTTTGCGCTGGTGGCGCTGTTTCCCGCGCTGGTGCTGGCCTGCTGGGGTTGGCGGGCGTTGTGGGTACTGGCGTTTCCGCTGGGCTACCTGGTGGTGTTCGCCGTGCCCTGGGGCGATGGCCTGGTCGGCCCGCTGCAGGACATCACCGCCCACTTTGCGGTGCGGGCCCTGGACCTGACCGGGACGCCCGTGTTGCTCAACGGCAGGGAAATCACCACGCCCGCGGCGGTGTGGATGGTGGCGGACGCCTGCAGCGGGGTGAAGTTCTTCATTGCCTGCGGCGCACTGGGTTGCCTGTATGCGTACCTGATGTTCCAGCGCTGGCGCAAACGGGTGGTGTTCGTGGCGCTGGCCGCCGTGGTGCCGATCATCGCGAACGGGCTGCGTGTGTATTTCACGATACTGATCGGCGACACCTGGGGCCTGCACTACGCCACCGGTCTCGATCACCTGATTTTCGGCTGGCAGTTTTTCGGCACGGTGCTGGTGCTGCTTCTGTTGGGCGGCTGGTTTTTCCGCGACCGCCCGGTGCGTCGCGAGCGACAGCCGGCAAGCACCCTGGCGCCGGCTCGCGCGCGCCTCGCGGTCTGGCCGGTGGTGCTGGTGTTGCTGGTGGCAGGTCCGGTCATCGCCAGCCAGCTCTCATCCGCGGTGCCCGTACCGCAGTTGCACGTGGTGGCGCCAACCGTGCCCGGCTGGAGCGGCCCGCTTGCCGCGACGGATGGCTGGCGGCCGGCGTTCACGGGCGCGGCCGGAGAGGCGAAGGCAGCCTATCGCGCCGACGGCAATGGCGAGCTGGTCGATCTTTTCCATGCCGTCTACACCGGCAAACCGCGTCGCGGACATACCTTGATCACGTTCGAGAACCGGCTGTACGACCCGGCACAGTCGCATGTGCTGAGCAGCGCCGGCCGAACCGTCGAAATGGTCGACGGGCGCAGCGTGACGGCCGGCGAGTTGCGGCTGAGCGACGGCGCGGATGCACGACTCGTGTGGCACTGGTACTGCGTGGGCAGCCGCTGCACCCGCTCGGCGACGCTGACGAAATTGCTGCAGGCGTGGGACGTGCTGCGCGGAAAATCCTCGCCATCGTCGGTGTGGGCGTTGTCCACCACGGTCGGGCATGGCGGCGCCGAGCAGGCGCGCGCACGCTTGCGTGCCTTCATCGGGGCACTCCCCGTGAACGAATCGGTGGACTTGCCTGGCACACGTGACGCAGGCGTTGCCGGGGGGCGGCCGTGAACGACAAACCCCTGATCGTGCACGTGCTGTACCGGCTGGATACCGGCGGGATGGAGCGCATCATCGTGTCGTTGATCAACGCGACCACCGACATCTACCGGCATGCGGTGATCACGCTGTGCGGGTTCGGCGCGCTGCGCGCCGAGATCGACCATTCGGTGACGGCCTGCCTTTCGCTGGACAAGAAGCCGGGCAAGGACTGGGCCTCTCATGTACGCCTGTGGCGGGCGCTGCGTCGGCTGAAGCCCGACCTGGTGCAGACCTACAACATCGGCACGCTGGATCTGGCACCCATGGTGAAGCTGGCTGGCGTGCGCCGCCTGGTGCATGCCGAGCACGGTCGCGACGCGGCCGATCCCAACGGCGACAACGTCAGGTATCGACGGCTGCGGAGCTGGATGGCGCCGTTCATCGACCGCTTTGTCGCGGTGTCCGACGACCTGCAGCACTGGCTCATTGAACGCGCGGGAATCGAGCCGTCGAAGGTGGCATCCATCGCCAACGGCATCGACGTGGCCGCGTTCGAGGTGCCTCGCACCGAGCCACGCACGCGCCCGTTGCTGGCCGATTTCGCCCCTGCGGGCAGCGTACTGCTCGGCCATGTGGCGCGGCTGGACAAGGTCAAGGACCAGGCCAGCCTGTTGCAGGCCTTCGCCTTGCTGCACAAGCACACCGCACAGCCGTGTCGCCTGGTCATCGTCGGCGAAGGATCGCAACGGGCGGCCTTGGAACAGCAGATCGATCAGCTGGACCTGGGCGACACGGTGCGTTTGCTCGGCAATCGCCATGACGTGCCGGCGCTGCTGGCCGAGTGCGATGTATTTGTCCTGTCGTCCATCGCCGAAGGCATGCCGGTCACCCTGATGGAAGCGATGGCTGCCGGCCTGCCGGTGGTCGCCACCGACGTCGGTGGCGTCGCCTCGGTCGTCGACGACGGCGTTACCGGCACGCTGGTGCCGGCCAGTGACGCCCGCGCGCTGGCGGACGCGCTGGAAGCCTACGTGGCGGACGCCGCCTTGCGCCGCGCGCATGGTGTAGCCGGGTGCGCCCGGGCCGCGGGACACTTCAGCCTGGACGCCATGGTCGCCGGCTATGTGGCGCTCTACGACGCGCTGTTGGCCGGGCGGGCGGGCGCGGTGCCATTGCGGTCGAGGTCCGGCATGGCTGGACAGAGGGAGCATTGAATGTGCGGTCTGGCAGGAATCGTGTTGTCGCACCCGGGCCGACCGGATGAGGGAACGTTGCTGGCGATGCGCGATGCCCAGCGACACCGTGGCCCGGACCAGGCCGGTGTCTTCGTGGCCGATGGCGTGGGGCTGGGCCATCGTCGCCTGTCCATCATCGACCTGGCCCACGGCCGGCAGCCGATGGTGGATGAAGCGGCCGGGCTGGCGCTGATCTACAACGGCGAGCTGTACAACTTCCCCTCGCTCAAGACCGAACTGGAAGCGCTGGGCGTGGTGTTCACAAGCCACAGCGACACCGAAGTATTGCTGCGCGCCTGGCAGCAGTGGGGCGAGGATTGCCTGTCGCGCCTGGTCGGCATGTTCGCCTTCGCGGTCTGGGATGTGCGCGCGCAGCGCATCTTCATGGCGCGCGACCAGATCGGCATCAAGCCACTGCACTACGGTTTTACCGGCGCCGGCGACCTGGTGTTCGCCTCCGAGCTCAAGGGCGTGCTGGCGCATCCGCAGGTGGACCGCACGCTCGATCCACAGGCACTGGAAGATTACCTGGCGCTGGGCTACGTGCCGGACCCAAAGAGCATCTATCGCAGCGTGCGCAAGCTGCCGCCCGGCCATTGGCTGTCCTGGCGTGCGGGAGAAGCCCAGCCGACAGTCCGCCAGTATTGGGATGTTTCATTCGACCGCACGTCGGACGAAACGGCAGACGGCGCCATCGCCAAGCTGCGTGCCTTGCTCGACGACGCCGTAAAGAGCCAGATGGTGTCTGACGTGCCGCTGGGTGCGTTCCTGTCCGGCGGCGTCGATTCCAGCGCGGTGGTCGCCAGCATGAGCCGCGCCTCGGCGCAGCCCGTGCGCACCTGTTCCATCGGTTTCGATCACGACGGTTTCGACGAAACCGTCTATGCCCGGCAGGTCGCCCAGCATCTGCATACCCAGCATTTCGAGCGCCGCGTGGGTTCCGACGACTACGCGCTGCTCGATACCCTGGCCGCCATCCATGACGAGCCGTTCTCCGACAGCTCGGCGCTGCCGACCTACCGCGTCTGCGAACTGGCCCGCACCCAGGTGACGGTGGCGCTGTCGGGCGACGGCGGCGACGAGAACTTCGCCGGTTACCGGCGTTATCGCATGCATGCCTGGGAAAGCAGTCTGCGTGCGCGCCTGCCGCTGGGCTTGCGCAAACCCTTGTTCGGCCTGCTGGGCAAGCTCTATCCCAAGGCCGACTGGGCACCGCGTCCGTTGCGCGCAAAAACCACGTTGCAGGCGCTCGCCCGCGACGACGTGGAGGCGTACTTCCACACCGTCAGCACCACCTCCGCGGCGATGCGGCAACGTCTCTACAGCACGCGCTTCAAGCAGGAATTGAAGGGCTACAGCGCGCTTGAAGTGTTCCGCGCGCATGCAGAGAAAGCGCCCACCCGGCACCCGTTGTCGCTGGCGCAATACCTGGACATGAAGACCTGGTTGCCTGGCGACATCCTGACCAAGGTGGATCGCGCCAGCATGGCGCACAGCCTGGAGGTGCGCGTACCGCTGCTCGATCATCGGCTGGTCGACTGGGCCTCGACCCTGCCACCGGCGTTGAAGCTGAAAGGCGGCACGGGCAAGTACATCCTCAAGAAAGCGCTCGAAGCCGATCTTCCGCACGACGTGCTGTACCGGACGAAGATGGGTTTCAGCGTGCCGCTGGCCGCATGGTTGCGTGGCCCGCTCGCGCAGCGCGTGCGCGAGGCCCTGCTCGGTGGCGCGGTGGCCAGGAGCGGTTATTTCGAACCGTCGGTGCTCGAGCAGTTGCTGCGCGAGCATGCATCCGGCCGCGCCGACCACAGTGCCACGCTGTGGAAATTGCTGATGCTGGATGCGTTCCTGCGCCATACCCAGCAAGGCATCAGCGATAAAGCGAAGGTCGACGCATGATGGTCGAATCGACCCACCCGGCTGACGCCACCTCGGCCCCAGCGACAGCTGCATTGAACGCCGGCGTCGCCCCGATCAATGGGCCCGGTGCGCGATTCGATGCATCGGCCGGGCGCACCATCCACCTGCTGGTTTTCACCAGCCTGTATCCCAACGCGGCACAGCCGGGCCACGGCGTCTTCGTCGAGGAGCGGCTTCGCCACCTCGTGGCATCGGGGCGGATCACGGCGACCGTCGTGGCGCCGGTGCCGTGGTTTCCGTTTCGCCATCGGTTTTTCGGAGCGTATGCCACGTTCGCCGCGGTACCGAAACAGGAAACGCGCCATGGCATCCGCATCCTGCATCCGCGCTATCCCGTCATTCCCAAGCTGGGCATGAACGTGACGCCGTTCCTCATGTATCGGGCCGTGTTGCCCCTGCTGCGCAAGCTGGTGGCGGAGCCGGGCTTCGATCTGATCGATGCGCATTATTTCTATCCCGACGGCGTGGTGGCCGCGCGGCTTGGCGAGGCCCTCGACAAACCGGTGGTCATCAGCGCGCGCGGCAGCGACGTCACCTGGATACCGCGCTTCCGCCGGGCCCGTCGCCGCATCCAGCGGGCCGCGCAAAGCGCTGCCGCGCTCATCACCGTGTCGCAGGCGTTGAAGGACAGCCTCGTCGACCTGGACGTGGACAGCGCCAGGATCACGGTGCTGCGCAACGGCGTCGATCTGCAGCGCTTCGCCCCGCGCGACCGTATGGCCCTGCGCGAAAAGCTCGGCGTGCAGGGGCCGGTCTGGCTGACGGTGAGCCACCTGGTCGAACTGAAAGGCATACACATCGTCATCGAGGCCCTCGCCCTGGTGCCTGACGTGACGCTGCTGATTGCGGGCAAGGGGCCGCAAGAGCATGAACTGCGCCAGCTGGCCGATCGGCTTGGACTGGCCGCGCGGGTGCGCTTCCTGGGCGCGATTCCCCACGCGCAGTTGTGCGGTTACTACAACGTTGCCGACGCCATGGTGCTGGCCTCGAGCCGCGAGGGCATGCCCAATGTCGTGCTGGAATCCATCGCTTGCGGAACGCCGGTGCTGGCGACGGCCGTGGGCGGCGTGCCCGAGCTGATCACCACTCCGCAGGCAGGCGAGCTGATCCGCGAACGGCGCCCGGAAGCGTTGGCATTGGCATGGAACACGTTGCACGCGCGCCAGCCGGATCGGAAGGCGACGCGGCAACATGGCGAAACACTTGGATGGCGTCCCGTGGTCGACGCACAGAACGCGCTCTACGCCCGCGTGCTGTCGGCTGCAGTTCGCCCGACGTCGGGATCGAGCACATGAACGACATTTCAACCGTCACGCGACAACCCGCATCCGCCACCATGCCCCATGGCCGGCCGTTGCGCATCCTGCACGTACTCGACCATTCGCTGCCACTGCACAGCGGATACACCTTCCGTACGTTGGCCATCCTCAACCAGCAGCGTGCGCTGGGGTGGGAGACGTTCCAGTTGACCGGGCCCAAACAGGGCAGTGGCCAGCAGCGCGAGGAGGCCGTCGATGGCTGGATGTTCCATCGCACCCCTCCCGCCACGGGCCTGGCGGCAAGGCTGCCGGTGGTGGAGTTTCGCGCGCTGATGGCGGCGCTGCAGAAACGCATCGCCGAGGTGGTGCAAGAGGTGCGCCCCGACATCATCCATGCGCACTCGCCGGTGCTCAATGCATTTCCCGCGCTGGCGGTGGGCCGCGCCACCGGCATCCCGGTGGTCTACGAAGTCCGTGCCTTCTGGGAGGATGCGGCGGTCGATCAAGGTACGGCGCGCGAGTGGGGTGTGCGCTACCGGCTCACCCGCGCCATGGAAACGCGGGCACTGCGCCAGGCGAATGCCGTGACCACGATCTGCGAAGGTCTGCGCGGCGACATGCTGGAACGCGGCATTCCGGCTGAGAAGATCACCGTGATCCCCAACGCCGTGGATTTGTCGCGCTTCCGCTTCACCGCCGACGCCGATAACGGGATCGTGCAGAAATATGGCCTGACCCGCGGGGCCACGCTGGGGTTCGCCGGCTCGTTCTATGCGTACGAGGGGCTCGATCTCCTGTTGCGCGCGATGCCAGCCGTACTTAAGGCGGTGCCGCAGGCGCGACTGATGCTGCTGGGTGGCGGCCCGCAGGAAGCGGCGCTGAAGGCACTGGCTGCCGAGCTTCATCTCGAGGGCGCCGTGCATTTCACCGGTCGCGTGCCGCAGAGCGAAATGACCCGCTATTACAGCGCCATGGACGTGATGGTCTATCCACGCACGTCGATGCGGCTTACGGATCTGGTAACCCCGCTGAAGCCGCTGGAGGCGATGGCGATGGGCAAGCTGGTGGTGGCCTCGGATGTCGGTGGCCACCGCGAGTTGATCCGCGACGGCCACAACGGCCACCTGTTTTCGGCCGGGTCGCATGAAGCCTTGGCGCGCTGCCTGGTTGAGCTGCTGCAGGTGCCGAAAAGCTGGGGGGAGATCATCAGCAACGGCCGCGCGTACGTCGAGAGCGAACGCAATTGGGAGACCAGCGTGGGCCGTTATCCGGCCGTGTATGCGGGCGCCATTGCCCGGCATCGCCCAGGCGCGGGGGACATTCGATGACGGCACGGACACCTGCGGTGGTGCTTGGCGCCGGGCTGAATGGCCTGGGCGTCGCGCGTAGTCTTGCTCGGGAAAAGGTACCGGTCTGGCTACTCGATACTGACGAACGGCGATGTGAGATGCGTACCAACGCAGCCACGGCCATGAAAGTGCGATCGTTGCAAGGCCAGACATTGATAGAGGACATCGTCGAGCTTGCGGCGACACGCTTCGCAGGCAGCCGCCCCGTCCTGTTCCTGACTCAGGAAGAGACCGTCAAAACCATCTCCCGCCATCGCGAGCAACTGGACGCTCTTTACCGTCTCACGCTTCCGCCGGAGCCGGTCGTGGAGGCCTTGCTGCACAAAGAGGGTTTCCAGCGGCTCGCCGAAAAGCTCGGCAGCCCCATTCCGCCGATGGTGCATGTCCGATCTCTCGCCGACTTGCCCGCGATCGAGAATCTGCGATTTCCGGTAGTGGTCAAGCCCGGTGAGCGGAACGCGGATTACGGCCATCAATTCAAAAAGGCCTATCGCGTGGAAAACTTGCCCGATGCCCAGAAGCTGATTCGCACGATCCTGCCGGTGATGCCTGATATCGTGGTGCAGGAATGGATCGAAGGACCGGACTCGACGATCTACTTCTGTCTGCAATACCTGCACCCGGATGGGCACGTCGCCGCCTCTTTCACCGGACGCAAGATTCGCTCATGGCCACCCCAGGTAGGGGGTACCGCCAGTTGTGTGGCCGCTGCCGAGTTCCACGACGAGCTTTCGGCGATAACCGCGCAATTCATGCATGCCGCCGGTGTCGTTGGCATGGCCAGCATGGAATACAAACGCGACGTGCGCAGCGGGGAGTTTCGCATGGTGGAACCCACCATCGGGCGCACCGACTACCAGGAGGAGGTGGCGACCTTGAATGGCACCAACGTGCCATACGCTGCTTGGTGTTCCGAGGTCGGTTTGCCACTTCCACGCGCGAACGGCGGCCAAAAACCGGTGGTTTGGCGCGTGCAATCGGAAGATTCCCAGTCCGCGGCGGCGCAGGGCCATTCGGGTGCCGAAGCCTATCCCGCCGGATACCAGATAGCCGACGCCTTGTGGCGCTGGAGCGATCCGGTGCCTGGCCTGGCACAAAGCATGGGTCGCGTCCAGCGCGCGTTGTATAACCGAACTTTGAAGCTGTTGCGTGGATCGTCGGCAGCAGGGAGCAAGTAATGAAGGGGCTAAGCAGGTTCTTTTTCGGGCGCAAACTACCGGTCGCCGTCGATGCAGAGCGCGGCCTGCAGGCTGCCGCCGAATGGCTCATCCGCGCCCAGGATGCTGCGGGCGATGGCGGTGTCAGCGCTTACTACGACGCGGCGAAACGCCGCTGGGCGGGCGCCTATCCGGAAACCACCGGCTACATCATCCCGACGTTCTTCCGTTATGCAGAGGCCTCGGGCAAAGCGGAATATTACGAGCGGGCCGTACGCATGGCCGCCTGGGAATCGGACATCCAGTTGCCCGATGGAGGTGTACGTGCCGGCACCATGGATGCCCCACAGGTCGTTCCGACGATATTCAACACGGGGCAGGTCCTGTTCGGCTGGCTGGCCGCATGGCAACACACACAGGACGCGCGTTTCCGCGAATCAGCCGTGCGCGCTGCCGACTGGCTCGTCGCGGCACAGGATCCTGACGGGGTGTGGCGACGCTTCGCGTCACCATTCGCCACGCATACCGTGAATACCTACAACACCCGCGTGGCTTTCGCGCTTGCCAAGGCAGGAACGGAGCTGCATGAACCGCGATACCTGGAAGCCGCGGTCCGAAACGTGCAGTGGGCACTCACGCAGATGCACGAAAACGGTTGGCTTGAGAACAACGATCTGGAGGACAACGATCGGCCGCTCACGCACACCATAGCCTACGCGATCCGCGGCATCCTGGAGGTCGGGCTGTTGGCCGACAGCAGCCATTTCGTCGAGGTGGCCGGTCGGATGGCTCACGCGGTGGCGAAAAGTCAGCGCGGCGATGGTGCATTGCCCGGACGACTGGATTCAGGGTGGCGTGCGGCGGCCCGCTGGAGCTGTGTTACCGGCAACGCGCAAATGGCCATCATCTGGCACCGATTGGCGACACAGGCCGCGGACCGCTTTGGCCTGGACGCGGCCGATCGGGCGATACGTTTCAATCTTTCCATTCAGGATCTCACCGCGGCGGACATGGGTGTGCGTGGTGGCATGCCCGGCTCACACCCTCGATCGGGCGGCTACATGAGGCACCGCTACCCCAACTGGGCTGCCAAATTTTTCATGGACGCGATTCTCTTGCAGCAGGAAGCGAACTAGCGCCATGCGCGACATCGCTCTTACCCTGCTGATTTTCGGAATGATTCCGTACATCCTGACGCGCCCCTATTGGGGCTTGTTGGTGTGGTCGTGGCTCGGGTACATGAATCCGCACAGGCTATGCTTCGGATTCGCCATCACCTTTCCATGGGTTCAGCTGGTGGCGATTGCCACGCTTGCCAGCTTGGTCTTCAGCAAGGAGAGCAAACGCGTGCCGCGCTCCCCCTTGAGCGTGACGTTGCTGCTCTTTTTGCTGTGGACGGGGCTCAGTACGCTTTTCGCCGTCATGCCGGATTCGGCGTGGACGAAGTGGCAGGAGTTCGCGAAAGTGCTGATCATGGTGTTCGTGACCCTGGTCATGGTTAACACTCGCGAGCGCATGCATTGGCTTGTGTGGATGATCGTCTGTTCACTGGGTTTCTACGGGCTCAAGGGTGGCCTGTTCACGCTGCTGCGCGGTGGCTCCAACCATGTGCTGGGCCCGCCGGGTACGTTCATCAGCGATAACAACGCATTGGCACTTGCCTTGTGCATGACCTTGCCGTTCATGCGCTATCTCCAACTGCACTCCTCGCACAGGATCGTGAGAATCGGTTTGGGTGTCGCGATGGCTCTGACCGGAGTGGCAGTGCTGGGCACCTATTCACGCGGGGGACTGATAGGCCTCGCGATCGTTGGTGTAGCACTGTTGTTGAAAAGCCGACACAAGATCACGGTCATTCTTTCCTTGGCCGTCATCGGCGCCACAGCTATCCATTTCATGCCCCCGGAATGGTCGGCGCGCATGCATACCCTGCAAGACGCCAAAAAGACCGACTCAGGCGAAACGCGTATCCAATCGTGGAAGTTTGCTACCAATGTGGCGCTGCATCGCCCGTTGATCGGTGGTGGCTTCGACGTTTATCAGAGCGAATCAATGTGGTCCGCCTATGCGCCCTCCGGGTCGATCCAGCGCGCCGTGCATAGCATCTATTTCCGGGCGCTGGGTGAGCAGGGGTTCGTTGGGTTGCTCCTGTTTCTGGCGTTGTTGTTCATCAGCTGGCGCAATTGCGCCCGCGTACGCAAGCTGACCCGGCGCAATCCCGACCAGAGTTGGGCGTTTGATCTGGCTTCGATGCTGCAGGCCAGCCTGTTGGCTTTCATGGTATCCGGCGCCTTTCTACCCATGTCGTATTTCGACCTTGCCTATCAGTTGATGGCCTTGTCGGCTGTTCTGGCGGCGTGTGTATCGAAGGAGGGAGTCAGCGCGGATTCTGTGCGGGGCCGCTTTCCGCACGTCGGACGACGCAAGTCGGCGGCTCTAGTCCGGCGGAGCGACCTGACCCATGGATAAGTCCGTGTTGATGGTTGCTTTCCATTTCCCTCCTGCCGCCATGAGCAGTGGACATCTGCGCACGCTCGGTTTCGTGCGTCACCTCCCGGATCACGGTTGGAACCCGATTGTCTTGACCGCGCAAGACTTCGCGTATCCTCGAACGGCGCCAGTCGCTGCTGGGGTCATCCCGGGAAATTGCGCGGTTCATCGGGCGTTTGCTCTGGATGTTAGCCGCCACCTTGCGTTTGGCGGCAAATATCCGGGTTTCATGGCCACTCCGGACCGCTGGGCAACGTGGTGGGTCGCGGCGGTTGTTTCGGGCTTGCGATTGATAAGGCGTCACCGGGTACGAGCCATCTGGTCCACCTATCCGATCATGACCGCGCATTGCATCGCTCACACATTGAGTCGTCTGACCGGGCTACCCTGGATCGCGGATTTTCGTGACCCTGTCTCGACGTCGGTCGAGCCAGGGAATCCGTGGTCATTTGCATCGCAGCACCGCTGGGAGCGACGCGTGTGTCGCGATGCTGCAAAAGTTGTGCTGACGACACCGGGCGCGCGACGCAACTACGCGGCGGCTTATCCGCAGGCGGATGCCCACGAACGATTCGTGCTCATCGAAAACGGTTACGAGGAATCCACCTTCGGCGACTTGCCTTTTCCCGGCTCTCCAATGAATCGGCCGTTGATCCTTGTCCACAGCGGCCTGCTCTATGCCGATGGTCGCAACCCGATTCCGTTTTTCGAGGCCCTTGCACGCCTCGCCAACGCCGGTGCCTTGACACCGGCTGACCTCCAGATTGTGTTGCGTGCCAGTGGGTCTGATACGGCTTACGCCGGCGATATCCAGCGTCTGGGGGTGGAAAGCTTCGTGAGATTCGAGCCGCCGGTTTCCAACAGGGAGGCTTTGGAGGAGCAGTCGCGCGCCGATGCACTGCTACTGTTTCAGGGGGCGCGCTTCAATCAGCAGATTCCGGCCAAGATGTATGAATATCTGCGCATTGGCCGCCCGATCCTGGCGCTCGTGGACAGCAAGGGAGATACCGCCGAAGTGCTCCGCAAGACAGGCGGAGCAAGGATAATGCCGATGGACGATGCAAATGGCATCGCAGCGCAGTTGCCAGGCTTCATCCGGGACGTGAGGGCCGGCAACGAACCGGGCGCCCATCCAGGAATGGTCGCCGGGTATGCAAGGAGCCAAGGCGCTGCAACACTCGCAGGTCTTCTTGATCAATTCACCACAAAGCCCTGATCGCGGGCGCGGCAACGGTATGCGATCGCCAGAATTTCTCTACTGAATCACCCCAAGGCACACCGATGAACTGGAATCCCGACGAGCATTACAAGAACCGCCAGGTTGCCAACGAATATGATCGGAGGCGCTTTTCCAGCATGGCCGGACGAATATTCAATTATCTCGAGAAGCGGAAGGTCACACGATGCTTTGCGTCGGTCCCCAAGGACAGCAGGATCGCCGACGCACCATGTGGCACCGGCCGTCTGGCCGAGCCGTTGCTTCAGGCGGGCTATCGAGTGCATGGTCTGGACATTTCCGGTGAAATGCTCGATGTGGCGCGGCGGCGTCTTGATCGCTTTGGCGACCGTTTCACGTGCGAAGTCAGGGATGTCAAGACCACGAGGCCTTCCGAGCCGCAATTCGATGCTGCACTTTGCGCGAGGGTATTGATGCACTTTCCGCTTGAGCAGCAGATCGAATTTCTGTCCGGAGTGGCGTCTGTGAGCCGCAGTACCGTGGTGATCAACCACAGCCTGGATTCGGCGTACCAACGCCTGCGTCGGCAAATCAAGCGATGGCTGGGCCATCAACCTTCAGTGAACCACCCCATCACCAATGCCCAGATCAAGCACCTGTTGCGTCAATCGGGATTGCGCCAGGTGCGTCGCTACCGGCTTTTCTCCTTGGTAAGCGAGGCGGTCTACATTGTCGCCGAGCCATTGAGGATTTCGGCAGCAACGCGCGACGGCAGGATTGCTTCGAAGTGACAGTCAATGACGGCAGGCCGAGAAGGAGCCTGCGCAAGGCGTTGTCGTTGTCTTTGATCCAGACGATTGTCAGTCTGGTTTTCACTTTCGGCAGTGTCATCATCGTCAGCCACCTGCTGACCCCGGTCGAAATCGGCATTTACTCCGTAGCAGCCGGTCTGGTGGCACTGGTGCAGATGTTGCGGGATTTCGGGGTTAGCGAGTTCCTCATCCAGGAGGATGTACTCGACGAGTCGAAAATCCGCACCGTGTTCACGATAAACCTGGCAATCGCTTGGACCCTGGCGCTATTGCTCATCGGGTTCAGCGGAGCCGCGGGCAGGTTCTACGGTGACCCAGGCGTGACCGATGTATTGCGGGTAGTGAGCCTCGTCTTCGTGCTCTTGCCGTTTGGGGTGATCAGCCAGACGCTGATGAAGCGCGATCTCGAATTCGGGAGACTGCTCAAGATACGCCTGGGGGAAAACATCGCTCGCAGTTGCTCTACGGTGGGACTGGCCTACGCTGGGTTCAGCTACATGAGCATGGCCTGGTCATCTGTCATCGGCATTCTGGTCATGGTGACCGGCTGTGTCGTGTGGGGCTGGCAATACCGTGTCGGCGGATTGAGTCTGGTGCACTGGAGGCGGGTCTTCCACTTCGGATCGAACCGCACCATCGCGGACATTGCGCGCCAGGTCGGCGATCAATCGGCAAACCTTGTGGTCGGACGCATGTTGGGCATGGCCGCCACGGGCATGTATTCACGAGGCTACGGCATCGTGAATATGTACAACGCCAACGTTTTGGGCGCGATCGGCAACGTGGCTTTTCCCGCGTTCGCGCGTGAGCACAGGGAGACTGGCGCTGCACCACAACTCTTCCTGAAATCGCTGGTCTACCTGACCGGCATAACCTGGCCCTTCTTCGCTGCGGGAATAATCCTGGCTTTCCCGATCATCCGTATCCTGTTTGGCCACCAATGGGATGCTGCCGTGCCATTGATGCGGTGGCTGTGCGCTGCCGCGATTGTTGGTACGTTGACCTACCAATGCAATTCCTTCCTGGTGGCACTGGGTCACGTTCGTACCGTGACACGCATCGAGGTGCAGTACCAGCTTGCGCGCGTTGGCATTACGATCGCGGCCGCATTCCACAGCCTTGAGGCAGTGGCGGCAGCACAGATTCTCGTGTACGTGGTTGCAACTGCGCTCTATTACCGCGAGTTGCAGCGCTTCGACGTGCTGGCGTTCAATCGGTGCGTGAAGGCGTTGGTGCCGAGCGTTCTGGTCAGTGTCGCAACCTGCGTCGTCCCTGCCATTGTGGCGTTCTGGCCAGGCTTGCTTGACAGGTATCTGGTGATGGGATTCGCCGGGGCGATAGCGGGCGGCAGTGCCGGATGGCTGATCTGTGTGCGCCTTGTACGCCATCCTTTGCTGCATGAATTGCATCGAATGGGTTCGCGTTTCGGTCCCCGCACCAGCCGCATCATTTTCGGATAGCTCCATGGAGACGCCGCAGACCGTCGCCGTCGTTAATAGCCACGTGCGGTGCCCGCTTTGTCAAAGGGCGGGTAAATGGGTTGCGATCGCCCGGCCTGATCGCCGCCAGAACTCGACCGTGTATCAGTTGCGTTGCCAAGCGTGTGGCAATCGCGTCGCCGCGAAAGTCAGCGGTGGAAAGCAATATCGGGCAGATCATTGCGCGGAGCTGAAGAACGAGTACACGACACTGTGTCACTTGCATGGTGCGTATACGCGGCACGAGGACATGGGAGTCCTGAAGCCGCTTGGCTTCATCGAAGCGGCCGGACACGGCATTCTGGTCACGCAGTGGTTCGCTGGGTCGGACCTGGCGCGTGCCGCGCGACAACTGGATGCCGCAGCGCTCGCTCGCGCGTTTCGCCTGGCTGGAGAATGGTTGCTTCAATTGCACGATGCGGACGATGAGCCGCGGCCCTGCGTGGATTTGGGCGTCACCCAGAAAATTGATCACCTGTCGAAAACCTATGGCGACGTTTTGCGTTGCTCGGCGCGGGCGCAAAAAGCGCTTGAATTGCTGGCGACGTCAGGGATCAAACTTGCAACCTGGAAGACGCGGGCGGTCCGGATTCACGGTGACTTCAAGCCGCAAAACATGCTCTACGACCACAGCTCTTGCGTAGGGCTCGACATCCACTGGGGAATCATTGGGGCCGCCACGTATGACCTTGCGCCGTTCCTCAACCACCTCTGGATGGCAATTGGCGGAAATCATGGTGCGGCAGCCCTTAGGCGATATCAGGTGGCGGAGGAGGCGTTTTTGCGCGGATATGGCGCGACAGGCCTCCTGGAGGGGTTGCGTTGGGTCCAGTTGTACTTTGCATTGTGCCAGCTCGGAAGCTATCGCCAACGCGGACGGCTTAGTGTCGTCTACGCGAATTGGCAAATCATGCCCCTGGTAAGACGGCTGGAAAATCAGTTGCGGGAATCGAGCTGATCTTCCTTCGCGACCCTTTTGGTCATCGCGCCACCATCGACAAGGGAACAGAACATGCGCAACGCGCTATTTGTGGCAATCGAGGGCGCAGATGCAAAAGGTGTCGCCCGTGCGGAGGCATCGTTGCAGCGCCAGGGTTTCGCCGAGGCATCCAGTTTCAACTTTAACGGCGACAGGTTGCGCACGTGGACGTTTCCTGGACAAGATCAAGTGGCTCCGATCGAAGTGCGCACACCAACTTGTTTCGGGGTTTGCGTCGGGCCGCTATGGTACCGGGGCGTGTTCGGCAACGCCGCTTTGAAGATATTGCTGGAGGAATGTGAAGCGGGTGGGCGCCCGGAGGAGGCGCTTTTGCGGGGCAACTTCGCGCTCTTTCTGTACACGACCAACCAGTGTTTGCTGCTCAACGACCCGATGGGGTTCGTACGGCTGCATGCCAGCGCCGACGGATGCTTCTTCAGCACGAGCTGGCTGGCGGCCTGCGCGTACCTTTCCCGCGTCGAGATCGATGCGGGTTCGGCGATCGAGTACGTCTTGTTGGGAGCGGCCCATTCGCGTCATTCTGTTGCGCGGGGGGTCGATCTGCTGCCGGTTGGCCAAGCTTGGGATCTCAAGCAGCGTCGCATGTGGGCGCGCTTTCCGGATGGCGTGGTTTCCGACCAACCTGCGTTTGCTTCGTTGGACGAAGCTGTTCATGCCATCTCCAGCCATTTGCGGGTGATTTCCACCGAAGTGGTTTCGGCATTTCCCAACGCGGTCAATGCAGCGCTGTCGGGGGGCTTTGATTCCCGCCTGATCGTTGCGGGGCTCTTGGCGGCCGGCATTCAACCGCGGCTGTTCGTTTACGGTGATCCCGATAGTGCGGACGTTGCCATCGCGAAGATCGTGGCAGCGGCGACGGGCCTCTCTCTCGATGCGATCGACAAACGTGTGCTGGATCGAGGTCGGCCCGAGTGCACCACGGAATCATTGGAGCAGAGCGCGCTGTTCTTCGACGGTTTGCCCAGCGACGGTATCGGCGATCCAGGCGCCGACCGCCAGACGAGGCTTCAGCAAACCGCAGACGGCAGCATCGCGCTGAACGGCGGTGGTGGCGAGATCTACCGCAATTTTTTCCATTTGCCAGACCGTGATTTTTCCCCCCTGGACATTGTCCGGACGTTCTATCGCGGATTCAGTACCGGTGTTTTCCGTGAGCCCGACGGACTGGATAAATACGAAGAGAGACTGGCCGCGTCCATTCGCGACATCGCGACACATGCTGGGGGTGATGGAAAACGCCTCACGCGCAGGCAGGTCGAGTTGCTGTATCCGTTTTTTCGCTGTCATTTCTGGATGGGATTGAACAACAGCGTCGGAGTACGCCACGGATACTACGCTACTCCACTGGTGGATCTGGAAGCCGTTAGCATGGCATTGCGAGTGCCATTGCGTTGGAAAAATGCGGGCATTCTGCAAAGCCGCCTGATCACGGCGCTGCATCCGTTGATCGCTGCACAGGATTCGGCTTATGGCTTCCCGTTCAATGTCGGACCGGGCTGGATGGCGCGATTAGCCGAATGGATGACTTGCGCGCGCCCGGTGTCGCTGCGTCCGCTGATCAACGCTACGCGCCGAAAGCTGCGGAATGTCGAGGTGGCTCCTGCGCTATTGCAGCGGTACCGCACGATTTTGCCTGGAGAGTGGCAGATGGATCCACTGCTCGATCTTGCCCGACTGCCGGATGCGACGGCACTGGGGCGCGCACTGGCTGTCGAAGTCGTCTGGCGGAGGCTATTGCAGGGTGGTGGGCAGGTGTGATGTCACCGCATGCATATGGGTTTTCCTGCCCCGAACCCCTCTCCAATACAGAACCTGATTAGCGTCGAACCTCAGTTCGAAATCTCTCTCCCTGCGACAGCGTGAGCAGAAGCTGCGCCCATGATGGCAGCGAGGGCACGAGTCATGGCGATGAACTGGGTGCAGTTTCAGGAAGGGTTGTCGATGAAGGAGTTCATGGCGAGGTACGGCACCGAGGCGAAGTGCCGGCGTGCGCTGTACCACGCGCGCTGGCCCAAGGGCTTTCGCTGCCCGGCCTGCGCGGATCGTCGCCGTTCGACCTTTCGGCGCGACGGCCAAACCTACTACCAGTGTCGAGCCTGCGGCCATCAGACCACGTTGCAGAGCGGCACCCTGCTGCAAGCCACGAAGCTGCCGCTGACGACGTGGTTCCTAGGTAGCACGATACGCTGAAGGTCAAACCACTGGCTCGGGATGTTTCAAACCAACCTCATGTTCAATGTGCGGAGGAACGCGGCAGGATCGCGAAGTTGGGATAATTGTTGTAACCGTTCTTCGGAGGTTCGGGTTGGATGCTGCGCGACTGGAAAATTGCCCATGCCTCATGCGCTTTGGGTAGCCCGCTGTCAGCTGCTGCGGCCAGCCCCACCTGAAGATTCGCCGGAAATCCCGTGGGTGAGTATGCGTAGCCGGGCATCTGCCCTGCCTTCCACGGTTGTTTCTGTTGCTTAGCCATTTCCGCCACCATCGCTGCCGAGTTGCACTCCAGACCCACCAGATCGGGATATGTCGCGGCGTATACCGCTTTGTAGTCAGGCAACCAATTGCCTGCAGCGTCTTTCACCACGAACGTGTAGCCGGATGCGAGCAGCCAGCAAAAGCCGTGGGTGGGATCCGATTGCCATCCGGTCATGATTTCGATGTTCATCTTGGACAGCCAGGCACGAAGTTCCGCCGCTTTCGGAAATCCGAGTTCCGCCGCATGCCCCGCCGACCAGGTAAAGAAGTCATGCATCCATGGCGCAATTGCTTTTTCCCCCGTGAGCTTGCCGGAGGCATCCTTCACCGGGTAGGTGGCGCCGCTGTCCATTAGGTGCAATGGGTTGCTGCTTTCGCTCGTCACGTATCGTGTATACCAATCCTCAAGTGAGTTGCGCACGGTCGCGTTGAATTCGGCCTTCAGCGGATAGGTATCGGGCAGCAACCACGCGGCATCGGCCATCTGGCGCAACACCCATGCCTTGCCGCGCACCTGGCTGTAGCTTTTGTCGATCAATCCGCGGGAAAAATCCCGATACAGGGGGTTCGATGTAAGCTGGTTTCGCGAGGCCGCGAATGCCAATTCCGACATGTAGTAGTACGAACCGGTCACCATATACGGAACATAAGACTCGGCTGGCTGGTGCGCGTTGTCCCACAGCGTCGGACTGCCGGTGCCATACCATCCAGGTGAACATCCTTTGACCACGGTGTTGTTCACGCAATTGGGTAGCAAATCGCGGCGATAGGCCGCGATCTGCGCCTGGTTGGAAGCGGATCCGGTCATCGCTCTGCCAGCCACGGCATTGGCGTAGGTCCAGGCGGCGGTGGTGACGTTGGGGTGTTCCTGGATGCTTACCGGCCAGCCGGTCGCGGCGTCCCTGTAGTGGATATCGTATGCGCCCAGCGCGTCGGTGTTGGCAAGCATCCAGTTGTAGGCGCGCACATCCGGGTCGATGATGTAAACGCTGGTCCAGCGCGGAAGTGGACCTATTGCTTGCTGTGCGCCGGTCATGTGCATCTTTTGCGTCTGGTCGCAATGATCCAGTGGAGCGCAGGACTGACGCAGGCTGTCCAGGAATTGCGCGTCCGGTTGCAGCGGCATGTAGCGTGAAACCGCCTTGCTCGCTTGAATGTAACCGGTGTCTTGCTGCAAATACACTTTGGGTTCGAGGTCGTTCCACCACAATGTCTTGTGCCAACGGGTATATGCGTATTGCGTCAGCGCAGAGGTGGTGTACGTAGCACTTCCTGAGGTCAGTGTCGCCGTATATTGCGGTTGCGCCTGCGGCGCATAGGCTGACGTATTTTCAACGATGACGTCGGTCAATACGTTTTGTATGTCGCCAGTGCTGCTTTGCGCATAAGCGCGTACGGAAAAGTAGATTTTCAGGTTTGGGTCTTTGGTTCCGTCGGCTTTCGCCACGGGTCCATTGACCACCCACTCGCTGACCAGTGGGCCGGCCAACCAAACCGTGCATTGCTTGTTCCAGGATTTGCACGCGCCGGAACGGGCAGCTTCCAGCAACAGGGCGCGGGCATCGGCTGTGTAATCCTCGCCGTTGATATGGAGCAGGACTTTCGCGTTGTAATCCGTCGCCAGCAGTTGTTGCAACCCGACACGGACGGACTGTTTCGCCGCGGATGCGTCAGTAGCGGAAAGCTCGAGGGCCCGCTTGGCGTTGCCTGGCAACGAGGCGACGTTAGCCGTGAGTACGGCATGGCGCAGACTACCATCCCCATAGGTGGCCTTCGCGTCCACCTGCAGCTCAACGGGTTCGCCACGTATGGCCGCGGCGATGGTGCTGCCACGTGGCACGTCGCCGCTCTTGAACACCTGGCCAAAAGTGACGGGTACGCGCTCTTGCGTTTTCGCGTCCTGGCTGACCACGTAATCAGTCACGATCCTTCCCGCAAGGGCCGTTGCGGGAGTGAGCAGCAGCGCGCTGCCTGAAAAAGCCCACCATGCCGTTGTCAGGATCTGGTTCATGGAAATCCCTCGTCGCTGCTGCGCGCTCGTCAGTAAACCCCCTTAAGGTTCGCGTTTGCAAGCCAAAACCGGCCCCAATGGGCGGGACGCTATGCGACGCGAAGTGTCTCCGATACTTTCGGGTTGTAGGAGTTATGCCTTAGTCTGTCGCGCTTGCCGGACAGTGCCGCGATGTCCCTGGGCTGCCGGATTCTGGTCAAGCCGCGAGTGTAATGATGGTTTTACTACTGCAGATTGTGGTCCTTTCCCTGTTGACCGGGGCTGTTGCGTTGTGCGCGCTATATTTTCCGTACCCGTCGCCGCTCATACGTCGATGGCTGCCGCCGCGCAAACGCTGGCCGGAGTCGCAAATCCGGATGTGGCTGAAACGGGGTGAGTATCAGCGCGCGTTCCTGCGCCATTTCTACAGTGACCCTGAGCGCATCGCCCCTCCGGGCAACAGCATGGTGGCGCCGGCCGATGGGCTGGTCACCAGCGCCGACGTCCACGGCGATGTGCGCTACCTGGTCATCGCGCTGAGCTTCTGGGACATGCATGTGCAGCGTAGTCCGCTGGGTGGAACGGTCCTCGGTGTGGAGGGGCTCGGAGACGAGTTCATGGACGGCGAGGGACGGGGATTTGCGTTTTTGCGGGAAAAGTCTTGCCCCGTCCAGAAACGCCTGGTGATCGCGACGGATGCCGGAACGATCGCCGTACGCCTTATTACCAGCATCGCCGCGCGACGCATCGAAACCTGGGTAAAGGCGGGGGAAGTCATTGAGCGGGGCCAGCGGATCGGCAGGATATTGCTGGGCAGTACTGTGGTGTTGGAGCTGCCCGCCACGATCAAGCTTCTAGTCAAAACGGGTGATCGAGTCTGGGCGGGGGAAACCCTTGTTGCGGAAGGTGGGGTGGGTCGTGAATGATTTTTTCTGGAGTTCAGGCCACCTGGGTTGGGGCGTTTTTGCGATTGTGGTGTTCAGCGGCTTGTGGCTTCTGCTGGCCGACGTGATCTGGCGCTTGAGGAACATCAAGATCAGACGGCTCGCGGCGATCATGGCGATGGGGTGGCTTATCGGCAACTTGCTGATTGTGCTCGGATTTGGCTACCTGTAGCTCCGGGGCGAAGCGGTGCTGGAAAGCACATCACGTCTTGGGCCTCCATCCATCGGATCGGTCGGTGAGGTGCCTGTTTCGCGTCTGTCACGGGGCCGCTGGTCGATGTGCCGCTACGCTGGTCGGCAGGCGCAGACCATGCATCACGCCGGCCGCCCGTTGGCGGAACCGACTGGCTGTTGCAGCCAAAGTGCGATGTGCCGTTGCACTTGTTCTTGGCGAGCGCGCTCGGTGGAAACCCGGTCCTGCCGCTGATCCGGGTGACGCTGGTCGCCCTTGGTTTGGCAGCGCTTTTATTCGCTGATCGATTTGCCCGAGCGTCGGCAGACACTGACCAACGGGCGCTTGTTGTTCACGTTATAGGACGAACCGGGAATAGCGTGACAGTCCCGACGCAAATCGACGGTTGCGATTGGGCGGATGAAAGCCAAACGGAGCGACTTTGCGGTCGTTGTGGCAGCGACAGTGGGCGCTTGCGGCGCGGATGTGCCGACGGCGGCGGAAGGTGTGCTCGTCGCAACACGGACATGCGATGTGGCAGGGCGCAACGTTCCAAGGGGTGAAAATGTTTCTGACACGTTGCGCATGACGCGGAAGAATGGGTCAAGACCAATCTGCTTCAACACGATGTTCGCCGATGATCTGGTGGGTTTGGAAGCATCCACCGGTTGAGCCGACGTGTTCGGTGCGGGCGTGGCAGAAGTGGAGGGTGGATTTGTCGCCCTCGGCGGTATCGGGTTTTCGATAGGTGATTGATCCACGTATATCGTGGACGCCGAACGTGGCAGCAGGGCGAAGTTGGGGAAGTTGTTGTATGCGCTTGCTCCGGAGGGTTTGACGCTACGGGAGTCGAACAGCTCCCAGGCAGCCTGGGCATGGGGCAAACCGCTGTCGGCAGCG
>NZ_BAAAFO010000002.1:0-960871 GCF_039523575.1 Rhodanobacter caeni | reverse complement strand
GGGCAAAACAAAGCGCCCGCGATGCAGTCGGCGCATCGCCAGCCACACACCCTGGGCATCCACCACCAGCACCTTCAGGCGCGTGCCGCGACGATTGCGGAACACGAACGCCGAACCCTCCAGCGGCGCGCGGCCCAACACTTCGCGCACGTGCACCAGCAACCGATCCGCACCACAGCGAAAATCCACCGGGCCGCTGACCAGCCACCACACCCACACCGCCGGCCCGAGACCGCCTACCTTGCCGCGCCTGCTCATCGCTACGCTCCCGTGAAAGTCGGGACGCATCGCAGCAGTCAGACGGGACAAGGGGAAGATGAGACGGGCGGACGCTTACGAAGCATCGACGCGCTGGCCGTCTCGCTGGGCATCGCCGGCATCGTCGGCGCCTTGGCCCACCTGCCGATCTGGACGAGCATCAGCCGGTGGGGTGCGATCGCGCTGTTCGTGGTGATCATCGCGCGCATCGTCCGCGGCGGCCCGCCGCGCACGCTGGCACTCCTCACCCTGGCCACGGTATTGGCCGCCCTGTTCGGCAGCGAACTGCTCGACCCGATCGGCGTGCCGGGCATCTGGTTCCCGTTCAACATTGGCGTGTCGCGGACGCAGTACATCTACGCGATCAGTATCCCGCTGCTGGCTGTGCTGATGGTGCGGACGTTGGCGCAGGTCGATGTGCGCCTTCAGCGCGGTTGACCTGAAACCGGGCCACCTCACTATTCCGGACATCACCGGCGCCGGCTTGCTCAGGGCCGCAGCAACCGCCTGATCCAGGGCCACGCCACGGCCAGCAGCATCAGAAGCACGACCACGCCAGTCACCCACTTGGCTTTCGCCAACTCGCGCCTGCGTTCACCGGTAATCAGGGCCATGTCCTGTTCCAGTTGCGCCATGTCGCGCGTCAGCCGCTCCGGGTCCGCCAGCGAGGCCTCGACGGCACCCGATGCCCGCATCCGGGTCGTGACCGCATCCATCCGCTGCATGGCCTCGTTGTACTGGTCGGACATCAGGGGGTTCCAGTCGTGGTCGTGACCGGTCGCCTGCTTCCACAGCTGCCGAGCCAGCGCATAAACCACTTTCGGCGGCTCCTTCGATGTCGGCAGGCCCACGCTCACCACGCCACGGGCAAGCGCGCCGAGGCGAAACATCGCAAACAACCGATCGGTCCAGTGAATGGCGGGGGCCACACGCGCGAACTGCTTGACGCGAAACATCAGGCGAAAGCTCTCGACGCCATTGCGGTGAGTGACCGCCTGGAGGAATACACCGGAAACATCGCGCCATGCAATCCGGCCATTCAGCGGCGTGGCGAAACCGGCCGAAGTCAACTCGAGGGCGGGACGCCCGATACCGGGCAAGGCGCGCGCCAGAAGCAAGCCTCCGAACGCGAGAAAGAAGGCGCCGGCGAGGAGCGGAATCCAGTCCTGCCGTACCGTCGCGACGCCCATATGCCAAATCCCTGCCCCGACGGCGGCCAGCAACAAACTGGCTGGCACCGCCCAGACCGAACCGGGCACCCGCAGCGAATCACCCGGGCCCCAGCTCCGCCGGGTGAGCTCATCGAGTCGTCGCTGCTCGTCGGCACGCTTGCGCTCGTCCCGCCGACGCTCGCGGCGACGGTCGCTGAAATACGCCAGCGCTATCACGGCGATACCGACGATCAGCACGAGCCATGAAGCGGGATGGCTGCGCAACCCGGCCAGGCCCGCCCCGACGGCGATCACGCCGAAAATCACCAGAAAAAGATTGACGAGCTGCGGCATGTTCGACCCACCTTCCATTGGCAAGACCGCGATTGTGACGAGCCCGCTGGCCTCGCCGCAATGGCGGGCCCGAAGTTCATTTCACGGAGAATCAGGGCGCCGCCGCTTCGTCTTTGAGATTCAATACGTACAGAAGCACTCGCAAGAAGGAGCGCAACTAACCGAGTGGCGCCTCTTCATCTGTTTTCATTGATTTGCCCCAACCTTCCGCGATCGGCCGAAGGACGCGGCACGGATTCCCGGCCGCGACGACACCAGCCGCGACGTCGCGCGTGACCACGGAGCCCGCGCCGATGATGCTGTTGTCCCCGATCGTCACGCCGGGCGTCAGCGTGACCGAGCCGCCGATCCACACGTTGTTGCCAATGGTGACCGGCCTGGGCAGCTCCCAGCCATCGAGACGTCGCGCGATGTCTTCCGCGTGATTGGGGGTGTAGATACCGCAGCGCGGCCCGATGAGGCAGTCGGCTCCGATGGTGACCTCACCGCCGCCGATGATCATGAAATCCGCATTGATGAAAGTACGCTCGCCGATCACCACGCGAGCGCCGTAGTCGATCCGGATCGGCGGACGGAAATCGATCCCCGCGCCAGCACCGGGAACGAGCGCATGGAAAAGGCGCAGCGCCTCCGCAGGATTGTCGTAGTAGATGCGATTGATCACTGCACAGGCCGCATTCGCCTCGCGCGTCAGCTGCTGCAGCGCAGGCGACGCGCGATACCGCATCCAGTCACCCGCCAGCATGCGGCGCAGGTCCTCATCCGTCTCGAGAAGCGCGGCCATCCTGTCGTCAACGAACATGCGGGTCTGCTGCGTCAAGTGATCTCTCCGGTGAAAACGCAGCATCGGGTCCAGTTACAGAGGGCCAGGAACTCAACTGACATCGCTCTGTTGCTGCTTTGATCAAGCGGGCTCCCACTGGCCTCCCTTGGCCGGGCCAATGCGGCGCAGGGCTCCTTGTATTTGCAATTCCCGCAGATGCCGTTCAATGGTTCGTGTGCTGACTCCGGCCAGCGCAGCCAGCTCGGGAATGGTGATGGAGGGTTGACGGCGGACTGCAGCGAGGATGATCCCCGACATTTTCCCCGACATTTTCCCCGACACCGGGGTGGGCGCGGCTGAAGACGGCAACACCGCTTCCGCCATGGCGGCGTGCAAGGCATGCAGCATGAACTCAACGAAGGCCGTCGCGTCGGAAGCCTTGTCCGACGCGGCCAACGCGCTGTAATACGCCTGCTGCTGCGCGCGGATCACGGTCTCCACCGGCAGATAGGCCAGCATCGGCTGCCAACGACCCAGCATCAGCGTTTGCCACAACCTGCCCATGCGCCCGTTGCCGTCCGCAAACGGATGGATGAACTCAAACTCGTAATGGAACACCGCACTGGCGATCAGCGGATGCGCATCGGTGCGATCCAGCCAACCAAGCAATTGATCGACCAGGCTGCTTACCCGACTGGCCGGTGGCGCCATATGCATCAGTTGATCGCCCCGATAGATGCCAACGCCGCCACGCCGAAATCCGCCGGGAGCATCCATCAATCCGGCCATCAGCAAACCATGGGCCGTCAGCAGATCCTCGCGCGATTGCGGGCGCCAATTCGCCATGTGCTCATAGGCGACAAAGGCATTGCGCACCTCCTGGATTTCACGCGGCTGCCCAAGCACGCGTTTGCCATCCAGCACCGCCGTGACCTGCTCCAGACTCAAGCTGTTGTTCTCGATGGCCAGCGACGCCTGGATCGTGCGGATACGGTTGTCGCGACGCAGCCGTGGCGCCAACGCCGCTTGCCCCGACACCGACCACCGACCCAGCAGTTCGCTGATCTGGGCGACCAGATTGAGGGTTTGGGAAGTGATCTGGAACGGGGGTTGGTAGCGGCGTGGCACGGGATTGAACTACCTCGGCTTGCGGGTTCGGGGATCAAATAAATGAACCTGACCTCGTTTTTCCTTAACGTCCTCCTTAACGTCCTCCGTCCCCTTTTTCTCCTTTTTCTTATCAGAAAACGAACCTGACCTTTTGCCTCCTAGCTGCTTTCAGGCCACCCACACGCTGTAGCCCCAGATTTTCGTGCCGTCCAGCAGCAGGAAATCCTCGTATCCAAAAATCAGGGTATCGGTGTGCTGAACGATGATGGCAGGCTCGGGCTTGCCCATGCGGCGCGTAACGACCGCAGCGTGCCCCTGCTCCAACATCCAGCCCACGAGATAGCTGGTTTCCATCGAAGGTTTGCCCTGCAACCGTTGGCATCCGAACTGATCCCGGCCAGGGCCAAGCAAACTCAACAACTCGCGTGCCCTTCCCGACGCCAGGAACTCCCTACGCGAAATCGTGTCTTCGACCGCGTCCTCGTCGCGCTTGGCGAGCCGGTCCAGTGCTTTCCTGGGCAGCACGATGGTCGCCCGTCCACGCTCCGATTCCAGCGCGACGCACGATGCAGGAAGATCACCGAGTAACGACACCCGAAGTTTGGTGATGCGCGTCCCTTCCTGTGGTCCCACTGGCCGGCCCTGGGCCTGCAGCCATGCAGCACAGCCAAGCAAGCCAATCAGAACTATCAACCGATACATATGCGTCCTCCATGACCGTCGTCCACGGTGCGTCCATCATCACGTATCAGCCCTGAAGTAGAAACAGGGGAAACAGCAATACAGCCCCCGTTGGTCGGGCCTCGGACCCACCTACCATTTCAATGATAGGCTGGCACCGAAACGCAGTGATTCCAACAACGCATGGCCACAACTCGCGCCCTGTAGGCGCGCAAAAGCTCCTGCTTCGACTCAGAGCCTAAGCGCTCAAGCCAAATTAAAGTGCACTCTGGCCCTGAGGTTGGTAGGCGCACGAAAGCTCTTGCTTCAATGACCTACCGGTCAACAACAGCGCATTCAACGATTTTAAATGAACCCGGCCCTTTTTTGGCACGCTAGCCGATAGTCACAGTTAGGGATGGTGCGAACGTAGAAATGGGGTTGTCACTTGAAGTCGGGTCTTCCAAAACTCGCCTCGTCTGACTCGCTATCTCCGAACGGTATGACTCAATTTTTGGCACGAGACTGTAGATATCGGATGTATCTATTCTTATCGTCCTCATTTGATTGAGGTCGAATGGCACACGCTCTGACAACCTTATTATTTGAACTATGGGCAACTTTGCAGCATGCCGAATCGCCAGTTCGTAGAAAACATTTGGGTTGTGGAATGATAGATCCGCGATGACGAGCCTGGAACGGAGAATATAATCAATAATTTGGCGCGTAATTGTGCCAGGCTTGTCTATTGCATCAGCTCGAATTACCTTCAAGCCAAATTGATCCATAGCTGGCTCGACTATAGATCCAAGAAATAAGTCTGAATGTTTTCTTTGTTCGCTACCCTCATCCCCAATTGGCGTGATGTAGAAGCAAGTTTTCTCGAACTCTGCACTAGATGCAGTAATTAGCGCTCCACCTGCGCCCTCGAATGTGTGCGCAATACGAGGAGTATTTCCCACTCCGCTCGCTGGCAAGGAATCCAGAAAATGATCGAGGGTAATGAGTCGCTCTGATCCCGAAAGAGTCTGGAGCAGCCCAGCGAACCTTACGTTTACGATAAAGGTGTCGACACACTCCTCTCCCAATTCAGTGGGAATGGAAAAATCGCTTGCAGCGTCAATTAAGGCAGCTCTCGGCGGAAGTTTGCTTCCACAAAACTTCTCATATAGCTGATTGAACACTGGGATGTCCAAAACTGCGAGCTCCGCGCGAGCCTTAGCCTGCTCGCGACGAGGAATCTCATCATCGACCGCGCGCGCACCCTTTTGCGTCAGTTTTAAAAATTCTGCTTGATAACCGCCTTCGATTAGACCGTATTTATTTGAATTCGTAATTAACTGGCGGCTAGGACCACTTTCCGACGACTTTCCAATGTGGTCAAAAATCAGTAGGCGTCTTACAGGCTGACCGCTACCAAAGGTGAAGATTTGCTTAGCAAAATCCAAAGCCTCTTCGAACGAACAAGCCGGAAAAGGTCGTTGTTTCCTCGCGTGGCGGTCAGCGGCGGCCCGTTCTACCCTCTTGGCATAGAGATCCTCAGGAGCTTTCTGCGTTTCACGCGCCGGAGCTTTTTTCTTGTTGCCTTCCGCCTTTTTATCCATTCCCTTTTTCACTGCCTCACTCCTTTAAGGTTGTGTTACCCGCACTTGCTGTAGCCACAATTCAAACAAGTCTGGCAGTTGTCCATCAGCACCAGCGCCTTGGTATTGCATTTGTCACACATCATCGACCCGGCCGGAAACGTCAACGTCTCCCCCGCACCCGCTTCCGCGGTCACAGCACCGGCATCGGCACCCTTCTTCGCCCCAGCAGCTTCATAAGCGGCGCGCTTCTCGGCGATCAGCTTGCGGGTGGATTCATCCATCTCCGGATCGTGGATCAGCCCGATGTTCTTCATGTGCTGCTCGATCACCGCGCCGATCTCGGCCACGATGGAGGGCATGTAGACGCCGCCGGCCTTGAAGTAGCCGCCGCGCGGATCGAATACGGCGCGCAACTCCTCGGCGATGAAGGTAACGTCGCCGCCCTTGCGGAACACGGCGGAGAGGATGCGGGTGAGGGCCACGATCCATTGGAAGTGGTCCATGTTTTTTGAGTTGATGAAGATCTCGAACGGGCGGCGCTGTTCGTGCGGGGTGCCGGCGTTGAGCACGATGTCGTTGATGGTGACGTACAGGGCGTGCTCGAACAGCGGCGACTTGATCTTGAAGGTGGAGCCGACCAGGGTTTCCGGGCGCTCAACGCTTTCGTGCATCTGGATCACTTCGGCAGTCGGCGCAGCCTTGGGCGCGGCAGGGGTCGCGGGCGCGGCGACGGCCTTGTCTTCGGGTTTCACGACGTTGTAGCCGGTGATCTTCTTGTTGATCTTGATTGCCATGGTTTCGCTTCTTTGTATGGGTGACGTGCCGCCGGCGTGGCGCCGGATCGCTGCACTGGTGTTCGGCTGCGCGCTATGCGGAGAAATGCCCGGCCCGGCGCGGGGCCGGACCGGGTGGTGTGGCTATTTCCCTCGTCCGGCGACTTTTCTGGCGGCGCTCTTGCGTGCCGTCGTGGCGCTCGGTTTGCTGCTGGCAGTGGACCTCTTGGCCGCCTTGGGGGCGGCTTTCTTGCTGGCGGACTTTGCCGCCTTCGCTGGCGCGGCCTTTCTGGCCGTCTGTTTGCTGCTGGCTTTCGCCGTGTTCCTGATCGGCGGTTTGCCGGCCACCTTCTTGGCGACGGCGGCTTTCTTCGCGACCTTGGCGGGGGTTTTCTTCGCGGCGGTCTTCACGATGTACGGCACGGCGGGCTTGGTCGCGGCCTTTTTGGCGGCGGGTTTGGCGGCGGCTTTGGGCTTGGCCGCCGGTTTGCTGGCGGCCTTTCTCGCTGCCGCTTTCGCCGGCTTGGCGGGCCTGGCGGGCGTCGCCTTCGGCGAGGCTTTGCCGGCGGCCTTTCGGGGCGCCGCCTTGCGGGTGGCGGCCGGCGGCCTGCCGATGGATTCCACGGTGGGCAGCACCGGCAGGATCAGCGGCGTGGGCCGTTCTTCGAGGGGGGACAATTCGCTGTTGCTGGTGGGTGTGTCGAGATCGGTTGGCATGCCGTACTCCCCTTCGATGATGGAGCGAACCTGCGCGCGCCGTGCCGGCGCGCGTGCCTGGAGCGGGTCCTAGAACTTGCCGTAATAGCCTTCTTTCAGCGCATCGAACAGGTTGGCGGCCGAATGCATTTCGCCGTCGTACTCCACCTGCTCGTTGCCCTTGAGCTCTATCACGCTACCGTCTTCCAGTTCGAAGCGGTAGAGCGTGTTTTCGAGGTCGGATTCCTTCACCAATACGCCCTGGAACGCGGCCGGGTTGAAGCGGAACGTGGTGCACCCCTTCAGGCCCTGCTTGTAGGCGTAGAAGTAGATGTCCTTGAAGTCCTCGTAGGGGTAGTCGGTGGGCACGTTGGCGGTCTTGGAAATGGACGAGTCGATCCATTTCTGCGAGGCGGCCTGGATGTCCACGTGCTCTTTCGGGCTGATGTCGTCGGCGGCCACGAAGTAGGCGGGCAGCTTGTTGTCGGCCTCTTCGGCGAACGGCTTGGCGTCGGCGTTGATCAGCGCGCGGTAGGCCAGCAGTTCGTAGCTGAGCACTTCCACGCGCTCCTTGGTCTTCTTGCCCTCGCGGATCACGTTGCGCGAATAGCTGTGCGCAAAGCTGGGCTCGATGCCGTTGCTGGCGTTGTTGGCCAGCGACAGCGAGATGGTGCCGGTGGGCGCGATCGAGCTGTGGTGGGTGAAGCGCGCGCCGGTTTCGGCCAGCGCGTCCACCAGCGCCGGCGCCACGGTGGCGATGCGCTGCATGTAGCGGCTGTATTTGGCGTGCAGCACGCGGCCGGGGATGGTGTCGCCCACCTTGTAGCCGTCGGCGGCCATTTCCGGGCGCTTGCGCAACATGTCGCCGGTGACGGTGTACTCCTGCGTCAGCACCGGGGCTGCGCCTTTCTCCTTCGCCAGCTCCAGCGCCACTTCCCAGCCGGCCACGGCCAGCTCGCGCGACACGTCCTCGGTGAACGCCACCGCGTCGGCGCTGCCGTAACGCATCTTGAGCATGGTCAGCGTGGATCCCAAGCCCAGGAAGCCCATGCCGTGGCGGCGCTTGCCCATGATCTCGTTGCGCTGCTGCTGCAGCGGCAGGCCGTTGATCTCCACCACGTTGTCGAGCATGCGGGTGAACACCTTCACCACCTCGCGGTATTCCTCCCAGTCGAACCGCGCCTTCGGGCCGAACGGGTCGCGCACGAAGGTGGTGAGGTTGACCGAGCCCAGCAGGCAGGAGCCGTACGGCGGCAAGGGCTGCTCGCCGCAGGGGTTCGTGGCGCGGATGTGCTCGCACCACCAGTTGTTGTTCATCTCGTTGACCTTGTCGATCAGGATGAAACCCGGCTCGGCATAGTCGTAGGTGGACACCATGATCATGTCCCACAGATGCCGCGCGCGGATGGTGCCGTAGATCTTGCAGGCGACCAGGCCGTCTTCGCGGTCCACGTAGTTTTCGTGGATGGGCCACTCGCGCCACACCACCTTGGTGGGGTCGGTGAGGTCGACCTCGTCCTTTTCCTTGACATGCACGGGAAACACCAGCGGCCAGTCGCGGTCGTGCTCCACCGCCTGCATGAAGCCGTCGGTGATCAGCAGGCTCAAGTTGAACTGGCGCAGGCGGCCGTCCTCGCGCTTGGCGCGGATGAACTCCTTGGCGTCGGGATGGCTGATGTCGAACGTGCCCATCTGCGCGCCGCGGCGGCCGCCGGCGGAGGACACGGTGAAGCACATCTTGTCGTAGATGTCCATGAACGACAGCGGGCCGGACGTGTACGCGCCGGCGCCGGAGACGTAGGCGCCGCGCGGGCGCAGCGTGGAGAATTCGTAGCCGATGCCGCAGCCGGCCTTCAGCGTGAGACCGGCCTGGTGCACCTTCTCCAGGATGTCGTCCATCGAGTCGTGGATGGTGCCCGACACCGTGCAGTTGATGGTGGAGGTGGCCGGCTTGTGTTCCAGCGCGCCGGCGTTGGAGGTGATGCGGCCGGCGGGGATCGCCCCGCGGCGCAGCGCCCACACGAAACGCTCGTACCAGTGCGCGCGCAGTTCCGGCGTGGTCTCCACGTCGGACAGGGCGCGCGCCACGCGCTGCCAGGTGGCGTCGATGTTGGCATCGACCGGCTCGCCCGCCTTGTTCTTGAGGCGGTATTTCTTGTCCCAGATGTCCTGCGAGGCGGGTTGCAGCGGGATGTCCACGGCGTCACGGCTCACGACGGTTGCGGCGGCTGGTGCACGGACTGTGCTCATTGGATTTCCTGACCTCCCGGTACCTTGCGGCCCCGTTGGTGTTTATGCGGTGTTTTTGGATGTAGGCACGGCCGAACGCGGCGTTTCGGCAGGCTTTTCTGCGGTGATCGATGGCCGCTGGCAGCGGCCTTGCCTCCCCCGAGGGTAGCGCAACCGGCACCAGCACTTGTTTGAATACCGTAAGGCAGACACAAGATGTTGTGGTTGCGAACGGAGAAGGAAAGTAACCCCGTCCATCGGCGATGTAAAGTAGCGAAGCAGCATCGGCGTCACATTGCGGCGCCGGAACCGTGCGCGGCCGATGCAGTCGAAGCCTGCGCCGTTCATGCCAAGGAGAAAGCGATGCCCCACCCTCCCTTTCATGCCACGGACCGCGCCGCGCGCCGGCTTGCCGCCCTGCTGCTCGCGCTGGCCTGCGCCGTCCTGCCGGTGACGGCCGGCGCCACGCTGCCGGCCGCGGTCGATGGCCAGCCGATGCCGTCGCTGGCGCCGATGCTGCAGCGGGTGACGCCGGCGGTGGTGAACATTTCCACCCGCACCCGGGTGCAGGTACGCGACGCGTATTTCGACGACCCGATGGTGCGCCAGTTCTTCGGCCTGCCCGCCTCGCCGCGCGAGCGGGTGGAGCAGAGCCTGGGCTCGGGTGTGATCGTTGACGCCGCCAAGGGCTACGTGCTGACCAACAACCATGTGGTGGGCGGCGCCGACGACATCAGCGTGACCCTGCAGGACGGACGCACGGTGAAGGGCAAGCTGATCGGCACCGACCCGGATACCGACGTGGCCGTGGTGCAGATTCCCGCGGTGAAGCTGCAGGCACTGCCGCTGGCCGACTCCTCGCGGCTGCGGGTGGGCGATTACGTGGTGGCGGTGGGCGACCCGTTCGGCCTGGGGCAAACGGTGACCGCGGGCATCGTCTCCGCGCTGGGCCGCTCCGGGCTGGGCCAGGACGCGCCGGGCATGGGTGGCTACCAGAACTTCATCCAGACCGACGCCTCGATCAACCCGGGCAACTCCGGCGGCGCGCTGGTGAACCTGCGCGGCGAACTGGTGGGTATCAACACGATGATCTTCTCGCCCTCCGGCGGCAACGTGGGCATCGGCTTTGCCATCCCCAGCAACCTCACCAGCTCGGTGATGAGCCAGTTGCTGGCGCACGGCAAGGTGGAGCGCGGCAGCCTGGGCGTGCAGACGCAGACGATCACCCCGCGCATCGCGCAATCGCTGGGCCTGAAGAACAGCAACGGCGTGGTGGTCACCGGCGTGACGGCCGGCGGCGCCGCCGATCGCGCCGGCCTGCAGCCGGGCGACGTGCTCACCTCGCTGAACGGCGAGACGCTGCGCAGCGTGCAGCAGCTGCGCAACGCCGAGGGCCTGCTGCCGCTGGGCAGCAGCGTGCGCCTGGGCGTGCTGCGCGACGGCCAGGTGCGCGAGATGAACGCCACGCTGAGCCCGGAGAAACTGGCCACGCTCGACGGCGGTCAGCTCGACCCGCGCCTGGCCGGCGTGCGCTTCAGCGAGCTGAGCCAGCGCCAGCGCGACCAGGGCATCCACGGCGTGGCGATCAGCGCGGTGAAGCCGGGCAGCCGCGCCGCGCGGGCCGGGCTGGAATCGGGCGACATGCTGATCGGCATAGGCAACCAGCGCATCGTCAGCCTGCGCATGCTGCAGGGGCTGGCCGGCGTGCACCTGCGGCAACTGGTACTGGTGGTGGCCGACGACGAGGGCAGCCATTACGTGCTGATCCCGTAGCCGCGGGGGCGTTCAGTTGCGCGTGCGGCCGTGGACGCGGCGGCACGCTCGCGGGCGCCGTCCGCGCCGGCGCTCAAGGTGAAAGGCTTGATGTTTCGGCGGCGGATCGCTGAAATGCCGGGTTGCTTCACCACTTTCGTGCCATCGAAGCGACATACTCGCGCCACTTCTGTCCATCCACGCCGGGGCTTCCCATCGTCATGTCCGTTCGTCTTGCCTGTTTGTTGTCCGTCGCCCTGATCGGCGCCAGCCTCGCCACGCCGTCCTTCGCCAGGAAAGCCCACAAGGCCACCGCCAGCAAGAGCGCCGGCCCCACCCTGATCTGGCGCGGCGACGTGGCCACGGCACAGGGCGTGGTCAGCGAGGTGGCCGCCGCCTGGAAAAAAGCCGGCCACGGCACCATCGAACTGCAGCCGTTCAACACCGCCTCGGGTATCGACGCGGTGGCCAGCGGCAGCGCCGACCTGGCCGGCAGCGCGCGCGGCAGCGACGGCAGCGCGCAGAACGCCAACCTGGTGTTCACCCCGGTGGCGTGGGACGGACTGGTGCTGATCACCCAGGCCTCCAACCCGGTCAACAGCCTCAGCCTGAAACAGGTGCACGACATCTACTACGGCCGCATCCACAACTGGAGCGAGGTGGGCGGGCGCAATGCACCGATCGACGTGTATGCGGTGGCCAGCCCCGGCGACGGCGTGGAGTACAGCCTGCGCAGCCTGCTGTTTGGGCGCGGCAACCAGCCGGTGGCCGCACCGCGCCTGTACGTGAACACGCACAAGCTGGAGGAAGGCGTGGCGCTGAACCCCAACGGGCTGGGCGCCGCCACGCTGTCGGACATCCAGGGCAACAGCAAGCTCAAGGCGCTGTCGATCGACGGCGTGCGACCCACCGTGGCCAACATCGCTGATGGCAGCTACGTGCTGTTCACCCCGCTCTACCTGGTGACCAACCCGCGCAGCCCCAAAGCCGCGCAGGTGCAGGCGTTCGTCGACTTCATGCATACCGGCCCGGCCAAGGAGGCGCTGCGCAAGCATGCCGTGCTGCCGTTCGAGGACGGCAGTGCGCTGACCGCGCTGGACAGCGCGCGGCGCGACAAGATCCTCGCCGCGGTGGGCGCGCGCCGCCCGGCCACGGTCGCCGCGCCGGGTGCCACCTACGCCGCCGGTGCGGCGATCGCGCCCACCTCGCCCAACACGCTGGCCGCCAGGGCGGCGATGGAGCAGCGCAAGGCCCCGCCCCCGCCGCCGCCCGCACCGAGCAAGCTCTACACCGTGAGCAAGGGCGACACGCTGTCGGTGATCGCCAAGAAGCACGACCTCACCGTGGCGCAGTTGCGCGACTGGAACCACCTGAAGAACGACAACCTGAAGATCGGCCAGGTGCTCCACCTCGAAAACAAATAGACGGCCAAACGCAGGTGCGTATCCTGGCGCTCACGCTGGATCTGGATGACACCCTGTGGCCGGTGCTGCCCGCGCTGCAGCGCGCCGACGAGGCGGTCGATGCGTGGCTGCGCCGGCATCATCCGGACGTGGCGCTGAAGTGGCCGATCGAGGCGATGCGCGCCCTGCGCCTGCAGGTGGCGGCCGAGCGCGCCGACCTTGCGCACGACTTCACCACCCAGCGCCAGCTCACCCTGCAACAGGCGTTCGACGCCTGCGGCGTGATCGAGGCGCCGGTCGACGCGCTGTGGGAAATCTATTTCGCCGCGCGCAACGCGGTGGAGCTGTACGCCGACAGCCTGCCCGCGCTGCAGCGCATCGCCGCGCGCGTGCCGCTGGCCAGCCTCACCAACGGCAACGCGGACCTGCAACGCGTGGGCATCCACGCGCATTTCGCCCACCACATCTGCGCCCGCGACACCGGCGTGGCCAAGCCTGACCCGCGCATTTTCCTGGCTGCCGCCGACTGCCTGGGCGTGCCGCCGGCGAACATCCTGCACGTGGGCGACGATCCGGCCATGGACGTGGCCGGCGCCCGCGATGCCGGCCTGCGCACGGCCTGGATCAACCGCCGCGGCGAGCCCTGGCCCGAGGCGCTGGGCGCGGGGCCGGATCTGGACCTGCCCGACATGGCGGCGCTGGCCGACTGGCTGGACGCGCAAGCCACCGCATAGGCACGTCCTGCGCGATGCGCGCAAAATGGACGATTCACCGCGCGCGTCAGCACGCGCCGGCACCACCGAACACGAGGAGACCGCATGTCCGCCCTGATCGAACGCCAGCCCGGCGACCGTCGCAGCATTCCCATCGAAACCACCGACGCGGCCCACCTGGCCGCCAGCCGGCGCCGGCTCGACGCCAGCCAGCGGCGCTGGTTGGCCGACACCGGTTTCGATGCGGCGCCCGGCAGTTTCGCCCTGCTGGCGGACGCGTCGGGCAAGCTGGTGCGGGTGCTGGCCGGCGTCGATCCGCGCGACAGCCTGGGCGCGCTGGGCGCGCTGCCCTGCACACTGCCCGAAGCCACCTACCATCTGGCCGCCGAGAGCGTGCTGGCCGATCCCGTGCAGGCCGCGCTGGGCTGGGCGCTGGGCGCCTATCAGTTCAGCCGCTACCGCAAGCCGCGCCGGACGCCGGCCAAGCTGGCTGTGGCCGCGGACACGCTGAAACAGCTGGCGCCGCTGGTCGACGCCACCTGCCTGGTGCGCGATCTGGTCAACACGCCCACCGAGGACATGGGCCCGCAACAGCTGGCCGACGCGGTGCGCCGCGTGGCCAAGACGCATCGCGCCAAGTTGCGCGAATGGGTGGGCGACGAGCTGCTGGCCGCCAACTTTCCCACCATCCACGCGGTGGGCCGCGCCAGCCATCGCGCGCCGCGGCTGGTCGAGCTCACCTGGGGCAAGGCCAGCGATCCGAAGCTGGTGATCGTGGGCAAGGGCGTGTGCTTCGACACCGGCGGACTGGACCTGAAATCGTCCGACGGCATGCGCTGGATGAAGAAGGACATGGGCGGCGCCGCGCACGCGATCGCGCTGGCGAGCCTGGTGATGCAGGCGAAATTGCCGGTGCGACTGACCTTGCTGATCCCCGCCGTGGAAAACGCGGTGGCGGGCAATGCGATGCGCCCCGGCGAAGTCATCACCACGCGCGCCGGCCACACCGTCGAGGTGGACAACACCGACGCCGAAGGCCGGCTGATCCTGTGCGACGCGCTGGCCTACGGCGCCGAGCAGAAACCCGCGCTGATGATCGACTTCGCCACGCTGACCGGCGCCGCCCGCGTGGCGCTGGGACCGGACCTGCCGGCATTGTTCGGCAATCGCGACGCGCTGGCCGACGCGGTGGTCGCCGCCGGCCACGCCGTGGCCGACCCGCTGTGGCGGCTGCCGCTGTGGCGCCCTTACCGCAGGCTGCTGGATTCGCACCTGGCCGACTTCGCCAACGCCGGCCCCTCGCGCCATGCCGGCGCGATCACCGCGGCGCTGTACCTGCAGCGCTTCGTGCCCGACGCCATCGACTGGCTGCACCTGGACACCTACGCCTGGAACGACGCCGACCGCCCCGGCCGCCCGCGCGGCGGCGAGGCGATGGGCTTGCGCGCGGTGTTCGCCGTCTTACAGCAACGCTTCGGCTGAAGCCACCCGGCTGTTGTAGGAGCCACTTCAGTCGCGACACGGGCTGCACAGCCAGCCGCGGTCGCGGCTGAAGCCGCTCCTACAGGATAGACGGTGCGGCGGACATGAAAAAAGGCAGCGCAAGCGCCGCCTTTTTCTTTGCGATGCCTACGCCCGAAAGCTCAATGCACCGGCGCGCTTGAAGCGGAAGCGGGCAGCGCGGTGCTGGCCACGGTGTTCAGGCTGAACTTGCCGCCGTAGGGCAAGACCTCGGCGGCCAGTTTCGGGTCGGCCTGGATCAGGCCGACCGCGTCGAACAGCACGTGCGCGCTTTCGTCGAGCTGCACGTCCTTCGCCTCCTTCGCTTCCTTCTCCTGCTTCAGCTCGGTTTTCAGGCTGCGCTCGTTCGGGTTGAGGCCGTCGTCCAGCTGGCTGCTGACGTCGTCCTCCTCGTCCAGCAGGCTGGTGGTGCCGTCGATGGCCTTGTGCCGTGCACGGAAGCTGGCCTGGATGGCATCCTGCTGCTTGCGCTCGGCTTCGCGCGTGGCGAGGTTCAGCGAGATCGACTTCTTGCTGCGCATGATCTTGTACTGCGCCAGCTCGTCCAGCATCAGCTGCCAGGCCGGCGACTTCACCACCCGCGCATCGTGCATCTGCTCGAGCTTGGGCAGGTAGGCCTTCATGTCGGCGATCGGCTGGTACTGGGCCGGCGGGATGTGCGTCCACTCCAGCGCATTGTCGTAGGTGGATTCGCCGAAATCCTTCTCGTCGCCGTTCTTCGGGAAGGCAATGTCGGGGGTAACGCCCTTGAGCTGGGTGGAGCCGCCGTTGATGCGGAAGAACTCGGCGATGGTCATCTTCAGTTCGCCGTATTGCGGCTTCTCGGACGCACCCCGGCTGAAGCGGTCCAGGTCGACCAGGTTCTGCACCGTGCCCTTGCCGAAGGTGGGCTGGCCGACGATCAGGCCGCGACCGTAATCCTGGATGGCGGCGGCGAAAATCTCCGAGGCGGAGGCCGTGCCGCGGTTGACCAGCACCGCCAGCGGGCCGCTCCAGGCCATGCCCGGATCGTCGTCACCCTGCGCTTCGGCGTGGCCCTTGGCGTCGCGCACCTGCACCACCGGACCGGTGTCGATGAACAGGCCGGTCATCGCATTGGCTTCGGCCAGCGAGCCGCCGCCGTTGTTGCGCAGGTCCATCACCACGCCCTGCACGCCGGCGGTCTTGAGTTCGCCCAGCAGCCTCGCCACGTCGCGGGTGGCGCTCTTGAAGTTCTTGTCGCCCTCGCTGCGCGCACCGAAATCGGAATAGAAGGTAGGCAGCTCGATCACGCCGATCTTGCGGGTGACGTCGCCGTCCTTGATCTCCACGATCTTCTTCTTGGCCGCCTGCTCCTCGATGCTGACTTTCTTGCGCACCAGGGTCACGAATTCATGCTTGCCGTCGAGGCCGCTGTCCGCCGGCAGGATCTCCAGCCGCACAGTGGTGTCCTTCTTGCCGCGGATCTGGTTGACCACGTCATCCAGGCGCCAGCCGATCACGTCGGTGATCGGGCCGTCGGCGCCCTGGCCGATCCCCACGATGCGGTCGCCCACGTGGATCTTGCCGGACTTGATCGCGGGCGCGCCGGGCACCAGCTCGCGGATCTGGGTGTAGTCGTCGCGCGCCTGCAGCACCGCGCCGATGCCTTCCAGCGACAGCTTCATGGCGATGTCGAAATTCTCCGCCGCGCGCGGCCCGAGGTAGTCGGTGTGCGGGTCGGTGGTTTCCGCATAGGCGGTCATGAAGGTCTGGAACGCGTCCTGGCTGTCCAGCTGCTTCACCCGTTCAATGTAGCCGGTGTAGCGCTTGGTCAGCGTCTTGCGGATCTCGTCATCGGCCTTGCCGGCCAGCTTCAGGCGCAGCCAGTCGTTCATGGTGCGCTTGCGCCACAGGTCGTCCAGCTCGGCCTTGTCCTTGGGCCAGGCGGCATCCTTGCGGTCGAAGGTGTAGCTCTCGTCGGCGTCGAAGTCGAAGCCCTTCGCCAGCAGGCCGCGGGCGTAGGTCATGCGATCGACGGCGCGGTGCAGGTACAGGTTGAAGATGGTGAACGGGGCGGACAGGTCCTGGTTCCAGATCGCGTCGTCCAGTTGGGTTTCCAGTGGTGCGAAGGTCGCCATGTCGGCCTGGGTGAAAAACACCTTCTCGCTGTCGAGCATCTTCAGGTAGGCCTTGAAGATGCGCGCCGACATCGCATCGTCCAGCGGCTGCGCGTCGTAGTGGAAGCGGGTCAGGAAGCGCGCCGACAGCTGCGCCGCCTCGGCCTCGGTGGTGGTTGGCGTCAGCGGCCATACCGACGCCTTGCGATTCTTCTGCCCGGCGCCCAGCTCGGCGGCGGACTGCGCGCAGGCGCAGGTGGTGGCGATGGCGAGCAGCAGGGCCAGCAGGGGGCGAAATTTCATGGATTCTCTCAGGCGTGCTCGGTAACGCCGGCTGCATGGGCCTGCAGGTCGGCGTGATAGGACGACCGCACCAGCGGGCCGGAGGCGACGTGATGGAAACCCATCGCCTCGCCGGCCTCGCGCAACGCGTCGAATTCTTCGGGGCTCCAGTACCGCACCACCGGATGATGGTGCGGCGTGGGCTGCAGGTACTGGCCGATGGTGATCATCTCGACGTCATGGGCGCGTAGATCGCGCAGCGTCTCGATCACCTGATCGTACGTTTCGCCCAGGCCCAGCATGATGCCGGACTTGGTCGGCACGTCCGGATGCTGCGCCTTGAAGCGCTTGAGCAGATCCAGCGACCACTGGTAGTCGGCACCCGGGCGCACCTCGCGGTACAGGTGCGGCACGGTTTCCATGTTGTGGTTGAACACGTCCGGCGGAAAATCCTTCAGCACCTCCAGCGCCCGCTCCATGCGGCCCTTGCCGCGGAAATCGGGGGTGAGGATCTCGATGCGGATGTTCGGGCTGGCGTGGCGCACCGCGCGGATGCACGAGGCGAAATGGCTGGCGCCGCCGTCGCGCAGGTCGTCGCGGTCGACCGAGGTGATCACCACGTACTTCAGCCGCATGTCGGCGATGGTCTGCGCCAGCCGCGCCGGCTCCATGGTGTCCGGCGGCAGCGGCCGGCCATGCGCCACGTCGCAGAACGAGCAGCGCCGCGTGCACACCTCGCCCAGGATCATGAAGGTGGCGGTGCCCTTGCTGAAGCATTCGTGGATGTTCGGGCAGGAGGCCTCCTCGCACACGGTGACCAGCGCGTTCTCGCGCAGGCGCGCCTTCAGCTGCTGCACGGCGTTGCCTTGCGGCAGCCGCACCCGGATCCACGACGGCTTGCGCAGCGTCGGCACGGCGGTATCGAAACCGGCGCGGTTCAGCGCGATCTTGTCGCTGCCCAGTTGCTTCTCGGGCGCGCCGGCGACAACGCTGATCGGGATGGTCTTGGACGGGGAGAGGTTGCTCATGGAAACGCCTGGATCGATCAAGCCTGGACCGCTGTGCGGGCGGGGAGTTCGGGCAGCACGGGAGTGGCGGGTACGGCGGAGAAACCGAACTGGCGGCAGAATTCGCCGATCAGCACATCCTCGACGTCTGCCAGCCGCGTGGGGCCGACCAAGTCTAGCATTTGCGTGACCGCCAAACCCTTGTAACCGCAAGGATTGATGCGCTGGAACGGCTCCAGCTCCATGGCCACGTTGAAGGCCAACCCGTGGAAGCTGCAGCCGCGGCGCACGCGCAGGCCCAGCGCCGCAATCTTGGCCTCACCCACGTACACACCGGGCGCCCCCTCGCGGCGCACGGCGGTGATCCGCCACTGCGCCAACGTGTCGATGATCGCCTGCTCGATCCGGTGCACCAGCTCGCGCACGCTGACGCCCACGCGGCGCAGGTCGATCAGCGGATAGGCCACGATCTGCCCGGGGCCGTGATAGGTCACTTGGCCGCCACGATCCACCGGAATCACCGGGATGTCGCCGGGCGCCAGCACGTGCTCCATCTTGCCGGCCTGGCCCAGGGTGAATACGGGGTCGTGCTCCAGCAGCCACAACTCGTCGGCGGTATCGGCCACCCGGTTGTCGGTGAACGCGCCCATCGCCTTCCACGTGGCCGCGTAGGGCTGGCGACCCAGGCGGCGGATGGCGAGGGGCCGGGATTGGGGATTGGGGATTGGGGATTCGGGGGTCACGATGAACTTGTTGCCTTGCATTTTTCCTGGGTGACGGAAGTGCAGCCGCTTCCATCGTGGGGGCGGGGACGGCTTTTCCGAATCCCGTATCCCGAATCCCAAATCCCGGCTACAACGTATACCGGATATCCGGACACGCACGCAGCGCCACGTGCGCCGCGTCGTACTGCCCGCGGTTCTCGCAGTGGAAGCTGACCGTCACCGAGACGAAATTGCCGCCGCCGGAATGCCGGTGGCGCACGCTTTCGTGCAGTACCTTCAGCCCCGCCTGCTCCAGCAGCTGCGGCACCCTGGCGGGCAGGTCGGCGCTGGCATGGCCCACGGCGGTGATCTCGAACTCACCGGGGAACTGGAACCCCTTGCCTTCCTGCTTCGCCTTGGTGAAGTCGATCGGTTGCATTATTTGTCGCTCGATTTGTCGCTCGCAGCCGGCGCGGTCTCGGTCTTGTCACTGTGGAACCACAGCAGGATGGTGTCCCACAGGCGCGAGAAGAAGCCGCCCTGGGGCGCATCGGCCAGCGCCACCAGCGGCACGTTCTGCACCGGCTGGCCGGCCAGGGTGACGCGCAGGGTGCCGACCTGCTGGCCCTTGGTGAACGGCGCGATCAGGGTGGCGGGAATGTCCATGGTGGCCTTGAGCTTGTCGTAGTCACCGCGCTTGACCGTCACCCGCACGTCCTCGGCGGCGCCCAGCGGCAGCTGGTTGCTTTCGCCCTTCCACAACCGCGGCGTCACCAGCGCCTTGCCCGCCTCGTACAGGCGGTGCGTCTCGTAGAAGCGGAAGCCGTAGTTGAGCAGCGCCATCGCCGAATCGGCGCGCGCCTTCTCGCTGCTGGCGCCCATCACCACGGCGATCATCCGCGATTCGCCCTGCTTGGCCGATGCCGCCAGGCAATAGCCGGCGGCCGAGGTATGGCCGGTCTTGATGCCGTCCACGCTGGGATCGCGCCACAGCAGGGTATTGCGGTTGTGCTGCTTGATGCCGTTCCACTCGAACTCCTTGATCGCGGAGATCGCGTAGTCCTCGGGGAAATCGTGGATCAGCGCGCGCGACAGGATCGCCACGTCATGCGCGGTGGTGTAGTGGTTCTCGATCGGGTAGCCGGACGCGTTGCGGAAGTGGGAATTGACCATGCCCAGCTGCTTGGCATAGGCGTTCATCAGCGCGGCGAACGATTCCTCGGAGCCGGCGGTGTGCTCGGCCAGCGCGATCGCCGCATCGTTGCCGGACTGGATGATCATGCCGTACAGCAGGTCTTTCAGCGGCACCTGGCTGTTGAGTTTCAGGAAGCTGGTGGAGCCGTCGGTGCCGGCGCCGCCACCGCGCCAGGCGTTCTCGCTGATGGTGACCGGATCGGTCATGTGGATCTTGCCGTTGGCCACCTCGGCCGAGACCACGTAGTCGGTCATGATCTTGGTGATCGACGCGGGCTCCACGCGCAGGTCCGGCTCCTTGCTGGCCAGGATGCGGCCGGTGGCGTAGTCCATCAGCACCCAGCTCTTGCCGTCGACATCCGGCGGCGGCGGCACCGGCGCGTCGGGCACCACCGGCCGCGGCACCGGCGACGGGCGCGGCGGCGTCTGGGCGAGCGCCACGCCGAACAACAGGCTGGCGGCGGCAAACGGGATCAGGGTGCGGCGGAAAAAATTCATCGTGGGGTTCGGTCCGGTCTTGGATGCCGACGGCGCGACCGCCGGCGTCGGTGAAATGGTGCTGCAAATCCTGCTCAGTCTACCGCGACCTGCGGTCGTGGCAGACCCATGCCCTCGATCCGGGCGCTGACCGCGTCGGCGCGATCCACATCAACGAGCGGCCCGATCCGCACGCGGCGCACGCGTCGTCCGTTGACGTCCACGTCGCTGACCTGCACCGCGCCCACATTGGCCTGGCGCAGGCGCTGCGCCAGGCGGTTGGCGTTGTCGGTGTCGGCGAACGCGCCCACCTGCAGGTAAAGCCCCGGATGCCGGCGTGTGACCACGGGCGGCGGCGGCAGTTCCTGGCTACCCTGCCGCGGGTCGATCCCGCGCACCTCGACCAGGCCGGTGCCCTTGGGCCAGATGCCGATCCTCACCGCGGCGGCGTAGGACAGGTCGATCAGCCGGTTCTCGTGGAAAGGGCCGCGGTCGTTCACCCGCACGATCACGCTCTTGCCGTTTTCCAGGTTGGTCACGCGCGCGTAGCTGGGCAGCGGCAGCGTGGGGCTGGCGGCCGTGAACGCGTACATGTCGTAGGTTTCCAGGCTGGAGGTCTTGTAGCCGTGGAACTTGTTGCCGTAGAACGAGGCGATGCCGCGCTCGTCGTAGCCGCGCGCGGTGGGCAACACCGTGTAGCTGCGGCCCAGCACCGTGTAGGGCGACTTGTTGCCGTACAGCGAGCGCGGCTCGACCTTGGGCACCGGCTCGATCAGCTTGTCGATGTCGGGTATCGGCCCGTCCGGGATGCTGTCGTTGCGGTCGCGGTAGCGGCTGCTCTGCGGCCGGCTGAGATCGTCATGGAAACGGTCGCCCGACGACGGCGACGACGTGCCCGCGCGATGCCCGCCCTGCTGGTGGGTGGCATGCGTGCTGCGCGAGGGCTTGGTCCTGTGGCCGCCGCAGCCGGCCAGCAGCGCCAACGCGGCCAGCGCCAGCGACACGCGCCACCATGTCATCGTGCGCCATCCGCCTGGTCGACGCCGGCGGCGATCGCCTGCGCCAGCTGATGCACCGCCATCGCGTACAGCGGGCTTCGGTTGTAGCGGGTGATGACGTAGAAATTCTGGAAGGTGAACCAGTACTCGGGCCCGTTGACGCCATCGAGCGTCTGCAGGGTGGTCATCTGCGCGGGCGGCAGCGACTGCAGCGGCGCGTAGCCCCAGGCTTCCAGTTGCTCCAGCGGCCAGCGCGGCTGGCTGTCCTTCACCGTGATCGGCTGCGCGCTGGCGTCCGGCTGCGCGCGGGCCGCCACCGGCTCGCCGCTGACCCAGCCGTGGCCGGCGAAGTAATTGGCCACGCTGGCGAAGATGTCCGGCAAGGAACCCTGCAGGTCGATACGGCCATCCTGGTCGGCGTCCACCGCGAAGTCGCGGATGCTGGTGGGCATGAACTGGCCCCAGCCCTGCGCGCCGGCGTACGAGCCGGTGAGCGTGTCGAGCGGGCCGGCCAGGTGGTTGGCCGGCATCTCCAGCAACTCCTTCAACTGCTCGCGGAAGAATTTCGCCCGCGGCGGGTAGTACAGGCCCAGCGTCACCAGCGCATCGAGCACCTTGTAGCTGCCGGTGTTGCGGCCGTAGCTGGTTTCCACGCCGACGATCGCCACGATGTAGGCCGGGTCCACGCCGTACTGCGCGCCGATGCGCTGCAGCAGGTCGCGATGCTCGCGGTAGAACGCGATGCCGTCGTTGATGCGCTTGTCGGTGACGAAGATCGGGCGGTAGTCGCGCCACGGCTTGGCTTCGGCCGGGCGGCTGATCGCATCGAGAATGCTCTGCTGCCGTTTGGCCCCATCGAGCAGCGCGTTCAGGGCGGCAGGGTCCTTGCCGGTATCGCGCACCACCTCCTGCACCAGCGCCGCCTGACCCGGATGTGTCTGCGCCGAAACCGGGGGGGCACACAGCAGCAAGGGCACGATGAGGGCGGCCAGGAAACCGGCAGGGCGCGAGGCGCGGAGAACAGTCATGAAAGCTTCGCTTGCGGAATGACGGAGGTCGCTCGAAAGCCTAACACGCACGCCGCGGCAACTCGGCGCGACGGCGGGCCCGCGGCAAGACCGCGTTCATGCATGCCGCTTGCGGTTGGCGTGGATCGACATCAGCACGCCGAACGCCACCAGCAGCGACACCGCCGAGGTGCCGCCGTAGCTGATCAACGGCAAGGGCACGCCGACCACCGGCAGCATGCCCGCGATCATGCCGCCGTTGACGAACACGTAGACGAAGAAGCTCATGCCGATGGCGCCTGCCAGCAGCCGCGAATAGGTTTCGCGCGCTTCCATCGCGATCCACAGGCAGCGGCCGATGATGAAGGCGTAAAGCACGATCAGCGCGACGACGCCCACCAGGCCGAACTCCTCGGAAAACACCGCGAAGATGAAATCGGTGGTGTGCTCGGGCAGGAAATCCAGCCGCGATTGCGTACTGTGCTGCCAGCCCTTGCCGAAGATGCCGCCCGAGCCCACTGCGATCTGCGACTGGATGATGTGCCAGCCGTTGCCCAGCGGGTCGGCTTCCGGATTGAGCAGGGTCAGCACGCGGTCGCGCTGGTATTGATGCAGGAAATGCCACGCCACCGGAATCATGCCGCCCACCGCCGCCAGCAGCGCGCCGATCCGCCACCACGCCATGCCGGAAAGGAACAGCGCGAAGGTGCCGGCGGCGGTCACCAGCAGCGCCGTGCCCAGGTCCGGCTGTTCGGCGATCAGTCCGGCGGGAACGGCGATCAGCAGGCCCACCACCGCGATGTCCTTCCAGCTCGGCGGCAACGGGCGCGGGTGCAGATACCAGGCCACCATCATCGGCATCGTCAGCTTCAGCAACTCGGACGGCTGAAAGCGCATCACGCCCAGATCCAGCCAGCGGATCGAACCACGCCCCTCGCCCAGCACCGCCACCACCACCAGCAGCGCGGTGCTGCCGGCGTACAGCCACGGCGTCCAGCTGCGCAGCACTTGCGGCGGAATGCGCGAGATCAGCAGCAACAAGGCGCCGCCCAGCACGAAGCGCCCGGCCTGCCCGCCCACCAGGGCGAGGTTGCCGTCGCCCGCGCTGTAGAGCGTCACCAGGCCGATGATGGCCAGCAGCAGCAAGCCCGTGGCCAAAGGCAGGTCGATGCGCGGGCGGGTCATGATCCGGCGCAGGAACCGTCGCCCGCGCACGTACAGCACTTCGATCATGGCGTGCCCTCCGGCGACGGCGCGACGGGGCCTTCCTCGTCGTCGGTCGGCATGGTGGCCGGCAACGGCGTGCGATCGGTGGACGCCGGCAACCGTGTCGCCCCCGGCAATACGCCACCGTGCCCGGCCAGCCATACGTCGAGTATCCGCCGCGCGATCGGGCCTGCGGCCGAGGCGCCCCACGCGCCCGATTCCAGCAGCACCGCCACCGCGATCTGCGGATTGTCGGCGGGCGCATAGGCCACGAACCAGGCACGATGGCGACTGGCGAGATAGGCCGTGCTGCGGTTGGTGTCGTAGGCGTTGGTGGTGCGCGAGAAGCGCTCGGCGGTGCCGCTCTTGCCGGCCAGCAGGTAGGGAAAGCCCGCCGCCAGCGAGCGCCCGGTGCCCTTGGCGCCGTAGATGACCATCTGCATGCCCTGGTTCACCGCGTCCCAGTCGGCGGGATTGGCGATCAGCGAAGGTCCCGACGGCGGATTGGGCAGCGGCTTGCGCGGCGCATCCATGCCGTTCTGGGTGGCCATCACCACGCGCGGCTCGTACGGTATGCCATGCCCGGCGAACGTGGCGATGGCATGCGCCAGCTGCAGCGGGGTAACCGCCCAATAACCCTGCCCGATGCCCGCGATCACCGTTTCGCCCGGATACCAGGGTTCCTTGGAATGCTCCGCCTTCCATTGGCGCGAAGGCAGCACGCCGGACACCTCGCCGATCAGGTCGATACCGGTGGGACGGCCGAAGCTGAACTTGGCCATGTAGTCGCTGAGCCGGTCGATGCCCATGTCCAGCGCCAGCTTGTAGAAATAGGTATTGACCGATTGCTCGATCGCCTGCATCAGGTTGACCCGCCCCTGACCGCCGCGCACGTCGTCGCGATACCCGCGCGACTGGCCGGGAATGTAGAACACGCCGGTGGAAAACACGGTGTCCTGCGGCTTGCGAAACCCGGTTTCCAGCCCGGCCAGACCCACCAGCGGTTTCACCGTGGAACCGGGCGGATAGACGCCACGCAGCGCGCGGTTGTACAGCGGCTTGTCGGGGTTGTGGGTCAGGGCCTTGTAGTCGACCTGGCTGATGCCGTTGACGAACAGGTTGGGATCGAACGTGGGCACGCTGACCATGGCCAGCACTTGGCCGTTGCGCGGGTCGATCGCCACCGCCGCGCCGGGCCGCCCCTCGAACGCCGCCTCGGCCGCCTTCTGCAACCGCGCATCGATGCTGAGGTAGAGGTTGCTGCCCGGCGTGGGCGCGTGTGTTTCCAGCACGCGCTGGGTGCGGCCGTCGGCATTGACCTCGACCAGCTCGTAGCCGGGCTGGCCGTGCAAGGTGTTCTCGTAGGACCGCTCGACACCGCTGCGGCCGACGTGGCTGGTGCCCTTGTAGCGTACCGGGTCGAGACGATCGACATCGTCGGCGTCGATGCGCCCGACGTAGCCCACGACGTGCGCGAACGCCTCGCCCAGCGGGTAGCGCCGGGTCAGGTAGGGCACCACGTCGACCCCCGGAAACCGCCAGCGATTGACCGCGAAGCGATCGATCTCGTCTTCGGTGAGGTGCATTTTCAGCGGCACGCTCTCGAAGCGGCGGTTCTGCTTCAACTGCTTGGCGAACGCGTCCAGGTCATCGCGATCCAGCGGAACCACCCGGCCCAGCCGCGCCAGCAGTGCGGGCATGTCCTTGACCTGCTCCGGCACCACCTCAAGCCGAAACGCCGGCACGTTGTCGGCCAGCAGCACGCCGTTGCGGTCGTAGATGAGGCCACGCGCCGGAGGGATCGCACGCGGCTTGACTCGGTTGTTCTGCGAGCGGGTGACAAACTCGTCGTGGCGCGCCACCTGCAGATAGGCGAAGCGGGCCAGCAACAGGCCCAGGCTCACCACGATCAGGGCAAAGCCGGCCAGGGCCCGGCGCCGGAACATCACCCCCTCGCCGCGGGTGTCCTTGATCGCCCGACGCTTCATGTCGCCGGATGGCGCTGGATGGGATCGGGCCTCATTGGATCCGCCAGCGCGCGCGCAGATCGTCGAGCAGCAGGAACAGGAACGGCCACAATGCCGCGCCCACGAATGGCGCGATCCACCAACTGGCCGGCGGCAGCGACGCGCCACCCAGCAGCCGTACCAGCAGCAGCAAGATGCGGTCGTTCAACAACAACGCCAGCACCGCAAGTGCTTGCTGCCACATCGGGAAAAAACGCAGCCGCGAACGAAAGCGCAAGGCGATGAACACCAGGGCGCACAAGCGCAGGGCCTGTTCGCCCAGCACCACGCCATTGACCACGTCGGCCCCCAGCCCCACCGCAAACGCCAGGCCAAGGCTCACCCGATCTTCCGATTCCAGCGACCAGTACAGCAGCACCAGGGCCGGCCAATACGGCTTGAACGGCGCCAACGGGCCGGGCAACGGCACCAGCATCAGCAACAGCGCGATCACCAGCGTGGCGGCAAACCACCAGCGCATCAGGCTCTGGCGGTTCATCGCGGTGCTCCGGGCGGAGCCGGCGGGCTCGGCGATCCATCGACCGCGTTTGCCGGCGCCAGCTCGCTTGGCGGCCCGATCGGCTTGGCCGGCGGCGGCGGGCCATCCGGTTCGGCCTGGTCATGCAGCAACAGCACGTCTTCGCTGCGGCCGATATCGGCCGCCGGCTTCACCTGGGCGACCAGGAACATGCCGGTGGCGGCAGGCGCCACGTCGGTGATCCGCCCTACCGGGAACCCCGGCGGGAAGCGCCCGCCGAGCCCGGAGGTCAGCAATTGGTCGCCTGATCGCACGTCGGCTGCCAGCGGAATCGTGGGCAGCACCAGCTGATCACCACCGCGCGAGCCGTAGGCCACCGTGCGCAAACCCGTTCGTTCGATGACCACCGGAATGGCGTGTGCGGGGTCGGTCACCAGCATCACCAGCGACGTGGTCGGGAGACTGTCGATCACCTGCCCCATCACGCCGTGCGCATCGATCACCGGCTGGCCCGCCTTGACCCCGTCGCGCGCACCGACGTTGAGCATGATCCGGTGACTGTAGGCGCCCAGGTCAACGCCGATGACTCGCGCCAGCTGCACGTTGAGCTCTAGGCTGCGGCGGGTGTCGAGCAATTCCTTCAGATGCTGGTTCTGCTGCGCCACCGCAGCCATGCGGTTCAACTTGGCGTTGGCCAGCAACAGATCCTCGCGCAGGCGCTGGTTCTGCTCGGTCAGACGCTGGCGATCGCCGAACGCCACGCTGATCGTGCGCATCCCGGCAACCGGCAGGCCCGCCAGCCGATAGATCGGCTCGACCACCGCCGCCGCCGCATGGCGCACATGCCACATCCAGCCATTGCGCTGGTCCAGCACCATCACCACCGCGGCCAGTGCCAGGTAGAAGATCAGTCGCAGCGTGCCGGCCGCATTGCCGGCGAACAGCGGCGAGGATTCGTCGCGCGCGTGCGCCATGGCTGACCCTGGTCCCCCGGCTGCCGTGGATTATTCGGGAGCGAAGAAATCGCTGCCGTGCTGGTCGATCAGCTCCAGCGCCTTGCCGCCACCGCGCGCCACGCAGGTCAGCGGATCGTCGGCCACCTGCACGTGCAGACCTGTCTCTTCCGAAATCAGGCGATCGAGATCGCGCAGCAGCGCGCCACCACCGGTCAGCACGATGCCGCGCTCGGCCACGTCGGAGCACAGTTCCGGCGGCGTCTGCTCCAGCGCCGACTTGACCGCCGCCACGATGCCGGCCAGCGGCTCGTGCAGCGCTTCGAGGATCTCGTTGGAGTTGATCGAAAACATGCGCGGCACGCCCTCGGCCAGGTTGCGGCCGGAGATCTCGATCTCGCGCACCTCGCTTTGCGGAAAGGCGCAGCCGATCTGCAGCTTGATCTTCTCCGCGGTGGATTCGCCGATCAGCGTACCGTGGTTGCGCCGCACGTAGTTGATGATCGCCTCGTCGAAGCGATCACCGCCCACGCGCACCGACTGCGAGTACACGATGCCGTTGAGCGAGATCACCGCGACTTCGGACGTGCCACCGCCGATATCCAGCACCATCGCGCCACGCGCCTCGTGCACCGGGATGCCGGCACCGATCGCCGCGGCCATCGGCTCCTCGATCAGGAACACGTCGCGCGCGCCGGCGCCCTCGGCGGATTCCTTGATGGCGCGACGCTCGACCTGGGTCGAACCGCAGGGCACGCACACCAGCACGCGCGGGCTGGGCCGCAGCAGGCGCGACTTGTGCACCTGCTTGATGAAATGCTGCAGCATCGCCTCGGTCATGGTGAAGTCGGCGATCACACCGTCCTTCATCGGGCGCACCGTGGCGATGTTGCCGGGTGTGCGCCCCAGCATGCGCTTGGCGTCGCTGCCCACCGCCGCAATCGTGCGCGGGCCGCCGGGACCGCGATCCTGGCGGATCGCCACCACCGATGGCTCATTCAAGATGATGCCCTGGCTGCGCACATAGATCAGCGTGTTCGCCGTGCCGAGATCGATGGAGATGTCGTTGGAAAAGATCCCGCGAAACTTCTTGAACATGGGTCCGCCGTGCGCCGGTATTGAGCAAAAATCAAGCTCGCCAGTCTAGTCAGCGTTACCCATACACGCAAGGACAATAACGTTAAGAAAGCCTTGCACAACACGATGATAAGCACGTTTTCTGTATCACCGGACGAAGTTTGCAGGCAGGGGTCCGGTCGCGAATTGCGCCTGTTCGCGGTAGGATTCGAGCCTTTGGTCCGGGCCGCCATCGGCCTCATCCTGCTGCCCAGCGCGGCATACCACTCACTCCGGGGACTCTTCGCCCACCATGCCTGCCGTCATCTGCGGATCGCTGGCCTACGACACCATCATGGTGTTCCAGGATCAGTTCAAGAATCACATCCTGCCCGAGCAGGTGCACATCCTCAACGTGTCTTTCTTGGTGCCCGCGATGCGGCGCGAGTTCGGCGGCTGCGCGGGCAATATCGCGTACAACCTGAAATTGCTGGGCGGCGATCCCTTGCCGGTGGCCACGGTGGGGCAGGATTTCGCGCCCTACCGCAAGCATCTTGAAAAGTGCGGAATCCGCCTGAGCAGCGTGCGCGAATTCGACGACCAGTTCACCCCGCAGTGCTTCATCACGACGGATCTCGACAACAACCAGATCACCGCCTTCCATCCCGGCGCCATGTCCAGCGCGCACGAGAACCACGTCCGCGACATTCCGCAAATCGATTTCGCCATCGTGGCGCCGGACGGTCGCGAGGCGATGCTGCAGCACGTGGAGGAGTTCGCGGCCCGCGGCGTGCCCTTCATCTTCGATCCCGGCCAGGCGATGCCTCTGTTCAACGGCGATGAGTTCCGCGCGATGATCGGCAAATCGACTTACGTGATCGTCAACGATTACGAGTCCCAGCTGCTGCAGGCGCGCACCGGCTGGAGCGCCGAGGAAATCGCGGCGCACGTGAAGGCCTATATCGTGACGCAGGGGCCGCGCGGGTCGGTCATCCACGCCGGCACCGAAACCCACGAGATTCCGCCCGCCCGCGAACGCGCCGTGGTGGACCCTACCGGATGCGGCGATGCGTACCGCGCAGGCCTGATCTTCGGCATCATGCGCGGCAAGGACTGGCCCACCGTCGGCCGCATGGCCTCGCTGATGGGCGCGCTGAAGGTCGAACACCCGGGCACCCAGAACCAGCGATTCACCTACGACGAGTTTGCTGCCGAGTTCCTCAGCCAGTTCGGCTACGCGCTGGACTGATCGTCTGCCGCCACCTGACTTCATCCTTGCGCGAAACCCCAGGTTGCGCGCAAGGGACGTGCGCGCTCAATGCGCGGCCGCATGCTTGCCCGCTGGCAGCGTCAGCCGGTCGATATACGCCAGCGCCACCGCGGACACCACGAAGGTCAGGTGCAGCAGGATCTGCCACAGGATCGTTTCCCCATCCATGCTGCGCGCCTTGATGAAGGTGGCCAGCAGGTGGATCGAGGAAATGCCGATGATCGCCATCGCCAGCTTCACCTTCAGCACCGTGGCATTGACGTGCCGACGCCCCCGGTTTTCAGTAGCACAGTGCTTTGGAGTCCAATCCCCCATCCGAAGGAGATTGGACGTGAAGAAGCGGTTTACCGAAGAACAGATCATCGGCTTCCTGCGTGAGGCGGAGGCCGGCATGCCAGTGAAGGAGTTGTGCCGCAAGCATGGCTTCAGCGAGGCCTCGTATTACCTGTGGCGCAGCAAGTTCGGCGGGATGAGCGTGCCCGACGCCAGGCGGCTGAAGGAGCTGGAGACGGAGAACGGGCGGCTGAAGAAGCTGCTGGCCGAGCAGGTGCTGGAGAATGAGGTCATCAAGGACGCCTTGCGAAAAAAGTGGTGAGCGTACCGGCTCGGCGCGAGCTGGTGCAGCAGATGGTCGACAAGGGGTTGAGCGAGCGACGCTCGCTGGCGGTCGCCGGCATGAGCGCCAGCGCGTATCGCTATACGCCATGCCCGGATCGCAACGTGGAGCTGCGGCACCGCATCGTGGCGCCGGCGCAGCGGCACAAGCGCTATGGCGTGGGCATGATCCATCTGAAGCTGCGGCAGGCGGGGTTGCTGGTGAACTACAAGCGCGTGGAACGGCTGTATCAGGAAGCGAAGCTCCAGGTGCGTCGGCGCAAGCGGAAGAAGGTCCCCGTCGCGGACCGACAGCCATTGGCACGACCGAAAGCCGCCAACGGAGTCTGGTCCAGGGACTTCGTGTTTGATCGCACGGCCGAAAGTCGCGTCATCAAGTGCTTGACGGTCGTCGATGACGCCACCCACGAGGCGGTGGTCATCGAGGTCGAACGGGCGATTTCTGGCCTGGGCGTGACGCGCGTGATGGATCGCCTGGCGCACACGCGTGGCTTGCCAAGGTCATCCGTAGCGACAACGGCAAGGAGTTCTGCGGCAAGGCGATGGTGACTTGGGCTCACGAGCGCGGCGTGCAGTTGCGTCTGATCGAACCGGGCAAGCCGAACCAGAACGCCTACATCGAATCGTTCAACGGCCGCTTGCGCGACGAATGTTTCAACGAGCACTGGTTTCCCAGCCTGTTGCACGCACGCGCCGAGATCGAACGGTGGCGACGGGAGTACAACGAGGAACGACCGAAGAAAGCGCTGGGGTGGGCTGACACCTGCCGCCTACGCGAAACAGTTAAAGTGACACCGGACTCTAGACCGTCCCGCTACTCAAACCGGGGGACGTCGGGGGTGGAACGACGCGATTTGATTGTCAGAAATACCGATCACCCGGTTGTCGCCGGAAGTACAATCGGGCCTCGCCAGCCGGGCAATGTCATCAGCGCAAACGTCGACCAAAGAAAAACCCCCACCGTTTCCGGTGAGGGTTGTTCGGGATAAAGCCCCTGGCGGTGACCTACTCTTGCATGGGCGAGCCACACTACCATCGGCGCATGCGCGTTTCACTTCTGAGTTCGGGATGGGATCAGGTGGTACCACGCCGCTATGGCCGCCAGGGAAGGGGTTGAAGCAGCGCAGGTTGCGCCCGCTTCAGTCTGGGAGCAAAGCCTTTCTGAAGAGTCCGCCATGGACGGCGGGTTTGGCTCCTCGCGAAAAGGACTTCGCGTCAAATAAGACATAAACGAGTGACAAGCGTCGAGATCGATCGAACGATTCGGCAAATGCTTCGGGGCGATCGCTCTTTCGAGGAGTCCGGCCAGGGATGGCTGGGCTTTCGCAGAGGGATCTGCACGTTGAAGCGTCTTGGGGTTATATGGTCAAGCCGCACGGCTCATTAGTATCCGTTAGCTTCATGCATTGCTGCACTTCCACACCGGACCTATCAACCACCTGGTCTTGATGGTGCCTTAAGGAGAGTCAAGCTCTCGGGAGATCTCATCTTGGGGCGTGCTTCCCGCTTAGATGCTTTCAGCGGTTATCACTTCCGTTCATAGCTACCGGGCAATGCCATGGGCATGACAACCCGAACACCAGCGGAACGTCCACTCCGGTCCTCTCGTACTAGGAGCAGCCCCCCTCAAATCTCCAACGCCCACGACAGATAGGGACCGAACTGTCTCACGACGTTCTGAACCCAGCTCGCGTACCACTTTAAATGGCGAACAGCCATACCCTTGGGACCGGCTACAGCCCCAGGATGTGATGAGCCGACATCGAGGTGCCAAACACCGCCGTCGATATGAACTCTTGGGCGGTATCAGCCTGTTATCCCCGGAGTACCTTTTATCCGTTGAGCGATGGCCCTTCCATACAGAACCACCGGATCACTAAGACCTACTTTCGTACCTGCTTGATCCGTCGATCTTGCAGTCAAGCACGCTTATGCCTTTGCACACAGTGCGCGATGTCCGACCGCGCTGAGCGTACCTTCGTGCTCCTCCGTTACGCTTTGGGAGGAGACCGCCCCAGTCAAACTACCCACCATACACGGTCCCTGGTCCGGATTACGGATCGAGGTTAGAACGTCAAGCACTTCAGGGTGGTATTTCAAGGATGGCTCCACCGAAACTGGCGTCTCGGTTTCGTAGCCTCCCACCTATCCTACACAGAAGAACTCAACGTTCAGTGTAAAGCTATAGTAAAGGTTCACGGGGTCTTTCCGTCTTGCCGCGGGAACGCTGCATCTTCACAGCGAATTCAATTTCACTGAGTCTCGGGTGGAGACAGCGCCGCTGTCGTTACGCCATTCGTGCAGGTCGGAACTTACCCGACAAGGAATTTCGCTACCTTAGGACCGTTATAGTTACGGCCGCCGTTTACTGGGGCTTCGATCAAGAGCTTCGCCTTGCGGCTGACCCCATCAATTAACCTTCCAGCACCGGGCAGGCGTCACACCCTATACGTCCACTTTCGTGTTTGCAGAGTGCTGTGTTTTTGATAAACAGTCGCAGCGGCCAGGTTACTGCGACCCCTCTCAGCTCAGCTACGCACGTAGCCACCAAAAGGGGCGCACCTTCTCCCGAAGTTACGGTGCCATTTTGCCTAGTTCCTTCACCCGAGTTCTCTCAAGCGCCTTGGGATTCTCACCCTGCCTACCAGTGTCGGTTTACGGTACGGTTTTTCTCAAGCTGAAGCTTAGTGGCTTTTCCTGGAAGCGTGGTATCAGTCACTTCGTCCAAAGAGGACTCGTCTCGGTGCTCGGCATAAAGCATCCCGGATTTGCCTAAGATGCATGCCTACCGCCTTTCCCCGGGACAACCAACGCCCGGTAGACCTAACCTTCTCCGTCCCCACATCGCACTTGAGAAAAGTGCTGGAATATTAACCAGCTTCCCATCGACTACGCATTTCTGCCTCGCCTTAGGGGCCGACTCACCCTGCGCCGATGAACGTTGCGCGAGGAAACCTTGGGCTTTCGGCGTGGGGGCTTTTCACCCCCATTATCGTTACTCATGTCAGCATTCGCACTTCCGATACCTCCAGCATGCCTTACGACACACCTTCACAGGCTTACGGAACGCTCCTCTACCGCGTACAGTCGAAACTGCACACCCCGAGCTTCGGTGTCTAGCTTAGCCCCGTTAAATCTTCCGCGCAGACCGACTCGACCAGTGAGCTATTACGCTTTCTTTAAAGGATGGCTGCTTCTAAGCCAACCTCCTGGCTGTCTATGCCTTTCCACATCGTTTTCCACTTAGCTAGAACTTGGGGACCTTAGCTGCGGGTCTGGGTTGTTTCCCTTTTCACGACGGACGTTAGCACCCGCCGTGTGTCTCCCGGATAGTCTGTCCTGGTATTCGGAGTTTGCCATGGTTTGGTAAGTCGCGATGACCCCCTAGCCATAACAGTGCTCTACCCCCAGGAAGATTCGTCCGAGGCGCTACCTAAATAGCTTTCGAGGAGAACCAGCTATCTCCGAGTTTGTTTAGCCTTTCACTCCTATCCTCAGCTCATCCCCATCTATTGCAACAGATGTGGGTTCGGTCCTCCAGTGCGTGTTACCGCACCTTCAACCTGGCCAAGGATAGATCACTCGGTTTCGGGTCTACTGCCAGAGACTATGCGCCCTATTCAGACTCGGTTTCCCTTCGCCTCCCCTATACGGTTAAGCTTGCCACTGACAGTAAGTCGCTGACCCATTATACAAAAGGTACGCAGTCACCCTTGCGGGCTTCCACTGCTTGTACGTATACGGTTTCAGGGTCTATTTCACTCCCCTCTCCGGGGTTCTTTTCGCCTTTCCCTCACGGTACTAGTTCGCTATCGGTCAGTCAGGAGTATTTAGCCTTGGAGGATGGTCCCCCCATGTTCAGACAAGGTTTCACGTGCCCCGCCTTACTCAATTTCATATCAAGTGCCCTTTCGTCGACTGGGCTATCACCATCTATGGCCGGGCTTTCCATCCCGTTTGACTAGAACACAAGATACTTTTGGGCTAGTCCCCGTTCGCTCGTCGCTACTGAGGGAATCTCGGTTGATTTCTTTTCCTCCGGGTACTTAGATATTTCAGTTCCCCGGGTTCGCCCCGTACACCTATGGATTCAGTGCACGGTACCGCCTAAGCGGTGGGTTTCCCCATTCGGACATTGCCGGATCAAAGCTTGTTGCCAGCTCCCCGACACTTTTCGCAGGCTGCCACGTCCTTCATCGCCTCTGACTGCCAAGGCATCCACCGTATACGCTTAGTCGCTTGACCATATAACCCCAAGTCGCCTCGGGGCATGCACCCTCATCAGGTGCAGCCAAGTTACTTCGTTTCGTGCCTTAACACTTGCCTCGGTTCGATTGAACCAAGACGCTTGTCACTCGTTTACGTGTTTTCAAAGAACATCGTGCCGGCCTCAATGCCGGTCGATTTCAAAATCTTTTGTGTGCTGATACTTCACGCGTCCGATCGAACCTTGGTGGAGCCTGTCGGGATCGAACCGACGACCCCCTGCTTGCAAAGCAGGTGCTCTCCCAGCTGAGCTAAGGCCCCAAGGAAACCTTGGCATAATGGTGGGTCTGGGTGGACTCGAACCACCGGCCTCACCCTTATCAGGGGTGCGCTCTAACCACCTGAGCTACAGACCCAGAGATTGAACCCCCAGAACCTCACCAGGCTGGCTGGCATTCGGTTCGAAGCGGCTGTTCCCGAAGAGTCCGCACACGGATGTGCGGTTTTGCTCTTCGCGAAACGGACTTCGCGTAAAGTACAGGTGTCTTGTGTGGACGTCTTGCGTGATGACTCACGCCGTCGTTTCTTGAAAGGAGGTGATCCAGCCGCACCTTCCGATACGGCTACCTTGTTACGACTTCACCCCAGTCATGGACCACTCCGTGGGCGTCGTCCTCCTTGCGGTTAGACTAACGCCTTCTGGAGCAACCCACTCCCATGGTGTGACGGGCGGTGTGTACAAGGCCCGGGAACGTATTCACCGCGGCATAGCTGATCCGCGATTACTAGCGATTCCGACTTCATGGAGTCGAGTTGCAGACTCCAATCCGGACTGGGATCGGCTTTCTGGGATTGGCTCCACCTCGCGGTATCGCAACCCTCTGTACCGACCATTGTAGTACGTGTGTAGCCCTGGCCGTAAGGGCCATGATGACTTGACGTCATCCCCACCTTCCTCCGGTTTGTCACCGGCAGTCTCCTTAGAGTTCCCACCATTACGTGCTGGCAACTAAGGACAAGGGTTGCGCTCGTTGCGGGACTTAACCCAACATCTCACGACACGAGCTGACGACAGCCATGCAGCACCTGTGTTCCGATTCCCGAAGGCACTCCCGCATCTCTGCAGGATTCCGGACATGTCAAGGCCAGGTAAGGTTCTTCGCGTTGCATCGAATTAAACCACATACTCCACCGCTTGTGCGGGCCCCCGTCAATTCCTTTGAGTTTCAGTCTTGCGACCGTACTCCCCAGGCGGCGAACTTAACGCGTTAGCTTCGACACTGATCTCCGAGTTGAGACCAACATCCAGTTCGCATCGTTTAGGGCGTGGACTACCAGGGTATCTAATCCTGTTTGCTCCCCACGCTTTCGTGCTTCAGCGTCAGTGTTGTCCCAGATGGCCGCCTTCGCCACTGATGTTCCTCCCGATCTCTACGCATTTCACCGCTACACCGGGAATTCCACCATCCTCTGACACACTCTAGCTATCCAGTATCCACCGCCATTCCCAGGTTGAGCCCGGGGATTTCACGGCAGACTTAAATAACCGCCTACGCACCCTTTACGCCCAGTAATTCCGATTAACGCTTGCACCCTTCGTATTACCGCGGCTGCTGGCACGAAGTTAGCCGGTGCTTATTCCTCAGGTACCGTCAGCCCCACAAGGTATTAGCCCGTGGTATTTCGTTCCTGATAAAAGTGCTTTACAACCCGAGGGCCTTCTTCACACACGCGGCATTGCTGGATCAGGCTTTCGCCCATTGTCCAATATTCCCCACTGCTGCCTCCCGTAGGAGTCTGGGCCGTGTCTCAGTCCCAGTGTGGCTGATCATCCTCTCAGACCAGCTAGCGATCGTCGCCTTGGTAGGCCATTACCCTACCAACTAGCTAATCGCACATCGGTCCGTCCAACCGCGCGAGGCCCGAAGGTCCCCCGCTTTCTCCCGTAGGACGTATGCGGTATTAGTCCCGGTTTCCCGAGGTTATCCCCCACGTCTGGGTAGGTCCCGATGCTTTACTCACCCGTCCGCCACTCGCCACCCAGGGAGCAAGCTCCCCTGTGCTGCCGTTCGACTTGCATGTGTTAGGCATGCCGCCAGCGTTCAATCTGAGCCAGGATCAAACTCTTCACTTAAGTTTTCGATCATCCGAAGACAATCTATCTTTCTGAAGCGTTCTTCCCAACCGAAAAAACTCATTACTGACTTTCTTTGGTGGGACGCTTGCATTGCTTGGACAGGTCGCAACCCATCAGCACAAGACGTCCACACAATTCACCTGCGCACACTGTCAAAGATCGTTCGCTTGGCACCGGCTTTTCCCGGTACCGCCCCAAGACGTTTCGTCCTGGGTGAGCCGCCCATTCTACATCGCTTTTCCCTACCGTCAACACCCTTGAAACAGAATCTTTCGCGGTGATTTGTTGCGGAGGACCTTCGCGGAGGGCGTCTCGTCGAAGGGGCGTGAATCATAGCGCCGCGTCGCACATCTGTGAAGGGCTTCGACGGAATTTTTTCTGAACCGTCGTTCGGCGTCGGCCCGGCGCGACGCTAGACTTACAGGCTTCCCCGTCGACGAGCGCAGCGATGAAGACCTGGTTTTTGGCGGTATTTGTCCTGCTTGCCGGCTGCGCCAACGCGGCGTCGCCGTCTGGCCAAAAGCCCGTCACGGTGGTGTTGCATGGACAGCGCATCGCGGTGGAACTTGCTACCGACGATGCCCAACGACAGCGCGGGTTGATGATGCGTCCGTCGCTTCCGGCGAACCACGGCATGCTGTTCGTTTTTCCGCGCACCGAGCCGCAGGCGTTCTGGATGAAGAACACGCTCATCCCGCTGGACATGCTCTATTTCGACGCCACCCGCCGGCTGGTGTCGATGCAGTTGAACGTGCCGCCGTGCCAAGCCGATCCATGTCCGGTCTATCCCAGCGAAGGCCCGGCGCGCTATGTGCTGGAGCTTTCGGGAGGGACGGCGCGGCGGATTGGCGCGCAGCCGGGTGACGAGCTGAAGATCGAGGGCGAGATCGGCCCCGTGCGCTGACCCGAAGGAGCGGCGTCCAACAGGCCAACGCGGTACGGGATCAGATCCTCCGGCCGCAAGGTTTCCAGCACGTCCCATTCGTCTTCAAACGGTATGAATTGTCGCAAGGGGATGCTCCCGGCCAAGGCGTACGCGGCGCGTACCTGGGGAACATCGAAGCAGACGACCCGGCCGATTGGCTGTCCGGATCGGGCCGTTTGCTGGCAGAACGCGGACTTCAGTCCAGCTCGATCATCTCGAAGTCGTCCTTGGTGGTGCCGCAGTCCGGACAGGTCCAGGTATCGGGCACGTCTTCCCAACGCGTCCCCGGGGCAATCCCCTCCTCGGGCACACCCTCCGCTTCGTCGTAGATATAGCCGCAAACAACGCACATCCATTTGCGCAAGGCCGTAGCCTGGTTGGAACTGACACTCATGGCAGGGATTCTTCGATCATGACTGGATGCGCCATTCTCGCAACTCGTTTCGCAATGCGAAAGCGCGCCGCCATCCGATGACGGCGAAGCGACACCATGGCGTCCATGTTCGCGCCAACCCGGCCATGCGGCGTGTCAAAACGTCACGCCGGGGCGCCATGGCTGGCGATGGATCGCCGCACAACGGAGAATGGTCGGTCGACAGCTGCGCTGACTGCAGCGCTCCGCCCGTCGGCGCCTGCTCGCGCTCTACTCCACATTCGGAATTCTGCATGACCACCAACCAGGAACTGTTCCATCGTGCCCAGCAGCTGATGCCCGGCGGCGTGAATTCGCCGGTGCGCGCGTTCAAGTCGGTGGGCGGCGAGCCGTTTTTCACCGCGCGGGCCGACGGCGCTTATCTGTGGGATGTGGAGGGACGACGCTACATCGACTACGTCGGCTCCTGGGGCCCGATGATCGTGGGGCACAACCACCCGGCCGTGCGCGAAGCGGTGGAACGCGCGGTCAAGGATGGCCTGTCGTTCGGCACGCCCTGCGCGGCCGAGGTGACGATGGCCGAGACGATCACCCGGCTGATCCCCTCGATCGACATGGTGCGCATGGTCAACTCCGGCACCGAGGCCACGATGTCGGCGATCCGGCTGGCACGCGGCGCCACCGGGCGTAGCAAGATCGTGAAGTTCGAGGGCTGCTATCACGGCCACGGCGACAGCTTCCTGGTGAAGGCGGGCTCCGGCGCGCTCACCTTCGGCGTGCCCACTTCGCCCGGCGTGCCCACCGCGAATGCCGATCTCACGCTGACCCTGCCCTTCAACGATATCGAGGCGGCGCAAGCCTTGTTTGCCGAGCACGGCGCCGATGTGGCGGCGCTGATCATCGAGCCGGTCGCCGGCAACATGAATTGCATCCCGCCCAGGGACGGCTATCTCGCCGCGCTGCGCGAGCTCTGCACGCGTCATGGCGCCGTGCTGATCTTCGACGAAGTGATGACCGGCTTCCGCGTGGCGCTCGGCGGCGCGCAGGCGCATTACGGCGTCACGCCGGATCTCACCACCTTCGGCAAGATCATCGGCGGCGGCATGCCGGTGGGCGCGTACGGCGGCCGGCGCGACCTGATGGAACAGATCGCCCCCAGCGGCCCTATCTACCAGGCCGGCACCTTGAGCGGCAACCCGGTGGCGATGGCGGCGGGCCTGGCGATGCTGGAGCTGATCCAGGTACCCGGCTTCCACCAGCAACTGGCCGCACGCACCCGACTGCTCACCGACGGCCTGCAATCGGTGGCCGATGGCGAAGGCGTGCCGTTCAGCACGAATCGCGTGGGCGCCATGTTCGGGGTGTTTTTCAGGGCGGAAAAGGTCGAGACCTACGCGCAGGCTACGGCGGCGGACAGCGCCCTGTTCAACCGCTTCTTCCACGGCATGCTGGAGCGCGGCGTGTACCTGGCGCCCTCGGCGTTCGAGGCCGGCTTCATGTCCAGCGCGCACAGCGACCAGGACATCGCCGATACGCTGGAAGCGGCGCGCGGCGCGCTACGCCAGGCGCGCGGCTGACGGAGCCTCACCAGACGCCGGTGTTCGGCATCGACGCCCACGGCTCGCGTGGCTCCAGATGCCCGTCCTGCAGCAATTCGATCGAGATGAGGTCGGGCGAGCGCACGAACGCCATGTGGCCGTCGCGGGGCGGCCGGCCGATGGTGTAGCCCATCGACTGCAGGCGTTCGCAGGTGGCGTAGATGTCGTCGACGCGAAATGCCAGGTGGCCGAAATTGCGGGCCGAACCGTAGTCTTCGTCGGCGTCCCAGTTGTACGTCAGCTCCACCTCTGCATCCGGGCTTTCGGCGGCCGCCAGGAACACCAGCGTGTAGCGCCCGGCGGGCACGTCCATGCGGCGCACTTCGCGCAGGCCCAGCCCGTCGCAGTAGAAGCGCAGGGACGCATCGAGGTCGCGTACGCGAACCATGCTGTGCAGGTATTTCATTGCCGCTCCGCAAGTTTGATGAAAAAAGCATGATGCCGCGCGACCGGTGTGCAGCCGGTGCACGTCCGGTCAACGATCAAGACGGGCCTTGAGCGCTTGCGCGATGGCGGCGAGTCGATCCGCATCGCTTCGCGGCGGCACAGCGTCGGGATAGACGCGCAGCAGGCCGTCGTCGATCCGGCGCGGATGCACGTGCAGGTGGAAATGGAAGACTTCCTGCCCGCCCGCCTCCCCGTTCGACTGCCACAGGTTCAGGCCGGGCGGATCGCAGGCGGCGCGCAACGCGCGCGCCACCCGCACGGCCGCCTGCATCACCGCCGCGGCCTCGTCGTCTGCCAATGCATAGATGTCGGGCACGTGCCGGCGCGGTATCACCAGCACGTGGCCGGGCACCGCCTGGCGCCAGTCCATGAAGGCCAGCACCTTGCCCTCGTCCAGCACCACGCTGGCCGGCGCCGCGCCGCGGGCGATCGCGCAGAACGGGCAGCTGTCAGCCATCAGGCGGAGGTCAGCTCCTGCACGGCCAGGCGCAGGCGCGACAGGCCTTCGACGACATCGGCGCCGCCGATGTTGAGCGGCGGCACCAGTCGCAGCACGTCCGGGCCAGCCTGCAGCAGCAGCACACCGTGTTTCGCCGCGTATTCCAGCACTTCGCCGGCGCGACCCTTGTAGGCGTCAGCCAAAACCGCGCCCAGCATGAGTCCGCGACCGCGGATACTGGCGAACAGGCCGCTTTCTTCGCCGATCGCGGCCAGGCCTGCACGGAGCGCCGCGCCCTGCTTTTCCACATTGGCCAGCAGTACCGGCGACGCCAGCTTGCGCAGCGCCACGCGCGCCACCGCCGCGGCCATGGGATTGCCGCCGAACGTGGTGCCGTGCGCCCCGTACTGCATGACCTCGGCCACCTTGGGCCCGGCCAGCATCGCGCCGATCGGGAAGCCGCAACCCAGCGCCTTGGCCAGGGTGACGATGTCCGGCGTCACGCCGTCCTGCGGGTGGGCAAACAAGGTTCCGGTACGGCCCATGCCGCACTGGATTTCATCCAGCACCAGCAAGGCATCGTGCGCGTCGCACAATTCGCGCACCCGCTTCAGAAAGCCCGGCGCGGCAGGCATGACCCCGCCCTCGCCCTGTACCGGCTCGACCATCACCGCGGCGACGTCGCCGGCGGCAAATGCCGCCTCCAACGCCGACACGTCGTTGAAGTCCAGGTAGCGGAAACCCTCCGGCAACGGCTCGTAGCCCTGCTGGTATTTCGGCTGCGCGGTGGCGGTTACGGCGCCCAGGGTGCGGCCGTGGAAGGAGCCGCGGAAGGTGAGGATCACCCGCCGCTCGGGCGGCCGGCCCTGCGCGGTCGCCCACTTGCGCACCAGCTTGATCGCCGCCTCGTTCGCCTCGGAGCCGGAGTTGCACAGGAACACGCGCTGGGCGAAGCCCGACGCCGCCACCAGTTCCTCCGCCAGCCGTAGCGGTGGCTCGGTATAGAACACGTTGCTGGCATGCCACAGCTTGTGCGCCTGCGCGGTCAGTGCGGCCAGCAGGTCCGGGTCCTGGTGCCCCAGCGAGTTCACCGCGATGCCGGCGCCGAAATCCACGTAATCGTTGCCGTCGGTATCCCAAAGACGCGAACCCCTGCCGTAGTCGAGCACCATGGCGCGCGGGTGGTACAGCGGCAACCAGTAATGGGCAAGGTCGATCAGGGATGCCGTGGCGGGGCTGGGCGATTGCATGAATGGCTCCAGACTTCGCCATGGACGAAGCCTCGTGGATTCAAAGGGGATGGTGTCAGCCCGCCCGCAATGCGGCTGGCTTCCCCTCAATTATCCACGTACGACGGCAGAACCTGAAGATGCGGGTTCAGCGCCGCCTGCCGTGCCGCTTCGCCCGCTCAGCGCAGGTCATCCAGCTGCAGCTGGTGCTTCTTGCACAACCGGTAGACGGTGACGCGGGAGATGCTCAGCCGCCGCGCGCATTCGCTGATGTTGAACTGGCTCTCGCGCAGGCAGGCGACGATGGCGTCGCGCTCGGCCGCGATGCGTGCCAGCCCCAGGCTGCGATGGGCCGGGTCGGGGTTGGGGCTGAGGTCGAGGTCGGCCGGGCTGATCAGGGCATCCTCGGCCACGACGGCGGCGCGCTGCACACGGTTCAGCAATTCGCGCACGTTGCCGGGCCAGCTGAAACTGCGCATCGCACGCCGCGCCGCACTGCTGAAACCGCGCGCATAGCTGCAGTGCTGCTCGCGGAACTGATCCAGAAAATGCTGCGCCAGCACGTCCACATCGCCACCGCGCTCGCGCAGCGGCGGCATGTGCACGCGCAGGACATTGAGGCGGTAGTAGAGATCCTCGCGGAAGCTGCCCTGATCCACCGCCTTTTCCAGGTCGACATGGGTGGCGGCCAGCACCCGCGCATCGATGGTGATGGGCCGGCTGCTGCCCACGCGTTCCAGCGAGCCCTCCTGCAGAAACCGCAGCAGGTTGGTCTGCGCTTCGAGCGGAAGGTCGCCCACTTCGTCCAGAAACACGGTGCCGCCGGCGGCACGCTCGATATGCCCGATGCGCCGCGCGTTGGCGCCGGTGAAGGCGCCGCGCTCATGGCCGAACAGCTCCGACTGCACCAGGTTGGGCGGCAACGCGCCGCAGTTGATCGGCACGAATGGCCCGGCGCGGCGGGCCGACAGGCGATGCAGCGCGGCGGCCGCCACTTCCTTGCCCGTGCCCGTTTCGCCGGTGATCAACACGGGCAGCTCGACCGGTGCAAACTTGTACAGGCTGGCCACTGTCGCCGCCATGGCGGGGCTGTGCCCGACCATATCCGCCAGGGGGTCGTCGCTGGCCAGCTCGTGCCGCGAGGGATCTCCCGCGCGCCGCAGCGCCTCCAGCGCCTGCGGGACATCCGTCTCCACGCCCATCGAGGTGCCGACGCGGCGAATTCGCCAACCGGGCCCACCCTGGATGTCGCGCTCATGCTCGGCGGGGTGGCCGAACCACACCATGCATCCCCGGCTCCCATTGACCATTTGCCTCTCCCGCCGGGCCTGGCTTGCGCCAGCAACCCCGGTTCAGGCAACCCGGCCCCCTTCCGCAGCTGCTCCATGTCCTTGTCGCATCCATGGTGCGCCCTGTACCGCTTTCCTTGAGGTCCAGGACGCTCCACACCGAGCGCTGATGATGCACCGGTGCGATGTGAAGGGTCAGTAGGCGTTCAGCCAGTTCCGCACTGGCCTTACGGCCTGCCCGATCGGCCTAGGCGGGCTACGATTTCTGGAACCGGGGCAGCACGTCGCGCAGTTCGGCCAGGCGCTGCAAGGGGTCGGTCAGCTCCAGCATGCGCTGTTGCTCCTCCACGTCCAGCGGCAACAGCTCGGCGAGGCGGCATCCCACCCAGGCGGCGTCGTCGTACATCGAACGCGGCGCGTGGCGGAAATGCGGTGCCATCGTTTCCACCAGCCGCTCGGCGATGCTCTGCAGCAGCGCAAATTCCACCGGAATCTGTTGCGGCGGATCGGGCGGCCACAGGATCACGCTGCCGCGCAGGAGACCATCCGAACGCGCGCGGGTGCGCACGGCCCGAAACCGCGCGCCGCCTTCGACGACGATGGCCAGCAGCCCGTCGTCGCCGGTGTGGAAATCGGTGATGCGGGCGATCGTGCCCACCGCCGCGGGCACCGCCGGCGCGCCCGCCTCGCGCCCCTGCAGGATCAGGCAGACGCCGAAGCCGCTGTCCTGCCGCGTGCATTCGCGCACCATGTCCAGGTAGCGTGGCTCGAAAATGCGCAGGGCCAGTTGCCCGCCGGGAAACAGCACCGTGCGCAGCGGGAACAACGGCACGTCGGGGAGGAGTTCGAGGCCGGCCATGCGTTCGAGTTAGTCACAAGCGATCGCGTGAACGCAAGCCACGCACGCGAGCGCATCGAGGGACGCGGCTACTGCGCCGCCAACAGCCGCACGAAGCGGTGCGGCGCGTTGTCGAAGCCGCCGTTGGACATGAACACCACCTGGTCGCCAGGTCGCGCCAGTGCCTGCAGATCCGCCAGCAGTGCATCGACGCTGGCGGCGGTGGTGCCGCGCCCCTGCAGGGCGTCGGTGACCTGCGCGGCATTCCATGGCAGGTCGGGGCGCCGCAGGAAGACCACCGCATCGGCATCGGCCAGCGACGGCGCCAGCGCGGCGGCGTGCGCGCCCTGGCGCATGGAATTGGAGCGGGGCTCCAGCGCCACCAGGATGCGCGCCGTCCCCACCTTGGCGCGCAGCCCCGCCAGCGTGGTGGCGATGGCGGTGGGATGATGGGCGAAATCGTCGTAGACGCGCACCCCACCGACATCGCCGATCTGTTCCATCCGCCGCTTCACGCTGTGAAAACCGGCAAACGCCCTCAGCAGCGCACGCGGATCGGCGCCGGCCGCCGCGGCCGCCGCCAGCGCGGCCAGCGCGTTCATCACGCTGTGGTTGCCCAAAAGCGACCAGTGGATTTCACCGATCAGCTCGCCACGGCGATGCACAGCAAACACCGAGCCATCCGCTTCGATCAGATTGGCCTGCCAATCGCCGCAACCGATGCCGAAGGTTTCCACCGGCGTCCAGCAACCCATCGCCAGCACCTCGGCCAGGCGCTCGTCCATGGCGTTGACGATCAGCCGGCCGTTGCCGGGCACCGTGCGCACCAGGTGGTGGAACTGGCGCTGGATCGCCGCCACGTCGGGGAAGATGTCCGCGTGGTCGTATTCCAGGTTGTTGAGGATCGCGATGCGCGGCCGGTAATGCACGAACTTGCTGCGCTTGTCGAAGAACGCGGTGTCGTATTCGTCCGCTTCAATAACAAATGGCGCCGTCGAAGACGGCTCCACCCCAACGTCCCCCGCTCGCGGGGGAGGGAGGCGCGAAGCGCCGGAAGGGGGACTCTGGGCGCCACAAGGCTGCTTTCCGCCCAACCTCGCCGACACCCCGAAATTCCCCGGCACCCCGCCCACCAGGAATCCCGGCGCCATCCCCGCGCTTTCCAGCAGGTGCGCCAGCAGGCTGGTGGTCGTGGTCTTGCCGTGCGTGCCGGCCACCGCCAGCACGTCGCGCCCGGCCAGCACCGTCTCGCCCAGCCATTGCGGGCCGGAAACGTAGCGCAGTCGCTGATCGAGCATGTACTCCACCGCGGGATTGCCGCGGCTCATCGCGTTGCCGACCACCACCAGGTCGGGCGCCGGTTGCAGGTGTTTCGCTTCGTAGCCGCGCATCAGCTCGATGCCGAGGGCTTCGAGCTGGTCGCTCATCGGCGGGTAGACGCTGCTGTCCGAACCCTCGACCTCAAGGCCCAGCTCGCGCGCCAGCGCGGCGACACCGCCCATGAAGGTGCCGCAGATACCGAGGATATGCAGGCGCATGCCGGGCTTCCTGAAAGCCTTCCCGACGGGAAGGAAGAACTCAGCCGTTGGCGGCTACCGAGTCGCGCCGCAATGCCTGCTTGATGCGTGCGGTGACCTCGTCCAGCTCACCCACGCCATCGACTACCTGCAACTTGCCGCGGCGGGCGTAGAAATCGGCGACCGGCGCGGTCTGCTCGGCGAAGATGCCCAGCCGGCGGCGCACGGTATCGGGGTTGTCGTCGGCGCGTCCTTCCGCCTTGAAGCGCAGCTCGCAACGACCCACGATGGCTTCGTTGGGCACTTCCAGCTTGATCACGGCATCCAGCGGCTGGCCGATCTTGGCCAGCAGCTGATCCAGCGCATCGGCCTGGGCCAGGTTGCGCGGATAGCCGTCGAGGATGAAACCGCCCTTGGCATCGGCTTGTGCCAGGCGGTCTTCCAGCATGCCCAGCAGGATGTCGTCGGAAACCAGTTGGCCGGCCTCCATCACCGCTTTCGCCTTGAGCCCCATCGGCGTGCCGGCGGCCACGGCCGCGCGCAGCATGTCGCCGGTCGAGATATGCGGCACACCGAGATCCGTCTTCAACCGGGCGGCCTGGGTACCTTTGCCCGAGCCGGGCGCACCAAGTAGGACGAGTCGCATAATGCTCCACAAGTTCGACGGGCCGCCGCACACTGCCGCCGCCCGAACGTATGCCGAAAACCAACCGTCAAATTAACGTCTGCACCCGTTTCCGTCAAACCGGGCATGCTGCCGCGCGACGGCGCCGGCCATGAGTGATGGGTACCGGTTGCCGCTTCGGCCGCCGCGCGGCCACACTCCCCTTTTGCCGTTTCCGAGGATAGCCATGAGCCCCGTCCGCCGTTCCTCCGCCACTGCCGGAAACCTGCTGTACGCCCAGTCCGGCGGCGTCACTTCCGTGATCAACGCCACCGCCGCCGGCGTCATCGAGGCGGCGCGGGCCAGGGGCGTCAAGGTCTACGCCGCGCGCAACGGCATCCTGGGCGCCCTGCGCGAGGATCTGATCGACACGTCGAAGGAAACCGCCAGCGCCATTACGGCCCTGCGTCACACGCCCGGCGGCGCCTTCGGCTCGTGCCGCTACAAGCTCAAATCGCTGGCGGACAACCGCGCCGAATACGAGCGGCTGATCGAGGTGTTCCGCGCCCATGACATCCGCTGGTTCCTCTACAACGGCGGCAACGATTCGGCCGATACCGCGCTGAAGCTGTCGCAGATCGGCAAGACGCTGGGCTACGACATCCGCTGCATCGGCGTGCCCAAGACGGTGGACAACGACCTGGCCGTCACCGACTGCTGCCCGGGCTTCGGCTCGGTGGCGAAATACACCGCCATCTCCACCCTGGAAGCCAGCCTCGACGTGGCCTCGATGGCCGAAACCTCGACCAAGGTGTTCATCCTCGAAGTGATGGGCCGCCACGCCGGCTGGATCGCCGCCGCTGCCGGCCTGGCCGGCGAAGGCGCGGACGCGGCGCCGCACATCATCCTGTTTCCCGAGAACGCGTTCGACGAGGCCGCGTTCCTGGCGCGGGTGAAAGCCACGGTGGAACGCGTGGGCTGGTGCACCGTGGTGGCCTCCGAGGGCGTGCGCAATGCCGCCGGGCAATTCCTGGCCGAAGCGGGCACGCGCGATGCGTTCGGCCACGCGCAGCTGGGTGGCGTGGCGCCCGTGCTGGCGGCGCTGGTGAAGGAAAAGCTGGGCTACAAATACCATTGGGCACTGCCCGATTACCTGCAGCGCTCGGCGCGGCATGCCGCCTCGAAGGTCGACGCCGAACAAGCCTTCGCGGTCGGCCGCGCCGCGGTCGACTACGCATTGGCCGGCATGAACGCGGTGATGCCGGTGATCGTGCGCACGTCCGACGCGCCGTATCGCTGGAAGATCGAACCGGCGCCGCTGGCGAAGATCGCCAATCGCGAAAAGAAGATGCCCAGGAGCTTCATCAGCCGCGACGGTTTCGGCATTACCGCGGCGGCGCGCCGCTACCTGGCCCCGCTGATCCGCGGCGAGGCGCCCTTGCCCTATGGCAGGAACGGCCTGCCCAGCTACGTCCAGCTGAAGAACGCGGCGGTGACCGCGCGGCTGCCGGCGTTCAAGCCCTGAGGCGGCCGGTCGTTTGCTGAGTGCCGGCTGAAAGGTCCGATCGGCGCATGTGCGGGGTTCAGCTACGCGTTTCTACGATTCCCCCATCCGCCGCGACCGCCATCGTGCGTCGGGCGCTTACCGAGGGAGAACGCCATGAAACTTGTCAGCCGTTTGCTCATCGCGGTGGCTTTGCTGGCCACCGGCAACCTGGCCCTGGCCCAGCACGGCCCTCGCGACCATGACCGGCGCGCGCAGCATCACGAGCGCCACGACCACCGGTACGACGGCCATCGCCGCGGCCACGACCGCCACGACGTTCGCCGTTACGACAACCGCCATTACAACCGCACGCGCGTGGTCATCCGCGAGGATCACCACCGCTACGACCGTCCGCACTATCGCCACCACTGGCAGCGCGGGCATCGCTACGGCGGGCCGATCTACGTGGTGCGCGACTATCGCCACTACCGCCTGCGCCCGCCGCCGCGCGGCTATCACTGGGTGAGGGCCGACAACAACGACTACCTGCTGGTCGCCATCGCCACCGGCATCATCCTGGATGTGGCGCTGAACTGAACCAGGCACACGTCGTGACCACCGGGGCCGTGCATTCGTGCACGGCCCCTTTGTTTGCGCCCCGCACCGGGCGCTGCGCCGCACAACAGCCAGTGCGGCAACCTCTGCCTATACTCGTTGCGACCGCCCGTCCGGACGGCCACTGACAACTCATGGGGAGGCTCCGATGCTGCAACAGCATGGCTGGTGGATCGTTCTGGGGTGTGCGGTAGTGGCGGTTTTGTATGGCGCGTTCTCGGCGCGCTGGATCCTGGCCAAATCGCCGGGCAACGAACGAATGCAGGAGATCGCCGCGGCCATCCAGGAAGGCGCCCGTGCCTACCTCAACCGCCAGTACACCACCATCGCGATGGTCGGCGTGGTGCTGCTTCTGCTGATCGGATTCTTTCTGAGCTGGCCCACCGCGATCGGCTTTCTGCTGGGTGCGGTGTTGTCCGGCGCCGCCGGCTACATCGGCATGAACGTCTCGGTGCAGGCCAATGTGCGCACCGCCGAAGCCGCGCGCGGCGGCCTGGGCAAGGCGATGGACGTGGCGTTCCGCGGTGGCGCCATCACCGGCATGCTGGTGGTGGGGCTGGCCCTGCTGGGCGTGGCCGGCTACTGGTTGATCCTCACCCGCATGGGCATCAGCGGCGAGCCGGCGCTGCATGCGCTGGTGGGTTTCGCCTTTGGCAGCTCGCTGATCTCGATCTTCGCGCGCCTGGGCGGCGGCATCTTCACCAAGGGCGCCGACGTGGGCGCGGACCTGGTCGGCAAGGTAGAGGCCGGCATTCCCGAGGACGACCCGCGCAACCCGGCAGTGATCGCCGACAACGTGGGCGACAACGTGGGCGACTGCGCCGGCATGGCCGCCGACCTGTTCGAAACCTATGCGGTCACCGTGATCGCCACCATGCTGCTGGGCAGCCTGATGGTGGCCGACGTGGGTGCCAACGCGGTGCTGTATCCGCTGCTGCTGGGCGCGGTGTCGATCATCGCCTCGATCATCGGCACGCTGTTCGTGAAGGTGAAACCCGGCGGCTCGATCATGGGTGCGCTGTACAAGGGCGTGGTGGTGTCGGCGGTGCTGGCGGCGGTGGCGTTCTACCCGATCACCACGCACCTGATGCCCGACTTCAGCCACGGCGCGATGAGCCTGTGGGGTTGCACGCTGATCGGGCTGGCGCTGACCGGCGCCATTGTGTGGATCACCGAGTACTACACCGGCACCCAGTACAAGCCGGTGCAGCACATCGCGGCGGCCTCCACCACCGGCCACGGCACCAACATCATCGCGGGCCTGGGCGTGTCGATGAAATCCACCGCATGGCCGGTGATCGCGGTATGCGCCGCGATCTGGGGCGCCTACGCGCTGGGCGGCCTGTACGGCATCGCCATTGCGGCGACCGCCATGCTGTCGATGGCCGGCATGGTGGTGGCGCTGGATGCCTACGGCCCGATCACCGACAACGCCGGCGGCATCGCCGAGATGGCGGACCTGCCGCCGGAAGTGCGCGGCGTCACCGACCCGCTGGACGCCGTGGGCAACACCACCAAGGCGGTGACCAAGGGCTACGCCATCGGTTCGGCCGCGCTGGCCGCGCTGGTGCTGTTCGCCGACTACACCCACAACCTCAGCCAGCATTTCGAGGGCTCCATCGTGAGCTTCGACCTGTCGAACCATTACGTGATCATCGGCCTGCTGATCGGCGGCCTGATCCCGTACCTGTTCGGTGCGATGGCGATGGAGGCGGTCGGCCGTGCCGCCGGCGCCGTGGTGGTCGAGGTGCGCCGCCAGTTCAGCCAGATCGCCGGCATCATGGAAGGCACCGCCAAGCCGGAGTATTCGCGCGCGGTGGACATGCTGACCCGTTCGGCCATCCGCGAAATGATCATGCCCTCGCTGCTGCCGGTGCTGGTGCCGGTGCTGGTGATCGTCGGCTTCAAATGGCTCGGCGGCCCCGAGGCCGGCGCGCAGGCGCTGGGCGGCGTGCTGATCGGCACCATCGTCACCGGCCTGTTCGTGGCCATCTCGATGACCACCGGCGGCGGCGCCTGGGACAACGCCAAGAAATACATCGAGGACGGCAACCACGGCGGCAAGGGCTCGGAAGCCCACAAGGCTGCCGTCACCGGCGACACCGTGGGCGACCCGTACAAGGACACCGCAGGCCCCGCGGTGAATCCCTTGATCAAGATCATCAACATCGTGGCGTTGCTACTCATTCCCTTGCTGTAGCCGAAGCAGCGCCTGCCCGGCACGATCGCCCCTCTCCCGCTTGCGGCGACCGAAGGAAGTCCCCTTGCGGGAGAGAGGGGTTGGGGAGAGGGAGCTCAAGCGCAGACCAAATCACCTATCTCGCGCGCTCGGCCGAGGCAGACACTCCAACGCATCCCACCGAACCCCGCCCACGCGGGGTTCGCCTTTTCCGCCCCACACCCAACCTTCCGCACTGACTTTAGCCACACGTGCCCACCACGGCGCGATGGCACACTGGCGGACGATCACCTACCGCAGGACCTCCCATGACAATGAATCGATCGCTCTGGCTGATGCTGGCGCTGGGCGTCACACTGGTGGGCATGAACGATGCCCATGCCCGCGACAAGACGCCCGCTCAGCCCGCCACCGCGACAGCCACCGACGATCCCTTCCTGTGGCTGGAAGACATCCACGGCAGCCGATCGCTGGCGTGGGTGGAAAAGGAAAATGCCAGGACGACGGCGCGGTTCGCCGCCGGCGCGGATTTCGAGAAAACCCGCGACAGCATCCTCGAGGTGCTCGACTCCGACGCGCGCATCCCCGACGTCAGCCGCCGTGGCGATTACCTGTACAACTTCTGGCGCGACAAGGCGCATCCGCGCGGCGTATGGCGCCGCACCACGCTGGCCGAATACCGCAAGGCGAACCCGACGTGGGAAGTGCTGCTGGACGTGGATGCGCTGAACAAGGCCGAAGACAAGCGCTGGGTGTTCAAGGGCACGCAATGCCTGAAGCCGGATTACAACCGCTGCCTGATCTCGCTGTCGCCCGACGGCGGCGACGCGGTGGCCGTGCGCGAATTCGACATTGCCGCCAAGTCGTTCGTGAAAGGCGGCTTCGACCTGCCGGTGGCGAAGACCGAGGCCGGCTGGATCGATGAAGATACTGTTTACGTCGGCACGGATTTCGGCCCCGGCACGATGACCGAGTCGAGCTATCCGCGCATCGTGAAGGAGTGGAAGCGCGGCACGCCACTGTCATCGGCCACCACCGTGTACGAAGGCAAATCCAGCGACCTGGCGGTCGGCGCCTACCACGACCGCACGCCGGGCTTCGAGCGCGATTTCGTCTCCGTCGCCAAGGATTTTTTCCACAGCGAGCTGTACCAGCGCATCGACGGCAAACTGGTGCGCGTCGACGTGCCTACCGACGCCAGCGCCGATGTGCATCGCCAATGGCTGCTGGTGCAGACGCGCTCGCCATGGACGGTGGGCGGCAGCACCTACCCGTCCGGCGCGCTGCTGGCGGCGGACTTCGACGCGTTCATGGCCGGCAAGCCGCATTTCACCGTGCTGTTCAAGCCCGACGCGCACACCTCGCTGGCTTCGTACGACTGGACGCAGCACCACCTGATCCTGGACATCCTGGACGACGTCAAGAGCCGGCTCGAAGTACTGACGCCGCAGGCGGGCGACTGGAAGCGCGAAAGCCTGCCCGGCGCGCCGGCGATGAGCACGATCAGCGTGGTCGGCACCGACCCCGACCACAGCGACGAATACTGGCTCGACGTCACCGGCTTCCTGACGCCCACCGCGCTGCAGCGCGGCGTGCTGGGCAGCGAGCCGGCCACCACGATCAAGCAGGACCCGGCGTTCTTCGACGCATCGGCCTTCACCGTGAGCCAGCATTTCGTCACCTCGAAGGACGGCACCCGCGTGCCGTATTTCGAGATCGCCCCGAAGAACATCAAGCTCGACGGCCGCAACCGCACGCTGCTGTATGGCTACGGCGGTTTCGAAGTCTCGCTGCAGCCGCACTACAGCGGCAGCATCGGCCGCGCCTGGCTGGAGCGCGGCGGCGTCTACGTGATCGCCAACATCCGCGGCGGCGGCGAATACGGCCCGCAATGGCACCAGGCCGCCCTGAAGGCGAATCGCCCGCGCGCCTACGAGGATTTCGCGGCGGTAGCGCAGGACCTGATCAAGCGAGGCGTCACCTCGCCCGACCATCTCGGCGCCGAGGGTGGCAGCAACGGCGGCCTGCTGATGGGCAACATGCTCATCCTGTATCCGCAGCTGTTCGGCGCCATCGCCTGCGAAGTGCCGCTGCTGGACATGAAGCGCTACATCCACCTTTCCGCCGGCGCCTCGTGGATGGCCGAATACGGCAACCCCGACAGCGCCGACTGGAATTTCATCAAGACCTTCTCGCCGTACCAGAACGTGAAAAAGGGCGTCGACTACCCGCCGGTGCTGTTCTACACGGCCACCAGCGACGACCGCGTGGGCCCGGTGCAGGCACGCAAGATGGCCGCCCGCATGCAGGCGCAGGGTCACCCGGACGTGTGGTTCTACGAGAACCTGGAAGGCGGCCACGGCGCGGGTGCGGACAACAAGCAATCAGCGCACATGCACGCCATGGCGTACGACTTCCTGTGGGATCAGTTGAAATAGCGCAACGCCGGCACCGGGATATCGCGACCTGCCGGCAGTCCGGCAGGTAAGCTTTGCGCCTCCCCGATCAGCCCGACGGCCGTCACATGCATCCACGCGTCACCATCACCCCTGCACTGCGCGAATGGATTCTCGAAACCACCCGGGCCGGCCATGGCGTCGACGACGTCCTGCGCCTGATGAAGGAGAACGGCTACGACCCGCGGCAAAGCCGCAGCATCGTGGCCGAGGTGATGAAGCTGCCGCTGGCCGCCCTGCACGCCACCACCGGCAAACCGCGGGGTGTGCGCACGAGGCACCCGGAAGCGCCGGAGGCCGTCATCGACGGGCGCACCATCGGCATTCCCGTCAGCGTCGACGCGCCGGCGTTGCGCGTGCTCGATGGCCTGCTGTCGGAACGGGAATGCGCCGACCTGATCGACCTGGCTCGGCCGCGCATGCAGCGCGCGCTGACCGTGGACAGCAGCGGCAGGGAGCAGATCGACCACCGGCGCACCAGCGAGGGCATGTTCTTCCGCACCGCCGAAACGCCGCTGGTGGCCGCCATCGAACAGCGCCTGGCGCATCTGCTGGGCGTGCCGGCCAGCCACGGCGAGGGCCTGCAGATCCTGCATTACGGTACCGGGCAGGAATACGAGCCGCACTACGACTGGTTCGATCCGGCCTTGCCCGGGTACGACAAGCTCACCGCTCACGCGGGGCAGCGCATCGCCAGCGTGGTGATGTACCTCAACACCCCCGAGCGCGGCGGCGGCACGGCGTTTCCCGAGATCGGGCTCACCGTGACGGCGCGGCGTGGTTCGGCCGTCTATTTCGCCTACGAAGGCGGCGACCAGAGGTCGCTGCACGCCGGCTTGCCGGTGCTCCAGGGCGAGAAGTGGATCGCCACCCTGTGGCTGCGCGAACGGCCTTTCGGGCAAGGCTCGAAGCGCTGATCGACCACCTGCCACGACACGCGCAAGCGGCCCGGTCGCTGCGATGCAGCAAGGTTTGGCGTATCCTAGGCGGCTGACTTTCCTCCCTCTCTTGCCTAGGACACCCCATGGGTCTGCATCTCGTCCCCGCCGGTCGCAACGTGCCGGAAGAAATCAACGTCATCATCGAAATCCCCAAGGATGCCGAGCCGGTCAAGTACGAGGTGGACAAGGAAAGCGGCGCGATCTTCGTCGACCGCATCCTGTCCACGCCGATGCGCTACCCGTGCAACTACGGCTACGTGCCGGGCACCCTGGGCGGCGACGGCGACCCGCTGGACGCGCTGGTGATCCTGCCCCTGCCGCTGACCGTGGGTTCGGTGATCCGCTGCCACCCGGTCGGCATGCTGAAGATGACCGACGAGGCGGGCAGCGACGAGAAGCTGGTGGTGATCCCCTCGCCCAAGGTGTTCCCCGGCTACGCGCACATCAACGACATGAAAGGTGTCTCGCCGCACTGGCTGGAGCGCATCGGCCACTTCTTCGAGCACTACAAGGACCTGGAGAAGGGCAAGTGGGTGAAGGTCGCCGGCTGGGTCGGCGCCGAAGAGGCCAAAACCGAAATCACCGCCGGCATCGCCCGGTATCAGGCAGAGAAGGCGGCGAAAGCCTGAGGCGAACCGGCAAGCCGGACGCTGCCGTAACAGCACGCCTCAAGGCTCGCAAAGCCGTAATCCCCTCTCCCCTGCGGGGAGAGGGTAGGGAGAGGGGGCACGCCGCGGGGAAGCTCCAGCGGAGCTTCTCCCCGACGCCCAGAAGCCACACCCGCCCCACCTCAACGCCCGCAAATGCCGTAATCCCCTCTCCCCCGCGGGGAGAGGGTAGGGAGAGGGGGACACGCCGCGGGGAAGTTCCAGCGGAGCTTCTCCCCGATGCCCAGAAGCCACACCCGCCCCACCTCAACGCCCGCAAATGCCGTAATCCCCTCTCCCCCGCGGGGAGAGGGTAGGGAGAGGGGGACACGCCGCGGGGAAGTTCCAGCGGAGCTTCTTCACGACGTCCGGAAGCCGCGGAATCGGCTCTCCCGCAAGCACCGGCCCCCTCTCCCCTGCCCTCTCCCCGCAGGGGAGAGGGTATTACGGTGCTCTCTGGCGCTGAGGTGCGGCAATTACGGCCTCATCGAGCCGCGTCGACTCTCGACTCTCGACTCTCGACTCTCGACTCTCGCCTCTCGCCCCTCGCCCCTCGCCCCTCGCCCCTCGCCCCTCGCCCCTCGCCCCTCGCCCCTCCGCTCACCCCCGCTTGAGCAATTCGCGCAAGTCGATGATCGCGGCGTTCGCGCGCGAGACGTAGTTGGCCATCACCAGCGAATGGTTGGCGAAGAAGCCGAACGGCGAGCCGTTCAGCACCATCGGGCTGTTCAATGGCCGCTGGGCTTCCTCCAGCTCGCGGATCACCTGCTGCAGGCTCACGTCGGCGTGCTTGCTGCGCAGGATGGGGCCGAAGTCGTGCTGCATGGCCTTGAGCTGCTCCAGCAATGCCCAGGTGTAGCCGCGCGCCTCGTAGAAGTTGTCGTCGATCTTTGTCCAGGGCGTCTTCACCAGTTGGCTGCGGGCGGTCGCCGCCATGGCGGCGGTGCCGGCACGGGCCGGCTGGTCGGCGCCGGGATCGCCGATGCGCAGCTGGCCCACGCTGGCCGACAGCCGCTGCGACAACGAGCCCAGCCGCGACGACGCCAGTTGCAGGTAATCGGCCAGGTTGTCGGCGCGGGCGTAGAAATGCGCCGACGCGCCCTCGTCATCGCCCAGGCGCGACAGATAGCCGTTTAGATGGCCAATCGCCTTGCGGTACTGGCTCTCGGAACTGGGCAGCAGCCAGCGGTCGTTGGGGCTGTTGAGCAGCGGGTCGGCCTCGGCCAGGTCCTTGTCTTCGGTGGATTGCGCCTGCGAGCGGCTGAAGTCGTTGCGCAGGGCGCGCACCAGGTCGCGCGAGGCGGTGAGCGAGCCGAATTCCCAGTTCGGCACGTTGTCCATCCACGCGCCCGGCGGCAGCTTGTCGTTGCTGAGGTAGCCGCCGCGCTTGTCCAGCAGCGTGCGCACCGAGGCGATCAGGGTGGCCGTGGTGGTGGCGCCCACGCTGGTGGGCCGCTTCAGGTCCTGCAACTGCGTGCGCGCCTCGGCGGGTGGATCGAACAGCGGCGGCTCGGCATCCCACCACCACATCAGCGCCAGCACCAGTAGCAATACCAGCGCAACGGCGGCGGCGATACCGCGCAGCAGGCCGCGGCGCGGCGGATTCGTTGTATCCGGAGTGGGCATCGGGATTCCTGTGGCTGGCGGGGATGCGGCAAGCTTACAACGCCGCTCAGCGCTCCCACGGCGGATGATCGCCGAACCGTCCGGCCAGGAAATCGATGAAGGCACGTACCCGCGGCGGCACCAGCCGTCGCTGCGGCATCACCGCGTAGATGCCGGTGGCGTGTAGGGGATAGTCCGGCAGCAGCAGCTGCAACTGGCCACTGCGCAGCTGCTCGTGCACATGCCACAGCGAATGCATCGCGATGCCGAGCCCGGCCACCACCGCGTCGCGCAGCAGCGCCCCCTGGTTGCTCTCGAAACGGCCCCGCACCCGTTGCGCGAGGTCGCGCCCCTTGCGATCGGTGAAGTGCCACACATCCTGCCGACCCTGGCGGCCGACCAGCAGCAGGCAGTCGTGCCTGGCCAGCTCCGCCGGCGTACGCGGCCGTCCGTGCTTGCGCAGGTACGCCGGCGATGCGCACAGCACGCGCCGGTTGATCGCCAGCCGGCGCGCCACCAGCGAGGAATCGCCCATGTCGCCGATGCGGATGCCGAGATCGAAGCCCGCGCCGACCAGATCCACGATCTGGTCATCGAGATTCACGCTCAGCTTCACCCGCGGATGGCGCTCGAGAAATTCCGGCAGCAGCGGCGAGATGTACTGGCCGCCGAAGGCCGCCGACATGGTGACCCGCAGCACGCCGCTGACGTCGGTGGCGCCCTGGCGCAGGCCATCGGTGAGCGACTCCAGATCCTCCACCAGCGCGCGGCCCTGTTCGGCCAGCAGCAGGCCCTCGGGCGTGGCGTGCAACTGGCGCGTGGTCCGGTGCAGCAGGCGCACGCCCAGTTCGCGCTCCAGCCGCTTCAGGCGCTGGCTGGCCACCGCCACCGAAAGATCGAGGCTGCGCGCGGCGGCGCTGATCGACCCCAGGTCGAGCACGCGCAGGAACAGGCCGAGGTCGCCGATGCGGTCCATGACAATCAATGATTTGTTGAAAATGATTAGCCATCTTGATGGTTCCGGAATAAAACGCAACTGCCTAAGCTGCCGCATCGTTTCTTCGGGATTGCCACCATGCGCGCCCTTTCCACCCGACCACGCACGCCGCTGGCGCTGTACGCGCTGACCGCTCGGGCGTTCGGCATCGGCACCACCGAGTTCGTGATCATGGGCCTGCTGCTGCAGGTATCCGCCGACCTGCACGTGAGCATCGCCACGGCCGGCCTGCTGATCTCGGGTTATGCGCTGGGCGTGTTCGTGGGTGCGCCGCTGCTCACGGCGGCCACCAGCCGGTTGCCGCACAAGACCGCACTGATCGCCTTGATGATCATCTTCACCCTCGGCAACCTGGCCAGCGCATTGGCACCGAGCTACGCGGCACTGATGATCGCGCGGGTGATGACCTCGCTGGCACACGGCACGTTCTTCGGCGTGGGTGCGGTGGTGGCGACCGGGTTGGTGACGGAGGATCGCAAGGCGTCGGCGATCTCGATCATGTTCACCGGCTTGACCGTGGCCACCCTGCTCGGCGTGCCGGCCGGTGCGTGGCTGGGCCTGCACTTCGGTTGGCGCAGCACGTTCTGGGCGGTCAGCGCGATCGGCGTGCTGGCCACGGCCATCATCGCCACCCTGGTGCCCGCCGACCGCGGCGAGCACGCGCCGATGAAGTTCATCGAGGAATTGAAGGGCATCGCGCATCCGCAAGTCCTGCTCGGCCTGCTGATCACCGTGCTGGGTTTTGCCGGGGTGTTTGCGATGTTCACCTACATCCAGCCCATCCTCACCCGCGTCACCGGCTTCGCCGACAGTGCGGTGTCGCCGATCCTGCTGGTGCTCGGCGGCGGCATGGTGCTGGGCAACCTTCTCGGCGGCCGGCTGGCGGACAAGCATCTGGTGATGACGCTGCTCGGCTCGCTGGTCGCGCTGGCGATCGTGCTGGGCGCGATGACGTTCGCACTGCACAGCAAGCCGGCGATGATCGCGTTCAGTGCGTTGTTCGGCATCGTGGGGTTCGCCACCGTGGCACCGCTGCAGTTGCGCGTGCTGCAGAAAGCCACCGGCGGCCAGGTGCTGGCGTCCAGCTTCAACATCGCCGCGTTCAATCTCGGCAATGCGATCGGCGCCGGGCTGGGCGGCGTGGTGATCAGCCATGGGCCGGGCCTGGACGCGGTGACCTGGGCCGCCGCGTTGCTGCCGTTGCTCGGTCTGGCCGTGGCGCTGTACAGCGTGCGGCTGGACCGTCCGCGCCGCGAACCGGACATCGCCGGTAGCGCATGCGCCGTCACGCCACGTTATTCCGATTAGCTTTACTGGAACGCTACCGCATCACTGATCGCCTCACCTTCAAGGAGACCCGCATGAAAGCCGTTGCCCTCACCCGCTACCTGCCCATCAACGACCCTGCCTCCCTCGTCGACGTGGAGTTGCCCATGCCCGAACCGGGCGCATACGACCTGCTCGTGCGGGTGGAGGCGGTGTCGGTGAATCCGGTCGATACCAAGGTGCGCTCGCCCAAGCCGCAGGTGGAAACGCAACCGAAGATTCTGGGCTACGACGCGGCCGGCGTGGTCGAGTCGGTCGGCGCCCGCGTGGAAGGGTTCCGCCCCGGCGACCGCGTCTACTACGCCGGCGACATCACCCGCGCCGGCAGCAATGCGCAATACCAGGCGGTGGACGCACGACTGGTCGGGCACGCCCCGAAATCGATCGATCTGGCGGACGCGGCAGCGCTGCCACTGACCACGCTCACCGCATGGGAATTGCTGTTCCAGCGCATGCCGTTCGACAGCGAGCACGGCGGCGAGGGCAAGACCTTGCTGATCATCGGAGGGGCCGGCGGCGTGGGTTCGATCGCGATCCAGCTGGCGCGGCGTGCGGGCTTCACGGTGATCGCCACCGCATCGCGCGACGAAACGGTGGCGTGGTGCCAATCAATGGGCGCGCAACACGTGGTCAACCATCGTGAGCCGCTGGCGCCGCAGTTGAAGGCGCTGGGGATGAGCCAGGTCGACGCGGTGTTGAACCTTGCCGATACCGATCGCTACTGGGAAACCGTGGGCGAGCTCATCGCCCCGCTGGGCCATGTCGGCCTGATCGTGGAGCCCGCAGGCGCGCTACGGATCGGCGACCCATACAAGGCCAAGGCCATCGGCATCCACTGGGAAATGATGTTCAGCCGGCCACGCTTCAAAACGGCCGACCAGGCCGAACAGGGCCGCATCCTCGATCGTGTCGCCGAACTGATCGACGCCGGCGAACTGCGTGGCACGCGTACCGATACGCTCACGCCCATCCATGCGGCAAACCTGCGTGAAGCGCATCGCCTGCTCGAATCGGGCACGACAATCGGCAAGCTGGTTGTGGCCAGCTGGTGACCCCTGACGAGGGTGGCCACGCCACCCTCGGAAGCTCAGCCGGCGACGGCGGAGGAGCCGGACGACGGCTTGGCCGGCTCGCCCTTCTTGCCGAAATCCTCCATCAGCGTCTTCATGTCCTCGGCGTGCTCCTCCTCCACCGCCAGGATGCCTTCCAGCATGCGCTTGGTGGTGGTGTCCCGATCGCCCACGAAGTTGATGATTTCGCGGTAGCTGTCGATCGCGATGCGCTCGGCGACGAGGTTTTCCTCGATCATGGCGGCGAGATCGTCGGGCACCACGAACTCGGCGTGGCTGCGGGCGGACAGGCCATCGGGTTCGAAATTGGGCGTGCCGTCGAGCTGGGTGATGCGCTCGGCAATCTGGTCGGCATGGCCCTGCTCCTCGTTGGCATGCTCGAGAAACTCGGCCGCCACGCTCTTGGCATTGATGCCCGACGCCAGGTAGTAGTGCGCCTTGTAGCGCAGCACGCAGACCAGCTCGGTCGCCAGCGCCTCGTTCAGCAGCTTCAGCACGGTGTCGCGATCGAGCGTGTAGCTGTCGGTGACCGCGCCCTGCTGCATGTGCTCGCGCGCGCGCCTGCGGATGGTCTGGATATCGGAAAGGAACGGTTGGTTGTTGGCGGCCATGCAGGTTTCCTCAAGCTTGGGTCGGATCACGTATCCGGCGAGCTTACGCCGCGCCCCTGTGGTGACCGCGTAAACGCGGACGGCCAGTAGCGATGCGCGCCCCGACCAGCAAGGCGCGCGGCGATGGAGCAAACGGCAGGGATGTCCGCGCTCAGCGCGGGGCGTAGGCGCGCAGGAAGGTATTGACGCCGGTGCGCGCCATCTCCGCGATTTCCGCGGCGGCGGTCTCCGGGCATTCGTCGCAGCCGAACAGCCGGCGCAACAGCATGTCGCCCTTGATCAGCGAGAAGAACTGCACGCTGGCCGTCTTCACCACGGGAATGTCCAGCGCGCCGTGGTCGACCGCCTGCTGCAGCAGGTTCTCCATCAGCCGGTGCATGCGCGCCGGGCCCTCTTCCCACAGCAGCTTGCCGTAGCGCGGATTGCCCTGGCGGCAATCGCTGAGGATCGCCCGGAACGTGCCCACGTGCTCGGCCTGGCAATCGATGTGCATGTGCGCCTGCGCGATGGCGTGCAGGGTCTGCTCGATGCCCACGTCGGGATCGAACCGGTAGATGTCCTCGGGCAGCAGATCCTCGATGCGCGAACGGATCACTTCGCGGAAGAGGTTGTCCTTGTCGCCGAAATGGCTGTACACGGTCAGCTTGGAAACCTTCGCCTCGGCGGCGATGGCATCCATGCTGGTACCGGCAAACGCATTGCGTATGAACAAGGCCTTGGCTGCGGCCAGGATCGCCGCACGTTTTTCCATGTCCTTGGGGCGGCCCGGTCCCTGTGGCTTTGTTTGCGCGCCGCTGGTCATGCCCGCACCTTCACAAATGAGAGTCTGGCCTTTATTATACGCGACGGTACAATTATTTTCCAGAAACGCCATTCTTCTGCGCCTGTCACCGGCGCTCAATGACGTGCGTCAACCCTTCGCGATGACTTCCGGCACTACGTGGCGGCGGGCCGGGCCGTCACGCTGTGATTGTCGGAATGTGGCCAGACGCTTATTCTTCTTCACCTTTTCCGATTGACGGGACATCCGCTGAAATGGCAATGAATTTCGAGCAGGCGCGGCTGAACATGGTCGAAAACCAGGTGCGGCCCTGGGAAGTGCTGGACGGTCGCGTGCTGGACGTGATCGGCCGCGTGCGGCGCGAGGATTTCGTTGCCGCCGAACACCGCCGACTGGCGTTCGCCGACCTGTGCCTGCCCATCGGCCATGGCGAGGTGATGATGAAGCCCGTGGTCGAAGGCCGCGTGCTGCAGGCGCTGGAGTTGCTGCCCGCCGATCGCGTGCTGGAGATCGGCACCGGCTCGGGCTTCCTCACCGCCTGCCTGGCGGGGCTCTCCGGGCACGTCACCAGCGTGGACATCCACGCCGATTTCACCGCCGCGGCGGCGCAGCGGCTGCAGGCGGCCAAGGTCACCAACGTCAAGCTGGCGACGGGCGAAGCCGTCAACGACTGGCAGCCTGGCGAGGTCTTCGACGCGCTGGTCGTTACCGGCGCGGTGGCCACCCTGCCGCCACGCTGGCTGGGCTGGCTCAAGCCCAACGGCCGCGCGGTGGTCGTGCGCGGCAAGTCGCCGGTGCAGCACGCCACCTTGTTGACGCTCGAGGGCGAAGGGCGTTTCCGCGAGGAGATCCTGTTCGAAACCGACCTGCCCTACCTGAAGCACGCCGAGCCGCTGCAACCCTTCGTTCTCTGACTTCTCCGCCCCCGACTTCCCCACGAGGCAACCCATGCGTTTGAAGCTGCTCACACTGGCCTTGGCGATGGCCGCCGTTTCACTGCCCAGCCATGGCGAGGACCTGCTGGACGCGTACCGTGAAGCCCGCGCCAACGATCCGGTGCTGATGCAGGCGGACGCCACGCGATTGGCCATCGGCGAAAACGTGGACCAGGCGCGCGCGCTGCTGCTGCCGCAGGTTTCCGCCGGGTTGACGCTGCAGCAGACCAACGGTGGCAACCACGAGGTGATCCAGGACCCGACGAATCCCAACCGCACGATCGACACCAGCCAGTTCGGCCACACCCGCACGCGCAACATGAGTGCGCAGCTCAGCCAGACGATCCTGGATTTCAGCGAGTACGCCAACCTCAAGGCCGCGCACTCCGCCGCCCAGGCGCAGGACGAGCTCTACCAGTCCGCCTTGCAGCAGTTGTACGTGCGCGTCACCCAGGCCTACTTCAACGTGCTCACCGGCGAGGATCAGCTGGCTTACGCCAAGGCCAACGAGGACGCCTACCGCCAGCAGTACGAGCAGTCCAACCAGCGCTACAAGGTCGGCCTTTCGGCGGTCACCGACGTGTACCAGGCCAAGTCCTACTACGAGGCGGCCAAGGCCAACACGATCGCCACGGAAAACGCGCTCAACGATGCCCGCGAGGCGCTGACCGAGATCACCGGCAAGCCCACCGGCGAGCTGAAGAAGCTGCGCGAAGACCTGCCGATGCAGCCGCCTGCCCCGAACGATCCCGACGCATGGGTGAAGCAGGCGCTGGAGACCAACCCCGACCTGCTGGCCCAGCGCAGCAACGTGGAGACCACCGAGCACAACATCAGCGCGGCGCGCGCCGGCCACCTGCCCACCATCACCGCCAACGTCAGCTACGGCAAGAACGCCAGCTGGTACCAGAACATCGGCAGCGGCCGCCAGGACAATCGCGGCGCCACCACCATCGGGCTGACCCTGAACGTGCCGATCTTCTCCGGCGGCGCCACCCAGTCGCGGGTGCGCCAGTCGATCTACCAGCGCGACTCGGCCCAGGACGCGCTCGAGTCGCAGCGCCGGCAGGTGATCCGCACCACGCTCAACAACTACCGCTCGGTGATCGCCGGCATTTCGCAGGTCGAGTCGACCCGCGCGGCGGTGGACTCCGGCAAGAAGGCGCTGGAGGCGACCCGCGCAGGCTTCGACGTGGGCACGCAGACGATGACCAACGTGCTGATCCAGATCCAGAACCTCACCCAGGCCGAAAGCGAGTACTCGCAGGCGCGCCACCAGTTCGTGCTGAACAAGCTGTTGCTGAAGCAGTCCTCGGGCACGGCGGACATCAAGGACATGGAAGCGATCAACGCCTTGCTGCAGTAAACCGTCGTCACATGAACAAAAAAACGGCCGGGCATGCCCGGCCGTTTTTTTGTGCGCCAGCGGCGGCCCGATTCATTCCTGCAGCAGGGCATCCACCATCTGCATGACGCGGCGCACGGCGCCACGCTCGCGGTCGAACACCTGGTGCGCCACGCGCCCCATCCGGGCGCGCTTGTCGTCATCGAGCAGCAACCGCAGCACGTCGGCGCCGAGCTGGTCGCTGGCGCCGACGCATTCGGCACCGCCCTCGCGAATCAGCGTGCGCGTGATCTCGGCGAAATTGAACGTGTGCGGCCCGACCAGCACCGGCCTCGCCAGCGCCGCCGGCTCCAGCACGTTGTGGCCGCCGATGGGTACCAGGCTGCCGCCCACGAAGGCCAGGTCGGCCGCCGCGTAGAACGGCATCAGCAGGCCCATCGCGTCGATCAGGAACACCTGGTGCGACGGCGCCGGCAGCCCTTCGGCACTGTGCGTGGCCAGCGAAAAGCCAAGCGTGCGCACCGCATGCTCCACCAGCTTGAACCGTTCGGGATGGCGCGGCGCGATCAGCAGCAACGCGTCGGGAAACCGCCCGAGCACCTGCAGGTGCGCTTCCAGTACCGCCAGTTCCTCGCCCTCGTGCGTGCTGGCGGCCATCCACACCGGCCGCTCGCGACCCCACTGCTGGCGCATGCTGGCGCCGGCGGCGGCGGCATCGGGCGGTATGCGCATGTCGAACTTCATGTTGCCGCTGACCACGATCTGCTGCGGCTCGGCGCCCAGCCAGCGGTAGCGCGCCGCATCGGCCACCGATTGCGCCGCGATCACCTGCACGCACTGCAGCGCCGAACGCACGGTGCCGCGCAGCGCGCGATAACCACGCAGCGAGCGATCGGAAAGACGCGCGTTGACGATCATCAACGGGATGCCGCGCTCATGGCAGGCGTGATACAGGTTCGGCCAGATCTCGGTTTCCACGATCAGGGCCAGCTGCGGACGAATGCGCTGCAGGAACCGGTTCACCGCGAACGGCAGGTCGTAGGGGAGATAGACGTGAAACACCGCGTCGCCGAACAGCTGGTGTACCCGCGCCATGCCGGTCGGGGTGACGGTGCTGATGACCAGCGGCGCGTTGGGGTAATCCTTGCGCAGCGCCTTGACCAGGGGCTCGGCCGCATTGACCTCGCCCACCGACACCGCATGCACCCACAGGCTGCCATTGAAGCCCGGCGCGTCGAAGAAACCGAAACGCTCCCGCCAACGCCGATGGTAAGGCGGCGACCGCACACCGCGCAGCAGCAGGCGCAGCACGATCAGCGGCATCACCAGGTACATCACGAAGGTGTAGAGATAACGCAAGCGCGGGCTCCCGGGGAGCGGAGAAGTATACGGGGAGCGGGGAATGGGGACGCTCACTGCTCCAATCTTCCCTTAGCCGTTCGGGCTGAACGTAGCGGCGTAGCGGCGAAGTCGAAGCCTCACCGTAACCCCTTCGACTTCGCCTCCGCGGCTACGCTCAGGGCGATCGGTGAAAGTGCGCGATGCTCCCAATCCCCCCTGCCATTCCCCGCCAACTACACTATCCGCAATGCCCGGTGCCTCCCGTCCCCCTTTCGCCCGCTCCCTGTTGTCGCCCCGTCACTGGCCGGCATGGCTGGGCGTGGGGCTGATCCGGCTGATCGCGCGGCTGCCCTATCCCGTGCTGCTGTGGCTGGGGCGGCGCCTGGGTGCGCTGGTGCAGTGGTTGCCGTCGCCGCGGCGGCACATCGTGCAGGTCAACATCGGGCTGTGCTTTCCCGAGCTGAGTGTCGCCGAACAGACCGCGTTGATCGACGCCAACCTGCGCGACGTGGGCCTGATGCTGGTGGAATTCGCGCTGGGCTGGATGGGCAGCGACCGCCAGATCGCGCGCATCCCGCTGCAGGTGGAAGGGCTGGAACATCTCGCCGCGGCGCGTGCGCAGGGCAAGGGCGTGCTGCTGGTGGGTGGTCACTTCTCGCACCTGGAGCTGTGTGCGCGGCTGGTGTCGCAGCGCATCCGCATCGCCGGCATGTACCGGCGCATGGATTCGGACGTGTTCGAGTGGAACGTGCTGCGTGCGCGGCTGGATTACGCCGATGCGATGTTCGAGAAGGAGGACATCCGCGGCACGGTGAAATACCTGCGCGGCGGCGGCACGCTGTGGTACGCGCCCGACCAGGACATGCGCAGCAAGGACAGCGTGTTCGTGCCGTTCTTCGGCGTGCCCGCAGCCACCATCACCGCCACCCATCACCTGGCGCGGATGTCCGGCGCGCTGGTGATCCCGTTCTTCCATAGGCGCCTGCCCGGCAGCGAGGGTTACGTGCTGCGGCTGGGCGCGCCGCTGCAGGATTTCCCCGGCCCCGACGTGCGCGAGGACACGGCCCGCATCAACCACTGCATCGAGCAGATGGTGCGCGAGGCGCCGGCGCAGTACCTGTGGGCGCACAAGCGCTTCAAGACGCGGCCGCCGGGCCAGCCAGCGGTCTACTGATCGCGTCGGCGGCGTCGCGCCTCGTACAGCTTGGCGTATTTCAGGAACGCGTAGAACGCATGGATGCGCGCGGCGATGAAGCCGGCCCAGCCTGAGCGCCAGTGCCCGCGCAAAAGATAGAAGCGCAGAAAGGCCACCATGGGATAGCCCACCATGCGCAGGCGCAACGCGCGCACCCGCCGCCGGGCGAGATCGTCCAGCTGCAGGCTGGAGTAGCGATCCGCCTTGGCCACGCGCCCGGCAATATCGCGCTCGCCATGGTGATCGATGGTGACGTCGAGCACGCCGACCGAGCCGTCGACACACACTTCCTCATGCACCGCGTGGCCACTCATGCGTGCGTGTTGCCGATCAAACAGGCGCACGTAATGGTTGTGCCGGGCGCGGCGCGACTGCCAGCGCCAGAACTGCCACTCGCGCCGCCACAGCTGGAACGCCACGTGCGTCGGCGCGCGCAGCGCCTGCTGCAGCGGCGCGGCGGCCGACGCGTCCAGCGACTCGTCCGAATCGAGCAGCAATATCCAGCGATGGCTGGCCAGATCGATCGCCGCCTGTTTCTGCGCGCTGTAGCCGGCAAACGGCTGCACATGGACGCGCGCGCCGTAATGCGCGGCGATCGCCAGCGTGGCATCGGTGGAGCCGGAATCCAGCACCACGATCTCGTCCGCCCATTGCACGCCGCGCAGGCAGGCGTCCAGCGTGGCGGCGCTGTTGAAGCTGGTCACCACCACCGACACCGGTTCGCGCGTCACCGTCATCGACGGCTCACCCCGTCGACATCCGCCACCACGTACAGCGCCGCGCACCAGAGCCCCAGCAACCAGGCAAACAGCAGGCCCCACCAGGCCGAATAGAAGGCCAGGCTGGTGTTGAGCGGAAACAGCATCACGCCCAGCGCCAGGGAGACGGGAAAGGCCCGCGAACGCGCCGCCGCACCCACGCGGCGCCACGCGCGCCACGCCAGCGCCACCGCCGCCAGCCACAGCAGCAGGCCCAGGGCGCCGGTTTCGGTGAGAATCTCCAGCACGATCTGGTGCGCATGGCAGGCGCCCAGGCCCGCACCGCAGGGTTCGGCCACCAGGAAATGGTCATCGGGCGGCGCGTAGTGCGGGTAGGCGTAGCGGAACGCGCGCACGCCCACGCCATTGACCGGATGGTGCGCGATCATGCGCGCGCTGGTGTCCCAGATATCCAGCCGCCCGCTTAGCGCGGCATCCAGCGAGCCATCCGTGCCCTGCCAGGCCAGCATGGTGCGATCCATCCGTGCCTGGAAGCGCGGCGAGGTTTTCCAGGCCAGCGCGCCAGCCAGCGCCAGCAGGCTCGCGCCCACCACGCAGAACAGCGCAAACCGCCGCAGCGACCGCGCCTCATGCCAGGCAAAGCCCAGCGCCACCAGCGCATAGCTCAACCACGCCGCACGCGAGCCGGCCAGCAACACCGGCCCCAGCACCAGCACGAAGGCGGCCAGCAACCCTGGCAGGCCCCAGCGTTGCCGCGCCGCCCACAGCGCGAACGGCGACAGCACCGCCAGGGTCGGGCCCAGCTTGAGATTGTCGGCGCCGAAAATGCCCGACACCCGTTCGGCCTCGGCATGCCCGCCCAGGCTCCAGCCGGTCAAGGCCTGCATCCAGGCGTCCAGCACCCACAGCGCCAGCACCAGCGCCACCGCGACAAACAGCGACTGCAGCTTGCTGTCCCGGCGCAGCGCGAAACAGGCGTACAGCGCCAGCGGAACGTAGCGCAGCAAGCCCGCCACCGTGCCCCAGCTCTTGCCCGGCGCGACGGAGTCGAACGCGGACAACAGCGCCGCGGTGGCGTACGCGCCCAGCAGCCACAGCACCAGCCGCGCGCCGGCGTGCTCGCGCAGTGCATGGTGCTGGCGGGCGAACAGGAACGCCACGCCGAGCAGGCACAGCAAGGTTCCCGCTTCCGCGCTGCGGCCGAACGGCAGCAGCGCGATTACCAGCCAGAACGGCAGCAATGGCGAGCGCAACGCGGCACCCAGCGTGGTTCCAGGGGAGGTCATGCGCAAACCCGGGCGGGAGGGAAAGCCGCATTGTAGGCGAGCGGCGCAGGGGTGTTTTCTACAAAACGGGTGGCGGTGTCAGCCGGCAATCTCGTGGTACAGCGCCAGCGTGGCCTGCTGCATGTCGCTCAGGCGGTAGCTTTGCAGCGGGGCGATCGACGGCGCCACCCGCAGCAGTTCGGCCGCGCGTTCGGCCAGGCGCTCGCGGTCGCCCGGCGGCACGCGCCCGGCCGGGTACAGCTCGGCCAGCAGTTCGCCCACGCCACCGTGCGCATAACCCAGCACCGGCCGGCACATCGACAAGGCCTCGACTACGGTGCGGCCGAACGATTCGGGCTGGTTCGACAGCTGCAGGATCAGGGTGGACACCGCGTAGATGTCGCGCACGTCGTCGCGCTGCGGGGTCAGCACCACCTGGGCGCCCACGCCGCGGGCGCGGATAAGGTCGTTCAGCTCGTCCACGTAGGCTTCGCGGCCGGGTTCGATCACGCCCAGCAGCAGCAGCCGGGTATCGATGCCGCGGCCCTTCAGGTCGGCCACCAGTTCGATCGCGTCGCGGTGCCCCTTCAGGCGGGTGCCGCGCGCGGGCAGCGTCAGCAGCGGCGCCCCCATCAACGAGGGGTACTCGGAGAAGAACGCGGTCTTCCAGCCATCGTCGGCGCGATGGCCGTAGGGAAACGCCGCCGGGTCGATGCCGCGCGGGATCACCCGCACCCGGCCCGGCTCCAGCCAGCGGTAGTGGCTGAGCACGTAGTCGCGCAGCGTCTGCGAGACCGCCACCACGCGCTCGCCGCGCAGCAGGATGGCGCTGTAGCGCGAGGGCGAATTGAGCCCGTGCACGGTGGTGATGAAATGCGGCCGCGGTGCCAGCCCTTTCATCGCCCACCAGCCCAGCCACGCGGGCAGTCGCGAGCGGGCATGCACGATGTCGGGGCGAAGCTGGCGCAACACGCGGCGCAGGGCGCCCAGCCGGGCCAGGGTGGCCAGCGACTTGCGACCGATATCCAGGGTGATGTGTTCGCCGCCGTCGGCCAGCAGCTGCGGCACCAGCCGGCCGCCCGCGGAGATCACCACCGAGCGGTGGCCGGCCTGCACCAGCGCACGGCTGATCTCCAGCGCGGACCGCTCCGCGCCGCCCGCGTGCAGGGCGGGAATCAGCTGGACGACGGTCAGCTTGGCAGGCGCGGCGACGTGGCTGGACATGGGCTCAGGTTTCGGGGCGATCATCGCGGGTGACAAGCAGAAACCATGCCGCCGGCCGCATCACGCCGCGCCCGTCGTCAGTCGCGCAGCACGTAACGGGCCGCGCAGTAGCTGCAGGTTGACTCGCCGCCGTCATCGACGATCGGCAGGTACACCTTGGGATGCGAATTCCACAGCGCCATGCCGGGCATCGGACAGGACAGCGGCAGGTCAGCGCGCGTCACTTCGTAACGATTTTCGGCATTTGCCGGTATCAGCGGAACGGCCGCGGAAAGGGGGCGCGACATGGACGGAACTCCAGACAGACCATCAGGCCGCAAATGGTAGCAGGCGCGGCCAACTGCAGACTGACCGGCAGCCTTTTTTTTGGCCGGCCATACGACAAGGGGCGGCCGAAGCCGCCCCTGCCTGCCACGGACTGCCGTGGGGTCATTTCGCCTTGGGCACCGAGCCTTCGGTGGTGATGCGGATGGTGATTTCGTCGCTGACGCTGGGTACATAGGCGCCCACGCCGAAATCGGAGCGCTTCAGGCTGGCGGTGGCGTCGAAACCGATCGACTGCGCCTTGCTCATCGGGTGCGGGCCGACCTTGTTCAAGGTGGCGTCCAGCACGATCGGGCGGGTCACCCCGTGCACGGTGAGGTCGCCGGTGACCTTGAACTTGTTGCCGCCCAGCGGCTGCACGGCGGTGCTCTTGAAGGTCACCGTCGGGTATTTCGCGGCGTCGAAGAAATCCGGCTTCTTCAGGTGTTCGTCCAACGCCGGCACATGCGTGTCGAGGCGATCCAGCGGCAAGGTCACCTCCACGCTCGACTGCGCCGGGTGCTGCTCGTCGAACACCAGCGTGCCCTCGCCCAGCCCCAGGTCGGCGGTGGGGTTGGAGTAGCCGAAATGGTTCCAGCTGAACAGCACCATCGTGTGGCCGGGATCGAGCTTGTAGGTCACCGGGGCGGCTTGCGCCGATACGGCGGCGCCGAGCAGGCCGGCTGCGACGAGATAACGAAATGCGCGCATGGTGAATCTCCGGGTGGACAAAGGGAGGAAGGATCAGGCGATCCGGCAGGCCTCGTCGAACGACAGGCGCGGACTGCGCGGGAAGAAATTGCGGCTGCGATCGCCATGGCCGATGGCGATCAGGAAGTTGGATTTGATCGCGGTACCGGCAAAAAATGCCGCATCCACGCCGGCCTGGTCAAACCCCGACATCGGACCGCAATCCAGGCCCAGCGCCCGCGCCGCCATCAGCAGGTAGGCGCCCTGCAGGCTGCTGTTGCGAAAGGCGGTCGCGTCGATCAGCGGCTGGTTGCCCACGAACCAGCTGCGCGCGTCGGCGTGCGGAAACAGCTGCGGCAGGCGTTCGTAGAATGCGTGGTCGGTGCCGACGATGGCGGTGACCGGCGCCTCCATCGTCTTGGCGCGGTTGCCCTCGGACAGATGCGGCGCCAGTTTCGCCTTGGCCTCGGCCGATTTCACGAACACCACCCGCATCGGCGAGGCGTTGGCGCTGGTGGGGCCGAATTTGGCCAGTTCGTACAATCGATGCAGTTGCTCGTCGCTCACCTCCTGCGGCAGCCACGCGTTGAACGTGCGGGCCTCGCGAAACAATTGATCGAGCGCCAACTCCGAAAGCGAATCACTCATGGGTATCCTCCAGGGCATGCGAACGCCAACCGGCAGCGCGATCGCAAACGACGAGTGTAGTGGTGGTGCGGCGCGATCAGATCACGGCCGAGGGGAACGCACTGTGCATGCCAGCGAAACAATCGCCCGCAAAACGCCGCCATGCTGAGGCGCGACGAGTGCTGGGTGATCACCGACGACGCTGCCGGCAACCAGCGCCAGGCGCTTGCGCTGGCCGAGCACATGCAGCGGCCGGTGCGCCATCTGCGACTGCGGCTGCGCGCGCCGTGGTCGTGGCTGTCGCCGCGCTTCGCCATCGGCGGCACGCTGGCCTTGCCGGTGGCGCAGCGGCGCTTGTTCGCCCCGCCCTGGCCCGAGCTGGCGATCGGCTGCGGCCGTTCCGCCGCGCTGCTCACGCGGATGCTGCGGCCGCTTTCCGGCGGGCGCTGCTACACGGTGCAGATCCTGGACCCGCGCATCGACCCCGGCCATTGGGACGCGGTGATCGCGCCACGGCACGATGGCCTCGACGGCGCCAACGTGCTGCGGCCGCTGGGCTCGCTCAACACGGTGGACGAGCGCTGGCTGGCCGATGGACGCGACGCCTGCCCCTTGCTGGGCGAGCTGCCGCAGCCGCGGGTCGGCGTGTTGCTGGGCGGACCGCGGCGAGGCATCGATCTTCATGACGATTACGCCGATCGGTTGCTGGGCCACCTGTTGGCCCGGCACCGGCGCGAGGGCGGCAGCGTGCTGGTACTGGCCTCGCGGCGCACGCCCGCGACGCTCATCGAGCGCTTTCGCGGCGCACTGCGCGACGTGCCCGGCATTGTCTGGGCCGGCCCCGACGACGGTCGCAACCCCTTCCCCGGCGTGCTGGGTTGGGCCGACCGGCTGGTGGTGACCCCCGATTCGGTGAACATGCTGTCGGAGGCCTGCGCCGTCGGTTGCCCGGTGCACACTTTTACCCTGGCGCCGCTGCCACCCCGGATCGCCCGCTTCCACCAGGCGCTGCGCGAGGCGGGTCTGCTGCACGACATCGACGACACCAGCGCATTGTCGCAACCGCCACTGCGCGAAACGGCGGCACTTGCCCGCGAGTTGCTGGCGCGCATGGCAGCGCGACAGCGCGACTGAACATCAGCGCGCGGCGCCGGCGCCATGGCGAACCGCCACCCCCAACCGGATCGCCGTAACCCCTTCCAGCACGCGCAGCGCGTCGGTCAGCGCGGCCAGTCGGGTGCCGTCCACGCCGCGCTCGAAAATCAGCACGAGCTGGTCGTCGCCATCCCTGCGGCAATTCAGGATCAGCTTGAACAGCGGCAGCCGCTGCGCCGCCACCACGGACTCCACACGGGCTACCGCGCCGTCGCCGGCCAGGCTGAGCAGCACGCGCGGGCGCAGGTTGCTGCGCGTGAACAGGCGCCGCTGCAAGGGCTTGAGCAGCACCAGGATGATCCAGATCAGCGCGGTGGTCATCGCGGCCGCCGCATACAGGCCGGCGCCCGCGGCCAGGCCGATCGACGCCACCGCCCACAGCCCGGCGGCGGTGGTCAGGCCGCGCACCACCTGCTCGCGCTGCATGAACAAGATGGTGCCGGCACCCAGGAAGCCGATGCCGCTGACCACCTGCGCGGCCACGCGCGACGGGTCCAGCACCACGCCCGGGTTTTTCAGCGCCTCGCCGAACCCGTAGGCCGACACGATGATCGCCAGCGCCGCGCCCACGCACACCAGCATGTGCGTGCGCAGGCCGGCGGCCCATTCGCGCCGCTCGCGGTCGGCGCCGATGACGGCACCGAGGACCGCCGCCAGCAGCAGCCGCTGCAGTATTTCCCACGTATCGATCATGCCCGCCTCCGTGATCCGTCGAACCGCACAACCTCGTCCTCGTCGCCCCGCGCAAGGCGGCGGCAAGCCGCACGCGGCCCCGCCACGGCGATCATTCCTCGAAAGTGAAACCCAATGCCGCGGTGACCTCGCGCACGCTGGCGCAAAGCGTCGCCAGCGCCTCGTCGCGCGGCGCGATCCGCGAACGCAGGTCCATCGTGCAGCGCAGTGCGCGATGCAGCAGCTCGGCGTGGGCGGCGCCGAGCACGGCGGCCTGGTTGGCATTCAACAGGCCGGCGTCGTGGCAGGCGCCGATGACCGAGGCGTTGGCGGTGACGTCGAGCAGGCCCGGCAGTTGGGCATGCCCCAGCACCAGCCCCTGCAGCGCGAACTCGATGTCCAACAGGCCGCCATGGCCCTGCTTCAGGTCGAATTGCGCCGCATCGGAGCGGTCGCGCTCGGCGCGCCAGCGCTGGCGCATGCTGCTGACCTCGGCCAGCACGGCGGCCGGATCGCGCGGCACGGCCAGGATTTCGCGGCGGACCTCGGCCAACTGCGCGGTGAGCGCGCGGTCGCCGGCCACCGGCCGGGCGCGCAGCAAGGCCTGATGCTCCCACGTCCAGGCGCGGCCGCGCTGGTAGGCGACAAAGCCGTCCAGGCTGCTGACCAGCAAGCCCTTGGAGCCGTCCGGCCGCAGGCGCGTGTCGACCTCGTACATGCGCCCACCACGGGTCAGCACGGTCAGCCAGTTCATCACCCGCTGGGCCAGCCGCTGGTACCAGCGCGCGCCTTCCAGCGGGCGCGCGCCATCGCTCATCGCCTGCGCACGGCGGCCGTCGTAGACGAAAACCAGGTCCAGGTCGGAGGCGAACCCCAGCTCCTCGCCGCCCAGGCTGCCGTAGCCCAGTACGGCAAAGCCGGAACCCTCGCCCGGCAGCCGGCCGTGCTGCACGGCCAGTTCGCGCTCGGCCAGCGAGGTCACCGTGGCCACCACCGATTCGGCCAGCGCCGCCAGGCGGCGCGCGGTGGCCACCGCGTCGGCGCGACCGTCGTTGAACGCCAGCCCCAGCCGGAACGCGGTGCTGGCCTTGAACTCGGCGATGCGCTCCAGCTCCGCCTCGGCCTCGCGCTCGTCCAGCGTGCCCAGCACGCGGGTGATCTCGGCACTGATGTCGGCGCGTTTCAGCGGCAGCTGGTCGATGCGCGGGTCGAGCACGTCATCCAGCAGCAACGGCTGCGTGATCACCCGCTCGGCCAGGAACGCGCTGTCGCCGAACAGGCGCGCCAGCCGCTTGCGCGCCAGCGGCTGCTCTTCGAGCAAGGCCAGGTAGGCGGAACGACGCGCCACCGCCTGCACCAGCCGGCACAGCCGCAGCATGCAGGCCACCGGCGCCGCGCTCTCGCGCGCCACGCCGAACAGCTGCGGCATCAGCCGGTCCAGCCGTTCGCGCGAGCGCGCCGACATCGCGCGCACCGGCGAGGCCTGGGGAAGCTTCAGCAGCGCGTCGGCCAGCTCGGCGCCGGGCACGAAACCCGAGGCCTCCAGCGTGCCCACCTCCAGCGACTCGTCGCAGGCGTGCTGCCACAGCACGTTGTCAGCCGCGGGCACCTTGGCCGCGCGCCCGCCCTGCGGCATCAGCACGGCGGCAAACTCCTCGCTGACGTGGGCGCGGTGGTGCGCCAGCGTGGCCTCCAGCGTGGCCCAGTCCGGATGACCCAGGCCCAGCGCGATGCGCTCGCGGCTCAGCGCGTCGTCGGGGATGTCGTGGGTCTGCGCGTCGCGCAGCATCTGCACCCGGTTTTCCAGCCGGCGCAGGAACACGTAGGCCTCGCGCAGCATGCGTGCCCGCGCGGCGCCGATATGCCCGCGCGCCTCGCAGGCGGTCAGCGCCGGCAGCAGGCCGCGCACCCGCATCGACGGTTCGCGGCCGCCGCGGATCAGCTGGGTCAGCTGCACGATGAACTCGATCTCGCGGATGCCGCCGGGGCCCAGCTTCAGGTTGTCGGCCAGATCCTTGCGCGCCACCTCGGCGTCGATCAACGCCTTCATCTCGCGCAACCCGGCGAAGGCGGTGTAGTCGAGATACTTGCGATAGATGAATGGCCGCAACAACTCCTGCAGTTGCTTACCGGCCTGGCGGTCGCCGGCCACCGGCCGGGCCTTGATCCAGGCGTAGCGCTCCCAGTCGCGGCCTTCGTTCTGGTAGTACTGCTCCATCGCCGCGAACGACAGCGCCAGGCGCCCCGCGTTGCCGAACGGGCGCAGGCGCAGGTCGACCCTGGCGCAGATGCCATCCATCGTGGGTTCGTGCAGCAGCCGCACCAGTTGGCGGCCCAGCCGCACGAAGTACTCGCTGTTGTCGAGCGTGCGCGCGCCGTCGCTTTCACCGCCGTGCGGGTAGGCCAGCACCAGGTCGATGTCGGACGAGAAATTCAGCTCGCTGCCGCCGAGCTTGCCGAAGCCCACCACCACCAGCCGCTGCACGGCACCGTCAGCATCACGTGCCTGGCCATAGCGGGCCGCCATCCACCGCTCCGACCAGCCCAGCGCGGCGCTCAGCAAAGCCTCGTACAGGGCGCTGGTGGCGGACAGCGTCTCGGGCAGTTCGTCCAGGCCGTTGACGTCACGGAACACCAGCCGCAAGGCCTCGGCGTGACGAAAGCGCCGCAGCGTTTCCATGCAGGCCGCCTCGTCGTCGGGCAGCTTCAGCGCCGCGATGCGCGCGGACGCGTCGCTGCCGGCGCGCAGCCGTTGCAGGCCTGGCGCCAGCAGCTCCGGCTGCCGGCACCACACGTCGAAGGCGAAATCGCTGGCCAGCAAGGTGCAGCGGATGCGCTCGGCCACGCCGGCGTCGTCGTGCAGCGGGATGCCGGCGGCGCGGCAACGGGCCGCTAGGTCGCCATAGCGGTCGTCGATCAGCGCGCGCAGCGCCGGGGAGGCATGGACAGGCATGCCGGCATTGTGCCGCAGTGCGGCGTGCAGCCGACACCGTTGCGGACGAACGTGGCGCACCCATTGAAGCGCGGCCGCGCAGGCCCGAAACTGCGCGATCCGTCCAACGTGCGGTTCATGTTGGCTTGATTACATTCGCTGCCCCGCGATGACAGCAGCAGGACTGCCATGCCGTTGAAACCCACCCGCCCTCCGCGCCGCTGGCGCGCCACGGCCTGGCGCGCAGTGGCGCTGCTGGCCGTGATCCTGGGTTTCGTGCTGCTGACCGGCTGGATCGACGGTGGCGTCGGCGTGGTGCCCCGGCGGATGCTGGACCAGGCGCGCTTTCCGTTCGCCAACGCCCTGCCCGGCCTGCTGCTGGCCGGCGTGCTGCTGGTTATCACCCGCCGGTTGCTGTTGTCGTTCGGCCTGGTGCTGCTGGTCGAAGGCGTGGTCTACGGGGTCAACGCGCTGAAGGTGGCGAACCTGGGCACACCGCTGCTCCCGGCCGATTTCCAGATGGTGGGGCAGTTGCGCAAGGGCGGCATGCATCTGCTGTCCGGCTACCTGCCGCACAGCCCGTGGCCGTACCTGGGCTTGCTGGCGGGGTTGGCGGTAGTCATCGCGATGTGGCGCTACGAACCACCGCTGCTGCCGCGACGCACGGGCGGCAAGCGCCTGCTTGCCGGCAGCGTGCTGGCGGCGGCGCTGCTCAGCCTGCTGCTGGGCGTCACCACTTGGGAGCGCCTCTACAACGGTCGCGTGCTGTGGCTGGAGCCGTGGTCGGCGATGTCCACCGCCAAACACGCCGGCCTGATCAGCGGGCTGATCATGTTCGACCTGCACTACGGCCACGGCCAGAAAAAGCCGAACCTCGCCCTGGCGCGGGAGCTGATCGCCGACTACGACCACCCGCTGCGCCAACGCCTGCAGCAACCCTCGGCCGGCCCCGGCGACCTGCCCGACATCGTGGTGGTGCAGAGCGAATCGTTCTTCGACCCCACCATCATGAAGGGTTACGAGAACAGCGACTTCACGCCCAACCTGCGCCGGCTGGCGCAACACGGCACCAGTGGCGAGCTGCACGTGCCCACCTTCGGTGGCGGCACCATCCGCACCGAGTTCGAGATGCTGACCGGCTTGTCGCTGCGCTATTTCGACAACCTGCAGTTTCCCTACCTGCAGCTGAGCCACGCCACCGTGCCCAGCCTGGTGCGCGCGCTCAACCGGCACGGCTACGACACGGTGGCGCTGCACGGCAACGACCCCGCGTTCTGGAACCGCACGGCGGCGTTCAAGGCGCTGGGTTTCGATCGTTTCGTGTCGCAGGCGTCGTTCCCCGCCGATGCGCCGCTGGATGGCAAGTACATGGCCGACAGCGCCATGACCGACGAGATCCTGCGCCAGCTCAAAGACAGCGGCCCGCCGCAGTTCATCTTCGCCATCAGCATCGAGGCGCACGGGCCCTACGACATCGAGCCCACCCACACCGCCGAACGCGACGCCATCGCCGTGCCCGCCGGCATCGAGGGCCGCGACAAGCTGGAGCTGCAGACCTACCTCTATCACATCGGCCACGCCGACGCCGAACTGGGCCGGCTGGTGAAACAGCTGGCCGCGCGCCGCCGGCCGAGCCTGCTGCTGTTCTATGGCGACCACCTGCCGGCGCTCAGCAACAGCTACCAGATCACCGGCTTCGTCGACGGCCGAAACATGCTGAGCCAGGCCGGCACCTGGCTGCTGATCGAGCCGCAGCGCCCGATCAAGCCGGTGCGGCTGGACACCGCCTCGTGGCTGCTGCCGGGCATACTGCTGGAGCAGGTGGGTATCCACGACGACGCCTATTTCGCGCTGACCCAGCTGGTGGGCCCGCAGCTGGCGACGCTCACCGAGGCGCCCGGCGCCCCGCCGCCGACGGAAGGCGAGGAGCAGCGCAAGCTCGACCAGGCCATGTCCAGCATCGACCAGTTGCGCATGAGCGGAAAGCTCGATGCCCTGCTGCCGAACGTGCTGCCCCCCATCGGCGGCGTCGCCCGCGAGGCGGCACCGGCGCAACCGCAGGCCGCCGCGCTCGGGCTGTGAACGACGACGCAGGCGACGCGCTGAACAAGGCGGGCATTGCCGCGGCGGGGCGTGGGCGCCGGGCTGCAAAAGCCGGGACGGCGTTGTATCATGCCGGCCTTTCTTTATCTTTCTATCCGTACAAAGGGATATAGACCGCGATGTCCAACTACCTGTTCACCTCCGAATCGGTCTCCGAAGGCCATCCGGACAAGGTCGCCGACCAGATCTCCGATGCGGTGCTCGACGCCATCATCGCGCAGGACCCGCGCGCCCGCGTGGCTTGCGAAACCATGGTCAAGACCGGCGTGGCGATTGTCGCCGGCGAAGTCACCACCAACGCCTGGATCGACCTGGAGGCGCTGACCCGCAAGGTGATCCTGGACATCGGCTACAACTCCTCCGACGTCGGTTTCGACGGCGCTACCTGCGGCGTGCTGAACCTGATCGGCAAGCAGTCGCCGGACATCAACCAGGGCGTGGACCGCAAGAACCCGGAAGACCAGGGCGCCGGCGACCAGGGCCTGATGTTCGGCTACGCCACCAACGAAACCAAGACCTTCATGCCGGCGGCGATCCACTTCTCGCACCGCCTGGTCGAGCAGCAGGCCAAGGTGCGCAAGAAGAAGAACTCGCCGCTGCCGTGGCTGCGCCCGGACGCCAAGAGCCAGGTCACGCTGCGCTACGAGAACGGCGTGGCGGTAGCCATCGACGCGGTGGTGCTGTCCACCCAGCACGATCCGGGCGTCAAGCAGAAAGACCTGATCGAGGGCGTGCGCGAGCTGATCCTGAAGCCCGTGCTGCCGGAGAAGTGGCTGCACAAGGGCACCAAGTTCCACATCAACCCGACCGGCAAGTTCGTCATCGGCGGGCCGGTGGGCGACTGTGGCCTCACCGGCCGCAAGATCATCGTGGACACCTACGGCGGCTGGGCCCGTCACGGTGGCGGCGCTTTCTCGGGCAAGGACCCGTCCAAGGTGGATCGTTCCGCCGCCTACGCCGCGCGCTACGTGGCCAAGAACATCGTGGCCGCCGGCATCGCCGACCGCTGCGAAGTGCAGGTGAGCTACGCCATCGGCGTGGCGCATCCCACCTCGATCTCGGTCACCACCTTCGGCACCGGCAAGATCAGCGACGACAAGATCGAGAAGCTGATCCGCAAGCACTTCGACCTGCGCCCGTTCGGCATCCTGCAGATGCTCGACCTGATCCACCCGATGTACCAGCAGACCGCCAGTTACGGCCACTTCGGCCGCACGCCGCAGGAGCTGACCGACGCGAACGGCAACAAGTTCACCTCGTTCTCGTGGGAGAAGACCGACCGCGCCGAGGCGCTGCGCGCGGATGCGAAACTGAAGTAAGCACCGTCCGCCATGGGTCGCTCGACGAAAGGCCCCGCCCGCGCGGGGCCTTTCGCGTTTCACGGCAGCCGGACTGCGCTTCTCCCGCGCTGCCCGGGGGGAAGAAGCGCGAAGGGGTCAGGGTGTGAGCATGCGGATGGCCTCGTCGCGCACGCTTCGCATGCTGGCGTTGAGGTTGGCGGGGTTCATCGCGATCACGGGGTCCAGATACTGTTGGCGAACACCCTGGGCGGCACGTTCGGCGCCCAGTTCTGCCAGCGCGTAATGCAGGCGCGAGGCGCTCTCGATCGTATGCGCGTCACGCGGCCCCAGCAGTTTCTCCCTTCCCTCCAACGCCTGCCGGTAGGCGTCGCGGGCGGCCTTCCAGTTGCCGGCATCGCTGTTGATGTCGCCAATCAGGGTCAACGTGCCGAAAATGATGGGATGCTCGTTGCCCAGCACGCGGCGCTGGCCGGCCAGCGTGAGCTCGGCCTCGGCCAATGCCCTCTTGTATTGGCCGGCCGCGTTCATGAGGCTGGCCAGGCTGCCGTGGGCCATCAGCGTGTGCGGGTGATCCGGCCCCAGCATGCGTTCATGCGACGCCAGTATCCGCCGCTCCAGCGCGATGGCTTTTGCGTAAAACCCCTGCGCGGTGGCCGGATCGTCGGCAAAATGCCCCTGCTTGGAGAGCAGCCGCACCATCACCGTGAGCGAAGCCATGGTGTCCGGATGATCCGGCCCCAGCCGCCGCTCGCGCGCCGCCACCACGCGGTCCAGCAGCGCGTGGGCCTGCGCGAACGCGGCCGGGTCCTGCGCCAGGTAGACCTGGTCGGTGGCCACCATGTTCTGCGCGCTCAGCGTTTCGGGATGATCGGCGCCCAGCCTGCGCTCGCGAATGACCGCCACCTCGCGCGCCAGCGCCAGCGATTTCTCGTACTCGTGGCGGTAGTGCAGCAGCTTGGCCAGCACCACCATCGCCTTGAGCGTTTCGGGGTGCTCCGGCCCCAGCTTGCTGCGATCCAGCGCCACCAGCGCTTCGGCCTGCTTGCGCGCCTCGTCACGCATGCCCAGGCCGATCAGCGTGGTCACCAGATCCTGCCGCAGCTCCATCACGCCGGCGTCGGTCGCCGGCAGCAATGGCTCCAATTGCTTGTACAGCTGCTGCTGCAGCGCCAGTGCCTGCTGCAGATGACCTTGCGCGGCCAGCACCCGCGCGCGACCGGCCTCGGCGGCAACGCGCAGCGGCGCGGCCAGCGGCAGCGACGATGCTTCCCCGCTGGACTGTTCGAACAGCTGCGCCGCGGCACCCAGCTCGCCCTTGCGGTACAGCGCCACGGCCAGGTCCACCTGCGCCGAAAGCCGCGCCTGGGCGTCTGCCGGCGTGGCCGTCTCGCGCGCCGCCAACACCTTGCGCAGCTCGGCCACGGCATGCGGGTAGCTGCCGATGTTGATCAACACGCGGGCCAGCGACTGACGCATGTCGGCGGCAAGCTTCGGCGCATCGGCGAACGCCGCGTCCAGGCTGTCCAGTGCATGCGTCACCACGTAGGTATCGAGCACGTTGCGGGCGGTGTCGGTGGCCGAGATGCCCGCAAAGGTGCGCTGCATCTCTTCGACCGCACTCTTGTCGCGCGCGCTTGCGCCCTTGGCGGTCGAGAGCATGGCTGCCAGTTGCCGCTCCTGGTCGCGCTTGATCGCATGCCCCATCGCATCGATGTCCACGCTGTCGAACATCGACTGCTGGAAGTGCACGATGCGCTCCAGTTGCTGTTGCCGGCGTTCGGCCAGCTGCTGTTGGGTGCGCGCCTGGCCAAGCGCGTACAGCGATGAACCCAGCCCGGCGAGTACCGCAATCAACAGCACCGAGGCGGCCGCCAGTGGCCAGCGGTTGCGCTGCACGAAGCGACGCATGCGGTACAGCCGCACGCCGCGCCGCGCATGTACCGGATGACGGGCCAGGAAGCGGCGCAGGTCCGCCACCAGTTCGCCCACGGTCGCGTAGCGCTCGGCCGCATGCCGGCGCAGCGTTTTCAGCACGATCGCATCGATATCGGCCGGTACCGGAAAACCGGGCGCCTTCGCGCTGTCCGGCTCTCTCGTCGCGGTTTTCGCGGCACGGCTGGGCGCCACCACGGCGCCGCCGATGATGGCGTTGGTCAGCAGGTGCGGCGTCACCAGGTGCTGGAACGGCCGCCGCCCGGACACCAGCTGGTACAGCACCACGCCCAGCGAATAGACGTCTGCGGCAGTGGTCAGCGGCTGGCGTTCGATCTGCTCGGGGCTGGCATACGCCAGGGTGAGCACGTGGGCGCCGGTGGCGGTGGCGGCGACGTCGGCCTGCTCGTCGATGATGCGCGCGATGCCGAAATCCAGCAGTTTCGGCTCGCCGTATTCCGTCACCAGGATGTTCGCCGGCTTGATGTCGCGATGGATGATGAGGTTGCGATGCGCGTATTCCACCGCCGCGCACACCTTCAGAAACAGCAGCACGCGTTCGCGCAGGTCGGCCCCGTGGCGTTCGCACCAGGCGTCGATGCGCTCGCCCTCGACGTACTCCATCGCCAGGAACGGCTTGCCGTCGGTCAACACGCCGCCGTCGAGCAGGTGCGCGATGCCCGGGTGCTCCAGCCGTGCCAGCATCTGCCGCTCGCGGGTGAACCGTTCCAGCAGCACCGGCGAGCCCTCCGCCGAGGCCTGCAGCAATTTCAGCGCCACCTGCTGCACGAAATCGCCGTCGGTGCGCTCGGCCAGGTAGACCGTGCCCATGCCGCCCTCGCCCAGCCGGCGCAGCAAGCGGTAATGCCGCGGCGCCGCGGCCTGCGCATCGTGGCCGCTGAGGTCGGCGGTCTGCATCTGGTCGCCGGGCATCGGCGCGGTGTGGCTGCTCTCGATCGCGTCGATCATCCAGCGCACTTCGCGATCGAGATCCTCGTCGTCACCCACCGCCGAGGCGATCATCGCCGCCCGCGCCTCGCCGCTCAGCTCGATCGCGGCCATGGCAATAAGCTTCGCCTCGCGATAGCGATCGGTCAGTTGCCTGGTCATCCCCCACCCCCGTGTTGGTCGGCCAGTATAGACGCCTGGCGCGCCGGTTGCGGCCCCTGCGGGCGCGGCCCGCAAACCGCCGCCGGACGGCTTTCCAAGCCGTAGCCGCTACAATGGGCGGATGTCCCTCATCCAACTGCAACGCGTCGACTTCAGCATCGGCGGCCCGCTCCTGCTCGAACATGTCGACCTGTCGATCGAGGCGAACGAGCGGGTGTGCATCGTCGGCCGCAACGGCGAAGGCAAGTCCACGCTGATGAAGCTGATCGCCGGCGAGCTGCAGGCCGACGACGGCGAGGTGCGCGTGCAGAACGGCGTGGTGATCGCGCGCATGGCGCAGGAGGTGCCGCAGGGCACCGCCGGCAGCGTGTTCGACGTGGTCGCCGAGGGGCTGGGCGACCTGGGCCGGCTGCTGGCGCGCTACCACCACCTGCTCGAGCAGGGCGATTTCGACGCGCTGGGGGACGTGCAGCAGCAGATCGAGGCACGGCATGGCTGGGACCTGGATCGCCGCGTCGGCGACGTGATCACCCAGCTGGAGCTGCCCGGCGAGACCGATTTCGCCGCGCTGTCCGGCGGCATGAAGCGCCGCGTGCTGCTGGCGCAGGCGCTGGTGCGCAAGCCCGACGTGCTGCTGCTGGACGAGCCGACCAACCACCTCGACATCGAGGCGATCGGCTGGCTGGAAGGTTTCCTGAAATCCTTCGCCGGCAGCATCGTCTTCGTCACCCACGATCGCAGCTTCCTGCGCGCGCTGGCCACCCGCATCGTGGAGATCGACCGCGGCCAACTCACCGACTGGCCCGGCGACTACGACAACTACCTGCGCCGGCGCGAGGAGCGCCTGCACGCCGAGGCCCAGGCGAACGCGGCTTTCGACAAGAAGCTGGCGCAGGAGGAAGTGTGGATCCGCCAGGGCATCAAGGCGCGGCGCACCCGCAACGAGGGCCGCGTGCGCGCGCTGAAAGCCCTGCGCGCCGAGCGCGCGCAGCGTCGCGAGCTGGGCGGCAACGTCAGGATGACCGCGGCCAACGCGCAGGCCTCCGGCAAGAAGGTGATCGAGCTCGAGCACGTGCACCAGTCCTACGACGGCCGCGTGCTGATCGACGACCTCAGCACCACGGTGATGCGCGGCGACCGCATCGGCATCATCGGCCCCAACGGCGCCGGCAAGAGCACCCTGCTGAAGATCATGCTGGGCGAGCTCAAGCCGCAACGCGGCAGCGCCGAGCTGGGCACCAACATCGAGATCGCCTACTTCGACCAGCACCGGCTGCAGCTCAACGACCAGCTCAACGCGCTGGACAACGTGGCCGAAGGCCGCGAGTACATCGAGCTCAACGGCCAGCGCAAGCACATCATCGGCTACCTGCAGGATTTCCTGTTCTCGCCCGAGCGCGCCCGCGCGCCGATCACCCGCCTCTCCGGCGGCGAGCGCAACCGCCTGCTGCTGGCCAAGCTGTTCGCGCAGCCGTCGAATCTGCTGGTGATGGACGAACCGACCAACGACCTCGACGTCGAGACACTGGAGCTGCTGGAAGAACTGCTGACCGACTACCAGGGCACCTTGCTGCTGGTCTCGCACGATCGCGCCTTCCTCGACAACGTGGTGTCGAGCACGCTGGTGCTGGAGGGCGAAGGCCGGATCGGCGAATACGTGGGCGGCTACAGCGACTGGCTGCGGCAGCGGCCGGCGCCGCGCAGCACGGCCGCCACCGCCAAGTCGCCTGCCCCGCCCCCCGCCGCGCCGCCGACAGCCAAGCGCAAACGCAGCTTCAAGGAGCAGCACGAGCTGGAGCAGCTGCCCGGCCGCATCGAGCAGCTGGAAAGCGACATCGCCGCGCGCACCGCCGCGATGAACGAACCGGCCTTCTTCCAGCAGGACAGCGCCGCGATCGTCAAGGCGAACGAGGCGCTGGTGGCATTGCAGGCCGAACTCGACGCGGCCTATGCGCGTTGGGCGGAGCTGGATGGCTGATCGGGCGGGGCGGAAAAGCGCCCCCATCCGCCCTTCGGGCACCTTCCCCCGCAAGCGGGGGAAGGAAACTGGTTGTTGCGAGAGGTTCGATCGCTTCCTTCCCCCGTGCAACGGGGGAAGGTGCCCGAAGGGCGGATGGGGGGACGCTTCCGCCGTATCATCTGCTGACCTCATTCGCGGACACGTCCATGTACACGCTCTACTACGCCCCCGGCTCGGCCAACCTGCTGGTGCACCTGGCGCTGCTGGAAATCGGCGCGCCGCACACGCTGAAGCGGGTGGATCTGGACGCTGGCGAGCAGCGCAGTGCGGCGTATCTGGCGATCAATCCGAACGGTGTGGTGCCCACGCTGGTGATCGACGGCGTGCCGCACGGCGAGGCGGCCGCGCTGGCGATGCTGCTGGCCGAGCGTCACCCCGAGGCCGCCCTGGCACCGGCGCCGGCCAGCCCGTTGCGCGCGGACTACCTGCAGTGGATGTTCTATCTGGCCAACTCGCTGCAACCGCTGTTTCGCCAGTGGTTCTATCCCGGCGACCACCTGCCGGAAGGCGCGGACACGATCAGGCTGGCCGCGCGTGCCGGCATCGAGAAGTGCTGGTCGAAGCTCGACAGCCACCTCGCCGCGCACGGCCCTTACCTGCTCGGCGACACGTTTGGCGTGGTCGACCTGTACACGCTGATGCTGATGCGCTGGTCGCGCAACATGCCCAGGCCGGCCACCGAGTGGCCGCAGCTGGCGGCACTGGCCGCGCGCCTGAAGGCGCGACCGTCGTGGAAACGGGTGTGCGATGCCGAAGGACTGGTCGAGTGGGCCTGACCGCATGAGCGAGGCCGCCGCTGCCTGGGCGGTGTACCTGCTGGAATGCGCCGACGGCCGCGTCTACACCGGTATCGCCCGCGACCCCGAACAGCGCTACGCGACTCACCTCGCCGGCAAGGGCGCGCGCTTCACCCGCTCCAACCCGCCGAAGCGCTTGCTGGGCTGGGTCTGGGTCGAAAGCCACGGTGACGCGCTGCGGCTGGAGATCGCCTGGAAGCGGCTGCCACGGGCGCGGCGCATCGCGGCGTTGCGCGAGCGAACGTCACCGTGACATCGCGCGCCCGGCGCCGTGCTAGCATCGTCCAGGAAGGGGAGTAGCTCCCAATCGCTGCCGTCGTCATTACGGGCATCCGCCCCGGCGCAGCGGCAAGCCGCCAGGCGGTTTGCGAGCAAGACCTTCGCCGATCCACGGCGAAGGCGCGTCCATCCGGACCAGCTGGCGGCCGTGGCCCATGAGCCCGCAGGAGCCGCACCGAAAACCCGGACAAGAGCATCGCGGCTGAAGCCGCTCCCACAAGGCTGACCGCACCGCCGCGGGGCGGCCTCAGTCGCGATGCTTTTCACTTCCCCACCCGCCACGCGGCGCATGATCGGCGGCGTTGCCGTCGCTCCCGTCCACCCGAGAGATTCCCATGGAACTACTGGCCAATCCCGAAATCTGGATCGCCCTCGCCACGCTGACCGCACTTGAGCTGGTGCTTGGCATCGATAACATCATTTTCATCTCGATCCTGGCCGGCAAGTTGCCGGTCGAGCAGCGCAACAAGGCGCGCCGCCTGGGCATCATGCTGGCGGCGGTGACGCGGCTGGGACTGCTGCTGACGATCGCCTGGATCGTGGGGCTGACCGCGCCGCTGTTTTCGCTGTTCGGCCACGCCTTTTCGTGGCGCGACCTGATCCTGATTGGCGGCGGCCTGTTCCTGATCGCCAAGGCCACCCACGAAATCCACCAGAAGCTGGAAGGCGCCACCGAGCAGGTGACGGCGGGCACGGCGGCGGCCACGTTCGGCGGGGTGATCGTGCAGATCATGCTGCTGGACGTGGTGTTCTCGCTGGACTCCATCATCACTGCCGTGGGCATGGTCGATCAGCGCTGGGTGATGGTCACCGCCATCCTGGCCTCGATCGGTTTCATGCTGGCGTTCGCGCGGCCGCTGGGCGAGTTCGTGGAGCGCCACCCCACCGTCAAGGTGCTGGCGCTGAGCTTCCTGATCATGATCGGCCTGGTGCTGATGGCGGACGGTTTCGGCCAGCACATCCCCAAGGGCTACGTCTATACCGCGATGGCCTTCTCGGTGTTCGTGGAGCTGATCAACCTGTGGATGCGTCGCCGCGCCGCCAGCCAGGTCGCGCCGGTGGCGCTGCACGAGAAATACCGCGGCGAGCCGGGCTGACCCGGCGCGGCGGCGGCGCGCAGTACATGCGCGCCGCCGTCCCGGCAATCAGCCTGTGTTCTGCAGACCCTGCGACACACCGTTGACGCAGGCGACCAGCGCCTGCAGCAAGGCATCGTCGGTGCCGTTGCCGGCACGCCAGCGGCGCAGCAGGTCGACCTGCAGCAGGCTCATCGGATCGATGTACGGGTTGCGCAGGCGGATCGAGACGGCCAGCCGCGGCGAGTCGTGCAGCAGCGTGCCGGTGCTCTTCAGCCGCAGCAGCCAGCGCTGGGTGCGCTCGAACTCGTCGCGGATCAGGCTGAAGAACTCCTCGTGCAGCGGGCCGGACAAGGCGGAGAAGGCCTCGGCGATGTCCAGGTCGCACTTGGCCAGCACCATTTCCACGTCGTCCAGCATGTTGCTGAAGAACGGCCAGTGCCGCGCCATCTCGGCCAGGGTGTCCTCGCCGAACTGCGCCACGCCCTGCTCCAGCGCGCTGCCCAGGCCATACCAGCCGGGCAGGATCGAGCGGCACTGGGTCCAGGCGAATACCCACGGGATGGCGCGCAGGTCCTGCACGCCGCGCATGCTGCGGCGGCTGGCCGGACGCGAGCCCAGTGTCATCTTCTCGATCACGTCCACCGGCGTGGCGGTGCGGAAGTACTCCACGAAGTGCTCGCGGTCCACGAAGGCGCGATAGGTCTTGCGGCTCGCGGCCGAGAGCGCAGTCATCACCTCCGACCAGCGCACCTCGCGCGGGTCGGCCTGGCGCGGCCGCAGCGAGGCGCGCAACACCGCGCCCACGGTCTGCTCCAGCCCGCGCAGGGCCAGCGCGCGGATGCCGTACTTGCGATGGATCACCTCGCCCTGCTCGGTCACGCGCAGCACGCCGGCCACCGCGCCGCGCGGCGAGGACATCAACGCCGGGGTGATGCGGGCGCCGCCGCGGCTGGCCGAGCCGCCGCGGCCATGGAAGAACGCCAGCTGGATGCTGGCCTTGCGCGCCACCTCCAGCAACTCGCCCTGGGCCCGCTGCAGGGCCCACTTCGAGGCCAGCGTGCCGGCGTCCTTGCCGCTGTCGGAATAGCCCAGCATCACCCACTGCTGATCGCCGCGCGCCGCCAGGTGGCGGCGATAAACCGGGTCGTCCAGCAATGCCTGCAGCGAGGCCGGCGCGTTCTGCAGGTCGTCCACCGTCTCGAACAGCGGCGCGATGTCCAACGGCACGTCGTGCGGCGGCTCCGGCGACACCAGCCCGCCGCGCCGCGCCAGCGCCAGCACGGCCAGCACGTCGGCGGCCGAGCGCGCCATGCTGATGATGTACAGCCCGGTGGCGTCGATGCCGTAACGCTGGCGGCTCTCGCGCAAGGTGATGAACACCGACTGCAGGTTCTTCGCCGCCTCGTCGTCGCAGTCGCCGAACGCCTGTTCGCCGCTGGCGTAGGGACGCAGGCGGTCGGCGCGCTCCGCCTTGGGCCGGCTGGCCCAGTCGGCATCGTTCAGCAGGGCGGCGAGCGCGTCGTCGTGCACGCGCGAATCCTGGCGCAGGTCCAGCCGCGCCAGGTGGAAGCCGAAGCTGCGCACGCGGCAGATCAACCGCTCCACCGCATACGCGCCAGCGTGCAGGCCGAGGTTGTCGAACAGGCTGTCGGCGATCAGCTGCAGGTCGGCGGTCAATTCGGCGGCGGACGTATAGCCGTCCTTTTGATCGTCGCGCGTGGCTTGCAGCCGCGCGGCGATCAGCACCAGGAAGCAGCGATACGGCATGTCCAGGTGGCGTGGCCGGATCTTTGCCGCGGCCGCCGGAAAGCGTTCGCGGTATTCCGCCAGCCGCGCGCGCAGGCTGCGCGCCACGCCCACCCGCCCTTCGGTCTGGCTGAGGTGATGGGCCAGCGCGTCGACGTCCTCGAGGTAGCGCTCCAGCACCTGGGCGCGCTGCGACGCCAGGCTGGAGGCGATGGTGTCGGAGCCCACGTTGGGGTTGCCGTCCATGTCGCCACCCACCCAGCTGGCGAAACTCAGCAGCCGTGGCAGCTTGACCGCGACGCCGTAGACCTCCTGCAGCGAGCGGGCCAGCGATTCGTACAGCGCCGGCACGATGCGGTAGACCGGATTGGCCAGGTAATAGCCCACGTGCTCGTATTCGTCCTGCACGCTGGGCCGCACCGGCGAGGCCTCGGCGGTCTGCCAGCCGGCGGACAACGCCATGTAGATGCGGTCGTCGTCCTCGATGCGCTCCTGCGGCGTGCGGTTGTGGTTGAAGTTGTCCACCAGCGACTTCACGATCGCCTGCTCTTTCTCCAGCAGCGAACGGCGTACCGCCTCGGTGGGATGGGCGGTGAACACCGGCTCGATCCACAATTGCTCAAGCCAGCCCAGCAGCTCGTCGGCCTGCACGCCCTCGGCCTTCAACCGGCCCAGCACGTCGAGCAGGGATTCGGGCTGCGGCGTGCCGCCCTCGCGCTGATAATCGCGGCGGCGGCGGATGCGGTGCACGCGCTCGGCCGTGTTGACCGCCTGGAAATAGGTCGCGAACGCGCGCGCCAGCGTTTCGGCATCCGCGGCGTCCAGCCCCGCCAGCGAATGACCCAGTTCATCGACCGAGGCACCCTCGCGCCGGCGCCGGATCGCCGCCGTGCGCACCTGCTCCACGCGCTCGAAAAAGGTCGGGCCTTCCTGCTCGGCCAGCATCAACCCCACCATCGCGCCCAGGCGGCTGACGTCCTCGCGCAGGGGACCGTCATGCGGCAGAAACTCGAGTTCGCGATTGTCTTGCATGGGTGCGCTCCAACCTGGTCAGCGTGCCAGTTTAGCGAATTGTGCAGCGCAGCGGAAAATTTTTGCTTTGGACGTCTTTACTGCCCTTTCGCCATGGCCGCCCACTTGCATCCGTGGCGGAACGCGACACATGATGTTCGCGCACGGCGCGTTATCTGCTGCAGCGGGACCGAACCATGCATCGCGACGCGGCGCCTGCCGCCGCATGAGCCGTCCGTTCGCCCACTCGCCGTGCCTGTCTTCCACAGCCGCCAGGGGATTGATCATGACTACGCCGGTCGACGCTCATACCGTTTCCGAACCGTTGCTGGGCGATGACGGCCCGGTGTCGCCATGGTGGGTGCGCACCCTGGTGATGGTGATGGTGGGCGGCTTCGCCCTGCTGGTGATGATCACCACGCTGGCCTACCGGCATGCGCCGCCGATCCCCGGCAAGGTGGTCGATGCGCAAAACACCACGCTGTTCACCGGCGCGGACATCCGCGACGGCCAGGCAGTGATGTTGCGCTACGGCTTGATGGACAACGGCAGCATCTGGGGCCATGGCGCCTACCTGGGCCCGGACTACTCGGCGCTGGCGTTGCACATGATCGGCATGGACGTCTCCGAGGCGCTGGCGCTGCAACGCTTCGGCAATCCATCCGATCAGCTGGATGAGGGTTCGCGGGCCGCGCTGCGCGCCGAGACGGCGGTGGTCCTGAAAACCAACCGCTACGATGCCGACAGCGACACCTTGCGGCTGACCGCGGCCGAAGCGGACGCGTACCGCAAGCAGATTCCGCACTGGGCCGGCTATTTCAAGCGCTCCGCCGAGAATGGCGGACTGAAGCCCAACCTGATCACCGACCCCACCGAGATCCGCCAGTTCAGCGCGTTCGTGACCTGGGCGGCGTGGGCGTCGGTGGCCAATCGTCCGGGCAAGAACTTTTCCTACACCAACAATTTTCCGTACGACCCCAGCGTGGGCAACGTGCCCACCGGTGGCGCCGTGCTGTGGAGCGCGCTCAGCCTGGTGGTCCTGCTGGCGGGCATCGCCACGGTGCTGCTGATTTTCGGGCGCTTCGAGAACCTGGGCTGGATCAGCCACGGCCACCACGTGCACCCGCAGGTGCTGCCGGGCGCGGCCAGCCCCGGCCAGCGTGCGCTGGTGAAGTTCTACGTGGTGGTGACGGCGCTGTTCCTGATGCAGACGCTGGTGGGCGGCGCCATCGCCCACTCGCGGGCGGAGCCGGGCGATTTCTACGGGTTCCCGCTGGACAACATCCTGCCCAGCAACCTGCTGCGCACCTGGCATCTGCAGACCGCGATCCTGTGGATCGCCACCGCCTACGTGGCGGCCGCGCTGTTCCTTGGACGCACCTTGCGGCGCGATGAGCCGCGCTCGTTCGCGCTGTGGGTGCACCTGCTGTTCGGCGCCTTCGCCGTGGTGATCGTGGGCAGCCTGCTGGGTGAATGGGCCGGCGTATCGCAGCAGCTGGGCCAGTGGTGGTACTGGCTCGGCAACCAGGGCTGGGAATACCTGGAACTGGGACGACTCTGGCAGGTGCTGCTGGTGGTCGGCCTGTTCGCGTGGTTCGCGATGCTGTGGACGCTGGTGCGCCCGCGCGTGGTGACGGCGCAGGCGCGGCCGCTGGCGGTGATGTTCCTGATTGCCGCGCTGGCGGTACCGGTGTTCTACGTGCCGGCGCTGTTCATCGGATCGCACGACAACTTCACCGTGGTCGACACCTGGCGCTTCTGGATCATCCACCTGTGGCTGGAAGGCTTCTTCGAGCTGTTCGCCACCACGGTGGTGGCGCTGACCTTCTACCAGCTGGGCCTGGCCCGCCGGAACACCGCGCTGCGGGTGATCTACCTGGACGCCATCCTGTATTTCCTGGGCGGCCTGGTCGGCACCGGGCACCACTGGTACTTCAGCGGGCAGACGCACATCAACATGGCGCTGGCCGGCCTGTTCTCGGTGCTGGAAGTGGTGCCGCTGACCCTGCTGACGCTCGACGCGTGGGCGTTCGTGCGCACCACGCGCGGCCAGTGCGACGAATGCGGCAAGGCGATCAACATCCCGCACAAGTGGACGTTCTATTTCCTGATGGCGGTGGGTTTCTGGAATTTCGTGGGGGCCGGCGTGTTCGGCTTCCTGATCAACCTGCCGATCGTCAGCTATTACGAAACCGGCACCATCCTCACGCCCAACCATGGCCACGCCGCCCTGATGGGCGTGTTCGGCATGCTGGCGATCGCGCTGATGGTCTTCGTGTTGCGCCAGACCATCGACGACAGGCGCTGGCCGGCGGTGGAGAAGTACATCAAGGTGGCGTTTTTCGGCACCAACGGCGGGCTGGTGCTGATGATGGCGCTGAGCCTGTTCCCCGGCGGCGTCTGGCAGATGTGGGACGTGATCGAGAACGGCTACTGGCACGCCCGCTCGCCGGCGTTCACCGGCGACACGGTGGCCAAGACGCTGGAATGGATGCGCATGCCGGGCGACATGGTGTTCATCGTGTTCGGCTCGGTGCCGCTGTTCATCGCCGCGGTCAAGGGCTGGCGGCTGATGCGCGCCGATGGCAGCGTGGCCGCCGATCGCGCGCCGTAGCGAGGGTGCCCCGGCGGATTCATGCCGCCGGGGCTTCCGGTTACAATGGCCGCTTCGCTTGCCCGCCGAGGGGCGCTGCGACCGTTCGTGAACGCTAAGGCGGATGCCTGCGCGTGTCACGGAAAACGGCCAGGCTCGGCGCGGCACGTTCCACAACGGCGCCCGGTTGCTTTTACGCGAGTCGCTTCGCGAAGCAGGACCGGCCATCCATGGCCGGACGCTTCACAAAAGCTCGCACTAACCGGAGATATCCATGAACGCCGCACTCAAAGAAACCACGCACGACTACAAGATCCGCGACATCTCGCTGGCCGATTTCGGCCGCAAGGAGCTGGACATCGCCGAGCACGAGATGCCGGGCCTGATGTCGATCCGCCGCAAGTACGCGCCCGATGCCCCGCTCAAGGGCGTGCGCGTCACCGGCTCGCTGCACATGACGATCCAGACCGCGGTGCTGATCGAGACGCTGAAGGACATCGGCGCCGACGTACGCTGGGCCTCGTGCAACATCTTCTCGACGCAGGACCACGCCGCCGCCGCCATCGCGAAAACCGGCACGCCGGTATTCGCCTGGAAGGGCGAGACGCTGGAGGAATACTGGGACTGCACGCTGGACGCGCTCTCCTTCCCCGACGGCAAGGGCGGTTTCCTCGGGCCCCAGCTGGTGGTGGACGACGGCGGTGACGTGACGCTCTTGATCCACAAGGGCTACGAGCTGGAGAACGGTTCGAAGTGGGTGGACGAGAAGGCCTCCTCGCACGAGGAGCAGGTGATCAAGAACCTGCTCAAGCGCGTGGCCGTCGAGCGCCCGGGCTACTGGCACACCGTGGTCAAGGACTGGAAGGGCGTCTCCGAGGAGACCACCACCGGCGTGCACCGGCTGTACCAGCTGGCCGAGGCCAAGTCGCTGCTGGTGCCGGCGATCAACGTCAACGACTCGGTGACGAAATCCAAGTTCGACAACCTGTACGGCTGCCGCGAATCGCTGGCCGACGGCCTGAAGCGCGCGATGGACGTGATGCTGGCCGGCAAGGTGGCCGTGGTCTGCGGCTACGGCGACGTCGGCAAGGGCTGCGCGCACTCCCTGCGTGCCTACGGCGCGCGCGTCGTGGTCACCGAGATCGACCCGATCAACGCGCTGCAGGCGGCGATGGAAGGCTTCGAGGTCAACACGGTCGAAAGCACGCTGGGCCGCGGCGACATCTACGTCACCACCACCGGCAACCGCGACGTGCTGACCATCGACCACCTGAAGGCCATGAAGGACCAGGCCATCGTGTGCAACATCGGCCACTTCGACAACGAGATCCAGGTCGATGCGCTCAACGCGCTGGCCGGCGTGGAGAAGATCAACATCAAGCCGCAGGTGGACAAGTACGTGTTCGCCGACGGCCACGCGCTGTTCCTGCTGGCCGAAGGCCGCCTGGTCAATCTCGGCTGCGCCACCGGCCATCCGAGCTTCGTGATGTCCAACTCGTTCTCCAACCAGACCCTGGCCCAGATCGACCTGTGGGCGCACAAGGACAGCTACGAGAACAAGGTCTACATCCTGCCCAAGAAACTGGATGAAGAGGTCGCGCGCCTGCACCTGGAGAAGATCGGCGTGAAGCTGACCACGCTCACCCCCACCCAGGCCGCCTACCTCGGCGTGCCGGTGGAGGGGCCGTACAAGGCGGAGCATTACCGGTACTGAGGAGCCGGGAACGGGGAACGGGGAACGGAAAGCGGGTTCCCCGGAAAACGGGACGCAGCGCTGCGTCCCGTTTTTTGTGTCCACCATGCGGACCAGCCAGAGCGCCCCCGTTCCCCGTTCCCCGTTCCCCGCTCCCCAACCCAGCCATCCATCGCTTCATCGCGAAACAAAGATATACTTGCCCGCATCACGACAGGGAGCCCCACGATGCCGGCCGTCAGTTTCGAGTTTTTTCCGCCCAAGACCGAAGAGCAGCGCGTGCAGCTGGACCGCACCGTGACGGCGCTGAAGTCGTATCAGCCGGACTATGTATCGGTGACCTTCGGTGCCGGCGGCTCCACCCTGAGCTATACCGGCGAGACCGCGCGCCACCTGCACCAGCAGCACAAGCTGTCCGCCGCGCCGCATCTTTCGTGCGTGGGCGGCAACCGCGCCGAGCTGGCCGCCTTGCTGGACGACTACCGCGCCGCCGGCTATCGCCGCATCGTGGCGCTGCGCGGCGACCTGCCCTCGGGCATGGCTACGCCGGGCGATTTCCGCTACGCCGCCGAACTGGTGCGCTTCATCCGCGAGCACAGCGGCGGCCATTTCCACATCGAGGTGGCGGCCTACCCGGAAACCCATCCGCAGGCCGACGACGCCCTGCGCGACCTGCAGCATTTCAAGGCCAAGGTCGACGCCGGCGCCGATGGCGCGATCACCCAGTATTTCTTCAACGCCGATGCCTATTTCCGCTTCGTCGACGACGTGCAGCGGCTGGGCGTGAACGTGCCGATCGTGCCGGGCATCATGCCGATCACCAACTACAGCCAGCTGCAGCGGTTCTCCGACATGTGTGGCGCCGAGATCCCGCGCTGGATCACCCAGCGCATGCGCGCCCACGGCGACGATGCCGACGCCGTGCGCAAGCTGGGCACCGAGGTGGTGACGACGCTGTGCCGGCGCCTGCTCGATGGCGGTGCGCCGGGGCTGCACTTCTATACGCTGAACCGGGCCAAGGCCACCGAGGCGGTGCTGAAGCAACTGGCGTAGGGCGAAGTCCTGAGGAATCGTCGTCCCAGCGAAACGCTTTTCAACGGCCGAAGGGCCGGTCACGCTGGGATCCAGTGCCTCGGCTGTCACATGGAGGCACTGGATTCCAGCTTTCGCTGGAATGACGGCAAAGAACTGATCGGGCCTCTCTGGGTAGCGAGCTATGCTGCCTACCATGCGCTTGCCTTTCGCCCTGCTGGTCGCCGCCCTGCCCGTCATGGCCCCGGCGCAGACGGCCATCCATCGCTGCATCGGCGCCAGCGGCAACCCCGTGTTCACCGACCAACCCTGCGCCACCATGCAGGCCTCGCCGGTGCGTGCATCGCCCAGCCCGGAAGACGCGCCGCCAGCCGCGCCGCCGATGCTGTGCGCCGCCACCCGCGATGACTTGCGCCAAGGCGTGGTGGACGCCTTCGCGCAGCAGGATGCCAATCGGCTGGCCGGCCTGATGCTCTGGAACGGCTACGGCCGCGGAGCCGCCATCGCCGATATCCAGGCCCTGGCCAACCTGGTGCGGCAGCCACTGCTGGGCATCGAGTTTCCCGGCGATCCCGCGCCGGCCAACAGCACGGGAGCGCCCTATCCCGACGCGGCGGTGCCCGCAACGGCCACGCCGGCCGCATCGATGCTGGTGCTGGACGTCGCCGATCGCACGGGCAGCGGTTCGCGCCAATGGCATTTCGACCTGGTGCACCGCGCCGGCTGCCTGTGGCTGCGCAACGCGGATTGACGGCTGGGCTCATCACGTCGGCATTGGCGGGCAGCGTTATCATGGTGGTTCCCCACGGAGAACCCACCATGGCGCAGCAGCAATACCCCGACTGGATCTGGCAGAACGGCAGCATCAAGCGCTGGCAGGACGCCACCGCCCACGTGATGTCGCATGCGCTGCACTACGGCTCCTCGGTGTTCGAGGGCATCCGCAGCTACGCGACACCTGACGGCGCGGCGATCTTCCGCCTCACCGACCATCTGCACCGGCTCTACCAGTCGGCCCGCGTCTACGACATGACGATCCCGTACAGCGCCGACGAGCTGGCGGCCGCCTGCCGCGAGGTCATCCGCCGCAACGGCCTCGACGCCGCCTACCTGCGCCCCGTGGCCTATCGCGGGCTGGGCGGCTTCGGGCTGTCCGCCGATACACCGATCGACGTGGCCGTGGCCGCCTGGCCGATGGGCCCCTACCTGGGCGCCGAAGCGCTCGAGAACGGCATCGACGCCTGCGTGTCCAGCTGGCAGCGCTTCGCGCCCAACACCATCCCGGCCGGCGCCAAGGCCGGCGGGAATTATCTTTCCGGCCAGCTGATCGCGCGCGAGGCGCGCCGGCTCGGTTTCGGAGAGGGCATCGCGCTGGCGTCCACCGGCCTGCTCAGCGAGGGTGCGGGCGAGAACCTGTTCCTGGTGTTCGACGGCGTACTGCACACGCCGCCGGCCAGCGCCTCGCTGCTGGCGGGCATCACCCGCCACACGCTGGTGACGCTGGCCCGCGAGGACGGCATCGAGGTGGTCGAGCGCGACCTGCCGCGCGAATACCTCTACCTCGCCGATGAGATCCTGATGTGCGGCACCGCCGCCGAGATCACCCCGATCCGCTCCGTCGATGGCAAACAGATCGGCACCGGCAAGGCCGGCCGCGTCACCCTGCGCCTGCAGGAATTGTTCTTCGGCCTGTTCGACGGCCGCACGCACGACAAGTGGGGCTGGCTGGAGCAGGTGTAGCCGCCTGCTCCCTCCCCTGCAAAGCAGGGGAGGGCTGGGGAGGGGTGCTCTTCGCCGACGTCAAAAGCACCCCCTCCCAGCCTCCCCCTGCAAGCAGGGGGAGGAGCCAAGAGCTCAGCCGAACTTGATGCAGGCCACCGCGCCGTTGCCGTCGTCGCGCGGGCGCATGGAGACATCCCATCCGTAGAGCTCGCACAGCCGGCGCACGATCGCGAGGCCCAATCCGGCGCCGCTGCCCCCGGCGCCTTCGCCGCGCACGCCGCGCTGGAACAATCGCTCGGCGTCCTCTGGCTTGATGCCGGGGCCGGTGTCGATCACCTCGATGCGGCCGTCACCCACTTCGACCCGCACGGAGCCTTCCAGGGTGTACTTGATCGCGTTGCCGATCAGGTTGGTCAGCGCCACCGCCAGCACGGAGGCCGGCGCGTTGACGCTGACCGCCGGCTCGCGCACCGCCAGCTCGATCGTCAGCGGCTTGCCGCGCACCTGCGGACGCTGGCTTTCGATGACGTCGGCCGCCACCTTGCCCACCTCGGTGGTTTCGCCGCGGGTGGGGCCGCGACGCTCGGCGCGCGACAGCAGCAGCAGCGCCTCGATCAGCTCGGTGGCCTGGCGCGAGGCGCGCTCGATCCGCTTCAGCCGTTCGGCCAGTTTCGGGGTGAGATCGGGCGAACCCTGCAGCAGCTCGGTGGTGCTGGCGATCACCGCCAGCGGCGTGCGCAATTCGTGGCTGACGTCGGAGTTGAACTCGCGGTCGCGCTCCACCATCGCGGTGAGCCGCGCTGAATACTCGTCCAGCGCGTGTGCCAGCTCGCCCACCTCGTCGTCGGCGAAATACGGCGCCAGCGGCTCGGCCTTGCCCACCTTGCGGAAGTCGCGCAGACGATTGGCCAGCTCGGTCACCGGCTTGAGCACCTTGCGCGAAAGCCACAGCCCCAGCACCAGCGACAGCAGGCCGAACAGGAACACCGCGCCGATCACGCTGATCAGCAGTTGCTGCTTGCCAAGGTCGTCGCGGCTGACGTCGTATTTGACGAACGCGATCAAGCCGTATTTCCGGCTCACGGCAAGCTTGTAATGCCGTATTTCGCCATCCGGATCAGTTTCATAGATGTCGTGCACGCCACTGGGCAATGCCTGCCAGGACAGCGGCGCCTTGTAGAGCGTGCGATCGCTCCAGCCCCAACCCGTCATCAACTTGGAATAAAACGGCTGTCCCGGCGATTCATGCATCTGCTGGACATAGCTGTCCGCATCTCGCTGCAACGAGGAAACCACCAACTGATCCTCTACCTTGGCCCGCACATACAACGCGGCCACGGCAAACAACGCGCTGAGGCCGAAGCCGAACAGCGCGAAGGAGACGATCAATCGAAAGCGAAGCTTACGCCTGGACTGCATCCGGCTCGACCATCCGATAGCCAATGCCGTGGCGGGTGTGGATCAGCGGTTTGTCAAACGGCTTGTCGATTGCCGCGCGCAGGCCGTGGATGTGCACGCGCAGCGAATCGCTGTCCGGCAACTCCTCGCCCCACACCTTCTGCTCCAGGTCCTGCCGCGTCACCACCGAGGGGCTGGCCTCCATCAGCGCCTGCAGCAGCTTCAGCCCGATCGGGTTGAGCTGGATCGACTTGCCCTCGCGGTTCACCGTCAGCGTGTCGAGGTTGAAGGTGAGGTCGGCCACTTTCAGCACGCGGCTCTGCGGGCCCTTGCCGCGGCGGGCCAGCACTTCCAGCCGCGCCGACAGCTCCTGCAGCGCGAACGGCTTGGTCATGTAGTCGTCGGCGCCGGATTCGAAACCGGTCAGCTTCTGCTCCAGCGCATCGCGCGCGGTGAGCATCAGGATCGGCGTCTGCTTGTGCGCCTCGTGGCGCAGTTTGCGCGCCACGTCGAGCCCGTCCATGCCGGGCAGGGTAAGGTCCAGCACGATCACGTCGAAGTCGTGCACCACCGCCAGATGCAGCCCGGTGACGCCGTCGCCGGCGAAGTCCACCACGTGGCCGCGGTCTTCCAGGTAATCGCCGATATTGGTGGCGATGTCCGTGTTGTCTTCGATCACCAGAACGCGCATGCGTCACTCCGCTACGCAGCCGGCGGCAGGGGCCGGCTGGGGTTTGCAAGCTTAACAAAGCTTGGATGAAGGGCGCTTGCATTCCTGACGCCGAAGCGCAGGCAAGAAAAAGGCCCAGGTGAAACGACTCGCCGTCGCCGCACCTGGACCCAAGCTACTGCCCCGATACCGTCATCTGCCGTCACCGCCTCGCGGTTGAGGTGCCAGACAAAAACAGTGGGATCGTTATAGACGTTGGAAAGTTAGAGCTCGGTTAACCCCGCGTGTTTTGCGCCGTCGCCCAGCCGTTCACTTGCCCGCGTGCTGCTCCAGGTGCTGGATGATGTGGCCGGAAACGTTGACCCCGGTGGCCGCCTCGATGCCTTCCAGGCCGGGCGAGGCGTTCACCTCCAGCAGCAATGGACCGCGATTGGAGCGCAGCAGGTCGACCCCGGCAATGCCCAGCCCCAGCGTGCAGGCGGCGCGCACTGCGATGCGCTTCTCGTCGGCGCTCAAGGTGGCCGCCACGGCGCTGCCACCGCGGTGCAGGTTGGCGCGGAACTCGCCCGCACTGGCCACCCGCTGCATCGCCGCCACCACCTTCTTGCCCACCACGAAACAGCGCAGGTCGCTGCCGTTGGCCTCGGCCACGAACTCCTGCACCAGGAAGTTGGCGTACAGGCCGCGGAACGCCTCGATCACGCTCTGCGAGGCGCTGCGCTTTTCCGCCAGCACCACGCCGGTGCCCTGGCTGCCCTCGTTGAGCTTGATCACGTGCGGCGGGTCGCCCAGCATCGCCAGCACGTCGGCGGTGTCGTCGGGGTTGTCGCCAAACACCGTCACCGGCATGTCGATGCCCTGGGCTGCCAGCATCTGCAGGCAGCGCAGCTTGTCGCGCGCACGCAGCACCGCGTCGGACGGGTTGGGCGTGTACACGCCCATCATCTCCAGCTGGCGCAGCACCGCGGTGCCGTAGAACGTGCTGGAGGTGCCGATGCGCGGGATCACGCAATCGATGTCGCGCAGCGCCTTGCCCTGGTAGCGGATCGCCACCGCGCCCGGCGCGATGCGCACGTAGCAGCGCAGCGGATCGAGCACGCGCACCACGTGGCCGCGTTCGCGCGCCGCCTCCACCAGGCGCTTGGTCGAATACAGCCGGGTATTGCGCGACAGGATCGCGATTTTCATGCAAGGGTCATCGGCAAGGGGCCGCGGCCGGCATCGGCGGCCGCGGCTGGGTATAGGAACGGGCCGGGTCGACCATGAAGCGCCCGGTCAGGGCGCTGCGGCCGAGCAGCATCGGAAACAGCATGTGACGGCGGTCCACCAGGTTGATGTCGATCTCGAATTGCTGGCCGGCCAGTTGTACCGCGCTGCGGATGAACCAGCGCTCAGTGCGCCGACCGCCGGTGTCGGTCACCACGCGCCGGTCCAATGCCGGCGCCTCGCAACGGATCGCCTGCGGCTGCCTGCGGCCCACGTGCATGCCGAAGCGCAGCCAGATGGCACCATCGCGGTCGAAGGTTTCCAGCGTATCGACGTGCAACGCGCTGCTGCGCGCACCGGTGTCGAGCTTGGCCTTGAGCAGGCCGATGCCCAGCTGCGGCAGGCAAAGCCGCTCGCGCCATCCCAGTACCAGGAGATCCGCGGTGATCATGCAGGTTCGAGACGTCGACTGGGACCGGGGATGGAGCGGGTGAAGGGAATCGAACCCTCGTCAGTAGCTTGGGAAGCTACAGCTCTACCATTGAGCTACACCCGCGCTGGTCGCGGCATGGTAACCCGGGATTCGTGCGGTTGGAACTCCCGCCACACGCGCCCGGGCGCACGCTCGCAGTCGCTACAATGGCCGCCCCTTCGCCCCGGGCAAGCCGGCCCGCCGCCCGCCGCGCCACGCATCCACGATCAACGCATGACCGACACGCCGCACGACAACGCCCCCCACTACATGCGCCGCATCCGCAGCTTCGTGCTGCGCGAAGGGCGCATGACGCCCGCGCAGCAGCGCGCGTTCGACACGCTGTGGTCGCGCTTCGGCATCGACTACCGCGGCGCGGCGCAGGACTTTTCGGCCCGCTTCGGGCGCACGGCGCCGCTGGTGATGGAGATCGGCTTCGGCAACGGCGAAGCGCTGGCGTGGGCCAGCGAGCATGACGCCGCGCGCGATTTCATCGGCGTGGAAGTGCACGGGCCCGGCGTGGGCCGGCTGATGAACACGCTGGCCCAGCGTGATGCCACCAACGTGCGCCTGTACAAGCACGACGCAGTGGAGGTGCTGGAACACGAGATCACCCCCGGCACGCTGGCCGAGGCGCGCATCTGGTTTCCCGACCCGTGGCACAAGGCGCGGCACAACAAGCGGCGGCTGATCCAGCCGGAGTTCGTCGCCTTGCTGGCCTCGCGCATGGCGCCCGGTGGCTTGCTGCACCTGGCCACGGACTGGCAGGCGTACGCCACGCATATGCTGGACGTGATGGAGGCGGCACCGGATTGGCGCAATGACCTGGGACCCGGCCAATACGCAGAGAAACCTGCTTCGCGCATCGAGACGCACTTCGAGCGGCGCGGATTGAAACTGGGGCATGGGGTATGGGATTTGTTGTATCGCAGGGTTTGAGAGCAAGAGCTTTACCCCTCCCCAACCCTCCCCTGCAAGCAGGGGAGGGAGAACAACCGGCTTTTGCTCCTCCCCCTGCTTGCAGGGGGAGGTTGGGAGGGGGTCAAGCTTTTGACTTTTCCTCCAACACCCGAAAAATCTCCCTCACCACATCCTCCGTGCGCAACAGCACATCGTCGTTCCAGAACCGCAGCACGCGATAGCCTTCGCGTTGCAAAGCCGCACTGCGCCGTTCGTCGTATTCGATGGCGTCCAAATGTTGTCCGCCATCCAGCTCGATCACCAACCGCGCCGGCACACACACGAAATCCACGATGTAGCCGGCCAGCGGATACTGCCGGCGGAACTTGTGGCCAGCCAATTGACGGCGACGCAGGAAGTGCCACAGACGGCGCTCGGCGTCGGTGCTGCCGTTGCGCAGTTGGCGGGCGCGGGTCCATTGGCGCTGCATGGCGAATCCTTTCGCTGTTTGTCGTGCGGAAAAGCGTAACCCCCTCCCAACCTCCCCCTGCAAGCAGGGGGAGGAGCAGAGCCGCGTACTCCCTCATCGCTCGGATCGTGAGGGGCGCTGCGCTTTGCTCCTTCCCCTGCGCAGCAGGGGAGGGTTGGGGAGGGGGCGCTCTTGCCCTCCAGTTCACCAGCAACCGCTCCGCGCCGCTTATACTCACGCGATCCATCCAGGGACGAATCGTCGCAGCGTGAAGCTTCCACTGCCATCGCCTAGCCACTTGCGCGCAACGCCAACGCGGGACGCACGCTGATGGGTCTGTCGCTCACCCCCGACATGATCCTGGTGCTGGGCCTGGTGGGCTTCACCATGATCATGCTGGTGCTGGAGTGGATCCGCGCCGACATGGTGGCGCTGCTGGTGGTGGTGGTGATCGGGCTGACCGGGCTGATTCCTGCCGATCGCGTGTTCAACGGCTTCGCCGGCAACGCGGTGATCGCGATCATCGCGATCATGATCATGGGCGAGGGGCTGGACCGCGCCGGCGTGCTCAACCTCACTGCCAACTTCGTGATGCGCATGGCGCGCGGGGCGGAGTCGCGTCTGGGCGTGGTGATCAACCTGGTGGCCAGCCTGTTCAGCGCGGTGATCCCCAGCCAGGCGCTGGCGGCGATCATGATCCCGGTCAGCAGCCGGTTGTCGGCGCGCACCGGCGTGCCGTTGTCGCGGCTGTTGCTGCCGATGGCGTTCTGCATCCTCACCGCCACCAACACCACGCTGATCGCCAACTCGCCGCTGATCGTGCTGAACGACCTGATCGCCAGCGCCAACGCCAACTTGCCGCCGGGCGCCCACACGATCCCGAAATTCGGCCTGTTCAGCGTCACCCCGATTGGCCTGGCATTGGCTTTCGTGGGCGTGGGCTATTTCTATTTCTTCGGCCGCAAGCTGCTGCCCGGGCACGAGGACGAACGGCTGAAGGTGACGCCCGGTCGCACCGAGAGCTATTTCGCCGAAACCTACGGCATCGGCGGCGAGACGGCCGAGCTCACCGTCACCGCGGAAAGCCCGCTGGTGGGCATGAGCATCGGCGAGGCCGAACAACTGCACGAGGCGCCGCTGATCCTGGCGATCAAGAGCGGCAATGAGGCGCGCATGGCGCCACCGGCCGATCACGTGATCTGGGTGGGCTCGGTGCTGGGCGTGCTGGGCCCGCGCGAGCAGCTCAGCCAGTTCGCCAACAACCAGCTGTGCCGGCTGTCGCCACGCATGCGCCAATTGGGCGAGCTGTTCAACCCGACCCGCGCGGGCATTTCCGAGGTGGTGATTCCGCCGGTGTCGCGTTTCATCAAGCAGACCATTGGCGAGCTGCGGCTGCGCAAGCGCTACGGCATTTCGGTGCTGGCGGTGAACCGCGGCGACCAGGTGTTTCGCGACGATGTGCGCGCGGTCTCGCTGCGCGCCGGCGACACCGTGGTGCTGCACAGCAACTGGCGCGACCTGTCGCTGGCGGCCGAGGACAAGGACCTGGTCGTCGTCACCGACATCCCCAAGCAGGAGCAGCGCCCCGGCAAGATCTGGCAGGCGGTCGGTTTCTTCGTGATGGCCAAGTGCCTGGCCCTGTTCACCAACCTCGACCTGTCGGTGGCGATGATGACCGGCGCCATCGCGATGCTGCTGTCGGGCGTGCTGAACATGGACGAGGCGTACAAGGCGATCAACTGGAAGACGATCTTCGTCACCGCCTGCCTGATCCCGCTGGGCTGGTCGATGGATTCCACCGGCACCGCCGCGTGGCTGGCGCAGCAGGTGCTGCATTACCTGGGCGGCGCCTCGCCGTACGTGCTGCAGGTCGTGCTGGGCGTACTGACGCTGCTGTTTTCGCAGGTGATGTCGAACGTGGGCGCCACCGTGATGATGGTGCCGATCGCGATCAGCGTGGCGGTGGCCACCGGCGGCAACCCGTCGGCGTATGCGTTGATCGTGGCGGTGTCCTCGTCCAACACCTTCCTGCTGAGCTCGGGCCATCCGGCGCTGATGATGGTGACCGGTCCGGGTGGCTATCGCAGCAAGGATTTCCTGCGCGTGGGCCTGCCGCTGACGGCGCTGGTGCTCACGGTGACCATCGTGGCGATCAACTTGGTCTTCCGCTGATCGGGCTCAGGCCAGCCAGACCTGGTCGCCCTCCACCCGCAACGGCACCGCGCGCAGGCTTTCGCCGCGACAGGGGCCGGCCACGCACACGCCGGCCTGGCGCAGGAAGCTGGCGCCGTGCACGGCGCAGATCAGGGTGTCGTCCTTGAGCAGGAATTTCCCCGGCGCGTAGTCGAGACGGCGGCCGGCATGGGGGCACACATTGCGATAACCGCGAACCTGCGCGCCATCGCGCAGCAGGATCAGGCTTTGCCCGCCATCGGCCAGCGGCGCATCGACCGCTGTCGCGCCGCCGTCGGGAATATCCATCAGCCGGCACAGCGGCGAAACGGTGGTGATTGTGTCCATCGGCACTTGCCTCGGAGGCCGGTTGGCCCCATGGTTGCGCTCGCAAGTCATTGATTTTACCACACGGATTTTTAACACATGCACTTTTCACTCCCCTCCATGCGTCGCTCCCGCCATCCGTTGGCCCGTGCCTTGTCGCTGTTGCTGGGCATGGCGCTGGTCGGTGTGTTGCTGGTGTTCGGGTTGGTGGTGGCCGGGGTGCTGATGGTGGGCGGCGTGGTGCTGCTGGCATGGCGGTACTGGACGAACGGCCGCAAGCTGGCGCCTGCCGCGGCCCCGCGCGCACGCCAGCCGGAAGTGCTGGAAGGCGAATTCGTGGTGCTGCACCACCACCGGCCGATGGCTCACTGAGCGCTGGCCAGCGCGTAGACGCGCAAAAAGGGTGGCAAGAGGCGGATAATCCAGCGCCGTCTCCGGATATCCCACCCCACCATGTCCGACCTTTCGACCTGCGCGGCGGCTGGAGCGCCGCGCTCCCTGGCCGATCCCCGTTTGCTGATTCCGCTGGCGCTGTTCGCGCTGTTCGTGATCTGGGGATCGACCTATCTCGGCATCCGCTTCGCGCTGGAAAGCTACCCGCCGTTCCTGCTTGCCGGCATGCGTTTCCTGTGCGCCGGCGTGGCCATGTACGGCTTCCTGCGGTTGCGCGGCATGGCCGCACCCACATTCCCGCAATGGCGCAACGCGGCGTTCACCGGCCTGTTGCTGCTGGGCATGGGCAACGGATTGGTGTGCTTTGCCGAGGAGCGGGTCAGCTCGGGCATCGCTGCCGTGTCGGTGGCCAGCATGCCGCTGTTCGCGGCGCTGTTCTCCGGGATGTACGGCCAATGGCCCCATCGCCGCGAAAGCCTGGGCCTGGCGATCGGCTTCGCCGGCGTGATCGTGCTGAACCTGGGCAGCAGCCTGTCCGGCTCGCCGGTGGGCGCGCTGGCTCTGCTGGTGGCGGCCGCCTGCTGGGCCTTCGGCTCGGTCTGGAGCCGTGGCCGCGACATGCCGCCAGGGCCGATGAACACCGCCGCGCAGATGCTCTGCGCCAGCGTCGCCTTGCTGCTGGTTGGCTATGCCGCCGGCGAACATCTGCCCGCGCACCCCACCCTGCACGCCACGCTGGCGCTGGCCTACCTGGCGGTGTTCGGGTCGATCATCGCGTTCAGCGCCTACCTGTATGTGCTGAAGCACGCGCGCCCCGCCCTGGCCACAAGCTACGCCTACGTGAACCCGCCGGTGGCGGTGCTGTTCGGCGTGCTGCTGGCCGGCGAACACGTGGGGCCGTATGACCTGGTGGGCATGGCGATCATCCTGGTCGGCGTGGGGGCGATCACGCTGGCCAAGCAGAAGCGTTAGCCTCGCTGCTACTTGCTCCCTCCCCTGCAAAGCAGGGGAGGGTTGGGGAGGGGTGCTTTTGATCTTCACGTCAAAAGCGCTACCCCCTCCCAACCTCCCCCTGCAAGCAGGGGGAGGGGCAAACGGAACGCCGCCGTTGGCGGCGCTGGCGCTGTTTCATTAAAGCGGGGGTGCGCAGCATGAACACACGGCAAGACCGCTGGATGGCGCGCGCGGCCCTGCGCAGCGCCGCATGGGCGGAACGCTGGTTTCCCGACGCCTGGGTGTTCGCCGCACTGGGCGTGGTCGTGGTGGCACTGGCCGCGTTTGCCTTCGGCGCCACGCCAACGGCCACCGTCAACGCATTCGGCAGCGGCTTCTGGAGCCTGATCCCGTTCACCATGCAGATGGCGTTCGTGGTGATCGGCGGTTACGTGCTGGCCACCGCACCGGTGGTGGCGCGTTTCATCGACGTGCTGGCGCGGGCGCCGCGCAGCGGGCGCGGCGCGATCGTCTACATCGCCCTGGTCAGCATGCTGGCCTCGCTGCTGAGCTGGGGCTTTTCACTGGTGTTCGGTGGCCTGCTGGTGCGCGCGCTGGCGCGGCGCGACGCATTGCACATGGATTACCGCGCGGCCGGCGCGGCGGCGTATCTCGGCCTGGGCGCGATCTGGGCGATGGGGCTGTCGTCGTCGGCGGCGCAGTTGCAGGCTAACCCGGCCAGCATGCCGCCGGGGCTGCTGGCGATCACCGGCGTGCTGCCCTTCAGCCAGACCATCTTCCTGTGGCAGTCGATCGTGCTGACCGCGGTGCTGATCGTGGTTTCGCTGCTGGTGTGCTGGTTCACCGCGCCGTCGGATGCGAACGCGCGCACCGCGAAAGACTTCGACATCGGCGAAAGCTCCACCCCCGCGTTGCCGCCGCGCACGCGCCCGGGCGAGTGGCTGGAATACAGCCCGCTGCTGGCGCTGGCGATCGGTCTGCTGGGGCTGGGCTGGCTGGGCCACGAGTTCGCCACCAAGCCGGCCGTGACCGCGATCGCCAATCTCAACACCTACAACTTCCTGTTCCTCACCCTGGGCATCCTGCTGCACTGGCGCCCGCGCAGCTTCCTCGACGCGGTGCATCGTGCCGTGCCGAGTACCGCCGGCGTGCTGATCCAGTTCCCACTGTACGGCGGTATCGCCGCCCTGCTCACCCACGTGCCCGGCGCCGATGGCGCGACACTGGCGCACCGACTGTCGAACCTGTTCGTGCACATCGCCGGCCAGGAAAGCTTCCCCGCGGTGATGGGCGCGTACTCGGCAATCCTGGGTTTCTTCGTGCCTTCCGGCGGCGGCAAGTGGCTGGTCGAGGCGCCGTACGTGATGCAGGCGGCGAACGACCTGCACGTGCACCTGGGCTGGGCGGTGCAGGTGTACAACGCGGCCGAGGCGCTGCCCAACCTGATCAACCCGTTCTGGATGCTGCCCCTGCTCGGCGTGCTGGGACTGAAGGCCCGCGACGTGGTCGGCTACACCTTCGTGCAACTGGTGGTGCACGTGCCGCTGGTGCTGGGCATGCTGTGGCTGCTGGGGATGACGCTGGACTACGTGCCGCCGGTGATGCCGTAAGAGCGAGGAGTGAGGGAAGAGAAGTGAGAAGTGAGAAGTGAGAAGTGAGAAGTGAGAAGTGAGAGAGAGCGAGCGCCGCGATCGGCGTGCGCCTTCTCTCACTTCTCACTCCTCTCCACTCACTTCTGCCTTCTACAGCTCGCGCAGGGCCGTGGTCACCGGCAGCCGCGCCGCGCGCACGGCGGGGAACAGGCCGCCGACGAAGCCGATCGCCATCGCCCACTTGATGCCCAGCCACAGCAGTTCCGGCGAAACCTTGAACTGGAACACCACCTGGCTGAAGTTGGCGCCCAGCGTGGAGGCGGTATAGCCGTTGAAGATCAGCCAGCTGATCAAGCCGCCCAGCACGCCGCCGAGCAATGCCAGCAGCATGGTTTCCATCAGCACCGAAACCACCACCGGCAGGCCGCGAAAACCGATCGCGCGCAGCGTGGCGATCTCGCGGGCGCGCGAGGCGATGGCGGCGAACATGGTGTTGAGTGCACCGAAGATCGCGCCGATCGCCATGATCACGCCCACCGTGATGCCGACGATGCGGATCACCTTGGTCAGGCTCTCGGACTGCTTGCTGAAGTACTCGCGGGTGGTACTGACGTCGATCTTCAGGCGCGGGTCGCTGGACAGCGCGGCCTTGAACGTGTCGAACGCCTGCGGCGAGGTCAGCCGCACGGTCACCGATTGCGCGCTGCTGCCGCGGCGATAGGCCGAGGCCACCGTCTGCGCGTCGCCCCACAGCTCCGAGTCGTGCGAATCACCCGACGCGAACTCGCCCACGATGGACCACTCCTGCCCGGCCAGGCGCAGCCGGCTGCCCACGTCCAGCCCGGCGAACTGGCGCATCGCGCCCTGGCCCACCACCAGCTCGCGCAGGCCGGGCTTGAAGCGGCGGCCCTGCACGATCTTCACGTTCGGCCGCAAGGTCCAGGCTTCGTCGTCCACACCGCGGATCGGCACGTTCGCGTCCACGCTGGGGTCGTTGCGCTTGGGCAGGTTGGCAACCACCGACTGTTCGGCAGAGGCCACCGGCTTGCCGTCGGCGCTGCGCGCCACGCCCGGCGCCTGGATGATGGCGTTGATGCTGTCGCGGTCGAGCACGGAGTTCAGCTCGGCATTGGAGCCACCGCGCAGCACGATCGCGGTGTCGTCCGAGCCGGTCTGCTGCAGGGTGCTCTGGAAGCCCTCGCCCATCGCCAGCATCGCCACCAGCACGCCGACCACGCCGGCGATGCCGACCACGACCACCAGCGAGGCACCGATGCGCTGGCGCAAGCTGCTGATGCCCACGCCGGTGATCGAGAGCGTTTGCCGCCCGCGCCGGGTCAGCACCAGCCACAGCGCCAGCACCACCAGCAGCGCCAGCACGGCGGTCCACGGCAGGCGCGACCAGACCAACAGGCCGGCGATCACGATGGCGACCAGGCCCAGGCCGCGCAGGAAGGATTTGAATGTGCGCATATCCGATTCTCCTCAGCGGCCAGCCAGTGCATCGACGATGTTCAAGCGCATCGCCCGCCACGCCGGCAACGCGCCCACCACCAGGCCGATCAGCACCATCAGGCCCACGCCCATCGCCCAGCTGCCCGCGCCCACCGGCGGCAGGTTGATCATGCCGCCGCTGCCCTTGCCGATGGCTGGCGCCAGCACGGCGGCCAGGCCCAGCCCGATCACGCCGCCGATCAGGAGCAGCAGCACCGATTCGGCCAGCACCAGCGCCAGCACGCTGCGGCTGGAGAAGCCGATCGTCTTCAGCACCGCCAGTTCCGAGGTGCGCTCGCGCACCGCCTGCGCCATGGTGTTGGCGGTCAAGAGGATCAGGGTGAAGAACACCGCGCCCATGATCGAGCCCACGATCAGGCCGATGTCGCCCAGCTGCTTGGCGAACGAGGCGCTGAAGGCCTGCTCGGTCTGGGTCTTGGTTTCATGGTCGGAGTTGGCCGACAGCGCATCGATCGCATGCGCCACCCGGTCGCCCAGCGCCGGGTCGGTGAGCCGGTCGACATACCAGCCGACCGTGCCGTTGCCGAACGCGTTGGCCTCGTCGAAATATTTCCAGTGCAGCAGGAACAATTGGTCCAGGCCGTTGGCCGCGTCCTTGTCCACGGTGAAGATGCCCTCGATGTCGAAGGTCCAGGTCTTGGAGCCGTTCTTCAGCGGGAAGATGGTCGACTGCAGCGGAATCTTGTCGCCCACCTTCCAGCCGTATTTCTGCGCCAGCTTGTCGCCGATCACCGCGCCAGTGCGGTTGCCGTCGAAGGCCTTGCGCTGCTCGGCCGACAGGTGGATTTCCGGATACAGGTCGAGGTAGTTCGGGCTCACCGCGTAGCTGAAGACGAAGTTCTTCGGGTCCTGGTAGATGCCGCCGAACCAGTTGGCGTGGCCCACGTCGCGCACGCCGGGAATCACGGCGATGCGCGCCCCCAGCGATTCGGGCAGGGGCTGGATGATCGAGTAGCGCGACGAGGTGACCAGCCGGTCCACGCCCACGATGCCCTGGCTGCCGGAATCGAACGCGGTACGCACCGCGTCGAGCATGCCAAACAGCAGGAACGCGGCGACGATCGATACCAGGGTGAGGATGGTGCGGGTCTTGCGCCGGAACAGCGCGGCCCAGATCAGATGGAGGTATTTCATGGCCGCCTCCTCACGCCGTGGCCGATTCGACGAGCGTGCCCTTGTCCAGGTGCAGCGTATGGCTGGCGTACTCCGCGGCCTTGGGATCGTGCGTGACCATCACGATGGTCTTGCCGTGATCGCGGTTGAGCTGTTGCAGCAGGCCCAGCACATCCTCGGCGGACTGGCGATCAAGGTCGCCGGTCGGTTCGTCGCAGACCAGGAGGGCCGGGTCCGAAACGATCGCACGGGCGATCGCCACGCGCTGCTGCTGGCCGCCCGACAGTTCACTGGGCTTGTGGCTGGCGCGGTCGGCCAGGCCCACCAATTGCAGCGCGATCGCCGCATTCTTCTTGCGCTGCGCCGCCGACAGTTTGGTCAGCAGCAGCGGCAATTCCACGTTGCGCTGCGCCGACAGCATCGGCATCAGGTTGTAGAACTGGAAGATGAAACCGACATTGGACGCACGCCATTTCGCCAGCGCGCCGCCACCGAGCTGGTCGATGCGCTGGCCACCCACGCTGATGCTGCCGGCACTGGGCGTATCGAGGCCGCCGATCAGGTTGAGCAAGGTCGTCTTGCCCGAGCCGGACGGGCCCATCAGCGCCAGGAAGTCGCCTTCGGCGATGGCCAGGTTGACGTGGTGCAGCACTTCGACCTTCTGCTTGCCGCGGGTGTAGCTCTTGGCGAGGTTCTGGATGTCGATCAGCGTGGCCATGGCGTTCTCCAGTAGATGTCGAATGTGTGTAGGAGCGCACCCTGTGCGCGATGCTTTCTGGCCCGCAATCCGTCGCGCACAGCGTGCGCTCCTACGGGCTCTTCTGCGTTTGGACGTCCGAACCATCTTTCAATGCCGGCGGCGGCGACACCACCACGCTCTCGCCCGCGCTCACCGCGGCCGGCAGCAGGCGCAGGTCGCCGTAGGTCTGCGCGGCCGGCATTACCGTGCGCTGATGCACCCGGTCGCCGTCGAGCACGAACACCACGCTGTGGCCGTCGCGCTGCACGATCGCGGTGGCCGGCACCAGCACGCCCTGCGGCGGCGCGGCGCCGGTTTTCGCCTTCTCTTCCAGGAACGACACCCGCGCGCCCATGTCCGGCACTACGCGCGCATCCTTCTGCTCCAGCGCCACGCGCACCTTGATGGTGGCCTTGCCACGGTCGGCGGTGGGCACGATGGCGACCACGTGGGCGGGGATCTTCCAGTCCGGGTAGGCATCCAGCACCGCCTCGGCCGGCATGCCGGGCTTGACGCGGCCGATGTATGCCTCGTTGACGTCGACGTCGATTTCCAGCGAATCCATGTCCACGATGGTGCCCACGCCGGTGCGGGTGAAGCCGCCGCCGGCGGACAGCGGCGAGATGATCTCGCCCACCTGCGCGTCCTTGGTGGTGACCACGCCGCTGAACGGCGCGCGCACCACGGTGTAGTCGAAATTCACCTTCGCCACCACCGCCTGGGCATCGGCGGCATGTGCCTGCTGGCGCTGCGCGGCGAGCTGGGCGCGCAGCGCGTCGACCTGGGTCTGCGCCTGCTCGGCGCTCTGCCGCGACACCAGCCCGCGCGCGACCAGCTGCTGCTGGCGCTTCGCGTCGTGCTGGGCCTGATCCAGCTGCGACTGGTATTGCCGCACCAGCGCATGCGCCGCATCGGCCTGCGCCTTCACCGCGGCCAGCGTGGCCTTGTAGCCGCTATCGTCCAGCCGCGCCAGCACCTGGCCCTCGGTGACGCGATCGCCTTCCTCGATCAGCACCGCGGTGAGCGTGCCGGTGATCTGCGCCGACACGGTGGCCTGGCGCCGCGCGGTGACGTAACCGGTGGCCTGCAATACCGCACCGGATTCTCCCGCGGCGGCGGGCGCCACGGCGGTGGCGGTTTTCACCGGCAGCGGGCGATGGCTCAGCCACAGCCAGGCGCCGGCGCCAAGCACGGCCAGCAGCACCAGCACGCCGCCGGCAATCCACGGCCAGCGGCCCGGGCCGCTGTCGTGCGCCTCGCGCTGGTTGCGGTCGATGCGCAATTCCTTCAACAGCTCGGCGTTGTCCACCCTCACTCCCCGACCGGTTTGCCCGGTGTGCAATGCATGCAAGATTGATCGATCGCGCGTGGTGCGGTCAGGGTGCGGCATCAGCCATCGTCGATGACAGCTGTCACCCGGGCCACGCCCCACCGTGGTTTGCTACGCTTGGCCGATGAGCTACATCATCGATCCGCCCGCCCTTCCCAGCCTGCCCGTCATCGGCAGCGACCAGCGTTTTGCCGTCCGCCGCGTATTCTGCATCGGCCGCAATTATGCCGATCATGCCGCGGAAATGGGCTCGGTGCCCGACCTGGAACAGCCGATGTTTTTCTGCAAGCCGGCCGACGCCGTGGTCAGCGATGGCGCCGACGTGCCGTACCCCTCGGCGACGGCGTCGCTGCACCACGAAGTCGAGATGGTGGTGGCGCTGGCCGGTGGCGGTATCGACATCGAGGCCGGCAAGGCGACAGCACTGGTCTTCGGCTACGGCGTCGGGCTGGACCTGACCCGCCGCGACCTGCAGGCGCGGGCCAAGGAAAAAGGCCATCCCTGGGACGTAGCCAAGGCGTTCGACCATTCCGCCCCGGTATCCGCCCTGCGCCCCGCCGCCGAAGTCACGCCAGGCGCGGACACCGTGCTGCGGCTGGAGGTCAACGGCGAGCCGCGCCAGCAGACCACGCTGGAGCACATGCTGCACGGCGTGCCGCAGATCATCGCCGCGCTGTCGCGGCTGTTCGAGCTGAAGGCCGGCGACCTGATCTTCACCGGCACGCCGGCCGGCGTGGCCGCGCTGCAGCGCGGCGACCGCTTTCACGCCGAACTGGCGGGCGTGGCCGAACTGGACGGCCGGATCGTCTGACCTCACCCGCCCGGCGCCGCGCACTCCCTGTCCGTACGCGCGGCCAGGCGGTAAAGTCGTCGGGCCATCCGACACCACACAGGAGTACATGCAGCATGAGCATGCTTAGCGAATTCAAGACCTTCGCCATGCGCGGCAACGTCATCGACCTGGCGGTCGGCGTGGTGATCGGCGGGGCGTTCGGCAAGATCGTCACCTCGCTGGTGGATCAGATCATCATGCCGCCGATCGGCTGGATCACCGGCGGCGTGGATTTCTCGCGACTGAAATGGGTGATCAAGCCCGCGGACGACAGCGACCCCACGCACAAGGTGGCCGAGGTGGCCATCCAGTACGGCGCGTTCATCAATACGGTGGTGCAGTTCCTGATCATCGCGTTCGTGATTTTCCTGGTGGTCAAGGGCATCAACCGGCTCAGCCGCAAGCAGGAAGAGGCCCCCGCCGCGCCACCGGCCGACGTGGTTCTGCTGACCGAGATCCGCGATCTGCTGAAAAACCGCCAGTAAGCTCATCTGCCTCCCGCAGGAGCGACTTCAGTCGCGATGCTTTTGCCTGAAGCCGCACGGCCGAAGCATCGCCGCCGAAGCCGCTCCCACAATGACTTCTGGCCTAAGCGCCGATGGATCATCACGCCATAATCGGGGTTTCCTCCGCGGAGTGCCCCGATGCGCCGTCTTCCCTTCACCCTGTTCGCCGCCAGCGCGCTACTGGCCAGCGGTATCGCCAGCGCGGCCACTACCACGATTCCGGCCTCAGCCGTAAAGACGGCCAAACAGCTGCGCGACCAGGCGCTGCATGACGACACCGGCTACCGCATCGTCGCCTCGCTGACTACCGAGGTCGGTGCGCGCATGGCGGGCAGCGAAGCCGACCAGCGCGCCCGCGACTGGGCGGTCGCCAAGTTCAGGGCGCTCGGTTACGACAAGGTCTATACCGAAGCGGTGAGCTATCCGAAGTGGGTACGCCGCAGTGAGCATGCCGCCATCGTGGCGCCGTTTCCGCAGCCGCTGGTGGTGACCGCGCTGGGTTATTCGCCGGGCACGCCCGAGGGCGGGCTCAGCGCGCAGGTGGTGAAGTTCGACAGCCTGGATGCGCTGAAGGCGGCCGACCCGGCCAGCGTGAAAGGCCGCATCGTCTACGTCGGCTACCGCATGCAGCGCGCGAAGGACGGCCACGGCTACGGCATGGGCTCGGCCGTGCGTACCGCCGGTCCGGTGATTGCCGCCGCCAAGGGCGCCGCCGGCTACCTGCTGCGCTCGGCCGGCACCGATGCGCACGAGCGCATTGCCCACACCGGCGTCACCGGTTTTCGCGACCGGGCCGCGAAGTCGATCCCCGCCGCCGCCCTTTCCAACCCCGACGCCGACCAGCTGGAGCGCGCGCTGGCCTATGACCAGCCGGTGACGGTGAAGCTGGATCTGGATTGCGGCTTCGACGGCAACTACACCGGCGCCAACGTGATCGGCGAGATCACCGGCGGCAAGCATCCCGACCAGGTGGTGGCCATTGGCGGGCACCTGGATTCGTGGGACCTGGGCACCGGCGCGATCGACGACGGCGCCGGCGTGGCCATCGCGATGGCGGCCGGCAAGCTGATCGGCGACCTGCCGCAGCGCCCCGACCGCACCATCCGCGTGATCGCGTTCGCCAACGAGGAAATGGGCCTGTGGGGCAGCCGCGCCTATGCCGAAAAACATGCCGGCGAGGTCAACCAATTCCAGCTGGGCACGGATTCGGATTTCGGCGCCGGCCCGATCTGGCGCATGAGCGCCAGCGTCAAGCCCGACGCGCGCGCCGCCATCGAGCAGATCGCCGCTGTCCTGGCGCCGCTGGGCGTGGCCTATGACACCCGGCGTCCCGGTGGCGGCGGGTCGGACCTGTCGCAAATGCACGCCAGGGGCATGGCCGCACTGTCGCTGACCCAGGACGGCACAAAGTATTTCGACTGGCACCACACCGCCAACGACACGCTGGACAAGATCGATCCGCAGGAACTGGCGCAGAACGTGGCCGTGTACGCCGCGTTCTCGTACATGGCCGCGCAGGCGGATGGGGACTTCGGCTCGGCGCCCGGCGCGTTCGCCAAGGACGGCGCCGACGACTGACGACTTCAGCCGCACTCCGGGATCGCAAACCCCTTCAGCCCCGGCACGGCCGGCGCCGCATCAATCCGCCAACGCGGCGGTATCGGTGCGTCCCGGCGCCGGGAAGCGCTTCTGCAGCTGATCCATGTAGATGTAGATCACCGGCGTCAGGTACAGCGTCAGCACCTGCGAGAAGACCAGCCCGCCGACCACCGCCAGGCCCAGCGAGCGGCGCACTTCCGCACCGGCGCCGATGCCCAGCGCGATCGGCAAGGTGCCGGCCATCGCGGCCATCGAGGTCATCATGATCGGTCGGAAGCGCACGCGGCAGGCCTCGAAGATCGCCTGCGCTGGCACCATGCCTTCCTCGCGCTGCCGCTCCAGCGCGAAGTCGATCAGCATGATCGCGTTCTTCTTGACGATGCCGATCAGCATCACGATGCCCACGAAGGCGAACAGGTCCAGCGAGGCACGGAAGATCGCCAGCGTCAGCAGCGCGCCGACCGCCGCCGCGGGCAGGCCGGACAGGATGGTCAGCGGGTGGATGAAGCTCTCGTACAGGATGCCCAGCACCAGGTAGATCACGAACACCGCCAGCAGCAACAGCATGCCCATGCCCTGCATGGATTGCTGGAATGCCTGCGCCGTGCCCTGCACGCTGCCGCTGATGGTGGCCGGCAGGCCCATCTTCTGCATCGCGCCGTCGATGCTGGCCACCGCATCGCTCAAGCTGTAGCCCGGCGCCAGGTTGAACGACACCGTGACGGCGGGCAGCTGGCCCTGGTGGTTGACGGTCAGCGCCTGCGGCTCGCGCCTGAAACTGGCCACGGCGCCCAGCGGCACCAGCGCACCGCTGCTGGAGGTGACGTACAGCCGCGACAACACCGACGGATCGTTCTGCAGCTGGCGATCCACCTGCAGGATCACCCAGTACTGCGTGGCCGAGCCGTAGATGGTGGAGATCTGGTTTTCGCCGAAGCCGATGCCCAGCGCGGTCTGCACCTGCGCCATGGTGAGCCCCAGCGGCGCCAGCTTGCTGCGGTCCACGTTCACCACGATCGAGGGGCTGTTGAGGTCAAGGTCGTTGGTGACATCCTCGAAGCCGGGCAGCGCGGCAAACGCGCGCGTGACCTTGCCGCTCCACTCGTACAGCGCCGGCATGTCGATCGACTGCAGCGTGTACTGGTATTGCGACTTGGACTGGCGCCCGCCGATGCGGATTGCCGGCGTGTTCTGGATGTACGCGCGGATGCCGGGCACCGCGGCCAGCTTCGGGCGCAGCTCCTGGATGATCTGCTCCGGGCTGAGCTTGCGCTCGCTGGGCGGTTTCAGCATCAGCAGGATCGAGCCGTTGTTGACCGTGCTGCGCGAGCCGCCGGCGCCGATGCTGGACATGTAGCCGGCGATGTTCGGGTCGGCCGCCACGATGTCCACCAGCTGCTGCTGGCGCGCGCCCATGCCCTCGAAGGAGATGTCCTCCGGGCCCTCGGTGTTGACGTGCAGCTGGCCGTTGTCGCCGGCCGGGATGAAATCCTTCGGCGCCACGTAGAACAGTAGCGCGGTGGCCAGCAGGCTCAAGCCGAACGCGCCCAGCACGATGCGCGGGCGATCCATGCACCAGCGCAGGCTGTCCATGTAGCCGCGCGTGACCGCGCCGAAGCCGCGGTCGAAGCCACCGATCAGCCAGTTCTTCCTGGTGTGGTCGTGCGCCTTGATGAAGCGGCTGCACAGCATCGGCGTCAGCGTGATCGCCACGATGCCGGAGATCAGGATCGCCACGCTGATCACCACCGCGAACTCATGGAAAAGCCGGCCCACGATGCCGCCCATGAACATCACCGGGATGAACACGGCGATCAGCGACAGCGTCATCGAGAAGATGGTGAAGCCGATCTCGCTGGCGCCGCGCAGTGACGCCTCGTACGGTGGCACGCCCGCTTCCATGTGGCGCACGATGTTTTCCAGCATGACGATCGCGTCGTCCACCACGAAACCCACCGCCAGGGTCAGCGCCAGCAGCGAAAGGTTGTCCAGGCTGTAGCCCAGCGCGTACATCACGCCGAACGTGCCCAGCACCGAGATCGGCAGCGCCACCGCCGGAATCAGCGTGGCCGACAGGCTGCCCAGGAACAGGTAGATCACGAACACCACCAGCACGCCGGCCAGCAGCAAGGTGAACTGCACATCGTCCACCGAGGCGCGGATGGACTGCGAGCGATCGTAAAGCGTGTCCAGTTTCACCGATGGCGGCAGGCCGGCGCGGAAGCTGGGCAGCACGGCTTTTATGCGATCCACCGTGGCCACGGTGTTGGCGCCGGGCTGGCGCTGGATCGCCAGCACGATCGCGCGGGTGCCGTTGTACGAGCTGGATTTCTGGTCGTCCTGCACGCTGTCGCGGGCCACGCCGATGTCGCGCACATGCACCGGCGCACCGTTGCGGTACGCCACCACCACGTCGTTGTACGCCGCCGCGCGCTGCAACTGGCCGTCGCTGCGGATCGGCAACTGCTGGCGCGCGCCGTACAGCGAGCCGGTGGACTGGTTGACGTTGGCGTCGGCGATCGCGTCCTGCACCTGGTCGATACCGATGCCGGCGGCGGCCAGCCGGTCCGGATTCACGCTGATGCGCACGGCGTATTTCTGCGAGCCGTACACGTTCACCTGCGCCACGCCGTCGACCATCGACAACTGCTGCGCCAATTCGGTCTCGGCGTATTCGTCGACCTGGGTCAGCGGCATCGTCGAGGAGCTCATCGCCAGGTACAGGATCGCCGCGTCGGCCGGGTTGACCTTGCGGAAGGTGGGTGGCGTGGTCATCTCCCTCGGCAGCTGGCGCAGCGCCGAGGAAATGGCCGACTGCACGTCCTGCGCGGCGGCGTCGATGTTGCGGTCAAGCTCGAAGGTCAGCGTGATCGAGGTGGAACCCAGCGCGCTGGTGGAGCTCATCGAGCTGATGCCGGCGATGGTGGAGAGCTTGCCTTCCAGCGGCGTGGCCACCGCCGAGGCCATCGTCTCCGGCGACGCGCCCGGCAGCTTGGCGCTGATACTGATGGTGGGAAAATCCACGTTCGGCAGTTCGTTCACCGGCAAGCGCGGATACGCCACGATGCCGAACACCAGCAGCGCCGTCATCAGCAGCGTGGTCATCACCGGGCGGCGGATGCAGAGCTGGGGGATGTTCATCGCACCGCCCCGGCGCGCGCGGTGCCCGACGGATGGACGTCCATACGGCGATCAGCGCGTGACGGCATGCGCGCGCGCTCCATCGACCAGCAGCATCTGTCCCTCGGTCACCACCTTCTCGCCACCCTGCAGGCCCTTGTCGATCACGGTGCGTCCCGCACTGGTGGGGCCGGCGGTGACCGGGCGCTGCTGCACTTTTCCATCGGCGCCCAGCACGAACACGAAGCTGCCGCTGGTGGAACTCTGCAAGGCATGCACCGGCACGCTGACCACGTTGGTGAGCCGCGTGGTAGGCAGGCTCACCTGCACGAACTGACCGGGGGTGAGGCGGTGGTCGGCGTTGTCGAAGCGCGCCTTCAGCACGATGGTGCCGGTGCTGGCGTCCACCGCGTTGTCGATGAACTCGAGCGTGCCGGCCAGCGGCGCGCCGTGGTCGCCGGACACCGTTACCTGCACCGGCACGTCGCCGCGCGAACGCGCATCGCGCACGGCCGGCAGCGTGTCCTCGGGGATATTGAACGCCACGCGCACCGGTTCGATCTGGTTGAGCACCACGATGTCGGTGCTGTCGGCGCTGATCTGCGCACCGGGATACACCAGCGGCGCGCCGGTGACGCCGTCGAACGGCGCCTCGATGCGCGCGTAGTCGAGCTGGGTCCGCGCCAGCTCCTGCGCGGCCTGGTCGCTCTGCAGCGTGGCCTTGGCCACGGCCAGGTTGGCCTGGTACAGGTCATAGTCGGCGCGGGAGACGAAGCCCTTGCCGAGCATGTCGGCATAGCGCTTCTGGTCGGCCTGTGCCTTCTGCAGTTGCGCGCGGTCGCGCGCCACGTTGCCGCGCGCCTGGTCCAGCTGCGCCTGCAGCAATCGCGGATCGATCTGCGCCAGCACGCTGCCCTTGCGCACATGCGTGCCCGGCGTGAACGCCAGCGACTCCAGCTGGCCCGACACCCGCGCGCGCACGGTCACCGTGGACCACGCCTCCACCCGGCCCACCAGCTGCAACGAAAGCTCGATGTCGCCGCGCCTGGTGCTGGCCACTTCCACCGGTACCGGCGCAGCGGCCTGCCCCGCCGCTTTTGCGTCGTCATGCTTGCCGGTCGATGTCCCGAAATGCAGCGCCAACGCCAGCACCAGCAGAACGGCAGCAAGAAGGACGGCTTTTTTCCAGGACATGCGCGGCGGATTCTCGATCGGCACGCCGCGCGATGCGGCGGGGATGGCAGGGTGACGATGGCCGCCACGGCGGGGAGCGCGGGCAACGGAAATACAACGCCAATCCCGTGCAACGGTTGACAGCCGACTCGCACGGCTCCCGATTATGTCGCCGATCCGCCGCGGCCGGACGGGGACTGGTGGCACTGGCCCCGCTGGCGACCGCGCTCAGCTGCCGCTGCTGTCGTCGGCCTGTTCCAGCGCCAGCAGGTTGTCCTTGATGCGGCCGATCACTGCCAGCGCCTGCTCCAGCTCGGCGTGGTCGATGCCGCGGGTGGCATCCTTGCGCAGGCCGCGCGCGATCAGCTCCATGCCGCCGATGACGTCGCGCGCCTGCTCGGTGATGTAAAGCCGCCAGGCGCGGCGATCCTTGGGATCGGGGCGACGCTCGACGAAACCGGCCGCCTGCAGGCGATCGATCACGCGGCCCACGGCGATCGGCTCCATCTCCAGGTATTCGGCCAGCTCGGTCTGCCGCAGACCCTCGCGGTGGTACAGCATCTTGGTGGCGCGCCACTGCGCCCGGGTCAGCCCGAACGCCACCGCGCGCCGGTCGAAATGCTTGCGGAACAGCAAGGTCACGTCGCTGAGCAGATAGCCGAAGGAGACGTCTTCCGTTTTTGCCATGATCTACCGCCCTTCTTCACCCGACACGTACCTCGCTGGCAGCATACGTCGGGGCCATCGGCCAAACCAAGCCTCGGAGCGTGGGCGGCAGAAACACAAGTGGCTGCGGCTTCGTGGTTTTGGCCATTTTTTCCGCTCCTTTTCGTTGAATAGCTACGGCTATTCGTCTCAAATGATCGAAAAAACTGACGCAAAACCGCTTTGCCTCGCTCACTTGGTTTCTACCGCCCACGCTCCTCGGGGTGCCCATGCCCATCCACGTCATCACCGCCGACATCACCCGCCTGGGCGTCGACGCCATCGTTAACGCGGCCCAGCCCAGCCTGCTCGGCGGCGGCGGGGTGGACGGCGCCATCCACCGCGCGGCCGGGCCGCGATTGCTGGCGGCCTGCCGCGCGCTGCCGCAACCATCGCCCGGCGTGCGCTGCCCCACCGGCGAGGCGCGCATCACGCCGGGCTTCGACCTGCCCGCACAGCATGTGATCCACACCGTGGGGCCCGTGTGGCACGGCGGCAGCCACGGCGAGCCGGACCTGCTGGCCAGCTGCTATCGCCACGCGCTGCAGCTGCTGCGCGCGCATCGGTTGCGCACGATCGCGTTTCCGGCGATCAGCTGCGGCGTCTACGGCTACCCCGCCGAGCCCGCCGCGCGCATCGCCGTGGCCAGCGTGCGCGCGGAACTGGCCGACGACCCGGCCATCGAGGTGCAGCTGTGCGCCTTCAGCGAAAGCATGGGCGCGATCCTGCGCCAGGCGCTCAGTGAAGATTGAACGGATACAGCGGCGGCAGATCCTGGTCGCCCGGCGCCGCGCCTGACGCGCGCCAGACGAAGCCGCGCTTGAACACGGCCGCGAGGTCGTCCTCGCCCGATGCCACGCCGGCATAGTGGCGTTGCTGCAGATGCTCGATCGCGCGGCGCTGGGCCTCGTCGGCCAGCGCCGCGGCAAGGTCGCCCAGGTTTCGCAGCGAAGGCCGCTCGGCACGCGCCCAGGCCAGCAGGCTGCGCACCTGCGCCGCGCTGTCGCTGCCGCGGGCGGCCGCCAGAAAAGCCAGCCGCAGCTGCCGCGTGCTGTCCGCTGCCACCGCGCTCGGCACCGCCGTCGACGCACGGCGCCGACGCCAGCGCCACAGCAACCAGCCCAGCGCGCTCAGCAACCACAGGCCGATGCTGGCCAGCGCCAGCCAGCGCCACCACGGCGCGGCGCCGGCGGCGGCGGGGACGGGCGGCGATACCGCTGCCGGAGCGGCCGCGGATGCCGCTGGCGGCATGGCAGCGGCGCTTGCCGCGCCCGTCGCCGGCAGCACGGTCACGCTGTGCGCGGGGATGCGCGCCACTTCCTCCGTGTTGGTCTGCACGTTCCACCACTTCAGCGTGGTGGCGGGCAAGGTCAGGGTGCCGGCGCGGGTGGGCACCACGGCAAACGCCTGTTCGCGATGGCCCTTCAACCAGCGGCCGTCGTTGTCGGTGCCCGTTACCGGTTTGTCCGGATACACCGTGGCGCCGTCGATCGGCGGCAGGCTCAGCTCAGGCAAGGCTTCGAAGGGGATGCCGGTGGCCTGCAGTTTCATGCGCAGGTTCAGCGGCTGTCCCACCCGCACCTGGTCGGCGCTGTCGGGCCAGCCGCTGAGGGTCAGGCGCAAGTCGCGCGCCGGCAGCCAGGCACTCTTGCCCCAGTCCGCCGGCGCGGCCTTCACCTCGACCGAGGCACCCGGCGCGCTCGCGCTCACCGGCGTGCTGGCGCCGAAGAAACTGTTCGGATCGCGCGGGTCGACCATGTCGCCCTGGAAGCCCAGCGGCGGAATCTCGATGTGGCCGGCGCGCTGCGGGATCAGGGCAAAGCGGCGCTCCAGCACATGGTAGGCGCGACCGCCGCGCTGGGCGTCGTAGTTGAGGTCGTCACCGATGCGGCTGACCTGCACGCCGTCGATCTGCGGGGTGTCCAGCGAGCCGCCAGTGAGATCGACCGCGTAATACAGCCGCACCACGTAGCTCAACTGCTGGCCCACATAGGCCTGGCCCGGTTCGACCTGCGCCTCCATGAACACGTCGCCCTGCGCGGCACGCGCCGCGTTCGGATCGGGTGGATCCACCTGCAGCTGCAACGGGGTGGTCTGCATGCCGGCCAGGGTCAGCGCGGGAATCTCAAGCGTGCCGGTGTGGCGCGGCCGCAATGCCACGCCCAGGGTCAGCTCCGAGGTACGGCGGCCGTTGATGATGCTGAGGCTGCGGTTCTGCGACGTGCCCAGGATGCTGAAGTCCTGGTTCAGCGCGGAAAGATCCGGCGCGGGCAGGTTGCCATCGTAATCGTTGATGCGCAGGTTGAGCGTCACCGTCTCGCCCAGTTGCACGGTGCTGCGATTCAGCGTGGCCTGCACGCTGGCGGCGTGAACCAGCGCAGGCATCAGCAGCCATGGCAGCAAGGCCAGCAGGTGACGGAGTTTCACGGTTGGGCATCCTCGTTCGATGCGCCGCCATGGCGCTGCTGATATTCCAGTTCGAATTTCCGCCGCAGCAAGGCGCCCGGATCATCCGGCACCCGCTGCAGCGCCTGGCGCAGATCGGCGGGCAACTTCGCGCTGGCATCGTCGTCGCCCGCCGCGCCCAGCTGGTGGGTGCGCGGCGAGCCTTCCTTCTTCGAGCCGGCCAGCGCGTCGTCCATCTGCTGTTTCAGCGCCTGCTGCGCCTGTTCCGCGCGTGCCTGCTGTTCGGCCGATGGCGGTGATGCCGGCTTGTCCGGCGCGTTGTTGCCGGCGTCCTGCGCCTTGTCCTGCCGGCCGGACTTGTCCGGATCCGAATCGGGACGTCGGCTGTCTTTCCCGGCTGACTCTGCGTCACCCGGCTTCGATTTGTGCTGGTCTTCCTGACCCTTTTCCGACGACTTCGGCGGCGGCTTTCCATCCGAACCTTGCGAGGAATCCGAGCCTTCCTGCTTGTTCTTGTCCTGCCCGTTCTCGCCTTGCCCGTTCTGGTTTCGGGACGGCGCGTTCTTGTCATCCTTCTTGCCGGCCCCGGATTGGGATTTGTCCGATGGCGGTTGCTTCTTCTGCTGGCGCAACCAGTCTTCCACCGCCTTGCGGTTGGCCGAGGCGTCGGCGTTGGCCGGATCGATTTTCAGGGCCTTGTCGTAGGCGGCGATGGCCTGCGGATACTGGCCTTGCCGTGCCAGCGCGTTGCCGAGGTTGTAGGCGGCGTCGCTGCCCGGCGCTTTTTCCAGCGCCTTGGCCGCAGCGGCGTAATCGCCCGCACGGTAGGCGGCAGCGCCGCGCCATTGCGGATCGCGGGCCAGTTGCTGCGCCTGTTTCGGCTGGCCTTGCCGCAGCGCCTGGGCCGCCTGCTGATCCGGTCGCTGCCACCAGTCCTGCCAAGTGCCGGCTTGCGCCGGGGTGGGCAGGCACGGCAGCAGGACCAACGGCAGCAGCAACAGCCAGCCGCGGCGGAACGCCAGCGCCGCGATCAGCAGCAGGGGCAACAGCAGCCACGCGCCCTGGTCCTGCCATTGGTCGCCCTTCTGGGTCGTCGGCACGGTGCCGGACGCGGTACGCAGCAAGGCATGCAGGGCGTCCACGTCGGTGCCGTCGGCGCTCATCGGCAGATAGCGGCCACCGCCGGCGGCGGCCAGCGCGGCCAGCGCGCCGTCGTCGCGCTTGGCCAACAGCAAATGACCCTGGGCGTCGTGCAGGAAACCATCGGCCAGCGGTACCGGCCCGCCCTGGGTGGTGCCGACACCGAGTACCGAGACGCGCACACCGGCGGCGCGCGCGGCGCGTGCGGCAGCCTGCGCAGCGTCATCGGCCTGGTCGGTGACGAGCACCAGCGACGCGTTCGCCACCTTGGCGCCCTTGATCAGGGCCATGGCGCGCTCGATGGCGCGCGCCGCATCATTGCCGTCCACCGGCATGGTGTCGGGCGCCATCGCGTCCAGCAGGTCGTCCAGGCTGTGGACGTCGGTGGTCAGCGGCGCCACCACGAAAGCCTCGCCGGCGTAGCCGATCAGTGCGTTGAGGCCATCGCGATTGCTGGCCAGGAGGTCATGCACCTTGAAGCGCGCGCGCGCGATGCGGCTGGGGGCAACGTCGTGCGCCAGCATGCGCTGGGACAGCGAGATCGCCACCACCTGCGCCGCGCGTTTGGCATACAGCGGTTGCTCCACCTGGCTCCAGGTCGGGCCGGCCATCGCCAGCACCGCCAGTGTCCAGCCTGCGGCAAACAGCCACCACGGCAGGCGTGGCGAACCGGCGCGCCCCTGCAACAGATGCGGCAACAGTTCGGCATCGACCAAGCGCGACAGTTCGCGCTGCGCCGAACCGCGCCGCGCGCCCAGCCACCACCACAGCGGCAGCAGCAGCAACGCGGTCAGCCACCACGGCTGCAGGAAATGAAAATGCTGCACGAGCTGGTTCACGCGGCGGGCTCCAGCGGCCGCACGCTTCGCCGCGACGCCATCGCCAGCAACAGCAGGATCACCGCCGCGCCCAATGGCCAGCGGAACCATTCGTGGCGTGGCCGCAGCGCGGGGCCGTGCTGGGGCATCGGTTCCAGCGCGTCGATCGCCCGGTACGCGTCGGCCAGCTCATCGCTGTCGGTAGCTCGAAAGAAGCGGCCGCCGGTCTCCTTGGCGATCGCGGTGAGCATGCGGGCATCCAGATCGGCCGACGGATTCACCAGCCGGCTGCCGAAGAAATCGGGCACGCGCATCCGCGTGGCGCCGATGCCGATGGTGTAGATGCGCACGCCGGCGGCCTTGGCGGCGCGCGCCGCATCGCGCGGTTCGATGCTGCCGGCGTTGTTGACGCCGTCGGTAAGCAGCACCAGCACCCGCGCCGGCTCGGGCAGCGCGGCGAGGCGTTTCACCGCCACCGCGATCGCATCACCGATGGCCGTCTCGGTACCGGCCAACCCGACCGCCGCGCCCTGCAACTGCGCGCGCACGGCGCCGAGGTCGTAGGTCAGCGGCGTCACCAGAAACGCCTGGCTGCCGAACAGGATCAGACCCAGTTCGTCGCCACTGCGGCGGCTGATGAAATCGCCCGCGATCGCTTCCACCGCGCCAAAGCGACTGACCCGGTGGCCGGCCAGTTCCATGTCATCGGTCTGCATGCTGCCGGACAGGTCCACCGCCATCATCAACGCGCGCCCGCTGCGCTGCTGCGCCTGGGGCGGACCGACCCACTGCGGCCGCGCCGCGGCCGCCAGCAGGCACAGCCAGGCCAGCGCCAGCAGCCACGGCATGATCCCGCGCGTGGGCTGCCCGGCGGCGCGCGACAGCTGCAGGCCCGGCTGCGGCAGATGCAGCGCCTGTGCCGGCGCCGCCGCGCGCACCAGGCGGCGCAGCAGCCACGGCAATGGCAGCAGCACGGCGACCCACGGCCAGGCAAACTCAAGCATGGTTCGACTCCAGCGCGGGATCGGCCACGGCCCGCCTGCGCCGCTTCCAGTTCCTGTCGCGCAATGCCTGCCGCAACCACTGCCGCGCGGCATCCAGGGCCGCCGTGTGATCGAATGCGCCCGGTTGATAGATGTGTCGATCCAGCGCCACCAGGACATCCAGCGCAGCGGCGTCCAGCGGTATCCGCGCCAGCGTCTGCCGCCATGCCTCACCGCGTTGGCGCCCGGCCAGCGGCACGTGCTGGCGCGCCACCCGTCGCAGCAACTGCTGGATGCCGCCGGCCAGTGCGGCGGGGTCGCCATCGTGCCGGTACTGCGCCGCCACCTGCTCCAGTTCTTGCAGGACGCGTTGCCGACGCCGCCGCGTCCGCCGATAGCGACGCCAGCCCCAAGCCGCCAGCGACACGCCGACGAGGATGCAAGCGGCGAGCACCCACCATCCCGGCGCGGGCGGCCACCAGGAAGGTTCCGGCGGCAGGTGGATATCGCGCAGCACGGGGCCTTGCGTCGATGCCGCCGACACGGGCGCAGCAATCGCGATCATCATCGCGTCCCCTTCGCCGCACCCAGCACGGCGGACACCGCGACCAGCGGATCGGTCTGCGTGTCGACAGCCTGCCAGCGCGTGCCGGTGGACCGGGCCAGTTGCCCCAGCCGCGCACTGCCCGCGCCCAGCGCCTGCTGGAAGTCGCGGCGCTGGCGTTCGCCCTGCAGCACCACCTCGTAGCGCTCGCCCGCATGCTCCAGCGGATAGTGACCCGGCGGCGGCAGCGATTGCTCCAGTGCATCGGCCACCACCAGCACGCCGGTGCCGACGTGCTGGCGCAAGGACAGCCATCGTGCCCGCGCGTCGGCATCGCAACTGAAACCATCGCTGATCAGCAACACCCGGTTCGCCCCGTGCAGCAGGCGGCCGGCGCGCACCAGCGCATCGGACAGGGATTCGGCGCGCGCCGGTTGCCGTTCGGCCTGCGCATCCCAGTCGGCCAGCGCGCCGCATACCGCCAGCGCACCGCGGGCGCCGGGGCGTGGCCGCAGCAGCGCGTCGGTCTGGCCAAACGCCATCACCCCGACCCGCTCGCCCGCGCGGGCGGCGTACCAGGCGGCGCATGCCGCAAGCCGCGCGGCCTGCACCGACTTGAAGCGCCGGCGGGTACCGAAACGCATGCTGGCATGGGTGTCCAGCAAAATCATCAGGCAACCCTCGCGATCCTCCTGGAACAGCTTGGTATGCAGTTTTCCGCTGCGTGCGGTAAGCCGCCAGTCCAGCCTCCGCACGTCGTCGCCGGCCTGGTAAACGCGCGATTCGGCGTAATCCATGCCGCGGCCGTATAGACGGCTGGACTGCTGGCCGCTGCGCGTGGCGCGACTGGGCATCGACGCTATCCGCACGCGGCCGACCCGCGCGCGCAGCGCGATCAGCTCGGCCAGCGATACGCTGCGGCGGCCGTCGCCATCCGGGTGTGGGGCGGCGACGGCGTTCACGGCAGCGGCACGAGATCCAGCAGCCGGCCGATTACCTGGTCGGGACGCACGCCCTCGGCTTCGGCCTCGTAGCTCAGCAACACGCGGTGGCGCAATACCTCGTGGGCCACGCCATGCACGTCCTCCGGCAACACGTAGTCGCGCCCGGCCAGCCAGGCGCGGGCACGGGCGCAGCGATCCAGCGCGATGGTGGCGCGCGGGCTGGCGCCCCACGCGATCCAGCGCTTCAGCTCGGCGCCATAGCGCGCGGCATCGCGCGTGGCCAGCACCAGTTGGGTGAGGTACTCCTCCAGCGGCTGGCTCATGTGCACGGCCATGGCGGCATCGCGCGCGGCGAACACGTCGGCCTGGCCAAGCAACGCAGGTGCCGTGGCGACGGGATGCGCGCGGCGGCTGGCCTGTTCGCGCGCCAGCTTCAGGATGGCCAGCTCGGCCGCGGCATCCGGGTAACCGATGGTGACGTGCATCAGGAAGCGGTCAAGCTGCGCTTCGGGCAGCGCGAAGGTGCCTTCCTGCTCGATCGGGTTCTGCGTGGCCATCACCATGAACAGGTCCGGCAGGTGCCAGGTGGCGCGGCCTACGGTGATCTGCTGCTCGGCCATCGCTTCGAGCAGGGCCGACTGCACCTTGGCCGGCGCGCGATTGATCTCGTCGGCCAGCACGATGTTGTGAAACAGCGGCCCGCGCTCGAATTCGAAGCTGCCCGTTTGCGGCCGGAAAACATCGGTGCCGGTGAGATCGGCCGGCAGCAGGTCGGGCGTGAACTGCACGCGGTGGAAATCCGCCTCGATCCGCGACGCCAGCGCCTTCACCGCGGTCGTCTTGGCCAGGCCCGGCGCACCCTCCACCAGCAGATGCCCGTCCGCCAGCAAGGTGACCAGCAGGCAGTCGATCAGATGCGGCTGGCCGATGATGCAGCGTTGCAGCTCCTCGCGAAGTTGGGCAAAGGATTGCTGCAGGGGATTGAGGGCGGGCGTTTCGGGCATATCCATCATCGATTCCGTTTTTGCTGGCGTGGACGCCTGCGGATGCGCGAGCACGGCCGCAGGCCTGGTGCTCCTCATGACCGGACCGCGTTGCCGTTCGGGAGACGGACGGCGCTGCGGTGGCCGTCGGGCGTTTCGCAGGCCGCGAGGATGCAGCGCCTGGCAAGCGCAGGCGTGCAACTGACCACGATGATGCCCGGAAGTTTAATCCGCGAGGTGGCCGGCACAGTGACCGGCAAGAAAAAGGCGGCCGCAGCCGCCTCTTTCTTCCATCGACAGCGCTGGTCTACTGCAACGTCTCGCTGAGAATGCGCGGCGTCACGAAGATCAGCAGCTCGGCCTTGCTCTCGTTGCGCGAGGTCTTGCGGAACAGCACGCCCAGGCCCGGAATGTCGCCCAGGCCCGGCACCTTGGAGGTGGAGTTGGCCTTGTTGATCTCGTAGATGCCGCCCAGCACCACGGTCTGCCCGTTGTCCACCAGCACCGAGGTGTTGATCTCGCGGGTGTCGATGGTGGGGATCTGGCCGCCGCCCGGCACCGGCACGTAACCGGCGATGGCGTCCTTCTTCACGTTGATCATCAGGTAGACGCGGTTGTCGGCGGTGATCGTGGGCGTCACCTTCAGCTCCAGCACCGCATCCTTGAACTGCACGGTGGCGGTGCCGCTACCCGAGCCCGCGCCCGCGCCGCCGCTGTTCTGGAAGGTCACGTAGCCCACTTCCTGGCCCTGGCGGATCACCGCTTCCTGCTGGTTGGCGGTGATCACGCGCGGGCTGGAGATGACTTCGCTGCGGCCTTCGGTCTGCGCGGCCGACAGTTCCAGGTCGAGCGCGTAGTTGGCACCCAGGATGGCCAGGCCGAAGCCGCTGGTGGCGCCGCCTGCGGGCAGGTTCACGTTCATGCCGCCAGTGGGCAGCGTGACAGACCCCTTGTGCGGAGGCGCACCCGTAGCACCGTTGGCGAACCAATCGGTAACGTCGTTGCCATACTTGATGTTGTTATTTCTGACGTCGGTGGCGTACTTGAGCGCATCACCGCCCTTGCCGCCCAGCGTGATCAGGTTGTTGCTGTTGGTCTGCACCCCGGACACGCCCCACTTGGCGCCCAGTTCGCGGGTGAAGTCGTCGTTGGCCACCACGATGCGCGATTCGATCAGCACCTGCTGCACCGGACGATCCAGCTTCGCGATCAGCAGGCGCAGCTGCTCCAGCTTTTCGGGGGTGTCGTTGAGCAGCAGGGTGTTGGTGCGCTCGTCGTAGGACACGCTGCCGCGGCGCGACAGGAAGCCGCGGCTGTTGCCGGCACCGCTGCTGCTGCCGCCACCGCCCTGCATGCTGCCGGTGGTCAGCAGCTTGGCGATGTCGGCGGCCTTGCCGTAGCTGATGGGAATGTAGGTGGTGATGAGTTCGGCGTTGTCCTGCGCCTTCAGGCGCGCCTGGGCGACGTCGTCCTCGTACTTGGCCAGCTCCTGCTGCGGCGCGATCCACACCACGTTGCCGTCACGACGCTTGTCCAGGCTCTTGGCGCGCAGGATCACGTCCAGCGCCTGGTCCCAGGGCACGTTGACCAGCCGCAGCGTGACACTGCCGCCCACGCTGTCGGAGGCCACCAGGTTGAGGCCCGAGATGTCGGCGATCAGCTGCAGCGCCGAACGCACCGGGATGTCCTGGAAATTGAAGGTGACGCGCTTGCCGTTGTACACCGGCGGCGCGCCCGCCTTGCTCAACGCATCGGGTTTTTCCTCGGCGCGACGCGGCGCGACCTGCACCACGTACTGGTTGCCGCTCTGGTACGACGACGTTTCCACTTCACCCTTGGTGGCGATCTCCATGTGCACGCCGCCCATGCCGCCACTGCGGGTGACGATGGACTGCACCGGCGTGGCGAAATCCAGCGTATCCAGCCGCTGTGCCAGGTTGGGCGGCAGGGTGGCGTGATCGATGTCGACCACCACCTTGTCGCCCTTGCGGACCATTTCGGCGTTGGCGCCGCTGCCGCTGAAGGTGATCAGCACCTTGCCCTCGCCGTTGGGGCCGCGGCGGAAATCGATGTTGCTGACGGACGGACCGACCATCGAGGACGGCAGTGCCTTGGACGGATCGATGGCGGAGGCGGTGGTGATGGACTGGTCGCCGGTGCCGTTGTTGATCGTCAGCAGCAGGCTGTTGCCCTTGACGCTCGAGCGGTAGCTGGACGCCCGCATCAGCTCGACCACCACCCGCGTGCGGCCGCCGGCCGATACCGCGGTGACGCCCGAGGTGGAGCCCTTGCCGATGGCCAGATGCCGCTGCGCCGCGTTGTCGGTATCGGCAAAGTCCACGGCGATGCGTGGCGGCGTGTCCGTGGTGAAGAATTTCGGCGACGGCACGGCGCTGTTGGCGAAGCTGAGGTGGAGCTCAACCGCGCCGCCCGGCAGGGTGTCGTAGCTGATGTCCTTCAAGGTGTTGCTGGCGGCCATGGCCGTGCCGGCCCAGGTCGCGCCGGCCAGCAGAAGGCCGAACAGCATGTAGCGAGTGGCATGGCGCATTGCACGGCCCCGGACGGATTGGATTTCGTTGGTCATTGGCATCAGCCCCTGTATTCCTATTGCTCGCCGAGCGCGATGCTGGCCGGACGTTCCATCCAGCCACCATTGCCATTCGAAATCAGCTCGACCAGCTCGATGTGGTCCTCGCTGATGGCGGTAACGCGTCCGTAGTTCTGGCCCATGTATTCGTTGCGATGCACCTGGTGGATCACGCGGGCCGGGTCCTTCACCAGGGCGATGGCGCCCGGTCCGGTACCGATCGTGCCGACCATCTTCAGGCTATCCAGGGCGAACGCTTCCAGCGGCTCCTTGGCACGGTCGGCATCCGGCCGCGGGCCAGTGCTGGCGGCGGCGACGCTGCTTTCCATTTCGGTGGCGCTGGGACTGAAGGGATCGCGCCGATCCTGGTCGTTGTAGGTGAACGTCTCGAACGTCTTGATCACCGGCAGGGGCTGGATCGGCTGGCCCTTGCGGGCCTTTTCCTTCGCGACCCAGTCGCGCAGGTCGGACATGCCGCGGGTGCAGCCGCTGAGCACCAGCGCGATGGCCAGCATCAGCAATGCGCCCACGACCCGGCCCGGCTTGATGGCAGCAAACTTGATCATTTCCGCCCCCCGGCCTTTTTCTTGTGCGTCGGCTTGGCCTCGGCGCTCTCGTCATCATCGAGATAACGATAGGTCTTTACCGTCCCCTGCAGCACCAGCTGGCCATCGGAGGCGCCGCCGGCCTTGGACGGGCTCTTGGGCGTGAGCGACACATCGTGCAAGGTGAGGATGACCACCCGCGGCAGCGAAGCCACGCCGCTGATGAACGAGCCGAACTGGTGGTAGGTGCCGCTCATGCGCAAGGTGATGGGCTTCTCGGCGTAGAAGTCCTTCTTGGTTTCGTTGCCGGGCTGGAACAGCTCGGTCTGCAGGCCGGCCGACAACGCGGTTTGCGAAATGTCGACCAGCAGCTCGGGCATCTCGGTCTTGCTGGGCAACTGGCGCAGCAGTTGCCGCAGCATGTCCTGCATCTCGTCGAGCTGCTGCTGCAATGCCTCCAGGTTGACGGCCTTGGCCTGCTTGGCGGCAAAGTCCTTCTTGAGCTGTTCTTCCTTGGTGGCCAGCGTGGCCAGTTCGTCCTGCTGGCCGCTGACGGAGACGTACCAGCCGATGAACACGATGACCACGAACAGCAGGCCGGTGAAGAACATCTTTACCGAGGATGGCCAGCCGCCGACGTTGTTACGGTCCAGATTGCGGATGTCGTTGAAGAACTTCATCAGTGAGTTCCTCCGGTCGCCGCTTTCCTGCCGGCTGGCGCGGGAACGCTGGCGGCTGCGGCCGGGGCATTGTCACCGGCGACAACCTCGTCGGTCTTCGGCTTGTTCAGGGCCACGGTCAGGCCGAAGTTGTAGGGCATGCGGGTGGCGTTGTGGCTGTTCTCGGTCTTGGTGAGGTCGGCGTGACCCATCCACGGCGAGGACTCGATGTTGCGCATGTACTCGGCGACGCTGGCATTGGACTGGGCCGCGCCATTGAGCGTCATCGACTGCCCGCCCTGCTTGAGGCTGGTCAACCGCACGCTGGAGGGAATGGTTTTCACCAGTTCGTCGAACAGGTGCACCATCTGCGAACGGTCGGCCTGCAGCTGCTCGATGATCTCCTTGCGGGCCAGCAGGCGCTGGCGCACTTTTTCCAGATCCTTGATCTTGGCGATGCGCACATCCAGCTGCTTGATCTCGGTCTGCAGGTAGCCGTTGCGCTCGTTCTGGTTGTCGATGCGCTGGCCCATCCAGAACATCCACACCAGCACCACCAGCACGCCGGCCACCGCGGCGGCGCCCAGCTGCATGTAGAACTCGCGCTCGCGCTGCTTGCGACGTTCGGCGCGCCAGGGAAGTAGGTTGACGTGTGCCATCAGTCGAAGCTCCTCAGCGCGAGGCCGACGGCGATCATCAGCGAAGGCGCGTCCTGGGCCAGCGATTGCGATTGCGACTGCACCCGCGGCGCCAGCGACATGCGGGCCAGCGGGTTGGCGACCACGCACGGCACGCCCAGTTGCTCCTGCAGCATCGGCGCCAGCCCCTCGATGGAGGCGCAGCCGCCGGCCAGCATCACCTGGTCGACCTTGCTGTATTCGCTGCCTGCGAAGAAGAACTGCATGAGCCGGCCGACCTGCTGCACCAGCGACTCCTTGAACGGGTCCAGCGCTTCGCTGGCGTAGGACTCGGGCAGGCCGCCCTTGCGCTTGGCGCGGCCGGCCTCCTCGTAGGAGAGCCCGTAGCGGCGCATGATCTCGTCGGTCAACTGCTTGCCGCCGAAGACCTGCTCACGCGAATAGATGGTGCGCTGGTTGCGCAGCACGGACAGCGTGGTCATGGTGGCGCCGATATCGACCACGGCCACCAGCGCGTCGCGCGCCACGTTCATCTGGTCGGCCACCATGGCGAAGGCGTTTTCCATGGCGAACGCCTCGACGTCGATCACGTTGGCGGTTAGCCCGCCCAGATCCAGCGCCGCCACGCGCATGTCCACGTTCTCGGTGCGGGAGGCGGCCAACAGGATGTTGTTCATGTCCGGGTTGTCGCGAACCGGGCCGATGACTTCGAAGTCGAGGCTGACCTCCTCGATCGGATACGGGATGTACTGGTTGGCCTCGACCTGGATCTGCCCCTCGAGGTCGTCATCGGACAGTTCGGCCGCCATCGGGATGATGCGGGTGATGACCGCCGACCCCGCCACCGCCGCGGCGGCGTGCTTCACCTTGCTGCCGGAGCGCGCCATGGCCCGACGGATGGCGTCGCCGACCGCCTCGACCTCGACGATGTTCTTCTCGACCACCGCATTGGGTGGCAGCGGCTCGACCGCGTAATGCTCCACGCGGAAACGCCCGCCCGCCTGGCTGAGCTGCAGCAGCTTGACGGCAGTCGAACTGATGTCGACACCAATCAATGGCGGCTTCTTGGGTGTAAAGAGACCCACGGTGTTTCCCCCTTGCCCCTGAGTCCGGACCGGAATCCCGGTCGGTACGCCACGGCATTAAATCGAAAAATTTTCGTAATGGCAACGGCCTACACGAACTTTCTCAAGCATTTCTCGTGATAGCCACCACAGTTGCGCTCATCCCCCGGCGGCATGGCATGGCCGTGCGCCCCCCGCGCGATCCCCGTGGATTACCCCCGCTGACCCGGTGCCGGAACGCCTTCAATATTGCGCCATCTATACTCTGGCATGTTTTGACTCAAGTCTCGCTAACCGTATCCATGCATATTTTGAAGCGTCTGTTTCGCTGGGCCCTGATCCTGGCTTTCTCCGGTTTGCTGCTGGGTATCCTCGCGGTAGGCGTGACGTACTGGTTGATCGCGCCGCGTCTGCCATCCGTCGCGGTACTCAAGGACTACCACATGCAGGTGCCGCTGCGCGTGCTCAGCGCCGACGGCAAGCTGATCGCCAGCTTCGGCGAAACCCGCCGCATACCGGTGGATATCGGCAAGGTGCCCGACCGGCTGAAGCATGCGGTGCTGTCGGCCGAGGATGCCGATTTCTACCACCACCCGGGCGTGGACTGGCACGGCATCCTGCGCGCGGCCTGGCATGTCATCGAGACGGGCGGCGACAAGGGCTCGGGCGGATCGACGATCACCCAGCAGGTGGCGCGCAATTTCTTCCTCAGCCCCGAGAAGCTGTATTCGCGAAAGATCACGGAGATCTTCATCGCGCTGCGCATGGAGCAGGAACTCAGCAAGGACCAGATCCTCGACCTGTACCTCAACAAGATGTTCCTCGGCCACCGCTCCTACGGCGTGGCCGCGGCCGCTTCGTATTACTACGGCAAGACGCTGGATCAACTGACGGTGGCCGAGTCGGCGGCGATCGCGTCCAGCTTCCAGCTGCCATCGGCGGTCAACCCGATCAACAGCCCCAAGCGCCTGCTGGCGCGGCGCAACTGGGTGCTGAGCGAAATGCTGCGGCACGGCTATATCACCCGCGCGCAATACGAGCAGGCGCGGGCCGAGCCGAACCACGGCGCACCGCATGAACAGCCGATCGAACTGGATGCGCCGTACCTCGCCGAAATGGTTCGCCGCCAGGTGCTGGACCGCCTCGGCAACGACGCGCTGACCGAGGGCTACGTGGTCAAGACCACCTTGCGCAGCGACCGCCAGCAGGCAGCCGTGGACGCACTGCGCCGCGGCCTCGTCGCCTACGACCGCCGCCATGGCTGGCGCGGTGCGGAGGCCCACCAGGACCTGCCCGCCAACGCGGGCCCATCGGATTACCGGCAGGCGCTGTCGGGCTACACCGATATTTCCGACATGGAGCCGGGCCTGGTGATCGCCAGCGGCACCCATCGCGCCGCGGTTTTCCTGCGCAACGGCGAGACTGTCGAGCTGTCGCTGGAAAGCATCGGCTGGGCCCGGCCGCATCTGGGCGACGGCCGCGTCGGCGCCACGCCGACCTCGGTGGACAGCGTCATCAAGCGCGGCGACATCGTGCGCCTGTCGACCGATGACAAGGGCGCGTGGCAACTGACCCAGATCCCGGCGGTACAGGGGGCCCTGGCATCGGTGAACCCCGAGGACGGCTCGATCCAGGCTCTGGTGGGCGGCTTCAATTTCATGCGCAGCAAGTTCAACCGCGCAGTGATGGCCGCGCGCCAGCCGGGCTCCAGCTTCAAGCCCTATCTCTACTCGGCGGCGCTGGACCACGGCTTCACCACGGCGTCGATCATCAACGATGCCCCGCTGGCCCTGCCCGACCCGTCCCGGCCCGGCGGCCTGTGGACGCCGAACAACGACGACGGCAAGTTCGCCGGCCCGATGCGGCTGCGCGAGGCGCTGGTGCAGTCGAAGAACCTGGTGTCGATCCGGCTGCTGGCGGCCATCGGCGTGCGCTACACGCGCGAATACCTGACCCGCTTCGGTTTCGCGCTCGACGCCATTCCCGCCAACCTGTCGATGGCGCTGGGCACGGCGTCGGTGTCGCCGATGGGCATGGCCCGCGGCTACGCGGTGTTCGCCAATGGTGGCTACCTGGTGACGCCGTACTTCATCAGCGAGATCGACGACCGCACCGGCGCGGCGGTCTACGTGGCCAACCCTTCGCGCGCCTGCCGCGATTGCCAGGCACGTCTGCTCGACACCAGCGTCGCCGGACCACCACCGGCGGACATGACCGCGACCCCGGCCAACAACCTGGCCCATGCCGCATCGGCGCCGGACACCGCCGAAGACGGCATCGATGCGGTGGGCGACGCCGTCCTGCCGCCGGACGCGCACGGAGACGGCAACCACCCGCCCATCCTGGCGCCACGCGTGCTGGATCCGCGCAACGATTTCCTGACCACCTCGCTGATGAAGGACGTGATCCTGCGCGGCACCGGCTCCGCCGCACGCGCACTCGAACGCGACGACCTGGCCGGCAAGACCGGCTCCACCAACGACCATCACGACGCCTGGTTCGTGGGCTTCAACGGCGACCTTTCCACCGCCGTGTGGGTGGGTTTCGACAACTACGATTCGCTGGGGCGGGGCGAGTTCGGGGCCAAGGCCGCATTGCCGATCTGGATGGATTACATGGGCGCCGCGCTCAAGGGCCTGCCATCGAACGCGCTGCCGATGCCACCGGGCATCGCGACGGTCACGATCAACCGCGACAACGGCTTGCCGACCACGCCCGACGACCCCAACGGCATCAGCGAAATCTTCAAGGTGGAGGATGTCGATCGCCTGCGCGCACAGGCGCAGCAGCAGAAGGAGCAGGAGCAGCAACGCGCCTACGACATCTTCTGACCGCTGCCGCCGGGCGCGCCGCGCGCAAGCTCGGGCGGCGCGCGCCGTCGGCCATTCATCGCGGCGCGCGACAGTGGTAGGGTGGCTTCGTCACCCGCGCGCCGATGCCGTCGACGCGCTGGCACACGCACGAACGAACGGACGGACCCGTCCACGCAATGGAGATGAGCATGGCCCGAGGCGACCATCACCGCATCCATGCGCATGACCGCCTGCAACGCAGTCGCCTGCTGGTTGCCCAGGAGGCGGCGCGGTTGATGAGCGAGCACGGCATCCGGGATTTCCATCACGCCAAGACGAAGGCCGCCGAACGGCTGGGCATCCTGGAAACCCAGGCGCTGCCGCGCAACCAGGAGATCGAGCAGGCACTGCGCGAACGCCAGCGGCTGTTCCTGGCCGACAGCCAGCCGCAATCGTTGCGGCAGCGGCGCGAGGCGGCGGTGGAGGCGATGCGGTTCCTGGCCGCTTTCGAACCGCGGCTGGTGGGCGCCGTGCTGGAGGGCACGGCCGACGGGCACTCGGCGGTCTGCCTGCACGTGTTCAGCGACGATCCCGACGCGGTGGCGCTGTTCCTGCGCGACCACGGCGTTCCGGCCGACACCCAGACCCGGCGTTTGCGCGTCACCCGAACCGAGCTGGCGGAGTACCCGGTGTTGCTGTTCACCGCCGACGACCTGCCGTTCGACCTCACCGTCTTGCCGCGCAACGCGCTGCGCCAGGCACCGCTGGACCGCATCGACGAGAAGCCGATGCGCCGCGCCCCGCTGGCGGCGGTGGAGGCCCTGCTGTCCGAAGACGACGGAGGCGATCGGCTGGAACGCATGCTGGCCAACGCCAGCCGCCGACCTTAGGAACGCACCGGAGAGTGCGCGATGCTCTTTGCGGGGCAGGAGCCGCAAAAAGCCAAGACGTCGCGCCCGGATACGCTCCCGCAAGACGTGCGTGAAACGCAAACGCCCCGACAGGCCGGGGCGTTTGCTCATGCGATGACGCGGCTGCTCAGCGCTTGTCGGCGCTCACGTAATCGCGCACGTCGGCGCCGGTGTAGATCTGGCGCGGACGGCCGATGCGCGATCCCGGCGTTTCGTGCTGCTCGATCCAGTGCGCGATCCAGCCGGCGGTGCGCGCGATGGCAAACATCACGGTGAACATCTCGGTGGGAATGCCCAGCGCCTTGTAGATCAGGCCGGAGTAGAAGTCGACGTTCGGGTACAGCTTGCGCTCCACGAAGTAGTCGTCCTTCAGCGCCGCCTCTTCCAGCTTCAGCGCCACATCCAGCAGTGGATCCTTGACGCCCAGCTCGGCCAGCACCTTGTGGCACATCTCGCGGATGATCTTGGCGCGCGGATCGAAGTTCTTGTAGACGCGGTGGCCGAAGCCCATCAGGCGGAAGCTGTCGTTCTTGTCCTTGGCGCGCAGGACCGCCGATGCGACGTTGTCCGGCGTGCCAATTTCCTCCAGCTGCTTGAGCACCGCCTCGTTGGCGCCGCCGTGTGCCGGGCCCCACAGCGCGGTGATGCCGGCGGCGATCGACGCATACGGATTGGCGCCGGTGGAACCGACCAGGCGCACGGTCGAGGTGGACGCGTTCTGCTCGTGATCGGCATGCAGGATGAACAGCAGGTCCAGCGCCTTGGCGGCCACCGGGCTCATCTGCAAGGGCTCGCTGGGCACCTCGAACATCATGTGCAGGAAGCGGTCGACGTACTCCAGGTTGTTGCGCGGGTAGCGCAGCGGCCAGCCGATCGAGTAGCGGTAGCAGGCCGCCGCGATGGTGGGCATCTTCGCGATCAGGCGGATCGCCGCCATCTTGCGGTCGACCGGGTCATCGACATTCAGGTCGTCGTGGTAGAACGCCGACAGCGAGGCAATCGACGCGGCCAGCATCGCCATCGGATGGGCATCGTGGTGGAAGCCCTGGAAAAAGTTCTTCAGCGACTCGTGCATCATCGTGTGATGCGAGACGTCGTGCTCGAACTTGTCGAACTCGGCCGCGTTGGGCAGCTCGCCATTGAGCAGCAGATAGGCCACTTCGAGGAAGCTGGAGTTGGCCGCCAGCTGCTCGATCGGGTAGCCGCGATACAGCAGCACGCCCTTGTCGCCGTCGATGTAGGTGATCGCGCTCTTGGTGCTGGCGGTGCTGGCGTAGCCCGGATCATAGGTGAAGTGCCCGGTGTCCTTGTACAGCGTGCCGATGTCGATGCAGGCCGGTCCCAGCGTGCCACTGATCAAGGGCAGCTCGCTGCTGCGCTGATTCGACTCATCCAGCAGTTTGACGATCTTGGGAGTGGACACGAAAACCTCCTTCAAAAAAGTTCATCGCGAGGGCGAGCCGCAAAGCGACGCCTTTCAGCGGGGGAATGGTGTGCATCGCGTGGGACACGCATGCGATGCGGCAGACGCGGGGGCGTCGGGAAAAGCGCCATTATCGCACAACGATCCGCGCGCATCCGCAGGCGGACGGGGAACGACGCGCACAAAAAAGCACGGGGCGAGTCGATGCTCGCCCCGTGCGTGGCCAGACGAGTTGCCCATGTCGGCAACCCCGGCGGCATTACTCTTTGACGGTGCCCGCGTAGCGGCGGCGGAACTTGTCGACGCGGCCGCCCACGTCCAGCGACTTCTGCTTGCCGGTATAGAACGGATGCGAGTGGCTGGAGATATCCACTTTGACGAGCGGATACTCGTTGCCGTCCTCCCACTTGATGGTTTCCTTGCTGGAAATGGTCGACTTGGTCAGGAAGGCAAAGTCGGACGACAGATCCTGGAACACCACCGGGGCGTAGTTCGGATGGATATCGGGCTTCATGGCTTACTCAAAAGCGGCGGGAGAAAAGAGCGGCATTGTAGCGGCCCGACGGCAATCACCGCAAGCCAGGGGGTTGCGGCCCGCACGCTACCGCTCCGCAGCGCCCAGCGCCCGCCGCACCATGGCGCCGAAACGCGCCTGGTCCACCTCCAGCACGATGTTGGCGTTGGCCGCCGCGCCACGCCGCCCGGCCCAGTCCACCACGGTGGCGCCACGGGTCAGCCGGCCATCGAGCTCCACCGCCACGGCGCGCCTTTCGCTGCGGATGACGATGGCGGGGTCGAGCGCGACCGCCATCGCCAGCGCATCGGCGGCGATGATGCCGCGACGCTCGTGCTTGCGATTGAACGCCCGCGCGGTGCCCGCGATGCGGCCGTAGAAATCCGCACGGTGATCGCCCGAACGCAGCCACCTGTCGAACGCATCCTCGTCGAAGGCGTGGCGCAGCGTCGCCTCCCAGTCGACCAGGTCGAACGAGGGAAACGCCTCGAACACCACGTGCGCGGCTTCAGGATCGAAACCGATATTGAACTCGGCCGGAATCGTGCCGGTATTGCCGTGTCCGGTGACCGCGCCGCCCATCACCACCAGCCGGGCGACGCGCTGCGGCAGGGTGGGGTCGAGCCGCAGCGCCAGGGCCAGGTTGGTCAGTGGCGCCAGCGCCACCAGGGTCAGCTCGCCGGGCCGTTCGCGGGTAAGCCGAAGCAGGGCCAATGCGGCCGGCTCATCGGCCACGGCGGCCTTCGGTGCGGGCAGGCCGATGTCGCCGAAACCGTCCTGGCCGTGCACGAAAGCGGCGTCCTCGCCCGGCGCACGCACCAGCGGCGAGCCACAGCCGGCAAACACTGGCGTGCCGCCGCCCAGGAGGTCGACCAGCGCGCGCGCATTGCGCACCGTATGCGCCATGCCGACGTTGCCGGCGGCGATGCTGAGCGCGGCGATGTCGGCATCGGCATGCGCCATCAGGATCGCCAGCGCATCGTCCACGCCGGGGTCGGTGTCGATCAGCAGTTGCGGTCGGGTCATGGGTGTCTTCATGAGGGGAATACGCAGTGTAATGGGTGAGAATTTTGGGGTAGATCAAGAGCGCCCCCATCCGCCCTGTCGGCCACCTTCCCCCGCACGCGGAGGAAGGAAACTCGGGGAGCTTGCCGCAACCTGCTGTTCCTTCCCCCGCTCGCGGGGGAAGGTGCCGAAGACGGATGGAGGGGACGCTTTTTGCCATAGCATCCACTCCCCCGCCGTTCCCCGCTCACGCATGCGCATACCGCGCCGCGCCGCCAATCCATCGTTCGATGAGCCGACCGGCCTGATCCGGGTGATCGGCCAGCATGCTCTGGCCAACCTCCTGCACGGCGGGCAACAGGTGCGCATCGCGGGCCAGGTCGGCGATGCGAAAGCTCAACTGGCCGGTCTGGCGGGTGCCCAGCACTTCGCCGGGGCCGCGCAGTTCCAGGTCTTTTTCGGCAATGCGGAAGCCGTCGTTGCTGTCGCGCATCACCTGCAGCCGCTCGCGCGCCAGTTGGCCCAGCGGCGGTTGATAGAGCAACACGCAATTGGACGCGACCGCACCGCGACCCACGCGCCCGCGCAACTGGTGCAGCTGGGCCAGGCCCAGGCGCTCGCTGTTCTCGATCACCATGACGCTGGCGTTGGGCACGTCCACGCCCACTTCGATGACGGTGGTGGCGACCAGCACGGCGAGGCGGCCGGCCTTGAAGGCATCCATCACCTGCTGCTTCTGCGCCGGCTTCATGCGTCCGTGGATCAGCCCGACGCGGGTTTCGCCGATGGCCGCCGACAACTCCGCGTGGGCCACCTCCGCGGCCTGCGCGCGCAATTGTTCGGATTCCTCGATCAGGGTGCACACCCAGTACACCTGCCGGCCTTCGGCGCAGGCGGCCTGGATGCGTTCGATCACGTCGAAACGGCGCGCGTTGGAAATCGCAATGGTCTGCACCGGTGTGCGCCCGGGAGGCAGCTCGTCGATGGAGGAGACGTCGAGGTCGGCGTAGGCGCTCATCGCCAGCGTGCGCGGTATCGGCGTGGCAGTGAGCACCAGCTGATGCGGCACCTGCTCGGTTCCACCGATCGCCACGGCCTCGTCGGTCATGCCCTTGTCGCGCAGCGCCAGCCGCTGCTGCACGCCGAAGCGGTGCTGCTCGTCCACGATGACCAGTCCAAGCCGGGAGAAATTCACGCCCTCCTGCATCAACGCGTGCGTACCCACCAGCACCGGGGCGCCGTGCGCCACGCGCTCCAGCACCTGCCGCCGCGCCTTGCCGGTGACCTTGCCGGCCAGCCATGCCACCTCGATGCCCAGCGGCTGCAGCCATTGCCGGAAATTGTGCAGATGCTGCTCGGCCAGCAATTCGGTCGGCGCCATCAGGGCCACCTGGTGGCCGGACGACACCGCGGCCAGCGCGGCCAGCGCCGCCACCACCGTCTTGCCGCTGCCGACGTCGCCCTGCACCAGGCGCAGCATCGGCCGGGTCTGCGCGAGATCCTGCGCCACCTCGGCGCCGACGCGCTGCTGCGCCCGCGTCAGCTTGAACGCCAGCGTGGCCAGGAAGCGTCGCTGCAGCGCGCGATCCATTACCAACGCAGGCGCATGCCGCAGGCGCACGGCCTCGCGCATGCGACGCAGGCTCAGGTGCTGGGTCAGCAATTCCTCGAACGCCAACCGCTGTTGCGCCGGATGGCGGCCCAGGGTGAGTTGCGCCAGCGGCGCGTCCGGCGGCGGCCGATGCACATAGAGCAGCGCCTCGCGCAGCGAAGTGAGGCCATGCTCGGCGCACAGCGCGGGCGGGATCAGTTCCAGTTGCGGCGCCGGCGGCAACAGCGCCAGGGCCTTGCCGATCACGCCGGCCAGCCGCTTCTGGCCCAATCCTTCGGTGGTGGGATAGACCGGGCTGAGCACCTCGTCGACGGCCACCGCGTCGTTGCCGTCCAGCCGGCGGTATTGCGGGTGCACCATCTCCAGCGCATTCGCGCCGTGGCGTATCTCGCCATAGCAAAGCAACCGCGTGCCCGGCACCAGTTGTTCGGCCTGGGCGCGGTTGAAATGGAAAAACCGCAGCAACAGGGTGTACCCGCTGCCATCGCCGATCGCCACCTTCAGTTGCGGGCGGTAGCGGAAGCCGCGCTCCACCGCCTCCACCACGCCTTCCACCTGCGCCCGCTCGCCGGCGCGCAGGTCGGCCATCGCGGTGACGCGGGTCTTGTCCTCGTAACGCAGCGGCAGGTGGAACCACAGATCCTGCACCCGCTCCAGTCCCAGCCGCGCCAGCGCTTTCACCAGCGCGGGGCCGACACCGGGCACGGTCGACACCGGTGCGAGACCGGCTTCGGCGGAAGCGACGGGGTGGGGAGAAGCCATCTGCCAAGCCTAGCCGAGACGTCGCGTGGCGCGCGGCCCCACCATCGGCGCCAAGCGTCAGCGCAGGCCCTGGCCGCGGATCAGCCCAGCGCCATCACGGCGTCGACTTCCACCTGCGCGGCCTTGGGCAGCGCCGAAACCTCGATGGTGGAACGCGCCGGATACGGCGGCTGGAAATACTCGGCCATCACCGCATTGACGGCGGCGAAATTCGCCAGGTCGGTGACGTAGATGCCCACCCGCACGACCTGCGACAGGGAGCCGCCAGCCGCCTGCGCCACCGCGACCAGGTTGTCGAACACACGTCGCGTCTGCACGGTGATGTCGCCTTCGACCAGCGCGCCGGTGGCCGGGTCGAGCGGGATCTGGCCGGAGAAATACACGGTGTCGCCGGCACGCACGGCTTGCGAATACGGGCCGATGGCGGCGGGTGCGTCGGTGGTGGTGATGACGGTGCTGGACATGGGCGGCCTCGGCGCTGAAAACGCTCATTGTAGGAGCGCACCTTGTGCGCGAAAAGCTTGGCTTTCCGCCACACCTTTCGCACAAGGCGCTCCTACAGGGGGTACCGATACACCCCGCTGACCACGCCGGTGCGGCGCACGCGACGGATCACGTCGGCCAGGTGCTTGCGGCTTCGTACTTCGATCGCGAACACCAGCGTGGCGGCGGCGACGTCGCGCTCGACGTATTCCACGTTCTCGATATTGGAATCGGCCGCGGCAATGGCCGCCGCGATGGTGGCCAGCACGCCGGTGCGGTTGATCACCTCGATGCGCAGTTCGGCGCGGTAATCGCCCTGCACGTCGCGATCCCATTCGATCGCCACGCAGCGCTCGGGCGACTTGCGCAACTCGACCACGTTGGGGCATTCCTCGCGATGCACCACAATGCCCTTGCCGGAGGAGAGGTAGCCGATGATGTCGTCGCCGGGCAGCGGGTGGCAGCAATTGGCGAAGCTCAGCACGCCACGTTCGGCACCGGTGATGCGGATGTTCTCGTGCGCGTGCGGCACCGTCGGCAGTGACGCCTCACCCTTGCGCTTGCCGCGCAATTTCAGCAGCTGGCCGGCCACCACGTCGGGCATGCGGTTGCCCAGCGCGATATCCGAGAGCAGCTCCTCCAGCCGCTTCAGCTTGGAGGTTTCCAGGAAGCGGTCGAGCACGGTCGCCGTGATGTCGTCCAGGCTGCTGCCGCGGGCGTCCAGCGCGCGGTCGAGCATGCGATGGCCAAAATCCACCGCATCCTCGTGCTGCAGGTGTTTCAGGTACTGGCGGATCGCGGTGCGCGCCTTGCCGGTGACCACCGACTCCAGCCAGGCCGGGTTGGGCAAGGCCGATGGCGCGGTGATGATTTCCACCAGCTGGCCCGATTCCAGCCGCGTGCGCAGCGGCAGCAGTTTCTTGTCCACGCGCGCGGCCACCGCGTGGTCGCCCACGTCGGTATGCACCGCATAGGCGAAATCCAGCGCGGTGGCGTTGCGCGGCAGCGACAGGATGTCGCCGCGCGGCGTGAACAGGTAGACCTCGTCGGGGAACAGGTCGATCTTGACGTTCTCGATGAACTCGGCCGACGAGGTGGTGTTCATCTGGCTGTCGGCCAGCGACGAAAGCCACTCGCGCGCGCGCGCCTGCGCGCTGTTGGCGGGGCTGCTCTCGGTCTTGTAGGCCCAGTGCGCGGCCACGCCGCTCTCGGCGAACGAATCCATCTCGGCGGTGCGCATCTGCACCTCGATCGGCGCGCCGAAGGGCCCCAGCAGCACGGTGTGCAGGGACTGGTAGCCGTTGGCCTTGGGGATCGCGATGAAATCCTTGAAGCGCCGGTCGACCGGCTTGTACAGCGCGTGCACCACGCCCAGCGCCATGTAGCAGCTCATCACGCTGTCGGTGATGACGCGGAAGCCGTAGACGTCCATCAGCTGGGCGAAGCTCTTGTGCTCGTTGCGCATCTTCGAATAGATGCTCCACGGCGACTTGATCCGGCCCACCACGCGCACGGTGAGGTGTTCCGAAGCCAGCCGCGCGGCCAGCGCCGACTCGATCTTGCCCATCGCCTCGCGGCGATTGCCCAGCGCGGCGCGAATGCGTTCGCGGATCACCCGGTAGCGGTCCGGATACAGCGTGCGGAAGCCCAGGTCCTGCAGCTCGGCCTTGAACTTGTTCATGCCCAGGCGCTGCGCGATCGGGGCGTAGATCTCCAGCGTCTCGCGCGCGATGCGGCGGCGCGAGGCGGAATCCTTGGCGCCCAGCGTGCGCATGTTGTGCAGGCGGTCGGCCAGCTTGATCAGGATGACGCGCAGGTCGCGCGCCATCGCCAGCAGCATCTTGCGGAAGCTTTCCGCGTCGGCTTCCTGGCGGCTGCCGAAGCGCATCTTGTCGAGCTTGGTGACGCCATCGACCAGCTCGGCCACTTCCTCGCCGAATTCGCCGGCCAGCGCCTCGCGGCTGAGCTCGGTGTCTTCCAGGGTGTCGTGCAGGATCGCCGCGATGATGGTTTCGGTGTCCAGCCCCAGCTCGGCCAGGATGCCGGCCACGGCCACCGGATGGGTGATGTAGGGCTCGCCGCTCTTGCGTGACTGGCCGAGGTGGGCGCGCGCGCCGATCTCGTACGCCAGCAGCACGCGCTGCACCTGCGCCTCGGGCAGGTAGGCGATGCGCTCCTTCAGCGCCAGTACGTAAGGCGGCAACGCGGACAGGTCCCCATTGTCGCGATCGCCCAGCGCGGTCATTGCACCAGGCGCCGGATCAGGCGCCTGCCCCGCACGAACGTGAATCCAGGCCGATGGTCATGCGACGCGCGGCCGCCCGCGAACCGGCAAGGCCGGTCAGGCAGCCGATGGGCGCGTGATGGCCATCGCCGGTCATCAGTCTTCCCCGCCCTTGGAGAGGTCGTCGTCCACCTCGGCCGCGGCCCACTCCAGCGCTTCGCGCTCGGCCCGCTCGCGCTCGCTCTTGTCGATCTCGTCGATCGTGGCCTGGTCGATGCGGCGGTCGGCAATTTCGCGCAGCGCCAGCACGGTCGGCTTGTCGTGACCCGGGTTGACCGCCGGCTCGGCGCCCTTTTCCAGCTGACGGGCGCGCTTGGTCGCCATCAACACCAGCTCGAATCGGTTGTCGACTACCTCCAGGCAGTCTTCCACGGTAATGCGTGCCATTGCGAAATCCTTAGAGAAAAAAATGACTTATCAGACCGATCAGTGTAGGACACCACGGGCGTGACTGGCAATGTGCGCAGCGTGTATCCTGTCCGGCGCTGTCGCCGCGCGCGACCGATGCCCTGCCGCCCGGAAAACCGGGCAAGATACAAGACTCTGCAGTACACTTATGCGCTCTCCTCCCCCGTGAGCCCGGGCTTCCTCATGCCTTCCCTGCTTCAATCCCCTCGCTGGCGCTGGTTTGCGACGCTGACTGCCCTGGCGTTGCTGACCGGCTGCACGATTGCCAAGCCGCGTACCGACGATCCGCTGGAAAAGTACAACCGCAAGGCCTACCAGTTCAACGACGCGGTGGACCAGGCCGTGATCCGCCCGGTTGCCGCCGGCTATCGCAAGATCACCAACCCGCCGGTGCGCCGTTCGGTCAGCGATTTCTTCACCAATATCCGCATGCCGATCACGGTGGCGAACGACCTGCTGCAGGCGCGCCCGAAGCAGGCGCTGCAGAGCACCGGCCGGTTCCTGGTCAACCTGACCCTGGGCATGGGCGGCTTCCTGGACCCGGCCAGCAAGTTCGGCATTCCGCTGGAAGACAACGACTTCGGCGTGACACTGGCGCGCTGGGGCTTGCCCGATGGCGATTACCTGGTGTTGCCGCTGCTGGGACCGTCGACGGCGCGCGACATGTGGCGCATGCCGGTGGACAGCTATTTCTTCGACCCGCTGAGCCTGTACGCCGACAATCACCATTACAACGGCCTGCAATACCTGCCGCAGGCGATCTATCTGATCACGCTGCGCTCGCGCGCGATCGACGCGGAAAACTTCCTCAAATCGGCCTACGACCCCTACGTTTTCATGCGCGACGCCTACCGCCAGCAGCGGTTGTACAAGATCTACGATGGCAGCCCGCCCGCGTCGGTGATCCAGCAGATGCAGGGGCTGGACGACGACAATTTCGATCCCGAGGAGCTGCTCGACCAGCAGCACCAATGGGAAACCACGCATCCGAAGCAGGCCAACCAGCCGTAGTTTGCGGCATCGCCAAAACCGAAGGGGCCTTGCGGCCCCTTCGTCGTTGCGGTCCTGGCGCAGCGGTCAGGCGACCAGCGAATCCACCTCGCACACTTTCGCCAACGCCTGCATGCCCGGCGGCATGCGCACGACGCGCAGCGTCTTTCCGGGCGATGCCACGACCGCCAGCACGCAGGCCAGGCCGGCGCTGTCGCTGCGCCGCACCTCGCCCAGGTCGAGCCGTTCATAGTCGCCAGCGGCCAGCGCCGTGCGGATCGCCTGCATCGCCGCGGCGGCCGTGTCGAAGCTCAGCACGCCACGCACGCCAAGCGTACCCGGCTCCGTGGTGACGAGTTCAAACGCTGGCGCGGCCGGCTGGGTCACGAGGCGTCCTTGTTGTCCTTGGCCATCGTGTCCAGCGCCTTCTCGCCCTGGGTTTCCAGGTTGCTGATCAACTGCTCGATGCCGACCTTGCGGATTTCGGCGTCGACCTGGTTGCGGTAGTTGGTGACGTAGGAAATGCCTTCGATGATCACGTCGTAGGCTTTCCAGTCGCCGCCGCGGCCCTTGCGGAAGGCGTAGTCGATCGACACCAGCTTGCCGTCGTCCAGCACCACCTGGGTGCGCACCACGGTGCGCTTGTCGTTGAGGTCGCCGTTGAACGGCAGCACCTTGACCCGGCCGCGGGTGTAGTTGAGCAGACCCTCGGCGTAGCGATGGGTGATCGAGTTGTAGAACGCCTTGGCGAAACGATCACGCTGCTGCGGCGTGGCCTGCCGCGCATGCTGGCCCAGCACCAGGATGGAGGCGTAATCGAGGTCGAAGTGCGGCAGGAAGACTTCATCGATCACGCTGATCAGTTTTTCCTGGTTGCGCTTGAGTTCGTCGCGATGGCCTTCGATGGCGGTCGCCAGCTGGTCGGCGATGGTCTGCACCACCTGCACCGGTGTCGGCTGACTGGTGGCGGCCGCCGGAGCAGCCTGGGCGAACGCGGGCGCGGTGACGACGACACCGAAGGCGATGGCAGTGGCAAGAGCCAGTTGGCGCAGCATGGGGTTTCCTTGGCGGGGCCGGCCGATGGGCAGGCGGGAATAGGGGGTCACTTGTCGCTGGCGGGCTTCTTGTCGCCGGAGCCGTTCACCAGGAACTTCCCGATCAGGTCCTCCAACTGCATCGCGGACTGGGTGAGGATCATTTCGTCCCCGTCCTTGAGCATGTCGGGCGAGCCGCCGGGCTGGATCGCAACATACTGGGTGCCGATCAAACCACTGGTGAATACCGCGGCGGCCGAATCATCCGGAATCGCGTCGTAGCGCTTGTCGATCGCCAGCACCACGCGGGCGTTCAACTGCACCGGATCGGCGCGCACCGACTGCACGCTGCCGATCACCACGCCGGCCATCTTCACCGGCGCGCCGGCGGACAGCGTGCCCACGTTGGTGAAGTTCGCCTTGACCGTGTAGCTGCCGCCCACGTTGTCGACCACGCCGCCGGCGCCGAAGAACTTGCCCAGCATCTCCTCCAGCGGCTGGGTGGACTTGGTCCGTGCCAGCGTGCCGCCGTCGGCCACGACCTGCTTGGCGCTGCCGTACTCGATGCCCACGTACTGGTCGCCGAGCAGGCCGCTGGTGAAGATGGTGGCCACCGAATCCTGCGGGATGTGGTCGTAGTGCCTGTCGATCGAAAGGGTCACGTCGGCCACGTCGTGGTCGGGCTTCAGGGTGATCGACTGCACCTGGCCCACCCGCACGCCGGCGATCTTCACCGGGGCGCGCTCCTTCAGCTGGCCGATGTTGGTGAACTGCGTCTGCAGCGTGTAGCTGTCGCCCTGGCGGACATTGGCCACCGAGCTGGTCTGGGTGGCCAGGTAGGCCAGCGCCGCAAAACCGAGCACGATGAACAGGCCGGTGCCGACGGCATAGGAATTTCTCGGTTGGCTCACGGCAGGTTCCTCGAAAAGCGATAAGTCATGGCAATCACATCAGGAAGGCGGTCAGCACGAAGTCCAGCGCCAGAATCGCGATCGACGAGGCGACGACCGTGCGCGTGGTGGCATAGGCCACGCCTTCACTGGTGGGCGGCGTGGTGAAACCCTGGAACACCGCGATCAGCGACACCACCGCGCCAAACGCCAGGCTCTTCAGCAGCACGCCGTTGACGATGTCGGTATGCACGTCGACCTGGGCGGTCATGTTGGACCAGAACGTGCCGTTGTCGATGCCCAGCCAGGTCACCCCGACCAGGTGGCCGCCGAAGATCGCCATGGCGCAGAACACGCAGCACAACAGCGGCATCGCGATCAGCCCGGCCAGGAAGCGCGGCGTGGCCACGTAGGCGACCGGGTCGACCGCCATCATCTCCATCGCCGAGATCTGGTCCGTGGCGCGCATCAGGCCGATCTCCGCGGTGACCGCCGTGCCGGCACGCCCGGCAAACAGCAGCGCGGTGACCACCGGCCCCAGCTCGCGGTACACCGACAGCGCCACCACCATGCCGCTGGCCGAGGTGCCGCCGAAGATCGACAGCACGTGGTACAGCTGCAGCATCAGCACCATGCCCACGAACAGGCCGCAGACCATGATGATGGTGAGGCTCATCGCGCCCACGAACCACAGCTGGCGCGTGGTTTCGCGCAGGTAGCGGAAGCTGCGCGGGATCGCCGCCAGCAGGGTCAGCAGGAACAGGCCGCAGGCGCCGATCTGCGCCAGCGACTGCGTCACCACGTTGCGGGACCGCGGCGCGCGCGCGCTCATTTCGCCGCTCCGGCAAAACCCAGCTCGGTGGCATAGTCGCCCGCCGGATAACGGAACGGGATCGGCCCATCCGCCTCGCCGCCGAAGAACTGGCGCGTCCACGGCGAGCCGTCGTCGGCGATCGTCGCCGGGTCGCCCTGCGCCACCACCTTGCCGTTGGCCAGCAACGCCACGTGATGGGCGATGCGCTGCACCGCCGGCAGTTCGTGCGAGACCAGCACACTGGTGATGCCCAGGGTCTGGTTCAGCGTCTGGATCAGCTTCAGCACCTGGTTCAGCGCCACCGGGTCCAGCCCCACGAACGGCTCGTCGTACAGGATCAGTTGCGGGTCGAACACGATCGCCCGCGCCAGCGCCACCCGCCGCGCCATGCCGCCGGAAAGCTCGTTCGGGCTCAGTCGCGCCGCGCCGCGCAGGCCCACCGCCTGCAGCTTCATCAGCACCAGGTTGCGGATCAGCACCTCGGGCAGCTTCGTATGCTGGCGCAGCGGAAACGCCACGTTCTCGAACACGTCGAAATCGGTCAGCAGCGCCGAGTTCTGGAACAGGTAGCCGATGCCTTCGCGCAGCTTGTACAACTGCTCGCGCGACAGCCGCGCCACGTCCTGCCCGTCAACGTGGATGCTGCCCGCGTCGGCGTGCATCTGCCCGGTGATGTGCTTGAGCAGGGTGGTCTTGCCGGTGCCGCTGGGGCCCATGATCGAGGTGATCTTGCCGCGCGGGATGTCCAGGTCCAGCGCATCGAAGATGGTCTTGCCGTTGAGCACCGTGGTCAGCCCGCGAATCCTGACCAGGGCGCCGTCGTCAGCTGGCGGGCGAACAGGTTGGGTCATGGGTGCATCGGCCGGAAAAAAGGACAAGGTAATGGAAGCAGGTGACGCAGGGAAATGGGAATGGGGTGCAGGGCAGCGAACATCAAGCCACGGCCACGCGCCCCGGCCTGCGCCTCAAGGCGCCAGCAATTGCGCGATCAGCGCTTCGTGGCGGCGCCACTGCAGCGCACTGCGCTGGCGCACCGCGCGCACGATGGACTGCAGGTCGGCCAGCGCCTCGTCGAAGACATCGTTGATCAGGATGAAATCGAACTCGTGCGCATGACTGATTTCCTCGCGCGAATTGCGCAGCCGCTGCTCGATCACCGCGGCGCTGTCCGAACCGCGCCCGCGCAGCCGCCGCTCCAGTTCGGCGCGCGATGGCGGCAGGATGAACACGCTCACGCAATCGGGCTTGCTGCGGCGAATCTGCTGCGCGCCCTGCCAGTCGATTTCCAGCAACACGTCGCGCCCCTGCGCCAGTTGCTCCTGCACCATGGTGCCCGACGTGCCGTAGAGGTTGCCGTGCACTTCGGCGTGCTCCAGGAAAATGCCCGCGGCGACCTGCTTTTCGAACGCGTCGCGCTCGACGAAGTAATAGTGCCGCCCGTACAGCTCGCCCACGCGCGGCGGCCGCGTGGTGTGCGATATCGACAACGAGATCGTCGGCTCGCGCTCCAGCAGCGCGTTGACCAGGCTGGACTTGCCCGCGCCCGAGGGCGCCGCCACGACGAACAGGGTGCCTGCTTCAATCAACATAACGATGCGAAGCTCCTTTGCCCCCTCTCCCCCTTGGGGAGAGGGTTGGGGAGAGGGCCCGGTGCTTGCCAAGAAGCATCGACCGCGCCCCCACCAAGCTCGACAGCTCCCCGCTCACTCAATGTTCTGCACCTGCTCGCGCATCTGCTCGATCAGCACCTTCAGCTCGACCGCCGCATTGGTGCTGCGCGCGTCGACCGACTTGGAGCCCAGCGTGTTCGCCTCGCGGTTGAACTCCTGCATCAGGAAATCCAGGCGGCGTCCGATCGGCTCGCGCAGCCCCAGCACGCGACGCGTCTCGGCGATATGCGTGCTGAGCCGGTCCAGCTCCTCGTCCACGTCGATGCGGGTGATCTGCAGCACCAGCTCCTGTTCCAGCCGACCCGGCTCGACCGGTTGCTTCAGGTCGGCCAGGCGCGTTTCCAGGCGCGTGCGCAACCCGGCGCGGATCTGCGGCATCCAGGTGCGCACGTCGGCCACCACGCGCTCGATCGCATCGAGCTTCTCGCCCAGGATCTCGCCCAGCTTGGCGCCCTCGCGCTCGCGCGTGGCGGTGAGCGCATCCAGCGCGCGGTCCAGCACATCGAACAGCGCTGCCTGTTGCGTCGCCGCGTCCACCTCGGCCTGCTGCATCACGCCGGGGAAGCGCAGCACTTCGGTGAACTGCACCTGCAGGCCGGGAAACAGCGCGCTCATGTCCCGGTTCAGTTCGGACAGGCGGGCCAGCAGCGCGTGGTTGATCTGCAGCGACTCGCCGCGCGCATCGCTGCCGGTGCGGCGCACGGTCAAGTCCAGCTTGCCACGCGACAGTTTCGCCGCCACCCGCTCGCGCAGTTGCGATTCGAACGCGCGCAGGTCGTCCGGCAGCCGCGGGCTCAGTTCCAGGTAGCGGTGATTGACCGTGCGCAGCTCGCAACCGAGCGTGCCTGCGGGGCCGGTGGTTTCGGCGCTGGCGTAGGCCGTCATGCTGCGGATCATTGAAGCGTTTCCGGGCGGGGCTAAAAGTCGCAATGGTAAACTCTCCGGTCCCGCCTTGCCCAATCCGGCCAAGCGACGCGAAGGAACCACCCCATGAACGCCCCCACCCGCCCCAGCGGCCGCGCCAGCGACCAGCTGCGCACGGTCACCATCGAGCGCCACTACACCCGCCACGCCGAGGGCTCGGTGCTGGTGAGCTTCGGCGACACCCGCGTGCTGTGCACCGCCAGCATCGAGGACCGCGCACCGGCCTGGCTGCGCGGCAAGGGCGAGGGCTGGATCACCGCCGAATACGGCATGCTGCCGCGCGCCACCAACACCCGCATGCAGCGCGAGGCCGCGCGCGGCGGCCAGGGCGGGCGCACCATGGAGATCCAGCGCCTGATCGGCCGCAGCCTGCGCGCCTGCGTCAACCGCCAGGCGCTGGGCGAGCGCGTGATCACCCTCGACTGCGACGTGCTGCAGGCCGACGGCGGCACCCGCACCGCCGCCATCACCGGCGCCTACGTGGCCCTGGTCGACGCGGTAAACCTGCTGATGAAGCGCGAAAACCTCAAGCGCAACCCGATCGTGGGCGCCGTCGCCGCGGTGTCGGTGGGCGTCTACCAGGGCATGCCGGTGCTGGACTTGGACTACGCCGAGGATTCGAGCTGCGACACCGACATGAACGTGGTGATGAACGACGGCGGCGGCTTCATCGAGATCCAGGGCACGGCCGAGGGCCACGCCTTCCGCCGTGACGAGATGGACGCGATGCTGGCGCTGGCCGAAAAAGGCATCGGTGAACTGGTCGCAGCGCAGCGTGCCGCGCTGCAATCCAACTAACGCGGTCGCGCAAGCACGACACTCCCCTCTCCCGCTTGCGGGAGAGGGGCAGGGGGAGAGGGCCTTCTCCCGTCACCATGGCCCCACGACGATTCCACTCCCGGCACTTCAGGAAACCCACCCCATGCATCGCATCGTCCTGGCCAGCAGCAACCCCGGCAAGCTGCGCGAATTCAACGCGCTGTTTGCCGGCAGCGGTTGCGAGGTGGTCACGCAAGCCAGCCTGGGCATCGAGGACGCCGAGGAAACCGGCCTGACCTTCGTGGAAAACGCCCTGCTGAAGGCGCGCCACGCGGCCCGGGCCAGCGGTCTGCCCGCGCTGGCCGACGATTCGGGCCTGTGCGTGGACATGCTCGATGGTGCGCCGGGGCTGTACTCCGCGCGCTACGCCGGCCACCACGGTGACAACGCCGCCAACAACGCGAAACTGCTGCGGACGCTGGACGGCGTGCCGCCGGAACGGCGCCGTGCCTTCTTCATGTGCGCACTGGTGCTGCTGCGCCACGCCGCCGACCCCACGCCGCTGATCGTCGAAGGCCGCTGGCACGGCCGCGTGCTGGAGGCGCCGCGCGGGCCGGGCGGGTTCGGCTACGACCCGCTGTTCCTGCCCGATGGGCAAACGCAAAGCGCCGCGGAACTCGACCCCGCGCTGAAAAACCACCTCAGCCACCGCGGCCAGGCGATGGCGGCGCTGCGGGCGCGGCTGGCCGAGCAGACATGAGCCTGACCGCGCCACCGCTGTCGCTGTACATCCACATGCCGTGGTGCGTGAAGAAGTGCCCGTACTGCGATTTCAACTCGCACGGCCTGCGCAACACGCCGCCGCCGTACGCCGAATACATCGACCACCTGCTGGCCGACCTGGACGCCGACCGCGCGGATTTCGGCGCGGCGCTGCAGGGCCGGCCCATCGTCAGCATTTTCTTCGGCGGCGGCACGCCCAGCCTGTTTTCGCCCGAGCTGATCGAGCGCCTGCTCGATGGCGTGCGCGAGCGGCTGCCGCTGGCCGCCGATGCCGAGATCACGCTGGAAACCAATCCCGGCACGGTCGAACATGGCCGTTTCGATGGCTATCTGGCAGCCGGCGTCAACCGCATCTCGTTCGGCGTGCAAAGTTTCGACGACGACAAGCTGCGCCGGCTGGGCCGCATCCATTCCGCCGCGGAAGCCGAGCGCGCGGTGAAATCGGCGCAGGACGCGGGCTACGCCAACATCAACCTCGACCTGATGTACGCCCTGCCCCGACAGACGCTGGATGGCGCGCTGGCCGACGTGGATCGCGCCGTGGCGCTGCAACCTGCGCACCTCTCGCATTACCAGCTGACGCTGGAGCCGAACACCGTGTTCGCCGCCAACCCGCCGCCGCTGCCGGACGACGACCACGCCTGGGCGATGCAGGAAGCCTGCGAGGCACGCCTGGCCGCGGCGGGCTATGGCCAATACGAAATCTCCGCCTACGCGCAACCGGGCCGGCGCTGCGCGCACAACCTCAACTACTGGCGCTTCGGCGACTACCTGGGCATCGGCGCCGGCGCGCACGGCAAGCTCAGCGACGCGGCCAGCGGCCAGGTGCACCGGCGCTGGAAATCGCGCCACCCGCGCGCCTACATGGAAGCCTGCGGCACGCCCGCGCGCATCGGCGGCGACCAAATCGTGGTGCCCGGCGAGCTGCCGTTCGAATACATGTTGAACGCGCTGCGGCTGATCGACGGCGTACCGCTGGACGACTTCGCCCAGCGCACCGGCCTGCCGCTGGCCGCCATCGCCGCGCCGTTGCACGACGCGCAACAGCGCGGCTGGCTGCACCACGATCCCTCACGATTGCGCACCACCGCGCTGGGCCAGCGTTTTCTCAACGACGTGATCGCCAGCTTCCTGGCTTGAGCCGTTGTGACAAAACGCTCATGGTTAGCTCACCGCATCGGGCATAGACTCGCCCTGTCGCATGGTTCGGGATCATTTTGAAGATCGACATCACCGAAGACGCGCCGTCCCCCGACAAACCCGGCTGGCCGGCGCGCACACAACGACTGGTGGATGAAGTGCGCGGCCTGTGCGCGACCTGGCTGCACGAGCCGCTGCGCGCCTGCCTCGGGGATTTCGACCGCCGCCTGCACGACAAATCCGACCGCACGCGCAGCCACGTGGACCAGCAGCGCTACCTGGCCACGCGGCAGACGCTGCTGCAGGGACGGCAGGTTTTCGAAGAACGCTTCGTGGCCAGCATCGACCGCGCGTTTGCGCAGATCGGCACCCTCGCCGCCCCGTCCGCCGGCAAGAAGCCGGGGCTCACGCTGAGCCTGCTCGATGCGGTCGAGCACGAGCTGACCGCCGCGCTGGACCAGCTGGTGGCGCGCAACGAGGCGCGCAACGGGCCGTTGCTGGTGGAATTGAGCTACCGCCTCGCCGTGCTGGTGGCCGCGCCGCCGCTGGAGGGCGAACGCCTGCCGCTGGGGCCGCAGGCCATGGCCGCCGCGTTCCGCGATGCCACCGCCGCGCTGAACCTGCCCAGCGAGCACGACGTGCTGCTGCTGCAAAGCCTGGAAAGCACCCTGGTGCCGGGGCTGGCCGGGCTGTACGAGATCGTCAACCGTCACCTGCTGGCCGAAGGCATCCTGCCGCGCCTGCGCGCGTTTCCCATGGCGCGCACGCCGCTGCGCAAGGCGCCGCCACTGTCGATCGAAACGCCGGCGCCACCGGCACCGCCCACCCCGCCTGGCAAGGCGACGGCGGCCAGCGCGCTGGATGGGCTGCGCGAACCGTTGATCCGCCGCCGCAACGCCAGCCCGGCACGCCACGACGCCGCCCTGGTGGCCACCGAGGAAGAACTGCGGGCCGCGCTGGAGGCATTGCAACAGCGCCCCAGCCTGATCCCCGGCCATGTCGGCGGCACGCCCGCCAGCGCCTCGCAGTTGCGCCGCGCGCTGCTGGGATGCCTCAACGCGGGCGCTGCCCAGGCGCGGTCGCCGGGGGACGGCGCGAACGTGCGCATCGGTGACGAGCAGGACGACATCCTGGAACTGGTGGCGCGGCTGCTGCAGGCGCTGGCCGCCGCCATGCGCCCGTCCGGCAAGGCCCGCGCGCTGCTCGGCGAGCTGCAACTGCCGCTGCTGCGCCTGGCGCTCGCCGACCCCGGTTTCTTCGAACACGGGCATCCGGCGCGGCAACTGCTGGAGACGTTTGCCGACGCGGCCCGCGACTGGATCGAGGACAGCGACAGCGAGGCCGATCGCGGCGTCGTCAGCGCGCTAAACCAGCTGGTGGACCGCACCGTCTGGGAGCCGCCCGCGGCGGCGCTGTACACCGCGTTGCAGGGCCAGCTCGACGCCTACCTGGCGCAACTGCAACGCAAGGCGCAACTGGCCGAGCGGCGCCACGTGGAGGCCATGCAGGGACACGACCGGCTGGCCCAGGCGCGGCGGCAAGCGGCACAGCTGATGGCCGAACGCAGGGACCCCGCCCGCCCGGACAACGGCCTGCGCGGCCTGATCGACCGCGTCTGGACCGACGTGCTGGCGCTGACCCTGCTGCGCCATGGCGAGCAGAGCGACGCGTTTTCCAGCCGCCTGCTCATCACCGACCAGCTCTGCGGCAAGCGTCCGGTCAGCAATCCGCTGGCCCTGCGCCACGGACTGGAAACCGGGCTGCAGCAGATCGGCATGCCGGCGGAGGAAAGCGCGGAGCTGGCCCGCTGGCTGTTTGCCGACAGCGACGATCCGGCGTCGCGCGGCCCCAGCACCACCAGCCTGGCCATCCGGCTGAAACAACGCCTTGGCGAGGCGCCGGCGGCGGATGCGCCTGGCGACCCTGGCGGCGACGAAACCGATCCGCGCGTGCGCGAGCAACTGCAGCAGTTGCGGCAGAAACCCGCGGGCGACTGGTTCGAATTCGCCGCCACGCCGGGCGCACCGATCCGGGCGCGCAAGCTGGCCTGGTTTGCGCCGCATTCCGGACGCTGCCTGCTGCTCAACCGGCGCGGCCAGCCGGCGGAAGACATCACCCTGGCGCAACTGGCGCGAAAGCTGGTCGACGGCGAAGCCCGCCCCTGCGCCGCCCGGAAACCGCCGTCGCTGGCGGCCGCCTGGCGCGCCATGACCGACATCCCTCCATCGCCGTGATACCCCGCGCCACCGCACCCGGCACGGGTGCCGGGTGGACGCGGAAACCGCATGACAGGCCGGCGACAACCGGCATAAACTCATCGTTCCGGAAAACGACGGGATCTGCCATGGACGCGGAGCAGCAACAACGCGCTTCACTTGTGTCCGGGTCGGCGCCAGATACCCGCCGCGGCCACTGGCCGGCACGGGCGCAACGCCTGCTGGAAGAAATCTGCGCCCACTGCGTTGCCGAGCTGCACCAGCCGCTGCAGCGAAGCTTGGCCGCGTTCGACCAGCACATCTTCACGCGTGCCGAAAAGTCGCACCAGGCCAGCGAACAGCAGGAATACTTCGCCACCCGCCAACGGGTGCAGCAGGACCGCGCAAGCCTGGGGCAGCGCTTCGCCAACCATCTGGTGGTGGGTTTCGACCGCATCGGCCACCACCCGCCGGCACCGGCGAAACAGCCCAACACCTGGGGCCAGCTCGAACTGCTCGATCCGGTCGAGCACGAGTTGAGCATGACCCTGGAGCAACTGTCGGCCCGCGCCGAGGCGCGCCACGGCACCGTGCTGCATGAGCTTGCCTACCGTCTCGGCGTGCTGGTGGCCGCCCCGCCGCTGGAGGGCGAAGCGCTGCCGAATGGGCCGCGCGCGTTGATCCACGCCTTCCACCACGTCAGCGCGTCACTGGCCTTGCCGCTGCAGCAACAGCAGACCTTGCTGCATTGTTTCGACCAGTCGGTGCTGCGCACGCTCGCGCCGTTGCTGGCCGCGGTGAACACGCGGCTGCTGGGCGACGGCATCCTGCCACGGCTGCGCGGGACGCAGTTGCCACGCCATGCGATCAGCCGGCCGCATGCGGTGCCCACGCCCGGCGCCACGCCGGCGGCCGCGCGCAGCGCACCGGCGTCGCACGAGCCGATCGCGGTGCTCGAATCGCTGCGTGACCTGCTGGCACGGCAGCGCGGTATCGACGGCACCACCGGCCAGCCCGCCGGTCGCGCCGCCAGCCCGGAAGAGCTGGAAACCGCGCTCGCCGCGCTGCAACAGCACCTGGTCGCCGTCACCGACCACGCCAGCCGCGAGTTGCGCAGCGCGCAGCGCCTGCGCGACGAGCTTCTGTTCCATCTCAACAGCGGCAAGCCCGCCGACGCGCCGCGCACCGAACTGAGCGGCGAACAGGGCGACACGGTAGAGCTGGTGGCGATGCTGTTCGAGCAGCTTGGCGAACAACTGCAGCGCAGCGGCGACGCCAGGGCCCTGCTCGGCGGCCTGCAGCTGCCGCTGCTGCGCATGGCGATGGCCGACCACGATTTCTTCGAACGGCCCGAGCATCCCGCACGGCAGCTGCTCGATACCGTCACCACGACCGCCAACGACTGGTTCGAAGGCAGCGACGAGGAGAGCAACCGCCCGCTGACGGCCAAGCTGGAACAACTGGTGTCGCGCGCGCGGCAGGAGCCGCCCAGCGCGGACTTGTATGCCAGCCTGCTGGCCGACATCAAGCGCCACGTCGAACTGCTCAGCCGCAAGGCGCAGGCGGCCGAACATCGTCACCTGGAAGCGGCGCAAGGTCGCGAGCGGCTGGACCGGGCCCGCCAGCGCGCCACCGAACTGATGGCCGAGCGCTTCGCGCAGTCGCCGCCGCGCGGCCTGCTGCGCGCGCTGCTGGACCGCGCCTGGTCCGACGTGCTGGCGCTCACCCTGCTGCGCCACGGCGAGGACAGCGAAGCCTTCGTGGCGCAGTTGCGGGTCACCGACCAGTTGCTGGACCGCGCGCCGACCACCGACCGGCAACAGCTGCGCCAGGACGTGGAAACCGGGCTGCAGCAGATCGGCATGCACGCGGAGGAGGCCGAACAGGTCGCCCAGCGCCTGCTGGGCATCGAGCAGGTCGATCCGGCGGTGGACCTGCCCAGCGCCACGGATCTCGCCCTGCGCCTGAAACAGCACCAGCGGCTGGGCGAGCAATCCGATCACGCCGAGCCGGCGCCGCCCCAGCCACCGGTCGATCCGCGCGAGCGCGAGACCCTGTTGCGGCTGCGCCAGATGCCGTTCGGCAGCTGGTTCGAGTTCGATGACCCGGCCACCGGCCAGGTCGCGCGGCGCAAGCTCAGCTGGTATTCGCCCATGTCCGGCCGCTGCCTGATGGTGACCCGCCGCGGCCAGCGCGGCGCGGAAATGACCCTGGCGCAACTGGCCCACGAAATCGCCAGCGGCCGCGCCCGCGAAATGCCCGCGTCGCGCGAAAGCCTGCTCGACCGTGCCTGGCACGGCCTGACCGGCGCGTTGCGCCAATCCATCACCCCGAGCGCCGTGGCGCAGGGAAATCGTCGCTCATGAATTCACCGGACAACCCCGCCAACCAGCGCCGCAGCGAGCGCAAGCCGATCAACTTCACCGCCGTGGTGACCGACGTGATCAGCGGCCAGCCGCTTGGCCACCTGGGCAACCTGTCGGTGGGCGGCATGATGCTGATCAGCTCCAGGGCGCCGCGCAGCGAGGCGCTGTACCAGGTCAGCCTGACCTTGCCGGCGCAGCCCGGCCTGCAACCGTCGCAGCCGATCGAGGTGGGCATCCAGGAGCAATGGCAGGCGGCCGCCGCCAGCCCGGGGCAGATCTGGGCCGGCTATCGCATCGTGGCGATCAGCGACGCCGACGCCGGCCACCTGGACCGCTGGCTGGCGCAAGCCTGACCTTCTTCACTGGCCGGCCACCCGCCACGGCCGCATCATCAACGGACCGCTTATCGCGGCCGTAGCGCGCGACGCCGTGACGAAACCCTTCGCGCCGCCCCGACGGCCGCCCGACGAAGGGAACAACCATGCACGATCAGCTCGCCACCCTGTACCCCCGACACCTGGCCGTCCTGCGCGATCGCGCCGACAAGGCACTGGCACTGGGCGGTTTCGACCACCTGCTGATCGCCGCCGGCATGCCCGCGGAAAAATTCCTGGACGACCAGGATTTCCCGTTCGCGGTGAACCCGCATTTCAAGCACTGGCTGCCGCTGACCGACGCGCCCGGCAGCTGGATCATCCACACGCCGGGCCAGAAGCCGAAGCTGGTGTTCCTGCAGCCGCGCGATTACTGGCACGTGGTGCCGCAGGCGCCGCAGGGCTACTGGGTCGAGCATTTCGAGATCGTGATCGTGCGCAATGCGGCCGAGGCGGTGGCCGCCCTGCCCGCCGGCCACCGCGCGGTGATCGCGCCGGCCGCGGTGGACGGCATCGAGGTGAACAACCCCGCGGCCGTGCTCGATTACCTGCACTGGCATCGCAGCTACAAGACGCCGTACGAACTGGCGCTGATGCGCGAAGCCAGCCGCATCGGCACACGCGCCCATCGCGCCGCCGCCGACGCGTTCCGCGCGAGCGCCAGCGAGTTCGACATTCACATGGCGTATCTCGACGCCGCGCGCCAGATCGACGCCGAACTGCCCTACGCCAGCATCGTGGGCCTCAACGAGCATGGCGCCGTTTTGCACTACAGCAGGTTCGACCGCACGCCGCCGTCGACCAGCCGCTCGCTGCTGATCGATGCCGGCGCCAGCGCCGCGGGCTACGCCAGCGACATCACGCGCACCTACGCCGCGGCGGACGCCAGCGAGTTCCAGGCCCTGATCGACAGCGTCGACGCGGCCCAGCAGGGCTTCGTGGCGATGGTGCGCGCCGGCCAGAGCTATCCCGACCTGCACGTCCACGCCCACCACGTACTGGCCGGCGTGTTGCGCGAGCACGGCATCCTCCGCATGAGCGCGGAAAGCGCCGTCGAGGCCGGCGTCACCAGCGCGTTCTTCCCGCACGGCCTGGGCCATTCGATCGGCCTGCAGGTGCACGACGTGGCCGGTTTCCAGCAAGGCGAACGCGGCGGCACCATCCCCCGCCCCGCCGGTCATCCCTACCTGCGCATGACCCGCACGCTGGAGCCGGGCATGGTGGTGACGATCGAACCGGGGCTGTACTTCATCGACATGCTGCTGGCCGAACTGCGCGACAAGCCCGCGGCGAAGGACATCGACTGGGCCAAGGTCGAGGCCTTCAAACCCTACGGCGGCATCCGCATCGAGGACGATGTGGTGTGTACCGAGGGCGCACCGGAGAACCTCACGCGCGATGCGTGGGGGCGGGAATAGGAGGCAGGGAACGGGGAACAGGGAACAGGGAACAGCGCGCACGGCTTCGCATGCGGGCTTCGGATTCTCCCGTTCCCCGTTCCCCGTTCCCCGTTCCCCATTCCCCATTCCCCACCAATCAGTGATACCCCTCCCCCGCCCTCACCTTGCCGCGAAACACGCGGTACGAGTACGCGGTGTAGAACAGCACCACCGGGATCATGATCGCCGCGCCGACCAGCACGAAACCCTGGCTGGAGGGCGGCGAGGCGGCGTCCCAGATGCTCATGGTCGGCGGCACCAGGTTGGGCCACATGCCCACCACCAGGCCCAGGAAGCCCAGCGCGAAGAAGCACAGCGCCAGCACGAACGGCGCCACCTCGCGATTGGCCAGCACCGCGCGCCACAGCCACGCGGCCACGACGACGGTGAGGATCGGCAACGGCGACAGGTAGAGGACGTTGGGCCAGGTGAACCAGCGGTCCATCAGTCGTGAATCCAGGAACGGCAGCCACGCGCTGACCATGACCATGAACGCGATCACCGCCAGCATCAGCGGCCGGGTCAGGTCGCGCGCGATGCGTTGCGGGCGGCCCTCGGTCTTGAGCACCAGCCAGGTCGCGCCCAGCAGGCCGTAGCCGAACACCAGCGCCATCCCGGTGAGCACCGAGAACGGGCTGAACCAGGCGAACGCGCCATGCAGGTACTTGCCGCCTTCCAGCGGCATGCCCTCGACGATGGCGCCCAGCATCAGCCCTTGAGCGAACGCGGCGATGACCGATCCCAGGTGGAACCCCACGCCCCAGATGCGCCGCGAGCGATGCGCGCGAAAGCGGAATTCGAACGCCACGCCGCGGAAGATCAGCGCGATCAGCATCGCCAGCACCGGCAAATACAGGCTGGACAGGATGACGGCATAGGCCGGTGGAAACGCCGCCATCAACCCGGCGCCACCCATCACCAGCCAGGTCTCGTTGCCATCCCAGATCGGCGCGGCGGTGTTCATCATCAGCTCCTGCTGCGCCTCGTCGTCGGCAAACGGCGTGAGGATGCCGATGCCAAGCACGAAGCCGTCCAGCAGCACGTACATCATGATCGCGAAGCCGATGATGAGGAACCAGACCATCGGCAGGATCGTGGCAAGTTGCATGGTCAGTCCTCCCTGCGATCGTCGACCACGGCCAGCGGCCGCGACGCGGTGGCCTCGAAACCGAACCGCGGCGGCGCGGCCTCCGGCCCGGTATGCAACACCTTGAACAGGTACCAGCTGCCGAAGCCGAACAGGATCATGTAGGTCACGAAGTAGACGATCAGCGAGCCCAGCACGCTGGACGCATGCACCGGGCTGGCCGCGTCCACGGTGCGCAGCACGCCGTACACCACCCAGGGCTGGCGCCCGATCTCCGCGGTGTACCAGCCGGTGAGCAGGGCGATGAAACCGGCCGGCATCATCGCCATCCACCAACGCAGGTACCAGCGGCTGTCGAACAGGCGCCGCCGCCACCACAACAGCAGGCCGACCACGGCCAGCGCCAGCATCAGCAGGCCCAGGCCCACCATGATGCGGAAGCTGAAGAACGGCGCCGCCACCGGCGGCCGGTCCTCTGGCGCAAAATCTTTCAGGCCCTTCACCTCGCCGTCCCAGCTGTGGGTGAGGATCAGGCTGCCCAGGTGCGGCACGTCGATGGCGTAATCGTTGCGCTCGGCCTTTTCGTCCGGCCAGGCGAACAAGGTCAGCGGCACGCTTTTTTCGGTGGTCCAGCGCGCCTCGATCGCCGCCAGCTTGGCCGGCTGGTGCTCGCGTACCACCAGCCCCGACATGTCGCCGACAAGGATCTGCAACGGGATCACGATCGCCACGAAAGCCAGCGCACAGCGCAGCATAAGCCGCGCCTTGTCCGGCCACACCCCGCGCAGCAGGTACCAGGCCGACACGCCGCCGACCACCAGGCCCGTGCTCAAAAAGCAGGCCAGCACCATGTGCACCAGCCGCGTCGGGAAGGAGGGGTTGAAGATCGCCGCCCACCAGTCGGTGGCCTGGATCACCCCATCGACCATCGCGTAGCCCTGCGGCGTCTGCATCCAGCTGTTCGCCGAAAGAATCCAGAAGCTGGAGATCAGCGTGCCCAGCGCCACCATGCAGGTGGCGAGGAAATGGGTGCGGTGGCTGACCCGGTTCCAGCCGAACAGCATCACGCCGAGAAACGTGGCCTCGAGGAAGAACGCCGTCATCACCTCGTAGTTGAGCAGCGGCCCCAGCACGTTGCCGGCCACCGTCGACAGACCGGCCCAGTTGGTGCCGAACTGGAAACTCATCACGATGCCGGAGACCACGCCCAGGCCGAACGAGCCGGCAAACACCTTCATCCAGAAGAAATAGAGATCGCGCAACATCTCGTCGCGCTTGCGCAACCAGAGCGCTTCCAGGAACACCAGCCAGCTCGCCAGGCCAATGGTGAAGGCCGGAAACAGGATGTGGAACGACATCACGAAACCGAACTGGATTCGCGACAGGAATTCGGCAGTCGGCACGGCCATCTCCCGCGGAACGAATCCGCCGACTATAGGCTTCGCCATGTGAAGGACTCAGCCGTGTGACGATTCGCCACGCGGGTTCGCTCCCTTCTCCCTCCGGGAGAAGGTGGCCCGCAGGGCCGGATGAGGGTGCGGCCGAAGGCGGATTACCCACGCCGGCCGAACCCTCTCCCCAACCCCTCTCCCGGAGGGAGAGGAGCTTCACCGTCAGCGCAGCGCCAGCAGCGACTCGATCTCGTCGGCGTCACGCGGCAGCGCGGCGCTGAGGATTTCATGGCCCTCGCGCGTTACCGCCACGTCATCCTCGATGCGGATGCCGATGCCGCGCCAGCGCTCGGCCACCGAGAGATCATCCGGTGGCACGTACAGGCCCGGCTCCACCGTCAGCACCATGCCCGATTCGAGCAGGCGCGATTCGCCGCCCACGCGGTAATCGCCCACGTCGTGCACGTCCAGCCCCAGCCAATGACCGGTTTTTGCCGGGAAAAAACGCCGGTAGCTGCCGCTGGCCACGGCCGCATCGGCGTCCCCTTTCAGCAGGCCGAGCTGGCACAGGCCTTCGGCCAGTACCTGCACCGCCGCCGCATGCGCGGCGCCGAACGGCTGGCCCGGACGCACGGCATCGATCGCGGCGTGCTGTGCCGCCAGCACCACGTCGTACAGCGCGCGCTGCGCCGTGCTGTAGCGGCCATTGACGGGAAACGTGCGGCTGATGTCGGACGCATAGCCGTCCATTTCGGCGCCGGCGTCGATCAGCAGCAAATCACCATCGCGCAGCGGCGCGCGGTTGGCGCGGTAGTGCATGACGCAGGCGTTGGCGCCGGCGGCCACGGTGGGGACGAACGCGGCGACGGCACCGTGGCGGCGAATCGAGCGCAGCAGCTCCGCTTCCACCTCGTATTCGTGCGCACCGGCGCGCGCCGCCTGCCAGGCCGCGCGGTGCGCCTCGACCGCGACGGCCGCCGCCGCACGCATCAGCTTCAGTTCGCCGCGCGACTTGTACAGGCGCAGGTCGTGCAGCAGATGGCCCAGCGCGGCGAATTCCTTCGGCACCACGCCACCGCCGCGCAGCTGGCGCAAACGGCGCATCCAGCCCATCAGCTGTGCGTCGAATTCCGGTTCGCGGCCAAAGTGGCAATACACGCGCGCGCGGCCTTCGATCATGCCGGGCAGGATGTCGTCGATGTCCTCGATCGGGAACGCGTCGTCCATGCCGTAATCGGCGACCGCGCGCTCGGTGCCCACCGACTGCCCGTGCCAGCGCTCGTGCTCCGGATCGCGCTCGCGGCAGAACATCACCGCCTCGCCATGCTGGCGGCCCGGCAGCAAGGCCAGCACCGCGGCCGGTTCGGGCCAACCGCTGAGGTAGTGGAAATCGGAATCCTGCCGGTACGGCCAGGCCGCGTCGGCATTGCGCATGCGCTCGGGCGCGGCGGCCAGCAGCAGCACCGCGTCGTCGCCGGCCATGTCCATCAGCTGCCGGCGGCGGCCGGCGAACTCGGCGCCGTTCAGCGCCAGCGATGCATCGCGCCCGCTCGCGGCGCTGCCCGTGGAGGCAAGGTTCAATGCAGCGTGCCGCTGGCCGGATCGCCGCTGGCGGTGCATTCGGTGTGCAGCAGCATGGCGCCCACGCGCACGAATTCCTGCACCTCGATCAACGCGTCCTCGTCTTCCTCCTCGTTCTGGAAATCGAACGCCGAGCCGGCGATGGTGCCCAAATCGCGCAGGATCTCCTGCGCCTCCTCCGACAGCTTGGCGTGGGCCGGCGCACCGGCCAGGCCGAAACCGCCCAGGAAGCCGCGGCACCACTCCACCAGCGCCTCGGCACGCTCGACCAGCGGGCGGTCGTCTTCGGGCAGCAGCGGCTCGAAGCCCAGCTCGGGGTCGGCCAGCTCGATCTCGCTTTGCCGCGCCAGTTGCCGCAGCAGGGCCAGGTCGGTCGCTTCGGGCGCCTCCACCTCGGCATCAAGATGCAGCGCGGCCAGCACCGAGGTGCCGCGCAGGGTGCCGCCGCCGGCCAGATAGCCGCACAGCGAGCCATGCAGTTCGCTGGCGTCGGTGCCCAGTTGCAGGCGCATGACCACGGCGTCCAGTTGGTCATGGCTGACCAGTTCGGTGTCTGTCATGGCGTACTCCTCGAAAGATGGCGGCCAGTTTAATGCAGCGCGTCGCGGCCGCTTCATGGGCCCTCGCGGGGCGGCTGTTTTCGCCTGGCGTACTGCTATAGTTTCGCGCATGAATACGCCTGATGCCGTTCAGCAGGAGTTGGCCGCCCTGGCCCAGCAGCTCGATCGCCTGCTGGAAACCGTGCGCCGCCTGACCGAGGAAAACCGGAGCCTGCGCCACAGCCAGGAGCAGCTGAGCGGCGAGCGCGCGGGCCTGATGGCGCGCAACGAACTGGCCCGCAGCCGCGTCGAGGCGATGATCCAGCGGCTGAAATCCCTCGAGAGCAACGGTTGATGAACACGCCTGTCAGTGATCCGGTCGCGCTGCGCCTGATCGATCGCGAATTCCTGATCGCCTGCTCGCCGGAAGAGCGCGAGGGGCTGCTGGACGCGGCGGTGTTCCTGGACCGCAAGATGCGCGAACTGCGCGCCAACGCCCGCGCGCCCAGCTTCGAGCGGCTGGCGGTGCTGGCCGCCATCAGCGTCACCCACGAGCTGATGGCCTTGCGCAAACAGCATGAGACGCAGGAGCAGCGCCTGAGCGAAGGCCTGGCCGTGTTGCGGCACAAGCTGGATGCCGCGTTCGATGAAAACCTGGTCAAGCGCTGAATCGTTGGCGCGCGCCGCGCTCGCTTTCCAGCGCGCAGGCTTTTAGAATCGACCTCGGCGTTTTCTGTGATGTGCGCCAGCACACTCTTACATTTGCCTTGTTCCTAAATACGGCCCCGGGTCGGCTTCACATCGGTTGTTGTGCATGTCCGCCATGTGCGGAAAGCCTTGAGACCATGTAGCCCTCCCACCTGATCCTCGTGGATCAAGGTCGTTTGGTGGGCAGCGGCATTGCGGTTGACGCCACCCCATTACGCGCCCCGTTCGTCACCCGACGGACGGGGCGCCTTTCGATCGGAGATACGCGACCCGTGGACGCCCCCGCCCAACGCCGCGAACTTCGCCAGCAACTGGCCGAGCGCCGCCGCGCACTCACGCCGCTGGAGCGCATCACCGCCGCGCAAGGCCTGCGGCGCACGCTTGAACAACTGCCCGAATACTTTACCGACGCCCGCGTGGCCGGCTACTGGGCCAGCAATGGCGAGCTGCCGCTGAACGTGGTGATCCCGCCACTGGCCGCGCGTGAGCAGCAATTCCTGCTGCCGGTGGTCGGCGCCGACCGGCAGTTGCGGTTCGCGCCGTGGCAGGCAGGCGACGCGGTGCAACCGAACCGCCACGGCATCCCCGAACCGGTGGCGCCGACGACCTGGTTCGCGCCGTTCCAGCTCGATCTGGTGCTGGTACCGCTGCTGGCCTTCGACCGCCGCGGCCACCGGCTGGGCTACGGCGGCGGCTACTACGATCGCAGCTTCGCCTTCCTCAAGGACCAGATGCGGCCCACCGAACCCTTGCTGGTGGGCATCGGCTACGCGTTCCAGGAACTGGACGCGATCGACGCCGAACCGTGGGACGTGGCGCTGGATTTCATCGCCACCGAGCGCGAGCTGATCGACTGCAACGGCGAACCCGATACCAAGGCGAGCGCATGAACTACTGGTTGATGAAATCCGAGCCCGACACGTTCTCCATCGACGACCTGAAACGCAAGAAGCAGGAAGCCTGGGACGGCGTGCGCAACTACCAGGCGCGCAACTTCATGCGCGACGGCATGCGTCCGGGCGACAAGGTTTTCTTCTACCACTCCAACTGCGCCGTGCCCGGCATCGTCGGCATCGCCAAGGTGGCGACGGAAGCCTATCCCGACCCCAGCCAGTTCGATCCCAAGAGCAAATACTTCGACCCCGGCAGCACCCGCGACAACCCCCGCTGGATGCTGGTGGACGTGAAGTTCGTGAAGAAGCTCGAGCGCACGATCAGCCTCAAGGAACTTCAGGCCGATCCTGCATTGGACGGCATGGTGCTGCTGCGCAAGGGCAGTCGGCTGTCGGTACAGCCGGTTGAGGCACGGCACTGGAAGCACATCATCGGGTTGGAATGACGCGCCGCGAGCACACCTGAATCCATCGGATTTGCAGGCCTCGACGATCTGACGTTGGAGAGCGCTCCACGCGCGGGCTCACGGACAGATCAATTCCAGCGTCGGATAGTACGTGCGATACCGCCTCGCATCGCGCGTCAGCAGCGCCAAGCCTTCGATGGCGGCGTGGGCGCCGATGTAGAAGTCCGGTAGCGGTGAACGTCGCATGCCTCTGGCGCGGCGGTATTGCAGGAAAGCCTTGCCGGCGAGAAAGCCCGCTTCCCATGGCAGTTCCAGGCGAGTAAAGCTGTCGGGCGACAGGGCATCATCGAGTTGCTCGATGCGCTCGAAACCGACCGAAACCTCGGCGTAGACGATGGGGTTGATGCACAGCTCGCCGCTGGCGGCACAGGCGTCCAGTTGGGCGGCCGACCAGCCGTACCATTTCGGATCGTCGGTAAGCACGTCCAGCAGGACGTTGGCGTCCACCAGTACGCGACTCATGTGCCGCGGGTGAGGCGCATGATTTCGTCGGTGCCCAGGCGTGCGGTGGCGCGGCCGCGCAGGCGGGCGGACAGGCTGCCGGGCCGCGCCTTGGGCGGGTGGGCGATGACGGTATCGGCCTCGCGTAGAGCGGCTTCACGCACGAAAGCCGCCAGCGGCATGTCATGCAGGGCCGCGGCACGGCGAATGCGGGTCTTGTCCTCGGCGCTGAGGCGCAGGTCGAGGCGGTCGGCGGTTGTGGCCATGGCGAGTCTCCTGTGTACGGCATGATACCGTACATTTATCGGATAGAGCCATCGGCAGACCGATGGATTCAATACGATCGCTATTGAGTCGCCCCTCGGTGCGCTCGTGCCATCGCGCGTCAAATCGACGATCATGGCGTTCTTTATGCCGAGGGGACCCCATGAGCAACGCCAACGAAAAGCGCCAGGCCGGTGAGGCCGCCATCCGCTACGTGGAGGACGGCAGCATCGTCGGCGTGGGCACCGGTTCCACCGTGGCGTTTTTCATCGAGGCGCTGGCCGATCTGCGCCATCGCATCCAGGGTGCCGTCTCCAGCTCGGAGCAATCCACGGCGCACCTGACCCGGCTGGGCATCCCCGTGCTCGACCTCAACGCCGCCGGGCCGCTGTCGCTGTACATCGACGGCGCCGACGAATGCGATCCGCACAAGCGGCTGATCAAGGGCGGCGGTGCCGCGTTGACGCGGGAGAAGATCGTCGCGGCGGCGGCGCGGAAGTTCGTCTGCATCATCGACTCCAGCAAGCAGGTGGACCTGCTGGGCGCCTTTCCGCTGCCGATCGAGGTGATCCCGATGGCGCGCAGCCTGGTCGCGCGCGAGATCGTGAAACTGGGCGGCCAGCCGGTGTGGCGCGACGGCGTGGTCACCGACAACGGCAACTGGATCATCGACGTGCACGGCTGGCGCATCGCCGACCCGGTCGCGCTGGAAAGCGAGCTCAACCAGCTGGCCGGCGTGGTCACCGTGGGATTGTTCGCGCGACGTCCGGCCGACGTGGTACTGCTGGGCGACCGGGAAATCTAGCCCGACCTGTCGCCACCGACGCGCCGCGCCGGTGGCCGCATCTCAGGCGTGCGACGCCGAACCGCGATGCTTGCCGAGCTTGATGTGGCGATCCTTCAGACGCGCCTCGCGCAGCCGCCGCGCGTGCGCCGACAGGATGTCGCCGCGGGTGAGGATGCCCACCAGCCGGTGCGGCGCGGTCTGGCTCACCACGATCAGCCGGCCCACCTGCTCGGCCACCATGTGGTCGGCCGCTTCGCGCAGGGAGTGGCTCTCCTTCACCGTCACCGGCGGACGCGTGACCAGCTCGCCCACCGTCAGCGTGTAGTGCCATTGCGGATCGAGCAGCGAGCGGCGCGTGAGCACGCCGCACACCTTGCCGCTGGCATCCACCACCGGGAAACCCTGGTGCTGCGCTTCGGGCGCGCCCTCGCCCAGCCAGCGCCGCACCTCGGCCAGGGTCTGATCCGCGCGCAGCGAAAACACGTCGCGGGCGCAGGCCGCGCCGACCGTCACCTGGTCGAGGTAATCCGCCGCGTATTCCGACGGCACGCGCACGCCGCGGCGGGCGATCTTCTCGGTCATGATGGTGTTGCGCATCATCACCGCCGAAATCAGGTACGCCGCCGTGCAGCCACCCAGCAACGGCAGCAGCGCCGCGGGTTGGCGCGTGGTTTCGAAGGCGAACACCACGGCGGTCAGCAGCGCCCGCGACGAACCGGCGAAGATCGCCGCCATACCCACCAGCGCGGCGATACCCATGTCCAGGTGGGCACCGGGCACCCAGTGATTGATGCCGATGCCGACCACCGCGCCGAGTGAGCCGCCGATCATGAACAGCGGCGCCAGCGTGCCGCCGGACGTGCCGCTGCCCAGCGCAATCACCCACGAAATGAACTTCAGCGCACCGAAACTGAGCAGCACGGTGAGGCCGAAATGCCCCTGCACCAGCGCATCGATGTTGTCGTAGCCGACGCCCAGCGTGCGCGGCTCGATCCAGCCGACGAAACCGGCGATCAGCGCGCCGATCGCCGGCCACCACATCCAGTGGATGGGCAGCTTGGCGAACAGATCCTCGACGCCGTAAACGGCCTTGGTGACCCACACCGAGGCGAAACCGACCAGACCGCCCACCAGCACGAAACTGATCAGCGCCAAGCCGCCGGGCTCGGCCACGTTCGGCATCGGAAACACCGGCGCGGCACCGTAGGTGGCGTAGCGGATGCCGACCGCGGTGACCGTGGCCAGCGCCACGGGGATCAGCGAACGCGGGCGCAGCTCGAACAGCAGCAGCTCCACCGCCAGCACCAGCGAGGCCACCGGCGCACCAAAGACTGCCGCCATGCCGGCCGCCGCACCCGCCGCCAACAGCACCTTGCGTTCGTTGGCGGTCACGTGCAGCAGCTGACCCAGCAGCGAACCCAGCGCGCCGCCGGTGGAGATGATCGGCCCTTCCGCACCGAACGGCCCGCCGGTGCCGATCGCGAACGCCGACGACACCGGCTTCAACCAGGTCATCCGCGCGGGGATGTTCGATTCATTGGTGAGAATCTGCTCCATCGCCTCGGGAATGCCGTGGCCCTGGATCGCGCGCGAGCCCCAGCGCGCCATGATGCCCGCCAGCAAACCACCGATCGCCGGAACCAGGATCACCCAGGCGCCCAACTGGTTGCCCGCCGGCGACAGCACGAACGAGCCCTCGCGCGCCGTGGGGCCGATCACGTCGGACACGCGGCCATAGAAGACCAGGTCGGTGATCAGGTTGATCATGAACATCAGCAGCTGCGCCGCCCAGGCCGCCAGCACGCCAAGCGCGATGGCAAGCACGCTGATCAACAGGATGCGGTGCGTGACCAGGGTGGACTTGCGCGGCATCCGCGCCGCATCCAGCGACAAACCCAGCGCCGGCGCCACCGGCAGCGCGTCTGTGCTGCCAACGGTACGCACATCGGCCTGTCCGGGTGCCTTGCTTGTATCGGGGTTGGTCATGGTTTTCCGCGAGGCAAAGGAGTGAATGTTACTTTGTTGCGGGAGGGGAGCAAAAGTGGGGCGGCGTCCGGGGACGGGTCAGGCGGGGAAAAGTGGATGCCTGCGGGAGGAGGATCGAGGGCAGGTGGCCTGGAGGGTGAGGCGCGAGACGTGCCTAGTAATGTGGTTCGGCTCCGTGTCCCAACCAAGAGATACCGCCAAGAAACAGGGCTCAGGTTGCATGGGGGACCAGGATTGTTGGTCCCATCCATGGGACCAACCCCGCTTCGCGGGGCCAGCCTGCGGCTGTCCACAATGTTCCAGACAAGATTGTCGACTGCGGAGGCAGGATGCCGGAGCGAACATCGGCGCAGCCGATGGCCCGAAGGGCGAGGCACGGGACGTGCCGAGTGACGTGGCACATCATGTTTCCCAACCAGAAAAAAAGCTCGGCAGGGAAGACGGCTCAGGTTGCATGGGGGACTAGGATTGTTGGTCCCATCCATGGGACCAACCCCGCTTCGCGGGGCCAGCCTGCGGCTGTCCAATTTTGTTCCAGACAAAATTGTCGAACGTGGTTGACTCCTGTACCCCAACCAAAAACAAAAAGACCGCCACGAGGGCGGTCTTTTTGTTTTGGCTGGGAGACTAGGATTCGAACCTAGATAAACAGAGTCAGAGTCTGTTGTCCTACCATTAGACGATCTCCCAAGAACCGGTGGCAGGCTGCGCTCTGACCTTGCTGCAGCGTGCCGATGCGCTGGTGACTTAGCGCTTGGAGAACTGGGTGGCGCGGCGGGCTTTGTGCAGGCCGACCTTCTTGCGTTCCACTTCGCGCGCATCGCGGGTCACGAAACCGGCTTTGCGCAGCGGCGACTTCAGGCTTTCGTCGTATTCGATCAGCGCGCGGGCGATGCCCAGGCGGATGGCGCCGGCCTGGCCGGTGATGCCGCCGCCGGCGACCGTCACCTTGATGTCGAACTTTTCGGTGCTCTCGGTCAGTTCGAGCGGTTGGCGCACGATCATGCGCGAGGTTTCGCGACCGAAGAACTGCTCAAGCGACTTGCCGTTGACTTCGATGGCACCGCTGCCCTTGCGCAGGAACACGCGGGCGGCGGAGGTCTTGCGGCGGCCGGTGCCGTAATTCTGCTGGATTGCCATGTCGGTTCCTTAAATTTCCAGCGCCTGCGGCTGCTGTGCGGTATGCGGATGCTCGGCGCCACCATAGACCTTGAGCTTGCGGTACATCTCGCGGCCCAGCGGGTTCTTCGGCAGCATGCCCTTGACGGCGATCTCGATCACGCGCTCCGGGTAGGTCGCCAGCAGGTCCTTCAGGCTGGTGGTCTTCAGGTTGCCGACGTAACCGGTGAAGCGGTGGTACTTCTTGTCGTCCAGCTTGGCGCCGGTGACGTGCACCTGCTGCGCGTTGATCACCACGATATAATCGCCGGTGTCGCAGTGCGGGGTGTATTCCGGCTTGTGCTTGCCGCGCAGACGACGAGCGATTTCAGTCGACAGGCGACCGAGCGTCTTGCCCGCGGCGTCGACCACGAACCAGTCGCGCTTGACGTTGTCTGCATTGGCGCTAAACGTTTTCATTTCAAATACCTGGTATGCCGCCATGGGTGGCGGTACGCGTCATCGGTGGATCAAAGGCGCGAGATGATAGCGGAGCCGTCACTCGTGGCGCAAGCCCACCGACCGGCGGGCTGTGAGCTGGCAATGATAGCATGACGGGCAGGTCGCTTGAAAAGTCCCCTACTTCCGCTTCCGCCGGGCGCATCGTCGGCTGGCGAACCGGCGCCGGCCGCTGCCGCATCCGCTGACCTGCCGGCTCGACCCGACACCGGCCACCCCGACATTCTCAACAGGCACCCCATGAACGTTCGCACCCTGAGCCCCCTCGACCGCCTGCTTGAACGCTGCGAGCGCGCGCTGGAAGCGATCGCCGGCATGCCCATGGCTACGCGCCCGTCACCGGCCAACGGCATTGCCGAAGCCGAGCTGGATGACGCCGAGCGCCGCCACGCGGCGGGCCTGATGCGCGTCAACCACACCGGCGAGGTCTGCGCGCAGGCGCTGTATGTCGGCCAGGCCGCGCTGGCCCGCGACGAAACCAATCGCGCCCACCTGCTGCATGCGGCGGCGGAGGAAACCGATCACCTGGCCTGGTGCGCGCAGCGGCTGCTACAACTGCACAGCCGCCCCAGCCTGCTCAATCCGCTGTGGTACGCGGGCAGCTATGCGATCGGCGCGGCAGCGGCCCTGGTTGGCGATCCGGTCAGCCTGGGCTTCGTGGTGGAGACCGAGCACCAGGTGGAAGCGCACCTGGCCGAGCACCTGGAGAAATTGCCGGCCGCGGATGAGCGTTCGCGCGCCGTGCTGACCCGGATGCAGGCCGACGAAATCCGCCATGCCGACGCCGCCCAGCAACGCGGCGGCATCGCGCTGCGGTTTCCGTTGCCGCAACTGATGCACGCCAGCTCGATGGTGATGAAGACGGTGGCCTACCGCCTCTGAGCCGTGCCTCCGCCAGGGCAATAACCCCAACCAGACGCCTCGATGTGGAAGTGCGTGCGGTGGGCGGCGTTGTAATCCGGCCCCAGCAACATGCCGACGACCGCACAGCCACGGGCACGCACGCGATGAAGAAACCGGCCTGCGGGCGTGCCATCGCCCCAAGCCTCGCCGATCCGCACCTGCTTGCCATCGGCCAGCCGAAACCCGGTGATGTCGATGGCCTGCGCCCGGGCATGCCGGCTGAGCGGCGCATCGTTGCGGTGATAGACATTGCGGCAGGCATAGCTGCCCACGTGGTCGATGCGCACCACCGGCTGCTGAAACGCCGAGCGCGCCGCCGGCTGCAGCGCATCGCGGTCGAACAGCACCAGTGTGGCCGCCAGCGGACACGCCATCACCGCCGGGCTCGACAGCACGGCCACGCCGGTACCGCGAAGACGCACGGCGTCATGCCAGCCGCAGCCGCCCGGGCCATGGCGATCATCGACTGACGTGAAGCGCGCTCCCGCCCGCTGCAACGCGGCCAGGCAACGCGGCGGATCGGCCGCGAGGCGGCGCAGCTTGTAACGCAGAAACGGGTCCGGCTCGGCCCGAAGATCCAGCGGCGCCCACGGGTTGTAGCGATCCGGCGGGCGCCAGCCACGCACCCACGCCAGGGCGATGAGCGAACCGAGAAGGATCAGGAGCAGCCACGCGCGCATGGCCAGAGCCTAGGGCGACAGGCGTGAAGGTGGCGACCGCCACCACCCTGGAGAGCCCTCAGGCGGCCTTCGCCACGCTGTCCAGTTCGCGCCGCACGTCCTGCGGCAACACCAGCTCCGCCGCCGCCAGGTTCTCATGCAGATGATCGACCGACGACGTGCCGGGGATCAGCAGGATGTTCGGCGAGCGCGCCAGCAACCACGCCAGCGCCACCTGCATCGGGGTGGCATCGAGGCGCGCGGCCACGGCCGACAAGGTCGAGGATTGCAGCGGCGTGAACCCGCCCAGCGGGAAGAACGGCACGTAGGCGATGCCGTCGCGGGCCAGCTCGTCGATCAACGCGTCGTCGTCGCGCTGCGCGAGGTTGTAGAGATTCTGCACGCAGACGATCTCGCAGATGCCGCAGCCTTCGGCGATCTGGCTGGGCGTGACATTGCTCAGGCCGATCTGGCGCACCAGGCCCTGGCGCTGCAGGTCGGCCAGCACCGCGAGCGGCTCGGCGATCGAGCCTTCGGCAGGCCCATGCGCGCTGAACATGGCCCGCAGGTTCACCACGTCCAATGCCTCCAGCCCCAGGTGGCGCAGGTTGTCGTGCACGGCGGCGGTCAGCTCCTGACGCGAGAACGCCGGCAACCAGCCGCCCTTGTCGTCGCGGCGCGCGCCGATCTTGGTGACGATCAGCAGATTGTCGCGATACGGATGCAGCGCTCCGCGGATCAGCCGGTTGGTGACGTGCGGACCGTAGAAATCGCTGGTGTCGATATGGTCGATGCCGCTCTCGATCGCCGCGCGCAACACCGCCAGCGCCGCGTCGCGATCCCGCGGCGGCCCGAACACGCCGGGGCCCGCCAACTGCATCGCGCCGTAGCCCAGTCGATGGACGCGGCGATCGCCGAGCGGGAACGTGCCGGATTTCGTGATGGGGGACATGAGCTATCTCCTGTCAGGGGGAACCAATGATGGTCTGAACAATCGTCATCCCAGCGAAAACTGGAGGAGCTTTTCAACAGACGAATGTCTGGTCATCCAGCGCCTCAGCAACCTCTCGAAGACACTGGATTCCAGCTTGGCCGGCCCTTCGGCCGTTGAGGAGCGCCTCGCTGGAATGACGAGCAAAGGCGTGTTCAAACTTTCTCCAAGCGTAGGGCCTGCCGGATAGCGCGATAAGCGGTGACAATCCGCACGACTTGTGCCGTTTTCCGCACAATGGCGACCCCAGCGGAGAGTGCGATGAAACCCAACCTGGCCGATCTGAACGCGTTCGTGACCGTGGCCGGCGCGGGAGGCTTCCGCGAAGGGGCGCGCCTCAGCGGCGGCAGCGCGTCGGTGCTCAGCGAGGCGGTGCGCCGACTCGAATCGCAGCTCGGCGTGCGCCTGCTCCATCGCACCACCCGCAGCGTGGCACCCACCGAAGCCGGCCAGGGTTTGCTGGAACGGCTGCGCCCGGCCCTGGCCGAGGTGGAGGGCGCGCTGGATGTGGTCAACCGTTTTCGCGAGCGCCCCGCCGGCACCTTGCGGCTCAACGTGCCGATGAGTGCCTCGCGCCTGGTATTGCCGGCGATCGTGCCGCCGTTCCTGGCCGCCTATCCCGACATCCGCCTGGAAGTGATCACCGACGAAAGCTTCGTCGACGTGCTGGCCGCCGGTTGCGACGCGGGCATCCGCTACGACGAACGGCTGGAGCAGGACATGATCGCGGTGCCGATCGGGCCGCGCGTGCAGCGCTTCGCCACGGCCGCGTCGCCGGCGTACCTGGACCTTCACGGCCGCCCACAGCATCCGCGCGACCTGCTTGCCCATGCCTGCCTGCGCGGTCGCTTCGCCAGCGGCAACATGCCCGCCTGGGAGTTCGAGAAGGACGGCGAAACCGTGCTGGTGGAACCGACCGGGCCGCTGGTGGTGCGCATGGGCGGCGCCTCCGACCTGGCCGTCGACGCGGCGGTCGCCGGCTGCGGCATCGTGGCCATGTTCGAGGACTGGATCCGCCCGCAACTGGACAGCGGTGCGCTGGAAGCGGTGCTGGAACCGTGGTGGCCGTCGTTCCCCGGCCCCTTTCTGTATTATCCCGGCCGGCGGCTGGTACCGGCACCGTTGCGCGCCTTCATCGATTTCATCAAGGCGAACGCCTGACAGGAAAAGCCCCGCTTGCGCGGGGTCTTCGTCACAACCTGCAAACCGCCCGTATTACTTGCCGACCTTGTCGGTCGAGAAACGATAGACCATGCGGTTTTCGTACACCTGCCCCGGCCGCAGCACGGCCGAGCCGAACTCGGGATGGTTGGGCGTGTCCGGGAAGAATTGCGGCTCCAGCACGAAGGCATCGCCCTGGCGATAGGTGTGGCCGGATTTGCCCACCGTGGTGCCGTCGAGGAAGTTGCCGGAATAGAACTGCAGGCCCGGCTGGTCGGAATACAGGCGCAGCACGCGGCCGCTGTCGGGCGACTCCACCTGCGCCACCAGTCGCGGCCTGGCGCTCTTCGCGCGGCTGATCACCCAGTTCATGTCGTAGCCCTTGCCGGTCATCAGCTGGGCCGAGCGGCCATCGCGGATGTCCTTGCCGATCGCCTTGGCCTGGCGAAAATCGTAGGGCGTGCCGGCCACGGCAAGGAAGGCGCCGGCGGGGATCAGCGTGTCGTCCACCGGCGTGATCTCGTCGGCCGGGATCGTCAGCCTCTGGTCCATCACCGTGCCCGAACCTTCGCCGTCGAGGTTCCAGTAGGTGTGGTTGGAGAGGTTGACGATGGTCGTCTTGTCGGTGGTGGCGCGGTGGTCGATGGTCAGCTGGTTGTCCTCGCTCAGCGAGTACGTGACCGTGACCGTCAAGCGGCCGGGGTAGCCCTGGTCGCCATCGGGGCTGACGTCGCTGAAGGTGACGCTGGCCGTCGGACCCTGGGCGACGGCGGTGATCTTCCACAACCGCGTATCGAGGCCTTCGGTGCCGCCGTGCAGGGAATTGGGACCGTCGTTGAGGGTGAGCTGGTGGCGCACGCCGTCAAGCGTGAACTGGCCCTTGTCGATGCGGTTGGCAAAGCGGCCCACGGTGGCGCCAAAGAACTGACGTTTGGACAGATAGCCGTCCATCGTGTTGTAGCCCAGCGCCACGTCCGCCACGTGGCCATCGCGATCAGGCGTGAGCAGCGACTGCACCCGCGCGCCGTACGAGATCACCGTGACGCTGGTGCCGTGTCCGTTCTGCAGCTTGACCGCCTCGACCGTGCGGCCGTCGGGCATCGCGCCGAAATTCGAGCGCGTGGCGGACGTGGCCAGCGCCGCGCCGGGAAGCAGCAGCGCGCAGGCCAGGCTCAGCATCAGGTGACGATGGGGATTCTTCACGGACCAACTCCTCGCAGTGGGGATGCCATGGGCGCCCCGCCAGCCGACCGGCGGCGGGGCGCGGCGTCAGATGCCGATGTCGCGCAGGCGTACACCGGCCATCAGCTTGCGTTCGATGTTCTCCAGGGTCACGCCCTTGGTCTCCGGCAGCAGCCGCCAGACCAGGCCGATGAACAGGAAGTTGAGCACCGCGTAGAGGGCGAAGGTCTGCCCGCTGCCCAGCGCCGTCAGCAGCGACAGGAAGGTGGCGCCGACCACGAAGTTGCTCACCCAGTTGGTCACCGTCGAGCAGGACACGCCGAAGTCGCGACCGTTCAGCGGCTGGATTTCCGAGCACAGGATCCACACCACCGGCGCGGCGGACATGGCGTAGGCGATCACGAACGCCACCAGCAGGGCGATGGCGACGCCGGCCGAATGCCCGTGCCCCAGCCCCACATGGAACAGTGCCGCCATGCCCAGCATGCACAGCCCCATGACCGAGTAGCCGATATACAGCAGCGGCTTGCGGCCCAGCCGATCGACCTGGTGGATGGCGATGAAGGTGGCCAGCACCATCAACGCGCCGATGGCGACCGTGCCCCACATGCGGTTGGCGCCGGTGGCGATGCCGGCCAGCCCCAGGATCTTGGGCGCGTAGTACAGGATCACGTTGGCGCCGGTGAACTGCTGCATGAACTGCAGCAGCATGCCCAGGTAGGTCGAGCGGCGGAAATTCGGATTCGTGCGGAACAGCCGGAAACCGTTGCCCTCCACCTGCAGGCTCACGCGGATGGCCGCCATTTCCGCTTCGGCGACGACCGGATCGTTTTCCCTCAGCCGCAGCAGCACGGCGCGCGCCTCGTCATCGCGCTTCTTGGACATCAGCCAGCGCGGACTGGTGGGCAGGAAGAACATCGTCACCACCAGGATCGCCGCCAGCGGCGCCATCGACCCCAGCATCATGCGCCAGTTGCCGGAGTAGCTCAGCCCCGCACCGATCAGGTAGGCGAGCAGGATGCCGATCATGATCGACAACTGGTAACAGGCGATCAGCGCGCCGCGGTTGCGTTCGGGCGACATCTCCGACAGGTAGATGGGGGCGATGTAGGAGGAGATGCCCACGGCGACGCCGAGCAGGCCGCGCATCACGATCAGCGTGGTCGTCGACATCGCCACGGCGCAACCCACCGCACCCACCACGAACACCAGGCCGCTGATCAGCAGCGTGACCCGGCGGCCAAAGCGATGCGACAGCCAGCCACCGCCGATCGCACCGACGGCCGCGCCGGCCATCATCGCGCTGACGATCATTTCCTGGACCAGGTCGGAGGCGTGGAACGCCTCGGCGATCAGCGGCAATGCGCCGGAGATGACGCCGATGTCCATGCCGAACAACAGGCCGGCAAGCGCGGCGATGGGGCCAACGATGTAGATGATGGGCAGCGGCTTTCTATGCTGACCGGCGGGCACGTCGAGTGGTGTCATGGCGCTTGCCTCGCTGTCGGATTGATACATGGTCTTCCCCTTCCCCACCGATTGGGTGTTGCTGTCGATACCGATGTCGCCCGCCCCCGCGGGATGCACGCGCAACGCCGATCCATCGACCTCTGGCCACCGCGCCGGTCGCCCTTGTCCTGTGCTGCAGGAGATGCCGCGTCGCGTCCGTGTCGCCGCCGTTCTTTCGCCGCCCTGCCACCCCGGCACGGCCCGGCCATGACGCTCCAGCGTCTACAGTGGCCGCACGCCACCGATCGAAAAATCCTCGTCCACCACCTGCAGCGTGTTGCGCAGCGGCGCGCCCATCGCAGGCAGGTCGATCTCGAACTCGTCGCCCGGCTCCACGCGGACGCCGTCGGCGAAACTCAGGGTGGCCGTGCCCATGAAATGCAGGTGGACGTCGCCCGCACGACGGTGGGCGGCGTACTTGAAGTGATGGTATTCAAGATTGGCCAGCGTGTGGCACATGTTTGCCTCGCCGGTGACGAAGGGCTTTTCCCAGATAACCTTGCCCTGGCGGCGGATGCGGCTCTGCCCGCGCAGGTCGTCGGGGAGCTCGCCCGTCCACAGCTCCGGGCCCACCGCGCACTGGCGCAATTTCGAGTGGGCCAGATACAGGTAGTTCTGCCGTTCGGTGACGTGGTCGGAAAATTCGTTGCCGAGCGCGAAACCCAGGCGCCGCGGCGTACCCGCGTCGTCGACCAGGTAGATGCCGACCAGCTCCGGCTCCTCGCCGCCGTCCAGCGCGAACCCGGGCGACGACAACGGCGCGCCCGCACCCACCACGATGTGGCCGTTGCCCTTGTAGAACCACTCCGGCTGCACGCCGGGGCGACCGCCGGTCGGGCGTCCGCCTTCCAGGCCCCAGCGGAAGATGCGCATCGAGTCGGTGAGCGTTTCCTCCTCCACCTGCGCCTTGGCTTGCTGATGCATGGCGTCGCGGGTGGCGGCGCTGCCGGTGTGGGTAAGGCCGGTGCCGGTCACCAGGCAGTGCGCCGGGTCGGGATGCTGCAGCGGCGGCAGCACGCGGCCGTTGGCAAGCAGTTCGGCGTAGTCGAACGCCTCCTCGCGCGGCCGCGCGCCGACCAGGGCGGCCAGCGACTGGCCCGAGGCCAGCGCCTCCTGCGCCAGGGCATACATGGTCTGGGCACCGGCCAACGCCTGCACGGTGGCGCCACTGGCATCGACCACGCCCACCCGTTGCGTCCGGACATCGTCGATGAACTGGATCAATCGCATACGCACATCATCCCGACAGCTTGAGAACGCGCCCGGCCACGCCGGGCAGCGGGAGCCAAACCTGACACGGCCGCTCCCGATCATTGCCCATTCTGCCGGGGCCATGTATACACAACAAATATGGCTTTTAAGTCATCTGATACGTAAAAACATATCTTTGCGCGCCGGAGCGCCCATCGTGTCCCAGGAAAAACCGTGGTTTCTGCGCGCGCGACTGAAGACGCGGCAATTGATGCTGCTGGTCGCCATCGACGAGCAGGGCAATATCCACCGGGCGGCGGAGTCGCTGGACGTGTCGCAACCGGCGGCGTCGAAATTGCTGAAAGATCTGGAAGACCTGATGGAGGTGCCGCTGTTCGAGCGCATGCCGCGCGGCATGCGGGCCACCTTGTACGGCGAGGTGATGATCCGCCATGCGCGCATCGCGCTGGCCAGCCTCGAGGAGGCCGGCGCCGAGATCGAGTCGCTGAAGGAAGGCTACGCCGGCACCGTGCGCGTGGGCGCCATCCAGGGGCCGGCGGTCACGCTGATCCCCGAGGCCATCAAGCGCGCGGTGCAGGAGCGGCCGCTGCTGCGCGTCTCGATGCTGGTGGAGAGCAGCGACGTGCTGATGGAGCGTCTGGCGCAACGCAAGCTGGACATCCTCGTCGCCCGGCTTTTTGCCCGCCACGACAAGAGCCAGCTGCACTACCAGGCGCTGGCCGAGGAGAACATCTGCGCCATCGTGCGCCCCGACCACCCGCTGCTTGCGCTGCAGGAACCGTCCCTGGCCGACATGGCGCATTACGGCTGGATCGTGCCGCCGCCCGGCAGCGTGCTGCGGCACCGGTTCGAGCTGCTGTTCCACAATGCGGGGCTGGCCTTGCCCGAGCGGCTGATCGAATCGACGGCGCTGGTGTTCGTGCTCAACATGCTGCGGCGCACGGATTACATCAGCGTGATCCCCACCGACGCGGCCGAGTACTACGTCGCGCACGGCATCGTATCGCAGGTGCCGGTGGAGCTGGCCTGCAAGATGGACGACTTCGGCATCATCACGCGCAAGGACTGGCTGCTGTCGCCGGCGGCCGAGTGCATGCTGAAGGCGCTGAAACAGGCCGCCGGCGACGTCTACGGGCTGCCGCGACTCGATTGACGGCGGCGCTCAGGTCCAGCCCGCGTCGACCACGAACTCCTGCGCCGTGCAGGCGCGCGAGGCGTCCGAGGCCAGGAACAGCGCCATCGCCGCGATGTCCTCGGGCATCACCTTGTCGGGGAGGCACTGGTTCTTCATCAGCTCCTTCTCGCTCTCGGCATCCAGCCACTGGGTGATCTGGCGTTCGGTCATCACCCAGCCGGGGCTGAGCACGTTGATGCGAATGCGATGCTCGCCCAGCGCCTTGGCCATGCCGCGCATCATGCCGTTCATCGACGACTTGGCGGTGGCATAGCAGGGATAGCCCGCATTCTTGGTCTGCCAGCCGGTCGAGCCCAGGTTGATGATGGAGCCGTGCCCCAGCTGACGCATGCCCGGCACCACCGACTGGATCGCGAAGAAGGCCGCGCGCTGGTTGACGCCGATGCGCTGGTCCCAGTAGTCGGGCGTGACCTCGTCGAGCGTGTGGCGGTCGTCGCTGGCCACGTTGTTCACCAACACGTCGAAGGTGCCCAACGCCTGCGCCGCGTCGGCGATCGAGAGCTGCAGCGACGGCACGTCGGTCACGTCGCAACGCCGCCACCAAGGCACGGAGCCGGGATACCGGGCGCGCAACCGCTCGACCAGGGCCTCGCTCGCCTCGCCGTTGATGTCGACAAACGCCACCTTGGCACCCTGGCGCACGAAGGCCTCCACCAGTGCCGCCCCGATGCCGCTGCCGCCGCCGGTAATGAAGACCCGCCGCGATCGCAGGTCCGGATAAAGCGCGTCGCCAGGGGACGAGCCGCTGTCATGCGGCTGAGCGGATGATGCCTGCATGGTAAGAACTCCACCGTTCTCTCGATACGATTATGTGTATCAATATTGCTGCAAATATTATTTTATTTGTATCAATATGCCCTGTAGTCTGCCGCCTGTAAAGGAAGGCCCGAACAAGCCCTTGCTCGTCATTCCGGCGAAAGACGGCGTGTTCAGGCTTTCCAAAGCCGGTTTTCACCGGTACGCAAGCGGATCCCAGCAAAGGACATCGTTCAGCCATGACTTCACCGAAAGACACGAAAAGACGCAGCCAATCCTGGTTCGGCCACGAGGGCAAGAGCGGCTTTCTCTACCGAAGCTGGCTGAAGAACCAGGGCTACCCCAGCGACCTTTTCGATGGCCGCCCGGTGATCGGCATCTGCAATACCTGGTCGGAACTGACGCCGTGCAACGGGCATTTCCGCGAGCTGGCCGAGTACGTCAAGCGCGGCGTCTACGAGGCCGGTGGCTTCCCGCTGGAATTCCCGGTGATGTCGCTGGGCGAGACGCAGATGCGCCCCACCGCGATGCTGTTCCGCAACCTGGCCAGCATGGACGTCGAGGAATCCATTCGCGCCAATCCGATCGACGGCGTGGTGCTGCTGATGGGCTGCGACAAGACCACGCCATCGCTGATGATGGGTGCGGCCAGTTGCGACCTGCCCACCATCGGCGTCTCCGGCGGCCCCATGCTGAGCGGCCGCTGGCGCGGGCAGAAGATCGGCTCGGGCACCGGCGTGTGGAAGATGTCGGAAATGGTGCGCGCCGGTGAAATGGACCAGGAGGATTTCGTCGAGGCCGAGTCCTGCATGCACCGCTCCAAAGGCGGCACCTGCATGACGATGGGTACGGCGTCCACGATGGCCAACATGGTCGAGGCACTGGGCATGTCGCTGCCCGAGAACGCCGCCATTCCCGCCGTGGATTCGCGCCGCTACCGCCTCGCCCAGCTCAGCGGACGGCGCATCGTGCAGATGGTGCACGAGGACATGCGCATGTCGAAGATCATGACGCGCCAGGCGTTCGAGAACGCCATCTGCGCCAATGCGGCCATCGGCGGCTCGACCAACGCGGTGATCCACCTGCTGGCCATGGCCGGGCGCCTGGGCGTGCCGCTGACACTGAAGGACTGGGACGAGCTGGGCTCGAAGCTGCCCTGCCTGGTCAACCTGCAGCCCTCCGGCGAGCACCTGATGGAGGACTACTACTACGCCGGCGGTCTGCCGGCGGTGCTGCGCGAAATCGCGCCGCACCTGCATCTCGATGCGTTGACCGTGAACGGCAGGACGCTGGGCGAGAACGTGAAGTCCGCACCGTGCTGGAACCGCGACGTCATCATGACCGCCGCCGAACCGTTCAAGCCCGAGGCCGGCATTGCCGTGCTGCATGGCAACCTGGCGCCCGATGGCGCGGTGATCAAGCCGTCGGCGGCCTCCACGCACCTGCTGCAGCATCGCGGCCGCGCGGTGGTGTTCGAGAACATCGAGGACCTGAACGCGCGCATCGACGACGACGCGCTGGACATCGACGAGCACTGCGTGATGGTGCTGAAGAACTGCGGCCCGCGCGGCTACCCGGGCATGGCCGAAGTGGGCAACATGCCGCTGCCGCCCAAGCTGCTCAAGCGCGGCATCACCGACATGGTGCGCATCTCCGACGGCCGCATGAGCGGCACCGCCTACGGCACCGTGGTGCTGCACACCTCGCCCGAGGCCGCCGCCGGCGGCCCGCTGGCGCTGGTGCAGAACGGCGACATGATCGAGCTGGACGTGGCGGCGCGGCGCATCCACCTCGACGTCAGCGACGAGGAGCTGGCGCGGCGGCGCGCGCTGTGGAAAGCACCGGAGGCGCCCAAACGCGGCTGGTACAAGCTCTACGTGGACCACGTGCAGCAGGCCAACCTCGGCGCCGACCTTGACATCCTGGTCGGCGGCAGCGGCAGCGAGGTGCCGCGCGATTCGCACTGAACCTGCCTGACGCCGAGCGCGACCACGTCGCAGAAAAAACCCGCCTTTCGGCGGGTTTTTTCGTCACATCAGGTTGCGGCCGTGGAACAGTTCCTCGATCTCGCGGCTCACCAGCGACTCGATCCGCTGGCGCTCCTTGAACGACAGGTCGTCGGCGTGCGACTCGAACAGGTAGGTGTCCAGGTCGAAGTCCTTGATGTGCATCTTCGTGTGGAACATGTTTTCCTGGTACACGTTGACGTCGAACATCTCGTATTTCTGGCGGATGTGCTTGGCCAGGTAGTCCTGCACCGAGTTGATCTTGTGATCGATGAAGTGCTTCTTGCCCTTCACGTCGCGGGTGAAGCCGCGCACGCGGTAGTCGCACACCACGATGTCCGATTCGAAGCTGTCGATCAGGTAGTTCAGCGCCTTCAGCGGCGAGATCACGCCGCAGGTGGCCACGTCGATGTCGGCGCGGAAGGTGGCGATGCCGTTGTGCGGGTGCGTTTCCGGATAGGTGTGGACGGTGATGTGGCTCTTGTCCATGTGCGCCACCACGGCGCCGGCGATCGAGTCGCGGCCCAGCTTCTCCACCACCGGCTCCTCGGAGATCAGCATCGTCACCGAGGCGCCCTGCGGGTCGTAATCCTGGCGCGCGATGTTGAGGATGTTGGCGCCGATGATCTCGGCCACGTCGGTGAGGATCTGGGTGAGGCGGTCGGCGTCGTATTGCTCGTCGATATACTCGATGTAGCGGCCGCGCTGCTCCTCCGACACCGCGTAGCAGATGTCGTAGATGTTGAAGCTCAACGCCTTGGTCAGGTTGTTGAAACCCTGCAGGCGCAGACGGGGAAGGGGTTTGACCACGGGCGGCTCTCCATGACCGAAAGGTTCGGTCAGCTGTAGAGGCGGGTTAGCGACAAGGGTCCCCGCTGAATCGTATTGAAGCGCAGGCGGTAACCTGACGCGACCCTCGCGATCGGCAGGCACGGGCTCGGCGCCGCCGAAAGACCGCGAAGTATGGGGCAAAAGGCGGTAAAACAGAACCTCCGCAACGCGGCCGGGTTTGCCATAATGGTTCGCCGGTGGCAGGAAGCGACAAAACGGCACCGCGGCAGGCGCGTGAACGACAAATAGGGGGATACCGAATTGGCCCAGCTCAAATACCTGCTCCAGCAAGCCTTCGAAAGCTCGCAGACTCCCGCCGGCTTCGCCCCCGATCCCGCCTCGATGGAACGCTTCCTGGCGTTGTGCCATCGGCGGCGCTACCCGGGCAAGACGGCGATCATCCGTCCCGGCGATCCGGCCAACACCTTGTACTACGTCATCGACGGCTCGCTGGCCGTGTGCACGGAAGACGAGCAAGGCCGCGAGCTGATCCTGGCCTACATCAACCGCGGCCAGTTCATCGGCGAGATGGGCCTGTTCGTGGCGCAGGCGGCGCGCGAATCGGTGGTGCGCACGCGCACGCCGTGCGAGATGGCCGAGGTCAGCTACGAGCGGCTGTTCCAGTTGATGGAAGGCCCGCTGCGCGAGGAATGCCCCAAGATCCTCTGCGCGATCGGCTCGCAGCTCACCCACCGGCTGCTGCGCACCTCGCGCCAGGTGAGCCGGATGGCCTTCATGGACGTCAACAACCGCATCTCGCGCACGCTGCTGGACCTGTGCCAGGAGCCGGACGCGATGACCCACCCCGACGGCACCCAGATCCGCATCTCGCGCCAGGAAGTCAGCCGCATCGTGGGTTGCTCGCGCGAGATGGTCGGGCGCGTGCTGAAGCAGTTGGAAGAACAGCGCATGATCGACGTGTCCGGCAAGACCATCGTGGTGCGTGGCACGCGCTGAAGCCGTGCCGACCGGCACCGGCTTGGAAGTAGGAGCGCACCCTGTGCGCGATGCTTTTCTGCCGGGAATCGAAAACCGCAAAAGCATCGCGCACAGGGTGCGCTCCTACCACCACTCCACCCGCGTCACGGCGCGGCCCAGCGCCTTTTCCACCTTCTTGCACAAGCGCGGCGTGCCGTTGACCAGTACGGCTTCGCCCGCCGGTTTCAGCATCGGCGCGTCCTGCAGCGAATCGCTGTAGGCCAGCTGCCACGCGGTGACGCCGTATTGCGCCAGCGACTGCACCTTGCGCGCGCCCACGTTGTGGCGTCGAAGGCGCATGCCGATCCAGCTGGGGCGCAGTTGCGAGGCGACGATTTCAATACCAGTCAGGCCAAGCTGGGCCAGCATGCTGCTGACCAGGTGATGCTCGCAGCCGGTGACCACGATGACGCGGTCACCCGCGGCCTGATGCTGGCGCAGCGCGCGAATGCCGTCGCGGCAGAACTGGCGCGGCCGGCGCACCAGCAGCCCGGCGAACGCCTCGGCCCGGCGCTGGTACGTGTGCTCGCTCATGCCCAGCAAGGCGATCCGCGCCAGCAGGCGTAGCGGCCAGTTGCGCGAAAACGGCAGCAGCAGGATCAGCCCCGGCGCCGAAAGCAGCGCCATCAGCTTGCAGCCCAGCGAACGGGCATAGCGTTCGCGCGCGAACAGCGCGAAGGCATCGCCGTGCATCAGCACGCCATCGAAATCGAACAGCACCACGCGCGCGGCGGCAGAGTCCGGCGGCAGCGCCGGAGGGGGCGTTTCATCGGGGGACATGGCGATCAGGCGGTGGCGAACAACCGCTGCAGTTCGCTGCCCGGGTTCTCCGCCCGCATGAAGGCCTCGCCAACGAGGAAGGCCTGCACGCCGCCCTCGCGCAAACGCGCCACGTCTTCAGGCGTGTGGATGCCCGACTCGGCCACCATGATGCGGTCGTATTCCATCAGGGCCTGCAGCGACAGCGTGGTTTCCAGCGAGGTCTCGAAGGTGCGCAGGTTGCGGTTGTTGACGCCGATCAGCGGCACTGGCAGCGCCAGCGCACGCTCCAGTTCCTCCTCGTCGTGCACCTCGCACAGCACGTCCAGGTCTAGCTCGGACGCCAGCAGCGAAAGCTCCAGCAGTGCGTCGTCTTCCAGCGCGGACACGATCAGCAGGATGCAGTCGGCACCGATCGCGCGGGCTTCGTGCACCTGGTAGGGATCGATGATGAAATCCTTGCGCAGCAGCGGCAGCGAGCAACTGGCGCGCGCCTGCTGCAGGAAGGCCTCGCTGCCCTGGAAGAAATCCTTGTCGGTCAGCACGGACAGGCAGGCGGCACCGGCGGCTTCGTAGCTGCGCGCGATGGCGGCCGGATCGAAATCGGCCCGGATCACGCCCTTGCTGGGGCTGGCCTTCTTCACCTCCGCGATCACCGCCGGCAGCCCGGCGTCGATCTTCGCCTCCATCGCCGCGGCGAACCCGCGGGTGGGCGGCAGGTCCGCGATGCGCGCCGTCAGCTCCGCCACGGACAGCTGGGCGCTGCGCTCGGCGATCTCCTCCTGCTTGCGGGCAAGTATCCGGTTGAGGATGTCGGTCATGGCGTGCTCGCTATGGGGGTAGGCGCCGCTAAGCCAAACCGGCAAGGCGGCGGGTCGTGGCGATGAACGCGTCCATTTTCGCACGGGCGGCGCCGCTGGCAATCGCCGCCCTGGCGCGTTCGATGCCGGCGTCGATGCCGTCGGTGACGCCGGCGGCATACAGCGCTGCGCCGGCGTTGAGGCAGACGATGTCGTGCGGCACGCCCGGCTGGCCTTGCAGCGCATCCCGCAGCATGACCTTCGATTCGCCGACGTCCTCCACCCGCAGGTTGCGGCTGGAGGCCATCGCCAGGCCGAAATCCTCCGGCTCAACCTCGTATTCGCGCACCACGCCATCGCGCAGCTCGCCGACCATGGTGGCCGCGCCCAGCGAAATCTCGTCCATGCCGTCGCGACCCCACACCACCAGCGCCCGCTGCGCGCCCAGCGCCTGCAGCACGCGGATCTGGATGCCGACCAGGTCGGGATGGAATACGCCCATCAGGATGTTCGGCGCGCCGGCCGGATTGGTCAGCGGGCCCAGGATGTTGAACAGCGTGCGCACGCCCATTTCCTTGCGCACCGGCGCCACGATCTTCATCGCCGGATGATGGTTGGGCGCGAACATGAAGCCAATGCCGGTCTCGGCCATGCACTGGGCCACCTGCGCCGGCGCCAGATCGATCACCGCGCCCAGCGCTTCCAGCACGTCGGCGCTGCCCGACTTCGACGACACGCTGCGCCCGCCGTGCTTGGCCACGCGCGCGCCCGCGGCCGCCGCCACGAACATCGAGGCGGTGGAGATGTTGAAGCTGGACGCGCCATCGCCGCCGGTACCCACGATGTCCAGCAGGTGGCGATCGTCGGTGCCCGCCAGCGGCACCTTCAGCGACAGCTCGCGCATCACGCGCGCCGCGCCGGTGATCTCGCCGATGGTTTCCTTCTTCACCCGCAAGCCGGTGATGATCGCCGCCGTCATCAGCGCGCTCACCTCGCCGCGCATGATCTGGCGCATCAGCGAGATCATCTCGTCGTGGAAGATCTCGCGGTGCTCGATCGTGCGCTGCAGCGCCTCGCGTGGCGTGATCGCCATGTCCTCGGCCGGCATGCTCATGCGGCGAGCTTCAGCGGCAGGCCGAGGAAATTGCGCAACAGGTCGTGGCCATGCTGGGTCAGGATCGACTCGGGGTGGAACTGCACGCCCTCGATCGGCAAGGCCTTGTGGCGCAGGCCCATGATCTCGTCGATCGAGCCATCCGCGTTTTCCGTCCATGCGGTGACGTCCAGGCAGTCGGGCAGCGACGACTGCTCGACCACCAGCGAGTGGTAGCGCGTGGCCTCGAACGGATCGGGCAAGCCCGCGAACACGCCCTGACCGCGATGGCGCACCGGCGAAATCTTGCCGTGCATGATCTCTTTGGCGCGAATCACCTTGCCGCCGAACGCCTGCCCGATCGCCTGATGCCCCAGGCACACGCCGAACACCGGGATCTCGCCGGCCAGGCCGCGCAGCAGATCCAGCGTCACCCCGGCATCGTCCGGCGTGCCCGGCCCCGGCGAGATCATGATGTGCTCGGGCCGCAACGCACGGATGCCGGCCACGTCCAGCGCATCGTTGCGCACCACCTTCACCTCCTGCCCCAGCTCGCCCAGGTACTGCACGAGGTTGTAGGTGAAGCTGTCGTAGTTGTCGATCATCAGAAGCATGAGACATGTATCCAATTGATTTTTATAGCCACAAGAAAGAAGCGTGGCTTTTGATACCCACCTAGGTACCCGCGTATTCTTCTGATGCCCTACTTCACTGCTAAGCAACAGACGCGTTGCATTTTCGCACGTGCAGGGACCTCGTTGGACTGCATCGAACGTCACACCGATCAGCATCAGGTGCCCTGTTGCGCATGCACTCTCAGGCTGGCCGTGTTGTTAAGAAGCACTCTTACACGCCGCGTCACCCACGTCACTCGGCTGGAGCGGATCGGCGTACCCTGAGGCATAGACCAAGCTGCCACCTGTATCGGCAATACTCCAAACAAGAAAGACACCCTTCGGAAACTCGGATTATGTCTAGCAGCAAGACTGGCAAATCAGTCGAGAACGCACTCGTGACGGGAGAGCCGACCACCCGGTTTTTTTACGAGTTTCACGGAGAGCGCACTGTCGACCCCCTACTCCTCGTCAACAACGGCATTGATCTTTGGCAGGAGCAAGTTGATCGAGCGACAGATGTTGATAACTGGAACCTTTGGGATTTTGCTGAATCCCTTTTGGAAGACCGCAGAGAAACTCCTGTATATTCGTGGACCGAATGGCTGCGCTACCACATCATTACTGGCGACATCTATCCCGATAACTGGGCCCCATCCAAGCCCTACCCATACAAAGGCCTCTTGGTCTCCGCCATTTACTTCCAAGAGGCGCGCCGACTGTGCCTAGAGGGCAATAGAGATCGAGCTTGGCATCTTTTGCCGATCGCCTACTATTACCTCGGCATGAACACAACCGCTTCCGTGAAGCAGAATGCTTCTAGGGCAGCTCGGCTACTGCACTCTCGACGCAGCGAAAAGTTAAGAGCTCTCGTCCTAGGCGCCCTTGAACTCATTGAACGGCGAGGCTCAGCCCGTAGCATCAAAGAAGCAAAAGATGAAGTTTATAACCTTATAGAGAAGAAGAAGGGAAGCGTAAAAGAATGGCTTGACGAATTCGACGCCTCGATTCCGGAAAAAACCAAGGGACGGACTCAAGATAACTTTAAAAACGACGTAATGGTTCGTTTGAGAAATTTGCTAGACACTTGGTCCATGCCAAGCGGTCCTTACCCGGATATTTCGGAAGCTTTTTCAAAGTTCAGCAAGAAAAGGCGCGCGCCAAAAGGCAGCGCGAGAAGAAACAGGGTTAATGGTGAAGAAATTAAGTCAGTTGAAAAGAGATACTTTTTGAGGATCGTGAATATCCTCGATGACGATGAAGCCCTCATAGTGAAGTTTCTTTTGCAGGACTGAAGATCTCCGAGGTTACGGAATACCGCACCTTCGAAGCTGCCCTTAGGCAGCAAACGGTAAACCGACGAGTGCAAGGAGGAATTGGCAACTCTCCTTGGAGTTGGAAAAGCGCCGCTGCCCACTGGGCTCTGGTCACCCGTAGGCTCCGGAGGGTTCAAACACCTCTCCATGCCCTGTCGGCTGCAGGCGAGCATCTGTACACATCACCCCGTCAGCATGCAGACGGTGATTCAAGATCGAGCGTGCATGGATAGTTTTGTTGACGCTGCAGGCCGCAGCGCAAACAAAGCAATCCGATGAACGTGCACAAACATACCCTCAACAAAGCACCGCAGTTCAGCGCAGATGCGCACAACTGCACGAACCCCCTCGCGGACTTCCGCCCGCCGCTTACTGAGATGGAATTGCATCGCGCGATCCGTCTCCCTGAAGTGCTTCGCATGACCGGCATGAGCCGCAGCGCGTGGTACGCACTGCTGAATCCGCGCCTCCCCACTTATGACCATTGCGCCCCCAGCCGTTCAAGTTGGGGAACAGCACCCGCTCGCCCTCCGCGTGGTGGGCGTGGGAAGTGCTCGCCTATCTGCAGTCGAAGTCCGATGCCCGCCGTGGGCACTAAGGAGAACCATAATGATTGATACCTATCACCCCCTCGATGCTCGCGCGGCACAGGATCTTGAGACCCAGGCTAGCGAAATTGCCTCGGCTCTTCGTGTGCTCCAGCCGAAAGCCCAGCATCGCAAAGGTCAGCTGTTCGCTCTGCTCTACCCCGTGATCGTCGAGCTGCTTGAGAAGAGCGTCACCCAGAAAGCGATTCTCAAGGTTCTTGAAGCCAAAGGTCTTAAATTGCACCCGACTCGCTTCAATGAACTAATGGCGTCTGCGAACAAGGCCCATTCTAAAGCCGGCACGGAGACGAACGAGGAGGGCGAAGCATGAACCGCCCCAGCTTCAAAATCTTTCCGGAGAACGCCTTTTACAGCAGCGTGAGTAAGGCCTTCCACGAAGTCTGTACGAACCTGCAGGCACCAGCGGGTCTCATCGCCGGGGCATTTCTGACCGCCCTCTCGATCTGCGCGGAAAGTGATGTTGACGTCCTGCACCCCTCCGGTCAGATCAGCCCCTCGTCACTCTACATTGGAACCATCGCGGACTCTGGCGAACGTAAGACTGCCACTGACAAAATCGTGCTCGCGGTGATCTACGCGCGCGATGTGAAGGCAGCAACCGAACACAAGCGCGCAGTCAGTGCTTACCGTGCGGATGTGCGCTACTGGACGGCGAAAGATGCAGCGCTTCAGCGAAAGCTGGTGAAGGCAATCAGCAAGGGGGACGACACCGATGAACTCCGCCTTGAACTGAAGGAGCATGCCGAAGCGGAGCCGCCTCCCCCTCAGCGCCAGCGGCTCGTATATCAGAGCATCACCGAGCGCCCGCTGATGGAGGCGATTCAGGGCGATAGCAGGTGCATCGCTATCCTGAGCGATGAGGGCAGCATCGTGTTGAAGGGCGGCGCCACCAACAAGATCGCAGCGCTCAATAAGGCCTGGGATGGCCCCAGCTTGCTGACGTTCGATCGCGCTGACGACAGCATTGAAGCACGTGACCCCCGTGTAACGGTCAGCTTTATGATCCAGGAAAAGCTGTTCGAGGACTTCATGCAGAAACGTGGCGGCGCGGTGCGCGAATCCGGCTTCCTCGCCCGCTTCTTGGTCTGCTGGCCTGCGTCGACTCAGGGCTTCCGCTTTATGTCGCTCGATGAGCCCGTGTGGGACCACCTCAAAGCGTTTCACAAGCGTATGGATGATCTCCTCGAAGCAACCGCCAGCCGCCGAGAGGCCGGCGACACCACCCGGACGCTACTGTCCTTTTCCCCCGAAGCGAAGGAACTGTGGGTAACTGTTCAGAATGCCATCGAGCCGAAGTTGCAACAGGGCGGGGAATTTCAGAGCGTTCGCGACTTCGCGTCAAAGTCAATGGAGATCGCCGGGCGCCTGGCGGCTTGCATGCACCACTTCGAGGGCGTTGCGGGCAACACCATCAGCATGGAGAGCCTGCAGCGCGCACTGAGCCTGCTCCAGTACTACTTCAGCGAATATGTCGACCTGTTCGGAAGCAAGGCAGATCTCCCTCTGGAACAGCGCGATGCACGATCGTTACTCTCATATCTGCACTCTCGCTATTGGCGGAACGGATTGTACGCCGCCCTCCGCAGCGAGGTTCGCAAGTGCGGCCCTGTACGTCACCAAGGGCGCTTCGACCGGGCAATTCAGGCCCTTACCTGGGGTGGGTCAATTGGGGTGGCCACGGACCAGGCTCACTCGCGCAAGGGCAAACTCTGGATCCACCTCAACCCCCACGTTTTTGCTAACATGGGACACGCTTAGCCGAGCCAAGCGAGACTGCGCCGAGCCGCCCGACTGGGCGGCTCTCTCGTTCCAGTCCATGCACCGGCAGCGTTTATGCCCCGTTAGGGGCAAGATCGCACGGTGCGCACGAGCCCGAGGCCTGCCGGGCAAAAAGTCCGAACATGCGTGACGGGCCCTGTGGGCGCAATCGTCGCCAGCTAACGTCAGGAGCTGAGCGACCCACGATTTCGGCCTCGCATGCCGATGTACTCGTCCCTGTCTCGCGCCGACATGCCTCTAATACGCGCCTGGCCCAGATGGCACTCGGCGTCGCGCTCAACGCCTTGATCCCTCAACGTGCGGTGGTCAACACGAGTATCGTGCCCGTTGATCGCGAGGTGATGGTTGATGGTTTCCGCTACTACCTTACGGGTGGCGATGACGTCATCGCGAAGTTCCATGCGATTGCGACCGCCGCTCGCTTTTTTGCGCCCGCCCTTCTCAGGCTGACTAGGGTTGTATCGCGAGAAGAATTGCTCAGCCGGCCGGTCGATGCCGTCGTCCATTCGATTTGACTTCATCAGGTGAACGTGCGGATTGGGCTCGCCCTCAAGTGATGAGTTTGGTGCATGGACCGCAAACTGGTGTGGCCTGCCGGGGGCAAGCTTTGATACCAAGTCTTCCACAAGCGCCATGTTCTGCTCGAAGTCGAGCTCCCCTGGCAATGCGATGACAACCTCGTGATACACCGCACCATTTTTTCGCTCGTACTTCTCCGCTGCTTTCCACAGCACATTCGGATCACCACCCGTCCATGACGGCAGGTTGCCGTGGCCTGAAGCAATTAAGTCTCCCCTCTTCCCGTGAAAGCCCCTACGCGCCACGTAGTCGGCATGCTCGCTCGCGTTGCGCCCAGTCTTCATCTCGCAGTGATAAGTGGCCATTGGTGAACTACCCTTTCTTAGTGTCGAAAAAGTAAAGCCGACGAGATTGCCCCCATCGGCTTGCGGCAGTGGATTTTTCCCCTTTACAGCTTGCTGCGACAAAAACGGTAAGTGCGCGTAGGCTCCTCTCCCTATATAACAGCTGTCTTAAGCTAGCCAATCACTCGACAATGAATGTACGCGTATGAGTGACGATCCACCTCATACATTAAGTACCAGCGTAGTAAAAATTTACTGATCAGCACATGCGCCCGCTGAAGCAATCATTCCGCACGATGCTACGGAGACCCAGAACCACCTGTTAGATAGGTTGCATTAAAGACCGTATCGGTCAGCCAACGATTGAAGCCGGGGTTGTCACTGAACTGCTTGAACAGCTCAGTGTGATCCTGTAGCAGGTCTAACATGACGCGCTTGAGCGCCTTGTCATGCTCCAGCTTGGCGTTCTGCTGGTCGGAGTTGGCTTGGGCATTCTGGTACGCCTTGTCCCGAGCTACACGCGACGGGATCTCCTCGGCGATCACATGGCGGATCTTGTCGCCGTCCTTCCAGTCGATGTTCCCGAACAGATCGTTGAATGCCTTGATGATGTTCGAAAGTTTGTCGACGTCGGGCTCGCTTAGACCTCCACCACCGCCCGGGGGAACTGGGTCGACGCTCGCATCGGCGTCGTCCATCGTCATTTTGAGTGTGGCCTGTGCTTCCACGCGGTAGCTATCCATATCGATGGCTTCCAGCACGCCCCTGGAGAGATCGTTCTCTTGCGGACTCGGCAGCTTCGGGACAAGAAAGTTGAGGAAGATCGACAGCTTCTCCCAGTCGGCGTAACCGTAGGCGAGGATGGCCGCGAGAAAGCCATAGCTGCGCACGAATGCTTTCGCCTTGCCCTTGAAGGCAATCTGGCCGTCTTCGTCCAGCTTGTTCTTGTACTCGCTGACGCAGTCGTCGAGGATCGGGTCGAGCTTGTCGCGATTCGCTCCCGAGAGGTACAGAGCTACCAGGTTCTCGACCTGTTCCCAGCTGTATACCTGTTGGCCATCGAGCTCGGCTTTCAGGTCGTGCAGCTTGTTGGCATCGGTCTCGCCAACCTGGATCGTCGCGCGATAGTAGTCCTGGAACGCCGCCTTCACCGCCTCCTGGTTGTCGGCAAAGTCCAGCACGAAAGTGTCGTGCTTCTGCGGATGGGCGCGGTTGAGTCGGGAGAGTGTCTGAACCGCCAGCACGCCAGCCAACGGTTTATCGACGTACATCGTGTGCAACAGCGGCTCGTCGAAGCCGGTGACAAACTTGTTCGCGACGATGAGAAACCGATACGGATCTTGCTGAAGCTTGTCCGGAATGTCCTTGCTGGGGAATCCGTTGAGATCAGCCTCGGATCTTTTGACGCCGGCAATCTCGAACTTGCCTGAAAAAGCCACGATGGCCTTGTGGGGGCTCTTGATCTCGGCCAGGTAAGCCGACACTTCACGGTAGTAGTCGATAGCCCGGGCGATCCCGTTACAGACAACCATCGCCCGCGCCTTGCCACCGATCTTCTGCTTGCCGATGACCTCCGACAGGAAGTGATCGACCATGATCTCGGCTTTACGGCGGATCGCCTTGTCGGTGGACTCGACATAGCGCCGAATCTTCTTCAAAGCCTTCACCCGGTCGAAATCGGGGTCGCCTTCAACCGCCTTGGCGACGTGGTAGAAGCTGTTGAACGGGGTGTAGTGCTCCACCACGTCCAGGATGAAGTTCTCCTGGATTGCCTGCTTGGTGGTGTAAGTGAGCTCTTCCGGCGAGCGGAACTGCTTCTTGTCGCCCACCAGCACGCTCTCACCGAACAACTCCAGCGTCTTGTTCTTGGGCGTCGCCGTAAACGCGAAATAGCTCGCGTTGGACAACATACGCCGCGACTCGATGCGCCTGGCGATCTCCGCGTTCACCGCTTCCTGGGTGGCATCCTCTTCAAAGGACTCCTCGTCATCCGCGGCGGCGTCTTCATCCGTAGTTTTGCCACCGAGCGCCACATGCATCTTGCCGGTGGTCTTGCCGCCTTGGCTGGAGTGCGCCTCGTCGATCAGCAGTGCGAAATGCTTGCCCGAGAGATCCTCCAGCTCATCGAGGATGAACGGGAATTTCTGCACGGTCGTCACGATGACCTTCTTGCCACGTCGCAGGTAGTCGCGGAGCTCCTGAGCGTTGTCCGAGTGGCCGAAGATCGACGCCACGTGGTCGTAGCCCTTGATGGTTCGGGCAATCTGCGTGTCCAGCGCACGCCGGTCGGTAATAACGATGATGGAATCGAACTGCGGCACCAACGGGTCTGCTGCCGTGCGCAGTTCCACCAGTTGATGCGCCAGCCAGGCAATCGTGTTGCTCTTGCCGCTGCCTGCCGAGTGCTGGATCAGGTAACGCCTACCCACGCCGTCTTCCCGCGTGCGGCGCAGCAAGGCGCGCACGGTGCGCAGCTGGTGGAAGCGGGGGAAGATTTGCTTGCGCTTCTTCCTGCGTTTACCGCCCGGCGCGGACTCCTCCTCTTCCACCACCTGGGCATAGCTTTCGACGATGTTGGCCAGCGACTCGCGGGTCAGCACCTGCTTCCACAGGTAATCGGTCTTGAGGCCGTTAGGGTTGGGTGGGTTGCCAGCGCCACTGTTCCAGCCCTGGTTGAAGGGCAGGAACCACGAGGCCTTGCCCTTTAGTTCGGTGCAGAAGCTCGCCTCCGTGTCGTCCACGGCGAAGTGGGCGATGCAGCGGCCCAGCTGGAACAGCAACTCCCTGGGCTCTCGGCTGGTCTGGTACTGCACCACCGCGTCGGCCATGGTTTGCTTGGTCAGCGAATTCTTCAGCTCAAACGTGAGCAACGGCAGGCCGTTGATGAAGATCACCAGATCCAGCTCGTTGCCGGAATCGTTGCTGTAGCGAACCTGCCGGCTGACGCTGAAAATGTTCTGGCCGAATGCCTCGGCGGCGGCGACGTTACCTGGCGTCGGCAGATGCTTGTAGAGGTCGACGTGCATCGGCCCATGACTTACGCCCTTGCGCAGCACATCCACCACGCCGCGCTTGGTGATTTCGCCTTGCAGGCGGTGCAGGAACTGGGTGCGTTTGATGCCCTCCGCCCCCAGCTCCAGCGCTTCCACCGCCTTGGGCTGGCTGGCCTGCAGGAAGGCCAGCAGCTGCACGACGTCTAGCGCCACGTCGCGGTTGTAGTCGGTGGGCTTGCCCTGCACGTAGCCGTTACCAGTTGCGGCAAAGTCGGTGCTTGCCAACGCCTGGCTGTACTCTGGCTGGGGTACGCCGGTCAGGCCGCGCACGATGCGCGCCTCGAACCAGCGTTCACTGGTGTCCGTCTTGGCCATCATTCTTCCCCCTTCCTTTTGCGTCGCGCTTTTGGCTTGGCGCTATCCAGCAGCTTCGCCGCCAATTCCAGTGCACGAATGTTCTCGATGGCACCCGCCGACTCCTTCTCTTCACGGCGATGTGCAGCGAACTTCTCGAACTCCGCGTGCGCGATGGCATCGGCCTCCTTGCGCGAACGTTTGCCCGCGCTGGGCAGCACCTTGCGTTCGTTGAAGCGCAGGAACTCATCCAACTTGTTTTGCCAGTCCGCCATGAACACCTGCTTGCGCCGCTCGGCCTGATCCTCGGCGAAATCCAACCACATGGTGATGATGCGGTTCAGTTCGCGGACTTCGCCCTCCTGCAGGTAGTTCTTGGCGATGGTCACGTCGCTTTTGCGCACCTCATCGCCCGTCCACGTGGTCAGGCCTGCATGGGGCAGGGCGTGATTGATGCGGCTGGCGATGATCTCCGGTGCCGTCAGGCCCGTAACGGCGTAGTGCAGCTTGTTCTGCATGATCTGGAAGAAGCGGGTGGTCTCCGGCAGCGAGGGCTGGTAATCCGCCGCCAGCGTGAACACCTCGCGTACACGGAGATACATGCGCCGTTCGCTGGCGCGAATGTCGCGCACCCGCTCCAGCATCTCGGCGAAGTGGTCAGGCACGGTGGAGCCCGCCACCGGCGGGTTTTTCAGGCGCTCGTCGTCAAGCGCAAAGCCCTTCACGATGTACTCGCGCAGTACCTGAGTGGCCCAGATGCGAAAGTGCGTGGCCAGCACCGAGTTCACGCGGTAGCCCACGGCGATCACGGCATCCAGGTTGTAGAAGCGCGTAGCGTAGGTCTTACCGTCAGCAGCAGTACTTTCCAAAACGGAAACAACTGCCGACTCGGCCAATTCGCCTGTCTCGAAGATATTCTTCAGGTGCTTGCTGATGGCCGGCGGCTGCACGCCGAACAGCTCGGCCATCTGCTTCTGCGTCAGCCAGAGGGTGTCCACGGCCAGACGTGCCTGCACGCGCAGGCGGCCATCCTTCCCGGGGTAGATCACCAGCTCGCCCGGTGACTCGGGTTCATTCGTCGCCATCGGCATCCTCCTCGTCGGTGGGTTCCGCTTCCTCTTCACTTAGTGCAGTCAGTTGATCATCACCGACGAAGTCGTCCGGGCCTGGTTGCCAGCCGCGGACGTCCACCTGGCCGGTGACCACATCCGCAATCAGCCGGTCGCGGTATTCCCGGATCAGTTTGATTTCTTCTTCGGTGCGAGCGATCGCGATGTCCAGCGGCGCGCTTTCTGTCTTGATGCGCGCAACAATGGCTTGCTGCTCATTCACGGTTGGTGGCAAAGCCACTGCGAACCGCCCCAGCACACTTTCTGCGATTGCGGGATACGCTATGCCGATGGAGTTGGCCGCCACCCGGTTCACGAAGGCACTGCTCTGGATGACGTAGCCGAGATATTCAGGCTCTACACTCTTGCCCGGCGTGAGCACCGCGAAGCCGGTGGACGCGATTAGGTCTTCCGCATCCTCACTGACATACCAGATGGCCTTCAGATACGTGCGCACAGTCGAGATAATGGTGTCGCCTCGGCTTAGAACGCGACGCGCTCGGGACGGCGCGGCCTCGAAACGGATGCGCTCAAGTTCCTTCGTCAAGCGCCCGGTTTGTACCGATCCAATATCCACGTAGCGGAACTCAAAACCCGGATCAGTCTTTTCACCCAGCGTGCTGGCATTGAGCCGCACCCAACGTTTCAGCGGTTTCACCTCCCAATGATCCGGCACCTCGCCCAACCACTCGATGCCGGAAGGCTTCAGCGCGACCGCGGCGTCGAGGCCACGCGTGACGGCGTGATCGATGATGCGCAGCTTCTGCTCGGTCAGCAGCGCGATGAGATCGCGCTTGGCTTTGATAAAGCGGGCGATATGGGCGTCCTGCGCACGCAGGTAGATCACGATCTGATCTTGCTCGGGCCGCGGAGGAAGCGGAATTTCCAACGCCGCAAAGCGATCCGAGTAGAGCCGCAAAAAGCCCGACGTGCCCGTTCCAAGTCCTTTAGACTCTGAACGAAACAGCCCTCGTATCGGCCACGAACGGAATAGATGGCCGAGGTATTCGGGATGGTCGTTGCGGAGCAAACGGAATACGGCGTAGTCGGGACTGACCAAGCCAGATTGCCGATTGCGGAAGAACATCGCGTTCCCTGCCTGCATCCGGTTAAGCACCAGCTCGTCCGGCCGCGCCTTCTTGTAGCCGATGAGATGTTGCGGGTCGATGCGCTTAACCGAAACATCGTTGTGTGGAACCAAGCCTCGATGCATGCGCATAGACAGCAGCGTTTCCTCGCCTGTCTTCGAGCGATCGTCGATTTCCCGCAAGAAGTTTTTGACTCGGAGCAACGACCAGTGCTCCGGCACACGCGGGATCCAGCGGGAACGCACCAGCTGGTAGTTGGGATACGCCTGCGCGGCTGCCATCACGCCAACCCCACGATCTTCCGCAACAAGCCGTCGCTCCGCTGCTCCAGCTTCAGAATGTCGGCCCGGATCTTGTCCAGCGTCCTCAGCGGCGTGGGCTTGTAGAAGTACCGCGCAAATGAAATCTCATAGCCAATCTGGGTCTTGTCGGCGGCAATCCAGGCGTCCGGTGCGTGCGGCAGGACTTCGCGCTGAAAGAACGCCTCGATGCCGCCCGGCTCTTTCAGGGGTACCTGCTCGGTGTCGCGCAGTTCACTGTCCGCCTCGTACTCGACCATGTAGCGATCCTTGCCCACGGTTTGCAGGTAAGCGCCGTCGAAGCCCGGCTCGAAGAATTCGCCTTTCTTCAGCTTGCTGCGCTTGGCGACCACAGGTGGCGCCGATTCATCGCGCCAGCTGACGGCCCGGAAAATCAGCTTCTTGTCGGTGGCACCGGGCTTCTCGCCACAAGCTTTGATCACCTCGTCGAAGCGTTCGCGGAAGAGGTTGTGGTCGTCAAAAACGTCTTCGCCCAATACCTGACGAGCCTTGTGCGCCAGCTCGACCAGCGACTTGTCGCGCTGCCAGGTCGCGGCATCCAACAGCTTCTTGCGACGCTTCTCGGGTACGGCCCTGCGGGCCGGCGCGGCATCGTCGCCGTCGTCTTCGTCAGCTTCCTCGTCGTCACCCTTCAGCCACGCCTCGATGCCTGGCTTCAGCTCGGCGAAGGCGGTGTAGAGTTTGTCGCCGTGCTTGGCGTACAGCTCGGCGCGGATCGCCTCGTCGCCGCTGGCAAAGCGCAGGGTTTCGATGGCGCTGCGCTTGAGCTGGCTCTTCCAGCGCAACGGGCGTTCGACGGTGACCTTCCAGTAGCCAAAGTCTTTCGTGTCGAACCAGCGCGATTCAGTCGTGTCTTGCGGCTTGCCGAGGTAGAGGTCGAGTACGCGGCGCATGTCGGCGGCCGTCAGTTCGCAGTTCTTCTTGCCCAGATTGCGGCGCAGTGGCTGGAACCATTGGCTTGCGTCGATCAGTTGAACCCTGCCCTTGCGGTGCTCGGCCTTCTTGTTTGCGAGCACCCAGATGTAGGTGGCGATGCCGGTGTTGTAGAAGATGTTCAGCGGCAAGGCAATGATGGCTTCCAACCAGTCGTTTTCAAGCACCCAGCGCCGGATATTGCTCTCGCCCTGGCCGGCATCCCCGGTGAACAGCGCTGATCCGTTGTGGACGAGAGCGATGCGGCTGCCCAACGGCGTGTTGTGCTTCATCTTCTGCAGCTTGTTCACTAGGAACATGAGCTGCCCGTCGCTGGAACGGGTAATGAGCTTGAGCTCGGGGTTGCCTTCGTGCGTGACGATGAAGCGCGGGTCGTTGAACTCTTTCTTGCCGCCCATGCGCTCCAGGTCGGTCTTCCAGCTCTTGCCATAGGGCGGGTTGGAGATCATGAAGTCGAATTCGTGGCTGCCAAATTGGTCGGCAGCCAGGGTGGACTTGTCCGCGCCACCCACTATGTGGTCGGCCTCGCCGCCCTCGCCCTTGAGCAGCAGATCGGCCTTGCAGATGGCGTAGGTCTCGGGGTTGATCTCCTGCCCGAACAGGTGGATGGAGACGTCCTTGCCGCGCGCTTCAGCCAGTTCCTTCAGTGCGTCTTCCGCCACGGTCAACATGCCGCCCGTGCCGCAACTGCCGTCGTACAGTAGGTAGGTGCCGGACTGGATACGGTCGGCTACCGGCAGGAACAACAGTTCGGCCATCAGCTTGACCACGTCGCGGGGGGTGAAGTGCTCGCCCGCTTCTTCGTTGTTCTCTTCGTTGAAGCGGCGGATCAGCTCCTCGAACACCGTACCCATGCCGTGGTTGTCCAGACCCGGCAGCTTGGTGCGGCCATCGGCATCCTTGACCGGTAGGGGGGAGAGGTTGATGTCGGGATTCAGGAAGTCTTCGATCAGGAAACCGAGAATCCCCGCGTCGACCATCGTCTGGATCTGGTCGCGGAATCGGAACTTGGTCAGGATTTCCTGCACGTTGGGCGAGAAGCCGTCCAGATAGGCGATGAAGTCGTCGCGCAACCGCTGGCCCTGGCCACTGGCCTTGAGCCTGGCGAGCGTGAACTCGGAGACGTTGTAGAACGCCTGATCCGCGGCATCGTAGAGCGCGCCGTCCTGCTCGGCGACGCGATGCTTGTCGAGGAACCGCTTCTGTTCCAGCACGGCCTGCTTGGTCGATTCAAGCACCGCATCCAGACGACGCAGCACGGTGAAGGGCAGGATGACGTCGCGATACTTGCCACGCACGTACACGTCGCGTAGGCGGTCGTCAGCGATGTTCCAGATGAAATCGGAGATCCAGCGGATTTGGCTTTGGTCTTGCGGCTTGTGCAGCGTCATGTTTCGGCTTTGCCTTGTGTTCCCCGCTTCGCGCTTGTGCAGCGCGGACTGCGAGTTATGAGATGGTCAGTGGGCTGTGGACTGCAGAAATTCTTGCCAGAGCGCACTGGCGATGCCGCGCTGCTCTTGCTCAAGCGCCTCTATTTGGTGCTGGATCTCGTCCTCACACCGCAAGGCATCAATGGCGCGGCCTATCCACTCGGGCGTCAACACGGGAACCATGAGCTTGCGTAGCGTCGCCAGCGAGATCAGTGGAACCGTGGCGCCTGCCTTGATGCCCGCCAGCAACTGCTGCCCCATCTCGGAGCGCAACCACAAACCGAGGCCGCGGGCATCGAATCTCGGATCGCGAGATCGGAGGATCGCCGCCGACTGTCCGGCGATCCACCCCCCCGGCCCAGGAGGGGGGACATTGTCCGGGACGATGCCGATCTTTCCGGTACTTCCTTTGGTGATGAGCACTAGGTCGTGGGCGCGGAGGAACACCTCGTCGCTGTAACCCGGTCGGCGGGAATTGAGCTGGATCGTGACCTTCTTTTCCGGGTGGCGAATGTACCCCGTGGAAGGGAGGTCGGCGGCGCCCACCTCATAAACCTCAATGGCATCGACCGAATCGACGCCTCGGTCCTTGTTGGGGACGGGACTGTATGAGTGCACCACATCGTCCAACGCAGCTGTAGGCAGGGCGTCTAACGCGGCCTGCGCTGCCCGCTGCTCTTGCGCCATCACGTAGCGGTCGACTTGCAGCACCGCATCGTTGGCGAGAATCTCGCTAACGGAGACTGTCCTCGCCATCGTTTCGTCCAGCTGATGGTGGCCAAGTTCCGGACGGCCGCTCGACAGAGATTGGCAGAAGGCAATGATGGCTTCCGTATGGCTGAGCCCGACAACTCCTTTCCCGGCAACCTTGGCAAAGTGGGGCTGCGTTGCATCCACCAAACCAACGCTCTGGCAGCGGGTTTGCGTATTCAGCAAAAGCAGCGCGGAGGAGATATTGGTGCCCTGAAGAAGCCCGGGCGGAAGGGCGATGACTGCCTCCACTAGGCCTTTGTTGAGCAGGTCCTCGCGTACATCCCGGTCTCGCCCCAGCCCGAACAGGAATCCATTCGGTACAACCACGGCGGCCCTCCCATCGGTCTGGGCCACGATGTGTTGTACGGAAAGACCATTCCCGTTTGCCTTCTTGATCGGAAAGCGCCCATAGAGGTCGCGATCGGAGACGTCGTCAGCGAGTTGCATGTTCCAGGGAGGAAGCGAGAGTGTCGCGCCGAACTTACGCAGGCGGCCACTTTTAAGAGCGGTCGGAGCGCGCAGCGGGTCGGTGATGACAATCTCCGTTGCACCATGCCGGAACAGACTCAGAAGAGCAGAAACCGGTGCGGCATACGGCGCTTCCACGTAGATAGTGGACGGACTTTGCAATAGTGCGCCCACGAGTCGCCCGGCGGTTTCCCAGGGGCAATAAATGGAAGAGCATCCCTCGCTCACCGTCAGGCTCACCATCAGTGCCGCCAGCTCCTGAGGCGCGACGAAAGACATTGTGCGGTCATGCTCAAGGGCGTTCGCAATGTCTACCGGCGAGAAACGCTCGAAGATCCCACCTTCGGTCAAGCGTTTCGTGCTCACCGTAGCCGGGACGAGGTCGTTGCCTACTGCATGCGCGCGCCTCGACGCACCATCAAAGGCCTGTCCGATAGGGGCATCTCGCGATTCCAAGTGCTTGAGCGCATCAAGGACGCCTGCCGCTCCGCGCTCAAGTGCGTCATCGATCGATTCGGCACTATCGAGTCGCCCCTGTTGTTCCAGATACCCCCAGGCCAGCAGCTGAAACGCCAAAAGACCACATTCATGGGATCCCAGCGGCGAGTTCCGCAGCCTATCGCTGACCTCGAACAACACACCCTTCGCGTTCTCCGCGTGAGCCATGGTCAGTGCTTCCGACCGGTGTAGTTGTAGGCGGTGATTTGCGCCTCTCCGTCTGCGACGACGACTAGGCCACCCTTGTCCACGATCTTGTTCAAGGTGCGGGCTGCGGCGAGCAGCCGGGCCGAATGCTTGCGACTCAAGACAATCTTGTCGCCCTCGGCCTCGCCGTAACCAATAACAAGATCCAGCATGTCGCTACTGATGCCCCGCTGGCTCATGCGCTGCCGAATATGGGTGGTCTTGTCCATTCCAGTGCCCTCCGCGTATGAGACCAATGTACGGATGAAATTAGACCAGTGCAATACTTTTTATGAGTAGGTGAGGCATGACCATGACGCTATTTATTTTTTGTTCACGTTTAGCCGCCAGCGTCAATGGGCCAGAAGCACCTCAGCACTCTTTATCCTTCTGATTTGTAAGGGTGCGACCACGGATGACTCACCTAAATGCTGGCCGCATGGGGCGTCACTCAGCGTATGAAGCGCGGCCACGGACTTCCGTGTCATCCAGGTTGGTGCTACCCGTTAAGGCGGCAAGAAACGAAAAGTGCGCCCCGCACTGCGCGGTGGAGGGGCTTATGCCCCTCCACCGCGCAGTGCGTCAACTCGCCAATGCATCAGATCGATCGATTCGATGTTCCAAGCCCCCGGCAACTAGAGGCGTACACCAATCGACGCCCTCCGCGACAGCAAACATCGCCGTCATTGCCATCGCTATCCGCAAACGCGCGCTTCCAGGCGACTTTTCAGGCCGAAGCCCTCGGATGGGTGTGCGGATGTGAGCCGTTCACCGCCAGCCTCAGCGAAGAACTCCTCCACCACCGCGGGCACGTCCTCTTCCAGCTCCTCGAACGCTCCGTTGGCGAAACCCGTACGCGCTGACTCGTCCAGTGCGGCCTGGTCAAAGCCGCCGGCTCGCCTCTGCTCATCCCGCTCCCGCGCCTGCGTGATGGCCTGCTCCAGCGTCAGCCCATCGCGAACCACTAGATCGACGTAGTAGATCGGCGCTCGGTGGCTTTGTGTGGTGGACTTCCCACGCAGCTTCAGTTCCAACGGCAGGCAGGCCAGCAGGCCGCCCGATACCGCACCGAAATACGCCAACCGGGCTGCCAACGTGCGGATGGTGTTGTAAGACGTGGTGCGCAGGACGAAGCTACCCAGCGCATCGTCATCCCCCACCACCACGTTGAGCCGGGCGTAGGCCTTGCACGCGCCCTGCGCGAACGCGCAAGCATCCGGTCCTGGACACGACGAGCTGCTGACGCCGTCCTTGCCTGTACGACGGCAGGTTTCTCCATTGCCAACGCACACCGGCCGGCCGGTCGTGCGGTCGAACAGCGAGTAGTCCGCGCGAAGGTTGAGGTCTGGATCATTGAACAGCATACGGACCGGGATCGACCGCAGCTTGCCTTCGGCAGTTTTGCGGAGTGCCTCGTCCAGCGGATGCAGCACCCACCCGTCGCGAGTTTGCACCTGGGTGGTGAGGGTGAACTGATCGTCCTTCTCGGGGAGCCGCTTGCCGTTACGTTCGATCACGCGGCCGATGGATATTCGCCCGATGACGGGTGGGGTGATGGCCAAGCCCTTGAGCATGGGTTTTCTCCTTAGTGGATTTTGGGAAATGAAAGAGAGTCAGGACGGGTGCATCGCGGCCGAATCGCCCCTGTGCTGAGGGCGTTCGGTGTCCGCGGCCCGATCAGGGTCAGGTCTGCCTGCTTTCAGGAAGCAAAAACGCCAAGAGCCCGGCATAGCGGGCTCTTGGCGGTATGGACTTGTGTGACAGCCGGGCGGCTGCGAAGGCTTTAGGAGCCGGGGGCCTGCTTGCCCTCTTTGCACCAGCCCGTCCATTCATCGAGTTGGTCCTGCGTCACCACTGCGTCCTCGCCTGCGTCCTTACGGTAGGCATCGACCCAATGATCGACACACTGGTCGGTATCCGTGCCAGAGGGTTCGCTCATGAGGGCCTTCAGATCCGCCATGTTCTGCTGGGCGACGGCCGAGTCGGCAGTTTGCGTCTGGCTCGTAGCGATGTGGTTACCAATCAGCAGGCAGATCCCGCCCAGCACCCACGCGCCGACCATCATGAACCACCACTTCCAGAGCTGGCGCTTGGTAGGAGTGATCCTCTTCTTGCGAAGGCGGATCCGTTGGGCGATACCGAACCCAAAGAAGAACCAGCCGACGATCGTCAGGATCGTGCTCAGTCCAGTGAAAATTTCAGCCATTGTCGTTCTCCATGTAATAGCGGGGGCGACCCATGTGCGCATGCGTCATGGGGTGGTGCGTGGTCAGGCATCAGGAAGGGAATCGGATGCGCGGGCTGCGCATCCTTCGGACGTCAGGCGAGCATCGTGAGGACGAAACAGACCATCCAGACGATGAAGTAGCCGAGCCTCTGGTTCAGGGCCTTGGCGCGCTTGTAGAGGTACACCGGTACAAGCCAGGCCATGGCCTTGAACTTGCCCGTGTCGTAGCCGGCACGGTTGAGCCGGCCCTCGTCGAAGTACGACAACCCGACATTCAGGGCGAGGGTGATGAACCAGTACTTGGAGTCATTCATGGCGGCCTCTGCCGCGCTGTCGCTACTGTTGACCGCGTAGGCGACCGCGCTTTCGAGGATGTAGCCAATCAGCGGCGCGAACGCGAGCGTCCAGACCACGCCGTTGCCGATGTGCTTGCCGGTGATCGGTGGCGGTGCGACCCGCTGCAGGTGAGTGCGTAGCTCGCTGTCTTCGGCTTTGAGCCATTCCGGGAAGCCGGCTTTCCAGACCAGTGTGCCGTAGGTGACGGTGCCCTGCCTGATCAGGGCCAGCATGGCGTCCTCGGTAACGGGTCCCTTGCGTTGCCCATCGGTTTCGTAGAACCAGCTCACCGAGCCGGTGTTTGATGCGTCCATCTGCACTCCTTTGTCGTGGGATAGGTAGGACTGGAAAAGCACCCGTTGCCGAGCGCATGGGGAGAGCAGCCACGGCGGAGCCATGACCGGAGAGAGGGCCGGGGAAAGCCATCGAGAAACACCCGGGGTAACGGCGGGCTGCCGTTTATGTATGCGACGCAAAACACCGTGCCCTGGCTGCGTCAGGCCGCGTTGGGCCTACTCGTCGCCTGATATATACTGATACGGTATAGTCTGTCGCACGCTACGGGCTTGCGCAATGCTGGGGGCTGTCAGAGCAAGCCCTCTCGCCTCTTGTCCAAGCCCATCACATCGATCTTTGCGACACGCCTGAAGGCCGCACGCGAACTGCGTGGCCTGTCCCAGCGTGCGCTCGGAGGCCTGGTGTCGGAGAGCAAGAGCAACGGAAGCGTCCGCATCAACCGGTACGAGCAGGGCGTCAACCGCGCAGACATGGACACGGCGGCCGCACTCGCCGCAGCGCTTGACGTACCGCTGGCTTATCTTTTCGCCGAGAAGGACGACCAGGCCGAGTTACTTCTTGCCTTCGCCCAGCTGACCAGCGGCGATCGCACCAAGCTCCTCGCGCAGGCCAAGCAGATGGCCGAGAAACGCGCCAGCAAGGGCACCAAGTCCGGCTGATGACGTGGACCGAGGACCCATAAGCGCCTCGGTCCGTGCGTGTACTTTTCGATCCCACGCGTGAATCGCACCATCCGGGCCGTCACACCGTCGGATGCGGGGTCACGACAAACCGTCGTGCACCGGGCCTGATCACCAGATACTGAGCTGCCAGGTCGGGATGGTCCGATGCTAGGCGCTTCATGTCCCAAGAGGCGCTATCTTTCGCGCCCCTGTAGGTGACCTCGCCGCGGCTGAAGCAGGCCTTGCCTGCGTCCCCCATGGCTTGCTGGATGGCCTGCTTGAGACGCTCGGCTTCTAGGCTCTTGGCCTCCAGCTCCGCCCGGAGCGTGACCAGGGCATCGAAAGCACCGTCCAGATCGGCGTTGCCTGCGAAGTCGAGTACCGTGCCCTTGTCGCGATAGAGCTGGCGCAGCGCCTTGGCCGACGACTCACTCCCGTCCGCGGACGGTGGGGTGCCCGTTTCCACGTGTTCCCAGAAACGCGTCTCCAGCAATGTCAGCCGGCCAATGAGCTCGTCGTCACGCTCGATGCGGTGCACCTCCAGCTGCTGGCCGCAAAGCAGGACCGCAACGTCGGCGGCCCGCTTGCCGGTGACCGCCAACTGGTGCTGGACCTGCAGCTGCACGTAGTCCGGCACGCCGTCCTTCCAGAGTCGCGATCCGAACTCGCCCGCGGTCTTACACTCGAGGATCTGGACCTCCGGATCCCCGACGATCTCCCGGTCGAGATTGGCGAGCATGAAGGGGAAGGTAGGGTGCTGCAGGACCGCGTTGACCTTGCGCACCCGGCGACCGGTTTTGCGCTGGTAGGCCGCAGCCACGTAGGGCTCCAGCAAGGTGCCCCAGTAGCGCGGATCGTCCATGTCCTCGGCGGCGTCCTCTTGTTCGATCGCCCGTCCGGTCTTGTCCATCCACAGGGCGAGCGGGCTCTTGTAGGGGTTTAGACCTACGGCCGCTGACGCGTCCGAACTCCCGATGCCTCCGCGGCGTACCGCCAACCACTGCTGCCGATCGAGCGTCCGGGTGTCGACCAGCCGCAAAGCTGTCTGTCTCTTCATCGATCCTCTCCTGAAAAAGAAACGCCCGGCCAGGGGCCGGGCGATATGCCGCTTCCTGAGGGGAGCGGGGTGATGAGCAAAGGGCGTTACATCAGGCCACGCGTAGCCAGCGAGACCGCCTCCGTGGCGGTGACCACGAAGTGGTCGAGCACCCGGATATCCACCAAGCCCAGCGCTTCCCTTAGGCGGGCGGTCAGCGTCTGGTCCGCCGGGGACGGCTCCGGATTCCCGCTCGGGTGGTTGTGGGCCAGCATGACGGCCACGGCGTTCAAGGCGAGCGCGCGCTGGACCACCACCCGTGCATGCACCTCGGCCCCATCCACGGACCCGGAGAACAGCCGTTCCACCGCGATGAGCCGGTGCCGGTTGTCGAGGAAGGCCACCTCGAAATGCTCCCGGCGCTCCTCCCCCAGCCGCAGGCGAAAGAACTGCCCCGCGGTGGGTGGATCCTTCATGAACTGTCCGGAGGTCAGGGCCCGCGCCGCCAGGATCGTCAGGGCCTGGGCGATCACTGCATCCTGCTGGTCGCGGTCGGTCGGCCCGTCGATGGCCCGCTGAGCGACGGGCCGCCTCACCGCCTGTGCGCGCATTAGGCCACCCCCTTGACCAGCTCATCCCACGCCCGCTGCTTGATCTGCGCACCCTGGCCGAACCAGGCCGCATCCCGGCGGTGATCGTCCGTGCGGGCACGCCGGTGGTGATCGACGAACTCGGTCACGCTGTTGAGCAGCCCCCAGGCCGTGCCGCGACTGGAGGCCATCTGCGCGCCGCGGCCGCCGCCCTCGTAGAGCGCCCGTACCGTGGCCACCGCCTGTTCGTTGACGACGGCGCTCCGGCTCTCCTGTCCGGGATAGGTCAATACCCGGCGCAGCAGCCCCTCGGCCGAATCCGGATCCACCGGCTTGTCGACAAGCGCCTTCATCCGGGCCACGAAGCCGTCCCAGGACGACACCGTGATCCCCAGCTGGCGCTTGACTGCGTCGGCGTCGAATGCACTGCGGTGCGGCACCTTGATGACACCTTCGCCCTTGCCCAGGGCGATCTGCAGAGTGTTGTTGCAGATCACCCGGACGCTGGTGAACTGGGCGGTGGTGGCCAGCGTGCCATCGCAGGCGGTGGCCAGCAGGAGATAGCCCTCGACCTTGTCCTTGCCCCGCAGCGTGACGCTGTGGCCCGTGCGGGCCAGCGCCCAGAACTTCCGGCCCTCGCGCAGCACGCCGGCGGTCTCGAGCTCGAACCCACCGACCTCGGTCAGGTCGCGGTAGAACTCCAGGATCTCGCCCGGCTGGACCACCTGAAAGCGCTTGCTGACGACCGCCAGCGGCACCTTGGTATCCGAGCGGTACAGCACCTTGTGGCTGGGGAAGGACTGGATCACGCCCAGTCCCTGATTCCCCACCACGTAGCGCACGTCGGCGTCCTCGATGGACCAGTTCATACCGGCGCGCTCCCTCCAGACCTCGATGGGTTGCCCGGCTTCGAGCCGGTTACCCAGGCCGTGCCACGGTTTTTCGCCTCGATAGGCGATCGATTCGACCAGATGCATGTGCAATTCCTCATTTTCAGACGGCAGAAACGCCAAAGGCCCGGTTTCCCGGGCCTTTGGCGAGTCATGCGTGGTTGGATGGTTCAGGGAGCCTTGTTGAGGTTCCCCGAGCAGCGGACGAAGCCCAGCAGCAGGGCGGCGGTGACCACCAGGACGCAGGTCAGCGGGTCGGGTTTTTCGGGAAGCATCAGATCACTCCATGGTGAAAAGGACATCAGAACGGATGCCCTCACGCGAGGCAGGAATCTCCCTGCTTCGAGTGGGTGATGTAGATCTGAAACTTTTTTGGTTTGCGATCACTTCCTGCCACGCCACGGAATCATGCTCTTGAGCGCCACGTTGAGAGCGATGAAACGGCGGATGCGCAGCCTGTCGCTCGCCGCGACACCCGCCCGCCCTCCTTTCCGCCGACGCACGACCTTGTTTTCGAGGCATCGACGATGCGAGCTCGCCCACATCGACTTAGAGGCCGCGCGGCTGGACCTTAACGAGACCACCTCTGGCCACTAGAGGATTCCGACTTTACGAAGGTAGCCTGCAATGCGAACGCTGCGGAACCCCAAGGCAAGCCTCACGCAATCTAGGCCCCGATCATCCTTTTGGTAAGGGGCGCCGCCATGCCGAAGCATCAGATCAAAAGCGTCAACCGAATCAATTTCGGCGGCCAACATCATGGCGTCCTGCCTGACACGGGGTGATCATGGGCGACATTTGGGTTCGCTCCGCTCCTCAAGAGCGACTCGACCATACGAAGAATCTTCGGTTCAGAGAGCTTTTCAAATTGGTTGGCATCTATCGCGGCCTTCAACTCCTGATGGATGCGCTGATGCCGAGGATTTCCGTCATTCGCGAAGGGGCTTTGCGCATCACCGAAGGTCCCGGCGCCAAGGACACCGTAGCGTCGCATATGCTCGCGTCGGACGCTTTCTTGCATCACTGGCAGTTGTCGCCGCGGCGCCCCCAGCAACCCGAGGAAGGTAATGCAGCAGTACAAGGGCGTGACGTTCTCAATCATTCCACGTTGGTCAGCGGTTGCGCCCATGGCCAGTAGTGCCTCGACGATGTCCGGCGCCCCGGAGCGCACGGCACTGATCAGAGCCGTGTGTCGCTTCCGAGAGGTCACGCTGTCCAGGGTGGCCTTCGCGTGATGCCGTTGTAGGATCACGTCCAGCGGCCCTCTGTCTCCCTTGCTATCGAATCGTTGAAGAGCACACAGCAATGCCGAGCCCATGCTGGCATCAAGTTGGTCGACGGAGGCTCCCCGATCCAGCAAGGTCTGCACGTCATCGACGCGCCCGAGAGATACGAAGAAATGTAACTGAGGCCTCCGGAGCCTTTGGCCGTCCGCACTACAAACCGTTCTTACGCGATCAGGGTTGCGCAGATCGGGGGCGAGCCTATCCAGATCCTCTGCGGCGATCATTGGGATGGCCATCGGCGCGACCTTCTGCTCTGGGGCCTCTGGAAACATGCCATGAGGGGGAAATAGGCGAGGAAGTTCCCGGCGCAGATGCTCAACCTCCCAATCCTCGATTACAGCATCGCCTCGTGGCTCGACAAAAAGGCCGAATGCCACAGCACGGTGCTTGAGGCGCTTTAGCAAGGCCTTTTGGTTACCGACAAGGGCCGCAAGGACCATTGTCTCCTCGACAATCTGCTTTTCCTGATCGCCCGCCCTATAGTGCGCGAGTTCTACCGCCTCCTCGTAATAGTCCAAGGCCTCATCGAACCGAGCTGACAGCGCATGCCACCTTCCATACAGCCAGGCCCGGTGATAGCGGGTCCTTCCCTCCGGATCGATCACTTTCGCAAGCTGTTCAAAAGCATCCAGCCTCTCACGGATCCGGCCCTGATCTCCCGGAGCTTTTGGTGTAGTCCGCTTCAGATCCTCGTAGAGCTGCAAAGCCGGCATCTTGAGAGCTGAAAAGCGCACTCCCTCTCGATGATTTGCAACGGATAGCACGTGGCCCAGATCAAGCTCAGGAAGGCCGGCCAATAGATGTCGACCCATAAGGGTCCTGATTGGCAGGGATGACTCTCTTTGGAACCAGCAAAGCGCGCGCGCGACCACCATCCAGTGCCGCAAGGCAGGTGCTCGCTGCCGTCCAGCATCACCCGCACGCTCCCAGACAACGCGGGCAACCCGCTTGATGCTCGCAAGGTCTGGGATTTGCCCACCGCTGGTCCAGCTGGAAATCAACTCTCGATCAGACCGATCTTCCCCCGTGGAGTCCGGGAACACGGTTCGCACCAGGTCGACCCCGCTGTGCTGATTCAGCCAGTCGAGGACCACTGCAAGCGGATGCTTTTCCAAATCCAGCAGCACCATGAGATCCGGACCACCGAATTTCTCCTTGATATCAAGGAGAAGACCAGCACCCTCATAAGCGAAGTAGTGTTCTACGAGCAAGGGCAGCGCGTCGTCGCGATTCAGGCTATCGAGCGGGACCTTCGCCACAAGATCAAGATAGCCGGCATGTACGCGATCAACGAATCGAGCGAGAACTCCGGCGAAAGCATCGTCCGTTGCGTCCCTGATCGGTCTCATGACGAGACCTTCTCGAAGTTCGGGAAGCAGGGTCCAGTCGAATTCTCCCTCGCGTGCCAGCCGATCGACAGCACGATCCTTGCCTTTGGTGTCGAGCGCACCTGCCAGCGCGCGATAAAGCTCTCCAATACGAGGGTATGGTGGGCGATCCATCGCATTTCTTTCCTCAGTCATGTCGCGGACAAATTAGTTAGTTTGCGCAGGTCCCGCTTGAAATTTTGCAGGGCGCGATGATCGCCAGGCGTGCAAGGCACAGTCATCCAGCCCCCGTGGGGAGATATCAGCTTTCCGTGGCGCCCACCCATCCGGCATCGCCATCCCTCTCGGATCATGCCCCTAACCAGCGCGGCGATGTCCTTGTCCTTGCAGTACTTCATGGATATCCCTCCCGTCCCGGGCGGGTGAACCCGCCCGGGTGGCTGTTGCAGTTACTTCTTGCCGCGACCTGCATTGCGCGCCGCAGCGGCCTGTCCACGAGATGCGAAGCTTCCCGCCGGCGTCTTACCACCGTGGCTGCGAGCGGTCGCGGACTGGATACGAGCCGCGGCAGCGGTCGTCATCGCATTGCGTGAGGAGGAGGAGGTGGAGTTCTTAGTCATCACTTGGCCTCTCGGATGGTCGTCGCCGGGATTGGCGACGTGGTCAACCGTAGGGAATCAAGGGTTCGGCGTCGTCCAGGCGAGTGGTCAGGAAATTCGAAAATGTGCAGGCGTCCATCACGGAACCCACCGAGCGGCACGCTTCGATCTCACAAGCTGTTGAGAAGCGTGGTTCCATAGCGCTCCTCATAGCTCGGATCTATGCATTTCGTTCTTGCCAGTGTCCGAAGGGCGCGATTTTCTGCCCTGCAGACACACGCTTCTCGTGGTGCCTCAGGTCGGCGACGGCTCCCACCACTCTCCGATGCCACCAAGCCAGTCAGGCTGCAGGCGGCAAACGTCCAGGTTACCCAATCGCGCACCGCGGCAAGGCCGACCATCGGCAGCTTGCGCAGCCCGCCGACGGTCTTGATCCAGCCAAAGCCCTGTTCGATCCGTTCGCGCAAAGCCCCCCCTGCGCACGACAGCCAGGGCAGCAAAGCACCCTGATCCCCCGAGGCAACCTCGGGTCGCAGTACGTGTCCATCCGCTACAGCGAGCGTCTGGCCGAGGCTAGCATCGAATCATCAGTGGGAAGCAAGGGCGACAGCTGCGACAACGCGATCAGCGAGACCATCAACGGCCTCTGCAAGCCCGAACTGGTCCGCCACCGAGCGCCATAGAAAAGCAGGGGAGCGGTCGAACTGGCCATGCTCGGATGAGTGGCCTGGTTCAACCACCGGCGCCTGCTCGGATCGATCGGCTATAACGCGCTTGCAGAGGCGGAGGCCAGCTACTGCAGGCGACTCGCCAGTTAGGCAGCCACCGCGGAGGCCAGACGTAAGCCGAATAGCCTCCACGAATCCCGAGGCGGTACGATTGCTTTACAGCGGGGGACGAAAAATGGATTTGCTAGCCTTGGTTGTTTTTCGCCCTAACAAGCTTGAACAGCCTTCAGGGATACCGTTCTACGCGTACAACGTATCGGAAAGGTCGCTACAGCGCCTTGAAGACGAGCTGGCCCACACCAGGTGCACCGATTTAGTTCGGGTAAAACTGCTCGCTTTCGTCGCCTCCGAACGGTTTCGCAGAAGCTACAAGGACCACGCTTGGAGCTGGGCCGACTGCGGCAGCGTGGTTGCTCGCCTCCGAGAGAAGCGTGGCAATGGCGCGTTCAACGGGTTGATACATGAGAGCCTGAAATACTGGGGACTCAAGCCGCTCGTTGCCCACGGTCGCAAGTTGTGTCTTGCATCGGTGGTGGCATATGGCGGCTTTCCCGTTGCGTTCTTGAGTCGCCAAAGCCCATTGCGTGCTCTTCTTAGGTCTCTGCTACGCAAGCGCATGGCCAGTGGCGCAGATGAGCTACGGCGGGCTGCAAACGTGCTTGTTCCAGCTTCAGGCCTGCCAAACGCCTTCAAGTTGTCGCCGTTCTTTGTAGGGCTGTGCGTTGACCTTGTGGATGCTGTGGCGAACTTGGCTCTGAACGTTGGCGACACCTCACTGCATCTGGACCTGCTAAACAGCAAGAAACCGGGCTGGAAGCGGACGTTGCCCCTCTCCTTTGATGGCAATGATGCCGAGCATCTCGTCGCGGAGCTTTTGAACGTCGCGGCCGATGCCGCAGGCCGCGACGGAAGCGGCGTCTCTTTCATCCGGTCGATCGTTCGAGTGAGGGACAACTGGACTCCCTCCGTGCAAGTAGCGGACCTCCCTCCGCGACTATCGTTGCCGGATGAATGCACGGAACCGATGTACCGCTTGCAGGTACTTGTCGAGGGAGAGGTTGTGCAGGAGCTTGCGCGGCTGGTTCGACAAAATGACAACCGTTACGTGGCCTTTCCCCGCTTAACTCAGCGGGACCTTCAGCTAGACCCTTCGTTTGCGGCAACCTCCTCTACGCTCGCAATGCAAATTGCCGACGAGCGAGCGAGCATCAGCCTTTCTTCGGACGGGGGAGAGCCACTCGATGACGACATGCCGTGGGTCTTCGCATCCACAAGCGAGGGCGATGCCGCGAATAGCGGAGCTCTGGCCGAACTGATCGGGGTGGGGAGCATTCGTACGAGACTTCCTTATGCACTCGTAGCCATCTGCGACACATGGGAGGTCGTCCATGGCACCTGGCAGCAGGTTGGCCTCATGCAACCGAACAACGGCAATGCTCCCCGTCGGATCCTGTTGATCGAAGGCACGGTGCTGATTGATGCTGGTGAGGCAGGCGAATTCACCGTTAGGTGCGGAGCGACGGAGGACAGCCCGACACTGCGGATAACGGGTAGCCACGTCGGCGCCACTTCACCTGCAACCAGGAGGATCTTCCGTGGCGAAGCGCGGGTTTCTGCCGTCCCAAGGGCGGAGAACCTGACCATCGAGTGGTGTTCGGTGGGTGATGGTCATCAGCGAACCTGGAGCAGTAGCCTTCAACGAGCCCGGGGCTTGGTTCGCTATCGCCTCTGCGATGGGGACGAGTCTGTCGCCGAAGCCCGGGCGCTGTTGCTACCTGAAGCATTCACTACACACTCGAGCCGCATGAGGGTGGATGTGGTCTTAGGCCAAGGGTGGCGCATTGAGGCTCCCGGGGGGGCCGTTCAGCATGGTGAGACTTGGCGCATCACCCGGCCGGCTGGCGACAACTCGGCTGAAATTGAGCTTCTCCTTGGTTCGCCGTACTGTGCCAAGTCCGTCGTGCTTCGTGTACCGGTTTTTACCCCAGGCGAGGGCTTCCGTCGTCTTATCGATCGGACCCCGGCCCCGAAGAGGATGACGATTTCCGCGCTTTCGGAGTATGTCGCCTACTCCAGCGCACCAAGCGAGTCTCTGTGGCTGACGCTCAATGGGAAGGCAAGCTTCCCATACCGCTTAAGGGCGAGAGAAGGGTCCGCCGGTTGCCAGATGCCTCTTTCTCTTATTCAGAATGACGTTCGGGAGTTTCGCTACTCGGGCGATGAGGTGGACACACCATTGACTTTATCCGTCGGACAGGCCTCCTTGGAGGTTGCTCCGCAGCGCCTGCTCCGCGCTGGGCATCAGATTCGACTGCAAGAGGCACGGGACCTTTCGGGTGAACTACGCCTGCGTCATTTGTCCCTCGAGCACGAATGTGTCTTGGTACAGAGCGATGAGCAGGAGCGAACCTGGTCTCTGCCTGAGGACTTCCCTGCAGGTTGGGCGATCGTCTCTGCCATGGAGGTAGGCGTCAGGCCCCTCGCGGTGCGCTTCGGTGAGGAACAGGCAATCACACAGGGGCATCCGGAAAGCTTTCGGCACCTGTTGCAGCTGGATGGTACAAACGCCGAGCGAGTCGCTCGGTTAAGCCAGCACTTGAAAGAAGCCCTCGACGGGGTCTCGTCCGAAGCTTCTCGCGATGAACTCGAGTACCTACGCCTTTGGCTGATGCGATTTGACGACCTCCCCATCGACTACCTGGACGTCTTCAAGGCTATTGCGAGCTCACCATATGACGCCACGCGGTTGATGGCCTACTCCTGTGGAGGGCCAACATTCAACGCGTTGAGTGCCAAGCTGCGCCACGTACCGCTTTATTGGCAGCTTGCCCCAAAGCGCTCTTGGAATGGCTTTTTCCGTTGGTGGACAGGACTACTGGGTGAAGAGCAGCCAGAACTTACCCAATCAATCGCAGAACAGTTGGCGTCTGCCCAGCTAGAGACGATGGCATTAGATGCCCACCTGGCCACGATGTACCACGGTTTTTTGACCCAGCACTTGATGGGTCAGGTAGACCACTCACCCGCACACCGGGCCATGTTCACCGGATGTGTGACCGAGTACAAACAGGTCTGGCGGAACAAGGTGGCGATGCTTGCAGAAGACTTCCACGGCGCAACGTTTCCGTGGCTAGAGTCGATTTGGTCAGTTGCCGGCGATATACGAGATAAGGGTACCCTCGATACTGGATTCCCCGGAGCGGTCAGTTGGATAGAACCGGTCCTGGTAGCGCCTCTTGTCGCCGCCTGGGTGGCCCACGACGGCTCCCCTGTTCCTGACGAGCTGCGCAGGCAGACCGCTTATGTCCGTCACCTCGACAACACAGAATTCGACACTCTTTATGCCTACGCGGCTATGTTGCTGGAACAAATCTCATGAGCGTTTCTAAAGACCTTCTGGTCAGCCAGTTGCTGCAGGAGCTTCCTGAGCGTGTCTCTGACGCGGCCGTCAGCATGCTTCGACCAGCAAGCGCCAGCTTCCGTGCTTTCATGGCGCGGCGCTTGAGCGCCGTGCCAGCTGATAGAGACGGAATAACTGCCGACCCCGCATTCGAGGCAATGTTCGGATGGCGCCCTGCGAGAGAGACGTTCGATCAATTGGCGGCCAAAGGAATACTCGACTCTCGCTTTGTGGCCGCGCTGAAGCAGCCTCACGCCGAGAACCCCTCAGCGGCGGGAAGTGCCAATCCTTACGCCTTCCAAGGAGAAATGCACCCTTACGCGCATCAATTGCGCGCATTGGAGGCGGTAGGCGCCGGCAAGTCGGTATTGGTTTCGGCCGGCACTGGGTCAGGCAAAACGGAAAGCTTTCTTTTCCCGATCCTGAGTGACCTTTCCTCGGCCATTGAAGCGCGTGGTCGACTTGTTGGGGTGCAGGCGCTTTTCATCTATCCATTGAATGCGCTGATTCGCAGCCAGCGCGAACGCCTTGTTGCCTGGATGGAGCCGTATGGCGGTGACATGCGGTTCGCACTTTACAGCAGCGAGCTCAAGCCGAGTGTCAGGCGCGACGGCCCGAACACCGCCGCACAGTTGAAGTGCGAGGTTCCCGACCGTAGCAGGTTACGCGCGGAACCGCCGCCCGTTCTGATCACCAACACCACCATGCTCGAATACATGCTCGTGCGCGCGGATGATCGTCCGATCTTCGAGGCGTCGCGCGGCCAGCTGCGGTACATCGTCATTGACGAGGCTCATTCCTACCTCGGCACCCAGGCTGCTGAGCTAACACTCTTATTGCGCCGCGCAATGCTAGCGTTCGGAGTAAAGCCTACCGATGTGCGATTTATCGCCACATCCGCCACCATGGGTGATGCCTCCGGGGAGGACGACACAAAGGTTCGTCGCTTCCTAGCCGACATGGCGGGCGTGCCCGATACGCACGTGATTGTCGTGCGCGGGCATCGCCAAGTCCCCGTCTTGGACAAGGCAGACAAGGGTGCGCCGCCTTCCCTAGAGGATCTTGAGGCACTGGCCAACTCCCCGGATGCGACCGCGGCAGATCTCTATCGCGAGCTCCGACGCTCACCGGTCGCCGTGCGGATGCGGGATCTCCTCATCGAGGCACCTCAGAACCTCGGGCAGATAGCAAACGCACTTCAACTGAGCTGGCCACACGCTGCGCGCTGGCTCGATGTGGCTACCGCCGGCGTGTCCGACGATCACAGCCTCACCGACCGGCGGTTTCTCCCGGTTCGCATGCATCTCATGCAACGCACGCTAGAAGGGGTTTGGTCCTGTGTACGCACCGATTGCCCGGGCACGCAGGACCAGGGATTGACCGAGGACTGGGGCTTCGGGGCCGTCTTCTTAGACCAAACCGAGTGTTGTTCCTACTGCGGCAGCAAGGTGCTGAGTGTGCGCCTTTGCGTTGAGTGCGGATCGGAATCGATGCAGGCTCTGATCGAGCGAGTCGGACCAAGCGAGCGCCTTCGTGCGCTAGGCGATAACGAGGATGACTTTCTTTACGACGCGGACGAAGGTTTCGATGATTCGCTCGATGGTAGTGAGGAGGGCTCGGAGGAGGATGAACCGCGACGCCATGGCCTCGCTGTTGTGCTAAATGCTGCAGATGCCCTACGGGCCGGCGATGTCGCGCACACACGCCTGCTCGATGCAAAAACGGGTCAGCTTGAGCCAGACAATCCGGACATGACGGTCTCTATCGCCGAGGGCGATGCACTGACGGATTGCCCCCATTGCAGCGCAGACTGGCGCAACGCCCGAAACCGGCGAGAAGTGCGGATCTCAGCGCCGTTTATGCTTGGCACGGTGATTCCTTCACTGCTGGCCTCCGCGCCGGCCGACGAGGACGTCAAAGACGGTGCCCTGATGCAAGGCAGGCGTCTGCTGAGCTTCACGGATAGTCGTCAAGGCACTGCGCGAAATGCCGTTCGCCTCTATGACAGGGCGTTGCGCGAGTTTGCACGCTATGTGGTCCCGCACCAACTCGCCACACTACGCCAGCTTCCAGACCCTGAGGTGGCAGAGCTGCTGTCTGCGGATATCGAGTCTCTCGAGCGCCGACTTGAGGCCGCCACGGTACCCGCCATTAGGAACCACCTGAGTAAAGAGCTCGCTATCAAGAGACTTCAGCTTGCCCCGGCGACAGGGCGCATGCAGTGGAGCGAGCTTCGCGACCAGCTGGCCCAGCGGGCCGAACTGGCATACATCGCCAATTACCTGGGCGAGATAGCCGGTGGAGGGAGCGACCGTCGCCGGGCTGCGCACTTGCTCCTCATGCGCGAACTCTACCGCAGGCCAAAGCGACACAATTCGTTGGAAACAATGGGATTAGTTTCCCTCCGCTACCCGGGGATCGAAGGACTTACGGCCCTACCGGAGGGATGGGCTCGCAAGGGGGGATCCCTTCAAGACTGGAAGGACTTTCTCAAGATCCTTATCGATTACCACGTGCGTGAAAACGGCTGCGTTGATCTCCCCGATGAGCTGGCCAACTGGATCGGCACTTCCTTCCGCCAAAAGCGGTTGAAGCGCGTTGTAACCGCCCAAGAACGCAGGTATGAACGCAAGATCGGATGGCCCGTGATAATCCGGTCCGATGGCGCGGTCAATGCGGGACATCGGGCCTATCGCCTGCTGGTTGCTGCTTTCGAGCTCGATGGCAATGCGCCTGACTGCGCGGCCTGGATCGATGACGTGATGGACCACGCTTGGCTTGCGCTCACCACCGGCACGCTGCCGACGTTGTCGAACACGGACGGTCAACCTAACGTTTTCCACCTTGATTTTTCGCGGCAAGAACTGGCCGAGCCGGAACGGGTGTGGCTGTGCAATATCACCCATCGCTTCTTGGACGCCACGTTGCGGGGTATTTCGCCCTACCTCCCCCGTAATGCTGAGAGGCAAATCCGGCCCTGTCAGCAAGTCCGCTTCCCCAAGCTGCCTCATGGGTTTTGGAGACAGGGCAATTCGTTCGTGCCCGTGGCCGAACGTAAGGCGTGGTTAGACAACCAAGAGGTCGTGGCTGAGTTGCGGCGCGACGGGCACTGGAGTGAAGCACTCGACCGCGCCTTTGTTGCCACAGAATTTTATGCCGCGCGAGAGCACTCGGCACAAATAGGCACGGATACCCTTAAGGAAATCACTTCGGAGTTTCAGTCGGGAAGGCTGAACGTCCTCAACTGTTCCACCACGATGGAAATGGGCGTCGACATAGGCAACTTGTCAGTCGTTGCGATGACCAATCCACCGCCCATGCTGGCCAACTACCTTCAGCGTGCGGGACGCGCGGGCCGCCGAGGAGAGTCCCGTGCGCTCGCGTACACGCTATGCCGCCCTGAGCCGCGCGCTATGGAGCTATTCATTGACGGAAGCGCCTTCATCTCAGGCAAGACGCCGGTTCCGAGCGTTCGACTTGAGAGCGCCGCCGTGGTGCAACGGCACGTCAACGCGCTTTTATTGCGCAACTTCCTGACCCTACATCCATCAGTCAACGCCAGCAGCTTATCCGTGGGCTGGTTTCTTGGTGGAGAAGACGCCAATGTCGACAATGCCGACTACCAGCGACGCAGCGCGCCTGTCGCGTCCATGCTGGATCAGCTGCACAAGGGGCTTACCGAAGAGGCGCGACAAGCGATCCAAGCGATCGTCGCGGGCACAGTGTTGCAGGCGCTTGCAACAGAGCAACTGGCCGCCGCCGCCGTGGCAACGCTTGAAAAGATCGACCACGACTGGTGGGGCGAGTTCGAGGTGCTGCTTAACCAGAGACACGAGGAGCAGGCCGACTCCAAGCCTTGGCTGGCCATCAGCGCGCAGATCAAGCGGATGGCGGGGGCTTATCTACTGACGGAACTGACGGAGAGGGGTTACCTCCCAGCTAGAGGATTCCCGACCCACGTGCGTGACCTGATCATTCCATCTTCTCGAGCCACGAGCGCCAATTACGAATGGGATGCCACGAAGCTGAGCCGGGAATTGCCGGTCGCTCTGCGTGAGTACCAGCCCGGGGCAGACGTCGTGGTGAACGGAGCTCGTTACACCGTTGGCGGAGTTACCTTGAATTGGAAGCGCCCTGCAGGTGCATCCGAAGCCGCTGAATTGCAGAGCTTCCGTTGGCGCCTGATCTGCCAGCACTGCGGAGAGATCTCCGATCAGGCGTCCCGCATGGAATCGTGTCCGGGTTGTGGCAACGAGCCTACCCCGCGCTCGCGGTTCGAGTACCTGAACCCAGCCGGCTTCGCCGTGGCTGCGGATGCTCAAGCAAGTGATGACATCTCCTCGCCTCGCTACCTGCCCTCGGAGGAACCTCGATTCTCCGTACCGGGAGAATGGGTCAATCTCCCGAACCATCGAGGTCGCTACCGCGCAGCGTCCGGTAGCGTCACGTACTACCAAGCTCGCGGCGAGCAGGGTCATGGCTTCTTTGTCTGCCTTGCGTGTGGCCGTACTGAAGCGTTGGAACACCCGGCAGGTTCCGACGCGTCAGGTGAGCAGCTTGCTTCGTTCCGCCGCCATTCGCGTCTCCTTACCGGTAGACCGTGCGCGGACGCAGAGGACGAAACCTGGGCCATCAAGACGATTGGTGCACTGGGTGGCAAGCAGCTGACGGAAGCGCTGGAGATCCAACTGGTGCACCCCGACAGCCATGCGAGCATGGTCGATGTCGTGACTGCGACCACCCTCGCCGTGCTGCTGCGCAATGCCGCAGCTACTCACCTGGGCGTAGAGCCCAATGAGATTGGTTTTGCCACCCAGCGTGGACGCAATGGCGACATGCCTGCGCTCTCCGTCCTGGTGTATGACCTTGCGCCCGGCGGTGCCGGCTATGTGACACGCGCAGCGGAAAGCATTCCGAAGCTATTGAGGCTCGCGGCAGAGGCCGCAGCAAGTTGCCCAGCACATTGCCAGGGCGCGTGCGTGCGTTGCCTTCTTGATTACAGCACCCGCCAATACGTGGACGTCTTAGATCGTCACGCAGCCCTGCGCATGCTTAGCGACGACTTTCTAGTCGGGCTAGCGTTGCCGGATGAAGTGCGTGCTTTGTTCAGCACGGGTTGTCAGTATGAGGCGAGCCCAGTTCTCAGGGCCGTAGCGAAGTCGCTGGCAGGAGCTCGGTCTTTATCGGTCTGCGTCACTGCGTCCGAAAGGGATAACGATTGGGACCTGCAGGACTGGCCAATGCGGTCGACCTTGCTGCAAGCACACCTACTGAATCCAGAGCTGCAGGCGTCGCTCGTGATTTTGGGTAATGCGGACTTACTCAGCGAGGACGCCAGAGAGCAAATCGCCAGTTGGCGCCGAGCCGGACTCATAGGCTCGATGTACTCGGGCTCGTTACAGAAGGGTTACGTTCCCTTGGTCACGGTAACCGGGCCGGCAGGAAGCTGTAGCTGGTCACTCGCGGGAGCTAAGGTGGCCTGTGCCACCCCGGGCGAGAGTTGGGGCGCGTCAGATGAGGGCATTCTGGTTCGCAGCACCGGGACGCTTGATTTGCAACTGGTGCCCCTCGATGAGGCTGACCTCCTTCCCAAACAAGTGGGCCGCGGGAACGGTGGAATCTGCATTATTAACTCGCATGCCGGCGTCCCGGCGAAGAACTTCCTAGAGTTCATCCTAGGCGCTATCCGAGCGACTTTCCCCGCCATCGAGGAAATTCGAGGGCAGGTTCCGAATGGTTTGAAATACACCGACCGCTACCTTCGGTCACCAGAGTCCGCTCTCGTGCTTAAAGCATTGATCGACGGGCTCGTGCCGTCGACAGCTTCTGCGAGCCTCACCATACAGACAGCAGAGCTCCCGACACAGCCTGGATATGGAACTGACTGGCGTGAAGAAAGGGCTCGCGAGCTCGAACTTAAGCGGCTCTTTCGCCGCGACGGACTCGACTTTGATCTGCAGGTGAGACGCAAATCCGCCGTGCCTCACTCGCGGGTCCTTAAAGTTTCCTACTCTAACGGGCAACGGTTGAACTTGAAATTCGACCAAGGCGTCGACTTCTGGAAGATGGTCGGCACGGTGGTGACGCCCAAGTATCCGCGCAGCACTACGGATGTAACGGCGTGGTACGACTAGCCCCAATCGACAAACTCTTCATTTTCATGGCTCTTGCACAACACCCCGGCGGGCCCATCGTGGAACTTCCTCTTTGATGGCCCGCCTCAAGCTGTTTCTAATTGCCAATGCGCGTAGAGCACGTCCAACAGGCGCTTCTGGCCAGGGGAATTGGACGATGAAATTTGCGAAAGCCGCCGCTCACGAAGGGGTCGTTGATGGTCTACGTTGCATCGAAGACAAGATTTTCGAAACGGGGCAGCTAGTCACTGCAACGGGTGACGCCGAAAGTGATGTGACTCTCCGCTTCCTTATCGCTGACATAGGCAACGGCCCAGCGCCGTACTTGATCATCGATGTCACAACCGGGGCGGCTGTTGACGAAGAGAGTGACGCCTGGGTGGAGCTCAGCGACTACGTCTACAGCAAGTACCTCGATTTATCTGGATCATTACCAAGGCGCACAAGCTCTGTTTTGGGGGAGGCCGCCGGGCAAGTTACGAGAGTGAACGGACGAGCCATCCTTCTGTCGAATTGGTGAACTCGACCATTCATCCCCACTCCAGGCCGCTTTCGCCAGCTGGGGCATGGCGGCCGGCGAAGATAGAGGGATGACGGCCGCCCAATGTCTTTTCCAGTTCTGGGCTCACGACGCCTGTAACAGCGTGCTATCACTGCCAGCAGCGCGTTGAGAACGATGAGCGGCAAGTAATACGTTTCACGATCTCGCTTCTTTGGGATCGAATGGATAGGGATCGACTAGGTCCGTTGCTGTCATGCCCTCGCGTGGCGTACGCAGGTATCGGTGCCATCCATCGCGCGCGCGCCGTAGATCGATCTCGGCACTTACCGGCAACTGACGGCACGCGTCCATGCGTCCTTCGACGAAATACTTTTGACACACGAACGAGGCTAGCTGTTCCTCATCAAACGAGCGTGCCAGATAGGGGTAGTGAATCGCTAGCTCGGCCTGCCCGTCCCGCTCCAATAACGCATTCACCTTGCCGAATAGTCGATCCACCCGTCCCACGCGCTGCTCATTGTCGCCCGGCGTCCAGGCGATGCCGTAGTGGTGTACTTTGCGGCACTGCAAGTGCAGGTTCACCCCCTCCTGCAGTACCGAAGTTGCGGCCAGTACGTTCGGGTAGAAGGCACTGTTGAAACCTAGGATCAAACGCTGCCGGTCCTTGACCGCGCCGCTGGCATAGAACGCCGGGCTGCTCAGGCTGGTGAGCTTGTGCCACCCCCGGCGATCCTCGTCGGGCACGTTTTCGCACAAGGCTTCGAAGGTCCGCAGCGCCGCACGGAAGTAGGCTAAAGCCAGGGACCCTTTCAACCGCTTGTTCAGGAACTCCACAAAAGCCAGATAGCGCTGCTGCGCGTCGCCCGCCTCCCCCCATCGTCGGAATTCAACGTAATCACAATAGAGCTCCACGATTACTGGGCTGGCGAACAGAAAACCGTTCTTCAGGTAATGGCCGAAGCTTTCGGCCTGCGTCGGCTCGCGTGTCAAACGCGCAATGTGCTCGCGATCGGTGGCGTCGAGCAGGTCGTACATCAGCCCCCACAGCGTAGGCATCGGCTTGTCAAACTTCTGCTTGTCGTCCGACGCCTCACAGCGACGAGCGTCAAGCGCCGCTGAGGCGTACTCGTCGCGCAACCTGCCGCCGGATAGCTTGCGATAGTGGTATTCGTACGCACCGTTCATATAGTCTCGGGCCGGCTCGAGCAACAGCGAGAATAGGCTCTCCGACTTGCGCAGGCGCAGGCTGAAGTTCGAGGCGTCGGTGCTGCGCTGCGCGCCCGTCTTCTTCACGACAAAGAGATTGGCGACGTGCGAATGAACGTCAGCATCGGCGTCCGCATGCCCCTCGGATGCCAGGTCGTATCCTTCCAGAAGCGCCGCCTCATCGACCTCCACTTGGGTGCCGAAGAGCCGATTGAAGGCCTCGCGCGACCACTGGGCCGCTTCCCATCGCTTGAGCAGCGCCCCTGTGTCGTTCGGCTCCAGCGCGCGCGCAATCTTCCGCCCCATCTGCCGGTCGTAGACTGTGTTCACGCGCTTGGCAATCTCACGCACCGACGGAATCCTGCGCACAAATACTAGGTGCTTGTGCTCGTGCACATCGACACCTGCATCGAACAAGTCGGCTGGCACGCATGCGTTCACCAGCGCGTCGTACTTGGGATGCGCCGGCAGGCCGCCCAGGCTCTCATGCATGCGCGCCAGCCGTATCAGAATCTCGGTGTCGGGCGCGGCCTGGAAATCGCGCTTTGCGCCGTCTTCCTCAGTCTGCTGCTCCTCTTCGGGTGCCTGGACCTGGAAGGATTCGAAGCCCTCCAGATAGCCATAGAGGAAGCGCCTGCCGTCCTCCACCTCCTTGGCTACCAGCAGCTTCTGATAAAGCGCGAAGAACAGTTCAGCCGCGGGGTCGTGCGCCAAGTCCGCCGCCAGCACCCGCTCATGGCGGTAGCTGTACTTGTCGTGGCTGCCGTCGCGCCCTTGCATGCGACGCAGGCGGCGCAGGGCATACTTCTTTAAGAGTGTCTCGGGCTGTTCATCGCCTACTTCTGCCACATAGCCAAGGATCGCCGAAACATCGTCCATCGATGCATGGCTGGGCGTAGCCGTCATCAGCAGCGCGTGCTCACTCAGACGGTCTTCCGGTGGACCGAAGAACTCGCGCGCCGCACGCGCACGCTGCGACTTACCGCGGCTGTTGCGAAAGTAGTGCGCCTCATCCACCACCACCAAGTCGAAGCCGCGACCATCCAGCGCAGCCTTCAGTCTACGGTGGATCTCGGTCGCCGCTGCCGCGGCACCCTTGAGCTTATCGAAGCCCTCGTCATGCTCGTCACGCACTAGCCCGCTCAGCGCATAGATCGTCGTCACGAAGAACTGGTGGGCCTGAGCCTCCACGGCGTCGGCCAAGTCGCCCAGGGACCATGCCAGCCGGACCTCGTGAACCGGCTCGCCATCGCAGACGCGTCGCACCATGTCGTCAGGCTCGCGGTAATGGGTGCGCACGAACTTGGTGTACTCGCGCTGCCAGTGGCGGCAGATGTCGCGGTTGGGCGCCATCACCAGCACGCGGGCATCTGGCTTTGATCTCCAAAGCAATGCCATGACGCCCAATGCTTGCAGCGTCTTGCCCATACCAACCTCGTCGGCAAGTAGCGCCGCGCTATACCTGCCCAATTTATTCCACAAACCGGCCACGCCCTCGGCTTGGCGCGCTGGCATGGTTCGATCACCCTCGTGATAGATCCAGTCCGCGCGCTCGCGATCAAACGTGATCCACCGGGACACCCCCTCCGGCGTCAGCGTGCACCAACGTTCATCGCCCATATCTACAAGCCTCCCGCAGCTGCCGCATGTACTTGGTGTTGCTTCGAATCTCCCGCGGCAGCTTCACCATCCTCTTGTCGGGCTTCAGGCTCGTCCACTTGCCTCCCTCCGGCGGCACGGCCCGCGCGTACTTCTCGCGCGTGCGGGCATGGGCCTCCAGCGCCGCCGCATACAGCGAATCCGCTTCCTGCAGCAGAAACCAGTTGAACACCGGACTGCTGCCGGGCGCGACCAGCTGTTCTCTCACCTTACCCACCAGCTCCTGCAGACTGCCGGCCTGCACGAATAGCAGCAATTCCAGGTCGTCGCGCGAATCCACCTTACGCAGCCGCTGGCGGAACTGCTCGAAGGCATGGAACAAACGAAAGTAGCTTAGCCCGTCGCCTTCCGAGGCAAAGGCCGGTAACAAAGGATCGTCTTCGGGGACGTCGTCGTTGCGCAGTACCGGACGAAGACGGGGCTTGCCACTGCTCCCAGGCTCAACGCCGTCGATCAAGTCGTTTAGCAGGTCCTTCAAGGAGTCGTAGCCATGGGCACGCCGATGGGCCTGCTCGGTTTCCAGCACCAGTCCGCGGTATTCCAGGCTGTCGTCTCGCCAGACCTCGTAACCGTGGTCGGCCAGCAGCGCCTCGTTGTCGGCCACCTCCAACTTGCTCGGATCGATGGTTTCGAGTGGCCACGCCCCCTCCTTGCGGTTCCTCTTCCAGGCTAGAGAGAGGCGCTGCTTCAAACCCGGGAGACCTATCTCGTAACCTGCGCCGTGAATCTCCTCGTACAGCCGCCCTTGCACGTCATAACGCCCCTGAGCCCAATCGAAGCTCACCTGCAGTTTGAAGGGCAACGGATAGGGTGGCAGTTCCAACTCATCGTCTTGCAGCATCTCATCGGTACCGAAGTCACTTGCGCCCAGGTTCAGCGGCTTCCCAGCTATCTGCGTGCTGGGTGGCACGTCCAGCAGGATGCCCGCCTCCACGTTGCGCAGATCGAAGCTCGCACTGCCTGGCTCGGTGCAGTTCCACGATCCAACGGCCAAACGCGCGCGGCGGCCCGTGGCCAGCCAGAGCTTGGCGTGGGTCATCTCGATTTTGTCCGCTCGCGGCGAAGGCCTGTCATGGAAGCTGAGCACGCGGCCCTTCAGCAACTTCGCGATTGCCTCCGACCACTTTGTGCGCAAGTGCTGGTTGGCGACCCGATCTGGCACGATGGAGAAATGGATCGCCTCACCTGCCAATGCCCGGATCTTGTCAATCAGGCCCGCGAGGTCGCGCGAGAAGTACGGCGACCACACGGTCAATCGCTCGGCTTGCGTGTCTGCCAGTAATAGCTGAAGAAAGCTCTCGCGCTCGAAGCTGTGGGCGAAGCGCCAAACTTGGTCGTCGCCCTTGAACTGCCTGCGCACACCCAGCGCCTCGCCCAACCCCGCGGCGGCGAATAGTGGATTGAAGAAGCGTTTGATCTGCTGGTACTGAACGTCGTTGCTTACTGCGTGGAAGCTGAAGACCTCTTGGTTGCGCCCCCAGCCACTAACGCTGAGGTTCGCGCTGCCCGCACCAAGTACCATGCGACCGCTCTCGTCTTCTAGGTAGATCACCTTGGGGTGGAACAGCGACTCCTTACCGAAGCCATCCAATCCAAGCCACCCCGGCAGCACGCCGTGCACGCGCAGAGCGGTTCGCTTTAGCTGGTCGGCTTCCATCATGCGTAAGTCGCAGAACACGCGCAGGTCGATATCGCGCTCGGCCAGTTGTAACTGCATGTTTTCGTAGTCCATGCGGTTGGACGGCGGATCAGCGTCGCCCTGCAACAGTTCCGGCAACACGTGTGTCTCGAAGAACGGGATGCTCAGATTGAAGGTGGTGAACCACGCCCGTCTCAACGGGCCCAGCGACCCAACTTGCTGTCGGAAGGAATCCAGCAGCTTCATGTCTCTCCCCGCAAACCGGACAAGAGATTGCGGAACTGCGGCACGTAGTACTGATGGACCCAGGAGCCCACAGGCCTCTTGTCCTTCTCCGGCAGCGGTCGGGTCCGCACGTCGATCTTCAGCTCGCGGCTGTTCAGCAGGCGCAGCCAGGGCGACTGGCCGCGAGCCGCCATCACCTTTTCGTGGTACTTGAGTAGCCGCTCCACGTGTTTCTTTTCATCGTTGCCTTTCGCCAGCGCCAATAGTTCACCCAGCCGCTCGGCGGCAGTGCCCGTCACCTGGACACGCATCGCGGCATCGGCCTCGATAGGCGCTGCCAGTTGAGGAAGCGTGCACCCGTCGCGGCCCAGCCCCCGCCATAGCTTCAACACCGCATCCAGCGACTGCGACTTGGCCGAGAGCATCACCCCCAGCAACAAGTCTAGCTCGGCGAGAAATGGCTCCAGAACACGGACGCGCTCTATCTTGTCGCGCTCGCCCTCCGTGAGCGGACGAAACTCGGCTGCGCGCGCATACACCTCGCTCGGCCGCAACTGCAACTGGCCGTCTGGCTGCCACTCCTGCTTTAGAACGTCGTACAAGGCGCCGGGCGCACCCTGGTCCAGTTCGGTGACCCCTAGCCAGAAGTCCCGCGCATACGTCCCGACTTCCGCAGGCGAACGGAAAGCCGCGACGAAAGCCTCCTTGAGCTCCACTGGCAGCTCACCGAAGGCGATTTCAGGGTCACGACGCGCAGCGGCCAGCAGTTCGACCACGTGCGCGTGCACTTGTGACAGCAGTGGCGCCAGCCGCCTCCCTTCATCGAACAACAGAGCCTGGGCCCTCCGCCACTGCGGCCTCGCTACCGGCAGCTGGTAGTCGTAGTTGCTGTCGAAGAATCCCATCTCCACCAGCGGTGTCTTGTAGCGTCCGCTGACCCCGAGCGAATTCTGTCGCATCAGCACGTGGGCCCGAGGCTCGGGGCTGAAGAGCAGCCGCGGCTGACCCTCGGTCTCCTGCCAGCGTCGGCGCGCCTTGGAGATACCTAGCACGCCCGCGGTATTCACGCCGAGCTTCGTCTGCGCCTCAGCCTCCACCATCGCGAAGACGTACACGTTTTCCAGATAGATCAGGCAGGCCTGCTTGAAAGCGACCGAGTCCTTTCCCTGACCCGCGTAGGCCTTGTTTTGCAGCAGCGCCTTGCCCGGTGCCACTGCATCACCCTCGACCAGGGCCTTCGTCACGGCGTGGTTGAAGAGGTTGAGAGTGTAGTTCCGGACGTCATTGGAGATGGAGCTGATGCGGTTGCGGAAGATCTTCTGCCCGTAGGCAGACCAGATGACCCGCAGACCGAGCGGATCCAAGTTCATCTCGCTACTGATGCGATCATCGAAATCGGTGAGAATTTCCGCCAAGAACGTCGGTGAAGTCACGACATCATTTCCTTCAATTGAAAACCATCCTCACATTCCCCGCCCGATCGCTAAACCCTTTGATCCATCCCCACATCAGCACCGAATCCACCACCGTCGCTGTGACATCCACGTCACCAACCTTACGCAGTTTGATGACCCGGTCTTCGGACAATGGGGTTTCGCTGAGGTGCGCCAATACACGAAACCGATGCCCGGCTTGGACACGGCCTTCATCGCCGCTTCGCCTTGCAGGACAGCGAGGAAATCGTTGAAGCCGGTGGCGGGGCGGATCGCTGCTGACGCATCACGGCACCGGAATCCCCGGCGTGACATGCCTCAGATGCATCGCTGCAAGGCGCTCCACATTGTCCGGCATGACCAGGCCCAACCGCTCACCGTGCGCCCGACGTACCAAGGATTGGCGCGCGTGATCCATTCGGACATAGAACACGTATCTCTGGTTGGCCGCATTGCGGCCCGACGTCGGACCTGGCCACGGGTTCACAGCAGTTGAGGCGTCAGTCGGCATGGCCGTCCGCTTTCGTGGCGATATCTTGGGCGCGTGACTAGGCGAGGCTCAAGTAAACAGGCCAGCGCGGCCGATGCTCGGGTTCTTGGTGAACTGATAATTCGCGTACGGCGCGACGACGTCCTGATCGGATTTGTGGTTCTCGATCACGATGAACTGGGCTTGGTCGGCCATGCCCTGCAGATACCTATAGAAGTGCGTTGCCACATCGGCTTTGCGCAATTCCAACTCATCGACAGAGAGTTCCTCGTAACGTCCCTCCTCTGCGGGACGATAGGCAAAAAGCGGAGAATCCAGGATGACGAAACCCGGATGTGGCCGGCCCTTCTCGATGCAGTATACGAGCACGCCGATCTTGAACGCGGCATGCAGAAGCGCCCGAACGCCAGCGCCATTGTCGCGGCGGCGCTTTCCATCGACGACGATGTCTTGGTCGCCTTTCTCGAAATGTAATGCGTCTGCGCCGGGATAGTTCCACGCCTTCAGGACCTGCTTCACCACGGTCGAAAGTTCATGCGCTTCGCTGTTTGAAAGGTCGAGACTGACGTCAATGCCATCGGCGCGTTGTCGCGACTGCACGGTCGTGCCCTTGATACGCACGATTTGTGCCTCAAGCTCGGCAACTCGACGCCGGTTGTCCAAGGCGGTTTCAAGCTTTTCATACCGCGCGCTGGCACTGAGAAAGATGGACCGCGCGGATACCTCGCTCTGGGCAGCCTGGAGTCGGGCAACGCGCACTTTGTTCAGCCTGTCATCTGCCGCGACAATCAGCCGCTCTACCTCCAGGATTTCGGCGTCGGCATCGGCGAGCGCAGCGGCAAGGTCACGGGCCTCAGCGCGGATCTTCTCCATTTCCAGCTCGATGGCGTTACGCTGTTCCTCGATGCCGCCAAGGCCATGGTCGTGTTTTTGGTGGTCGGGGACAGCTCCACACAGCGGACAATTGATCGTGGCAAAGCGTTGCAGGAGGAAGCCGCCTTCCTCTAGACCTTCGAGGCGATCGATGTCGGAGGTGTAGACACGTGCGAGCTCATCGAACCGCACCTTGAGAGCATTCAGCTCCGCGATCCGAGCTTGGTAGCCTTGAATATCGTTGGATAGGCCGCGCTCCTTGAGCGCTAGCGCATCGAGACTGTTCTGGCGCTCTACCACCACGTCGAGAAGGTCCGCTTTTTCCCGCTCGGCGACTGTCAGATCGGCAACGAGCGAAGTGGTCTCGACGGCATCGTCAGTCGCTTTTCGCAATTGCTCGGCCATCTGAGAGAGGAGCTCGATCTGCCCCTCCTTTGCTGCCTTGAGCTGATCGCCAGACCGCACCTGCGCGATCGAAGAGCCATCCACGCCGGTGAGCAGGAATTTGAGCAACCCCTTGTCTTCCGACGTAACGGTAGTGTTGTGCGCGAGCAGCAGGCTCTTTTCGTCGATCATCCTCGTCTCGTCGATGAGGAGGTAGCGCATGACGACCCGCAGAGAGAACGGCGCCTTTTCGGCGCGCTCGTTTTTTAACAGTTGCGCTTCGCGGTAGCCGACGCTAGAGAGGAGAAAGCGCGAGACGTTGGGCGAGCTGACGTGCTTTCGCGAAAATACTTCGTATCCTGGCGAGCTTGCATCAACGGTCTGGGAATGCCCGTCGGCCTTGTAGATGTCGCCGCCAAGAGCGGACGACCGCAACGTAATTCTCTGATCACCAGGGAGGGTGATCCAAAGGAGATAGTTGTCCATCCCCTTGCCTTCGGGAGGCAAGGTCGGAAGTTCTCCACCCAAAAGGTAGTCGATCGATTTGCGCACGAACGATTTACCGGTGTTCGAAGCGCCCCAGATGATGTTCACACCCGACTTAAACTGAACCGAAACCGGAGTTCGCTCGGGTCCGGTGAACATCAGCTTGTCAATGACGATCCTGCGCCGATCAGACATTATCAGTCGCTCTGCCAACGATTTCGTGAGACCAGCGCTCAAGGTGGCTCTTCAGACTCTCAAGGAACAGGTCAACGCCTTGCTCAACGGCTTCATCCGCCATCCATTGGGCCACTTCGGCGAGGCGGCGATTATAGGCGCTTCCGAACAGATCGATCATCGCCGTTGCCGTTTCGTGTGCCCGAAACGCGATGCCGCTATCCGTTAATACCTGTTCGACGAGCGACGCGCGAGCCATGAGCAGTAAACCCTCTTCGACCAGGTGTCGGCGCACGAAATACTCGCCAGCGCGGGCATTGATCTCGGGGTGGAGGCTCGGTGGACCACCAGCGTCGCCGGAGTGAACGATGTAATAATCCATCAGCGACATCGTCGCGAGGTCGAAGGCCTGAGGCGCGAAAGCATCGAGAATGAGTAGTGACCGCACGCCCGCTTCGAGCGGCGTGTTGAACAGTTGCGGCTGGGCATGGGGCAGGCTCAGACCCACGGCATGCGTCCGACATTCGCGAAGTGGTGGCACGCGCCTTGTTTGACACTGGGGGTCACGCGATTGTGCCGACCAAGCGCCCCGGTAACCTGGGCGGTGGCGGCAACCCCCATGATCTGCGTAAGCCTCTCATAGAGCGGCGCTGTCCCGAGCGCGTGGTACCGATCGATCACGGTCTCGTGCACGTCCTCGTCGACATTGTCGATGTGGCTAGCCGGCAGATTGTCGCGAAAATGGCGTCGGAACGCCTGACGTTCGAGGTACCGTCGACGAGCATTCACGATCTGGTGACCGTAGGTCGCGTTGGCAACAACCTCCGCGTAATTTGTGAAAGGCGTGCCGCTGGCAGCAGCAAACACTGCCACAAGCTGGGTCACATAAGCCGACTCTTCGTCAGCGACATCCTCCGGCACATCAGCGGCGCGCACCCGTGGTGCCTCGCCCGGATCGATGTCGAGATGCTCATGAAGGACAGCGCGCATCTTGGGCCTCTCGACCAGTTCGCTTGCCTTCCAGAGCTCGACCTTCTCGAACGCATAAGTGCGGATCGCTGTCGTGAGCGCCTGAGTCAGCGGGCACGACGTCGTCGATATGCCGTTGAGGCAGTAGGCGTCCCAATTGTCTATCAGGAAGTCTGCGATGAGCGACGGTCGGTCGATCACCTTCTTAACGTCCCGGACCGCCGAATTGGGGCAGACGAATATGTACTTGGTGGGCAGCATGAATTCGCCCTGGCCCGCGTAATAGAAAATCTTGCCGAGCTCGATGACGAACTCGGCTTTGCCCAGAGGCGCCTTCAGATGCTTGCACTGGTAGTTGTGCCAATCGCCGTCGTACCGTCTGGTCGTGAGAAAGCCGACGGCATCGCGCCCCATATCCGCGGACGCGGTTGGGCGCTCGAATCCAACATAGGTGTCCGCAACCTTCGCGAGCCACTTCTTGATCAGATCTTCGAGCTCGCTGTCCGTTAAATTCAGAATATGGCGATCTTCGTTGAATGCCATCGTGCGCTATTCCCCCACCGCGCTTGCGTGAGATGCGACGGAAATTCCTTTCCCGATCAAAGTCTGCTCGTCGCTCATCACCTGCAAACCCGCGGCCCTGTGCTGCTTCCTGACAACTGTCGAGCAGATTGCGAAGAGGAAGTTCAAACGCTTGCCCTGAGCAGTCTGTCGGGTAGGAAGCCAGCGCGCAAGCGCCGGTTTTGGCAAGGGTCGGACCTGCGTGAGCGCAATTTCGGCATTACGTGGGCACGCAGCTTGGTCGTTCGTGCCATTTCTTACTGAATCCCGGCGCCACGCTAAGCGCGCCCTTGCGGGGTCGCCGCATCTGATGCCTGTTGGTTTTCGGCATTGGAGGGCGTGGTCGATTTCGCGACTAAGCGGTCATGGCCGCGGCCGGTGGCGCGCGCCCCAAGAGTGTCCGAGCGCCAGCCGGGTTGATGAACGCCCCGGATCCTCGTTAGGCGTATGTGTTGAGATGCTGGAGGGGACCCTCGGCGCACGGCACGTCGACGCGCGCCGGTTGTTGCTTGCCATGATGTCAGCCGGAGCTGCATCGATGATAGGCCGCCTACGTCCTTCAATGGCGTCACCTGCGAATAATCGCATTCTCGTTTTCGCGATGCATTTAAATGACTCTTGTGGGTCGGAAGGGGGACTTCGGGCATGCAAGCTGGAGCTCCTCCAAAGCCTGGGCATTACGTCCTCTTGGCCCGACGAGTTGGATCGGTAAGGAAATCCGCCCACTCTTGCATCATTGCCGCGCGCTCTTCCATGTACTCAGCTTGGTTGTAGCTCGCACGCACCTTGTCACGCTCTGCATGCGCCAACTGACGTTCGATCACGTCCGGGCGATAACCCATCTCGTTGAGGAGGGTGGAAGCGGTCGCGCGGAACCCATGGGCCGAAAAGCCGATGCTGCCCTTGCCATTGAATCCCATGCGCTCAAGCGCTCGGTTCAAGGTGGTAGCGGTCATGCATTCTTTCGGGCTTCGATAGTTTGGGAAGAGGAATCCACGCCCTCCCGTATAGGTCCGCAGCTCCCGCAGAAGATCTACCGCTTGTTTGGACAATGGAACAATATGTGGTTCGCGCATCTTCATGCGCTCCGCTGGAATCCTCCACTCGGCATGCTCCAAGTCAAACTCCGACCACCCTGCCTGTCGAAGCTCGACAGTACGAACGAAAGTGAGCAACATCAGTTGTAGCGCGATCACTGTGGTGCGGTATCCGCCGTACTTCCCCACGGCTTCTTGAAAGTCGACGATCTGTTTGCGCGAAAGCGGCTTGTGATGTTCGACCTTCGGCCGATGGATAGCGCCCCTCAATGCCGCGGCTGGATCACTATCAGCGCGTAACGTAGCGACGGCATACCTGAAAATGGCCGACGACCACTGACGGACCAACAAGGCAACCGTCTCGGCTCCGCGCGCCTCAATGCGGCGGATGACTTCGAGCAAATGTGCAGATGTCACGCTTCGAATGGGCAGCTTGCCCACATGGGGGAATACGTCCAGCTCCAAAAATCGAGTCACCTGGCGCAGGTAATACGCCGTCCACCTCGGCGATTTCTTGGAGATCCACTCTCTAGCCACGGCCTCAAACGTGTTCGCACTTGCCACCTGGCTCGATAGACGCTCAGCCTGCCGATTGTGGGAAGGATGAACACCCTGTTTAACCAGCGCTCGCGCCTTGCCATGTTCAACTCGCGCTTCGGCAAGACCGATGACCGGGTACTTACCGATGGCGAAGACGTTCTCCTTCCCCGCGATGCGATAGCGGAACCGCCACAGCTTCGCGCCGGTTGGACGTACCTCAAGATAAAGGCCGCCACCGTCCGTCAGCTTCGCGGGCTTGGGGCCAGGCTTTGTGTTGCGGATCTTGGCGTCTGTGAGTGGCATGGTGCGGGTATCGGGACTTCGATACCCTCAACGGTACCCGCACTTTTGCTGGCTTACAACGGATCCTGGTGGACACCGAAGGACAAGAAGTCCCTGAATTACGCCATATTCGAGGCAGGCCTGAAATCGCAATGGACCACTTCGGACGCCGATGCTAGTTGTCGATCATCAGCAGCATTTGCGCGCGTCCCAGTGATTGCCTGCCTATCTTTACCACGGTCTCGCCGCAGCAGCCGGTCCGACCGTATCGATCGGCCCGCCTGCTGATGCCCAACCGCATGCAAGACAGGTATTTTCGCACGCATCGGCCGTGCAGACATCCGCTGCCCTACCCGCTGGAACAGACTTCCGTCTTCGGCGTCACTCGCCGTGGTTGCGACCGCGCGGCGTATCCGGTGCCGCCACCGACCGCGAGGCCGGCAGATGCCAGCCATGCCGGATGGCCATGAAGCGCAGTGCGAAGCAGACGCCACCGCCGGCCACGGCGGCCAGCGCCGGTGGGAGATGCAGCAGGTGAGCGCTCACCACCACGCTGGCGCCAGCCAGCGCCGCCAGCGCGTACAGGTCGGCACGCAGCACGGTCGGGATGCCGGACACCAGCACGTCGCGCAGCATGCCGCCGCCGATGCCGGTCACCATGCCCAGCAGGGCCGCCATGATCGGATCGATGCCGTGGGCCAGCGCTTTCTGCGCGCCGGCAACGGCGAAGAACGCCAACCCCACCGCATCCAGCCACAGCACGTCGTTGCGCAAGCGGTTCGCCACCGGGTAGCGGAAGAAGATGATCAGCCCGGCCAGGGCGGACACGCCCGCATACTTCAGGTCGGCGATCGCCGCCGGCGGTACCGCGCCGATCATCAGATCGCGCGTGATGCCGCCGGCGTTGCCCGCCGCGAATGCCAGTACCAGCACGCCGAAGATGTCGAGCCGGTGCCTGACCGCGACCATCGCGCCGCTGATGGCGAACACGAAGGTGCCGCCCAGATCCAGTACCTGCAGCAGGATGGGCAGCACGGCGGTGGTGGCGTGCGACATGGTTCAGGGCGCGGGCGAAAGCCACGCCCGCGCGGCCACCATCAGCGTTTCCACGCCGACCTCAAGGGTCGGGTGCAGTACCGGCAGGAAGCGCGGGTTGTGGTTGGTCGGGATGTCGTTGAGCCGGTTCTCGACCTTCGCCTTGGCGTAGACATCCGGGTCGGTGCCGCCGACGAACCAGAACACCGACGGCACGCCCCACTCGGCGCCGAAGGAGCCGAAGTCCTCGCTGGCCGAGGTCGGTCCGGTCTGGCGGATGCGTCCGGCCGGGAAGTGCTTGCGGAAGGCATCGACCACCCGGGTAGTGGCCCGGTCGTCGTTGGTCACCAGCGCGTAATTGTCCAGCGGCGTGATTTCCGGCGGCTTCGGTGCACCCGAGGCGGCGGCCTCCGCGTTGACGATGCGGGTGATGGCGGCCAGCACGCGCTTGCGCACGCCTTCGTCGAAGGTGCGCACATTGAGCTTGATGACGGCCTCGTCGGGAATCACGTTTTCCTTGGTGCCGGCCTGCAGCGAGCCGATGGTGAGCACCGCCGCCTCGGTGGGCGCCAGCTCGCGCGCCACGATGGTCTGCAGCCGCAACACGGTGGAGGCGGCCATGACCACCGGGTCGATGCTGGCCTGCGGCATCGAGCCGTGCGCGCCACGACCGAACAGGCGGATCTGCAGGCTGTCGGCGGCCGAGGTGATCACGCCCTTGCGCCCGCCGATGGCGCCGGCCGGGCCCACCATCACATGCTGGCCCAGCACCACGTCGGGCTTCGGAAAGCGCTGGAACAGGCCGTCGTCGATCATCGCCTGCGCGCCCTGGGCGGTTTCCTCCGCCGGCTGGAACACCGCCATCAGCGTGCCCTTCCAGCGGTCGCGATGCTGCGCCATCAGCGTAGTGGCGCCGACCAGCCAGGCGACGTGCATGTCGTGGCCGCAGGCGTGCATCACCGGCACGGTATTGCCTTCGTGATCGACCGCCGTGACCTTGCTGGCATACGGTGCGCCGGTCGCTTCCTGCACCGGCAGCGCATCCATGTCCGCGCGCAGCATCACCACCGGCCCTTCGCCGTTGCGCAGCAGGCCGACCACGCCGGTCTTGCCGATGCCGGTGCTGACCTCGTAGCCTGCCGCGCGCAGGTGCTCCGCCGCCAGGCCCGCGGTGCGGGTTTCCTGCATCGACAATTCCGGATGCGCGTGGATGTCGGTGTACAGCGCCTCCAGTCGCGGCAGCAACGCGCGGAGATGGTCCTGCAGGGTTTCGTCCGAAGGGGTCGGTTGGTCGGTCATGGTCGTGTCATGGGTCCTGTGGCAGGTCTCGCCAGCGGCGCAACAGCTCTCGAATGATGTGCCGCACGCCGTTTCGAATCGGTGTACACCGGCCTTCACACCGTGTCGCCAAGCGGCACTCATGGCGTATCCAGCGCCGGCAACTGCCACGGCGCGTGCAATCGCCGGTATTCGGCCTGCGGCAGCAGCACGAAGACGGGGTGATCCTGCGGCTTCAGCCAGGCCAGCAGGGATTGCATCGTGTCACGCGTCATCGCGGTGCAGCCGGCGGTGGCGGCGGTGGGCGATTTCCACAGGTGGGCGAAGATGCAGCTGCCTTTCTGCGGGCTTGCGTCGGGGTTGTGCCCGATCACGAAACCCTCGCGATAGCGCTGGTCGCCATGGAAATGCAGGTCGCGGCGCATCGGCTCGCTGGCGCCTTTCACCGCCGCGGCGCCCACCCGCTGCGCGTCGACGATGCGGTTGTAGTACGGCGAGCTGCTGACGTCGACGCACCAGTCGCTGGCGCCCAGCGGGCGATACGGCATGGCGGTGGCGGCGCGCGCCGCGTAGCCGAACGCCTCGCCGATGCGGAACACGCCGGCCGGGCTGCGGTTGTCGCCCTCGCGCTTGACGGGGCCGCCGCGCTGTGGCGGATGCAGGCCCACGCCCCAGCCCGCGCCGGCAGCGCCGAGGGTCACCGGCGTGGCGCCTCTCACCTGCCGCCAGCGGCCCTGCCTGCGTTCGAACGTGCGCAGGGTGCCGTGGTCGGTGTTCCAGCCGGCGGTGGTCACCACGATCATCTGGCGGGCGTCGTGCCAGGGGAGCGCCCTGCCGGCCTGACCGGCGCCAGCCAGGGCGAACATCACGACGAGCAGGGCAAACAGGCGCGTGGTCACGGCGACCCCGCCGGTGGACGTGGCCCGCGCACGGCGATGTTCCCGAGCGGCCAGCCCGTCACTCGTCCAGCCTTTCCAGCCCGCGAATCCCCCGGATGCCCAGGCCGGGTGCGTCGGTGATCGACAGGGTCGGACCGTCGAAGCCGATCCCGCCATCGACCGGATCGGCCTGGCACAGCAACGGGCCGTCCAGGTCGACCCGGGTGATCACGCGCGACCTGGCCACCGCGACGTGCGCGGCAGCGGCCACGCCGAGGCTGCTTTCCAGCATGCAGCCGATCATGCATGCCGCGCCGTGCAGCGCGGCGATGTCGGCGATCTTCAGCGCATGGGCGATGCCGCCGGCCTTCATCAGCTTGATGTTGATGATGTCGGCCGCGCGCAGGCGGATCAGCTCGATCACGTCGATCGGGCCGAACACGCTCTCGTCGGCCATCACCGGCGTGCGCACGCGCTCGGCGACGTAGCGCATGCCGGCCAGGTCGCGCGCCTGCACCGGCTGCTCGACCAGCTCCGGCTCGATGCCGGCCGCCTCCAGGGTCTGCAGCACGTGCACCGCCTGTTTGGCCGTCCATCCCTGGTTGGCGTCCAGCCGCAGTCGGGCGCGCCCTGCCACCGCCGCGTGGATCGCCTTGACCCGGTCGATGTCCTGGCCGGTGTCCTTGCCCAGCTTGATCTTCAGCGCATCGAAGCTGCGCTCCACCGCGGCCACGGCGTCGGCCACCATCTTGTCGATGCCATCCACGCTGATGGTCATGTCGGTGGTGAGCACCGGGCGGCCGCCGCCCAGCAGCTGGTACAACGGCGCGCCGTGGAGCTGGCCCCACAGGTCGTGGATGGCGATGTCCACCGCGGCCTTGGCACTGGTGTTGCGCTCCATCGCGCCCTGGATCAGATCGACGAGATGGTTGAGATCGGCGATGTCCTGGCCGATCAGCGGCGGCGCGATGTAGTGGCGGATGGCGTCGATGATCGAGCCGTGCGTGTCGCCGGTGATCGCCGCCGTGGCCGGTGCCCCGCCGTAGCCGACGTGGCCGCTGTCGGTGTGCACCATCACCACGACGTCCTCGACCTGGTCGACGCGACGCAACGCGGTAATGAACGGGGTCTTCAGCGGTGCCCGCAGCATGCCCAACTGGATGGCGCGGATTTTCATGGTGCCGCCTTCATCATGGGACCTTGCCGCTCATTGGCGAATGCGCACGATGCTGGTCATGCGGTCGACGAAGGTCTGCCGGTCATTGGACAGCAGCGGCAGCAGCGGTGTCACCGAGACCGCGTTGAGCTTGATCCGCACCCGCTGTCCGCCCGCGTTGCGGTAGCTCACGCTGGCCACGTCGTGGATCACGTACGGCTGGCCGTTGTACTGGCCCAGCACCATCATCACGTGGCCGGGAATGTAGACCAGGTCGCCCGTCTGCAGCGCCCGCGCGGCGGCGAGGCGATCCTCGCGGCTGTCCCTGTCGGTGAACACGCGATGCGCCAGCGCGGGGCTTGTTGCCTGCTGGCCGGTGTTGCGCGGCAGCTGCACGCCCATGCTGCGATAGACGTCCGCCACGAAACCGCTGCAATCGCGGCCGTCGTAGGCATGGCCCCAGCCGTAGCGCTCGCCCAGGAACTTGAACGCCTGGCGGATGATGTTGGCGCGGGTCAGCGGCAGGTAATCGGCCGCGGTGTCGGTGTTTTTCTGCAGCAGCGCGGGCGCGAACTGCAGCGTGCCGCCCGCATCGCGCAGCGGCAGCTCCAGCACGTGCGAGGTGTACGGCGCCTGCCCGTTCACCGGTCGGTCCGGCGGCAGACCGGTCGCCAGCGGCAGCCGCGTGCCCATGTCCAGCTGCAGTTGCGACAGCGCCGGCTGCTCGGGGGTGAAGACGGTACGCACGCTGGCGCCGGTCACCACGCGGTAGGGTTTCCGGTCGACATGGCCGAACACCTGCGCCGCGCTGCCTTCGGCCACGTTGTCCTTTTCGGTCCACGCCGTGTAGCGCGGGCTGATCACGAACAGCCACTGGCCGTCGGCGCTGGTGTGCGCGATCACCACCGGCGTGCCGGGGAATTCGGCGCTCTCCTGGAAGCGGTCGATGTCGGTGTCGTCGTTCGCGCTGAATACCCGCCGCGCGGTGGGAAAGCCGCGCAGCGCGGCGCGGCGCACCACCAGGCCGTAGCGGGTCGGCTGCTGCGCGGGGATCGCATCCAGCGCCGCGTTGTCGGCTATCGCGCGCAGCGTGGCGGCGGGCACCGGCTTGCCATCGACGTCGTACAAGGGCTGCGTGGGCAGCCTGGACAGCGGCGCCATCCAGCCTGCCACCCGCGCGCGATCCAGCGTGGACGGCAGTGCGCGCAGGTCATGCATCGACGGATCGCGCTGCAGCAGTTTCGCGTTCTGCGCCGCGATCGCCGCGCGATCCAGGATCACCCGCTCCGGCTGCGCCTGCAGGCCGATCCAGAACGCGGGCGTCAATTGCGCCTCGCCCACGCCCGGCACGCCCGCGGGCGACGCCTGTCGCGCCGGCACGGGCGTGGCGGCAAGGGCCAGCGTCAGCAGGGCAACGAGCAAGGGCGGTCGCATCATTCGGGTCCTGTCCACGTTCAACCGGGCGCCATCCTCGACATCGACGACTCCCGGGTTCAAGCGGGACACGCGACCGGCCATCGCGTGCATGCTACACAGGCGGGCAAGGCGGCGGCGAGCGCCGGCACGAAGAAGGAAGCCACCCATGCGTCGACGCGCGTTGATCCCTGTCCTGCTTGCGCTGGGCAGCCTGCTGGCCGCTGCCGCCAGCGCGGGCACGGCCGATGCCCCCGTGCTGTCGGACGCCCGCACGGCCGCCGCGGCCGGCCTGGTCGATATCCGCACGCGGGTGCCGGACATCGCCGAGGACATCAGGTACGCCGGCCGCGACAATTTCGTGGGCGCGCCCGTGGACGGCTATCTGGCAGCCAAATGCCTGCTGCTGGCGCCCGCGGCCGATGCGCTGGCGCGGGTGGAGCGTCAACTGCGCACCCGGCATCTGCGCCTGAAGATCTGGGATTGCTACCGCCCCGCCCGCGCGGTGGCGCACTTCGTGCGCTGGGCGCATGACCCGGGCGACCTGCGCACCAGGGCGCAGCATTACCCGCAGCTGCAAAAATCGCAGTTGCTGGGCGACTACATCGCACCGGTGTCAGGCCACAGCCGCGGCGCCACGGTCGATCTCACCCTGCTGCGTTGCGCGGATGGCGATTGCACCGCACTGGACATGGGCACCGGTTTCGATTTCTTCGGCGCGCGGGCGCATACCGATGCGGCCAGCATCACGGCGCAGCAACGGGCCAACCGCCGCCTGCTGGTGGAGGCGATGGCGCGCCAGGGTTTCCGGAACTACCCGCTGGAATGGTGGCATTACACGCTGCAACCGGAGCCTGCCGCGGCGGTGATCTTCGACGTACCGGTGCAATGAACGCCGCGCCGCGCCGGCGCGCCACGGCCATCCGCCGTGCCAGGCCGCATTCGCGCCGGCGCCTGCGCTACCCTCGCAAGCTGCTTCAGACGCCACAAGCCACCCACCCGGAGAGGACGCCATGACACCCATCATCCGTACGACGCTGCTGCGCGGCTCGGCCTTGCTGCTGGCCTTCGGCCTGCCGGCGCTGCACGCCAGCACCTACGTGTACGTTTCCAACGCCATCGACGGCACCATCTCGACCTACCAGCTGGCCGAGCAGACCGGCAAGCTCACCCCCGGCGCCACCGTGACCGCGGGCGGCAACGTGATGCCGATGGCGTCCAGTCCCGACCACCGCTACCTGTACGCCAGCGTGGACAAGCCCACCCACGCGGTGCAGACCTTTGCCATCGATCCGGCCACCGGCGGCCTGACCAAGCTCTCGCAGTCGCCGCTGGGCCATCCGATGGCCTACATCTCGCTGGACAAGACCGGCAACTACCTGTTCGCCTCCTCCTACGACGACGACGTGGTGACGGTGACCCCGATCCACGCGGGCAAGCTGGCCGACCAGCCCACGCAGACGCTAAAGACCGACCGCAATGCCCACTCGGTACACATCGACAACAGCAACCGCTACCTGTTCGCGCAGACCCTGGGCGGTGCGAAGGTGTTCCAGTACCGCTTCGACGCGCGCACCGGCAAGGTGACGCCGAACGATCCGCCCGCGCTGGATGTGCCGGCCGGGCTGGGCCCGCGCCATATCGCGTTTTCACCCGACGACCGCTACGTCTACGTGCTGGACGAACTGCAGGACAAGGTGATCACCTACGCGCTCGATGCGGCCACCGGCCGGCTCACCCAGCAGGCCGTGACCAGCGCCCTGCCCGCCGACACCACCCTGGCGCCCGGCGCGCCGCGCTTCGTGCGCAACCCCACGCCGGCGCAGCGGCCGCACGCGGATACCAGCAACGACATCTGGGCGGCCGACATCCACGTCACGCCCGATGGCCGGTTCCTCTACACCTCCGAACGCACCAGCAGCGTGCTGAGCGCGATGAAGGTGGACAAGGCCAGCGGCGCCCTGACCCTGGTCGGCACCTATCCCACCGAGAAGCAGCCGCGCGGCTTCGCCATCACCCCCGACGGGAAGTACCTGATCTGCTCGGGTGAGAAGTCCGACCACATCTCGGTGTTCGACATCGACCCGGCCAGCGGCGCGCTGAAGCTCAACGGCCGTTATCCGGTGGGCCAGGATGCCAACTGGGTGGAGGTGGTGAAGTTCTGAGGGTCGTTGCGGTTGAGGTTTCGTTTGCGGCGAGCCTTGCCAGCGTCGTAAAGCCCCAACGCTTGCTTCCCCCGCGTGCGGGGACAAGATGGCAGGATTGCCATCTTGAGCAGCAACGCTGCCCGAAGGGCTGATGCCATGGATGGCATCAATTCAAGCTGCCCGAAGGGCTGAAGGGGGCTTTTTGTCCGCGCGGAGAAGCCAGGATTAAGAGCACCCTCTTCCGCCCTTCGGGCACCTTCTCCCGCAAGCGGGAGAAGGGAGAGCACGTTCAACCTTTCGGCGGCGGTGCCGAGGACTCGCGTTTGACCAGCGAGTACTTCATCACCTGGTGGTTGCCGGCCCTGGGTTTGCCGCTGCGCTTGCAGCGGATTTCCTCCAGCATCAGGCGCACGGCGGTGCGGCCCATCGCCGTCACCGGCTGGTGGATGGTGGTGAGCGTGGGCCAGATGGTGGTGGCCACGGGGGTGTCGTCGAAGCCGGTGACGGAAAGGTCGCCGGGCACGCGCAAACCCATGCCGTGGGCCACCGCCACCACCGCGGCGGCCATGTCGTCATTGCTGGAAAGGATGGCGGTGGGCCGGTTCTTCAGCTTCAGCAGCGTGCTGGCGGCGGCCAGGCCGGAGCGGTAGGTGAACAGCCCCGGCACGATGTGCCCGGCCGGCACGGTGAGACCCGCACGCGCCATGGTGTCGACGAAACCCTGCGCGCGCAGCACCGCGGGGGTGTGCTTGGGGTCGCCCTTGATCAGCGCGATCGCGGTGTGGCCAAGATCCAGCAGGTGCTGGGTCATCGCACTGGCGCCCTGGTAGTCGTCGATGCGCACGGAACTGATGCCCGCCACCGGCGCGCCGGTGGCCACCGCCACCACGGTGATGTTGGCCTGGTCCAGCTCGCGTTTGGTCTGGCGCGAGTCGCACAACGGCGGCGGCAGGATGACGCCGTCCACGCCGGTGTCCAGCAACCGCTGCACCGCGGCGCGCTGGCTGCGGATGCCACTGCATTTTTCCACCAGGATCTGCGCGCCGCTGAGGCTGCCCTCTTCCAGCACGCCGATCATCAGCTGGTTCAGATAGGCCGCGCTGGGGTTGCTGTACAGCAGGCCGATGCGCGCCGCGTTGGACGAACGCAGCGAGCGCCCCGCCAGGTTCGGCCGGTAGTTGAGCTCGGCCGCGGCGGCCAGCACGCGATCGCGCATCGCCTCGCCCACGCGCGGGTTGTTGTTCATCACCCGCGAGGCGGTCATCGGCGAAACCCCGGCGCGGCTGGCGACATCGAGGATGGTGACGGTTTGCGAAGTGCGACGCTTGCTCTTGGCCATGAAGCCTCCTGAGCGTCCAGTTTACCCGGCGTGCGGCGAAACGGCGGACCCGTGGTCTTCGAGAAAGCGGCGCACTTCGGCCATGTCGGGCATGGCGGCGAACGAACCACGCCGCCCCACCGCCAGCGCACCGCAGGCGGCGGCGAAGCCGAGCACCGCGTCGCGCGTGCCCGCGTCAGCCATCAGGTCGGCCAGCGAATCGGCTTGCGCCCGATGCGCGGCGAGACTGTAGAGCAAGCCGCCGACGAAGGCATCGCCCGCGCCGGTGGTGTCGACCGCGGTCACCGCATGCGGCTGGAAACGGCCCGCCTGCGCAGGCGTCAGCCAGTGGATCGCCGCCGCGCCGTCGGTGACGATGAGGCAGCGGGCGTGGCCCTGCCACAGGCGTCGGTACACGGCCTCGCGGCTGCCCGCCTCGGCGGCCATGTAGTCCAGTTCTTCCACGCTGAGCTTGACCAGGTCGGCCGCTTCCAGCGTGGCCCACAAGCGCGGGTGGGGCTGGTCGCCCGCCGGCCACAACGCGGGGCGCAGGTTCATGTCGAAGCTCACCAGCGCACCGGCCGCACGCGAGCGCGCCATGCCTTCCAGCGTCACCGCCGCGATCGCCTCCTCGGTGAGGCTGTTGGAGCAGACGTGGAAGATCGCCGCGTCCGCGAATGCGCGCTCGTCGAAGTGACGGCTGCGAAACAGCAGGTCGGCCGATGGCGGCCGGTAGAAGCTGAAACTGCGCTCGCCGCTGGCATCCAGCGACACGAACGCCAGCGCCGTGTTGGCCTTGTCGGTGCGCTGCACGTAGCGCATGTCCACGCCCGCGTCAGCCAGGCTGCGCAGCAGGAGGTCGCCGAACACGTCGGCGCCCAGCATGCCGGCGAACGCGGCGTGTCCGCCCAGCTTCGCCACCGCCACCGCCACGTTGGCTGGCGCGCCGCCGGCATGCGGCAGGTAGGCCGGCGGCGACGCGGCATCGGTTGCCGGCTGGGCGTGGAAATCGATCAGCGCCTCGCCGAAACAGAGGATGCTCTTCATGCCAGGCGCGATCCCTTGAAGCCGTAGTACAGGATGTAGACGTAGCACAGCAGCGGGATCACGAACGCATGCTGGATGCCGATCTGGTCGGCCAGCGCGCCCTGCGCGATCGGCAGCAGCGCGCCGCCCACGATGCCCATGATCATCAGGCCCGAGGCGCGGCCGGTCAGCGGGCCCATGTTGTCGATGCCCAGGGTGAAGATGGTGGGAAACATGATCGAGTTGAACAGGCCGATCGACACCACCGCCCACACCGCCACGTTGCCGTGCGTGGCCATGGTGCCGATCACCAGCAGGCCGGCGATCAGCGCGAACACGCCCAGCAGGGTGCGCGGGTCCAGCACCTTCATCAGCAGCCAGCCCACCGCACGGCCCACCACCGCACCGCCCCAGTACAGCGCCACGTAGTGCGCGGCGGCCGCCTCGCTGATGTTGCCGATCTCCGGCCGCGCGATGAAGTTGATCAGGAAGCTGCCGATCGACACTTCCGCGCCCACGTAGACGAAGATCGCCACCACGCCCAGCGCGACGCGCGGATGCCGCAGCGCATCCATGAAGCGGTGCTCGCCCGCTGCCGCGTCGTCGTCGTTGGCCGCCAGCGGCGGCAGCCGGAACAGCCAGATCGCCAGCGCCAGCAGCACCAGCACGACCGTCAGCACCAGGTACGGCCCCTGCACCAGCCGCGCCTGCGACAGGCGATAGGCGACCTGCTCGGCCTCGGGCAGGCTGGCCAGCGCGGCCGCACCCAGCGTGGCGCCCGAGAGAATCAGCGGCCCGATGATGTACGGCCCCAGCACCGTGCCCACCGAGTTGAACATCTGCGCCAGGTTCAGCCGGCTCGATGCCAGCCGCGGTTCGCCCAGCAGGCTCACGTACGGGTTGGCCGCCACCTGCAGCGCGGTGATGCCGCTGGCCATGATGAAGAACGCGAACAGGAACAGCGGATACGACGACACCGCCGCCGCCGGCAGAAACAGCACGGCGCCGACCGCGGTCACCAGCAAGCCGGTGATGATCGTGGCGCGATAGCCGATGCGCGCCAACAACGCGCTGCACGGCACCGACATGATGAAGTACGCCCCGAAGAAGGTGAACTGCACCAGCATCACCTCGAAATAATTCAGCGTGAAGAGGCCCTTGAGGTGCGGGATCAGGATGTCGTTGAGCACCGTCATCAAGCCCCACATCAGGAACACGGCATTGATCACGATCAGCGCGGTACGGGTACTGGCGTTGCTACGGGGCATGGCGCGGCTACCTTGGTCGAAAACGAGGGATGGGCAAAGCGGTGTCGAGAACCACGCGGAGCTTCCGCCATCGGCGACACCGGCAGCAAGCCATGGCGGCATCGACGGTGTCCCCAGCCTGCTTCCCGGCGTTTGTGATAACGTTACCCACAAATCGCCATCAGGGAAAGTCCGCCACGGCAGCGGCGCGATCCCGTCGCCTGCGCATTCGATCCGTCTCCGGAGAAAACCGCATGAATCTCACCCGTTTCGGCCCTGTCCCGTGCCGGCCAGACTGGCTGCGGATCGGCCTGTCCGGAAGCCTTGCGCTATTGCTGCTGGGGATGGCCGCCACCGCGCAAGCGGCGCCGGCCAGCGGCCACTGGGTGGAAAGCTGGGGCCAGGCGATGGTTTCGCATGTCCAGCCTTCGCCCGATCGCGACGGCGCTCGCGAAGACGCCTACGCCGCACCCCATTTGCGCGACGCCACCTTGCGGCAAACCGTGCCGCTCAGCGTGGGCGGGCAGCGGCTACGCGTGCGGCTGTCGAACGTGTATGGATCGACGCCATTGACCCTCACCGCGGCCAGCGTGGCACCAGCCGCCGACGTGGACGGCGACCACACCGCCATCGACCCCGCGCGCCGCCACGCGCTGCATTTCGATGGCAAGCCCATGCTGACCCTTCCCGCCGGCGCCACCGCACTGAGCGATCCGATCACCCTGGCCTTACCGGCTTTGTCCCGCGTCGTGGTGAGCCTCTATTTCCACGACGACACGGCCATCGCCGATTACCACGCTGCCCAGACCACGACCACCACGGCGCTGGTGGCGGGCAATGCGCTGGCAGCAACGTCGTTGGCATCACGACCGCCGCTGGCGGCGCTGGACAAGGACGCGGCCTCCCACATCTACGTCCTCGAAGGCGTGGAGGTCGAGGCGGCGCAGCCTACCCGCGTGATCGTGGCGTTCGGCGATTCGATCACCGATGGCGCCTACGCCACCGGCCCGGACAAGACCTGGCCGGGCGTGCTGGCCACGCGGGCGAACCGCGCCGCCGCGCCCGGCGCCGCGGTCATCAATGCCGGCATCAGCGGGAACGAGCTGACCAGCGACCAGAGCTATCTCCCCTTCGGCCCGGCCGCGCTGAAGCGTTTCGAGCGCGACGTGATCGACCGCGCCGGCGTGACCGACGTGATCGTGCTGCTGGGTACCAATGACCTCAATCGCGGCATCGACGCGGCCGGCCAGCCGCGTGGCGCGGCCGCCCACGACATCATCGACAGCCTGCGCCTGCTGGCGGACGCCGCGCACGCGCATCACCTGCGCATCCACGCCGGCACCATCCCGCCGTTCGCCGGGTTCACCGCCGAGGGCTGGTATTCACCGGCCACCGAGGCCAAGCGCCAGAGCGTCAACCGATGGATGCGCCACGCCGGCGTGTTCGACAGCGTGCTGGATTTCTCGTCGGCGCTGGCCGGCCCGTACCAGCCCTCGAAGCCTGCCGCGCAACAACCGTCCTTGCCCGAAGGCATGGCCCAGGTGTGCGCGGGCGACACCGGCCTGCATCCGAACGACCGCGGTTACGCGGTGATGGGCACGCTGGCCTACAACGTGCTGTTCCACGCGCAGGAGCAGCCGGCCGCGCGCTGCCATTGAGGCGCTGTCACACGCCGTCGAAAAGGTCGCAGATCGACCCGCCCAGATGGGTACCGGCGTGCACGCCGTCCGGGCCCATGTCGACATGGGCGCCGGTATCGGGCATATAGCGCGGCCACGGCGGCAGGCCCGCGCCGTCGGGATCGCCGGTCTTGATGAAGTTGATGAAGTACGCCTGCGGGCTCACCGCCGGATGCGCGGCATTCAACGGCTTGCCCTCGTACAGATACGGCAACTCGGCGCTGTGGTGCGATGGCTGGAACGAGAACTGCGCCCGCCACGCCGGCGCGCCATGCGCCGCGTAATGCGCCAGCACGTGATTGCCCGCGCAGCGGAAATCGGTATCGGTGCCGATGCGCTCGGCCAGCGTGCCGTAGCCCGGATCCGCGTCGGCCCGCGCCAGCGCGCCCACGCCGTAGTGATGGGCGGCCTCGGTGTAGCGGTCGCCAAACACCTGGTGCAGTCGCCGTTCGATCTTCGCGGCGCCACCGGGCACCTGCAGCTCGATGCGATTGGTCGTGAGAACGTAGGGAATGGCCGTCGCGGGAACGTCGGCGAGAAGGGAGGCCGGCGGTTCGGTGACGACCTTTCCATCGACCACGGCCTGCAGCCACAGATAGCTGTCGTCGGTGATGGCGTCGCTGTGCAGTTGCAGGTCGGCCGCCAGCAGCGCCTTCGGCGGCGCCTGGCGCAGTTGCTCGAGGTCGTCCACGTGCAAGCGCTGTTCGAGCTGCGTGCCCAGCGCCTCGTTCTGCGCCAGGCTGCGCGCGCTCTGGCCGAAGCCGGGCGTGCCGCCGGTGGACCATGCCCCGGCGAACAGCTGCCGGTCGCCAGCCTCCAGGGCCAGCAGGCCCACGTCCATGCCGCCCGCCGACTGGCCGGCAATGGTGACGCGCCGCGGATCGCCACCGAAGCGGCCGATCTCGCGCTGCACCCACGCCAGCGCGGCCAGCTGATCCATCAGGCCGTAGTTGCCCGAATGGCCACCCTGCTCGGCCGACAGCGCCGGCAACGAGAGGAAACCGAACACGCCCAGCCGGTACTGCACCGACACCACCACGATGCCTGCGTGCGCCAGCCTGATCCGGTCGATGTCCGCCGCCGAACCGGCGCGGTTCGAGCCGCCGTGGATCCATACCAGCACCGGCAACGGTTGCTTCGGATGCAGGTTCGGCGTCTTGAGGTTGAGATAGAGGCAGTCCTCGCTGGAATGCATCGCGTCGGCCCGGTTCCAGCCATAGTCGTTCTGCGCGCAGGCCGCCGGTGCATGCGTGGCATCGCGCACGCCGGACCATGCCGCCACGTCCTGCGGTGGGCGCCAGCGCAGCGCGCCGGTGGGCGGAGCGGCGAACGGGATGCCGAGAAACACCGCGCCGCTGCCGTCGGATTGCCCCGCCAGGCGCCCCTTGCCGATGGCGACCGTGACCGGCGCCGGCGCAGCCCACGCCGACCACGACGCCAGCAGCGCCAAGACGACCCACAGCTGGCGCAGGCGGCCCGGCCGGCTACCGGCGCCGTGCCGCGCGCGGTGATGGAGAGACGGATTTCGCATGGTTTCTTCCCCCGGCTATGCGCCTTGCGGCGATGTTCTGGTAACCTTACCACGACACCGCCGCGCGAACCCTCGATCGTGCGTCGCGGTGCCCGTCCACCGGATCGTTTGCGGGAAAGACAGAGATGACACTCAGCGAAGGCACTGCCCGTCTGGCGCTCCCCGATTTTCGCTCGCGCGAATTTCTGCTTGGGCATGCCGCTGACATCATGCGTTTCTATCACCCGCGGTGCGTCGATCCGGCGGGCGGTTTTTTTCACTACTTCCGCGACGACGGCAGCATCTACGATCGCGGCGGACGGCATCTGGTCAGCAGCACGCGCTTCATCTACGACTACGCCATGGCGTGGAAGGCGTTTGGCGACCCGGCCCACCTGCAGGCCTTGCAGCACGGGCTGGACTACCTGCGCCACGCGCATCGCAACCCGCAAACCGGCGGCTACGCGTGGGAGCTGCGTGACGGCGTGGTCACCGACGCCAGCCAGCATTGCTACGGCCTGGCGTTCGTGGCGCTGGCCTACGCCAAGGCGTTCCATGCCGGCGTTGCCGAGGCCGAGGGCTGGCTCGATGAAACCTGGGAGCTGATGGAACGGAGATTCTGGGACGCCGACCACGGCCTCTACGCCGACGAGGCGGATGCAGACTGGAACCTCAGCGACTACCGCGGCCAGAACGCCAACATGCACGCCTGCGAGGCCTGGCTGGCCGCCTATGCGGCCACCGGCAAGCCGCGCTACCTGGCGCGTGCGAAAGTGCTAGCCGAGCACATGGTCAATCGCCAGGCCGCGTTGACCGGCGGGCTGGTCTGGGAGCACTACCGCCCCGACTGGTCGGTGGACTGGGATTACAACTTCAACGACCGCAGCAACATCTTCAAGCCGTGGGGTTTCCAGCCCGGCCACCAGACCGAATGGGCCAAGCTGCTGCTGATCCTGGAGAGCTACGCGCCCGAGCCGTGGTACCTGCCCAAGGCCCGGCAGCTTTTCGGCTACGCGCTCGAGCACGCCTGGGATCACGAACACGGCGGCATGGTCTACGGCCTCGACCGCGACGGCGCGTTCTACGACACCGACAAGTACTACTGGGTGCAGGCCGAGTCGCTGGCCGCGGCCGCCATGCTGGCCACGCGCACCGGCGAGGACAGTTACTGGCAGGCCTACCAGCAGCTGTGGCAATACAGCTGGCAACACCTGGTCGACCACCGCTACGGCGCCTGGTACCGCATCCTCACGCGCGACAACCGGCCCTACAGCGACGAGAAAAGCCCGGCCGGCAAGACCGACTACCACACCATGGGCGCCTGCTACGACGTGCTGGCCTGGATCGGCTGAGCCCTGCCGCGTGTCGTCTGCGGCGGGCATGACGCCCGCCGCTCGCGCGGCTTACGGCGCGGCCTCGAACTTCAGGTGCTTGCCGAAGAACGGCAGTGCCTCGTCCTGGAAGCGGAACGCCACGTTGCTGACATGGGTGCCCGGATAGATGGTGAAGCTGTTGCCTACGCCGTAGCTGTCGAGCACCTCGTGCAGCTTGCGCGCATCGAAACGCAGCCCGTCCTGGTCGCCCACGTCGATGGCGATCGCGCCATAGCGGCGCAGGTTGCCGATGTACTGGTCGACGAAAACCAGCGGCGCATTGGCCGTCCATTTGGCCAGCACCTCGGGCTGCAGTTCACCGTTCTTGGTCGGCAGGTCGAAATAGAACGGCGGCCTGGCCGGGTCGGGCGACCACGCCGCGGCGGAGGCCAGCGTGGCCCGCGCCATGAACGGCAGGTCGGCGGCATCGGCGGCGGATTTCAGCGATTCCAGCGACGCCAGCGACTTGGCGTCGAGCTGGTCGCCGGTGCGCGGCGACAGGCAGCACGGGCTCATGATGTACAGCGCACCGAACACGTCGGGATGCTTCATGCCGATGCGCGTGGCGCCGTAGCCGCCCATCGAATGGCCGACCAGGCCGCGGCTCAGGCGATCGGGCAGCGTGCGGTAGTGGGCGTCGATGTAGGCCACCAGGTCGTGCTGGATGAAGGTCTCGAAATCGCCCACGGTGGGCGAGCCCGAATACATCGAGCCGCCAAAGACGGTCTTCGAATCGGGGAACACCACGATCATCGGGCGCGTGCCCTTGGCGAAGGCGTTCTCGATGGTCTGCGGAACATGGATCTCCTTCGTCCACTGCTCGGCGCCGATCGAATAGCCGTGCAGCGCGTACACCACCGGATAGCGGCGATGCGGATGGCTGGCGTAGCCGGGTGGCAGCACCACCAGCACGTCGCGGTCGGCCGACTCGTGCGCCAGGTTCCCCTCCAGCGAGGCGCCATGCACCTTGATGTGCTCGACCGTCACCGGCTTCGCCCCGGCCACCGGCGCCGGGCTGTTGGTCAGCGCCTGGGCCTGCACCGGTGTTGTCCACAACGCCAGCGACAGCAGCGCCGCGCCTGCCATGGCAACGACCCGCATGATGCCTGCGGGCGGGTTCGACGTCGTGGCGTGCCGGTCATGATCCGCCGCCATGGCGGGGTCAAAAATGCTGTCGATCATCGGTCGCCCTCCAGCGGAAATTCGTAGATCGCGGTGGAGATCGCCGGCACCACCAGCTTCGTACCCAGCGCCGGCACGCTCGACGATTTGACCGTCACGCCGGGGGTCGCGCCCACCTTGTTTTCCGCAGCCAGGCTCGCGCCGGTCAGGCGCCACATGGTTCCCTTGCCCACCGTGCGGGCGCCGTCGATCGCGATCGATACCGGCTGCGGCTGATGCGTGGCGTTGACCACCGCGATGGTCAGCCTGCGGCGGTCAGGTGTCAGCGCGGCGATCATGTCCAGCGGATAGGTCGGGCTGCCCGCGTTGACCTTGGGGTGATCGAAACCCACCGGATATTTCGGATCGGGCTGCGGCGCGTTGCCGCTGAGATCGAGCGGGATCATGCCTTCGCCGAAGTGCTCGCCGTAGAGCTTGAACACCATGCCGGTGGCATTGAGCGTGGACGCCGTGGGCGTGATGTCCATGGTCGAGGAGCCGGTGGTGAACGCGGCCATGCGCAGGAAATCGGAGTGGCGCAGCATTTCCTGCATCACCATCGAGTAGGCCAGCGACAGCTTGAGGTTGGGCTTGGCGCCGATGTACGCGTACTCGTCGATCGACAGGAAGATGTTGGCCGACTTCATCCTGGGAAAGCGCTGCTGATAGATGCGCCACTCCTCGGCCTTCATGCGCACCTGGTTGGACGGCGCGCGGGCGAACTCCAGCAGCTCGTCGGCGGGTGGCGCGTCGGGGCGCTGTTCGGCGCGGTCGTACCAGTGCTCGCTGATGCCGTCGAAGTTGCCCCAGGCCTCGCGCAGCAGGCCGCCGGTCCAGTCCTCCTCGGTGCCGAACTTGTGCTGGATGCTGGCCAGCGAGGCGTTCTCCTTGGCCTCGCGCGGATGCAGCTGGTCGGGCATGGCGCCCGAGCCGATCAGGATGATCGAGGGATCGACCGCGCGCATCGCCGCCGCGAAGCGGTTGTGCTTCTGCATGAAGTAGTCGAGCGTGGTGCGGCCGATCTGCCACCAGCCGTACGGCTCGTTGCCGATGTTCCAGTAGCGCACGCCATAGGGTTCGGGGTGGCCGTTGGCGGCTCGCTTGGCGCCCCATTCGCTGGTGGCCGGGCCGTTGAGGTATTCCACCTCGTCGGCCGCCGAATGGGCATCGCCCAGGCCGGCGTTGACGGTCACGTAGGGCTCGACGCCGATCAGGCGGCAGAGCGTCATCCACTCGTCCATGCCGAAGTCGTTGGCCTGCATCGCGCCCCAGGCCCGGTCGTACATCGGCGGGCGCAGGTCGCGCGGGCCGATCGCCTCGTGCCAGTCCCAGTTGGACAGGAAGTTGCCGCCGGGCAGCCGCCAGAAACCGGAGTTGAGCGTCTTCAGGATCGCCACCGTGTCGGCGCGCCAGCCGTCGATGTTGTCCGCCGGCATCAACGACACCACGCCCACGCGGAAGTGGCCGCTGCCCGTGCCGGTGACGGTGAACGTCGCCTCGTCCGTCTGGCGGCCAGCCACGAAATGCAGCGGCACCGTCTGCCACGACGAGGTCGGCGCCGGCAGCTTCACCGTCTGCCGCTGGCGTGCGCCCTCGCCCCAGGCCAGCGTGACCGAGACGGCCGCGTCCGGCGTGCCGCGGAAAACGATGTGGCCGTCATAGGACTTGCCCTTGGCCACGCCGAGGCCGCCCTGGCCGAAGCCGCGAACCTGCGCGCCATCGAGCGCCACCACCACGTCCTGCGCGCCGACGTAGGGATGGTCGCTGGCCATGGTCACCGCGGCGACGTCGCCGATCGGCCGCCACTTGCGCAGCGGCGGCAGCGGCGGGCCATCGAGCCTGGGCGGCTGCACGGGGTCGTGCGCGGCATCCACCACGGGGAAATAGAACTTGCGGTCGTCGAGCATCTCGGCCCACAGCGAGCGCGCGACCAGGCTGCCGATCGGCTCGATGAACATGCCGTACTCGTAGCGCGATACCGGCTGGTGCTGTCGGTCGACGTGGATCCGTGCCTGCACGGCCGCCGGCTCGGCAGCGGCGGCGCCCGGCGGCAGCATCGCGACCGCGCAGGCGGCCAGCAGCATTCCGATTCGGAACTTTCGCATCATTCCTCCCCTTGGATGTGTATTCGGCGTGGCCTGCGGCCGTGGTCAGTCGGGCATCGCCACGGCACTATCGACCGAGAAATGCGCCTCGCGTATCGCCACGCCCGTGCCGGGCTGGCCCGAGCCCACGCTGACGGTGTAGCCGCCGGCCATCACCTCGCGCTGGCCGTCGGCGGTGACGGCGCTGAGGTCGCGCGGCGAGAGATCGAAGCTCACCGTGCGCGTTTCGCCCGCTTTCAGCGCCACGCGCTGGAACCCGCGCAGCGCCACGCGCGGTGCCCCCGGAATCGCCGGGAAGCGCAGGTAGAGCTGCGCCACGTCGCCGCCTTCGCGCTGGCCGGTGTTGGTTACCGTGGTGGACACGTGCAGGCCGTGGGCGGCGCCGCCGGCCGCCGGGGTCATTTGGAGCGGCCCGTAGGTGAACTCGGTGTAGCTCAGGCCGTAGCCGAACGGATAGACCGGCTCGCCGGTGAAGTAGCGATAGGTACGGCCTTCCATGCGGTAATCGCCGAACGGCGGCAGGTCGGCCACACTGCGGTAGAAGGTGAGCGGCAGGCGCCCGCCCGGATCGGTCTTGCCGCCGAGCACGTTGGCGATAGCCAGGCCGCCGGACTGGCCCGGGTACCACGCTTCGAGTATCGCCGCGGCGTTCTCTTTGCTCCACGCCAGGTCGATCGGGCTGCCGTTCATCGCCACCACGACCAGCGGCTTGCCGGTGGCCTTGGCGCGCTTGAGCATCGCGATCTGGTCGGCCGGCAGGTCCAGCGTGGTCTTGTCACCGCCGGCGAAGCCGGGCACGGTGACGCCGGTTTCCTCGGCCTCCAGGTCGGAGGTGAGGCCGACCACGGCCACCAGCACGTCGGCCTGCGCCGCGGCGCGATCGAGATCGGCCCCGGGCGTGGTGGAGATGCGCTTCCACGCCAGGTCGACGCCACCGGTCGCATCGACGGTGATGGGGTAGCGATGACCGCGCTCCAGCGTCACCGTCTTCATCGTCGCCAGGTCATTCCAACGCGACTTGGTGCGGTCGATGAAGGGCGCGCCGTCGAACGCCATGGTGCCGCCGGAGCCGGACAGGCCGAGCCGGTAGGTGCCGCTTTGCGTGGGCACCAGGAAACCGGTCCACACGGTGCGGTGATGGTGGTTGACCTTGGCCAGGTCGAGATCGCGCTTGCCCACGTCGGGCTCGATGCGGCTGACCACCGGCTTGGCCTGGTAGCGGATGGCCGCCAGCTGTTCGGCCATGGTCTTCGCGTCGAATTTGGCCGGCGGCGGCGTCACCGGGTTGTAGTAGCGCGCCAGCAGCCCGGGCTTGCCATCGGGCGTCTGCAACTCGGTGGTGGGGATGCGGTCACCGTCGGTGATCGACGGCCCGAACGGCACCAGCGTCACCTGATCCGCACCCAGCACCTGTCGCAGGCCGTCGAGCACCGAGACCGGCGTGCCGCTGAGCGGTGAGGAATAGTTGCCGCGCAGCACGCGCGTGGCGTCGCCCAGCGGGCCGACCACCGCCACTTTCACGCCGCCCTTGAGCGGCAGCACGCCATCGTTCTTCAGCAGCACCAGGGTCTTTTGCGCCGCCTCCAGCGCCAGCTGGCTGTTTGCCGCGCTGCCGATGGCCGACGGCGGCACCGCCGGCGCCGTGCCGGGCAGGCCGGCCAGGTCACCGACGCGGTAGCGCGCCGCGAACAGGCGCACCAGCGCGCGGTCGATGTCCGCCACCGAGATCAGGTCACGCTGCAGCGCCTCCCGGTAGCGGTCTTCCAGCCCCGCGGTATCGGACAAGGTTGCGCCGTTGCATTCGTTGTCCACGCCCGCGCGCACCGCGGCGGCGACGGCGGCGGCGCCATCGGGCGCGTAGTGGTGATGGTCGCTGATGTCCTTCACCGCATCGCAGTCGGACACCACGTAGCCGGTGAAGCCCCAAGCGCCGCGCAGGTAATGCTTCAACAGCATGTCGTTGGCGCAGGCGGGCTGGCCGTCGATGCGGTTGTAGGCGCACATCACCGATCCGGCTTTCGCCTCGGTGATGGCCGCGCGGAACGCCGGCAGGTAGGTGTCGACCAGATCGTGCTTCGAGACGAAGACGTTGGCCTCGTGGCGGGTCGATTCGGGCCCGTTGTGCACGGCGAAGTGCTTGGGCGTGGCGATGACCTCGGGGCGATCCGGGTCGGGCCCCTGCATGCCTTCGACAAAGGCCACGCCCATGCGCGCGGTGAGGAACGGGTCCTCGCCATAGGTTTCCTGGCCGCGGCCCCAGCGCGGGTCGCGGAAGATGTTGAGGTTGGGCGACCAGGTGTCGAGCCCGGTGCCGATGCGGCCGTAGCGCCCCGTCTCGCGCGCCAGCGTGTGCAACCCGCGCACCTCGGTGCTGATGGCCGCGGCAACGCGCTTGACCAGCGGCGCATCGAAGCTGGCGCCCAGGCCGATCGGCTCGGGGAAGTTGGTGGTGGGCAGCGTGCCCAGCGCGCCGTGCAGCGATTCGGTCCACCAGTTGTAGCGCGGGATGCCGAGGCGCGGGATCGCCGGCGCCACGTTGAGCAGCTGCGGCAGTTTCTCCTCCAGCGTCATCCGCGCCACCAGCGCCTGGGCCTTCGCGGTGGCCGCGTCGGTGGCGGCCTGGCTGGCGGCGGGCGCCGCTTGTGCCGCCACCGTGAGCGGAGCCAGTGCCGCCAGCGCCACGACGGCCGAGATTCCTGTCCAGATACGCATGCCTGGTTTCCCCTTCGATGGTTTTTGCAGTCACCGACTGCCGTTCAACGGATGTGCGTCACAGCCCCTTGGCCGCCTGCGCCACGGCGCGGAACAGCGCGCGGCCCTTGTTCATCGTCTCCTCCCACTCGGCGGCGGGGTCGGAGTCGTAGACGATACCGGCGCCGGCCTGCACGTGCAGGCGGCCGTCCTGGATCACCGCGGTGCGGATGGCGATGGCGGTGTCGGCGTCGCCCCACCAGCCGATCCAGCCGATCGCGCCGGCGTAGATGTTGCGCTTGTACGGCTCCAGCTCCTGGATGATTTCCAGCGCCCGGATCTTGGGCGCGCCGCTCAACGTGCCGGCGGGGAACGTGGCCTTCAGCACGTCCATGTAGCTGAGTCCGGCACGCGCCGTGCCCTGCACCTGCGACACGATGTGCATCACGTGCGAGTAGCGTTCGATCGCGAACGAATCACTGACTTCCACGCTGCCGGTTTCGCTGATGCGGCCGATGTCGTTGCGACCCAGGTCGATCAGCATCACGTGCTCGGCGCGTTCCTTCGGATCGGCCAGCAGCTCGGCTTCCAGCGCCTGGTCCTCCTCGTCGGTGGCGCCGCGCTTGCGCGTGCCGGCCAGCGGGCGCACCAGCACCTTGCCGTCCTTCAGCCGCGCCAGGATCTCCGGCGAGGAGCCCACGATCTGGGTGGCGCCCAGGTCCACGAAATACATGTACGGCGACGGATTCAACGCACGCAGCGCGCGATAGACGTCCACCGGGCGCGCATTGAAACCGATGCTGAGCCGCTGCGACGGCACCACCTGGAAGATGTCGCCGGCGCGGATGTATTCCTTCGCCTTCTCCACCATCGCCTCGAATTCCTCGCGGGTGAACGAGGATTTGAAATCGCCCTCGTCCAGCGCCACCGACTGCGCCAGCTGCGGGTACGAGGCGCCGCCCTGGCGCAGCCGGTAGACCAGCGCGTCCAGCCGGCGCTGCGCCTCGGCGTACGCCTGCGGCTGCGCGGGATCGGCGTGCACGATCAGGTACAGCCTGCCCTTGAGGTTGTCGAACACCGCCACTTCCTCGGCCAGCATCAGCAACACGTCGGGCGTGCCCAACTCGTCGGGGCGATCCCACTGCGCCAGCCGCGGCTCGATGTAGCCGATCGTCTCGAAACCGAAATAGCCGACCAGGCCGCCGGAGAACGCGGGCAGCTGCGGCAGCCGCGGTACGTCGTACTGCGCGCGCAGCGTTTCGATTTCCGCCAGCGGATCGTCCAGATGGCGGCGCTCGGTGACTTCACCCGAATCCTCCACTTCCAGCTCGTGCCCGCGCAGGCGGTACACACGCTTCGCCGGCAGGCCGATGATCGAATAGCGTCCCCAGGTGGCGCCGCCCTCGACCGACTCGAACAGGAAGGTGTACGGGCCATCGGCCAGTTTCAGGTACACCGACAGCGGCGTGTCGAGGTCGGAAAACACCTCGCGCACCAGCGGTATGCGCGTATGCCCCTGGGCAGCCAGCGCGTCGAACTCGTCTCGGGAAATCACGTGGATGATCCGGATGGCCAAACGGAGAACGACCATTGTAGGGGCAGTCGCAAACATCCCGCGAATCGCACCGTTCGCTCCCTCCCCTGCTCGCAGGGGAGGGCTGGGGAGGGGTTCGCTCTTGATCTTCTCGCCGGCCCGAGCAACCCCCTCCCAACCTCCCCCTGCAGGCAGGGGGAGGAGCAGTCAAGCCAGCCGCTGGCGCGGCATGTGCCGCAGTCGCAGGCTGAAGGCCACGCCGCTGCCGTCGTCGAGGTTGCGCGCGCTGGCGCTGCCGCCGTGGCGCTCGGCCACCAGCCGCACCACATACAGGCCCAGGCCCAGGTGCGGTGCGTCGCCGGGCACGGCCTTGTCGCGCAGGCTCACCAGCGAGTCGAACAGACGGCCCTGCATCGCCGCCGGCAACGGCGCGCCCTGGTTGGCCAGTTCGATCTCGGCGCCTTCGTCGAGCGGACGCAGGCTGAGGCGCAGCCAACCCTCGGCCGGGGTGAACGACAAGGCGTTGTCGAACAGCTTGTCCAGCGCCTGGGCGATCAGCTCGGGCGCGCAATGCATGGGCAGCGGCGACGCCGGCAGCACGCATTCGAGGCGGCGCGTGCCGGCCAGCGCGCGGTACGCCTCGGCGCAGCCGCGCACCACGTCGCGCAGGTCCACGTCCTCGGCCTCGGCGGCGGCGATCGCGCGCTCCATGCGGCTGGCCTCGCCCATCGCCCGCACCAGCGTACCCAGACGTGCCGCGCCGTCGCGGGCGCGCGCCAGGTACGGCTGCGCCTCGGCGGGGAGCTGGGCATGTTCGAGGTTGTCCAGCGAGGACTTCACGATGGCCAGCGGCGTGTTCAACTCATGCGACAGCTTCGACGCCAGCGTGCGCAGGTAATCGGTGTAGCCACCGACCACGTCGAACAGCTTCTCGAAGCTGCGCGCCAGGTCGCCAATCTCGTCGCGCGCGTCGCTCATCGGAAAGGTGATGCGCCGGGTCTGGCCATCCAGACGGCCATCGTTCAATTGCGCCCGCTCGGCCGCGTTGCGCAGCCGCGCCAGGCGCACGCCGAGGCGGGTGGCGAAGGCCAGCAGGATCGCACCGGCCACCAGCAGCACGCCGACGCTGGTCAGCAGCAGGCCCAGCAGGGCGCGGTTGGCCAGCAGCGGCACCGCGCGGCTGGCCTGCTCCAGCAACAGCACGCCGTCGATCCGGCCATCGCGGACGATCGGCACGGCCGCCGACAGCACCACGCTGCCACGCTGCTCGCCGGCGCGCCACACGCTGGCGGGCTGGCCCGACGCGGCCGTCGCCACCTCGCCGGTCACCAGCCGCGGCACCTCCTGCGACCACAACGCCGCATCCTCCAGTCGCGCCGCCAGCAGCGAGCGGTAGACCAGCGCGGCGAACCAGCCGGGCTGGGCATCCACGCCGGGGCGGGTGTTCAGATCGCCGCTGCGCGCCAGCAGCCAGCCGCCCGGTGCCAGCACGCGGGCCTGCACGCGGTCGGGCGCCAGCCGCGCCAGCTCGGCGGACAGCGCCGCCGAATAGCCGAGCAAGGGTCGTAGCGGGGCTGCCGTGCGGTCGCCACCGGCGGCGGCGACGTAGGCGCCCACGCCCAGCCCGCGCAAGGGCAGCGTGGCCGGCAGGCGCAGCTCCACCCGGAAGCCGCTGCCGTCCTCCTCCCATTGCGCCGCAAGCTGGTCGGGCAGGCCGGGCACCGGCGGATCGAGCGGGGGCGCCGTCACGGCGCCCGGCGCGGCGCTGGCCAGCAAATAACGTTGCTGCCCGGCATTGTTGGCCAGCGCCAGGATCAGGTGGTCGGCGGCCAGCGCGTTCGCGTCGCCGGCGTCGGCGCGGGTGCGCTGGGTGTCGCTGACCTGCGCGTACAGGTACAGGCCATCGCCATCGCGCGCCAGCAGCAGCGTGCCATCGGAGCTGCGGTGCGGATGCAGCGGCTGGCGCCATGGCGTCAGCGGCGCCCAGTCGTCGGCGTAGCCGTCCACGGTGATCGGGTTGACCGCCGTCTGCACGTACCAGCCCGCGTCGCCCTGCGCCTGCACCGCGCCGGTGACCGCCAGGCTGCGCGCCACCGCCCGCGCCGATGCCAGCAGGGCCTGCGCCTGGCCTTCGCGCAGCAGCGATTCCATCTGTCGCGCGTACTGCCAGCCGGCCACCGGCAAGGCCAGCGTGCACAGTGCCACCAGCAGCAGTTTGCGACGCAGCGTCACGGGCGGGCCGGCAAGGTCAGCGGCGCGAGCATTCAGCCGCCACGTGCGCCCGCCGGGCGCGCCGGCGCATAGCGCGTGGCCACCACCACGCGCATGAAGTCATCCAGCAACGCGCGCCGCTGCGGGTCGTTGGCGTCCACCGTCATCGACCAGCTGAGGCGGATGCCGCTGTCCTTGCCCGGATCGCAGAACACCAGCACATCGTCGATGTGGTCGCTGCCCTGGTAGACCGTGGCCTCGCAGATCATGCTCCGATGCCGCACGGCGAAGCCCGACACCTTGCCTGCGGGATCGAGCTGCAGGTAGCGCTTGTGGTCGGCCTGCAACTCGGCCGCCATCGTGGGCAGTTTCCGCGGCCATACGTTCAGCACCATCACGCGTTGCGGCTTGCCGGTCCATTCGCCCCGGTAGAGCACGGCGTCCACGCCGATCGCGCGGGCGTACGTGCAGCAGTCGCGGGTCCAGCCCGGCGGCGTGGCCACGGCGATCGTCCACGCCGGCACCGCGCCATCGCGCGCGCCGCGGGCCAGCACGTCATCCGCCGGCGGTGCCGCGGCCACCGTGCCGGCGAACAACAGCAGCGCCAGCATCACACGCATGCGCGGCATCACGGTTTCCACCGATAGCCCACGCCGTGCACGGTTTCGATCGCGTCGAACTCCGGCGCCACCGCGATGAATTTCTTGCGGATGCGCTTGATGTGCGAGGTGATGGTGGCGTCGTCCACCACCAGCTCCGCCTCGCGCATCAGCTGGTCACGGTTTTTCACGTGGCCGGGGAAGCGGATCAGCGTGTGCACCATCCAGAACTCGGTCACGGTAAGCGGCACCTCGGCATCGTTCCAGGTGATGCGCATGCGCTCGGATTCCAGCTTCAGCGGGCCATGCTCGATCACCGTCTCGCTGGACGCCGGCGCCTTCAGCGACTCGATGCGGCGAAACAGCGCCGCGATGCGCGCGGCCAGCTGGTGCAGGCTGGTGTCCTTGCTGAGGTAGTCGTCGGCGCCCAGGCGCAGGCCGGAGATCACGTCGAAATCCGAATCGCGCGCGGTGAGAAAGATCAGCGGCAAGGTGGCCGATTTCGCCCGCAACTCGCGGCACAGGTCGAAGCCGCCCTCGGGCTCGTCGCCCAGGCCGATGTCGATGATCACCAGCTCCGGCAGCCGCATCGCGAACGCGCTGGACGCCTCCTGGCGCGAGGCATAGCCGCGGGCGTCGTAGCCGAAACGGTTCAAGGCCTCGACGTAGTTGGCGCGGATGGACGGCTCGTCCTCGACGATGGCAATGCTGCGACCCATGGCTGGCTCCCGTGTGGAGCGTGCAGCGTGCTATGCGGACTGCCGCCGTGCAAGACACGGCGGCGCAACGCCCGCGTTTCGCCACGGCGCGTGCGCCGTATTGCCTCGCCCTACTTCGACGGTGCCTCGACCGCTTTCAGCGCACCCACGCTGACGTGCCCGGCCCAACCATCGAACAACTGCTCCGCGTAGACGTCCAGCTTCTTCGCCGCCAGCTCCACCGGCAGGTCGGCGCCGCCGCAGGCGGACATGTTGTTGTTGCGCTGGTACTCGGGCACGACCGTACTGATGCGGGACACGTTCAAGCCGGCAATGCAGATCTGCTGACCCGCGCTGGACCGCGCCACCAGGGCATCGCGCTCATGCTCGAAACGCATTTCCGCACGACGCGCCGCACGCGCGTCCTCGTATTTGGGCAGCATCGCTTGCCACAGGACCTGCGCCCGCGCCCGCTCCCGCGGCGAGGCCTGCTGCCACGCCGAGCTGAAGATCGCGCTGTAGTTCGGGTCCTTGCGTTCCGCCGCCAGGCCCATCCAGGCCAGCCCCAGCGGACGGTCGAGCTGGCCGGTATCGCCCTTGAAATAGCCGATGCCCAGCAGGAACTGCGCGGACTTGTTGCCCCAGCCGGCCGCAATGCGCAGCATCCTGCGGCTGCGGGAATAATTTCCCCTGGCCAGGTCGCGAACGCCGACGCAGTAGTAGTAGCTGCCGGGCAGGAAATGCTCCAAGCCTTGTGGGCAGTAGGCCTTGCCCAGGTCATCGACCGTCCGGTCGGCTTCAAACAGGCTCGCCGAACTCGTGCCAGCGGTCGTCGCGGGCGATTTCTGCTGGTCGACGCTGGCGGCACGGGCCGCCGAGGCCAGACCCAGGGCACCAGCAAGCACTGCTGCACCGAAATATTTGAAATCCATGACCGCCACCTCCTTCGGTAGATGGGGCTCCGGCGTCGCCGTTGCCCGGATATCGCCAGATTCCTGCCGCCGAATGGTCCGCCGTCGGACAGTAATCCCCCCGCGCGAGCCGTTCAAATGTCTCTTGTGCCCCAACCCCGTGAACGCCATGCCTGCTTCCGATCGATCGAACGTGGACCCCAACGCCGAGCTGCGTGGCTTCGAGCCGCTGCGCGTCTCGCTGGCCCTTGGCGCGCTGCTGCTGGGTTTTCTGCTGGGAGCGTACTGACGGCGGCGAGCGTGGTGGCAGCGGAAACCTGAACAAATCCGCCGCGTTGGCCGGGGAACCAACCCGGCTGGCCTGGGTCAGAACAGGGGATTGGCTTCGTCATGCCATTGCCGTGGATGCCGGGGCCGCCGCTGATCCCTCTCTGCAGCGGCGGCACCGGTCGGCGGGTCAATCGAGTGGTGACTCCAACGTCGACGATGACGTTTTTATCCCGGCCAGTCCCTGCTGGCCGGGATTTTTATGCCCGGCTCAACGTGCCTGGGCGATGGCGTCGCGCATCGCGGCAATCTCGGCGCGGTAATCGCCGGCATGGAAGATCGCCGAGCCGGCCACGAAGGTATCGGCACCGGCGGCGGCGATCGCCCCGATGTTCTGCGCGGTGACGCCGCCGTCGATCTCCAGCCGGATCGCGTGGCCGCTGGCGTCGATGCGCGCTCGTGCCTGGCGCAGCTTCTCCAGCGCGGTGGGGATGAACTGCTGCCCGCCGAAGCCCGGGTTCACCGACATGATGAGGATCATGTCCAGCTTGTCCATCACGTAGTCGAGATGGTCCAGCGGCGTGGCCGGGTTGAACACCAGCCCGGCCTTGCAGCCCGAGTCCTTGATCAGCCCCAGCGTGCGATCGATGTGCTCGCTGGCTTCGGGGTGGAAGCTGATCAGGCTGGCACCGGCCTTGGCGAAGTCCGGCACGATGCGATCCACCGGCTTGACCATCAGGTGCACGTCGATCGGCGCGGTGATGCCGTACTTGCGCAGCGCGCCCAGCACCATCGGGCCCATCGTGAGGTTGGGCACGTAGTGGTTGTCCATCACGTCGAAATGCACCCAATCGGCACCGGCGGCCAGCGCGGCGGCGGTGTCCTCGCCCAGCCGCGCGAAATCGGCGGCGAGAATGGAGGGGGCGATGACGGGGGATTGTTTGGTCATTGGGAAGCCGGGAATGGAGAGTTCACGAGGTCCGTAGGGAATACGTTAAGGATGGTCTGAACAAGTCGTCATCCCAGCGAAAGCTGGGATCCAGTGCCTCGGTAACTTATTGAAGACACTGGATTCCAGCTTTCGCTGGAATGACGAGCAAAGGCCTTTTCAGGCTTTCCTTAACCATGATGCTCTGAAACGGATGCCTTGGGCCACTCGCAAGCAGGTGCTTTTCCGATTCCCTATTCCCTATTCCCCATTCCCGTCACTTGAACCCGCGCATTTCCTTGATCCGGTCGTACGCCGCGTTGATCTCGCTGGCGCGTGACTCGGCGCGCTTGCGCATGTCGTCGGGCAGGTCGCCCAGACGGTCGGGGTGGTGTTCGGAAATCAGCTTGCGGTAGGCGCGCTTGATGGCGCGATCATCGGCGCTGCGGTCGACGCCCAGCACGGCATACGGGTCAGGGCCCTGGCTGGAACGCTGCGGCGGCACGTAGCCACCCGAACCCGCACCCGGGCCATGGCCGCGGCGGCCGGGGCCGGCGTTCCACGCATAACCCTTCATCGCCATCAGCGCCATCAGCTCCATCTCGCTGACGCGCAGCGCAAACGCCAGCTGGCGCAGGATGGCCATCTTCTCCGGCGGCGGGTTGCCTTCCGCCAGCACGGTTTCGATCACCACATCCAGCACCGGAAACGCGTGATCGCGGCGCACGCCCACCCACTGGCGCAACTCGTTGATGGTGCGGGTGACGTCGAACTCCGGCTGCTTGCCCACGTTGAAGCTGGTGGCCGCCTGCTTGCGCTGCTCGGCATTAAGGCCCATGCGGCTCATCAGGCGCTCGGCGATGGCGATTTCCGCCTCCGACACGCGCCCGTCGGATTTCGCCACCGCGCCCAGCAGGGTGAACAGCGGCCCCACGAAGCCGCCCGCCTCCGGCGTGGCGCGCTTGCGCTGGCTATAGCGCAGGTTGTCGAAGATGAAGCCGATGATGGCGCCGGTGATCGCACCGGCACCGTGGCCGATCAGCAGGCCGAAGAACGTGAACCACAAGGTGTACGAGTAGCTCATGGCTGCGCCTGCTCGGCGGCGGGCTGGGCGCTGTACCAGCGCGCCAGGGCGTCCAGGTCGGCGGCGCTGATCGCGCCGATGGCGGTGCGCATCACCGGCACGTCGCGGCGGCCGTCGCGATACTGCGCCAGCGCGTCCCGCAGGTAGTCCAGCCGCTGGCCGGCCAGGTTCGGTGCGCCGGGCATGGTCGCCTCGCCGGTGGCACCGTGGCAGGCCGCGCACAAACCCAGCCGCGCGGGGCGCGGCACGGGCTGGGCGCAAAGCGTGGAAGCGGCGACGAGGCACAGTCCCGCGAGCAGTGGAATTCGCATCGGCAACACATGGGGCTAAAGGTCGACAATTCTAGCAGTGCGCCCGCGCGGGCCGCGGGCCGGTGCGGCCGCGGCATTTCCGGCCCTCCGGCCGCAGCCGCTAGAATGGGCGTCTCTCCCCAGCGGAACCACCGTCGTGCCCACCACCTTGCTGCAATCGAACCTGCCCGGCCTGGAACTGATTCACCGCGGCAAGGTGCGCGACGTCTACGCGCTGCCGGGCGACCGCTTGCTGATGGTGGCCACCGACCGCTTGTCGGCCTTCGACGTGGTGCTGCCCAACCCGATCCCGGGCAAGGGCGAGATGCTGACCCAGATCTCCAACTTCTGGTTCGGCAAGACCGCGCACCTGGTGCCCAACCACCTGCTCGACGTGCCGCTGGCCGAGGTGCTGCCGCCCGGCACCGACCTGGCGCTGTACGAGAAGCGCGCGGTGGTGACGCGGCGGCTGAAGCCGGTGCCGGTGGAATGCATCGCGCGCGGTTACCTGATCGGCTCGGGCTGGAAGGATTACCGCGCCACCGGCGCGCTGTGCGGCATCACCTTGCCGGCCGGACTGCAGCAGGCCCAGCAGCTGCCGGAACCGATCTTCACCCCCTCGACCAAGGCCGCCGTGGGCGACCATGACCAGAACGTGAGCTACGACGTGATGGTCGGCGCGGTGGGCGCCGAGCTGGCCGGCCAGGTGCGCGACGCAACCTTGGCGATCTATCGCTGGGCGGCGGCGTACGCGGCCGAGCGCGGCATCATCATCGCCGACACCAAGCTGGAGTTCGGCACTGACGCCAGCGGCAAGCTGTACGTGATGGACGAGATGCTGACGCCCGATTCCTCGCGCTTCTGGCCCGCCGACGAATACCGCGTGGGCATCAGCCCGCCCAGCTACGACAAGCAGTTCGTGCGCGACTGGCTGGAAACGCAGGACTGGAACAAGACCGCGCCTGGCCCGGTGATCCCCGACGAGGTGATCGCCCGCACCGCCGCCAAGTACGGCGAGGCGCTGCACAAGCTGGCCGGCATCCGGCTCGATTGATCCGTCAGGCACGGGGACTCCCATGCGCACGATGCAGGATTGGCTCGACAGCTACAGTCGCGATCACCAGAACCCCACCAACCAGGTGTTCCACTGGCTGTGCGTGCCGCCGATCGTGTGGTCGGTGATCGCGCTGCTGTGGACGATCCCGGTGCCCGCCTCGTTCGCGCGGCCGGGCGCGTGGTCGGTGCTGGTGATGGTGCTGGCGTTCTACTGGTACTGGAAGCGCTCGCACCGGCTGGCGCTGGGTTTGCTGCTGGCGTTCGCACTGCTGGGGGGGTTCACCAACGTGTTGTATTACCGGCTCGGCGCGATGACGTTGTGCTACGTGGCGATCGCCGTGTTCGTGGTGGCTTGGGTCGGCCAGTTCATCGGCCACCAGTACGAGGGGCGCCGCCCCAGCTTTCTCACCGACCTTTCCTACCTGCTGATCGGCCCCGCCTGGCTGATGGCCAAGCTGCTGCGCAAACTGGGGTTCAGGCAGACCACATGACGACTTTTCTTACCGTGCTCAGCAGCCTGCTGTGGTGGGTGCTCTACAGCAGCATGGCCGCGCTGGTGTTCGCGCTGATCGGCTGGTCGGTGCTGCGCTGGACCGAACGCTGCGCGGTGGTGTTCAACCGCATCTACCTGGCCTGCCTGGTCTGGACCCTGCTCGGCATGCTGCTGGTGGTGGGCGTGGCCGCCTACGAGGGACACCTGCACCCGCCCTACGGCGCCCTGCTCACCTCCGGGCTGCTGCGCGGGGCGCTGGTGCTGGACATGCTGCTCGGCACCGTGCTGCTGTGGCGGCTGGTGCCGCGCATCGACGCCCGCCGCATCCGCCCCGGCAGCGCCTGCATGGCGGTGGCGGCGATCATGGCGATCAGCTTCGGCGTGGCGACCAGCCTGGCTTAGTTTTGCTCCCTCCCCTGTTCACAGGGGAGGGCTGGGGAGGGGGCGCTCTTCGCCCAGCCACCAAAAGCACCCCTCCTGACCTCCCCTGCGATGCAGGGGAGGAACCGACTCGGAGCTCATCGCTGCTGCCGATTCGCCTCACGCACCGCGTCGACGAACCCGCCAAACGGAATATCGGTGATCCCCACCAGCCCCACATGGCTGTTCTCGCCATCGAGCAGACGCCCGGTCACCGGCTGATCCAGATACTGGAACCAGTGCACGCCCACGATCTGCGGGTCATCGGCCGCCGCGGCCAGGAAGCGTGCGTAGGCCGGGCCGCGTTGCGCCTCGTTCGCCACCGAGACCACGCCCTTGCCGAAGGGCCCGCGGTCATCCGAACCGAAATGGAATTCGCTGATCAGCACCGGCTTGTCCAGCGCGCGCATCGCGGCGGTATCGAAGCCGTGCTGCGGCAGGTCGGCGTAGACGTTGAAGCTGACCACGTCGCAATACCGCGCGCACGCGGCCACCGCCTCGGGCGTGTTCACCGCGAAGCGGCCGCCCAGGAACAGGTGGTGTGGATCGTGCCGGTGGATGGCCTCCGCCACGGTGCGGAAATAGGCGTCCGCGTAGCGCCGCAACCAGGCGCGGTAGTCGTCGGCGATGGCGGGGTGCGCGGCGTCGGGCGATGGCGCGGCGAAGCCGGTGGCGTTCAGCGCGCTCCATGAGGTCAGCGCGATGCCCCACGCCGCGCCCAGCGTTTCGGGCGCCACGTACTTCTTGCGCAGGTCGGCGATGAACGCCTGCTTCGCCGGGCTAGCCGTGTCGCCCGCCAGCGTGCCGCGCGCCAACCCCCATCGGCCTTCCGGGCCAGCGCCGGCCCAGGCCAGCTCGTTGTCGGCGAAATAGCCCAGCAGCCACGGATCGTCGCGCACGTCGGCGCTGGCCTTGGCCACGGCCGCGTCGGTCGCCTGCACGAAGCGCGGATCGAACGGATCGGGCATGCGGCCCCAATAGTCCAGCCCGCTGGCGACGTTGGCGTAAGTGCCGGCGATATTGATCGAGCGCGTGTACGGCAGGCGATGCGCCCGTGCCAATGCCGGGTCGCTCCAGTTGCCCAGGGTGTTGAAACCCCAGGCCAGCAACCGGTCCAGCGTGTGCGTGCGCCAGGCGCCCAGCCAGCCGTCGCCATCAACGCGATACAGGTTGGCGGCGTAGAAGTCGAACCAGCGGCCGTGGTTGAAAGCCATGCCGCGGCTGGCGCCCCGCTCGGTGCTGCGATTGTCGTCCGTGCCATAGAACGCGGCCCACTCGCCATCCTGCGGCGGCAAACCGGTGAACATGAACTCGCGGCCTTCGACATAGCTGCGCCCGCCATCGGCGGCTACCGCGTTCACCCCCAGCGAAAAAAACGCGTGACCAGCAGGCGTCACCATATGCCAGCGCCCGTTCGCTTTCTGCGTATGAAACCAACCGGTCGCGGTGAGGTTTTGGACGTCCAGACGTCCGCCGTATTCGTCCTGATCTTCCGGTGGCGTTTTCGCCTTCTCGAGCGCGGAGCGTTCGCTGGCATGCGCGGCACGCAAGGCGGCGTCGGAGTCGATCTTCTGCGGCCACTGGCCGCGCGTGGCCTGGCCGTAGCGATCGACGATGCCGGTGTAGGCGGCGCGCTGGAGCGCCTGCCCGGCAACCGCCTCGACGCGTCCAAACAGCAGCGTCTGCGGCGCCTGCGGTGCCGGCACCCCGAAACGCAGCGTGCGCACCGTGCGCGGGTCGAGTCGCCCTTCCACCGTGGTGGCGAGCAGGACGGGCCGGCCGTGGTCGTCGAACGGCATCGGCGGCGCCACCTGCATGCCCATCTGGCGCGGGCTGGTGGCGCGCAGCGGAATCACCAGGGTCTGCGGCGGACCGGCGGGCAAGCCTACCTGCGCGTGCAGATGCTGGTCGGGGTTCGCGCCGCCCACGTCGATGGTCAGCGTGACCGCCCACGGCATCGCGTTCTGCACCTGCACCTGCAGCGTGTCACCCGTCAGCGCGTTCGGCGGCGTCACCGTCAACGCCGGCGAAGCGGCCGCCTCGAAGGTATAACGCTGCAGGGCAAGACCATCGATAACCTGAGGTGCGCCGTCACGATGCACCTGCTGCAGCGTGACCGGCGCTACTGGCGCGGCCAGGTCCACCGACGTCATCGACGCGTCTGCGTGACAGCCACAGAGCAGGCCCAGGCAACCGGCGAGGACGATGCGCTTCATGTTTCCGTCCCGATCGAAACCTCAAGTATCGCGCGCGAAGGTGATGCGCAGCCATCGCGGATTCAGCCTGCCTTGCGACCCTCCAGCCAGCGCCAGCCGTAATACACCGGCACGCCCAGCGCGATGATCAGCAGGCTCATGCCCGCGTCGCCAGGGCGGTTGATCGCCGAGGCCACGATCACGCCGAACACGGTGATCACGAACACCAGCGGCAGCAGCGGATAGAACGGCACGCGGTACGGCGCCGGGTCGTCGATGAAATGCTTGCGGTACCAGAACAGCGTGGCGATACCGGCCACGTGGCCCAGCCACTCGCCCACCGTGGTGTAGTTGAGCAACTGGTTGAAGCTGCCCGACAGCGTCAGCACGATCGCCCACGCGCCCAGCGCCAGCAGCGCGATCTGCGGCGCCCGCGTGCGCGCATCGATGCGCCCGGCCGCGCGGAAAAACATGCCGTCGGCGCCCATCGTCTGCAGCACACGGGCACCGCCGGCAATCGCGATGCTGCAATAACCGAAGGTGGAACAGGCAATGCCCGCCGCGATCACGGTGGCGCCGTGCGGACCGAACAGCTTCGCCATCAGGTCCGCCGCCGGCGCCTCGCTGGCGGCCAGCCCCGCATGGCCCAACCCACCCAGATAGGCCAGGTTGGCCAGCACATAGCAGATCACCACGCCGCCCATGCCCAGGCCCAGCGCGCGCGGCAGGGTGCGTTGCGGCTCACGCACCTCGCCCGCGAGATCGTTCAGGTAATGGAAGCCGCCGTAGCTGAACAGCACCGGCAGCAACGCGCCCGCGAAAGCCCATGACGACACCGGATGCGCGCTGTCGGCCGAAAGCGCCAAGCCGAAATGGCCGTCGGCCAGGATCAACCCGGCCACCACCAGCAGGGCCAACGCAGCCAGCTTCAGCACCGTGAACGTGTTCTGGATCAGCGCACCGGCGCGGATGCCGAACAGGTTGACGCCCACGATGAACACGATCGCGCCCACCGCCACCGGCGAGGCATAGAGCAGTGGCAGGCCGATCGCCGCGCACAGGTAGCGGGCGAACATGGTGGCCACGGCCGCCACGCTGCCGGGGTAGTTGATCAGCGCCATCGTCCAGCCGAACAGGAACGCCGGCAGCAACCCGAACGCCTCGCGCAGATAGACATAGATGCCGCCTGCCTGCGGCCGCCGCGCGCCCAGCTCGGCGTAGCACAGCACGCCGGCCAGGGTCAGCAAGCCGCCGACCGCCCACAGGATCAGCACCTCGGTGCCCGAGCCGGTGTTGCGCGCCACCGTGGACGGGGTGAGGAAGATGCCGGCGCCGATGACGCCGCCGATCACGATCATCGCCGCGTCCCAACTGTTCAGGCGGCGGGCATAGGCGGCAGGTTGGGTCGTCATGGCCGCCACCTTGCCATTGCGCGGGTGGTTTCGACCAGCCCCATTCGTACCGCGGAATCGGCCACCTGCATCTCTGCTGACACATGGCGGCAGTGGCGGGTTCTAGAATCCGGGCATTGGTATGCCGGTTGCCCGCGTGTCCGTCCCCCCTCGAAAAATCCTGCACATCGACATGGACGCGTTCTACGCGTCGGTGGAGCAGCGCGACGATCCGTCATTGCGCGGCAAGCCGGTGGCGGTGGCCTGGCGCGGCGCGCGCTCGGTGGTGTGCGCGGCCAGCTACGAGGCGCGCGTGTTCGGCGTGCGTTCGGCGATGCCGGCGATGCGGGCCGAGCGGCTGTGTCCGCAGCTGATCTTCGTGCCGCCGGATTTCGTGCGCTACAAGGCGGTGTCGCGGCAGATCCGCGAGATCTTCGCCCGCCACACCGACCTGATCGAACCGCTGTCGCTGGACGAGGCGTACCTGGACGTTACCCGCCCGAAAACCGACCTGCCCACCGCCACCGCCACCGCCGAGGCGATCCGCGCCGCGATCCGCGCGGAGACCGCATTGACCGCGTCCGCCGGCGTGGCGCCGAACAAGTTCCTGGCCAAGATCGCCTCGGACTGGAACAAGCCCGACGGCCTGTGCGTCATCCGCCCGCACCAGGTGGAAGCGTTTCTCACGCCGCTGCCGGTGGCGCGCCTGCCCGGCGTGGGCAAGGTGATGGAGGCGAAACTGGCGGCGCTGGGCATCACCACGGTAGGCGGGTTGCGCGCCCACGCGCTGGCCGAGCTGGAGCAGCGCTTCGGGCGCTGGGGCCGCCGCCTGCACGAACTGGCGCGCGGCATCGACCACCACGCGGTCGAGCCCGAACGCCCCACCCTGCAGATTTCCGCCGAGGACACGTTCGAGCACGACCTGCCGCTGGACGAGATCGAACCGCACATTCGCCGCCTGGCCGAGAAGGCCTGGGCCGGGCACCTGCGCCAGCATGGCAGCGGCGATCGCGCGCGGGTGGCGCGCACCGTGGTGCTGAAGCTGAAGACGTCCGATTTCCGCACCCTCACCCGCAGCCTCACACCAGCCACGCGACCGTCGTCGGCGCAGGCGCTGGCGGACATCGCCTGTGCGCTGCGCGATCGGGTCGATCCGTCAGCGGCCCATCGTTACCGGCTGGTGGGCGTGGGCCTGTCGGGCTTCATCGAGGCCGGGGACGATGCCGGCCAGGGCGACCTGTTCGAGGACAACGCACCACGCTGACGAGCCACGGGCGACGTGGGGCGTCGCGGTTTATGGACGTCCAGACGTCCAGACGATTCCGCAGGTGCCGTCAATCCTCCACCTCATGGCAACGACGCTCGGTGGTGTAGTAGGTCTTCTTGTCCTGCGCGTTCTTCTGCACGCGGTTGCCCACGTAGCCACCGGCCACGGCACCACCCACGGTGGCCAGCGTCTTGCCCTTGCCGCCGCCCACCTGGTGACCCAGCAGGCCGCCGGCCACCGCGCCCACGCTGGTGCCGATCAACCGCTTGTCGTCCTTCGAGCCGTTGTGCTTGACCTGCACGTTTTCGCAGACGGTGCGATGCCGGCTGGTCTGCGCGGCGGCCGGCGTGGCGGTCAGCGCCGGCACGGCCAGCGCGAGGGAGGCGATCAGGGCGAGGGAGGCTTTCATGGCGGGGCTCCAGAGTGGCGATGCCCCTGGATATCGCGCCGCCCGTGACGCCCCGGTCAAGCCGGCGCCGGCCGTTCAGCACCGGTTGACGCTGCCCGCAGGAAGCCCGCCGGAAGCAGGCCCTGCGGGTCGCCGCTCACTTCTTCTTCGGGATGTACAGATCGGTGATCGTGCCTTCGTAGACCTCGGCCGCCATGCCCACCGACTCGCCCAGGGTGGGATGCGGATGGATGGTGAGGGCGATGTCGGCCGCCTCGCTGCCCATCTCGATCGCCAGCGCCAGTTCCGAGATCAGCTCGCCCGCGTTCACGCCCACGATGCCGCCGCCGACGATGCGATGGGTCTGCTCGTCGAAGATCAGCTTGGTGAAGCCCTCGGTGCGGTCGATGCCGATGGCGCGGCCGCTGGCCGCCCACGGGAACTTGCCCACCCCCACCTTCAGGCCCTTTTCCTTCGCCTCGCGCTCAGTCACGCCGACCCAGGCGATTTCCGGGTTGGTGTATGCCACCGACGGGATCACCCGCGCATCGAAATGGCTTTTCAGCCCGGCCACCGCCTCGGCCGCCACGTGCGCCTCGTGGGTGGCCTTGTGCGCCAGCATCGGCTGGCCGACCAGGTCGCCGATGGCGTAGATGTGCGGCACGTTGGTGCGCATCTGGGTGTCGACGTTGATGAAGCCGCGCTCGGTCACCGCCACGCCGGCCTTGTCCGCGCCGATCTTGTTGCCGTTGGGCGAGCGGCCCACCGACACCAGCACGCGATCGAACAGCGTGGTCTCGGGGATGCTGTCGCCCTCGTAGCCGACCTCGATGCCTTTCTTGGTGGCCTTGGCGCTGACCACCTTGGTCTTCAGGTGGATGCCCTTGAGCCGGCTGCCGAGGCGCTTGGCCAGCGGCTTGATCAGGTCGGCGTCCGCGCCGGGGATGATCTGATCCATGAACTCGACCACGGTCACTTCGCTGCCCAGCGCCGAATACACCGTGGCCATTTCCAGCCCGATGATGCCGCCGCCGACCACCAGCAACTTCTTCGGCACGTCCTTCATTTCAAGGGCGCGGGTCGAGTCGAGGATGCGCTCGTCATCCCACGGGAACATGCCCAGTTTCACCGACTGCGAGCCGGCGGCGATGATCGCGTTCTCGAAACGGATCAGCTTCACGCCGTCACTGGTCTGCACTTCCATTTCGTTGGGCGACACGAACATGCCGTTGCCCTCGACCGTGCGCACCTTGCGCGCCTTGGCCATGCCGGCCAGACCGCCGGTGAGCTGGCCGACCACCTTTTCCTTGAAGCCGCGCAGCTTGTCGAGATCGATTTTCGGCGCGCCGAAACTCACGCCATGGGCGGCCATCGCCTCGGCCTCGTCGATCACCGCCGCCGCGTGCAGCAGCGCCTTCGATGGGATGCAGCCCACGTTGAGGCAGACGCCGCCCAGGCTGGCGTAGCGCTCCACCAGCACCGTGTCGACGCCCAGGTCGGCGGCGCGGAAGGCGGCGGTGTAGCCGCCGGGGCCGGAGCCGAGCACGACGAGCTTGCATTCGATATCGGGCGTACGGCCACTGGCGCCAGCAGGCTGCGGCGTGGCTGCGCTCCCTCCCCTGCTTGCAGGGGAGGGCTGGGGAGGGGTGGCGGCCGGAGCGGGAGATTTCGCTTCGCCCGTACCCTCACCCCCAGCCCCTCTCCCACTGGGAGAGGGGAGCGCAGCGTCGGCAGCGTCGAGAGTGAGGATTACCGCCCCTTCCGAAACCTCATCGCCCACCTTCAACTTCACCTCCTTCACCACACCCGCGGCGGAGGAAGGAACCTCCATGGTCGCCTTGTCCGACTCCAGCGTGATCAGGCTCTGGTCCTTCGCCACCGTGTCGCCGGCCTTCACCAGCACTTCGATCACCGGCACGTTGTCGTGGCCGCCGATGTCCGGAATCTTGATTTCGATGGTGTTGGCCATGGTTTTTCCTCGGGAGTTGCGGGCTGGCGGAAAGTGGCGCCGGCCACGGGATTCAGGAGACAGGGATAGCGTGTCGGGGCCGGCGCAACTGCACGTCGCGCTGCGGCAGGGGAATCGTTATGCCGTGCGCCAGCAACGCATCGTGCAGCGCCCAGTTGTAGGCGGCCAGCGCGGCGCCGGGGCGGCGCGTGGCCTCGGCGTTCAGCCACACCACCAGCTCGAACTGCAGCGCCCAGTCGCCGAAGGCCGCCAGTCGCACCTGCGGCGCCTTGTCGCCCTCGGCGTCCAGCGTGAACTTCACGTCGTACGCGGCCTGCAGCGCGGCCTTGCGCACGGTTTCCTTGTCACTGGCGTAGGCCACGTGGAACGGCACCTTCAGGCGCCGGAAGCCCTCGCGCACGGTCCAGTTGACCACGCGACCGTTCACGAACTCGGAGTTCGGCACCAGGATGTCGATGTCGTCGTTGGTGGTGATGCGGGTGGCGCGGATGTGGATGTCACGCACGCGGCCGTGCACGCCGGATGCCAGGTCGACGAAATCGCCCACCTTGAGGCTGCGGTCGAACAGCAGCACCACGCCGCAGACGAAGTTGTTGAAGATGGCCTGCAGACCGAAGCCCAGGCCCACGCCCAGCGCGCCGGCGAACACGGTGAAGCGGGCGATCGGAATGCCGCTGGCGTTCAGCGCCAGCAGCACGCCGATCAGCAACAGCAGGTAGTGCATCAAGCGGCCGAACACGTAGATGGACGACAGGTTGACGTGCTCGTAGCGGCGCGCATAACGGCGCAGCAACTGCCGCACCAGCATCGACAACACCACGCACAGGCCGAACAGCAGCACCGCCGCGATCAGCGAGCCGATGGTGAGGTCGACCCCGCCACCGCGGAAAAGGCTGCGGTTCAACCAGCCGGCGGTGGACGCAGCTGCGGGCTCCGCGCGTGTCAGTGCCGCCGCCAGCATGCGGCCTCCGTCACAGCAGCAGGCGGCGGATATCGGCCAGCTGGTTGGCCACGAACACGGCGAAGCGGGCGGCCAGCGCGCCGTCGATCACGCGGTGGTCGTACGACAGCGACAGCGGCAGCATCAGCCGCGGCGCGAACTCCTTGCCATTCCACACCGGCTTGGTCGCCGCCTTGGACACGCCCAGGATGGCCACTTCGGGCGCGTTGACGATCGGCGTGAAATAGGTGCCGCCGATGCCGCCCAGCGAGCTGATCGAGAAGCAGCCGCCGGACATGTCGGCCGGGCCCAGCTTCTTCTCGCGCGCCTTCTTCGAGATCTCGCCCATCTCGCGGGCCAGGTCGAGCAGACCCTTCTTGTCGCAGTCGCGGATCACCGGCACCACCAGCCCGTCGGGCGTATCCACCGCGATGCCGATGTGGAAATATTTCTTGAGGATCAGCTTCTCGCCGCTCTCGTCCAGCGAGGCGTTGAACTGCGGGAACGCTTTCAGCGCCGCCACCACCGCCTTGATCTGGAACACCAGCGGGCTGATCCTGGTGTCCTTGTTCTCCGCGCCCAGCTGCTTGCGGAAGGCTTCCAGCTCGGTGATGTCGGCGTCTTCGTGCTGGGTGACGTGCGGGATCATGGCCCAGTTGCGGGCCAGGTTGGCGCCGGAAATCTTCTGGATGCGCGACAGCGGCTTTTCCTCGATCTCGCCGAACTTGGCGAAATCCACCTTCGGCCACGGCAGCAGGCTGAGCCCGTTGCCCGCGCCCGCCGCGCCGCCGGCCACCGGGCGCGCGCCGGAGGCCAGCGCATGCTTCACGTAGGCGCTGACGTCGTCCCGCTGGATGCGGCCGCCGCGGCCACTGCCCTTGACCTGCGTGATGTCCACGCCAAGCTCACGCGCAAACGCGCGCACCGCCGGGCTGGCGTAGGGCGCGTCGCCGGGCATCACCAGGCCGGCATCCACCGGCGGACGCGCCACGGGCAATTGGCTGCGGTCGACTTGCGGCGCGGGCGCGGGCGCCGCCGCCGCCGCGGGTGCCGGTGCCGGTGCCGGTGCCGGTGCCGGTGCCGGAGCGGCGGGCGCAGCGGCAGGCGCGTCATCGGCACCTTCGATCATGGCGATCACGTCGCCCTCGGAGAGCTCGTCGCCCACCTTCACCTTCATTTCCTTCACCACGCCGGCGAACGGCGACGGCACTTCCATGGTGGCCTTGTCCGACTCCAGCGTGATCAGGCTCTGGTCCTTGGTGACGGTGTCGCCGGCCTTTACCAGCACCTCGATCACCGGCACGCCGGAGTGGCCGATGTCCGGCACCAGCGCGGGGCGCACGCCGCCGGCGGCAGGCGTGGCAGCGGCAGGCGCCTGCGGTGCCTCGGCCTTCGGCGCGGGCGCCGGCGCGCTGGCGGCGGCCTTGGGGGCTTCCGGGGCAGCGGGTGCGGCGCCGGCGTCGTCGGCCTCGAAGATGGCGATCACCGCGCCTTCGGAGACTTCGTCGCCCACCTTCAGCTTCACTTCCTTCACCGTGCCGGCGAACGGCGCGGGCACTTCCATCGTGGCCTTGTCCGATTCCAGCGTGATGAGGCTCTGTTCCTTCTCGACGCGGTCGCCGGCCTTGACCATCACTTCGATGACCGGTACGTCAGCGTGGCCGATGTCGGGAACACGAGCTTCTTTGAGATCGGCCATGAATGGCTCCTGGAGATGGCAATGGCGATAGTGCGCCGCCCGGGGTTGGCGGCCGAAATAAGCGCCAATGATAGCGAACAGTGGGGTCTTTCGCCCACTATGCGGCGGCGTATGCGGACCATGGGAAACGCGCGTCGGGCCCGCGCGCGGCCACGGCGGCAGCGCCGGATGGACGGCCCTCGACCCGCCGCGCCGGCGGCGCCGCATGGACGTCCATTCGCCGGATCGGCGCGCCGGGAGCGGGTGGATGGCGCTTTTCTCAGTGACGCCGGTCGTCGATGTCGTGCACCACGCCGTCGATGATGGTCACCGTGGTCAGGTGGCTGCCGCGGCGGTATTGCCACTGCTCGCCGCGGCCGGCATCGGTGATGACCCGTACGCCACGGCCGCGCCGTGGCGTGCTGGCGTGGCGGCGGACCCGACGCGACGGCTGGCCCAGCAGCTCGACCACGCGCATCTCGCTGTCGCCGGTGGTGAGCACGTGGCTGCCCACGCGCAAGGTGTTCGACGCCGAAGCGGTGCTGCAGGACATGCCCAGCGCGCAGGCGAGGGCCAGCGCGAGCAAGGTCGTTGGTTGGCGCATGGTGGTTCCCGATGGATGGCGACGTTGCCGCCGACCAGCCTGGGCCGCCGCGCTGGTGCCCGGTATCGGAACCGGCAGCGTGCACGCGAAGGGTTTTGCCGCGTCAGCGGCGGATCAGAAGCCCGCCCCCGGCTGCGCCAGGTAGATCGCCTCCTGCGCGGTGGACGCCCGGCCCAGCACCGCGTTGCGGTGGGGGAAACGGCCGAAGCGCGCGATGACGTCGCGATGGCGCCGCGCGTAATCGAGAAAGCCCCCGAACGAGGCGCGCTGATCGGGGCCGGCCTCGGCGCAGAGCGCCTCGAACAGGGCCACCGAACGCTGCTGCACGGCGAGATCCTCGGTGTGTTCCAGCGGGAGATAGGCAAACACGCGCTGCAGCGGCGGCAGCGCCTGGTCATCGCCACGCTCGATACCGGCCAGTGCCAGCGCCAGCGCCTTCGGGTCCTGCGCCCAGGCCCGCGCATCGTGGCGGTACAGGTTGCGGCTGAACTGATCGAGCAGGATCAGCAAGGCCAGCCAGCCCAGCGGCGTGCGCGTCCAGCCATCGAGCTTGCCGTCGGCCGCGGCCGCGGCGACGTCGCCGAAACGGGTGCGAATCTGCGCGTCGAAAGCGGCATCGGCGGCAAACCAGTGCGCGGCGCTCTCCTCGGCGAACCAGAAGGCAAGCACGGCTTCGGCGGTCGGCGACATAAGCTCGTCCCTCAGTAGCGCGCGGCGCCGCCCAGGCCGTGCATGTCCAGGTGGATACCATGCAGGCGCGGCAGTTGCCGGCGCAGTACCAGCGCCACGTCGGCCGGTGCGGTGGCGATGGTGGCGCGTTCGAACAGGTGCAGCAGGCGCCTTTCGTGCCGGCCCAGGTCGCGAATCCAGTCGCTGTCGGTGCGCGAGGCGCTGTGCGGCAGGCCCGCTGCCCAGCGCGCCCGCACCGTGCCGCGCCAGGTGCCGCGCTGGCTGACCGGCTCGCCCGTGCGTCGCTGCTGCGCCTGCAGGTCGGACACCACCTGCATCAGGGTCTGGGCATTCTCGTTCAGCACGATGCGCAGCCCCGGCTCGCGCGCGGCCGTGGCGGCACGGCGATACAGCCGGCACAGGTCGATGCTGTGCCGGATCAGGGGCTCATAGATCGAACGGGGAGCGAACAACGCCACAATCGCCTCCAGCGGACGGTGAAGCGAGGATGACGCGTCATCCTCGTCGCCCACCGCTTAGGGAGCCCTGAACGGCGGTGCCACGGTCATTGCCCGACGTACAGCAGGTTCAGCGGGTGGCCTTTGCTGCCGTGCAGGCCTTGCTGCAGATCGGCCAGGCGCGTGATCGCGGGACAGAGCGCGGCGATCTGCGGCTGCAGTGCCTGCATCCGCTGCTCCAGCCGTGGCCGCAGGCCGCTGGCCAGGCCGGTGGCCTGGTCGCGCAGCCGGCTGGCGGTTTGCAGGTCGCCGCGCATCGCCGCGTCGAGCGCCTGCTGGCCCAGGTCGTTGGCCAGCAGCGGCAGCACATCGGCCGCGATCTGGTTGGCGTACTGGTCGACGACGTCGGCCTGCCAGTCGTGCGTGCTGTTGCTGGCGGCGATGCGTTGGCGGAACGTGGCGGCGTGGGCAGCCAGCCGGCGATCGAGTTCGGCGCGGGTGTCGGCGCCCAGGCTCATCGTGCGGGTTTCGTCCTGCAGCGCCTGCACGGCCAGATCCAGCCCGTGCTGCGCCACCGTGCGCACGCGCGGCGCCAGCGCGCGCAGCTCGCGCTCGAACACGGTCAGGCGATCCTGCTGCTCCGCGTTCAGGTGCACGGCGTTGCCGTCGGTGCGCAGGGCACCCTGCTGCATCTCGACATGGAACGGGGCCGGCGAGGGCCGGTCGAACAGGATGCTGGCGGGTTTCAGGGTCACGTCGTAACTGCTGCTGGCGTGGCAGGTGGCCGCCCATTCCTGCGCCGACAGCGAGGTGGCGGCCAACAGGGCGCACGGCAGGACAAGCAGGCGAAGGCGCATCGGCGGGTTTCCTCGTGGAAAAACTCCGTCACCCATAGTGTCAGGCGCGCCAACAGCGGCTGAACGCGGCGGGAAGCGCCGTCAGCGCCGGCGGATGAACCGGGCGCGCACATCCGCCCGCCCCAGCCGCCACGCCAGCCACAGCAGGAGCACCGCGGCGACGGCCTTCATCGCCAGCGCCAGCAGGTAGCTGTGCGGGAGCAGCGCCGCCATCTGCGACAGCGATGTGGCGTCCGGCGGCAACAGCGCCCGCATCGCCGAAGCCAGCCACAGCCCGCTGACCAGCGCCCACAGCGCCAGCAGCACGGACACCACGCGCAGGACGGAGCGCGACCACCCCTGGCGCAGGATCACGCCCGCGCACGCCACGATGATGACAAACGCCGCGGCCAGGTAGGCCGCATCCCATGCCAGCATGCGATGCAGCGCGGCGACGTGGCCGCTGCTGTCGTCCGCGGGCCAGCGTTGCAACTCCTGCCAGACGGCGTTGCCGTGGTGGATGTACTGCACGCCGCCGATCGCGGCGAACAGCAACAACAGCCAGGTCACCACACGCCATGCCGCCAATCCGCGTCCGGGCGCCACCCGGTCTTCGGCGCGCACCAGCAGCGGCATCAGCCGGCCGCCTTCAGCGCGGCGAGGTCAGCCAGCACCTGGGCGGAATTCTTCTCCGGGTCGACGTCTTCGTAGACCTTGGCCACCTTGCCCTGCGGGTCAATCAGGAAAGTGGTGCGCCGCGCATAATGCGCGTCGCCACGGGAAGCCAGCACGCCATACGCCGCGGCAACGGTGGTGTCCGCGTCGGACAGCAGCGGGAACGGCACGTGGTATTTGCGGGCAAACTCCGCATGCGATTTCACGTCGTCGAGGCTGACGCCCACCACGCTGGCGCCCGCCTTTCGCAGCTTGGCGATGTCATCGCGGAAGGTGCACACCTCGGTGGTGCAGCCGGGGGTGAAATCCTTCGGGTAGAAATACAGCACCAGCCACTGGCCATGGAAATCGGACGGCTGCAGCCAGTGGCCGTTCTGGTCCTGCAGACGGAAGGCCGGCGCGGCCTGCCCCACCTGCGGCGCCGCTGCCCACGCCGGGGCAACCAGACCAGACAACAGGGCCACGACAAGCCAACAGGCAATGCGACGCATGGGCGGACTCTCCATGGGAGGACGGAAAAAAACGGCAGTCCGCAGTGTACGCGCAGAAACGAGGAAGGGCGCCAGTGGCGCCCTTCCTCGTTGCACATCCGTGTTCGCGGCCGCCGCGCTCAGCGCCGGGCGATGGTGAACTTGCCCACCGAGACGCCCAGGTTCACGCCCTCGCCCGTGCCGGCCAGCGCCAGCGAGGTGGTGCCCTTGGTCAGCACCTGCGCGCCCGAGCTTTTCACCACGCCCGCCTCGGCGCCGGCCTGCGCGTAATCGCCAAACACATCGGCGATGCTGTGCACGTCGCTGATCTCGCCCTTGCCGTTGTTGATGCGGTACTTGCCGGCGGTGAGGCCGCCACCGACCACTTCAATCTTCACCGCGGCGGTCTGGCCGTTGTCGCAGGTGACCGTGCCGGTGCCTTCGGCGTGCTTGTAGATCAGCGACCAGCCGGACAGGTTGTAGACCAGGTGGCAATCCACCTTGGCATCGTCCGCATGTGCCTGGCCAACCGGCACCATCGTCGCCGCACCCGCACAGGCCAACACGAGTGCCGCCATTCCCAACGTACGCTTGATCATGATCATCTCCTTGAAGGGGTGGGAGACGAAGCGTGTACAGCGCCGCGTGATGCGGATGTGCAGGCCGGCGGGCCGTCCGCGGCCGGCAGACGCGGCGTTCGGCGGGTGCCGTGCGCGTGCCCTAAACTCGTGGCATCCGATTTCGCACGGCGTCGAGGAGCAACCATGGTCAAGTATTCGCTGGTGGGTTACGACGGCTCCGATGCCTCGCGCCGTGCTTTCCAGTTCGCCATCGACCTGGCGCGTTGCAGCCATGGCCGCGTGCGCGTGGTATCGGTGCTGCAGGTCACCGAGGGCGGCGCCGACGTGTCGGCCCTGCTGATGGCCGATTCCGGCACGCAACGCGCGCGCGAGTTGCTGGACGAACTGACCGCCATCGTGCCCGATGCCAGCGAGCTGGTCGACCTGGAGCTGACCTACGGCAGCCCCGGCGACGTGCTGCTGGGCCAGATCGAGCAACACGGCGTGGACCACCTGGTGATCGGCCACACCGAGCGCGGCGCGCTGGCGCGGTGGCTGCTGGGCTCGGTCTCCAGCAACGTGCTGGCCAAGGCCCACGTGCCGGTCACCGTGGTGCGCTGAAACGCTCCGGCGCGCCCGGCAAGTCGGGTGGCGTTAATCCGCCGGCAGCGGCACGGCCTATCCTGTCTCATCCCCTCGTCATGTGGCCGCGCGCAAGATGCCGCCACATCCGTTGACCACAGGAATCGCGTTGACCTATCCCACCGCCCTGCCCTGGACTCTTGCAAGCCTGGACCTCGGGCGCATCGACGTTGCGCGCATCCGGCACAACGAAGAGCTCTTTTTCCTGCTGTGCAGCTCGTCCTTCGTCGAAAGCGGCTCGGAGCTGTACACGCAGAATCTCGTCGACCACTTCGCCGGCGACGCCGAGCTGCAGGCCTGGCTCGGCGAGCACTGGAAACACGAGGAGCTGCAGCACGGCCGCGCGCTGACCGCGTACGTGCGTGCCGTCTGGCCCGAGTTCGACTGGGAGGCGGCGTTCGCCACGTTCTGGCACGACTACGGCGCGGTGTGCACCGCCGAACAGCTCGAACCGTGCCGCGGCCTGGAACTGGCCGCACGCTGCGTGGTGGAAACCGGCACCGCCAGCCTCTACCGCGCGCTGCACGACATCACCGACGAACCGGTGCTGAAGGAACTCACCGGCTACATCAAGAGCGACGAGGTGCGCCATTACAAGCACTTCTACCGCCACTACCTGCTGTACCGCGAGCGCGAGGACTTCGGCCGCTACAAGGTATTGCGGGCGATCCTGCGACGGGTGCGCGAGATCAAGAGCGAGGACAGCGACATCGCCCTGCGCCACGTGTTCAACCAGTGCTATCCGCACCAGCGCGACAACGAGGCCGAATTCCGCCGCATCAGCGACCGGGCGCAAGGGCTGTTGCGGCGGCACATCCCGGCGGACATGACGGTGAAGATGCTGCTCAAGCCGCTGGATCTGCCCGCGCGGATGCAAAAAGCCATGGCCCGTCCGCTGGCGCGCGTCACCGAGAAACTGTTCCTGCATTGAGCGCGGGGTATCGGCCGCGCGCACGCGCTACTTCTTCTTGGACGTGTCCAGCTTCTGCCACTTCGCCGGGTCGAAGCCGCCCACCTCGTACAGCAGCGTTTCCTTCTTTTCGCCATCGACCAGGGTCACGTCCATGGTGACCTTGCTGGCGCCCTCCAGCAGGCTCAGGAAATGCTTGTCGTCGCGAATCATCAGCGCCGGTTCGCCGCTGGGCGGCGCAAAGGCCTTGATCCGTGCCGGCTTGCCGTCGAACGTTGCGTTGATGGTGCAGTTGCCGCGACAGACGAAGCCGGCGCCCGCGCCGAACAGGAACACGCTCTGGCCCCAGTCGGTATGCCGGCGCAGGATCAGGCGCACGCTGTCGTTGCCGCCGGGCTTGCTGCTCTGGATGGTGGCGGTCGACTGGATGCCGCCCTGCATCGGCGCCACCTGGTACAGCCACAACCGCGCCAGCCGGTTCTTCTCGCTGGTCTCGCGGTAGCGCTTCTCGATCTCCGGCAGGGTCTTCTGCACTTCGGCGGCGGCGGCGCTCTGCGGGAAACGGCGCACGATGTCCTTGCCCATCGACACGGCCATCTCGTCATTGCCGATGCGCAGCAGCTGGCGATACGTGTCCAGGTTGGCCGAGGCGGCCTGCGCCTTGGCGGCGGCCTGCTGCTGCGCCGCGTCGGGTGCGGCGCCACCGCCGGAACAGCCGGCAAGCACGAGCATGCCCGCGGGCAAGGTGGCCAGGGCCAGGCGGAAAACGGCAGATCGGATCATCGGCAAGGCTTCACGGGGACAAGGCCCTTAGCTTGGATCGTCCCCCGCCGTGGCGCAACCGCGGGCGGCCGCGCATCACGCCCGCAACGGCGCATCCGTATCGAGCGGCTCCACGCTGGCGATCTGGTCGAACCACACGCGCCGGCGCCAGTCCGAAAGATTGAGGTGTTCCAGTTCCACCACGCCGTTGACGCCTTCCTTGCCGGTACCGTCGTAGAACATCTGCACCGTGGGGCGGGCGCATACCACGCCCTCGCAGGGCTGGCCATCGACCAGGTGCAGGCGCACGCGCGCGCCATTGGGCAAGGCCTCGACCAGCGCATCGAAGCGCTGGATATCCTGCGGATCGGTATAGACGTGCGCGGCTTGCCTGCTCATGGATGCACCCGTTGAATGGCGATGCACCACGCTAGTTGCCGCTGCGGCAACGCCGTGTCAACGGCGCCATGCCCCCCGGAAAACGAAAAACCCCTCCGGCATGGCCGGAAGGGCTTTCGAATGCACCGCAAAGAAGCGGGTCTATTTGCCGTTGACGTCCAGCGTCGTCGCCGGCAGCTTCACCGCCACGCTGGCTTGCGGCTCGAGCGCGGATTTGGCCACGGTCACCTGGTAGTCGCCGGCGGCGATGTTCCAGGTCTTGTCCTTGCTGCGGTACATCGCCAGCAGGCGCGGGTCGACCTTGACGCTGACCTTGCGGCTTTCGCCCGGTTTCAGGTCCACCTTCTGGAACGCACCGAGGCGCTTGGGCGCCTCCCACAGGCCTTTCGGCGACGCCACGTAGACCTGCGCCACGTCCTTGCCGGCCACGGCGCCGGTGTTCCTGACGGTAAAGCTCACCGTCAGCTGGCCATTGGCCCACTGGGCGCCGAGCCCGTCGTAGCTGAAATCGGTGTACGACAAGCCGTAGCCGAACGGGAACAGCGGCTTGAGGCCCTTCAGGTCGAACCACTTGTAGCCGACGGCCGCGCCTTCGCTGTAGTTGACGTCGAAACGCAGCTGCGGCTGCTTCGGATCACCGTCGAGCCGCGGGCGCGGCAGCTGCTGCTCCGACGCCGGGAAGGTGATCGGCAGGTGGCCGGACGGATTCACCTCGCCGAACAGCACGCGGCCGATGGCTTCGCCGCCGCTGCTGCCCGGATACCACGCCTCCAGCACCGCGCCGACGTCCTTCAGCCACGGCATCAGCACCGCGCCGCCGGTTTCCAGCACCACGGCGGTATGCGGATTGGCCTTGGCCACCGCGGCGATCAGGGCGTCCTGGTTGTCCGGCAGCGACAGGTTGGGCACGTCCGCCGATTCGGCCGTCCATTGGTGGGCGAACACGATGACCAGGTCGCTGCCGGCCGCCAGCTGCGCCGCGGCGGCCGGATCGGTGCCGTCGTTGAAGCTGACCTGGGCGCCGCCGGCGCGGGCCTGGATCGCCTTCATCGGCGACGAGGGGAAATACACGATCGGGCCAGGGAACGAATCCGGGCCCAGCCCCTTCACCGCCATGCCACCCACCGGATAGACCTGCGACGAACCGCCGCCGGAAAGCACGCCCACGTCGGCATGCGAGCCGATGATGGCGATCTTCTTCACGCCCGGCTTGATCGGCAGCAGCGCGTTGTCGTTCTTCAGCAGCACCATGCCTTCCTCGGCATCGTGCTGCGTGACCCTGGCATGGGCGGCGAAGTCGATGTTGTCCTTCGGGCCGGTGACCGGATCGTCGATCAGCTTGTGCTCGAACATGGCGTACAGGACGCGCCCGGCCATGTCGTCGAGCCGCTTCTGCGGCACCCAGCCATTGGCCACCGCCTCGCCCAGCGCCTCGCCGAAATAGCGCGACTTGTCGAACGGCACGCCGGACTGCTGGTCCAGGCCGTTGTTGGCGGCGGGAATCGTGCTGTGGGTGGCGCCCCAGTCGGACATCACGAAACCCTTGAAGCCCCAGTCGCCCTTGAGCACCTCGTTCAGCAGGTACGGGTTCTCGCAGGCGTAGATGCCGTCGACCCGGTTGTAGGAGCACATCACCGAACCGGGGTTGCCCTGTTCGTTGGCGATCTGGAACGCCAGCAGGTCGGACATGCGTGCCGCCGCGTCGTCGATCTCGACGTTGAGGAAGTTGCGGCCGTTCTCCTGGTCGTTCAGGGCGTAGTGCTTCATCGTCGAAATGATGTGGTTCGACTGGATGCCCCTGATTTGCGCGCCGACCATGGTGCCGGCCAGCAGCGGGTCCTCGCCGCCGTATTCGAAGTTGCGCCCGTTTCGCGGCTCGCGCACCAGGTTGACGCCGCCGGCCAGCATCTCGTTGAAGCCGGACGAACGCGCCTCGGCGCCGATCATCGCGCCGCCGGCAAAGCCGACCTCGGGGTTCCAGGTGGCCGCGGTGTTCATGCCCGAGGGCAGCGAGGTGCGCTCGCGCACGTTGGGGCCGCGCTGCGACGCCACGCCCACGCCGGCATCGGTCTGCCACTGGTTGGGAATGCCCAGGCGCGGCACGCCGTAGACGAAACCGGCCGACTGGTGCAGCGATTCCTTCGGCCGCTTGAAATGCTTGCCGTCCAGATCGGTGCCGAAATAACCCATCACCAGGCGCAGTTTTTCCTCCTGGCTCATTTCCTTGAGGACCAGCCGGGTGCGTTCGGCGGCGCTCAGGCGGGTGTTCATCCAGGGCTTGGCGGCAAGCTCCTGTCGCGTCGGCGCCGGTGCCTCCTGGGCAAAGGCCGGCGCTGCCAGCAGTCCACCGATGGCGCATGCGGCGATCAGGCCCGCTTTCCTAGGTAACGTCATCTTTCGTCCTCGGGTTGCATGTGGGTAGCGCTTGGTAGGGAGCATGACTTTCGCTGCAGCGAGTCTTGAGCCGTCCATGAGAACCGGGCTCCGATGCGCTGCCGGGACGCCGAAACAGGAACGTCGCTGCTCCGGCCGTGGATGCCGGCGATTCATTCCCCCTGCTAGCCGTCCTACAGTAGTCGTAGCCCCGTCGGGATGTCCACCGGTTGCTGCGGCCAGACTTCGCACAGAGGCGTCTGGACGTCCATTCGGCGCACGCCGCGCCCATGCCCGGCCAAGCGGAAGCGGCTACTCTGTGAAGACGCGGCGCCGCAGCGTCCGCCCTCCAAATGGATACCCGATTCCCCACCATGATCACCGTCCACCATCTGAACAACTCGCGCTCGCAGCGCATCCTGTGGCTGCTGGAAGAGCTGGGCGTGCCCTACGAGATCAAGCGCTACCAGCGCGATCCGAAAACCCTGCAGGCGCCGCCCGAACTGCGCGCGGTGCATCCGCTGGGCAAAGCGCCGGTGATCACCGACGGTGCGCTGACCCTGGCCGAATCGGGCGCCATCGTCGAATACCTGGCCGACCGCTACGGCGCCGGCATGCTGATTCCCGCGCACGGCACGCCCGAGCGCCTGCGCTGCAATTACTGGCTGCACTATGCCGAGGGTTCGGCGATGCCGCCGTTGCTGCTGAAGCTGGTGTTCCAGCGGATGGAGCACGCGCCGATGCCGTTCCTCGCCAGGCCGATCGGCAAGGGCATCGCCCGCAAGGTGCAGCGCGATTTCGTCGATCCGCAACTGGCCACGCACCTGGATTACCTCGAATCGCAGTTGCGAAACAGCGACTGGTTCGGCGGCGCGGCGTTCAGCGTGGCGGACATCCAGTTGAGCTTTCCGCTGGAGGCGTTCGCCGCCCGCGGCGGGCTGGACGATCGCTACCCCAGGCTGCGCACCTTTCTGCAGCGCATCCATTCGCGGCCGGCGTACCAGCGCGCCCTGCAGCGCGGCGGCGAATACCTGCTGGGCTGAACGGCATCCGCGGCCGCGCGCGCGGGTTTACGCGTCGCTCACGGACGCACTGGCAGCCTGTGACGCCAGCGAAGCCCAGGAGAACGCCATGCACAGACGTGATATCGAACGCCAGATTCGCGAAGCCAGCGAGCTGGCCGGCCAGCGCGTTCGCCAGTCCGCGAACGGCGCGGCAGACAGCGCGCAAAACCTGATCGAACGCGGCCGCCGCCGCATCCAGGAGCGCTTCGGCGCCGGCGACGGCCGCTATCGCCGCCAGCTCACCCGCGCCGCGGAGGACCTGGCCGACGAAACCCATTACCACTACCGCCGCATGCGGCGGCAGGTGAACCGCCACCCGGTCGCCACGGTGGCGATCGTGGCCGGCACCATCGGCGCGTTCCTGCTGCTGCGCCGCGCCTTCGGCAGCGACGACGATTGAGCCGTTGCCGCGCGGTGACGCCGCCGGAAGAAAAAACCGCCCGGAGTGGGCGGTTTTTTTTGTCGCTGGAATCGCTCAGACCGTCAGCGGATTGGGCTTTTCCGGATCGAGCTTGTACTCCTTGATGGCGCGGCTGACGTCCTTGGCGCTGACCTTGCCTTCCTTCGCCAAAGCCGACAGTGCCGCGTGGGCAATCCAGTAGCGGTTGACCTCGAAGAAATCGCGCAGGTGTTCGCGCGTGTCCGAGCGGCCGAAGCCTTCGGTCCCCAGCACGGTGTAGTGCATGCCGTCGGGCATGAACGCGCGGATCTGATCGGCGAATTCGCGCACGTAGTCGGTGGCGGCGACCGCCGGGCCGGAGCGCCCGTCGAGCAGGCCGGTGACATACGGTACGCGCTGCTCGGCTTCCGGATGCAGGCGGTTCCAGCGCTCGGCATCGAAACCGTCGCGGCGCAGCTCCACGAAGCTGGGGCACGACCAGATGTCGGACTTCACCCCGAAATCCTTCTCCAGCAACTCGGCCGCCGCGATCACCTCGCGCAGGATCGTGCCCGAGCCCAGCAGCTGCACGCGCGACTCGCCCTTCTTGCCCTTGCCGCCATCCTTCAGCAGGTACATCCCCTTGATGATGCCTTCCTCGCAGCCCTTGGGCATGTCCGGGTGGGCGTAGTTCTCGTTCATCACGGTGATGTAGTAGTAGTGGTCTTCCTGCTCCTGCAGCATGCTGCGCACGCCGTCCTGCAGGATCACCGCCACTTCGTACGAGAACGTGGGGTCGTACGCCTTCACGTTGGGGATGGCGCCGGCCAGCAGGTGCGAATGGCCATCCTCGTGCTGCAGGCCTTCGCCGTTCAGCGTGGTGCGGCCCGAAGTGCCGCCGACCAGGAAGCCGCGCGAGCGCATGTCGCCCGCGGCCCAGCACAGGTCGCCGATGCGCTGGAAGCCGAACATCGAGTAGTAGATGAAGAACGGCAGCATCGGCTGGTTGCTGATGCTGTAGCTGGTGGCCGCCGCCATCCACGAGGCCATGCCGCCGGCCTCGCTGATGCCCTGCTGCAGCACCTGGCCCTTCTGGTCCTCGCGGTAGTACAGCAGCTGGTCGGAATCCTGCGGGCGGTATTTCTGGCCGAACGGCGCGTAGATGCCGATCTGCCGGAACATGCCTTCCATGCCGAAGGTACGCGCCTCGTCGGCCACGATCGGCACCACGCGCGGGCCGATGGCCTTGTCGCGCAGCAGCAGGTTCATGCCACGCACCAGCGCCATGGTGGTGCTGATCTCGCGCTCGCCGGTGCCCTTGGTGATCTGCTCGAACGCGGACAGGTCCGGCGCCTTGAGCTTCACGTCGGTGGTGCGCCGACGCTGCGGCAGCGCGCCGCCGAGTGCCTTGCGGCGCTCGAGCATGTACTGCACTTCCGGGGAATCCTTGCCCGGGTGGTAGTACGGTACCTCGTCGAGCTTGTCGTCCGGCACCGGGATGTTGAAGCGGTCGCGGAAATGGCGCACCGCGTCGCTGGTCATCTTCTTCTGCTGGTGGGTGGGGTTTTCCGCCTCGCCCGAGCCCAGGCCCATGCCGTAGCCCTTGACCGTCTTGGCCAGGATCACCGTGGGCATGCCCTTGGTGGCCGACGCCGCGTGATAGGCCGCGTACACCTTGTGCGGATCATGGCCGCCGCGGTTGAGGCGCCAGATGTCGTCGTCGCTGAGGTTGGCGACCATCTCGCGCGTCTCCGGATACTTGCCGAAGAAATGCTCGCGCGTGTACGCACCACCGAAGGCCTTGCAGGCCTGGTACTCGCCGTCGACGGTTTCCATCATCAGCTTGCGCAGCGTGCCCTTGCTGTCGCGCGCCAGGAGCGGGTCCCAGTAGCTGCCCCAGATCAGCTTGATGGCGTTCCAGCCGGCACCGCGGAAGACGCCTTCCAGCTCCTGTATGATCTTGCCGTTGCCGCGCACCGGGCCGTCCAGCCGCTGCAGGTTGCAGTTGATCACGAAGATCAGGTTGTCCAGGCCCTCGCGACCGGCCAGCGAGATCGCACCGAGGGACTCCGGCTCGTCGCACTCGCCGTCGCCCATGAAGCACCAGATCTTGCGATCGCTCTTGGGCACCAGGCCGCGATTTTCCAGGTACTTGAAGAACTGCGCCTGGTAGATCGCCTGGATCGGACCCAGGCCCATCGACACCGTGGGCACCTGCCAGTAATCGGGCATCAGCCACGGATGCGGGTAGGAGGTCAGCGAGCGGCCGTGGCCGATCACGTCGGAGCGGAACAGGTCGAGCTGGTCGGCGTCGAAACGGCCTTCCAGGAACGAGCGCGCGTAGATGCCCGGGCTGGAGTGGCCCTGGTGGAAAACCAGGTCGCCCGGATGCTCCGCGCTGGGGGCGCGCCAGAAATGATTGAAGCCCACGTCGTACAGCGTGGCGCTGGAGGCGAAGCTGGCGATATGGCCGCCCAGTTCGCCCGGCTTGCGGTTGGCCCGCACCACCATCGCCATCGCGTTCCAGCGGATCAGCGAGCGGATGCGCCATTCCATCGCGGCGTCGCCGGGGCTCTTGGCCTCCTGGCTGGGCGGAATCGTGTTGACGTATTCGGTGGTGGGGTTGAACGGCAGGTAGCCACCCGAACGGCGGGTGGTATCGACCATTTTCTCCAGCAGGAAATGCGCGCGCTCGGTGCCGTCGTGATGGATCACCGCATCAAGCGAATCGATCCATTCGCTGGTTTCGGTAGGGTCGATGTCCTGGTTGAGGATATCGTCGAGCTGATCCATGAAGATTCTCCGCGGCGCCGTGCAGTGCCTGACTTGGTGTGGGAACCCGCCGCCGGGGATGCAGCGAGCCCATCAAGTTTAGCGGTCGGCCCACCCGTGCGCCACCGCACGGTGGCGGTCCGGCATCGCGGCAAGGCGGCCGCGACCCGCTTCAGGGCGTCGTTTGCACCCTGGCACCGATGCGGATCTGCGCCTCGACCGTGGCCACCGCGGTCATGTTGACGATCCGGCGCACCGTCGACTGCGGCATCAGGATGTGCGCCGGCTTGGCCACGCCCATCAGGATCGGCCCGATCACCACGCCGTCGGTGAGCATGCGGCTCATGTTGTAGGCGATGTTGGCCGCGTCCAGATTGGGGAACACGAACACGTTGGCCTTGCCTTCCAGCCGCGAGTGCGGAAACAGCTTCTCGCGCAGCGCCGGGGTGAGCGCGGTGTCGGCCTGCATCTCGCCTTCCACCTCCAGCCGCGGCGCCTTGGCGCGGATCAGCTCCAGCGCCTTGCGCATCTTGTGCGCGCCGCAGCAGTCGCGGCTGCCGAAGTTGCCGGCGGACAAGAGCGCGATCTTCGGCACGATGCCGAACAGTTTCAGCCGGATCGACGCCTGCAGCGTGGCCTCGGCGATCTGCTCGGGCGTGGGGTCGTCCAGTACGTGGGTGTCGAGATAGAAGAACGTGCCCTTCTCGGTGGCCACCGCCGCCATCGCCGAGGCCGAGCTGACGCCCTCGTCCATGCCGATGATGTCGCGGATGTATTTCAGCTTGCTGGGAAACTGGCCGACCAGGCCGCACAGCAGCGCATCGGCCTCGCCGCGCTCGACCATCAGCGCGGCGATCGCGGTGGGACGCGAGCGCACCACCGCCTTGGCCATCGACGGGGTCACGCCGCGGCGCTCCATCACCTGGTGGTAATGCTGCCAGTAGGCATCGAAGCGCGGGTCGGAGTTGATGTTGCAGATTTCCACGTCCACGCCCGGTTTCAGGCGCAGACCGGCGCGCTTGATGCGCTTCTCGATCACCTCCGGGCGGCCGATCAGGATCGGCATCGCCAGCCCCTGATCCACCACGGTCTGCACCGCGCGCAGCACCGTTTCCTCTTCGCCCTCGGCGTACACCACCCGCGCCGGCGCAGCCTTGGCGCGTTCGAACACCGGCTTCATCAACAAGCCGGTGCGGAACACGAAACTGGTGAGCTTGTCGTTGTAGGCGACGAAATCCTGCATCGGCCGCGTCGCCACGCCCGAATCCATCGCCGCCTTCGCCACCGCCGGCGGCAACTGGATCAGCAATCGCGGATCGAACGGCTGCGGGATCAGGTAATTCGGCCCGAAACTGGGCGGCTTGCCGCCGTAGGCGCGGGCGCTGACGTCGGACGATTCGCGACGCGCCAGCGCCGCGATGGCCTTGACGCAGGCAATCTTCATCGCCTCGTTGATCACCGTGGCGCCCACGTCCAGCGCGCCGCGAAACAGGTACGGGAAGCACAGCGCGTTGTTGACCTGGTTCGGGTAATCCGAGCGGCCGGTGGCCATGATGCAGTCCGGCCGCACCGCCTTGGCGTCCTCCGGGGTGATCTCCGGGTTCGGGTTGGCCAGCGCGAAGATGATCGGCCGTTCGGCCATGGTGGCGACCATCGCCGGTTTCAGGATGCCGCCAGCGGACAGGCCCAGGAAAATGTCGGCGCCCTCGACGATCTCCTCCAGCGTGCGCATCGGCGTGTCGCGCGCGTAGCGCTGCTTGTCCGGGTCCAGGTCGGTGCGTTCGCTGTGCAGCACGCCGTGCACGTCGCAGGCCAGGATGTTCTCGCGCCGCACGCCCAGCGCCACCAGCATGTCCAGGCAGGAAATGCCCGCCGCGCCCACGCCGGTGGTGGCGATGCGCACGTCCTCGATCCGCTTGCCCACCACCACCAGCGCGTTCAGCACTGCGGCGCCCACGATGATCGAGGTGCCGTGCTGGTCGTCGTGGAAGACCGGGATCTTCATCCGCTCGCGCAGCTTGCGCTCCACGATGAAGCACTCCGGCGCCTTGATGTCTTCCAGGTTGATGCCGCCGAAGCTGGGCTCCAGGCTGGCGATGATGTCCACCAGCTTGTCCGGGTCGTTCTCGTCGATCTCGATATCGAACACGTCGATGCCGGCGAACTTCTGGAACAGCACGCCCTTGCCTTCCATCACCGGCTTGGCCGCCAGCGGCCCGATGTTGCCCAGCCCCAGCACCGCGGTGCCGTTGGTGATCACTGCCACCAGGTTGGAACGCGCCGTGTATTCGGCGGCCGAGGTGGGGTCCTCCACGATCGCGTCGCAGGCCGCGGCCACGCCGGGCGAATACGCCAGCGACAGATCACGCTGGGTCAGCAGCGAGGTGGTGGGCGTGACCTTGATCTTGCCGGGGCGCGGCAGGCGATGGTATTCGAGGGCGGCAAGACGCAGTTCTTCGGGAAGAGTCATCGGTGCGTTTTCGGCGGGAAAAGGGAGGATTCCGCGTAGCGGAACCTACGTCCGATGTTAGCACCGGGTTAAACCGGCGGCCCGTTCCAAAAGTACCGTGCGAGCGGGTTTCGGTGGCGTGATGCGGGTCGTACGGGATGCGTTCCAGCTCGACCCGAACGTTCGCATGGCCTTGTAGAAGCGACTTCAGTCGCGATGCTTTTTTTGCTTTCGTGCTCTTGCCCTGGAGCACCATTCAAGAACAAAGGCGCCGAACAAAGGGGGCGCTCTTACAGAGAGGCCCGCCAGAAGCAACGGGCGGTTGCTACATGCCCATCACCAGTTCATCCGCCTGCACGCTCTCCATCTGGATGCCGTTGATGAACAGCGAGAACGCCAGTTTGCCCGCCAAGCCGTGCATGTGCTGCATCCACGGCGGCAGCCAGCGCGGGGGCGCAATGGCGCCGGAGTCGAAATAGGGTTGCAGCGAGATCACGTCGTGCAAGGCCAGCTTGCCCGCGAACAGGTGGCGCAGCAGATCCATGCGCCGCTGTCGCAGCGCCCAGCGGAAGAACGTGTGCACGGTGAGCAGGCCGGACAGGTAGACGTTGTCCTTGGCGAAGGCCGCGCCGCCCTCCAGCGGCACGCCCCGGAACACGCGCTGGGCCGAGTGGAAACTGTCGGCCACGCTTTGGCCGCAGGCGCTGAAATACTGGTAGACCTCGACGAAGTTGGCGCCGTTGAGCGCCATGTCGATGGCCACGATGCGCAGGCTGATGCGCTTAAGGCGCGCGATGTCGATGGCGCCGGACATCAGCTCGGCGAACACCGCCAGCCCCTCCTGGGTGGCCGTCACCCGCGGCGAGGTGCGCGCCAGCGAGGCCAGCAGCGGCTGGCGGCGACCATTCAGCGCGGTCAGCGAATGCACGAAGGCCTCGTGCGCCAGCAACTGGTGGCGGTCGTACTGGCTGAAGCAGGTGCCACCGCGCAGACGGATGCGGGTGGCGCCGGCGGCGGCCTTGGCGGTGAGTTCCGGGTCCACTTCGACGCGGATCACGCCCTCGCCGAAAAACGCATCCAGGGTGGCAGCCACGTCGCTGCGCAAGACGTCCGCCGGAACCGAGCTGCCGCTTTCGTCGGCGAGCAGGTCCGCACCGAGCTCGTTGGCCAGCTCCACGAAATAGCGGGCCGCGTCCAGGTTGCTGCGCCGGCTGCCGGGAATCGGATCGTCGGGGCGGCCGTACAGCGCGATCGACGGCGCGGTGACCGCCGCGGTGCCCACCGATTCCAGCATGTCGGCGGCGATGCGCCACGACTCGGCGGTGCGGCGCAGGTAGTCGTCGAGCGGATCGATATCCGCCGGATCGTTGCCGCCCGCCGCCGCCTCGATGGCGGCCAGCTCGGCCCGTGCCGCGGCCAGCCTGGGTCGCGCATAGGTGACCGGCGGCAGCGTGAAGCGACCGCTGCCGTAGGCGCGGATCATCTGCGCCTCGAGCGAGGCCGGCCACGCCACGGTGGGCAGGATGCGGATATCCCGCACGGCGGCCAGCAGGCGCTGGTCGAGCGCGGCGCAGCGCCGCAGTTGTGCCTCGCTGGCCGGCGGCGCACTCACCCCGATGTCCCGCCGATCCGATGACGCGATGCAAGGGCGGCGCCGCCGATTCGGGCGGTGAGCATCGATCGACTCCGACAGGCTCGCATGGCCGGGTTAATCGCGTTCGCGCTGCCCGCGCGGGCTGTGCGGACGATCGATCGGTCGACCGCCGCGCTGGCGGCGCAGGCGTGCTTCCAGCGTGGCGGCCTGCTCCTCGCGCTCGTCGTGCAGCTTCAGGTAGTTGCGCCAGCGGTCGGGGGTGAGATCGCCATTGTCCAGCGCGATCTGCACCGCACAGCCCGGTTCGCTGCCGTGGCCGCAGTCGGCAAAGCGGCACTGGTCGGCCAGCGCCTCGATATCGGCGAACAGGTCCAGATTTTCCTCGCCGGTGAGTTTCAGCTCGCGCATGCCGGGCGTGTCGATCAGGCAGCCGCCGCTGGGCAGCGACAGCAGCGCCCGGTGCGTGGTGGTGTGGCGGCCGCGGCTGTCGCGGCTGCGCACGGCGGCGGTGGCCATCTTCGCCGTGCCCAGCAAGGTGTTGGTGAGCGTGGATTTTCCGGCGCCGGAGGAGCCCACCAGCACCGCGCTGTCGCCCGGCTTGAGATAGGGCGCCAGCACCGTCGCGCTGGCCGGGTCCTTGCCGTTCAAGGGATGGATCGGCGTGGCCGGGGGCAGCCGTTCGCGCAGCTCGGCGATCAGTTCGTCGGCATCGTCGCGGGTGTCGAGCTTGCTCAGCAGCACCACCGGCTGCGCGCCGGAGTCCTCGATCAGCGACAGGTAGCGCTCGATCCGGGACGGGTTGAAATCGCCATCCAGGCCGGTCAGCACCAGCACGTAGTCGATGTTGGTGGCGATCAGCTGGCGCTCGTAGCGCTCGCCCGCGGCCGCCCGCGACAGCACGGTGCGCCGCGGCCGCACCTGCACGATGTGCGGCGGCGCGCCGTTTTCCACCTCCACGAAATCGCCGACCACCGGCCGCTCGGACGGGTCGAGGCCGCGTTTCAGGAAGCGGCCGTCGGGCTGCGCCCCGAACAGGCTGGCGCCATCGTGCAACTCGTAGCCCGCGCGATGCTGCGCCACAACACGGGCCAGGCGGCGACCGTCGCCCGGCAAGGCATCGCCGCGCCAACCGATACGGCGCAGGCGTTCCATCGTTTCGGCGTCACTCATGGCGGCAGTCTGCATGCGTTGTCCGGCGGCGCCGGGAGGGTTGGCGTGACTTGTCCGAAGCGGCAAAGCCGCCGTGCCGGCGACATGGCCCGATTATGCTGCCCGGAGTTTGCCGCACGATAGCCCCTGATTGCGCCCCGTGGGAACTCGCGCTGCACTGCATCACGCTGGTAGCATTCAGTTACCGGCGGTGGCGTCGGTTCGACCCATGAGGATGCCGGTGGTGGCTTCGATCAAACCCAGTGCGCACCTGGCGGAAGTGCGCTACGAGATCCGCGGCGCGCTCAACCGGCGCGCCCGTGACATGGAGGCCAGCGGCCTCGACATCATCAAGCTGAACATCGGCAACCCCGGCCGCTACGGTTTCGAGGCCCCCGCGCACCTGCGCGAGGCGATCGCCAGCCACCTGCACCAGAGCGACGCCTACGGCCACGAGCAAGGCCTGGAGCTGGCCCGCGAGGCGATCGCCGAGCAGCAGCGCGCCCGTGGCGCCCGCGGTGTCGACATCGAGCACATCTTCGTGGGCAACGGCGTCAGCGAGCTGATCGACCTGTCGCTGCGCGCCCTGCTGCAGCCGGGCGACGAGGTGCTGCTGCCCAGCCCCGACTACCCGCTGTGGAGCGCCGCCACCATCCTCAACGACGGCACGCCGCGCTATTACCGCTGCCTGGCCGAGAACGCCCACCTGCCCGATCCGGACGAGATCGAGGCGCTGGTCACGTCGCGCACGCGGGCGCTGGTGCTGATCAACCCCAACAACCCCACCGGCGCGGTGTACCCGCGCGAGCTGCTGGAGCGCCTGGTGGCGGTCGCCGCGCGGCACAAGCTGCTGCTGCTGTGCGACGAAATCTACGACGAGATCCTGTACGACGGCGCGGTGTTCCAGCCGCTGGCCGAAGTGGCCGGCGACCTGCCCTGCGTCAGCTTCGGCGGCCTCAGCAAGGTGCATCGCGCCTGCGGCTACCGCGTGGGCTGGATGAGCCTGTCCGGCAGCCATGCGCTGACCGCCGAATATCGCGATGCGCTGCAACTGCTGGCCGCGTTGCGGCTGTGCGCCAACATGGCGGTGCAGTGGGCGGTGCCGCCCGCGCTGCACACCGCCCCCACCATCGGCGCGTTGACCGCGGCCGGCGGGCGGCTGCACGAGGCGCGCCGCCTGGTGGTGGAAGGCGTGGCCGCCAGCCGCCACCTGGATCTGGTGGCCCCGGCCGGCGCCTTGTACGCGTTCCCGCGCGTGCGCGCCGAAAGCTTCGGCGACTTCGACGACAACGCGTTCGCGCTGCGCCTGCTGGAAGAGGAAGCGGTGCTGGTGGTGCCTGGCACGAGCTTCAACGTGCCCAACAGCCATCATTTCCGGCTCACCCTGTTGCCGCCGCCGGCGCAGCTGGTGGAAGTGTTCGTGCGCATCGACCGCGTGCTCGAACGCATGGCCAGTGAGCAGCCCCGGCGCAAAGTCGCCAGCGCCGCCTGATGCCTGGCGCACCGGCTGCCGCGCCGCTGCGCCATCTTGCCCTGGGCGATTCCTACACGGTGGGCGAAGGCGTTGCCGCCGACGCCAGCTGGCCGGCCCAGTTGCGCCGCCAACTGCATCGCGACGGCATCGCCATGGCGCCGCCGCGGATCGTGGCCGTCACTGGCTGGACCACCGACGAACTGGCCGCCGGCATGGAGGCGGCCTCGCTCGCGCCCGCGTGGGATCTGGTCACATTGCAGATCGGGGTGAACAACCAGTATCGCGGCCGTGCCGCCGCAACGTATCGCGAGGAATTCGCGCAGCTGTTGCGACGGGCCATCGCACTGGCCGGCGACCGGCCCGCACGGGTGGTGGTCGTCTCGATCCCGGACTGGGGCATGACCCGCTTCGCCCGCGAACAGGGGCGCGACGGCGCCACCATCGCCGCCGAGCTGGATGCGTACAACGCCCTTGCCCGCGCCGAGACGGCGCAAGACGGCGCCCGCTGGGTCGATGTCACCGCGCTCTCGCGCCGGCACGCGGACGCGGTCGTCGACGACGGGCTGCATCCGTCCGCGGCGCAATACGCGGCGTGGGTCGAGGCGATCGCGCCCGCCGCGCGGGCCGCCCTGCGATCGGCCGCAACCACGGCGCCTTGATCGGCGACAAGGCCCCCTCATATCAGCCGGCGTATCATTACGCCTTTTCCGGAGCCTCCCCATGTCCCTCGACAGCGCCACCCGCGAACGTATCCAGACCCTGCTCGAGGACCACCGCGTGGTGCTGTTCATGAAGGGTGACCGCCAGCAGCCGATGTGCGGTTTCTCCGCCGCCGCCAGCAACACGCTGAACGAGTTGCTGCCCGAGTACCACACCGTCAACGTGCTGGAAGATCCGGAAATCCGCGAGGGCATCAAGCTCTACGGCGAGTGGCCCACGATTCCGCAGCTGTACGTGGAAGGCGAACTGGTCGGCGGCGCGGACATCATCCGCCAGATGTATGGCAGCGGCGAATTGCATGCGCTGTTCGGCGTCGCCGCGCCCGACCGCACGCCACCGGAAATCACCATCACCGACGCGGCCGCCGAGGCGATCCGCCAGGGCACGGCCAACGCGCAGGGCGTGGCGCTGCATCTGGAGATCGGCCCCGACCACAGCGCCGGCTTCCAGCTGGCGCCGGCCGGCGACCACGACATCGTGGCGCACGCGAACGGGCTGGAAGTGCACTTCGACCCGGCCAGCGCGCAGCGCGCCCGCGGCATCGTGATCGACTGGGTATCCACCGTGCAGGGCGAGGGCCTCAGCCTGAAATTCCCCGGCGCGCAGGAAATCCACGCGCTTTCCGTGCAGCAGCTGAAGGACCGGCTCGCCGCCAACGACATCACCCTGGTCGACGTGCGCCCCGCCGCCGGTCGCGCCCAGGCCGCGCCGCTGGCGCAGGCGCGTGTGCTGGAAGAAGAAGGCTTCGAACAACTGGCGGCGCTGCCCAAGGACACCGCGCTGGCCTTCATCTGCCACTTCGGCATGTCCAGCCGCGCCATGGCCGAACGCTTCGCGGCGCACGGCTTCAGCAACGTGCACAACGTGGAAGGCGGCATGGATGCCTGGGCGCGCGAGATCGACACCAGCGTGCCGCGCTACTGAGCGCCATTTGACCCGGCGACGGCGATTCACTCGCCGTCGCCGTCCTCCTCGAAGCGCAGGTGTTTCACGCTGCGGCCGTTGCGGCGCACCAGCTTCAGCGCCTCGATGCCGATGCGGATGTGCGCCTCCACGAACTGCGAGGTGACGCCGCGGTCGCTGGCCTCGGTCTTCACGCCCTCGGGGATCATCGGCTGATCCGACACCAGCAGCAGCGCGCCGCAGGGAATCTTGTTGGCGAAGCCGGCGGCGAAGATGGTGGCCGTCTCCATGTCCACCGCCATGCAGCGGGTGCGGCGCAGGTAATCCTTGAACGCGTCGTCGTGCTCCCACACGCGGCGGTTGGTGGTGTACACCGTGCCGGTCCAGTAGTCGTGGCCGAGGTCGCGGATCATGGTGGAGACGGCGCGCTGCAGCTGGAACGCCGGCAGCGCGGGCACTTCCGGCAGCAGGTAGTCGTTGCTGGTGCCCTCGCCGCGAATCGCCGCGATCGGCAGCACCAGGTCGCCCAGCCGGTTCTTTTTCTTCACCCCGCCGCACTTGCCCAGGAACAGCGCCGCCTTCGGGCAGATCGCGCTGAGCAGGTCCATCACGGTGGCCGCATTGGGGCTGCCCATGCCGAAGTTGATCAGGGTGATGCCGTCGGCGGTGGCGTTGGGCATCGGCCGGTCGCGACCCTGCACCTCCACGCCATGCCACTGCGCGAACAGCTCCACGTAGTGGCCGAAATTGGTCAGCAACACGTGCTCGCCGAAGGAGTCCAGCGCGGTGCCGGTGTAGCGCGGCAGCCAGTTGGAAACGATCTCCTGCTTGTCTTTCATCGACCCACCATGCCCTGCGTTTTTGCGCTGTGGCCGCCAGCTTAACGGGCGGCGCGTGTCGGCGGCGTGCGTGGTCTCCTGTCCGGGGCCGCATGCTATGTTCGAGGCCGTTACGTAACCCTTGGGGGACCGGCATGCGCATGGGTCTGGCTGTCGATGCGTCCTGCGATCTGCCGCAGGCTTTCCTGCGCCAGCACGGCATCGTGGTGATGCCGATCGTCGTGAAGGTGGACAACGAGACGTTCCTGGACGACCGCGACCCGGCCGAGATCCAGCGCTTCATCGATCGCCAGCTGGGCAGCCGCAGCCACTCGGCGCAAACCGAGCCGTGCTCGGTGCGCCAGGTCGAGGACCTGTTCCTGGAACGGCTGGTGCTGGAGCACGATTGCGTGTTCTGCCTCACCATCACCGCCACCCGCAGCCCGATTTTCGAGCACGTGAACCGCGCCAGCTTCGCCATCCTCAAGAGCTATCGCGAGGTGCGCAAGCAGGCCGGCGTGCCCGGGCCGTTCATGATGCGGGTGATCGACACGCGCAACCTGTTCGCCGCCGAAGGGCCGGCCACGATCGAGGCGGCGCGGATGATCGCCGCCGACGAAACGCCTGCCGCGATCCGCGAGCGCCTGCTCTACGTGGCCAACCACACCTACGGCTACATGCTGCCGCGCGACCTGTACTACCTGCGCGCCCGCGCGAAGAAGAAGAACGACCGCAGCGTGGGCCTGGTCAGCGCGATGCTGGGCTCGGCGCTGGACATCAAGCCGATCCTGCGCTGCTACCGCGGCGACACCGGGCCGGTGGGCAAGGTGCGCGGTTTCGAGCCCGGCGCGCAGGCGCTGTTCGACTACGCGGCCCGGCGCGTGCGCGCGGGCCTGCTGGTACCGGCGGTGTGCGTAAGCTACGGCGGCGACCTCGCCGTGCTGGCGCAGCTGCCCGGCTACGCCGGCCTGCGCACCGCCTGTGACGAATGCGGCGTGCAACTGACCGAGGCGCCGATGAGCATCACCGGCATGGTCAACGTGGGCGAAGGCGCGGTAACGCTGGGCTTCGCCGCCGAGGAGCACGAGGCGCAGTTCTGATCCGATTCGCGATTCCCGATTCCCCGTCGTCGGCGTCTCAGAACCCGTAATTGAGAAACCCGCCATCCACGCCCAGCACCTGCCCGGTGACGTAGCTGGCGGCGGGCAGGCACAGGAAGGCGATAGCCGCGGCCACTTCCTCCGGCTCGCCGATGCGCTTCAGCGGCGTGCGCTCGAGCACTTCCTCCAGATAATCCGCATCCAGCAGTGCCGGCTCCGAACGTTGCGTGCGGATGTACCACGGCGCCACCGCGTTGACGCGGATGCCGTCCACCGCCCACTCCGCCGCCAGGTTGCGGGTGAGCTGGTGCAGCGCGGCCTTGCTCATGCCATACGGCGAGCCGGTGCGCACATGGGTGACGCCGGACACCGAGCCCACGTTCACGATCGCCGCATGCGCGTGCTGCACCAGGTGCGGATGCGCCAGCCGGCACATCTCGAACGCGGAAAACAGGTTCTGCTCGAAGATGGCGCGCATCTGGCCATCGCTGTAATCCAGCGTGGCCTGCACCTGGTTGCCGCCGGCGTTGTTGACCAGCAGCGACAGCGGCGCGCCCAGGTCGGCGATCCAGTCGAACACGGCCAGGCGGTCTTCCGGTTCGGCCAGGTCGGCGCCGAACGCCAGCACCTCGCTGCCCGGGAAATCGTCGGCCAGTTCCACCCGCACCTGCTCCAGGTAATCCTCGTCGCGCGCCACCAGCAGCAGGTTGGCGCCCAGCCCAGCCAGTTCGCGGGCGGTGGCATAGCCGATGCCCTTGCTGGCACCGGTGATCAGGGCGGTGTGGCCTTGCAGCTGCCAGGCATCGATGCGGCTGTTCATGCGCCGAAGCTTACACGACGGCTTGCCGCGGGCCAGCTGCCGGCGCAACACTCGGTGCCTGCCGCCGCCGAGGGATCACGCGCATGAAAACCATCGCCCTTTCCCTGCTGTGCCTGTCCGCCCTGGCGGGCTGTTCCGGCTCGCCCGCGCCGCCGCCCGGCGACCCGCCCCAGCCGCAGGCCAGCTCGCCGTTCGATACCTTGAAGGCCAACGAGCAGCGCGTCCGCGACGTGCAGAAGACGGTGGACAAGCACGCTGCGGAACAGCGCAAACGGATCGACGCGGCGACGCAATAGTTCGAGGCCAGCCCGGGCAACCCCCTCCCAGCCTCCCCCTGCGAGCAGGGGGAGGAGCCAGAGCGACGCTCGCTACATGGAGGGAGAGGACCCGCAGCGGTGCTCCCTCCCCTGCTTGCAGGGGAGGGCTGGGGAGGGGTCGCTCTTGTCCGGCAGTTTGGCGGACCGCCGCGATCGCCGATAATGGCCGTCCATTTGTCACATGGCCATCGCATGAGCTTCGCCCCGATCACCGCCCCGCCCCACGCCGACGTCGCCGCCGATGCGCCGGTACTGCGCATCGACAACGCCAGCGTGATGCGCGGCGCGCGACTGATCCTGGACCGGCTCAGCCTGCAGGTGGATGCGGGGCAGCACACCGTGATCCTGGGCGCCAACGGGTCGGGCAAGTCCACCCTGGTGCAGTTGATCGCGCGCCAGCTCTACCCGCTGGTACGCACCGACGACGCCGGTCCCAGCGTGAGCGTGTTCGGCCGCGACCGCTGGAACGTCAGCGAATTGCGCCAGCTGCTGGGCATCGTGTCGCCCGCGCTGCAGCTCGACTACACCAGCGACGCGCCGCTGGAAGTGTTCGATGCGGTGGTGTCGGGCTTTTTCTCCGCGCGCGGGCTGGGGCTGGATCATCAGGTCAGCGAAACCATGCGCGAGCAGGCACAGCAGGCGCTCGAGCAGATCGGCGCGGCGCACCTCATCGGTCGGCCCATGGCCACGCTGTCCACCGGCGAGGCGCGCCGCGTGCTGATCGCCCGCGCACTGGTGCACCGGCCGCGGGCGCTGCTGCTGGACGAGCCGTGCGCGGGGCTGGACATGGCCAGCCGCCGCCACTTCCTGGAAAACCTGCGCCAGCTGGCGTGTGGCGGCACCACGCTGATGCTGGTGACCCATCACGTGGAGGAGATCGTGCCGGAGATCGCCCAGGTGCTGTTGCTGCGCGAGGGCCGCGTGCTGCGTCACGGCAGCAAGGCCGACGTGCTCAGCGGGCCCGCGTTGAGCGAGGCGTTCGGCATGCCGGTGCACGTGCAGCAACAGGGCGACTACTACGCCGCCACGCCGGCCTGACCGCGTCTAGCGGGGCGCGCAGAAACAGTCGGCGTACACGTTGGGCTTGCCCGCCTGCGCGTTGCGCAGCAGGCGCAGCGGCGCGGTCATCGCCGGCACCCGGGCAAACCAGCGCGGCAGTTGCACGCCCCAGCCTTGCAACAGGTGCACCGCGGCGTTCTGGCTGAAGCCGAGCATGAAACGCTCGATGCCGCCCAGCGGCGTCTCCTGGTAGCGCACGCCGTAGCCCTTGCCCAGTTTCGCGCGTGCCGCGGCATCGGCGACGGCGTCCTTGAGGCCGCCCAACTGATCGACCAGGCCCCGCTGCAAGGCCTGCTCGCCGGTCCACACCCGGCCCTGGGCGATCGCATCGATGGCGGCGTAGCTCTGGCCGCGCGCGCTGGCCACCTTGCCTACGAAATCGCGGTAGCCCTTGTCGATGATGGCCTGGATCACCGCGCCCACCTTAGGGTCCAGCGGACGCGTGATGTCGAACGCGCCAGCCATCGGCCCGGTGGCCACGCCGTCGCTCTGCACGCCCAGCCTGGCCAGCGTGCCGGGCACGGTATAGAACAGGCCGAAGATGCCGATCGAACCGGTGATGGTGTTGGGCTCGGCAAAGATGCGGTTGGCGTTCATCGATATCCAGTAGCCGCCGCTGGCCGCCACGTCGCCCATCGACACCACCACGGGAATGCCGGCCGCGCGGGTCAGCGCCACTTCGCGGCGGATCTGTTCGGCCGCATACACCTCGCCGCCGGGCGAGTTCACCCGCAGCACCAGCGCCTTGGTCTTGCTGTCCTCGCGCGCGGCGCGGACCAGCGCCGCGGTGGATTCGCCGCCGATCGCGCCGGGCGACTGCTTGCCGCCGCTGATCTCGCCCTCGGCCACCACGATGGTGACGCCGGGCGTGCGGCCATCCTCGCGGTCGGGCTGGGCGGCGACGTAGCGCGACAGGCTCACCTGGCGGAAACCGTGGCCCTTGCGGTCGGCCGGCACGCCCTGCTTGCGCAGCATCGCGACCAGTTCCGCGCGGGTGGCAGTGCCGTCCGCCAGGTGCTGGTTCAGCGCCAGCTGCGCCAGATCGCCCTGGGTGCTGGCGATGTGCTGCGGCAGCTGGTCGATGTCGTCACGCAGGGTCGCCGGCGCGATCTTGCGCAATGCCGCCACCTCGTCCAGGTAGCGGTCCCACAGCCCGTTCATCCAGTAGCTGTCCGCCGCCTTCGCCTCGGGCGAGGCGTGGTCGAGGATGAACGGCTCGGCCGCGCTCTTGAACTCGCCCACGCGGAACAGGTGCACGTCCACGCCCAGCTTGTCCAGCAGGTCCTTGTAGAACAGCCGGTAGTTGGCCAGGCCGGTCAGCAGCACGCCGCCCTGCGGATCGATCAGCAGGCGGTCGGCGTGCGCGGCGAGGTAGTACTGGCCCTGGTCGAGGTTGACCGCCCAGGCGATCACCGGCTTGCCCGCGGCGCGGAAGCGGTCCAGCGCGGCGCCCACCTCGCGCAGCGCGGCAAAGCCGCCGCCCTGCAGGCCATCGGGCAGCAGCAGGATGCGGGTGATCCGCGGATCGGTCGCCGCCGCGTCGATGGCGCCGACCAGGTCGCGCAGCTGCACCTGCCTGGGGTCCTCGCCGGACAGCCGCGCCAGCGTGCGCTGCATCGGGTCGATGCTGAACTGCTCGACCAGCTGGCCGTCCAGCTTCAGCACCAGCACGCTGTGATCCTGCACCGAACGCTGCATGCGGTTGCCGGCGATGCCGGCCGTCAGCACCAGCAGCAGCACGAACAGCACGCCGAAGAAGACCACGTTGATGATCACCAGCCGGATCACGTTGATGCCGCGCCCCAGCGCGGCCAGGAACGCGCCGAAGCCACGGCGACGGCGAAGCGGGGGCGGTGGTGTCATGCGCGTTCTTCCAGCGAGGTCAGGGTGGCAGCGTAGCCGGTCGGGCCGTCGTGGTCATGCATGCGCCAGCGCTGTTTCCAGGCGCTGCGCCAGAAACGGGTGAACAGCATCACCGCGGCCACCGACAGGCCGGCGATCAGGCCCATCCACATGCCGCGCGCGCCCAGCCCATGATGAAACGCCAGCCACCAGCCCACCGGCATGCCGATGATCCAGTACGCAAACAGGGTGATCGCCATCGGGATGCGGGTGTCCTTGAGCCCGCGCAACGCGCCGTTGGACGCCACCTGGATGCCGTCGGAAAACTGGAACAGCCCCGCCAGCATGATCAGCTGCACCGCCAGCGCGATCACCGCCGGATCGCGGGTGTAGAGCGTGGCGATGTAGTGCGGCAGGCTCAGCATCAAGCCGGCGGAAAACAGCTGCGTCACCAGGGTCAGCCCGATCCCGCAGAAACCGGCGTAGCGCACGCCGCGCGCATCGCCGCGGCCCACCGCGTTGCCCACCCGCACGGTGATCGCCATGGCCAGTCCCAGCGGGATCATGAAGAACAGCGAGGCGATGTTGAGCGCCACCTGGTGGCTGGCGATGACGTCCTCGCCCAGCGTGGCGATGATCAGCGCGGTGGCCACGAACAGGCCGGCCTCGGCCAACAGCGACACCGCCATCGGCAGACCGATGTGCACCAGCGCGCCGATGCGGCGCAGCTGCGGCCGCTCGAAACGGTCGAACAGGCCGAGCCCGCGATAGTTGCGATGACGCAGCACGTACACCGCGAACGCCAGCATCTCCAGCCACAGCACGATGGCCGTGGCCACGCCGCAACCGTGCGCGCCCTGCGGCGGGATGCCCAGCTTGCCGAACATCAGCACGTAGCCCAGCGGCACCAGCAGCGCCAGCCCGCCCAGGCTGAAATACATCGACGGCCGCGTCAGCGACAGGCCCTCGGAAAGGCCACGCAGCGCGAAATAGCAGGTCAGCGCGGGCGCGCCCCAGCTGATCGCCAGCAGGAAGCGCTGCACGTCGTGGCGCAGGCCGGCGGTCACCCCGATCAATTCGATCAGCGGCTCGGCGTGACGCACCGCAAACCACAGCAGCGCCCCCATGCCCAGCGCAAGCCACAGCGCCTGGTGAAACACCGCACCCACCTCGCCGCGGCGGCCGGCGCCATCCAGCTGCGCCACCGACGGCGGCACCGCCATCATCATGCCGATGCCACTGACGATCGCCAGCGACCAGATGCTGGCCCCCACCGCCACCGCGCCCAGCACGTGCGCACTGACGTGCCCGGCCAGCACGGCGTCGATCACGTTGCTGCCGATGGCCGCCAGCTGGGCGGCGATCAGCGGCAGCGCAAGACGCACCGTGGCGCACACCTCGTGCAGCAGGCGGGCACGTTCGGGACGGGAGGATTCCATGGGTAGGGCAGGTTCGGGGGGCCGGATAGTCTAGCCGAGCTCCGGGTCACGCCCCGAGCGACGATCGGGCTGTGCGAAAATCCTGCGCCTGCACCGAACGGGGACGGCGATGAAGCAGCTGACGAGCTACCAGGGACTGCACTGCGCCAACTGCGGCGCCGCGATGCAGGGCGAGTTCTGCCACGAATGCGGCCAGTCCATCCACAGCGTGCTGAAGCCGGTGCACCACATGGTGGAGGAAACCGTGGAGACGGTGCTGCACATCGACGGACGCATCGTGCAGACGCTGCCGCCGCTGCTGCTGAAACCGGGCTTCCTCACGCTGGAATACTTCGCCGGCCGCCGCGTGCCGTACATCGCGCCGTTCCGGTTGATGTTCGTGCTGTGCCTGCTGAGCTTCTTCGTCTGCCACCTGGCGTTCGACCGCTTTGCCGAACACGTGGCCCACGCCACCCATCCCACCGTGAAGGTGGACGGCAAGCAATTTGCCGACGCCGACAGTCCGCGCGAAGTTCGCCACCTGCTGCAGCGCCAGCTGGACACGCTGCCGCATATCGACAGCTACGGCCTGCTGTCGTCCGAGCAGCTGGACATGTCGGCCAGGGACATGCGCGAAAAGGCCAACCAGCGCCTGATCGAGCTGGGCGCCGCGCCGATGTCGGCCGCATCGCTGGCCGCCCCGGCGATACCCGCGGCAGCGGGCAGCCAGCGCCGAGATGACGCGCTGGATAAGGCCTTGCGGCAGAAATCGCACGCTGTCCACCTGGCGTGGCTGCCCGATGTGGTGAACGCGCGCCTCACCGCATTGGGCCAGCGGCTGCACAAGAACATGCGGGACTTCAAGGATGGCGATCCCGACGCCCGCGCCGCGGCCAAGCAACGGATGATCAATGGCCTGTTCGGCGCGCTGCCGATGACCATGTTCATCCTGATCCCGGTGTTCGCCGGCCTGCTCAAGCTGTTCTACGTGTTCCGCCGGCGGCTCTACATGGAGCACCTGATCGTGGCGCTGCACAGCCACGCCTTCATGTTCCTGGTGCTGCTGCTGGTCACCCTGATCGGCCTGCTGTCGACCTGGCTGCGCCCCCACGCGGCCTGGACGCTCTCGCCGCTGGGCTGGCTCCAGACCTTGCTGATGCTGTGGGTGCCGGCCTACCTGCTGTTCATGCAAAAGCGCGTGTACCACCAGGGCTGGGCCATGACGGTGCTGAAATTCTGGTTCATCGGCTGGTGCTACTTCTGGCTGCTGACGTTCGCGCTGACGATCGCCGCGGCCCTGGGCATGGCCCATTGAAGGCCGTTTCGGACGGCTGTCATGGCGGGTTTTGCACAGCGTCACGGGCCTGTCAAGGCGCCGGCGGGGGCGATGACAATTGTGTGAACCCCGCCCCAACCGAATTTGCATTCCATTGAAACCAAAGGCTTTTTTTTGCCTGACCAAAACGTGTTCAAGGTGACGGAAAAGGCGCCACGGCGCGCTTCGGGCCGCCCCTTCCCCGCCGCATCCACAGACTTATCCACAACTCTTGTGGATAAGCGCAAAAACCGCCAACGGATAATCACTTACCCCGGCTTTCTCGATACAAAGGCAGCAAGTTGCCGCAACTCGGCCGAGGCGATCCGGCCACCTGATGGACGGGCCGGACCGGTCGCGCCGCTACACTGGCCGGCCACGAGGTAAACCATGCCCGCCGTCCTTCGCGTCGCCCTGCCGGTGCCCCTGCCCGCCCTGTTCGACTACCTGCCGCCCGCGGCCGGCGAGGCCGGCGTGGGCGCGCGGGTACTGGTGCCGTTCGGGCGCCAGCGGATGGTCGGCGTGGTGGTGGCGATCGACGCCGAAGCGGCCGTGGAAAGCCGCCGGCTGAAACAGGCGCTGCGCCTGCTGGACGACGATGCACTGCTCGATCCCGAACTGATGCAGACCCTGGCCTGGGCCGCCGACTACTGGCTCGGCGCGCCGGGCGAGGCCTATGCCAACGCGTTGCCGCTGGCCCTGCGCGAAGCGAAACCGCTGCCGCCGATCGGCGACGAATACTGGTCGCTCACGCTTGCCGGCCGCAGCGCCCACGACGCGGGCAGCCGTCGCGGCGGCAGCAAGGCGCTGCTGGCCGTGCTGGCCGACGGCGCGCTGAGCGCGCAGGAGCTGGGCGAACGCCAGCCCGGCTGGCGCGAGGCGGCCCGCCGGCTGGCGGCGGCCGGCTTGCTGGAGCGCAGCGAACGGGCGCCCGCGGACCGTGCACGGCCCGCCTCGCCCGCGCCGCAACTCAGCGACGAACAGCAACAGGCGGTGGCCGCAGTGGGTGCCGCGCTGGGCAACTACCAACCGTTCCTGCTCGATGGCGTCACCGGCAGCGGCAAGACCGAGGTCTACCTGGCGCTGATCGAGCAGGTGCTGGCCCAAGGCCGGCAGGCGCTGCTGCTGGTGCCGGAAATCGGCCTGGCGCCACAGACCGTGCGACGACTGCGCCAGCGGCTGGGCGTGATCGTGGAAGTGCTGCATTCGGGCCTGTCCGAGGGCGACCGCGCACGCGCCTGGCTGCGTGCCCGCGCCGGCAGCGCACGGGTGATCCTGGGCACGCGCTCGGCCGTGTTCACGCCGCTGCCGCAAGCGGGCTTGATCATCGTCGACGAGGAGCACGACAGCGCCTACAAGCAGCAGGACGGCTTCCGCTACCACGCCCGCGACCTGGCCCTGGTGCGCGGTCGCGCGCTGGGCGTGCCGGTGCTGCTGGGCTCGGGCACCCCATCGCTGGAATCGCTGGCCAACGCGGCGGCCGGCCGCTACCGCACGCTGCACCTGCGCGCCCGCCCCGGCGCGATCCGGCCGCCGCAGGTGCAGATCGTGGACATGCGCGCGCAGCGGCTGCAGCACGGCTTGTCGCCTGCGCTGCTGGCCGCCGTGGCCGATACCGTGGCGCGCGGCGAGCAGGCGCTGGTGTTCCGCAACCGCCGCGGCTACGCGCCGGTGCTGCTGTGCCACAGCTGCGGCTGGCATGCGGCCTGCCCGCAGTGCGATCGCCCGCTGACCCTGCACGCCGGGCGGCGCCAGCTGGTCTGCCATCACTGCGAACACCGCCAGCGCGTGCCGCCGGTCTGCCCCGTCTGCGGCGTGGGTGACCTGAAGCCGCAAGGCCATGGCACCGAGCGGCTGGAAGAGGCGCTGGTGTCGCTGTTTCCGCAGGTGCCGGTGTGGCGCGTGGACCGCGAAACCACCCGCCGCCGCGACGCCTTCGACCAGCTGCTGGCCCAGTTGCAGGACGACGCGCCGGCGATCCTGGTCGGCACCCAGATGCTCGCCAAGGGCCACGACCTGCCCAACCTCACCCTGGTGGCGATCGTGGGCGTGGACGAGGGCCTGCACAGCATCGACTTCCGCGCCGAGGAGCGCCTGGCGCAACTGGTGGTGCAAGTCGCCGGGCGCGCCGGCCGCGCGCGCAAGCCCGGCCGCGTGCTGCTGCAGACCCATCAGCCCGAGCACCCGCTGCTGCGCAAGCTGCTGGCCCACGGCTACGCGGCCGCAGCCGCCGACCTGCTGCAGGAACGCCGCCGCACCCAGCTGCCACCCTACAGCCACCAGGTCCTGCTGCGCGCCGACGCGCCGCAACGCGACCACGTCGATGCCTTCCTGCACGAAGCGCGCTCGCTGCTGCCCGTGCTGGACGATCTGCAGATTGCCGGCCCGATGCAGGCGCCGATGCCATTGCGCGCAGGTCGGCAGCGCGGCCAGTTGTTGCTGGAAAGCCCCCAGCGCAACGTCTTGCGCGCGATGTTGCGACCTTGGCAACACGCGCTGTTCGCGCTGCCGTCGGCGCGGCGCGTGCGCTGGTCGCTGGATGTGGATCCGATCGATCTTTACTGACCGTGTGGCCCAACTTTCGCCACGGGCCGCGTCCCCGGGGCGGTGGCATACTCGCCCTTTTGCCGGCCCGGAGCCTTCCATGCGATTCCTGCCCGCCCTCGCCTTCGGCACGCTGGTGCTGCCGCTGGCCGCCCTGGCCAACGACCCCAACTCCTACGCCCAGCCCGACCAGGTGCGGGTGACCCATCTGGATCTGAACCTCGACATCGATTTCCCGCACAAGCAGCTGGACGGCCAGGCCACGCTGAAGCTGGACTGGCAGAACCCGCAGGCGCAGTCGCTGGTGCTGGACACGCGCGACCTCAAGATCGCCAAGGTCGAGGCGGTCGGCAGCGACGGCGGGACCACACCGCTGAAATACGCGCTTTCGCCGCGCGACAAGGAGCTGGGCAGCAAGCTCACCATCGCCGCGCCCAAGCATCCCTCGCAGGTGCGCATCGTCTACACCACCTCGCCCGGCGCCTCGGGCCTGCAGTGGCTGACGCCCGCGCAGACGGCGGACAAGAAGGCGCCGTTCATGTTCTCGCAGTCCGAATCCATCCACGCGCGCTCGTGGGTGCCGCTGCAGGATTCGCCGGCGATCCGCTTCACCTACGACGCCCACGTCACCGCGCCGAAGGACATCCGCGTGGTGATGAGCGCCATCAACGACGCGAAGCATCCGCTCAATGGCGACTTCACGTTCAGGCAGCCGCACCCGATCCCGTCCTACCTGCTGGCGATCGGCGCGGGCGACATCGCGGTGAAGGAAACGGGCCCGCGTTCGGCCGTCTATGCCGAGCCATCGGTGGTGGCCAAGGCCGCCCACGAGTTCGAGGACACCGAGAAGATGATCGCCACCACCGAGCAGTTGTACGGCCCCTACCGCTGGGGCCGCTACGACATCCTGGTGCTGCCGCCGTCGTTCCCCTACGGCGGCATGGAAAACCCGAACATGACCTTCGCCACGCCTACCGTGCTGGTGGGCGACAAGAGCCTGGTGTCGCTGGTGGCGCACGAGCTGGCGCATTCGTGGTCGGGCAACCTGATCACCGCCGCGTCGTGGCGCGACATCTGGCTCAACGAGGGTTTCACCACCTACGTCCAGGGCCGCATCACCGAGGCGGTGTATGGCAAGCCGCTGGCCGATGAAGAGGCCCTGCTGTCGGCCCGCGCGCTGCAGAAGGGCATCGCCGCGATGCCCGCCAACGCGCAGAAGCTGGCGCCCGACCCGCGTGGCGTGGGCGCCGACGATTCGCTGTCCGACGTGGCCTACGACAAGGGCTCGTGGTTTCTGCGCACGCTGGAGCAGCGCTTTGGCCGCGCCGATTTCGACGCCTACCTCAAGGGCTATTTCGACCACTTCGCGTTCCAGAGCATCACCACCGAAACGATGCTCGACTACCTGAAGCCGAACCTGATCGACAAATACCCCGGCAAGATGGGTTGGGACGAGGTGCAGGCGTGGGTCTACGGCACCGGCATCCCGAAGGACGCGCCGCTGCCCGATTCGCCGCGCTTCGACGCCATCGACAAGGAGCGCCGCGCGTTCCTGGCCGGCTCGCTGGCCGCCGACAAGCTCGACGCCAAGGGCTGGAGCACGCAGGAGTGGATGTACTTCCTCGACCGCCTGCCCGACGCGCCGCCGCTGGCGAAGATGCAGCAGCTGGATGCCGCCTGGCACCTCACCGGCACGCCCAACGCCGAGATCGGCATGCGCTGGTACAGCCACGCGATTGCCGCCGGCGACAAGGCCGTATGGCCGGCCGCCGCCGAGCACATGATCCGCATCGGCCGGCTCTACCTCACCACGCCGCTGTACAAGGCGTTCGCGAAAACCCCGGAAGGCCTGGCCTATGCCGAGCAGGTCTACGCCAAGGCCAGGGCCGGCTACCACCCGCTGACGCAGCAGGCGGTGGAGTCGATTCTCGCCAAGGCGAAGAAGGCGAAATAGCAAAAGCCCCTCCCCCTGCGCAGCAGGGGGAGGCTGGGAGGGGGTCGCGCTTTTGATCTTCAATCAGGATCAAAAGCGAACCCCTCCCCAGCCCTCCCCTGCTTTGCAGGGGAGGGAGCGGCATCTCCGACCTTTCCCAAGAAAATCACCATGTCGCCATCACCAAACACCACCCCACTGTGGAAACGCATGCTGCTGCGGCGGCTGAAATTCCTGGCGTGGCTGGCTGGGTTGCTGGCGATCGTGCTGGGCGGCAGCTACCTGTTTGCGCCGCAGTGGCTGATGCAGGCCAACCTCAAGCGCGAGGCGATGGCCGCGCACCTGGAAACGCATGCGGTGCAGGCCGGCGATACGCGCTGGGCGTATTACGAAGGCGGCGAAGGCCCCACCATCGTGCTGCTGCACGGCTTTGCCGCGGACAAGAGCGAATGGCTGAAGGTGGCGAAGGAGCTCGCGCCGCACTTCCACCTGATCATCCCCGACCTGCCCGGCTGGGGCGACTCCTCGCGGGTGGCCGGCGCCAGCTACACCATCGATGCGCAGGCGGCGCGGCTCGACGCGTTCGTGCAAGCGCTGCGGCTGTCCCGCTTCATCCTGGTCGGCCACGCGACGGGCGGCGCGATCGCCGGTGTCTACGCCAGCGACCACCCCGACCGCGTCGCCGGGCTGGCGCTGCTGGACAGCTTTGGCCTGAAGAACGCGGGCAACGCGTTCACCCGCGAGGCGGAAGCCGGCAAGAACCCGTTCGTGTTCGACGATCGCGCGGGGCTGCAGCGCGCCATGGCGCTGGCATTCAAGCAACCGCCCGAACTGGCCGAGCGCTTCGCCGACGTGCGGGTGGCGCGCAACCGGCGCGACCGCGCCTTCATCGAAAGCCGCTTCGACACGCTGCGCCAGCCCTCGCAATACCTGTCCCTGCAGCCGCGCCTGGGCCGCCTGACCATGCCCGTGCTGGGCCTGTGGTGCCACGATGACAAGATCATGGACATCTCCGCGCTGGACAGCCTGCGCCAGGGCCTCACCGCCGCCAGCGCCATCAGCACCAGCGTCATCAACAGCTGCAACCACATGCCGATGCTGGAGAAGCCCGAGGAAACGGCCAGGGTGCTGACCAGCTTCGCGCTGTCGCACTGAAGCCATCCGTGATGCGTTGCCACAGGCAACATGGGAGAATGCCGACCGGTCTTCGGGCCCCAGGCCTTCGGACCGGCGAGCCGAGGCGGATGCGTTTGCGCAGGATCTAGGGAACCATGCGACCGATGATGCGAAACCTCATGCGCAAGGGCGTGGACGCGATCGTGCGGATGTCCTCCACCCGCAGCAACTACTGGGGCGAACTGGCCCTGGACGTGGTGCTCGGCGCCGGCCTGATGCTCGCCGGCGCCCGCCGCCATCCCGGCGTGCTGGCCGGAACGCTGGCCATCATCCTTGGCCTGTTCGCCTTCAGCTTCGTGGAGTACTTCTTCCACCGCTGGATGTTCCACACGCGCATCCCGCTGTTCGCCCAGGGCCACAACCTGCACCATGAGCACCCGCTGGGCTACGACTCGCTGCCGTTCTTCCTGCCCGCCGCCGTGCTGGCCGTGTTGACCGGCCTGCTCGTGCTGGTCCTGCCCACCGCCTTCGCCCTGCTGATGGCCGGCGCCGCCACCTTCGGCTACGTGATCTACGGCCTCAGCCATTTCACGATCCACCACGTGCGCTTCAAGCATCCCCTGCTCCGCCGCTGGGCCGCCGCCCACCACGTCCACCACTACCACCCCGACAGCAATTTCGGCGTCACCACGCCGCTGTGGGATGTGCTGCTGGGTACGCGGTATGTGCGGCGGGCGCGGGCGGGCTGATTTTCTCTTTGCGGTGCCTCCGCCATGGCGCCGAAGGGCGGGACGCGAGCACCGGACTGAACGTGCGCCATGCGATCTCGATGCCGGACATTTCCTGTCGACGCCCGCATCCAAATAGCAGGAGACGCGACGGTACGCGGACACTGCCGTAACAGCCCCGGCCGCCCGCCGATTCCGTGATTCCCGACCATCCGCCGGCGGAATATCCGCCGCTTGCAGGCCGTCCGGGATCGGCATACAGTGAACCACATGGTTCACTATCAAACCCGCCTCGATACCACCTTCGCCGCGCTCTCCGATGTCACCCGGCGCGGCGTGCTGGAACAACTCGTGGGTTCGGACGCCTCGATCACCGACCTTGCCGAACGTTTCCACATGACCCTCACCGGCATGAAGAAGCACGTCAGCGTGCTGGAGCAGGCGGGGCTGGTGATCACCGAGAAGGTGGGACGCGTACGAACCTGCCGGTTGGGGCCGCATCGGCTGGAAGAAGAGGCCGCCTGGATCGAGCAGCACCGCCAGCTCTGGAGCGCACGCTTCGACGCGCTGGACGAAGTTGTCGCACACCTGAAACGGAAGGAGAAGGCACATGTCCAAGGCAAAGGAAAATAGTTCGGCCGCCACGATCCGCACCGTGGTGAAACGCAAATCCGACCGCGAGCTCGAGGTGACGCGAACCTTCGATGCGCCAGCGCGCATCGTCTTTGAAGCGTGGAGCAAACCCGAACTGTTCCGGCTGTGGTGGATACCGAAGTCGGCGGAGCTCACGCTGCTCTCGTGCGACATGGATGTGCGCACCGGCGGCGCGTATCGCCTCGTATTCAGCCACCCGGCGTCCGATCAACCGATGGCGTTCTTCGGCACCTACCGGGAAGTGATCCCGCAAAAACGCATCGTATGGACGAACGAGGAAAGCGATGAGGGTGCCGTGACCACGGTAACGTTCGAGGAGGATGCCGGCAAGACGCGGGTCACCCTGCACGAACGCTATCCCACGACAGCGGCCCTCGACGAAGCCCTCGCCGGCTCGGCGGAAGGGCTGCCCGAACAGTTCGCGCAGCTGGATGCGTTGCTCGCCACCGGCTGGTGACCGTGCGACCGATGAATGGCAGGGATCGCGCTCCCGGCGCTGATCGCCGCTAAAGCCGCGGCGACAGCGCCTGCACGAAGTAGTCGGTTACGCGGTGCACGCGTGCCGATATGAAGCGGCGTTGCGGCCAGACGACGCTGACATCGCGGGTGCCCACCACGAAGTCATTGAGTATCGTGACGACGTCGGGATGCACCAGCTCTTCGGCAAGCGACGCTCTCGTGAACATGCCGATACCCACGCCGGCCAGCACGCCCGCGCGTATCGCGTCGACGCTGTTGGATGAAAAACTCCCGCGCACCGGTACGTTGTACGGTCCTTCCGGGCCAGTGAACGGCCAATGGGTCGACTCCACCATACCTTCGTATACAAGGCAGTTGTGGTCGACCAGGTCGGCGGGCGTCTTTGGCGTGCCCTTCAGCTCGAAATAGCGGCGTGACCCGACACAAACGAGGCTGGTGCTGCCTATGCGTCGCACCACGGCGTCGGGCTCGTTGACGGTGCCCACCCGGATCGTCAGATCAATGCGGTCTTCCACCATGTCGCGCGCAAAATCCGAAAGGATCAGATCCACCTTCAGCCCGGGATGGCGCGACAACAGCCCGGGTATGAGCGGAAGAACGTGGAGCCGACCGAACGTCGAGGGCGCGGCGATCCTGATGCGCCCGGAGATATCGAGGGTGCTGCTGGTCAGCTCGTTGTCGGCGGCTCCGATCTCGTCGAGCAGCGGCTTGGTGCGGTCGAAATAACGCTGCCCCTGATCCGTCAGGGTCACGCTGCGCGTACTTCGATTGAACAGCACCACCCCCAGGCGCTTCTCCAGCGCACCAATGGCTTTGCTGATGGCGGACTGGGAGCTGCCGGTTCGTCGCGCCGCGGCGGAAAAGCCGCCAGCCTCCACCACGGCAATAAAGGCGCTCAATTCTTGAAACCTGTCCATCGCGAGCCTCAGGCTGTGTAGGCAATTAATTCCAATTCGGAATTGATCTTATGGGAAATTGCCTGATTATCATTCCTTTCGGCGATAATTACGATCTCTCCGCACCGAAGCAACAGCGTTTCACCTTCCATTACCGGAGAGAGAGCATGCGTTACGCCATCATCGGCGCGGGCCAGGCCCTAGCACGGGCTTTCGCCCGCAAGAACATCGACGTTGCCGTCGCGAGCACGCGCCCGCCCGAAGCGCTCGCCCCACTCGCGAAATCGATTGGCTCGACGATCGCGCCCCGTTCGCTGAAGGACGCGCTGGACGCCGACATCGTCTTTCTGGCGGTTCCCTTCTGGTCGCATCGGGATGTCGCGAAAGCGGCGGGAAGCTGGAGCGGCAAGATCGTGGTCGACGTGACCAACGCGTACGGCGTGCCCCTGGAACAGCTTGACGGCCTGCCCTCTTCCGCCGTCATTGCCCGCGCCCTGGCGGGGGCGCGGCTGGTCAAGGGTTTCAACCACCTGCCGGCCGGCGTGCTGGCCGCCGACCCCTCGGTCAAGGGCGGAAGGCGGGTGGTTTTTCTGTCCAGCGACGACGCCGCCGCGATCGCCCCGGTGGCGGCCTTGGCGGAACAACTGGGCTATGCGCCGGTTGATCTGGGACGACTCGACGAAGGCGGCGCGCTGGTCCAGGCACGCGGCAACCGCTGGACGCAGCTCATCTTCCAGGACCTCGTCAAGTTCGATTGAACGCGCTCGAGCGGGCGGCGTTGCACCCCGTCGCGTCGCACTTCGGCGCGCACGCAAACCCAAGGAATACAGCATGAAAATCGATCTCACGGGCCGCAAGGCAATAGTTACCGGCTCCACCGCGGGCATCGGCCGCGCCATTGCCGAAGGGCTGGCGCTTGCGGGCGCATCGGTCGTCATCAATGGCCGCACTGAGGAACGGGTCGCCACGGCGCTGCGCGAGTTGCGCGCGAAATTTACCGATGCGGCATTCATCGGCGTCACCGCCGACCTGGCGACAGCGGAAGGCTCCGAGGCGCTGGTGGCACAGGTGCCCGACGCCGACATCCTGGTCAACAACGTGGGCACGGCGCGCCTCAACAACTTCTTCGACCAGACCGACGACGAATGGCTCGACCTGTTCCAGCTCAACGTCATGAGCGGCGTGCGCGCCGCCCGCCACTACGTGCCGAAAATGGTGGCACGGGGCCGGGGGCGTGTAGTGTTCATCAGCAGCGAATCCGGGCTCAACATCCCCCGGGAGATGATCGACTACGGCGTCTCCAAGACCGCGATGCTCGGCGTTTCGAGGGGCCTGGCCGAACTGGTGGCCGGAACAGGCGTCACCGTGAATGCGGTGCTTCCCGGCCCCACCAATTCCGAGATCCTGTCGAACTGGATGAAGGCGACGGCGCAGGAGCAAGGCATCACGCAGGACGAGGCCGAACAGCAATTCCTGAAGACGATGCGCCCGACGACACTGATCAACCGGTTTGCGACGACGGAAGAAGTCGCCAACATGGTCGTCTATGCCTGCTCGGACCAGGCATCGGCGACGACCGGTGCGGCTTTGCGCGTGGACGGCGGCGTTCTGCGTTCCATCGCCTGAGGCCGGATGACACTGCCAGGCCGCCGCTTGCCCGGTGCCGTGGGCGAGTCTATAGCATCGCTATAGACTCGCACCTATAGCACCGCTATATTCGAGGCATGCCTACACGTAAAACGTTGATCATGGCCGCCCTCAAGGTTCTCGAAATGCAGGGCGAGACGACCTTTTCCACCCGTTCGGTGTGCGCCTTGGCGAACGTCACGGCGCCCACGCTTTATCATCACTTCGGTAGCGCCGACGGCCTGTTGAGCGCAGCGATTGCAGAAGCTTTCGAGCAGTTCTTGACGGCGAAGAAGGCGGCAATCCAGTCGCTTGATCCGGTGACGGCGCTTGCCGAGGGCTGGGACGACTACGTTCGCTTCGCCGCCGAGCGCCCACGCCTCTACGCGGCCATGCTTGCCCGCGTGCTGCAAGGCGCAAAAATTCCCGCCGCCGCGCATAGCTATGCGTTGCTCCTGCAGAAGATCGATGCCATCTCGGCGGCAGGGCGGCTCGCCCTGCCGAAAGCCGCGGCAGCCCAGCTCGCCTGGGGCTCCGCGAGCGCTGCCGCCCTGCTTTACGTGAGCGCATCCATGCAGGTGGCAGCGCAGATGCGGACGCCCGCCCCCGCGATCATTGCCGGCCTGCGTGATCGCGCCATGCAACTGATCTGTTCGCCCACGCAGAGGAAGAAAAGACCATGAGGATTTTCGTGACCGGAGGCTCCGGTTTTCTTGGTTCGCGCCTGATCCCGGAACTGGTCAAGGAAAGGCACGAGGTGTTTGCACTGGCGCGATCCATCCGTTCCGACCAGAAGCTGAAGGCGCTGGGTGCCCTACCCGTGCGAGGCGACCTGGAAAAAACCGAAGGGCTTTCGCTTCCGGCAATGGATGCCGTCATCCACGCCGCCGCCCGCTTCCAGTTTGCCGGCCCGCGAGAGCCCTATTTCCGCACGAACGTGACCGCTACCAGAGCGCTTCTGGATGCGGCATGCGCCGCCGGGGCGAAAGCCTTCGTGTACGTGAGCGCCGCGGGGGTCATCATGGATGATCGCGGCTCGCCTATCCGCAACGCAGATGAAACGGCACCGACCTATCCGAACAGTTTTTCCGCTTACCTTGCCAGCAAGGCGCAAGCGGAAGCGGCGGTGCTTGCCGCGGACAAGCCAGGATTCCGCACGATCGCGCTGCGACCCCCGGCCATATGGGGGCCGGGCGACCCGTTCAGCCGCCAGATCCCGGAGGCTATCGGTTCGGGGCGCTTCGCATTCGTCGACCGCGGCAATTATTCCTTCTCTACCTGTCATGTCGACAATGTGGTCGAAGCGTTGCGCCTGGCGCTCGACCACGGAACAGGCGGCCGCGCCTACTTCATCAATGACCGCGAAACGACCAGCTTTCGCGATTTCATCGCCATGCTGGCGCGGCGGCAGGGCTTGTCGATCGACAAGGTGCGGTCGATGCCTTACCGCCTTGCGTTCATCCTCGGCCGGCTCATGGAGATGGGCGCCGCCCTGGCTCGATCCGATGACGATCCGCCGCTGACGCGTTCGATGATCCGAATGATCGGCGGGGAGATGACGACCAACGATGCGGCCGCCCGCCGCGATCTGGGTTATGTCGGCAAGGTTTCGCGTGCCGATGGATTGGCCACCTACGGCGATTGAAGCGAAGATTGAACGGCGTCAGCTGTTCGTCCGCAGGATCGTCACCGTGATGGCACGCCACGCGCGTGCATGGCTCGCCGGATCCGCTCACCGCGCCTCAATCGGCTACGTCGCCAACCAGCCGGTCCAGTTCCGCCTTCAATACCGCACCCTGCTGCCGCAACCAGGCGCGCTGCTCGCGCCAATCCGGGAACAGGTTTTCCACCTGGGCCCAGAACCGCGGCGAATGGTTGCGTACCTTCAGGTGGCACAGCTCGTGCGCCAGCACGTAGCGCAGCGCGGCCGGCGGTGCCAGCGCCAGCGCCAGGTCCAGGTTGATGCGGTCGCGGGTGTCCAGGCTGCCCCACAGGCTTTTCATGGGGCGGATGCGCAGCGACGTGGGCGCCAGCCCCAGTTGCGGCACATAGCCGGCCATCCAGCGCGACACGTCGCGGCGGATCTGCGCTTCCAGGTAGGAGGCCAGCAGGCCGCGCGCGATCGGCAGGGCGCGGGTGTGCGGGCGCGGGATCACCAGGGTCAGCCCTTCGGCGTGCGATTCGATCTTGGGATAGCTGCCTTCGGCCCAGTCCAGCTCGACCAGCTCGCCGCGCAGCGGGAAGGTGCACGGATAGCCCAGCCGCAGCGGCGGCAGCGGCTTGACCATCAAGTTCAGCTCATCGAGCTTCAGCTCCAGCCACTCGGCGTGGCTGCGCAAAAAGGCGCTGACCTGGGCCGGATGGGTACCGTGCGGATAGGTGACGCGGGCGCCCTTGGGGGTGACCGTGAGGCGCAGCCGGCGGGCGCGCGGATGCGCGGTCTTCAGCACGCGGATGAGGCGTCCGCCCGCTGTCGACAGTTCCAGCCAATCGCCTTCGAGATGCTGCGCCATGACCTGCCCGTTGTGCCTGCTCGCCTTGCCGGTGGTGGACTGATGGGCGCGGCCGTCCGCCAAGCTTCCACTTGTCGCGGGCTGGCCGCAAGCATCGCGCGCGCCCGGCTGGCCAGGGCGTGACGTCGGTTCAGCTGTCGGCGGGGCGCGGCAGGCCGAACCACTCCTCCAGCTTGCCCAGCAGGCGCTCCAGCTCCAGCGTCAGCAGGGCGAAACTGGCGTCCATCTCGGCGTGGGCGTCCTGCTGGCTGTCGCCCAGCTCGTCCAGCACCACGTCCAGGAATTTCAGCTTGCGGATGACCAGATCCTCGCCCAGCACGAAGCTGATGCGGTCGTCGAAGGTCAGCCCCAGCATGAACACCTGCTTGCCGTTGCGCAGGTGCTCCTTCACTTCCTCGGCGTCCAGCTCCTGCCGGCGGCAGCGGGCGATGGCGCCGGTGGCGGTGGCCGGGTCGCGCAGTTCGCACTCGTCGCCCAGCGCCAGCCCGGCCGGCAGGTTGCCGGTGGAGAGCCAGTCGGTCATCAGCACGCGCGGGCCTTCCTCCGGCGCCAGCGGCACGGCGGGGAAACTGCCCAGCGCCTCGCGGATCTGGGTCAGCGCGTTCTCGGCGGATTTGCGGCTGGAGGTGTCGAGCACCAGCCAGCCGTTTTTCTTGTCCACGTAGGCGGCCATGCGCGAGTTGCGCACGAAGGCGCGTGGCAGCAGTTCGGTGAGCAGGTCCTCCTTGATCCGCTTGCGCTCGCGGCCGCCGACCTTGCGGCCTTCCTCCTCGGCGATTTTCTGCACCTTGCGCTGCAGCTCGTCGTTGATGACGGCGGCCGGCAGCAGCTTGTCCTCGCCGCCCACGGTGACCAGGGTGCATTGCTTGACGCTGTGGGTCAGCGGCTCGCCCTCGCCGCGGCCCACCGGCGGCACGAAGCCGCGGGTGAACATCTCCAGCGGGCCGCAGGGGCGCAGGCGATGCTCGGCCAGGGCGTCGTCGAGGCGGTCCAGATCAGTGGCTACGGCGGGGGAAAAGCGGAACAGCGTGAGATTGCGGAAAAACATTCAATGTCCGGATAGCGTGCATATGAATGCAGGAGCGCACCCTGTGCGCGATGCGTTTCGTCATAAGGCGAAGAGCGATCGCGCACAGGGTGTGCTCCTACAGGGGGTTCAGCTCACCGCGGCGATCGCTGCCACCACGGCATCCAGGTTGGAGCGGTTCAACGCGGCCACGCAGATGCGGCCGCTGGTCAGCGCGTAGATGGCGAAATCCTCGCGCAGGCGCTCGACCTGGGCCTTGCTGAGGCCCGAGTACGAGAACATGCCCGCCTGCCGGTTGATGAAGTCGAACTGCGGCAGGCCCGCCGCCGCCAGCCCATCGACCAAGCCGGCACGCATCTCGTGGATGCGCGTGCGCATGCCGCCCAGCTCCTCTTCCCACGAGGCACGCAGCGCGGGATCGCCCAGCACGCCGGCCACCAGGTAGGCGCCGTGCGCGGCGGGGCTGGAGTAGATCGAGCGGATGGTGGTCTTGATCCGCGACAGCACCCGCGCGGCCTCGTCGCGGTCGCGGCCGACCATGCTGATCGCGCCCACGCGCTCGCCGTACAGCGAGAACGACTTGGAGTACGAATTGGCCACCACGAACGCCTCGATGCCCGACGCGGCCAGCAGCCGGATCGCGGTGGCGTCGGCGTCCAGGCCCTTGTCGAAGCCCTGGTAGGCGGCGTCGACGAACGGCAGCAGCTGGCGCTCCTTCATCAGCTCGATCGCCTGCTGCCACTGCGCGGCATCCAAGTCCACCCCGGTGGGGTTGTGGCAGCACGCGTGCAGCAGCACCACGGTGCCTGGCTCCAGCTTGCCCAGGTCCTCCAGCATGCCGGCGAAATCCAGGCCGTGGGTTTCCTTGTCGTAATAGCGGTATTCCAGCAGCTCGAACCCGGCGGTGCGGAACACCACGTGGTGGTTGCCCCAGCTCGGGTTGCTGATGGCGACCTTGGCGCCCGCGCCGGCGGTCTGCTTCAGCAGGTCGGCCGCCACGCGCAGGGCGGCGCTGCCGCCGATGGTCTGCGCCGTGGCCACGCGGCCCTCGGCCAAGAGCGGCGAATCGGCGCCGAAAAGCAATTGCTGGGTCAGCTCGTTGTAGGCCTTCAACCCGTTGATGGGTAGGTATCCGCGGGGATTTTCCGCCCTGGCCAGCGCCTGGTCGACGTCGCGCACGGCTTTCATCAGCGGAATCTTGCCCTGCTCGTCGCAGTAGATGCCCACGCCAAGATTGATCTTGCCCGGGCGCGTGTCGGCCACGAACGCCTCGGTCAGGCCCAGGATCGGATCGCCTGGAGCCATTTCAACGGATGCAAAGAAAGACACGAGCAGCCCTCTGGTGGATGGTGAAATGGTGAAAAACCCGCGGTTTGGCGCCGGCATCCGCTCGCTGGCGGCCGGCGGTGCGTGCCGGCTGGCCTGGCGAAATGCGAAATGTCGGCCCGAACAGCCGCCGCAGCTTGCGCGGCGGACGCTGGCGGCCGGCACCGAAAGCCTCCGCGGCGCCGACGGCGCGCGCCCGGCCATCGCGCACTTTACTGCTTTGCACCATGACTTGTCCCGTGACTCGCCCGCCGCGGCTGGTCAATGGCTGACCACCTGCGGCCGCGGCAGTACACTTGCCAACTTCCCCCTTTGTCGCCGGCCCCGCCAATGCAGGTTCAGGATCACGCCGAAATCGCCCATCTGCTCGCCGAGCTGCGCATGGAGCACCGCGATCTCGACGCCGCGATCGAGCAGCTGGCCACCACCCTGGGCCGCGACGAGCTGCAGCTGACCCGGCTGAAGAAACGCAAGCTGCTGCTGAAGGATCACATCTCCCGCCTGGAGAGCAAGCTGATCCCCGACCTGGACGCCTGACCGCAGCGACGTTCCCTGCGCCGTACACCCCGCTGGAAACCACCGATGAGCCTACTCGCCCCGACCCGCCTGCAGGACGACCACGTCGTGCTGGAGCCCCTGAGCCTGGATCACGTACCCGCGCTGGAGGCGGCCGCCGCCGACGGAGACTTGTGGAACCTGTGGTTCACCGGCGTGCCGGCGCCCGGCGAGACGCAGGCCTATGTGGAAAAAGCCCTGCGCGGCCAGGCCGAGGGCGTGATGCTGCCGTTCGCCATCCGCGAGAAAGGCAGTGGCGAGATCGTGGGCACCACGCGCTACTACGACATCGTGCCCGAGCTGCCACGGCTGGCCATCGGCTACACCTGGTACGCGAAGCGCTGGCAGAAGAGCCACCTCAACACCGCCTGCAAGCGCTTGCTGCTCAAGCACGCGTTCGAGGTGGGCGGTTGCGTGGCGGTGGAGTTCCACACCGACCTGCGCAACCTCGACTCGCAGCGCGCCATCGAACGCCTGGGCGCCCGCCGCGAAGGCGTGCTGCGCGCACACAAGCGCCGTCGCGACGGCAGCCTGCGCGACACCGTCTGCTACAGCGTCCTGGCCACCGAATGGTCGGATGTGAACCGCTGGCTCGATCTGCGGCTGGGGCGGTTGAGCCAGGGGCGGTAAGCGCCCCGTTCCGCCGCTTGCCGGGGAAGGAAGCTGGCTGCTTCGAGGAGCTCCGGTCGCTCCTTTCCCCCGCTTGCGGGGGAAGCTGCCCGACAGGGCGGATGGGGGCGCCCCGCCAGAACCCTCAAAGCAACCTGTTCACCAGCCTGTCCAGCCGCGTGCGGTTGAGCCGCCGCAGCAGCTTGCGCACCACCGCGGGATACTGCCGCGGGCTTTCCAGGGCGTGGTAGTCGGCCAGCCGCGTGGCGTGTTTCTTCAGCGCCGCCCATTCGGCCTGGTGCCGGGCATGCAGCAGGCGTTGCGGGTCGCGCAGCAGCAGGCCGTTCTCCAGATCCAGCGCCCAGGCACGCGGGTTGAGGTTGTTGCCGGTAAGCACGGCCACGTCGTCGTCCACGAACAGCCCTTTCAGGTGATAGCTGTTGTCGCCGTGGCGCCACAGGTGGATGTTGAGCTGGCCGCTGTCGATCTGCCGGCGGTGCGAACGCGCATACCGGCGCAGGTTGTTTTCGTACAGGTAGGGCAGCAGGCCGATGGTCTTGAACGGCTGATCGGGCGGGATGTAGAAATCGTTGGCGGTCTTGTCGCCCACCATCAGGTGGATCTCGCAGCCGCGGCGCAGCAGCTGCCCCAGCACCGAGCGCACCGGGCGCGGCAGGTTGAAGTACGGCGTCAGCACGATCACCCGCTCGCGCGCGTTGCGCAGCGCGGCCAGCAAGGCGTCATTGAGCGCGTTGTCGACGCGACCGAAACCCACCAGCGGCGTCACCGCCACCTCGCCATCGCGCAGGCTGCCGGCAGGCACCGCATAGGCGGCCTGATGCAGCGATTGGCGCAGTTCGCGGATGGCCGGCTGCAACGCCTTCGTGGTTGGCGTGTCGGCGCTGTCCAGGCGGCAGACGGCCGGGCTGGCGGCAAAATGCCGGTCGACGAAGCCGGCCATCGCATCGGCCAGCTTCGCGTCGCGGAACAGGTGGTAGCGGTCCAGCCGGTAGCGCCGATGGCAGGCCAGGTAGACGTCGTTGAGGCTGGCGCCGCTGTACAGCACGGCGTCATCGATGACGAAGCCCTTCAGGTGCAGCACGCCGAACAGTTCGCGGTTCTGCACCGGCACGCCGTAGATGGCCACGCCCGGCCCCAGGCGCCGCGCATACTCGCGATACATGCCGGCGTTGCCTTCGCTTTTCTGCTTGCCGATCAGGCCGCGGCGGGCGCGATGCCAGTCGACGAAGACGGAAACCTGCAGCGCCGGATGGCGCGCCTTCGCCGCATGCAATGCATCGAGAATTTCGCGGCCGCCCTCGTCGTCCTGCAGGTACAGCGCCACCAGCACGATGCGGCGCGTGGCGTGGGCGATCTGCTGCAACAGCGTGCGGCGGAACGCGGCGGCATCGTCCAGCACCGCGATGGCGTCGGCCGGCACCGCGAAAAAAGGCAGCGCATCGAGCACGTCGGCGCGCCGGCGGCGGAACGGCAGCATGCGCCGCGCGATCCGGCCGGGCGCTTTCATCAGGGTGGTTTTCGAGGGCATGCGCGTGATCATGCCGGCCATCATCGCAAACCCGCGTGTACGCGCGCGCATGAAAAAAGGCGCCCGTGGGCGCCTTTTCCGTGATGGAACCGCCAACTCAGTTGCCCTTGACCGGAAACGTCTGCGCGCTGCCGGGTGCGGGCGTGGCCGCGGGCGACGTGGTCGAACGCACCGGGTTGATCGTGCGCGTTCCGCACTGGTAGACGCCCCACGCCTGCGAGCCGTCGGCAGGTTCCGCCAGTGGCTTGATGGTGTCGGCGTGCATCTTGGCCGCCTCGTTGCGGGCCATCACTTCCAGCTCCTCGCGCACGGTCATGCCGTTGCGGTTGACCGGGCCGATGTGGTCCATCACCGAGACGGTGACCTTGCCCAGCTCGTGGCAGGCCGACACGTCGCCATTCCAGGCCGTGCGCACGTTCTTGGCCGCTTCGTCCATCGTGATGCCCCACGTGCACGCGCCGAGCGCCAGCACGGGGACGAGCAACAGCAGGTTCTTGCGCATGGAAAACTCCGTGTTCGAGGTGTGCGGAAAAATCGCGCCGTAGCGGCGCGGCAGGGCATCATCGTAGCGCGACGCGAGCCGCTCACGCAGAACCCGCCGCGCCGCGCGCGCTATTTCGCCGTCACCGGCTTGCCGTCGGTGTCGAGCACCTGGATCGGGCCCAGCTTCAGCGCCCGGATCGGCGCCTCGATCTTCTCGAGGTCACCCACGATCACCCAGGTCAGCTGGTCGGGGTGGATGATCTCCCGCGCGGCGGCCTGCACCGAGGCATCGGTCTGCGCCTCGATGCGCGACTTCAGCGTGCGCACGTAGTCGTCCGGGCGGTCGTACAGCACGATGCCCTGCAGCGCGCCCATCACCGCCGAGGTGGTCTGGTAGCCGCCGGGCATGCTGCGCACGTCGCCGACCTTGATCTTGTCGATCTCCCGGTCGGTGAGTGGCTGCGAGCCGATCACCGCGCGGGCCTCTTTCAGCAGCTCGGCAATGGAGGGCGCGGTCTTGTCGGTCTGCACCGGCGCGTACAGCAAGAACGGGCGCTGGCCCAGCGCGTTCTGCAGCACGCTGAAGGCGCCGTAGGCCCAGTGCTTGTCCTCGCGCAGGTTCATGTTGAGGCGCGAGGTGAAGCTGCCGCCGAACGCGCCGTTCATGGTCTGGATCTGCAGGTTGTTCGGTGCCTCGGTGGACGGCGCCAGGCTGCCGGCCAGGATCAGGCTCTGCTGCGCACCGGGGCGGTCGATCAGGTAGACGCGTGCCTGCGATGGCGGCGCCACCGTGCCGATGTTCTTGGCCGGCACCTTGCCCGCCGGTGCCTGCCACTGGCCGAAGACCGCGTCCAGGGCCGGGATGATCTTTGCCATCGTGGTGTCGCCGGCGACCAGGATGCGCACGTTGTCCGGGCGGATGTAGTCGGCCATGAAGCGGCGCATGTCGGCGCTGTCCAGCGCCGTGATCGACGCCACCGTGCCCGAGCCGGTGAACGGGATCGCATAGGCGTGGCCCTGGCCGTACAGCAGCGGCGGCAAGGTGCGCAGCGCGATGCCGATGGGCTGGCTCTTTTCCTGCGCGATGCCGGCCAGCCACTGGCCACGCAGGCGGTCGATGTCCGCCTGGCGGAAGGCGGGCTGGCGCACGATATCGGCGAACAGCGCCAGCGACGGCTGCAGCGCATCGTTCAGCGCATTCAACGAGGCGCTGCAGGCGTCCAGCCCGCAATCGGTGCCGATCAGCGCGCCCAGTCGCTGCTCGCGCTTGGCGATCTGCACCGAATCCAGATCCCTCGTGCCCTCGTCCAGCATCGCCATGGTGAAGCTGGACGTGCCCAGCTTGCGGCCCTGGTCGGCCGCGTAGCCGGCATCGAACAGCAAGCGCACCTGCACCGCCGGCACGGTGTGGCGCTCGGCCAGGATCACCTCGATGCCGTTGGCCAGACGGCCGCGCTGCACGGCGGGGAAACTCAGGTCGGGGAAACTGTCGACCCGGGGCACGCCCTTGCGGCGGTCGACGGTGGATTCGACGGTGCGGTAATCGCCGGCAGGCGAAAGCACGGGCGCGGGCTTGCCCGCGGCGGCAGGGCGACCGGCGGCCAGGGCCTCATCGGCGGCATCCACCTTGCCCGGCACCACGGTCAGCGTGTAGTCGCCACGAGCGATCCAGCGGTTCGCGGCCGCGGTGACGCTGGCCGGCGTGGCGGCCATGAATTCGTCGAACTGCTTCAGATAGGCGCCGGGATCGCCGTGATAGAGCTGCCCCTGCGCCAGGATGGCGGCCTGCGTGTTGACCTTCTCCAGGCCGCGCACGAACGAGGCGCGGGTTTCCATCTTCACCCGCGCCAACTCGTCGGCGCTGGGACCGTGGGCCAGGAAGTTGCGCCATTCGTCGGCAATGGCCGCTTCGACGCGGGCCGGGTCGACGCCCTGCTTCACGTCGACCTGCAACTCGAACAGGCTGGCCAGCGACCGCTGCGCCACGCCCACCGACACGTCGTCGGCCAGCTTGTCGCGGTACACCAGGCGCTGGTACAGGCGCGAGGTCTTGCCGCCGCCGAGCACCGCCGCGGCCAGCTCCAGCAGGTTCTCGTCGGTGCTGCCTCGCGGCGGCACGTTCCATTCGCGGTAAATGCGCGTCTGCGCCACGTTGTCGGTCATCGTGCCGCGGGTGGACTTGTCGCGCGGCGCCACCCACGGCTGCGGCCGCGGCACGCGCGGGCCGGCGGCGATATCGCCGAAATACTTCAGCATCTTCTCTTTCGCCACCGCCGGCGTGATGTCGCCGGCCAGCACCACCACCGTGTTGGCCGCGCCGTAGTAGTCGCGGAACCATTGCTTCACGTCATCCAGCGAGGCGGCGTTCAAATCCGCCATCGAGCCGATGGTGTCGTGGTGGTAGGGATGGTTGGCGGGGAAAGCCTCGGCCTGGATCAGCGCGTCGGCGCGCCCGTAGGGCTGGTTTTCGTGCTGGCGCTTTTCGTTCTGCACCACGCCGCGCTGCTCGTCGAGCTGCGCCTGGCCAATGGCGCCCAGCAGGTGGCCCATGCGATCCGATTCCATCCACAACGCCATGTCCAGCGCGGTGGTGGGCACGGTTTCGAAATAATTGGTGCGGTCGGCCGAGGTGGTGCCGTTCTGGTCGGTGGCGCCGGCCAGTTCGAACGGCTTGAAGAACTCGTCCCGGTGGTTCTCCGACCCCTGGAACATCAGGTGCTCGAACAGGTGGGCGAAACCGGTCTTGCCCTTCGGCTCGTACGAGGAGCCCACGTGGTACCACACGCTCACCGCCACCACTGGCGCCTTGTGGTCCTCGTGCACCACCACGGTCAGGCCGTTGGGCAAGGTGAAGCGGGTGTAGCCAAGCACGGGGATGGCGCTGGCGGTGCTGGCGGTGGCGGGCGGCTCGGCCCGCACCGGCGGCGCGCCCACGGCCAGGGTCAGCAAGCCGGCGAGCCACAACGCGTGCGGTTTCAGGGTCACGGTAAATCCTCAAGGCTTGGCAATGGTTCGATCAGCCTAGGCGGCGCGTTGCCGCAAACGCAACTGGCATGGGTCACCCGACGCGGCGGGCGCGGACACCGCTGTCCGGCCATGTCCGCGCCCGCACGGCGGCTGTCCGCGGACAGCGATGGATGTCGCGGCTTTCGACTGTTTTCTTTCGCATATCAACGCCTTGGACAACCCGCAAGCGCTGGCACGGGCATTGCTCTCCAGACCATGCAGGGTTTTCTCAATCATCGAAAAAGGAAGCGCGATCATGAAATTCGAAACGCTGATGTTGCACAGCCTGTTCGTGGCCTGTTTCGCACTGTGCATGCTGGTGATGGGTGCCATGCTGCGCGCGCAGCCGGCGGCGCATCCTTCGGCAGGCGCCAGCATGGCGGCGATGCTGCTGGATGCACCGGACAGCTGCGTGCTGCCGCACGACGGCGTGCTCTGCCCGCAATCGATGCAGGTGCTGTAACGAGCGCCGCCGCCGGCGCGAGCCGAGACGCCGCCGCGGCGAAGGCCGATAATGGCCCGATGCTCCACGTCATCCTGTTCCGTCCCGAGATCCCGCCGAACACCGGCAACGTGATTCGCCTGTGCGCGAATACCGGTGCGGCGCTGCATCTGATCCGCCCGCTGGGCTTCACCTTGGACGACGCACGTTTGCGCCGCGCCGGGCTGGACTACCACGAGTACGCCCGCGTAACCGTGCACGACGATCTGGACAGCTGCCTCGATGCCATCGGCACGCCGCGCGTGTTCGCATTTTCCACCCGCGGCTCGGTCGCCCACGTCGACGCGGGTTTTGCCGACGGCGACGCCCTGCTGTTCGGCTGCGAAACCGCCGGCCTGCCCGCCGACGTGTTCGAGACGATACCCGCCCCGCAACGCCTGCGCCTGCCGATGTGCCCGAACAGCCGCAGCCTCAACCTGTCGAACTCGGTGGCCGTGGCCGTGTATGAGGCCTGGCGGCAGCTGGGCTTTCCCGGCGCAACCTCATAGCCGCGCGCCCAGCTTTTGCCAATCCCGAATCCCCAATCCCGAATCCCGGGCGGTGCACAGCTACAATCAGCCGGATGAACACCCCGCCCAACACCTGGATGCCACAGCCGCTGCGCAAGCTGGCTGGTCGCGCGCTGCAAACCGCGCTGAACCACACGCTGTCGCTGGACCCGGACACGCAGCAGAAGCTGGCCGCGCTGGACGGACGCCGCGTGCAACTGCATCTGCGCGGGCCGGAGCTGGCGCTGGCGATCACCGTCGACGATGGCCGGCTTGTGGTGGGCCCGCCGCAGGACGACAGCCAGCTGCGCGTGGCCGCCACGCCGGGCAGCCTGCTGGCGATGCTGTTTCGCCGCGACGACGACGGCATCGCGCCGGGCAAGGTGGAGATCGCCGGTGACGCCGACCTGGCGCGCCGGCTGGAAAAACTGGCCAGCACGTTCGCGCCCGATTTCGAGGAGGCGTTTGCGCGCAGCTTCGGCGATGTGCTCGGCGTGCCGTTGGCCAGGGCCGTGCGCCGCGGCCTGAGCCACGCCCGCGAAAGTGCCGCGCACTTCACCGAGGACGGCGCCGACTGGCTGCGCGAGGAAGCGCGCGTGGCGCTGGCGCCGGGCGAGGTGGAAGAGTTCCTCGACGGCGTCGACCACCTGCGCGAGCGCAGCGAACGGATGGAGTCGCGCGTGCAGCGGCTCATCGCGCGGCTGCAGGGCAACGCCGCATGACGCCGCTGAAGGTGGTGCCGCGGCTGCTGCGCGTGGCGTCCGTGCTGCTGGCCTGGCGGCTCGACGATCTGGTCGACGCCACCCATCTCTACCGGCCGCTGAAATTGCTGCGTCCGCTGCTGGCCCGGCCGCGCGCCAACGTGGCCGAGCTGTCGCGCGGCGAACGGCTGCGGCTGGCGCTGACCGAGCTGGGCCCGATCTTCGTGAAGGCTGGCCAGGTGCTGTCCACGCGCCGCGACCTGGTGCCCGAGGACATCGCCGACGAACTGTCGCTGCTGCAGGACAGCGTGGCGCCGTTTCCCGGCGCCGAGGCGCGCGCCATCGTGGAGCGCCAGCTGAAGGCACCGATTGGCCGTCTATACGCCCATTTCGACGAAACGCCGCTGGCCTCCGCCTCCATCGCCCAGGTGCACGCCGCCGAACTGACCGATGGCCGCGCCGTGGTGGTGAAGGTACTGCGCCCCGGCATCGACGCGCAGATCGCCCGCGACGTGAAACTGCTGCGCTCGCTGGGCGAGCTGGCCCAGCGCTGGCACCCCAACGCGGACAAGATCCGGCCGCTGGACGTGGTGGCCGAAGTCGAGAAGATGCTGGAAAACGAGCTGGACCTGCAGCGCGAAGGCGCCAGCGCCAGCCTGCTGAAGCGCAACTTCGCCAGCGGCGCGGACCTGTACGTGCCCGCCGTGCACTGGGATTTCACCGCCGCCCGCGTGCTGACGCTGGAGCGTGTGCACGGCGTCAGCAGCGACGACATCGCCGCCATCGACGCGGCCGGCATCGACCGCAAGGCGCTCGCCGCCAAGGGCGTGCGAGTGTTCTACGAGCAGGTGTTCCGCGACAACTTTTTCCACGCCGACGCGCACCCGGGCAACATCTGGGTGGACACCGCGCGCACCGGCGAGCCGCGCTTCATCGCGCTGGATTTCGGCATCATGGGCTCGCTGCCGGAGGCCGACCAGTATTGGCTGGCGCAGAATTTCATCGCCCTGTTCGAGCGCGACTACGCCCGCATCGCGCAGCTGCACGTGGCCGCCGGCTGGATGCCCGCCAGCGTGCGGCTGGATGAACTGGAAGCGGCCGTGCGCACCGTGTGCGAACCGTACTTCACCCGCCCGCTGTCGCAGATCTCGCTGGCCGAACTGGTGGTCAAGCTGTTCCAGACCGCGCGTCGTTTCGAGCTGACCCTGCAGCCGCAGCTGATCCTGCTGCAGAAAACCCTGCTCAACATCGAGGGCGTGGGCCGCATGCTCGATCCGGAGATCGACATCTGGGCGGTGGCGCATCCGGTCCTCAAACGCATCCTGCGCGAACGCTACAGCCCGTTGCGCACGCTGCGCGACGTGCGCAAGCGCCTGCCCGAATGGCTGCACCACGCGCCGGAGCTTCCCGACCTGGTGCGCGAGGCCCTGCGTCAGTCCGGCCGCGGCGAGCAGCGCGTGGTGAGCGATCCGCTGGCCCTCGCCGTGCTGCGCGACAACGCCCGGCGTCAGCACAAGCTGCTGGCGTGTGGGTTGCTGGGTAGCGCCTTGCTGATCGGCTCGGCGCTGCTGTGGACCCTGGCCCCGCAGCACGGGCCCTGGCCGCCACTGGGCACCGGCGTGGCCGGCTTGCTGGCCTTCGCCATCGGCTGGCCCCGCTCCCGCTAAGCACTCCACGCCCCTGTAGGAGCGACTTCAGTCGCGACCGCTTTTCCTGCCAAACGAGCAAAAAGCGTCGCGACTGAAGTCGCTCCTACAGGGGCTTCCGACTTTTCTGGCGGATCCGCATGCTTGAAATTCTCTACCAGGACGACGCGCTGATCGCGGTGAACAAACCCGCGAACCTGGCGGTGCATCGCTCGAAGTTTGTCGGCCCCGCCGACAGCTTCCTGATCGACGAGCTGCGTGAACAGGTCGGCGACAGCGTGTACCTGGCGCACCGCCTCGACCGCGCCACCAGTGGCGTGCTGCTGGTGGCGCGCAACAAGGACGTCGCCGCCGCCCTGGGCGAGCAGTTCATGGCGCGCACGGTGCGCAAGCAGTATCTGGTGGTGGTGCGTGGCTGGCCGGAACCGGCCGAGGGCGTGATCGACTACGCGCTGCCCGGCTCGCGCGAAACCGGCCCGCGCCGCGAGGCGCGCACGCGCTACCGGCGATTGGCCACGATCGAGGTGCCGATTGCCCTTGGCCGCTATCAGCAGCAACGCTACGCGTTGTTGCTGGCCGAGCCGGAAAGCGGTCGCTTCCGCCAGATCCGCAAGCACCTTGCGCACATCCATCACCCGGTGATCGGCGACTGCCAGCATGGCCGCAGCGACCACAACCGGCTTTACAAGCAGCATTTCGGCTGTCACCGCATGCTGTTGCATGCGTGGCGGCTGGCGTTTTGCCATCCGCTGAGCGGCAAGGCGATGACGTTGCAGGCTCCGTTGGACGAGGCGTTCGGCGATCTGCTTGGCCGCTTCGGCTGGAATCCGGGAGCAGGAGCGAGTGCAGAGGAGTGAGGAGTGAGAGAGCAAAGGCGTCGGTGCCCCGCTTTCTCTCACTCCTCACTCCTCCGCACTCGCTCCTCGCTCTACACTTGTCGCATGCTGACCATCAGCCCCACCCTCGCGCTGCCCGAATCCGAACTCGTCGAACGTTTCCTGCGTGCCGATGGTCCCGGCGGGCAGCATGTGAATCGCACCGAGAGCGCGGTGGAGCTTCGATTCGACGTCGTCAATTCACCCTCGCTGCCTGACGAGGTGCGCGTACGGTTGCTGGCCCGACGCGATCGTCGGCTCACCGCCGAAGGCGTGCTGGTGATTCAGGGACGGCGCTTCCGCGACCAGGGCCGCAACCGCGACGACGTGCGCGAGCGGCTGGCCGAATTGATCCGCAGCGTGTTGCGCCCGCCCAAGAAGCGCGTGGCCACGCGCCCCACACGCGCATCGAAGGAGCGCCGCCTGGCCGGCAAACAGCAACGCGGCAAGATCAAGCAGACGCGTTCGCGCGCATGGAACCCCGAATGAACGCACCAATGCTGCCCCCCACCCCGCCGCTGGCACCGCGCCTCAACAGCCGGTTCTGGCCCTGGCTGGCGCGCCGCATCCTGCGCCTCAGCGGCTGGCGCCTGCTGGGCGAACTGCCCAACGTGCCGAAGCTGGTCATCATCGGCGCGCCGCACTCGTCGTACTGGGACGGCGTGTGGGGCCTGGTGATGAAGGTCGCGCTGGGCGTGGACATCAGCATCATGATCAAGCGCGAAGTGCTCAACGGACCGTTCGGCATCATCCTGCGCCCGCTGGGCATGATCGGCATCGACCGCCGCGCCGCCACCAACGTGCCCGCGCAGATGGTGCAGCGTTTTGCCGAGCGTGAACGCATGTGGCTGGGCATCACGCCCGAGGGCACGCGCAAGCCGGTGCGGCGCTGGAAGCAGGGCTTCCTGCGCATCGCCCATGGCGCCAACGTGCCGATCCAGACCCTGTTCCTCGACTACCCCACGAAAACCTTCACCCTGGGTCCGCTGGTGCACGCCAGCGGCGACGTGGACGCGGACATGCCCGCGATCCGCGCGCTGTTCAGGCCGTACCGGGGCAAGCATCGCAATACGGAGTGAGGCGGGCTGTATCGCCGGCGTAAGCCTTGCGGCGAATCGGCGCCGGAGCCAGAGGCTCCCCCCGCCCACCGGCGCGACTATTCCTCCAGCAACACGTATTGGCCGTCCTTGCCGAAGTGGCGCGGCTTCCTGCTGACCTTGACGCACAGCGAATCGCCGCAGCGGGTGATCGCGCCGCGCTGCGTGGCACGCAACAGGTCCTGCCCGAAATGCACCTGAGCCAGATCCTGCAGGCTGCGATGAACCACCCATGCAGCGGCGCCAGCCGCCAACAGTGAACCGAGCAGCAGGGCGATCAGGCCGTTCCACACCAGGGTATGCCGCGCGGCTGCCAGCCCCTTGCGTTGCGCATCCATCGCTTGTGCCGCCGCGCGCACGCTGTCAGCCCCTTGTTGCAGCCGCTGGTGAAGCCCGTCCACGGCTTGTGCGGCACTTTGGGCCATCACCTGCCGCACGCTGCTGCCGAGCACCTGCAGGGCGTCCTGGGCGAACCGCCCGCCGCCAGCGTCCAGGCGACTCACGCCCTGATCCAGGGCAACGGTTGCCGCGTCGATGCGTTGCGCGACCTGCGCGTTGCGCGATTCAAGGCGGTCGGCGATCGCCATCAACCGGATCAAGGCCTGTCGAGCCGTCTCTACATCCTCGGTGCGGGTGCTGTCCATGGTCACGTCCTTGTCGATCCAGGAGAGTGTTACTGGCTCAATCCCATCGCAGCCGGTGTGGCCTGGTGCGCCTGTTGCCGAGCGAGCAGTTGCCGATCCCACGTCGCGTTCAGGCTGTCGGCCTGCTGCTGGAACTGCTGGCCATCGGGCGTGCCCAGATAGGATTGCGCTGCCTCATGCTGCACCCTGTCCCAGGCACCGTTGTCAGGGTTCTGCGACGCCAGGTACATGCGGTCGATCCACTGGTCGAGCTCGCTCCGGGGCGCTCCGCGTGGCAGGTCGATCGCGTCCGGCACCGGGCCGTTGGGCATGGGCTGGCGGTCAAACTGCCGGTTGAGCGTTTCATTGCGCGGTTCGGCGTTGTAGGCATCGGGCACTTGTCCCATGACGTGCCGGGACACCTCCCGCTCGTTGTAGCCGCCCGGCTGGAGCCGGTCGATCTTGGGCCACAAGCGATACAGCCACATGCCTTCCTGCGAACGGTGGATCACGTTCAGACGTGGGTCGTCGGGTTCCGGACTCTTGGCCAGGAACGGCGTATCGCTCAACCCGTTGATGTAATCGATGGCGGCGTTGCCGGTACGGACCGACAAGCCGTTGCGGTGGTAACTGCCGCCCACGTCCGAATGCGCGCCGGGCACGTAAACGCCGGCAAAGCGCCCGTCGGGCGTGATGCCGGGATCAATGATCCGATCGGACTTGAACAGGCCGCGGTGCTCATCCATTGCGATGAACTGGATGCCGGAGATCACCGACGGCGGCAGCCGACGATCCATGTTCATCGCACTGCCGGTACCCACCGGATCGAACATGACCACCGCCTGTGCCACCTGATGCGGCGGCACCAGCGGCGGCCTGGTGTATTCGACGTGCTTGATCTGATGATGGGAATCGTAGGTGTAACGGGCACCGGAGGGATCCTGAATGCCACGCTCCTCAACCAGCCGTGCAAAAAGGGCTGCCTCTTCACTGCCGCGGCTGAAGCTGACGCTGGCGACACGAATCTCCGCGTCCGGATCTTCCTGCTTCCATTTCCAGGCCTGGTTGATGAACTTCCTGTACATCTCCTCGGCCCGCTCATCAACGGTGTTGCCGCGCATGTTGTCAAACACAGGTGAGAACAGCCCATGTTGCTGGGTGCCCGGCCCGGGAACATAACCGAAACCAATCCTCGCATTGCCGGCTTGTTCCACCTGTCGAGCGATAAGCGCGACGTTGGTCGCATGCTCGGGATCGTGGATGGCGTCATTGCCGGTGCCATCCAGCGCGGCAATGAAGAGACGCTCATGCGGATGATCCGCATGGATCAGTACGGGCTCGTCGAAAGACGCCAGTTGCACCCGACTCTCTGTGTAAATCGGCAATCGCGACGCGGCAGGATCGGTGTGTACGCCATCACCGAGGATGCCATCCGGGTCCATCCGGTCGTGCTCCATGACAGCGCCCTATTCAGTAGGTATGTGTCCAGGCCAGGATCACGTCGTCCCGGCCATAGCTGTATTTGTTGCCCGGGATCTGCTCGGTCCTGGTAGCAATGAATGCCTTCATGTAGACGCTGATCGTGCGGTCGTTCACTTCGAGCAGGATGCCGGGCTCGCCTCCCCACGAGCGGTCGGGAATCTCGGTGTCGGGCACGTTGTACAGCACGCGCTCGTCCTTGAAGATGGCACCGATGTCCACCTTGGCGGTGTGCGCCACCCCGTCCAGCGACGTCCAATCCACCTGTGCCGGTGGAGGAAAATTGCGGATGCCCAGGTAGGACGCAAACGGCCAATGCTCCCTGTAATCCGCCGATGGCGGCGCCGGCGAGGGTCGTTCGTCGGCTTTGTAGGGCGTGAAGTTGAAGTCGTTGTAGATCACGTGGCAGCGGAGGGTGTTGTAGCAGAACACCTGGAAGTCGTGCTTTACGAAGCGCAGCGGAAACATGGAGGAGCCCGACGTTTGCGCGCTACCGGCATTGGACTGGGTCGACATGGCGGGGGAACATCCTGCGGTCAGCAAAAGTAGGACGACGGCAGGCACGAGCGTGTGGAAAAGCCTTGATCGGCTGGACATGGCGCCTTTCATCCGGCGTGCCGCTTCGCTCAGTGTCGCTGCGAGCCCATGCACGGGAGTCATAGATCGACCGCCGAATGAAATTCCACCTCATCCAGCTCGATAACCAGCACTTTCTCCTCGTCGTCGGGATCGATCGCTTCCCGTTTCAAAATACCCCGAAACCTGCCTTTGAACGCTGGCGATTCGCCGACCGCCCACTCACTGGATGGTTTCAGAATCGTCCGCACCGAAAGACGCCCCGCCACCATTTTATCGATTGCGTCTTCCGACGGGCCGGTATCGCATGGATAGAGGATTATCAGATTTTGCTCGTGGGGCGCATCGCTCACTGGTATGCCGGCACAACTGACGACATCAACCTCGTGCCCGATCAACGCCGCCTGGCGGTGCAGTTGTTCGAGACTGAGAGGGTTTTGTGGGGGAGCTCCTCTGGCGACCATGGCGCACGACGCCGCGCCGAGCAAGAACGCCATGGCGACAAGACATTTCATTTTTCCCCCCGAACGAACTGGTACGCGGCAATCGCCGGCGCGGTGACCACGGCTCCCTGTCCGGATACATGTTCAATCCAGTAGTGCAACTGGAAGCGGATGTCGACGACAACAATAGGCGGCATGAGGGATCCATCTCGGCGGCGTACTGCGGCTCTTTATAATGCGTTCTTGCTCGGCAGTATGTCGGCGCATACCGCTTTTCGGTGCGGTCCTGACCAGCCGCCGAACGCAACGCCTGGAGCTTGCGAAGAAAGCCACTTGCTGTGTCTTCTTCTACACCCCAGCCGGCGGCACCAGCGCGATCACGGTCCAACCCGGCCGCGGTTCCAGCTCGCGCTTGGACGACGCCACGCGCAGCACGCCTTTTTCCTCGACGCCGAACATCAGCACGGTATCGGAGCCGTACTGTTCGATGAAATGCGGCCAGTCGAAGGTGGTCGTGAGCCTGGTCGACTTCACGCGCCAGCCGCTGGACAGCATCTCGCCGAAGCGGCCGTGGGTCATGTTCTCGTCGAACAGCGGCGGTGACAGCAGGCCACCGGAGAACGCTGCACGCTCGGTGCTTTCCTGCGGTGTCAGGTTGCGCAGGCGATAGACCTTGTCGCGCCCGAACTCCTGCCGGTAATGCACGCAGGCGAGCGAGTTGCGCTCGCGGTTGGTGGACATGGCCAGCAACCGGCCGACACCGACGAGATCGAGATGCCGCTCCGCGTGCGGCGAGGCGGGATTGCCGAAGAACGTGCTGAGGCCGTCCATGCGCGCCTGGCGGATGCCGTCCCAGTCATCGTCGGCCAGCACCACGCGGAAGCCGGCATCCTTCAGCGCTGCGCCGATCGCGCGGGCCACGTAGTCGGAGCCGAAGATCAGCACGCCGCGCGGCTCGGGTTCGGCCACCTTCAACCACAACGCCAGCGGCCGCGCGGTGGCGCTCTGCAGCACCACGGTGCCGATGATCAGGGTGAACACCAATGGCACCAGGGCGTCGGCGCCCGCCACACCCAGGGCGTCCAGGCGCAACGCGAACAGCGCCGATACCGACGCCGCCACGATGCCGCGGGGCGCCACCCAGCCGATCAGCGCCCGCTCGCGCCAGTTCAGGCTGCTGCCCATGCTGGACAAGGCCACCGTCAAGGGGCGCACCAGCAATTGCGCAATGACGAAGACGGCGATGCCCGCGCCCAGCATGCCGTCCGGCAGCGGCCAGTGCAGTCGCGCCGCCAGCAGGATGAAGAGCAGCGACACCAGCACCGTGGTGAGGCTTTCCTTGAAGTCGAGGATGTCGTCCATGTGCACGTTGCGCATGTTGCCCAGCGCGATGCCCATGATGGTGACGGCCAGCAGGCCGGACTCGTGGGTCAGCGCATTGGAGACGCTGAAAGCCAGCGGCACCGTCGCCAGCACGGCGTAGTTCTGCAGGTATTCGGGAATCATCTGCCGCCGCAGCAGGAAGCCGATCGCCATGGCGGCCAGCCCGCCGATCACCGCGCCGCAGAGGATCGTGGCCACGAAAATGCCCAGCGTATGGCCCTCACGCTGAGACACGATGGCTTCGTAGATCAGCACCGCGAACAAGGCGCCCAGCGGATCGATCACGATGCCTTCCCAACGCAGCGTGTTGGCGATGCGCGCGTTCGGCCGCAGCGTGCGCAGCATCGGCGCGATCACGGTGGGGCCGGTGACGCAGGCCAGCGCGCCGAACAGCAGCGCGATCGGCCAGCTCAGTCCGGCGACCACATGGGCGACCAACGCCAGCAACAGCAGCGCCGCGATGGCGCCATAGCTGACCAGCCCACGTACCGCGTTGCCGATGCCGCGCAATTCGTTGAAGCGCAGGGTGAGGCTGCCTTCGAACAGGATCAGCGCCACCGCCAGCGACACGATCGGAAACAGCAGATCGCCCAGCAGCTTGTCGGGGTTCAGCACGCCGGTGGCCGGCCCCAGGATGATGCCCGCCAGCAGCAGGAACAGGATCGCCGGCAGCCGCACCCGCCAGGCCAGCCATTGCGCCAGGAAGCCGATCATCAGCATGCCGGCGAGCATCAGGCCGAGCTCGATAGTCATCGCATTCCTTGGGAATATCGGGGCGCCATCGAACCACGCGACGGCCGGCACGTCCATAGCGAGGAGAGAGTGGAGAGGAGTGAGAAGAGAGAGAAGGCGGCATCACGGCATGCCCCAGCTTTTCTCTCACTTCTCACTCCTCTCCACTCACTCCTCGCTCTAACGGCTCCGATACTGCAGCGCCTCGGCCAGGTGCTCGCGCTCCAGCAAGGCGGCGCCGCCATCGAGATCGGCGATCGTGCGCGCCACCCGCAGCACGCGGTGATAGGCGCGGGCGGACAGCCCCAGCCGCTCCAGCGCGGCCTCGAACCAGCGCCGTTCAGGCGGGCCCAGCGCGCAATCGCGCTCCAGTTCGCGCACGCTGATTTCCGCGTTGGGCCGGCCGGCCCGCATCAGCGATTGCCGCCGTGCGGCCAGCACCCGCGCGCGTACCGTGGCCGAATCCTCGTCGGCGCCCGAGCGCGGCGCACCCAGGTCGGCCAGCGGCACCTGCGGCACTTCGACGCACAAGTCGATGCGGTCGAGCAGCGGCCCGGAGATGCGCGAGCGATAGCGCTGGATCTGGTCGGGCGTGCAGCGGCAGCGCTGGCCCGGATCGCCGGCGTAACCGCAGGGGCACGGATTCATCGCGCCTACCAGCTGGAACTGGGCGGGAAACACCGTCTGGCGCGCCGCGCGCGAGATCAGGATCTGGCCCGACTCCATCGGTTCGCGCAACACCTCGAGCACCTGACGGCTGAACTCGGGCAGCTCATCCAGAAACAGCACGCCATTGTGCGCCAGCGAGATCTCGCCCGGGCGCGGATACGACCCGCCGCCCACCAGCGCCACCGCCGAGGCGGTGTGGTGCGGCGCGCGGAACGGCCGCCGGCGCCAGCGCGTCAGGTCGATCACCTGGCCCGACACCGACGCCACCGCGCAGGTTTCCAGCGCCTCGGATTCGGACAGCGGCGGCATGATGCCGGGCAGGCGTTCGGCCAGCATCGTCTTGCCGGTGCCGGGCGGCCCCATCAGCAACAGGTGATGACCGCCCACGGCGGTAATTTCCAGCGCCCTGCGCGCCTGCAACTGGCCGCGCACGTCACCGAGGTCGGGGCCGTCGTCGGCCCCGCCGGTGGTGGGCGTGGCGATCGGCGCGGACAGCTCCTCCGCCCCGCGCAGCCAGGCACACACGTCGGCCAGCGTGCGCGCCACCCGCACGTCCACATCCGGCACCAGCGCAGCCTCGGCGGAATTCTGCCAGGGCACCAGCACCCGCCGCCCGCGCGCACGCGCGCGCAAGAGGGCCGGCAGCACGCCCGAGACGCCGCGCAGCGCACCGGTCAGGGCCAGCTCGCCCAGGAATTCGCAGTCGTCGAGCTTCTCGCGCGGCACCTGCCCGCTGGCCGCCAAGATGCCCAGCGCGATCGCCAGGTCGAAACGGCCGCCATCCTTGGGCAGTTCGGCCGGTGCCAGGTTCACCGTGACGCGGCGGCCGGGGTACTCGAAGGCGGTGTTCTGGATCGCCACGCGCACGCGGTCGCGCGCTTCACGCACCGCCGCCTCGGGCAGGCCCACGATGTTGGTACTGGGCAAGCCGCCGGAGAGATGCACCTCCACCATCACCTGCGGCGCGGCGATGCCTTCCTGGGCGCGGCTGAGGGTAACGGCGAGGCTCATGCGGGCAGGCGTCGGCGCGTGGAGCGATCGGTGGCAACCTGCGATTCCTGCAGGCTACCGGCCCGGCCGCGGACGGCCGGACAGGAATACGTCCGGGCACGCATCGGGCGCGCGACAGAAGAAAGCCACCGGAGGCGGTTTTCTTCGCAAGCGCTGACAGGCACGGGCACCGGGCGACTCCATCCGTTGATAAACAACCGCCCCCGATCGTTCTCGGGGTGAGGTGACGGATCGGGGGCGGCTCCCGGGAGCTGGTGTTACGGCGTCCCGCGATGGGCGACGGCAGCCTCCAGTTCGGCCACGCGTTGCTCGAGTTGGTCGATCTTCGCGCGTGTGCGCGCCAGCACCTGGGTCTGGACGTCGAACTCCTCGCGGGTGACCAGGTCGAGGCGGCGCAATCCCTGCGCCAGAACATCCTGGAAGTTGGCTCGCAAATCCTGATGCGCCTCTGCCAATCCTGGCGGTACCAACGACACAAGCCGCAGGGCAATCTGGTCGATATCCTGCCTATCCATCATGGACAGCGCCTCGCACTCGTCGGGGTAAATACTAGGTGAACGGAAATCGGGGGCGCCATCGGCATGCTCCGTCGGAATGTGTAGGGATTGTCCTACACGACGCCCACGAGGCGACAGCGCCCGCGCGCGAAGGCAGAATGGACGCCATGCACCGCGCGTGCCCCATACCCCAAGGAAATTCCATGAAGCTGGTCGTGGCCATCATCAAGCCGTTCAAGCTGGACGACGTGCGCGAGGCGCTGGCGGAAGTGGGCGTGCAAGGCGTCACCGTCACCGAGGTAAAGGGCTTCGGACGCCAGAAGGGCCATACCGAGCTGTACCGCGGCGCCGAGTACGTGGTCGATTTCCTGCCCAAGATCAAGCTGGAGGTGGCGGTAACCGACGACCAGCTCGATCGCGTGCTGGAAGCCATCCAGCAGGCCGCCCGCACCGGCAAGATCGGCGACGGCAAGATCTTCGTCAGCCCGCTGGACCAGGTCACCCGCATCCGCACCGGCGAGATGGATCACGACGCGCTGTAGACGTTGCCAGCCACACTACAGGCACACCGCCCCATGCCCGGCACACAAGTTGTTGGGTTGACCAACCATCCATCACCCGATATGTTGTGGCCGTCGGTCCCGGTCGGCATGTTCGTCGGTCGGGTTAAAAGGGAATCCGGTGTAACTCCGGAACTGCCCCGCAGCGGTAAAGCGGAAACGAAAGCACCCACATGCACTGGCCCTCGGCGGCTGGGAAGCGGGGGCAAATAGGCGGATCGCAAGATCCTCGTCCGCAAGTCCGAAGACCTGCCGGCACATCGGGACGAACGTGTCCCGGTGCGTAGTGACGGTTTCCGCGGGGAAGCACGTCGTGGCGCGGGCCTTGTCGGCACCGCGTTGCCGGCGCCTCCGGAATCCATCGCTTCAGGCCCTGCGCGCGGGAGCAGGCGTTTGATTCCATGCCGGAGCGTCCTGCCATGCAAGCCCCCGATATCGCCGTACGCGAGCGTGTTTTTGCGCCCGCCGAATCTCCGATCGCCCTTCCCGAAGTCGCGGCCGAAACCCCGTTCACCCTCACCCCGCCGCACAGCGCGGCATCCATGCACGTGACCAAGCGCAACGGCGGCCAGGAAGCCGTCGACGTCAACAAGATCGTGCGCGCCGTGACGCGCAGCGCCGAAGGCCTGCATGCGGTCGACCCGCTGCGCGTGGCGCTGAAGACCATCGGCGGCCTGTACGACGGCGCCACCACGCAGGAGCTCGATCAGCTTTCGATTCGCACCGCCGCCGCGCTGACCGCCGAGGAGCCCGAATACGGACAGCTGGCCGCGCGGCTGCTGGGCGCCTACATCGACAAGGAAGTCAGCGGCCAGGAAATCCAGAGCTTCTCGCAGTCGATCGCGCGCGGCGCGGAACTGGGCATCCTCAACGACCGCCTGCGCGACTTCGTGGCCGCCAACGCGCGCAAGTTCAACGACGCGATCGACGTGCTGGCCACCCACCGCTTCGAGTACTTCGGTTTGCGCACGGTGTACGACCGCTACCTGCTGCGTCATCCGCAGCGGCGGCTGGTGATCGAGACGCCGCAGTACTTCTTCATGCGCATCGCCTGCGCGCTGGGCGGCGGCGAGATCGGCGAGACGCTGGAGCTGTACCGGCTGCTGTCGTCGCTGGAGTACATCGCCAGCTCGCCCACCCTGTTCAACGCCGGCACCGCGCACGAGCAGCTCAGCTCGTGCTACCTGCTCGACTCGCCGGTCGATTCGCTGGAATCGATCTACGACAAGTACGCCGACGTGGCCAAGCTGTCGAAATTCGCCGGCGGCATCGGCCTGGCCTATTCGCGGGTGCGCTCGCGCGGCTCGCTGATCCGCGGCACCAACGGCCATTCCAACGGCCTGCTGCCGTGGCTGAAGACGCTGGACGCCTCGGTCGCCGCGGTGAACCAGGGCGGCAAGCGCAAGGGCGCGGCCTGCGTGTACCTGGAATCGTGGCACGCCGACATCGAGGACTTCCTCGAACTGCGCGACAACACCGGCGACGACGCCCGTCGCGCGCACAACCTCAACATCGCCAACTGGGTGCCGGACGAATTCATGCGCCGGGTCGAGAGCGACGGCGACTGGTCGTTGTTCGATCCGAAGCTGGTGCCGCACTTCGTCGACCGCTGGGGCGAAGCGTTCGACGCCGCCTACCGCCAGGCCGAGGCCGATGGCCTCGCCGTGAAGACGGTCAAGGCGCGCGAGCTGTACGCCCGCATGATGCGCACGCTGGCGCAGACCGGCAACGGCTGGATGACGTTCAAGGACCGCTGCAACGCGACCTCCAATCAGACGGCCAAACCCTGGAACGTGATCCACCTGTCCAACCTGTGCACCGAGATTCTCGAAGTCAGCTCGGCGGACGAGACGGCCGTGTGCAACCTGGGCTCGGTGAACCTGGCGCGGCATGTCACGGAAGGCGCGTTCGACTTCGAGCAGCTCGCCACCACGGTGCGCACCGCCGTGCGCCAGCTCAACCGGGTGATCGACCTCAACTACTACCCGATCGCCACCGCGCGCAACGCCAACATGAAGTGGCGTCCGGTGGGCCTGGGCGTGATGGGCCTGCAGGACGTGTTCTTCAAGCTGCGGTTGCCGTTCGATTCGGCCGAGGCGCTGGCGCTGTCCACCCGCATCGCCGAGGAAATCTATTTCCATGCGCTGTCGCAATCGTGCGAACTGGCCGAAACCGAAGGCGCACATCCAGGCTTCGCCGAAAGCCGCGCCGCCGCCGGCGAACTGCAATTCGACCATTGGCCCAACGCCACACCGCACGACGGCGCACGCTGGGATGCCCTGCGCGAAAGGATCAAACAGCACGGCCTGCGCAACTCGCTGCTGATCGCCATCGCGCCCACCGCCACGATTGCGTCGATCGCCGGCTGCTACGAATGCATCGAACCGCAGGTCAGCAACCTGTTCAAGCGCGAGACGCTGTCCGGCGATTTCCTGCAGGTGAACCGCTACCTGGCCGACGAACTGAAGGCGCTGGGCCTCTGGACATCCGAAATCCGCGACGCGATCAAGCTGGCGGAAGGCTCGATCCAGGGCATCGCCGCCATCCCCGAGCGCCTGCGCGCGATCTACCGCACGGTGTGGGAACTGCCGCAGAAGGCGCTGATCGAACTGGCCGCGGCGCGCGGTGCCTACATCGACCAGAGCCAGTCGTTGAACCTGTTCATGGAGAACCCGAACATCGGCCAACTCAGCTCGATGTACATGTACGCGTGGAAGGCCGGCATCAAGACCACGTACTACCTGCGCTCGCGACCGGCCACGAAGATCGCCAAGACCACCGTGTCGGCCGTGCCCGACCAGGCGCAAGCCACCGCCGCGGTGTTTTGTTCACTGGAGAACCCCGAGTATTGCGAGGCCTGCCAATAGCGCGAGAGGTGTCGCGATGAAACGCTACCGGAACCTCGATGGCAACTCAGGCGTCACCGCCTACGAAAGCGGTGACGGCTCCATCCGCATCCGCTTCGTCAACGGCGACACCTACGAGTACACCGACGAGGTCACCGGCGCAGAACACGTTGCGAACATGCAGAAGCTCGCGCATGCCGGCCGCGGCCTCGCCAGCTATGTCAGCCGCTTCGTGCATGACGACTATGCGCGCAAGCTGTAACGCCCACCGTCATTCCAGCGAAAGCTGGAATCCAGCGTCTTCCGGTACGACGCAGAGGCGCTGGATCCCAGCGTTCGCTGGGATGACGGCGGAGGGTCAGTCGCATATCTCCTTGTACAGGTCACGCCAGTAAGGATTGGATTTCTCGATGAGCTCGATCTTCCAGGCTCGCTTCCACGCCTTGATCGCCTTCTCGCGCGTGATCGCGGATTTCATCGTTTCGTGCAACTCGAACCACACAAGGTCGTGCACGTGATGTTGCCTGGTAAACCCCTCGACCACGTTGTATCGATGCTGCCAGATGCGTGCTGGAAGATTGGAGGTTACGCCAGCGTACAACGTGCCGTTGCGCCGGCTGGCAGGCAGGTAGACACACGGTCGGCGCTCCCTCATCGCCATCTTCTCCGCAACCCTTCAATCCCATCATTCCAGCGGAAGCTGGAATCCAGCGCCTTCGGTTTCCACCGTGACAACGCGTAGGCAAAAGTCGCTGGATCCCAGCTTTCGCTGGGATGACGAAGCAAAAACCATCCGCGCCGTATCGGCCGCGAATCACTCAAGGAAAACACCATGCCCGCCCAACCCACCCGCAACGCCCACATCCTCGACCCCGGTTTCGAACTCACCCTGCGCCCGATGCGCTACCCCGGCTTCTACGAGATGTATCGCAACGCGATCAGGAACACCTGGACCGTTGAGGAGGTGGATTTCTCGATGGACACGCGCGACCTCGACACGAAGATGTCATCGGCCGACCGCCATCTGATCCAGCGCCTGGTGGCGTTCTTCGCCACCGGCGACACCATCGTCTCGAACAACCTGGTGCTCAACCTGTACCAGCACATCAACGCGCCGGAAGCGCGCATGTATTTGTCGCGCCAGCTGTACGAGGAAGCGCTGCACGTGCAGTTCTACCTCACCCTGCTGGACACCTACATCCCCGACCCGGCCGAGCGCAACGCCGCCTTCGCCGCGATCGAAACGATCCCGTCGATCCGGCAGAAGGGCGCGTTCTGCTTCAAGTGGATCGACTCGATCCAGGGCCTGCGACGGCTGGAAACGCGCGCGCACCGGCGCCAGTTCCTGCTCAACCTGATCTGCTTCGCCGCCTGCATCGAGGGGCTGTTCTTCTACGCCGCCTTCGCCTACGTGTACTACCTGCGCTCGCGCGGCCTGCTGCACGGCCTGGCCGCCGGCACCAACTGGGTGTTCCGCGACGAGAGCTGCCACATGGCGTTCGCCTTCGACGTGGTACGCACCGTGCGCGAACAGGAGCCGGACCTGTTCGACGCCGACATGCGCGCCCAGGTCGAACAGATGATGGAGGAAGCGATCGCCTGCGAAACCCAGTTCGCCGAGGACGTGCTGTCCGGCGGCGTGGCCGGCATGTCCGTGCAGCACATGCGCCAGTACCTCGAATACTGCGCCGACCAGCGCTTCGCCCAGCTCGACATGCCGAGGAAGTACGGCGCGAAGAACCCGTTCGACTTCATGGACTTGCAGGACGTGCAGGAGCTGGCCAATTTCTTCGAACGCCGCGTGTCGGCGTACCAAGTCGGCGTGCAGGGCGAGGTGGCGTTCGATATGGCGTTCTAGCGCCGGGATGCGGGCTCCGGAATCGCCCAGAGGCCAGAGCAGTCGCCCTGGCCTTTGTGCGTCGGTCAGTCCTGGGCGCTCACCGCCACGGCCACGCCTTCAACTCGTACTCCTTCGGCGGCGTATTGCCGGCCAGGTACTGCACGAAATAATCCCAGCGCCGGCGCGTGGCGTATGGGGTGGCGTCGGCGTAGGCGTGGCGGGCGTTGGGGATCATCAGGAGGTCGAAATCCTTGTTGGCCTTGATCAGCGCGTCGACCACCAGCAGCGTGTTGGACGGGGGTACGTTGTCGTCCAGGGTGCCGTGCACCAGCATCAGGCGGCCCTTGAGGTTTTTCGCGAAACTCTGGTTGGCCTGGGCGTCGTAGTTGGTCTTGCCGTCCTTGTCGGTCTGCAGCAGGCCCTGCCATTTCTCGGCCCAGTCGTCCTCGTAGTTGCGGTTGTCGTGGTTGCCGCTTTCGGCCCAGCCGACCTTGAAGAAGTCGGGGTAATGGAACATCGCGCCGGCGGTGGCGTTGCCGCCGCCGGAGTGGCCCCACACGCCTACGCGATCGAGGTCGATCCACGGATACCGCTCACCCAGTTGCTTCAGGCCGGTGACCTGGTCGGGCAGCGTGTTGTCCTCGATGTGCTCGAAGTAGGCGTCGTGGAATGCCTTGGAGCGCCAGGGCGTACCCATGCCGTCGATCGCCACCACGATGAAGCCCAGCTCGGCCATCGCCTGATGGTCGCCGCGCGCGGCGGAGAAGCTGCGGCCGCGCACCGAGCCGGTCTGCGGGCCGGGGTAGATGTAGTCGATGATCGGGTATTTCTTCGACGCATCGAAGTGGGTGGGCTTGAACATCATGCCGTAGAGGTCGGTCTTGCCGTCGCGCGCCTTCACCGTGAACGGGATCGGCGGCACCCAGCCGGCCGCCTTCAGGCGCGAGATGTCGGCGGTGGCGACGGGCGCCACGATGCGGCCGTCGGCGGTGCTGCGCAGCACGGTCACCGGGGGCACGGTGGGCGTGGAATACGTGTCGACGAATAGACGTCCATCCGGCGACAGCGTCACTGTGTGGTCGGCCGCTTCCGGGGTCAGCAACACCGGCTGGCCGCCATCCAGGCTGACCTTGAAGAACTGCTGGTAATACGGGTTCACCCCCGCGGTACGGCCGACGCCGCGGAACCACACAGTGCGCGTCTTCGGATCGACCTTGAGCACTTCGGTGACGTTGCCCTCGCCCGTCGTGATCGCGTGCTTGAGCTTGCCGCTGGTGAGGTCGTAGAGATACAGGTTGCCCCAGTCGTTGCGCTCGCTGAACCAGATCGCCTCGTGGGTCTGGGGCAGGTAGCGCCAGTTGACCGCGCCGTTGCCGCTTTCGTAATACGTCGGCACCTGTTCCTCGAACACGGTGCGCACCTTGCCGGTGCGCGCATCGGCGATGCGGAACCATTCGTGCTTGTGGTCGCGCGAGGTGGAGACGAAGGCCAGGGTCTTGCCGTCCGGCGCCCACTTCACGTCGTCCCAGCCGCCGTCGGGGCCGCAGCTGACGTCGTCGCAGAGGGTGGAGCGGTGTTGGTCCGGCGGCATCTGCAGGCGCACGACCTTCTTCGTGGGCACGTCGATGATGACGCGCTCGATCATCGTCACGTCCTTGTCGCCGACCAGCGAATACTTCCATTGCTGCAGTTCGGGGTGGCCGACCTTGGTCTTGACCAGGTACATCTCGCCCGTCTTGCGCTGGTCTTGCTGGAAGGTGGCGATCTGCTTGGAATCGGGCGACCACTCCACGATGGCCTTGTCGGTGTGCTTCCAGCCGGCGTTGTCGGTGGCGTAGCCGAAGTTCTCCACGCCGTCGGTGGTGAGCTGGGTCTCCTTGCCGCTGGCGACGTCGCGCAGCCACAGGTTCCAGTCGCGGATGAAGGCCTCGCTCTTCTTGTCCGGCGACAGCGCGCCGGGCTCGTCGCCAGTCTTCACCAGGGCGGCGCGATCGACGCAATTGGCGGCCACCATGTCGCACACGTAATGCTTGCTGCGCACCGCGATGTCGATGCGGCCATCCGGCCTCGTTTCATAACCGGTGACGGGTAGTTTCTTCGCATCCACCGGTTTGTCGCCGGCCTCGGACAGCGCCGCGGCGAGTTTCGCCTGGTCGAACAGGGGCGTGGTCTTGCCGCTGGCGGCATCCATCCGCACGAAATGATCGCCGTTGGCGTCGTGGTCCACGTACCAGAAATGGTCGTCGTCCAGCCAGTTGATCGTGCCGATCGCGTGATCGACCAGCGGCACGGTGTTGTAGCTCATGAACCGCTCGGCCTGCGCGTAGTCGCTGGCGCTCAGCGTGCGCCCTTGCGCGACGGCACCCCCGGACAGCAACCCCATCACCACCGCGCCGAGCAGGCGCGGCTTGCCGATCATCGAATGCATGTGTTCCTCCACGGACGGATGGCGTGCAGCGCCACGCAATCTGCGCGCACACCTGTCCGCGGGATGCTAGCGCATGAGTCGTCGGCGTCCCCGTGCCAAAGGTCCATGCGCCAGCGCCCGGGCTGGCAGGCCTCAGCGCGGCGCCGCCGTCAGTTCCACCAGCCAGTCGATGAAGACGCGCAGGCGCGCCGGCATGTGCCGCTGTTGCGGATACAACACGGTGATCGGCAGCGACGGTGGTGGGTGGGCAGGCAGGATCTCGCGCAACCGGCCGGCCTTGAGTCCTTCCGCGATGCGCTGGCGCGTCATCTGCGCGATGCCCAACCCCGCCTCGCAGCAGCCGAGATAGGCATCCATGCCGCTGACGCTGACCCGCCCCGGCAGCGTGACGGTGCGACGACGCCGGCCCACCATGAATTCCAGCGGCTCGGCGCGGCGGGTGTTGGGCGAGGCCCAGTTCACCGCGACGTGGCCATCCTGCAGCGCGGCAAGTGATTCGGGCAGGCCGTGCCGGCGCACGTACGCGGCACTGGCCACGGTCGCCTGCGCCAGCATCCCCACCCGCCGGCAGACCATGCCCGAATCACCCAGATGGCCGATGCGCAGCACGCAATCCACGGCTTCGCGCACCAGGTCCACGAAGCGGTCGCCGGTGCCGATGTCCAGCTCGATCTGCGGAAAGCGCGCGAAAAAGGCGGGCAAGGCGGGGATCACCAGCAGCCGGCCCAGCGAGGCGGGAAGGTCGATCCGCAGCCGGCCTTTCGGCTGTATCGCCGCCTCGCGGAAGTTCGCCTCGACCTCGTCCATGTCGGCCAGCAGGCGCAGGCAATGCGCGTAATAGGTGTCGCCGTCGCTGGTGGTGCGCACGCGGCGCGTGGTTCGTTGCAGCAGCTGCGCGCCCAGGCGCGTCTCCAGCCGTTTGATCGCGTGGGTGACGGTGGCGCGGCAGATTCAAGTCGTCCGCCGCCGCGGTGAAGCTGCCCAGTTCCACGATGCGCGTGTACAGCCGCATGGCTTCGAGACGGTCCATGGCAATTGTTGTTCATTCTGAAATGGTGATGCCCATTATTGACCATTTATCGCACCGCCAACGCGGCGCACCATGCGTGCACCTTCACCGCACCGGAGTCACCCATGCAGATGCGCACCCTCGGCCGGAACCCCCTCGGAAAGCCCGGCCCGCAAGTTTCCGCCCTCGGCCTCGGCTGCATGGGCATGAGCGCGTTCTACGGCGCGCATGACGACGCCGAATCGATCGCCACCATCCACCACGCGCTGGAGCGCGGCCTCACCCTGCTCGACACGGCCGACATGTACGGCCCCCACACCAACGAAGTGCTGGTGGGCAAGGCGATCAAGGGCCGTCGCGACCAGGCCTTCGTGGCCACCAAGTTCGGTATCGTGCTGGACCCGGACAACCCGCAGGCGCGCGGCGTCGATGGCCGGCCCGAGTACGTGCGCGCCGCCTGCGATGCCAGCCTCAGGCGGCTGGGCATCGACACCATCGATCTCTACTACCAGCACCGCGTCGATCCGAACGTGCCGATCGAGGACACCGTGGGCGCGATGGCCGATCTGATGGCCGCCGGCAAGGTGCGTTATCTGGGCTTGAGCGAGGCCTCCAGCGCCACCCTGGAGCGTGCCTGCAAGGTGCATCCGATTGCCGCGCTGCAAAGCGAATTCTCGCTGTGGACGCGCGACCCGCAGGACAACGGCATGCTCGCTGCCTGCCGCCGGCTGGGCGTCAGCCTGGTGGCGTACTCGCCGTTGGGTCGCGGCTTTCTCACCGGTGCGATCCGCTCGCCGGACGATTTCGAGGCGGACGACTACCGCCGCCACAGCCCGCGCTTCATGGGCGACAACTTCGACCGCAACCTGCAACTTGTGGAGAAGGTGAAGGCGCTGGCCGCCGACAAGGGTTGCTCGCCGGCACAGCTGGCGCTGGCCTGGGTGCTGGCGCAGGGCGAGGACGTGCTGGCCATTCCCGGCACACGCAAGCGCAGCCGGCTGGACGAGAACCTGGGCGCGCTGCAGGTGAGGCTCGACGCCGACGAGCTGGCCGCGATCGACGCGGCGTTCTCGCCCGGAGCGGTAGCCGGCCGGCGCTACACCGACGCGGGCATGCACATGGTCAACGTCTAGGGCGACAGCCGTGGGAGCGACTTCCGTCGCGATGCTTCTGCCTGAGGCCCAGAGCAAGAGCATCGCGGCTGAAGCCGCTCCCACGGAAGCCGCTCCCAGGGAGGCGCAGGGGCTAAGGTAGGCAACATCCACGCTGCCTCCGAGAACGCCGTGACCGATCCTGTCGCATTGAACGAAACGCTGCAGCACATGCGCGATGCGCAAAACGCCGATCCGCTGCCGGCGTGGCCGGTGCGGGCAGAGCGGTTGCGCGCGCTGCGCAGTCTGCTGCTCGACCATCGCGCGGAGCTGGCGGCCGCCATCGACGCCGATTTCGGCCGGCGACCGGCACAGGAAACCGAGCTGCTGGAACTGTTTCCCAGCCTCTCGGCGATCGGCCATGCATTGCGCCACGGGCGGCGCTGGATGACGCCACGCCGCCGCTGGGCCAATGCGCTGTTCCTGCCCGCGCGCACCGAGCTGCGGCCGCAGCCGCGCGGCGTGGTGGGCATCATTGTGCCGTGGAACTACCCGCTGTACCTGGCGGTGGGGCCGCTGGTCGATGCCTTGGTCGCGGGCAACCGCGCGATGCTGAAGATGAGCGAATTCACGCCGCGTTTCTCGGCCCTGTTTGCCTCGCTGGTGGCACGCCGTTTTCCGGCCGACGCGGTGGCCGTGGTCACCGGCGCGACGGAGGTGGCGCAGGCGTTTTCGGCGCTGCCGTTCGACCACCTGCTGTTCACCGGATCGACCGCGGTAGGGCATCAGGTGATGCGCGCGGCCGCCGCCAATCTCACGCCGGTGACGCTGGAACTGGGCGGGAAATCGCCGGCGATCGTCGGCCCGGGCGCGCGCTTCGAGCACGCGGTGGAGCGCATCGTGCTCGGCAAGCTGGTCAACGCGGGGCAAACCTGCATCGCGCCGGACTACGTGCTGTTGCCGCGCGATCGCATCGACGACTTCGTGGCCGTGGCGCAGCGGGTGACGGCACGGCTGTATCCGCAACTGGCGCAGCTCGCGCAGTACGCCAGCATCGCCTCCGATCGCCAGTACCAGCGGCTGACCGCCCTGCTCCGCGACGCGCGCGATCGCGGCGCCCGCGTGCATGCGCTGGGCGATGCGGCCGCGGATGCCGCGCGCCGGCTGTTGCCGCCGCAACTGCTGACTGGCGTGGACGACAGCATGGCGGTGATGCGCGAGGAGATCTTCGGCCCGCTACTGCCGCTCCTGCCCTACGACACGATCGACCAGGCCATCGCGCAGGTGGCGTCGCGCCCGCATCCGCTGGCCTTGTACCTGTTCGAGAGCGACCAGGCGCTGATCGGAGAGGTGCTGTCACGCACGACGGCCGGCGGCGTTACGGTCAACGACACGCTGTACCACATCGCGCAGCACGGCCTGCCGTTCGGTGGCGTGGGCGCCTCGGGCATGGGCGGTTACCACGGGGAGGCGGGGTTTCGCACGTTCTCGCACCTGAAGCCGGTTTTCCGCCAGGCGCGCTTCAATGGCACCGGCTTGTTCAATCCACCTTACGGTGAACGATTCCGGCGCCTGATCGAGCTGCTGCTGCGGCGCAGCTGAACCGCAGCGATGGCGCGGCGAGACACCTGCGCCACGTATCAATAGACTTGCCGGCATGAATTCGCCCGAACATTCCCCGCTGGGCAAGGAAACGCCCTACGCCGACCGCTACGATCCCGCGCTGCTGTTTCCCATCCCGCGCGCCGGCAATCGGGCGCAGCTGGGCCTGGCCGAACCGCTGCCGTTCCACGGCGTGGACATCTGGAACGCCTACGAGCTGTCGTGGCTGGATCGGCGCGGCAAGCCCGTGGTGGCGCTGGCCGAGTTCCGCGTGCCGGCGGCGTCGCCGCACCTGATCGAATCGAAATCGTTCAAGCTGTACCTGAACGGTTTTGCGGGCGAGCGCATTGCCGACGCGGCCACGCTTGCCAGCACGCTGACGCGCGATCTCTCGGCCGCGGCGGGCGCGGTGGTCGGCGTGCAGCTGAGCGACGCCAGGGCGGCGGCACACGCCGTTTGCGATATGGACGGCCATCTGCTGGACGAGCAGGACATCGAGATCGACGATTACGGCCCGCCGAATGCCGATTTCCTGCAGGCCGACAGCGGCGCCTCGCCGGTGGCCGAGACGCTCGTCTCGCACCTGTTGCGCTCGAACTGCCCGGTCACCGGTCAACCGGATTGGGGCAGCGTGCAGATCGCCTACCGCGGTGCGCCGATCGACCATGCGGGGTTGCTGCGCTACCTGGTGTCGTTCCGCAATCACAACGAGTTCCACGAGCATTGCGTGGAGCGCATCTTCGCCGACCTGACCCGCACCTGCGAACCGCGGCAGCTGAGCGTGTATGCGCGCTACACGCGACGCGGCGGGCTGGACATCAACCCGTTCCGCAGCAGCACGCCGATCACGCCAGCCAACCCGCGGACGGTGCGGCAATGAGGCAGCAACGGGCCCGCGTCCGGCGGCATCGGCACGTGGCGGCCATCGCCTGCCAGGTACTCTGGCTGCTGGCGCTGGGCGGTTGCGGCAAGCCCGCCACGCCGCCCGCCACACCGGCACCGGCACCGGCAACCAGCACGGTGCGAGCGCCCGCCAGCGTGGCGCAGACGACGCCCGCGCAGGCGCTCTCCACGGCCGCGGCGCCCGCTGCGGCAACAAGCGCCGCCGCACCTGCGGCGGCCGCAATCGAAGTGGTGCAGCTCACGCTGGGCACGGACGTGGACGCCGCCCACCGCATCACCGCGCCGGGCACGCGCTTTGCGCCGGACACCCGCATGCTGTACGCCAGCGTGGATACGCGCGGCCACACCGCCGACGCCACGCTCAACGCGCGCTGGCGTTACCTGGAAGGCGACGGGCAGCTGATCAGCAGCATCAGCCAGTCGATTGCCGCCGACGGGCCGGCCACCACCACGTTCACGCTGCACAACCCCGACTTGTGGCCCGAGGGGAGATACCGGGTCGAGATCTTCCTCGACGGCGCGCCGGTGACCCAGCGCGATTTCGAGATCGCCAAACCCTGAAGCGCCGCCTCAGCCCGCCGCCTGCGCGCCGTTCTGCCGCGCCGGCGGGCCACCGAGATAGCGATACTGGTCCGGCGGCAGGTACAGCGGGAACAGGGTCGACTCCTCCTGCCGCAGCAACCGCCCCAGCAAGCTTGCCGCGCGCGCCATGTCTGACACGAAGCGGCGACGACAGGTGGCATCCCACGGAGCACCGAGATATTCCACCAGGATCGCCTCGATGCGCAGCACGTGACGCTGGGCCTCGGCCTGCACTTCGTTGAAGTGCATCATTGCCATGGAGTCATGCTCGAGCGCGCACCGCAGGTACGGATAGAACTGCACGCTCTTGATCAGCGCGTTGCGCCGAAAGGCATCGGCGAAATCCTGCAGGCAGGCGATCCGGGTGCATTCGTCGCCGCCACGGCAGGCATCGAGCAGGGCCCGCATCAAGCCCCTGGCGGTGGCCGCATCCAGCTTGAGCTCGGCAACCAGGCGCTGCCGGTAACGCACCGGAAAGAGCGCGGCGCTGTCGCCGGAACCGGCCGTGAGTTGGCCTTCCGGAGCAGGCGTCCGTTCGAGAATGCCGCGCAGCAAACGCATCGAAGCCCCCGTCCCTGTACACCGGCCTCGCCATCGCGTCCAGGCCGGGTCGAACCAGAGTCTAGATTATTTCGGGGGGCATTCGACGAAATCGTGCAGCGGTGCACGGAAATTTTCGTCTGGAGATGTTTGAAACGGCGGGGTATGCCGGCGGCGGTCGGGCGTCTGTCGCGCCGTCCCGCATGGGAAAAACGAATCGGATGCGGCGGCATCACGCACGCCGCATCCGGGGTCCGACTTCAGGCAGCAGCGTCTTTCAGCTTCTTCAGCGGACGCACCTTGATCTTGACCGAGGCAGGCTTGGCGGCAAACACCTGCTCCTGCTTGGTGAACGGGTTGATGCCCTTGCGCTTGGGCTTGGCCGGCACCTTGACGGCGGTGACCTTCAGCAGGCCAGGCAAGGTGAACTCGCCGGCGCCCTTCTTGTTGACCGAGGCGGTGACGGCACCTTCCAGCGCAGCCAGCACGGCGCGCACGTCCTTCGCCGCCACGCCGCTGGTCTCGACCAGGTGCGCGAGCAGCCCGGACTTGTTCAACGGTTCCTTGATCGGTTTCGGGGCAGCGGCAGGTTTGGCCGCTGCTTTGGGTGCTGCGCCCTTCGTCTTGTTCGTCGTCTTGGCCATGGATGAATTCCGTGTGTTCGAATGATGGATGGTGGGTTTGCCGCGAAAACCCTCTCGGCAATGTGGAATGTAGGGCAAGCGTGTGGGGCTCGCCAAGTGATGCAGCAGGCAAAAAAGCGCCTGAATGCCGCATCGCGATGACACGGGCGACTCCAGCCAGGGCGTTTTGCGCCGATATACCCGTGTCGACGCGGGCATGTTCTACTGCATGCAGCAGGCGACGACGGCGGGATTTCCGGACGGCTTGCGGGATTGATCGCCACAGCGGCACTGCAGGGCAGGCCTTGCGGCGTTGCGGTTGGCACGGAGGAGTCATCAGGGGGATGACATGGCTGACGCCAGGCGGCATTTGCGGTTTCCGGTGACTGGCGCGCTGCTGGTACCCGCGCTCGCGCTGCTGCATGCCTGCAGCGTGGCGCTGGCCGGGGCTTTCTCGATGGAGCAGGTGGCGCTGGATGCGTTGCTGGCCGTGCTGGCCTGCTCGGCCTGGTCGACCGCGCGCGGCCATCGTCGCGTGGGGCTGGTGCTTGCCCTGTGCGCGGCGGCGTGGGCCGCGGCGCAGATCAGGACCGGTCACGTACCGGACGCCAGGGCACCGCTCTGGTACGCCGCGATGCTGGTCCTGCCGGCCGCCATCTGCGCCGGCATCACCACCTCGGCGGCGCTGCGAGCGACGGCACGCGGCATCGCGCTGGCCACGACGTTTGCGGGGCTGGCCTACCTCCTTCGCGCGTGGACCGCACCGCACGCGCCGATCGACCTGCTGCTCGGCGCGCTGCAGACGCTGGCGCTCAGCTGCGGCGGCTGGCTGTTCGCCTCGCTGCTGGAGGAACCGGTGAGGCCCCCGACCCTCGCGCCCGCCGCACTGTCGGGCCTGGGCTGGATGGGCCTGCTTGGCTGGATGCTGCAGGCCGCGGTGCTGGTGCAGGGCGGGACGTTGCTGGTGCCGATGGCGTTCAACACGGCGCTGGCTTTCGTACTGCTCGGTCATGCCCTGTGGTTGCTTGGCAGCGGGCGCACGTTGGCCGCGTGGTGCCTGGGGCTGTTGTGCGTTCCGCTGGCGGTGTCGCCCTTGCTGGCGGAATACCTCGACCGGATGGACGTCGTCGGCGAGCTGTTGTGGCGGCAGCAGGCGATCCAGGCCGAGCACGCGATACCGGGGCGATTGGCGCCCAACACGGCGCTGTCGCTGCTGCTGGCCACCGGCGGCTTGACGTGCGCGCTGTTCGCCCGGCGCAACTCGGCCTGGTGGAGCGCCACCTGGGCCTGCGGCCTGCTGGTGTCGCTGGCCGGCGTGCTGGCGCTGGTGGGTTACGTCTTCGCGCTGCCGGGCATGCGCACGCTGGGTCCGCATACGCCGATGTCGCTGCCGGTGGCGCTGGGCATGCTGATGCTGGGGATCGGGCTGGCCACCAGCAATCCGCGGCCTCCCTCGCAGCACCGTTACCGGGCCGTGGTCTTTCCCGCGGTCATCTGCCTGCTGACGGTGGCCTCGTCGCTGCTGTTGTGGCGATCGCTGGAACAGCAGCAAAGACGGCTGGAATGGGATGCGCTGCAAGGCCGGCGTGACAACGTGGCCAACCTGCTGCAGGAGGGCATGAATTCGCGCATGGAGGCGTTCGAACGGCTGGCATCGCGCCTGGCGACCACGCCTGCCTCGTTGCGCGAGCCGCTTTTTGCGCACGACGCCGCGAACTACCTGCGCGACATGGATGGCCTGCGCGCGGTGGGCTACGCCGATGCCACCCACGTCATGCGACAGACGCTGGTGCGCCCCGCCACGTCCGGCCCGCCATCGGCCGGCGCCTTGTTTGCGCCGGCGCGCATCTTCGATCAGGTCGACGCCGAAGGCGACACCGTGCTCAGCGCGCCCCTGACCCTGCTCAACGGCAAGCAGGGCCAGTTGATCGTGGCGCCGGTGCGCGACGGCGGCGCGAACCAGGGCTACGTCGTGGCGGCCTTCCAGTTCGACCGCCTGTTTCCGCGCCTGCTCGAAGCGATGCCCGAGCTGCACGGGCTGCTGATCACCCAGCATGGCCAGGTGCTGTACGCGCAGGGCGAGCACGGCACCACGCAGACCCCCGCCAGCATGGATATGCAACTGGCCGGCCAGTGGTTGAGCGTGAACGTCTACCCCGGGCCCGGCGGCGAGCATGGCCGCATACCGCAGCTGGTGTTGCTGCTGGGTTTTGCGCTGGGAGGCCTGCTGGCGGTCGCCCTGAGATTGTCCGCGCTGGCGCGCGAGCGCACCCGGCGGGCCGAAGCCGACAGCGCGCGGCTGGCCGAACAGGGCCGCGAACTGGAGCGCGCGCTCGAGGCGTCGCGCCTGATGATGGACAGCGCGCCGGACGTGATCTGCGTGCTGGATCGCGAGGGCCGCTTCCTGCAGCTCAGCGCCGCGGCGCAACGGCGCTGGGGCTTCGCGCCAGGCTCGCTGCTGGGCAAGCCGCTGACGCATGTCGTGCATCCGGACGATCGCGAAAGCACCGTCGCGGCGGCCACGCAGGTGCTGCAGGGCGTGCCCAACCCCAACGTCCGCAACCGCATCGTCAGCCACGACGGACGCGTGCTGTACATGCAATGGTCGGCGGTGTGGTCCGAGCCATCGCAATGCATGTACGTGGTGGGCCGCGACCTTACCGAGCTGCACCGCGCGGAGGACCTGGAGCAGCGCCAGCGGCAGATCCTCACCGCCATCGCGCGCGGCGACGCCTTGCCGCAGGTGCTCGAATCGATCGTGACCGCCTACGAAACGGCGCATCGCGATGCGATCTGCTCGATCCTGCTGCTGCGCGACGGCAGCCTGCATCACGGGGCCGCACCGCGGCTGCCGGCCGACTACTGCCGCGGCATCGACGGCTCCGCGATCGGCCCGGCAGCCGGCTCCTGCGGTACGGCAGCGTGGCGCGGCGAGCGCGTGGTGGTGACCGACATCGCCAACGATCCGCTGTGGCACGACTACGCCCCGCTGGCCCTGGCGCATGGCCTGCACGCGTGCTGGTCGACGCCGGTGCTGGCCCGCAACGGCGCGGTGCTGGGCACGTTCGCGGTGTATCACAACGCGCCGCACGATCCGTCCGCCGCGGAAATCAGCGGCATCGACACGCTGGCGGCACTGACCGGCGTGGCGATCGAGCACGCCCACGCGTTCACCCGGCTGAGCGAGAGCGAGCAGCGGTTCCGCTCGCTGTTCGAGCACCACCCCGACGGCGTGCTGGCGCTGGACCTGGACGGCAGGGTGGTGAGCCGAAACCCGGCGGCCAATGCCCTGCTGGGGCTGGATCGGCCGCAACGGCTCGCCTTCGTGCACAGCTTTGCGCCGGTCGACGGCGCGCGCGTGCAGGCGGCGCTGGACAGCGCCACCCGCGGTGAATCCGCGCGGCTGGACGTGGCGGCACTGGACGCCAACGACCAGCGCTTCGCGGCGCACCTGGTCAACATCCCGATCATCGTGCAGGGCGAGCCGCGCGGCGTCTTTGCCGTGCTGCAGGACCACCGCGAACTGCGCCACGCGCAGCAGGCGCTGGCCGGCCAGCTGGCGCTGATCTACGCGATCGCCGAAAGCGTGGGCGAGGGCCTGGTGGCGGTCGATGCCGATGGCCAGCCCACCTTCCTCAACCGCACGGCCTCGCGCACGCTGAAGCTGGCGCCGGAGCGCCTGCCGACGAGCGACGAGTTGCCCGACGGCATGCGCGAAACGCTGCAGAAAATCCTCGCTGGCGTGGCCCATGCCTCCGACGACGACGCCGCCTTCAGGCTGGTCGACGGCAGCCTGCTCGACGTGGCCTACCTGGCCACGCCGCTGATCACCCGCGACCAGCTGGCCGGTGCCGTGATGGCCTTCCGGGACATCGGCGGGGTCAAGGCGGCCCGACGCGTATTGCAGCAGCGCAACCAGTTTTTCGAGATGTCGCAGGAGGTGTTCTGCATCGCTGATCCCGTCAGCGGCATGTTCCTGCAGGCCAACCCGGCCTACGCACGGCTGCTGGGCCTGGACGAGGCGCAGATGCTGGCCATCCCGTTCATCGACCTGCTGCATCCGCTGGACAAGGCGCCGACGCAGCTGGCGATCCAGCGCCAGATCGATGGCGTGGAATCGATCGACGGCCTGCTGACCCGCATGCGCTGCGCCGACGGCAGCTACCGCTGGCTGGAGTGGGTCTCGATCAGCGGCGCCGACGGCCTGCTCTACGGCGCCGCGCGCGACGTGACCGCACGCCACCAGGCCGACGTGGCGCTGGCGCGCGCGATGGACGACCTGCGCATCCGCAACCGCGAGCTGCAGGATTTCGCCTATGTCGCCTCGCATGACCTGCAGGAGCCGCTGCGCAAGATCCAGTCGTTCTCCGACCGCCTGCTGTCGCGCCTGTCCGGCACGCTGGACGAGTCCTCCAGCGACTATCTCCAGCGCATGGGCCACGCCGCGCACCGGATGCAGGCGCTGATCGACGACCTGCTGGCCTACTCCCGCGTGGCCACGCGCAACGTGGCGGTCAGCGCGGTCGATCTCTCGGACACGCTGAAGGCCGTCATGGATGACCTGGAAACGCGCATCGCCGAGGCGGGCGCGGTGATCGAGGCGGGCACGCTGCCGGTGATCCAGGCCGACCCGACCCAGATGCGCCAATTGCTGCAAAACCTGCTGGCCAACGCGCTGAAATTCCGCGCCGCCGACCGCCCCTGCCGCATCAGCGTCACCGCCACCCGGATCGAGCACGCCGACGCTGCTGGCGCCGCGCGCTGGGAATTGCGCGTGACCGACAACGGCATCGGCTTCGAGAGCAGCTACGCCGAGCGCATCTTCGCCCCCTTCCAGCGCCTGCACCCGCGCAACGTCTACGAGGGCACGGGCATCGGCCTGGCCATCGTGCGGCGTATCGTGGAGCGCCATGGCGGCTCGGTACGCGCCGAGGCGCAGGCTGGACAGGGGGCCAGCTTCATCGTCATGCTGCCCGGATCGGCCAGCACGCCAGAACCGGCCGATCCGCAGGATGCCTCTTTCATCGACGGAAAGTTTCTGGGAGTGGATTCATGAGTCAAGCCCGTGCCGCGCTGTCCATCCTCATGGCCGAGGACGATGCCGACGACCGTGTCCTGATGCGCGATGCATTTCGCGACAGCGGTGTCGAGGTGGAACTGGATTTCGTGCCGGACGGCGTGGAGTTGATGGCACGCCTTAACGCGCTGGTCGATGTCCCCGGCGGCAAGCTGCCCGACCTGCTGCTGCTCGATCTCAACATGCCGCGCATGGACGGCCGTGAGGCCTTGCACGCAATACGCGAGCACGACGGCCTGAAGCACCTGCCGGTGATCATCCTCACCACCTCGCGGGCGCGGCTGGACATCCTGGCCAGCTACCAGCTCGGCGCCAACTCGTTCGTGACCAAGCCCAGCCGCTTCGAGGAGCTCATCGCCGTGCTGCGCTCGCTGGAGCGCTACTGGACCGACATCGCCCAGCTTCCCACCGAGAAACAGGGGAGCGACGAATGAACGCCGCGCCACTGCGGGTTCTCGTGGTCGACGACGACGAGGACGATTTCGTCCTCATCCGCGACCTGCTCAATGACGCACCGGGCAGCCACTACGCGTTCGACTGGTGCGCCACGCCGCAGCAGGGCCTGGAGGAATTGCGCCGGGGTGCCCACGACGTGTACCTGGTGGACTACCTGCTGGGGCCCTCCAGCGGGCTGGACCTGATCGAGGCGGTGAGCCGCGAGGGCCTGTCGCGCGCCTTCATCGTGCTGACCGGGCGCGGCAACCACGCGGTGGACGTGGCCGCGATGGAAGCCGGTGCCAGCGACTACCTGGTCAAGGGCACGATCGATGCCGAGCGGCTGGACCGCAGCATCCGCTACGCCGTCGACCGCATGCATTTCATGGACGCCCTGCGCGACAGCGAGGCGCAGCACCGCCTGCTGTTCGAGCAGAGCCCGGTGCCGCTGCTGGTGTTCGACCGGCACAGCCGCGCCATCCTCAACGCCAACGCCGCCGCGCACGCGCAATACGGCTGGTCGCCGCTGCACCTGCTGGGCCAGACCATCGACGCGGTGCTGGCCACCGAGGAACGATCGCGATTCCTGGCCGACCTGGCCAGCGGCGAACTGTTTTCCGCCACCGCGCAAACGTGGAGCATCCAGCACAACGACGGCCGGCAGCTGCAGGTCGAGGGGCTGTTCCATCCGCTCGCCTACCACGGCGTCGACGCGGTGCTGGCACACCTGCAGGACATCACGGAACGCCGTCGGGTCGAGGCGCAGCTGCGGCTGCTCGAACGCGCCATCCAGTCCACCGGCAGCGGCGTGGTGATCGCCGATGCGCGCGAACCGGGCGCACCGGTGACCTTCATCAACCGCGCGTTCGAGCACATCACCGGCTACGACGCCGCCGAAGTGATCGGCCAGAGCTGCCGCCAGCTGGCCTTCGAGGACAGCAGCGAAAGCGAGCGCGCGATGGTACGTCGTGCGCTGGCCGAACAACGCGAATACAACACCGTGCTGCGCGACCATCGCAAGGACGGCACGCCGTTCTGGAACCAGCTCTATTTCGCGCCGGTGCGCGACACCGATGGCGCCACCTCGCACTACATCGGCATCCTCAGCGACATCACCGAGCATCGCGACACCGAGGCACGGCTGGCCTATGCGGCCACCCACGACGTGGCCACCGGCTTGGCGCGCTTTCCGGTCATCGAGACGATGCTGCAGGAGCACGCCGAGCAGCAGCCGGACGAGCCCTTCAGCCTGGTGTTCGGCGACATCGACCGCTTCCACGCCGTCAACGAGGCGATGGGCTACGAGGTGGGCGACCGGGTGATCGAGGCGCTGGCGCAGCGGCTGAGCGCCCTTGTCGGAACGCGCGGGCGCGTGGCCCGGTTCACCGGCAACGAGTTCGTCATCGCCCTGCCCCATGTCGAGCGCGAGGAGGCGGTGGCGCTGGCCGAGCAGCTGCGCCGCGCCGTGGCCGAGCCGGTGACGCTGGGCGATGGCGAGGTGCGGGTCACCATCAGCGTGGGCGTGGCCACCTACCCCGGCCGGGTGCACGACATCAACGACCTGCTGCGCCGCGCCGAGGCCTCCATGTCGCGCGCGAAACAGCTGGGCCGCGACCTGGTCTGCGAATACTCCACCGATGACATGCGCCGCATGGAAGACCGCCGCATGCTGGGCATCCGCCTGCGCCATGCCATGCAGCACGACGAGCTGCACCTGGTGTACCAGCCGGAGATCCGCAGCAGCGACCGCGCCGTGATCGGCTTCGAGGCGCTGCTGCGCTGGAACAGCCCCGAGATGGGTCTGGTGATGCCCGAGCGCTTCATTCCGGTGGCCGAAGCCCTGGGCCTGATGCCCGAGCTTGGCGGCTGGGTGCTCGACCGCGCCTGCGCGCAGTCGCGCGCATGGATGGACGCCGGCCTGGGCGATTTCTTCGTGGCGGTCAACGTGTCCGCACAGCAGATCCAGCGCGGCAACTTCGCCGAGCAGGTGGCCGACACGCTGCGCCGCCACGGCCTGCCCGCTGACCGGTTGGAACTGGAGCTGACCGAAAGCGCGTTGCTGGAGAACGTCGACCGCGCCCTGCATTCGATGCAGCAACTGTCCACCCTGGGCGTGCACCTGTCCTTCGACGACTTCGGCACCGGCTACTCCAGCCTGTCCTACCTGCGCCAGTTCCACGTCGACAAATTGAAGATCGACAAATCCTTCGTCTTCGACATCCCGCGGGACGCCAGCAGCATCGCCATCGCCAATACCGTCGTGGCCATCGGCCACCAACTGCGCATGACCGTGATCGCCGAAGGCGTCGAAACCGCCGAGCAGGCGCAGCTCCTGACCGACATGGGCTGCGATGCGCTTCAGGGCTACCTGTTCAGCCGCCCGATGAAGGCGCAGGCCGTGGCCGAATGGCTGGCGGACTATCAGATCGAAGCCTGAGCAACGCGGGCCGCTGGGCTGCAGGAGCGCACCCTGTGCGCGATGCAGTCGAAGGCTACGGTTGGCACAGGCCCTTCGACTTCGGCTTTCGGCCTACGCTCAGGGAGAACGGCTGAGGAGGGCATGCGCGAGGCGCCGCTTGTCGTGCGGGCCAGCAAAATGAGGATGGTGCGCCCGGCGGGATTCGAACCCACGACCACCGCCTTCGGAGGGCGGTACTCTATCCAGCTGAGCTACGGACGCATGCGTTGATGGCCGGCCTTTCCATGCAGAGGCGCATGGCGGCGGACGCGCAGTATAGCCGAGTTGTCTGTCCACGCGCGCACATTGGATGCGCGCCCCGCACGGGTGTCGTACGGCGACGGCCGACCCGCGTCCGCGACAGTGGCTGCACGATCGGGAACCGGCGCGCTGCCGACGACCATGCAACAAAAAAGCCTCCCCGTTCGCACGGGGAGGCTCTGGTTCAGGCCCGATGCGGCATCAGAACTTGTACGTGGCCGATACGCCCAGCAGGTTGCCGTAGTCCTCGAAGTTGCCCACCAGCGTGTTGCCGGTGGAATCGGTGGTGTGGACGTGCGCGTTGTTGACGAAGATGTGCGCGTACGAGGCGTTGACCTCGAAGTTGGGGCTGGCCTTGTAGCTCAGGCCCACGGTGGCCAGCTTGCGGGTGGAATCGGGCACGCGCGCACTGCGGGTGGCCAGGTAGGTCGGCGTGGTATCCACCGCGACGCCCGCGCGCAGGGCGAGCTTGTCGTTGACGTTGTAGTCGCCGCCCAGCGACACGTACCAGGTATCGCGCCAGTTGTAGTGCTCCGACGTCGACGGCTGGCTGTTGCCGTAGTTCACCGTCAGGTTCTTGAAGACGCTCCATTTGGTCCAGGCCACGTCCACGCCCAGCCCGAAGCGCTCGGCCTGGTGCCAGTAGCTGAAGCTGGCCACCGCCGGCGTGGTGAAGTCGGCGGTGCCGGTGGTGTGCTGGAACGGCGGAATGCTGGCGGCCAGCTCAGGGTTGGCCAGCAAGGCGTCATAGCCGGGCGTGGTGGTGAAGTTGCCCGTGCCTTCCAGGGTATGGCTGATCCTGGAGCGGTAGTTCAGCGCCAGCTTGTCGTTGGGGCTCAGCTTCCAGTAGCCGCCGAGCTGCCAGCCATAGGCCCAGTCGTCGCCCTTGATGCGGGCGTAACCGTCGCTGCCGACGGGCGTGGCGGCGGCCACACCGGCGGCACCGGCTGCCGCCGCCGCGAGCGCATCCTGGATCATGCCCGCGGCCACGTCCGGCGGAATCTGGCCAGCCGCTGCCGCGGCCTGGATCTGCGCCACGCCCGCGGCAGCCTTCGCCCCGATGCCCTGCTGGATGCCCAGGCCGACGGCGTTGTAGTTGATGGCGCTGGTCAACTCGGCCGAGGTCTTCTGCGCGATCACGCTGGCGCCCAGGCTGAAGTTGTCGGTGACGTCGAACGAGGCCGACAAGGTGGCATCCAGCGACTGGAACTTGGATTTGACCGCACCGTAGCGGCCCTTCCAGTTGCGGTCGTACTCGGTCTGGAAGCCGAACGGCACCGAGAACCCGAAGCCCAGGTGCATGCGGTCGCTGACCTGGGTGGCGAAGTACAACGCCGGCACCGGCAGCGTGGTGCCGCCATCGCCGCCGTTGCCGCCCTCGATCGGGCGCCCCATCACGTCGGTCGCGGTGCCGCTGAACTTGGTGCTGAAGTTGATCGCGGTGACGTCGGCCTGCAGGTAGGTGCCCTCAAGATCGCTCATCGCGGCGGGGTTGTTGACCACCACGGAGACATCGCCGCCGGCGGTCGCCGAACCGGCATAGGCGCGGCCCATCGCCTTGACGCTGTTCTCCTTCAACTGGAAGGCGCTGGCGTCGGCGCTGGAGGGTGCGACCAGGGCACCCACGATGGCGAGGCTCAGCGCGGCGAGCGCCAGCGGCCTGGCGGTGCCGGAAAGGGTACGGAAGGAAGTGTGCATCGCTTGCTCCTGCGTTGTTGTACGGCTGGGGCTTGGGGCGGGCAGCTCTAAAATTAATACAATCGTTTGAACTACCTCTCCGCACTTTGCCCACTCTGCCAACCAGTTGCAAGGGTGGCAGCAACAATGTCCACGGCTTGCCAAGACGGCGCTCGCCGGCGGGAGACAAGCGGGCTCCTGGCGCAGGCTGGCAGGCCTGGTCGGTAGCGTGGAGAATCGCGATGTCCCCCCTCCCGGATGCCGCCATGCCCTGTTTTGTCTACGCCAGCCTGCGCAAACACGACAGCTACCTGTGGCTGGCCGAGCGCGATGCGTTCGACGTGTTGCCCGAACCGCTGTTGCTGCTGCTGGGCGAGCTGCGCTTCGTGATGGAGGTGCAGCTGGACGAGCAGCGCAAGCTGCCGAACGAGGACACCTTGCAAGTGCTCGACCATCTGCGCACGCAGGGCTGGCATCTGCAGGTGCCGCCGCAGGAAACCCTGGCTGCGGCCAACCATCCCGCCTATCGGCGCGAGCTACACGACGACCGCGACGATTGACCGCAGGGGGCAACGGCGGCGAGAACCGGTCGAGCGTTAACGCCGGGTTATCGTCTGGATTCGTCACGGTTTCTATACTGTCGGCATGACCCTGCCCAAATCGCGGCGCCGCCCGCCCCTCCCGCAAGCCCTTGCCTGGTTCGTCCCGGGGCTGCTCGCCGTCGCCGCCGCCGGCCTGGCCACCCATCCGCTGACGCTGATACCGCTGCTGCTGGCCAACGCGCTGACCATGGCCGCGATCTGCCACGTGATCGGCTTCGACCCGGAGCCCCGCTTCGTGCGCACGGTGTTGCGCCGTGGCGCGGCGCACCTGGTGATGTTCAGCGGCTATACCGCGCTGGTCTTCGTGCTGGTGGCCTGGCCGATGCTGCAGCTGAACCTTTCGCACGGGCTCAGCGCCGCGCTGGCGCTGGCGGCCACCTGCGTGGTTGCGCTGGCGGTGCTGTGGCGGCTGTGGCCGGCGTTCGGGCTGGTTTTCGTGTGGGACGACGCCTACCCGCAGCAAAGCGATGGCTCGTGGATTTTCACCGCCACCCTGCGCAGCCTGGCGTTCGGCCGCCACCTGTCGAGCGAGGAGCGCTTTTTCAGCCATTTCCTGCCGGCGGCACTGTCGCTGCTGGTGATGGCGTTCGTGGCGATCGCGCTCACCGGCCTGTACGGCATCCTGCCGTCGGAGTTGCGGATCGCCGCACTGGCGCTTTACGGCGTAGTGGTACTGCCGCTGGGCTGCCTGATCGTGGCCAACCGCACCTTGCGCGCCCTGCTGTGCACGCGCGGCGGCAAGGGCCGCAAGCTGCCGCCGCTGGCGGGCGATGCGGAAGACCCGCCGCGCCCGGTCGCCTTGCCGCTGAACGAGCAGGAGCGCATCGCCGGCACCCCCGAGCAGGCCCAGGCCTTGCTGGCGGCGACCCGCGACGGCGACATCGAGCGGGCGCTGGCACTGATCGAGGCCGGCGCCGATCCCGACACCGCACCGCCAGCCACCGATCGCGACCAGCGCCCGGTGCTGATGCTGGCCGCGCTGTTGCCGGACACCCGCCTGCTGCGCGCCCTGATCACCCGCGGCGCCGACGTCAATCGCGCCACCGGCGGTCTGACGCCGCTGCTGGCGGCCACCCGCGACAGCCGCCATGGCCGGCCCGAAGCGGTACTGACGCTGCTGGCCAACGGCGCCAGCCCCACCGTCACCGACGCCGAAGGCAACACGCCACTGCACGGCGCCGCCTTGAGCGCCGAGCCCGGCGTCGCCGCGATGCTGCTGGACGCTGCCGCCCCGATCAACGCGTTGAACAAGGCCGGCGTCAGCCCGCTGGCCGGCGCCTGCCGCGCCGCCAACTGGCCGCTGGCCAAGTTCCTGCTGGAGCGCGGCGCCAAACCCACGCCGGCCGATGGCGAGCCGGCCCTGGTCGCGGCGGCCGGCATCGCCGACGACGACGTCGCCGGGGTGAAGCTGCTGCTCAAGCATCGCGCGGCGGTCAACGCGGTCGACGCCCGCCATCGCAGCGCACTGCACGCCGCTGCCGCGGAAGGCCACGAACAGATCGCGCGCGTGCTGCGCGCCGCCGGCGCCGACGTCGACCTGGCCGACGAACACGGCAGCACGGCCTTGATGGAAGCAGCCCGCGCCGGCGCCTGCGGCGTGGTGCAATTGCTGGCCGAGGCGCAGCCGGATGCGCGCCATCGCGACGAACACGGCCGCGACGCCCTCACCCTGGCTTGCCAGTCGCCGCGCGCCCACGCCGAGACCGTGCGCGCCCTACTGGCGCTCGGTGCCGAACCCAAGGTGCCCGGCGGCGACGGCCGCAGCGCGCTCGACCACGCCACCGCGGCCGGTCGCTGGGATCTGGTGGCCCTGCTCGATCCGGAAACGCCGCTGCCGGCCAACCTCAGCCACGACACCCTGGCCGAAGGCGCCGATACGCCAGCCCATCTGCTCGACGCGCTGCGCTTCGGCCACTGGGCCGTGGTGTCCGGATTCGCCGACCGCGTGCGGCAATGGCCGCCATCGGAGTTGGCGCAGCTGTACCTGCAGCTGGCCACGCCCGGCTTGCGCAGCGCGCGCTGCTGGCTGCTGGACCACGGCCTCGACGCCGAGGCGCGCCTGCCCGCGCAACAACTGGACGACACCGAAACCGCTGCCGATGAAGGGGCCGAAGCCGCTGTTTCGCCATTGGGACGGCGGTTGTTCGACGCGCTGCTGCAGCGGCTCCCGGGTTCGGCCGAGGCGGTCGCGGAACTGCTCCAGGCCGGCGCCAGCCCGGCCGGTGCCGGCCTGCTGGCCCAGACGCTGGTGCGACTGCACGGCAGCAGCGCTTTCAACGCCCTGGCGCTGGACATGCTGGAACGCGGTGCCGATCCGTTCGGCCCCGATGCCCGCGAACGCTCACCGCTGCACCTGGCCGTGGCCAATGCGCAGATCGACGTATTGCAGGCGCTGCTGGCGCGCGGCTGCGATCCCAACAGCCGCGACCGCGATGGCCGCACGCCACTGTTCGCCGCACTAGAGCACGGCCCGCAGGCGCTGCCGCTGGTGCGCCTGCTGATCGCCCACGGCGGCAACCCCGAGGCGGCCGACGCCAATGGCGAAACCCCGCTGGGCCTGGCGCTGGAAGACCCCGCCATCGAGCGTTGGCTGAACTGGGCCGACTGGCGCCTGCCGCGGCGCCCGCTGCGTGCCGGCGACCTGCCGCTGGCCGCTGCCGCCGGCGCCACCGCCGCGGTGCAGCGGCTGCTGGAACTCGGCTTTGCGGTGGATACGCCCGACCCGCACGGCGCCACCGCGCTGCTGCACGCCTGCGGCGCCGGCCATCGCGACATCGCCAGCCACCTGCTGGATGCCGGTGCGGATGCGGCGCAGGCGGCCAGCAACGGCGTGACGCCGCTCGGCGCTGCCGTAGCGGCGCGGCGCGAAGCGCTGGTCAAGCTGTTGCTGCAACGCGGCGTCGCCGTCGACCAGCGCCTGCCCAACGACGCGACCGCGCTGATGGTGGCCGCCGCGATGGGCTATCCGGAAATCGTGGAAACGCTGCTGGAAGCAGGCGCCGACCTGACCGCCGTCGACGCCCGCGGCCGTGGCGCGCTGCATGCGGCGGCGCAGTTCGGTTTCGAGCACAACGACAGCCTGCGGGCACGGCGCCTGTTCGACGTGCTGCTCAAGCACGGCGCCGACATCAACCGCGCCGACAGCGAAGGCATGACGCCGCTGCTGCTGCTGCTGGGCGCGCAGCTGCGCCCAGGCAGCGCCTGCGACGCCACCCACATCGGCGCGCTCGTGCCGGTGCTGCTGGAAGCCGGCGCGCGCGCCGGACATGCCGACCAGCGCGGCGTCACCGCCCTGCACGCCTGCGCCATGCATGCCCTGCTGCCGCCGGCCCGCGTGCTGCTGTCGCGCGGCGCCGACCGCAACGCGGCCGACGCGTTCGGCCGCACCGCCGCCGACGTCGCGCGGCAACTGGGCTACATCGACATCGCCCATGAACTGGCCGCCCGCGCCAGCGCCATCCCCAGCGTGCGCCAGACCCTGCGCCAACCGGCGCAGCCGGCGGACTGATTCTTCCTCCTGAGCCTCGCGAAGAGCGCCCCCATCAGCCCTACGGGCAGCTTCCCCCGCAAGGCGGGGGAAGCAACATTAGACGGCGCTGAGGCTGGGTCGCCTCCTTCCCCGCTTGCGGGGGAAGCAAGGGCTGCGTATCAGGGCTCTTCGGGTTCCACCGTTCCCTTTTCGCGTTCCCGTTCCGCCCCCGGTTCCGCATCGGCCTCGAACAACTTCTGCAGATCGGCCAGCGCGTCGCGGGTGCTCTGCATCAGCTTGGTTTCGTCGTCGTAGACCAGCGCCTGCTTTTTCAGCATGTCCTCGTCGTAGCGGCGAAACCGCTCGACCCGGTCGACCGCGTACTCGTGCGGCAGGCCCAGCGCCTCCAGCGTCATGCGGGTCATCTTGAGGCTGGAGTGGAAGGTTTCGCGGATCGGCTCGTCCACGCCCATGTCCATCAGCCGGAACACGTGCTGGCGGTTGCGCGCGCGGGCGATGATCTTCAGGTGCGGGTATTGCCGCTTCACCAGCCGCGCCGTGCGCAGGTTGGCCTCCGGATCGTCGGTGGCCAGCACGAACACCTCGGCCTTCTCCGCCTGCGCCGCGCGCAACAACTCCGGTCGCGCGGGGTCGCCGAAGAACAGGTTGATGTTGCCGAAGCGGCGCGAGAAATCGACCTGCTCGGCCGAATGCTCCAGCGCCACGAACGGAATCTTCTGCGCGCGCAGCACGCGGGCAATGATCTGTCCCACCCGGCCGAAGCCGGCGATGATCACCCGCGGCGTGTCGGTGTCGATCGCGTCGAACTCGCGCGCGGGCTTCTTCGGCCCGCGCTGCAGGCCACGCGCCGCCAGCACCACCAGCAGGGGCGTCAGCGCCATGGTCAGGGTGATCGTCAGCACCAGCGCATCGCGCTGGGCGACGGCGATCAGGTGCTTCTCCGCCGCCAGGCGCAACACCACGAACGCAAACTCGCCGCCGCAGGCCAGCAGCATCACCAGGCGCAGCGAGTCGGAACGGTTGAGCCCGCCCAGCAGGCGACCCAGCGGCCACAGCAGCACACCCTTCAGCACCAGCAGCGCCGCCACCAGGCCGAAGATCAGGCCGGGTCGCTCCAGCAGCAGCGACAAATCCATCGACATGCCCACACTGATGAAGAACAGTCCCAGCAACAGCCCTTTGAACGGCTCGATGTTGGATTCCATCTCGTGGCGGTATTCCGAATCGGCCAGCAGCATGCCGGCCATGAACGCGCCCAGCGTGGCCGACAGCCCCGCCAGCTCCATCAGGAAGGCCACGCCCATCACCACCAGCAGGGCCGTGGCGGTGAACACCTCCACCGAATCGGCGCGCGCCACGAAGCGGAACACCCACCGCAACAGGTAGCGGCCGCCCACGCCCACCGCCACGATCACCGCCACCGTGCGCGCGATCGCCAGCAGGTCGAAGCTCTGCGCCGTCGACGACGCCAGCAGCGGCACCGCGGCGATCAGCGGGATCGCGGCCAGGTCCTGAAACAGCAGGATCGCGAACACCTGGCGCCCGTAGGCCGAGCCGGCCTCCTTGCGCTCGGCCAGTATCTGCAGGCCGAACGCGGTGGATGACAGCGCCAGGCTGCCGCCCACCACCACCGCCGCCTTGCCGCTGAGCCCGAACAGGTAAAACGCCACCGCGCCGATCGCCAGGCTGGTGGCCACCACCTGCAGCAGGCCGGTGCCGAACACCGCGCGGCGCATCACCCACAGGCGCTGCGGCGACAGTTCCAGCCCGATCACGAACAGCATCAGCACCACGCCGAACTCGGAGATCGTGGCCACGCCCTCGGTGTCGCTGACCAGGCCGAGCAACGGCGGCCCGATCACCACGCCGGCCAGCAGATAACCCAGCACCGCACCGAGCCGGAACCGCTTGGTCAGCGGCACGGCGATGACCGTGGCCAGCAGAAAGACCACCGCCGTCTGCAAGAATTGGTGACTTTCCACGCGTTTCCCGGCTTCGTCGCAAGCCTCGATTATTCCATGCGCCGCAGCGGGCCGGGTGACCCGCCGGTGACACACCGGCACGCGGCTCCGGCATCATGGCGCGATGAAACGATTCGCCATGGTTCTCGCCTTGCTGGGCGCTTCCCTCACCGGCGCAGCCGCCGCCAGCGACGTGCCGGTTTACGGTTACTCGGTGGTGCACGCCTGGCCGCACGACACCGGCGCCTATACCGAAGGCCTGTTCTATCTGGACGGCTATCTGTACGAGGGCACCGGCAACGTGGGGCAGTCGTTCGTGCGCAAGGTGGAATTGCAAACCGGCAAGGTGCTGCAGCAGGTGGCCACGCCGGGGCCGGGCTTTTTCGGCGAAGGCATCGTCGCCTGGAAGGACCGCCTGATCGAGCTGACCTGGCGCGGGCAGCAGGGCTTCGTGTTCGATCTGGCCACGCTGAAACCGCTGGCGCGCTTCAGCTACCCCGGCGAAGGCTGGGGGCTGACCAGCGACGGCAGGCACCTGCTGATGAGCGATGGCACCGCGACCCTGCGCCTGCTCGACCCGGAAACCCTGCGCCAGGTCGGCCACATCGACGTCACCGCCGACGGCCAGCCGCTGGCCAACCTCAACGAGTTGGAGTGGGTGAAAGGCCAGATCTACGCCAACGTGTGGCTGACCCCGCGCATCGCCCGCATCGACCCGGCCAGCGGCAAGGTGGTGGGCTGGATCGACCTCGGCGGCCTGGGGCCGCGCCCCGAGGACACGCCCGACCCGGCCAACGACGTGCTCAACGGCATCGCCTACGACGCCGCGGGCGACCGCCTGTTCGTCACCGGCAAGCGCTGGCCGCATGTGTACGAGATCCGCCTGACCGAGCCCCGCCACTGAGCTGTCCCGCCCTGCAGGAGCGGCTTCAGCCGCGATGCTTCTGCTCCGGGGTTCCAAAGCAAGAGCATCGCGACTGAAGTCGCTCACACGGGAGCTTGCCGATCCGGTAAGCCGGCGATTTTTTCGGATACGCTGCACCACCAACCGGACACGCCCCAAACCCACGACCACAATCCACGCGACATGACAAAACATCTCGACGCCTCCGCCGCGGGCAAGGACCACTACCTCATCCTCGACGGGCTTCGCGGCGTGGCCGCGGTGATGGTGGTGCTGTTCCATATCTGCGAGACGTTCAGGCCCGGGCAGCCGCTGACGCAGTGGATCAACCACGGCTACCTGGCGGTGGACTTTTTCTTTCTGCTGTCGGGTTTCGTGATCGCCTATGCCTACGACGACCGCTGGCAGGCAATGGGGCTGCGCGACTTCTTCAAGCGGCGGCTGATCCGGCTGCAGCCGATGGTGGTCATGGGCATGCTGGTGGGTGCCGCGTTCTACTACCTGCAGGCGGGCCCGGCGTTTCCGACGATCGACGCCACGCCGGTGTGGGTGATGCTGCTGGTGATGCTCATCGGCTGCACGCTACTGCCGCTGCCGCCGTCGATGGACATCCGCGGCTGGGGTGAAATGCACCCGCTCAACGGCCCGGCGTGGTCGCTGTTCTTCGAGTACATCGCCAACATCCTGTACGCGCTGGGCCTGCGCAAACTGTCCAACCGCTGGCTGGGCGTGCTGGTGGCGCTGGCGGCGGCGTTGCTGCTGCACCTGGTGCTGTTCGGCCCGCGGGGCGACCTGATCGGCGGCTGGTCGATCACCCCGCAGCAATTGCACATCGGCTTCGCCCGCCTGCTGTTTCCCTTTCTGGCGGGCATGCTGCTGATGCGGCTGGGCAAGCGCATCCGCATCAAGTATGCGTTCGAGACCTGCAGCGTGCTGCTGGTGGTGGCGCTGGCGCTGCCGCGCTTCGGCGGTGCCGAGCATCTGTGGATGAACGGGCTGTACGAAGCGCTGTGCGTGATCGTGCTGTTTCCCGTGATCGTGGCCATCGGCGCGGGCGCGTCGCTGGTCGCGGGGCCGGCCACCCGCGCCGCCACGTTTTTCGGGCAGCTTTCCTACCCGCTCTACATCACCCATTACGGCCTGATCTACACCTACGTGGCGTGGATGACCGACCACCAGGCGGCGTCCACGCTGGTGAAAGGCGCGATGGGCGCGGTGGTGTTCGCATCCAGCATCGCCATCGCCTGGGCCTGCCTGAAGCTCTACGACCTGCCGGTGCGCCGCTGGCTGACCGCCCGCTTCATCCACGCGCCGGGGCGGCGGGTGCCAGGTCAGCCGCCGCGCAGCCAGCGCGCCGCGTCGACCGCGAAGTAGGTGAGGATGGCGTCGGCGCCGGCGCGCTTGAACGCGGTGAGCGATTCCAGCACCACCGCCTTCTCGTCCAGCCAGCCGTTCTGCGACGCCGCCTTCAACATCGCGTACTCGCCGCTGACCTGGTAGACGAAGGTGGGCACGCCGAACGCGTCCTTCACCCGGCGCAGCACGTCGAGATAGGACATGCCCGGTTTCACCATCACCGCGTCGGCGCCTTCGCTGATGTCCAGCTCCACCTCGCGCAGCGCCTCGTCGCTGTTGCCCACGTCCATCTGGTAGGTGTGCTTGTTGCCCTTGCCCAGGTTGGCCGACGAACCCACGGCGTCGCGGAACGGGCCGTAGAACGCAGAGGCGTATTTGGCCGAATAGGCCAGGATGCGGGTGTGGATATGGCCGGCTGCCTCCAGCGCGTCGCGGATGGTGCCGATGCGGCCATCCATCATGTCCGAGGGTGCCACGAAATCCATGCCGGCTTCGGCCTGCGCCAGCGCCATTTTCACCAGCGCCTCGACGGTGGGCTCGTTCATCACGTAGCCGTCCGCGTCGATCAGGCCGTCCTGGCCATGCGTGGTGTAGGGGTCGAGCGCCACGTCGCCGATCAGGCCCAGCCCGGGATACGCCGCCTTCAGCGCGCGGGTGGCGCGCTGCATCAGGCCATCGGGGTTCCACGCCTCGGCGGCATCCTCGCTTTTCACCGCGGCACCCGGCGAGGGGAACAGCGCCAGCGCGGGAATGCCCAGGCGCACGCATTCGCCGGCCAGTTTCAGCAGTTCGTCGATCGACAGCCGCTCCACGCCCGGCATCGAGGGCACGGCCTCACGCTGCCCGTCGCCCTCGATGACGAACGCCACCATGATCAGGTCGCTGGGCAGCAGGGTGTGCTCGCGCATCAGCGCGCGGGAGAAAGGATCGCGGCGCATGCGGCGCATGCGGACGGCGGGAAAGTTCATGGGCGGGGGCTCGCGGAATCGATGCCCGCCATTTTAGCGCCCGCAGGCAAGGCGGCGCCCCGGAAGCGGGGGTTTGGCGCCTTCAAAGCCCATTCCGCCACGTATGGTGGGGCAAAACACTGGACGAATGGCCGTTGCAACGTGCACGCTAGGGGTTTTCGCGTCGTCAGGAAGATCCATGAGTCAGCCCAGCCGTACCCCGACCTTGCTCGCCGATCTCGGTGGTACCAACGTGCGCTTCGCGCTGGCGGACACCGACCTGACCGCACCGCTGCTCACCGACAGCATCCGGCGCTACCGGGTGGCGGATTTCGACACCCTGGCCGAGGCGATCCGGCAGTATTTCGGCGACACCGGCTTCAGCGCCCGCTACGCAATCATCGCCGCCGCCGGACGCATCGCCGACGGCGAGACGGTGCAGATCACCAACAATCCCTGGGCGGTATCGGCGCAGCAATTGCGCAACAAGCTGGGCATGAACTCGGTGCGGCTGGTGAACGACTTCGCCGCCCAGAGCATGGCCGTGACCTTGCTGACCCCGAAGGATCTGGTGACCGTGGGCAAGCCGCCGCTGCCGCGGCTGGGCAGCCATGCCTCGCAGACCTTCGTGGTGATGGGCCCGGGTACCGGCCTGGGCGTGGGCGGCTTGCTGCTGCGCGACGGCAGCTGCAGCGTGCTGGAAAGCGAGGGTGGCCATGCCGGTTTTGCCGCGCACACGGCCGAGGACGTGGAAATCCTGCACCGCCTCAACCAGCGCTTCGGCCGCGTCTCCAACGAACGCATGATCTGCGGCAACGGCCTGGTGAACCTCTACCTGGCGCTGGCCGACATCGCCGGCCAGCCGGTCGAGGAACTGAGCCCGGAAGACATCACCGCCCGCGCCGTGTCCGCCGAGGACCCGCTGTGCGTACGCACGGTGGAGACGCTGGCCGGCATCTTCGGCAGCGTGGCCGGCGACCTGGTGCTGACCATGGGCGGCTGGGACGGCGTCTACCTCACCGGCGGCGTGCTGCCCAGCCTGCTGCCATGGCTGCAGCATGGCGGCTTCCGCGAGCGCTTCGAGGCCAAGGGCCGCTTCCGCGACACCATGGAGCAGGTACCCACCGTGGCGATCACGCATTCGGAGCCGGGCCTGCTGGGCGCCGCCGCGCTGGCCATGCAGGAGACGGGACACGCCCTGTGGGCAACGCCGCCGTGTTTTGACAGCGCTATCAAGCGCTCGTGACGCGCTGAAGGCGCGGAACGCGGCGGCGCTGGACAAGCTTCCGGCGCGCGGCGATCGGCTGTCTGGACGGCCAAACCCCGCTGCCGCACGGATGATCGCCGCCGCTCCATCGCGGTCGCGCGCCATTTGTTACCGCCGCGCTCACCACCCGGGCGTCATACTGGTCGCCCACTGACTGGAGAACCCCGATGCCACGCAGCGACACTGCTTTCCTGTTCGATCTCGACGGCACCCTCGTCGACAGCGTCTACCAGCACGTGCTGGCCTGGAAAGAAGCGCTCGAGCGCGAAGGCGTGGACCTGGCGGTATGGCGCATCCACCGCAAGATCGGCATGAGCGGCGGCTTGTTCGCCAACATCCTGCTGCGCGAGACCGGGCTGGAGATCACCGAAGAACGCCTCGCGCGGTTGCGCGAATGGCACGCCGAGGCCTACAACCGGCAACACGCCGGCAGCGCCATCCGGCCCCTGCCCGGCGCGCGCGAACTGCTGGCGTACCTCACCGCCCAGGACATCCCCTGGGCCATCGCCACCAGCGGGCGCATGGCCACCGCCGCGGCCAACCTGGAGGCGCTGGGCGTGGACCCGTCCAAGGTGCACGTGGTGACGCGCGACCAAGTGCGCCACGCCAAGCCCGACCCGGACCTGTTCCAGACCGCGGCGCGGCGCCTGGGCGTGGACATCCACCAGTCGCTCGTCATCGGCGACAGCGTGTGGGACATGCTGGCCGCCCAGCGCGCGCATTCGCTGGGCGTGGGCGTGCTGTCCGGCGGCTATGGCCGCGGCGAGCTGCAGGAATCGGGCGCGTTCCGCGTCTACGACGACCCGGCCGACCTGCTGCGGCACATCGACGAGGTCGCGGCGCGCAATTGAGCGCCGCCGCCGGCAACGGCCGGCTGATGAAAAATTAATCTCCCGCGAGGGCGGCCCGGTTAGGCTTCGCAGCCGCCCTCCGTCACAGGAATGAGGAATGACCATGCGCCGGTTTGTCGCCTGTATTCCCCTGCTGCTGTTGCTGGCCGCGTGCTCGCCCACGCCGTCGGCCGACGCCCCCGCCACGGCGCAGGCGCAGGCCGGCAACACCCCGCCGGCGAACGCCGCGCTGGGTTCGCCCGCCTGGTTCGCATGGGTCGACCGCACGCTGGGCATCAGCGACAACGGCCACGGCCCCGATCCGGGCTCGGCGGAATGGAACCGGGCCGTGCAGCGCAAGCTGGGCCAGGAGGCACCGCAATCGGAACCCGGATCGCCGCAATGGCAGCAGTCGGTGGATGCCCTGCTGCGCACGCGCGTGTCGCCGCGTTCGTGATGCGATCGGGCCGCGCCGGAAACGCGGCGTGGCCGCCCGTTAGCGGGCGCCCTGCATTCCACCGACCGGGTCAACGCCGCGCGTTCACCCCGCCGGCGCCAGCAACGTATCCAGGTCGAGCTGGTCGAAGCTGAGCTTTTCGCGGGTGCCGCCGCCTTCCAGAACGGCGTCGGCCAGTTCCGCCTTGCGCGCCTTGAGTTCCTCGATGCGCTCCTCCACCGTGCCGCTGGTGATCAGGCGGAACACGAACACCGGCTTGTCCTGGCCGATGCGGTGGGCGCGGTCGCTAGCCTGCGCCTCGGCGGCCGGGTTCCACCACGGGTCGTAGTGGATCACGGTGTCGGCCGCGGTGAGGTTGAGGCCCACGCCGCCGGCTTTCAGGGAAAGCAGGAACAGCGGGACTTCGCCGTTCTGGAAGCGCTGCACCGGCTCGGCGCGGTCGCGGGTGTCGCCGGTGAGGGTGACGTAGCGGATGCGGCGGCGGTCGAGCTCGGCGGCGATCAGCTTGAGCATGCCGGTGAACTGGGAGAACAGCAGCACCTTGCGGCCTTCGTCGATCAGTGCGGGCAGCATGTCCATCAGCAATTCGAACTTGGCCGACTCGTGCACGCCTTGCGCGGCCTCCAGCTTCACCAGCCGCGGGTCGCAGCAGACCTGGCGCAGCTTCAGCAGCGCGTCCAGCACCACGATGCCGGAGTGGGCGATGCCACGCTGGGCGATCACCTCGCGCAGTTCCTCGGTGAGCGCCAGGCGCAGGCCTTCGTACAGGTCGCGCTGGCGCCCCTCCATCACCACGCGGCGGGTGATCTCGGTCTTGGGCGGCAGCTCGGTGGCCACCTGCGCCTTGGTGCGACGAAGGATGAACGGCGCCAGGCGCAGGTTCAGCCGCTGCTGGCACTCCTCGTCGTGCTGCTTTTCGATCGGCACGCGGTAATGGCGCCGGAACGCGCCCTCGTCACCCAGCAACCCCGGCACGGCCAGGTCGATCTGCGACCACAGTTCACCCAGGTGGTTTTCCAGCGGGGTGCCGGTGAGGCAGACGACGCGCGGCGAGCGCAGGCTCAGCAGCGCGCGGCGCGCCTGGGTGCGCGGGTTCTTCACCTGCTGCGCCTCGTCCAGCACGATCAGCGCAAAGGCCTGCTTGCGCAGCGCCACCACGTCGCGCGGCAGCAGCGCGTAGCTGGTCAGCACGATGTCCTGGTCGCCCAGCTGGGTGAACTCCTCGGCGCGCTGCGGCCCGTGCAACGTCAGCACGCGCAGCATCGGCGCGAAGCGGGCGATTTCCGATTGCCAGTTCGGGATCAGGCTGGTCGGCACCACCACCAGCGCCGGCTGGGTCAGCGCGCCGCGCTGTTTCAGCGACAGCAGGTGGGTGATCAGCTGCAGCGTCTTGCCCAGGCCCATGTCGTCGGCGAGCACGCCGCCCACGCCGGCCTCGGCCAATGCGTTCAACCAGCGCAGGCCTTCGCGCTGGTACGGCCGCAGTTCGACCGTAAGCCCCTCGGGCACCGCGTCGCTGGCGCGTTCGGCGGCATCGCGCAGGCGCGCGGCGAAGCCGAACAGCGGCTCGGCCGCATCCAGCGTGCCGCCGCCGGGCATGGCCGCGGCCAGCTCTTCCAGCCGGCCGGCCTGCACCTTGGGCAGGTGCAATTGGCGGCGCGGCTTTTCCAGGTATTCGGCCAGCGGCGCCAGCAGGCCGCGCAGTTCCTTCAGTCGCACGGGCACGCGGCGGCGCGCGTCGACCGGCGCGTACCACACCGCATCCTCCGGCTCGTTCGGCGCCGGGCTGAGGTTCAACTGGTGCTCGGCCAGCGCCTGCGCCACGGCGGGCAGCAGGCTGTGGCGCTGGCCGTCCAGCTCGATGCCGACCTCCAGGTCGAAGGCGTGATCGTCGGCATCCTCCACCGCCTGGCCGTACCAGCGCACCGGGCCTTCGAGCACCTCGAAGGGGAAGCTGGGGGCGTATTCGAGCTGGAAGTTCTCCTCTTCCAGCCGCGGCCGCAAGGCCAGCCAGCGTGCTGGCGTGTTGACCTCCAGCGCGCCGGCGTGACCGGTGCCGGGAAACAGCCAGGTGTCCTCGGGCAGGGTCTCGGCCACGTCCCAGGGCAGGCCTTCGGTGTCCACGCCGGGCGTGAGGCCGGCGCGTTCGAGCTGCTCCATGGCGGAAAGTTCTTCCGCGCGGCGGCGGGTGATCTCGACCAGCTGGCCGTCGCGCACGCGCCGCACCAGCGGCTCGCCGCCACGACCAGGAAGACGCTCGCCGGCGTAGTCGAACGCCAACCGCGCGTACGCCAGCGGCGGCGTGCCGGCGGCCAGGCGCGCATGGCGGGTCAGCGCGTGCAGGGTCAGTACCGGTTTGGGCGCCAGTTCGGAGCGGCGCATGTCGCCGAAAACCTGCGGCGGCGGCAGCCGCGTGGCCAGCCGGCTGGCCGGCAACAGCTCGCGCAGGCGGGGGCTGTCCTCGGGTTTCAGCGGCGGCAATTCCAGCCAGCGGGTTTCCTCCGCGGCGGCATCGAGCAGGCCCAGCGCGGCGTGTTCCGCATCGAGATACCACAGCGCATCGACGCGCAGCAGACGCTGGCTGTTGGGCAGCAGCGGCAGCAGCCGCTGGCTGCCGTCCGGCGCCATCGACCAGTGCCAGTTGAGCGGATGCGGCCGGCTGCGCGACAGCCGCAGGCCGCCCAGGCCGCCCAGGAAGCACGGCGCGGTATCGAGCATCTCCGCCAGCAGGGTGTCGCCCACGTGGCCGCTCAGCCGCGCATAGCTGCGTCCCTTGCGTACGCTTTGCGGCAGGCCCAGCACGGTGGCGGCCAGGCGCTGCTCGTGCGGCGCCAGCGTCACCTGCACCAGGTGGCGGCTGTCCAGCGGCACCGGGCGCGTGTAGCGGCCGTGTTCGGCCACGGTGAGCAGCACCGGCGCGGCATCCAGGCAGGCGAACGAGGCGCTGTCCTGCGGAATGACCTCAAGGAAGAACCCCAGCACGGCCGGCTCGTCGGCCGGCGGCACGCGCGGCTTGGCCAGCAACCTTCGCCACGCCGCCGCAAGCGCGTCGTCCGTGTTGGCTGACGCGCCGCCAACGCGCTGTTTCCCGTCCGGTTGCTGCATGCGCATGCGGTCCATGGCGACAAGCAAAACGTTGAGCTTAGCAGGCGTGCCACGCGTTGGCGGCACACGGCCCACTCACCGAAAACAGGGCTCGGCCAGTGCGGACATGCCGCGGGTTTTCGCGCTAATGTGACGGGTTGGCCGCGCCTGGATCAGGCGTGCGGAACAGGCCCGGCGGGTATTCCGCCTTCTGTTCCCGCGCCATCAGTCGGCGCAGCCCGTCCACCGGGGTGACCTCGCCGTGCAGCACGGCATGCACGGCGGCGCTGATCGGAAGATCGAGCCCGTGCTTCAGCGCCAGCCGGTTCACCTCGTCGGCGGTGAGGATGCTTTCCACCACCTGGCCGATCTGGCGCAGCGCCTCGTCGATCGCCACGCCACGGCCCAGCGCCAGTCCCAGCCGACGGTTGCGCGACAGGTCGCCGGTGCAGGTCAGCACCAGGTCGCCCAGGCCGGACAGGCCAATCAGGGTTTCCGGCCGCGCGCCCAGCGCCATGCCCAGACGCAGCATCTCGTTCATGCCGCGGGTGATCAGGCCGGCGCGGGCATTCAGGCCAAGCTCCATGCCATCGGCGATGCCGGTGGCCACGGCCAGCACGTTCTTCATCGCGCCGCCCAGCTCGCCGCCGAGCACGTCGCTGCCCGAATACGCGCGCAGGTTGGGCGCGTGCAACAGGCCGGCCAGCTGCCGCGCGAAAACCTCGTCCTCCGAATGCACGGTAACCGCGCTGGGCAGGCCGGCCGCCACCTCGCGGGCGAACGACGGGCCGGTGACCACTGCGGTGGCGCGGCCGGGCAGCTGCTCGGCCACCAGCTCGTGCAGGAAGCGGCCGGTGCCGGGCTCGAAACCCTTGGTGGCCCAGGCGATCGCCGTGCCGGCGTCCAGCAGCGGGGCCACCTCGGCCAGCATCGCGGCGAAGGCGTGGCTGGGCACCGCGATCAGCACGATGTCCGCGCCGCGCAAGGCCGTGGCCAGGTCGCTTTCGCAGCGCAGTTCCGGCGGCAGCTCCACGTCCGGCAGGTAACGCTGGTTGCGATGGGTTTGCGCGATCGCCGCCAGCGCAGCGGCATCGCGCCCCCACAGGCGGGTGGGCACCCCGTTGCGCGCGCTAAGGGCGGCCAGCGCGGTGCCCCAGGAACCGGCGCCGAGCACCACCATGGTCGGGAGATCAGCCATGGGTTCGACTCAGCTGTTGAGCGTGGCCGGGGCCTCGTCGCCGCCCTGCATGCGGCGCATCTGCTCGCTGTAGAGCGCATCGAAATTGATCGGCTGCAACAGGAACGGCGGGAAGCCGCCCTCCAGCACCAGCGACGAAATCACCTGGCGCGCATACGGGAACAGCAGGTTCGGACAGTAGCTGCCGATGATGCCGGCGTGCTCCGCCTCGCTGAAACCGGCGATGCCGAACAGGCCGGCCTGCTCCACTTCGGCCAGGTACGCGGTGCGCTCGCCCAGCGTGCAGGTCAGGGTGAGGCTGAGCGCCACTTCGTACAGGTCGTTGCCCAGGTCAGTGGCCTTCTGGCCCACGTTGAGCTGGATCTGCGGCTGCTGCTGGTCGTTCTCGCCCAGCGCCTGGAAAATCTGCGGCGCGTTGGGGGCCTCGAACGAGACATCCTTCACGTAGATCTTCTGCAACATCAGTTGCGGCTGGCTGCCCTGGCCGTTGGCCTGGCCGTTGGTGGTTACTTCTGCCATCGGAAATCCCTTGGAGCGCGTTTGCGTCGAATTAAAGGGGCTGATTGTTCCATACATCCCCCACTGGCGCACGCGCCCGCCTGGCCAACGATTGCGCGCCGCCCGGTTTTTCTGGGAGAATACGCGGCTCGCCATATCGACCCGAGGCTTCGGGCCATCCGCCACGCGATGCGGATTCACGACAGGCGACCGCACCACCCTCCAGCATCGCGGGGCGCCCCAGGCGCCGCTGGGCCGATGCTGCCCTGGCCAACGGGCGGCAAACCAGGCTTCAAAGCCCTTCAACGGAGGTCGTCATGGCCCGTGTATGTCAAGTCACCGGAAAGGGTGTGCAGAGCGGCAACAACGTCTCGCACGCCAACAACAAGACCCGTCGCCGCTGGTTGCCCAACCTGCATGAGCGCCGCTTCTGGGTCCCCGGCGAGAATCGCTGGATCAAACTGCGCGTTTCCAACCATGCGTTGCGCACGATCGACAAGAATGGCATCGAAGCCGTGATTGCCGAAATGCGCGCCCGCGGCGAAAAGGTCTGAGGATTGAGCCATGGCCAACAAGACACAAGACAAGATCCGCATGATCTCCTCGGCCGGCACCGGCCACTTCTACACCACCAAGAAGAACAAGAAGAACACGCCGGAAAAGTTCGAGTTCAAGAAGTACGATCCGGTCGTGCGCAAGCACGTGATCTACAAGGAAGGCAAGATCAAGTGACGTTCTGACCCGCTCGCGCTACGCGCGAGTGGCTTTGTCAGAACGTCATCCCAGCGCAAGCTGGGATCCAGTGAGGTAACCAAAACCCGCCCTCGTGGCGGGTTTTTCTTTGCTCCCGACAAAGAGAGAACGGAGGCAATTGAAGCTGCCGGGCGGCCTCGCTGCTGTAATGTTGATTCCGGGGAAACGGACGCGAGATAAAAGCGCCTGTCAGCCGCACTCGGAGGTAGACGGATGAAAGCCATAGTTGCTTACGGAAACCCTTTTTGTGGATTGCGGTTTATCGGCCCGTTCGAAGATGAGCGCGCCGCTGCGACATGGGCCGAGATTGAATTGGACGACGTGCCGCATTGGTGGGTAATCGAACCGGAGAGGTGCGAGGGCGATGAACACGCGGTCCTAGTCAGCCGGGACGATGACGGTCTTGTCGTCATGGCCATCTGCGACGGTCCGCAGAGGGCGGCTGAGTACGTAGAAGGCAGCGCCTACGCGAATCGGCACGTCTGGACGCAGACAATTGAGAAGCCCCGCTCGTTGCGCCTCGATGTTCTGATGTGACGCGACTTCGCGGACATTTCAGCATGGTTGGCATGCAACTGGTCGGAGAGCAGTGTGGCGTGGCGCGACCAGAAAAGATGGCTCGGGACAACGCTTGAAACGATCTGGCTATCGCACCTTGTATCGACCTCGCCCCAGGAATTCCAGAAATCCGGCGTCGCGCAGGAACTGAAGCTGCTGCCGAATTTTGGCTCTTACGTGCCTGTTATTGGGGTGCAATCGAGCGATCGAGTCTTCGTGCTGATACACGTCGCTTAACTGAAATTGCGGTTTTTCGAGCCGCTCGACGCAATTCATCACGTCGAGAAGCCATCCGCGCTTTTCGAGCCGCGATTGCTCCCTCAGGAACAACGTGCGCCGCCAAGCCTTCAAAACGTCATCTTTGGCGATTGCGACACCGTCGGCAATGATGTTGACCCGGCCGGCCGGGGGGACTCTTTGAACGAGGATATTGCAGCCAACCCATCCGGCGCGGCGCGCCGTCGACGCAAGTGGTTTACGGGGCTCGATGATCTCGGGTACGAAAAACTGGCTGGGAATCACGAAGAGGTTGCGAACCCGGCCTTGTGCTCGGTCATAGGTTAGGCCGAGGAGGTTAGGAGCTTGGTTGCTCCGTAATCGGCGCAGCATGGCAGCATAGGCGCCGTCCACTATCCGGGGACCGAATGGGCCGTGCTTGGACTTCAGCTCGAACTGTTCGTCGCAGGTCAGACAGAGGAAATCGGTGACCGGCGTGTTGTTCGGGTAGGATTCGAGCGACTGCCCACAGTTCGGGCAGAAAAGTTGGGAACTTACCCAATGCTCAGTAACTACGCGCGCCCACTGTGTCGCACCCTTGTACTGCGCGGCGAGAGACGTATCGAGGTTCAGATCCACTGAACCAGGTCCTCGCGGATGGGGCAACAACGCAAGATAGCCGGTCGTGGGGCGGCTTCTACTTCCGGAACGTAACCAGACTCTCACTGTGCAGCTCAAATTGTGACGAGCCGGCCCCGTATTTCAGCGGGGCGGATCGCGCTGGCTGCGCCGACCAAAAGCAAAGCCCGCCAATGGCGGGCTTTGTGCAAACGACAATATCGTGGGACTCAGGCCGCGTTGGCGACCGTATACCCCTTCAGCCGCTGCGCGAACTCCTGCAGCGCGCGGATGCCGCTTTCCTCGGCTTCGTGGATCCACTGCTGCAGACCCTTCAGCGCCTGGTCGGCGCCGCGCTGTTCCATCAGGGCCGCCAGGCGGTTGCGGAAGTCGCAGACGGTTTGCAGGGTGGGGCGGCGGGCCAGCACGGCCTGCAGTTTCGCGCTGCTGTCGTTGTCCAGCCAGCGGCCGCCGTCGGCCAGGGCGCGGCGCATGCGGCGCGGCACGGACTTGAGGTTGTCGCCGGCGTGCTGCGCCTCGTCGCGCAGGGTGGGCACGATCACGCCGCGGTAGTAGTCGGTCATGGCCTGGAAGCGGTGGGTGAGCACGGCCTTCAGCGTGTCGGCGTCGGGCAGGCGCACGTTGGGCCGCACGTCCAGCGACGGCGCCACGCGCAGCACCTTGGCCAGGCCCACGGCGCGCAGGCCGCAGATCGCTGCCCAGCCGATGTCGAACTCCCACTTGCGCAGGGCGAACTTCGCCGAGCTGGGGAACGCATGATGATTGTTGTGCAGCTCTTCGCCGCCGATCCAGAAACCCCACGGGATCAGGTTGCGCGCGGTGTCGGCGCTTTCGAAGTTGCGGTAGCCGGCCCAGTGACCGATGCCGTTGACGAAGCCGGCGGCCCAGAACGGAATCCACACCATCTGCAGCGCCCACATGGCCGCGCCGATCACGCCGAACAGCGCCACGCTGATCACCAGCATCAGGGCCGGGCCCCAGTACGGATGCGCGCCATAGACCTTGTTCTCGACCCAGTCGTTGGGCGTGCCGCGGCCGTACTGTTCCATGTCGGCCTTCGACTCGCAGGCGTCGCGGTACAGCGACACGCCGTCCCAGAACACCTTCTTGATGCCGTAGATCATCGGGCTGTGCGGGTCTTCGGCCGTCTCGACCTTGGCGTGGTGCTTGCGGTGCACCGCCACCCACTCGCGGGTGACCATGCCGGTGGTGAGCCAGCCCCAGAAACGGAAAAAGTGCGCCAGCGCGGGGTGGAAATCCACGCCGCGATGGGTCTGGCTGCGATGCAGGTACAGCGTCACGGTGAAGATGGTGAGCTGGGTGACGATCAGCAGGTAGACCAGCTTCTGCACCCAGCTGGCGCCGGTGAGGCCGTCGTTGAGGAAATCGAGTACCGCGTCGAGCATAAAAGGAATTACCGGGAAGTGGACGGAGCAACGGGAGCGGGACTGGCCGCGCGCCTGCGCGAAACACAATGATACCAGTCGGTCAAGGGGGAAACGCTAACCCGTCGTTAGCTTCGGCGCATCCGTGGCCTGTTGTCTATCAGTGGGGGCGCCGTGACAATCATGCAATGACCACCTCGCCCACCGGCGCCTGCGCGCCCCTCCTGCAACTGGACCGGATCAGCCGCCGTCGCGCCGGCCGCGCCGCCGTCCAGGAGCTGAGCCTGAGCCTGCAGCCGGGCCAGGTGCTGGGCCTGCTCGGCGTCAACGGGGCGGGCAAATCCACCACCTTGTCGATGATTGCCGGTGCCTTGCGGCCCGACAGCGGCAGCATCCGCCTCGGCGGGATCGACACGCGGGAGCAACCCGAACTGACGCGCACCCTGCTGGGCTGGCTGCCCGAGCGCGCGCCGCTGTGGGCCGAGCTGACGGTGGCCGAGCATCTGGCCGCGCATGCCCGACTGCGCGGCCTGAACGGCGCGGCGCAGCGCAATGCCTGCACCGCGGCGATCGAACGGCTGGAACTGCAGCCGCTGGCCCGGCGCCTGGCCGGCGTGCTTTCGCAGGGCCAGCGCCAGCGCCTGGGGCTGGCCTGCGCGCTGGTACACCGGCCCGCGTTGCTGGTGCTGGACGAGCCGGCCAACGCGCTCGATCCGGTGCAGGCGGTGGCCTTGCGCGGCTTGATCCGGGAACAGGCCGCGGCGGGCACCGCGGTGATCCTGTCCACCCACCTGCTGGCCGAGGTCACCGCCGTCTGCGATCGCGTGGCGATCCTGCACGACGGCTGCCTGCGCCACGACGGCCCGGTGCAGGCGGACGATCACCAGGCGCTGGAACGCACCTTCTTCGAGATCGCGATGCACGGCGACGCCGCGGCGCGCGCCGCATGAGCGGCGCCGTGGCGGGCACGTTCGCGGTGGCGCGGCTGGAGTGGCGGCGCATGGTGGTGCGTCCGCTGGCGTGGGTGCTGGCGGCGCTGACGCTGGCCTGGCTGGCGTGGAATTTCACCCTGCTGCTGGGCGGTTTCCTGGCCGGCCAGGTGCAGCGCGCCGCCTTGCCGGATGGCCCGGGCTTCACCGACCTGGTCGCGGTGCCGCTGCTGGGCCAGCTGGCGCAGCTGTCCTTCCTGGTGGTGCCGTTGCTGGGCATGACGGCGATCGCCGGCGAGCGGCGCAACGGTACCTTGCCGCTGCTGTTCGCCGCTGGCCTGCCCGCCTCGCGCATCGTGCTGGGCAAATACCTGGCGCTGTTGTTGTGGCTGCTGTCGTGGCTGGCGTTGACGCTGGCGATGCCGCTGGCCCTGGCGCACGCCACCGACCTGGACTGGGGCAAGCTGGCCGCCGCCACGCTGGGCCTGGCGCTGATGCTGGCGGCGCTGGCGGCGCTGGGCGTGGCCTGCTCCGCCTTTGCCTCGCATCCGGCGATCGCCGCCGCGGCGGCGCTGATCATCGCGCTGGCATTGTGGAGCGTGAACGTGGGCGCGCAGATGGCCGGCATCAACGGCGGGGTACTGAACTGGCTGGCGATGAGCACGCATGAGCAGCCGCTGCTGCGCGGGCTGGTGTCCACCGCCGATATTGCCTGGTTCGCGCTGCTGATCGCGGTGCTGCTGGCGCTGGCGTCACGCCGGCTCGACACCGAGCGGGAGCGCGGCTGATGCGCGCCGTGTTCAGACGTCTGGACGGCTGGTTGTTTGCCATGATGCTGTTGCTGGCCGCCGGCGCGCTGGGCTTTCTCAGCACGCGTTTCGCCCATGTCTCGGACTGGACCGCCGGCGGCCGCACCAGCCTGTCGGCGCAAAGCCGTGCGGTGCTGGCGCGGCTGGACGGCCCGGTGGAAATCACCAGCTATGCCAGCCCGCAAGGCGACCTGCGCCAGACCGTGGCCGGCTTCCTGCAGCGCTACCAGGCGGTGAAGCCCGACCTGAAGTTGCGCTTCGTCGATCCGCAACAGGACCCGGCCGCGATGCGCGAGCTGGGCATCACCGTGGACGGCGCGCTGATCATCCGCTACGGCGAGCGCGAGCAGCGGCTGGACGAGCTTTCCGAGCGCAGCCTCACCAATGCGCTGGAGCGGCTGATCCGCGGCAGCGACCGCATGGTGGCCTTCGTCACCGGCGACGGCGAGCGGCGCGCCGACGGCAAGGCGAATGCGGACATGGGCACCTTCATGGCGCAGCTGGAAAGCCGCGGCATGCGCGCGGTGCCGCTGAATTTCAGCCAGGTCGGCGCGGTGCCCGAGCACACCGATCTGGTGGTGCTGGCCAGTCCCACGCTGGCGCTGCCGAGCGGCGCGGTGCAGGCGCTGGTCGACTACCTGCAACGCGGCGGCAACCTGCTGTGGCTGACCGAACCGGCCAACGACACGCTGGGTCTCGACCCGCTGGCCGACGCGCTGGGCGTGCACGTGCTGCCCGGCGTGCTGGTCGACGGTTCCGGCGCCGCGCTGGGCCTGCACGATCCGCGCATCATCACGCGCGGCGACTACCCGGCGCACGCGATCACCCGCGGCTTCACCTTCACCACGCTGTTTCCGCAGGCGTCCGCGCTGGCGCAGGTCAGCCAGCGCGACTGGGCGGTGGCGCCGTTCCTGCGCTCGGGCCCGCAAAGTTGGACCGAGTTCCAGCCGATCGCGAACGATGCCACCTCGAACATCCGCTTCGACGCGGCCGCCGGCGAACTGAAGGGGCCGCTGGATTTCGGACTGGCGCTGAGCCGGCTGTCGCCCAGCCCGGACAAGAGCGAGCAGCGCGCGGTGGTGATCGGCGACGGCGATTTCCTCTCCAATACCTTCCTCGGCAATGGCGGCAACCGGGCGCTGGGCGAGCGCGTGTTCGACTGGCTGCTGGGCGACGACAAACTGGTGGACCTGCCGCCGCGTGGCGCGCCGGACCGGCTGCTGCAGATCTCGCAGGGCGGGCTCAATGCGATCAGCGTGGGCTTCATCGTGGTGCTGCCGCTGCTGTTGCTGCTGATCGGCGGCGCCATCGTGTGGCGTCGGCGGCGGCGCTGAGATGACGCGCGCCAGTCGCCGACGCCTTGCCCTGCTGGCCGTGGTGGTCGCACTGCTGGCCGTGGCGGGATGGCAATGGCGTCGCGAGGCGCAGGCCACACCCGGCAGCTTGCTGGCACTGGATCCGGCCGCGGTCGATCACGTCGCACTGGCGGTTTCGGGCGCGCCAGCGATGCACTACGAAAAGCGCGACGGTCACTGGTGGGCCGTGGACGGCACGCCCCACCGCAGCGATGACGGGCGTCTCGCCGAACTGGCCGATACCGCCGCCGCCAGGGTGCTGAGCTGGCGGCAGGCCAGCGATTTCCAGCCCGCGAAAATCGGCCTGGCGCCGCCCGCGGCGGTGCTCACCTTGAACGGCCAGCGAATCGAGTTCGGCGAAACCTCGGTCACCGGTCCGCAGCGCTACGTGCGCGTGGGCGATCGCATTGCGCTGATACCCGCCCACTACACGCCGCGGCCACCCACCGGCCACGTCACCGACCTGCATTGACCGCGAACCACCCGTGCCCGAACTGCCCGAAGTCGAAACCACCCGTCGCGGCATCGCGCCGTACCTGATCGGCCGCCGCGTGCTGGGCGTCACCCTGCGCCGCGCCGACCTGCGCTGGCCAATCCCGCCGCAGATCACCGCCTTGCTGCCGGGCCAGCTCATCGAGGCGGTGGAGCGGCGCGCGAAATACCTGTTGCTGCACACCGAAGCGGGCAGTGCGTTGCTGCACCTGGGCATGAGCGGCGTGCTGCGCGTGCTGCCGCCGGACGCGCCGGTGGGCAAGCACGATCACGTGGACATCGCGCTGGAACGCACGCCCACACAGGCGCGGCGCATCCTGCGCTTCACCGATCCGCGCCGCTTCGGCTGCCTGCTGTGGCAGGCGCCGGGCGAAACCCACGAACTGCTTGCGGGCCTCGGCCCCGAACCGCTGACCGATGCCTTCGACGGCGACCTGCTGTGGCGCCGCTCGCGTGGCCGCAAGGCGGCGGTGAAGCTGTTCCTGATGGACAACGCGATCGTCGTGGGCGTGGGCAACATCTACGCCAGCGAGGCGCTGTTCGCTGCCGGCATCGACCCGCGCCGCGCCGCCGGCACGGTGTCGCGCATGCGCTATGCGCGGCTGGCCGCCGAGGTGAAACGCATCCTGGCCTGGGCAATCGAACGCGGCGGCACCACCTTGCGCGACTTCATCAGCCCCGACGGTGCGCCTGGCTATTTCTTTCGCGAGCTCAACGTCTACGGCCGCGCGGGCGAGCCCTGCCATGTCTGCGGCACGCCGATCCGGCAGGTGGTGCTGGGGCAGCGCTCCACGTTCTGGTGCCCGCGCTGCCAAAAGTAGGCGCGCAAGCCCATGCAGGAGCGACTTCAGTCGCGACGCTTTCACCAGGCCAAAGGCAAAGGCGGTCGCGGCTGAAGCCGCTCCTACAGGGTGTTTGCGTTCCGGCAAAGCCTCAATCGGGCCAGCGGAAGGCCACGTGGGTGTTGTTGAACTGGGGGTCGGTGGCGCTGCCGCCGGGCTCGGCCACCATGTCGGCGGAGAGGCCGTCGACGGCGAGTTCCTGGCCGGCACGGAAATGGCCGCCCATCGACAGGAACTCCATCAGCCGCTCGCACATGCTGCCGGCGCGACCCAGCTCGTTCTCCGGCACGTTGCGCACACTGAGGTCGGGCCGGCCGAACTTGCGCATGCCGCGGGTGCGCACCCAGGAGCGGTCGGGCACCTCATCGGCGTTGCACAGGATCAGCACGTGGTTGCGCGGCGGCGCGCCGCCCGGCACCAGGTAGCGCTGGCGCCACTGCTCGGCGCTGAACAGGCTGAGGATCTGCGGATCGAGGATCGAGGTGCCGCCCACGTCGAGCAGGGCAGCCAGCACGCCCAGCGTGTCGTGCAGGTAGTCGAGGTTGTTGCGATCCTCGATTTCGCCGCGCACCACCAGCACCTCGGGCGCAATGCGCGCCTGCTGCGCCACCTCGGGATTCTCGGCGTGCAGGACTTCGCCCAGCGCGCCCTGCAGCGGATAGCCGTCCCACTGGCGCAGCACCGCGTTCTGGAAGCGCTGGATCTCGACGCCTTCGGGCAGGCCCGGACTCTGGTAGCGCATCGACGGGATCACCAGCTCCGCGTCGAACTTGCCGAACACGTAGAACACCAGCACGGCTTTCTCGTCGCCCGGGGTCCAGTACGGGCGCGGCCAGGCGGGGCTTGTCTCGGTCATGCGGGATTCCTTCGGGATGCGAAAACGGTCTGGGAAAGCCTGAACAAGCCTTTGCTCGTCATTCCAGCGAACGCTGGAATCCAGTGCCTTCAAGAAGTTACCGAGGCGCTGGATCCCAGCTTTCGCTGGGATGACGACTTGTTCGGGCCATCCTTGGGGCGTGGGAAGTCGGCCAAACTAGCGACCGTACCGTCGCCGTCGGGTGATCGCGGCAACATCATTGCGGCTCGCCCAGTGGCAACACGGGTTGCTGCAACTCGATGAAGCCCTCGCCCCGGCTGATCTTCTTGAACTCGGCGCGGCTCACCGACACATAGCGCTCGTTGCCGCCGATCTCAACCTGCGGGCCGTCGGTGACGGCGCGGCCGTGCTCGTCCACGCGCACCACCATGGTGGCCTTGCTGCCGGTATGGCAGATGGTCTTGATCTCCTGCAGCTCGTCGGCCCAGGCCAGCAGGTAGGCGCTGCCCTCGAACGGTTCGCCGCGGAAATCGGTACGCAGGCCATACGCCAGCACCGGGATGCGCAACTGGTCGACCACCTCGCTGAGCTGCCATACCTGCGCCTTGGCCAGGAACTGCGCCTCGTCGACGAACACGCAATGCAGCGGGCCGTGGGCCGCGATGTCGGCCTGCACCAGCGCCAGCAGGTTCTCGTCGCCCCCGAACCGGTGCGCTTGGGCGCGAAGCCCGATACGCGAGGAAACCATCGCCCCGTTTCCTTCTCCCGCTTGCGGGAGAAGGTGGCCCGCAGGGCCGGATGAGGGCGCGCCGTCCGTGCGGGTATCCACATCCGGCTTCAGGATCAGCGTGCGCATGCCGCGCTCGCGGTAGTTGTACGCGCTCTGCAGCAGCGTGGTGGTCTTGCCGGCGTTCATTGCCGAGTAATAGAAATAGAGCTTGGCCATGGCGCAGCGCGGGCGTCAGCGGTCGCCGGCCGGATGCGTTTCGCGCGGCGTGCGCAGCAGGGTCATCACCGCCTCGCGCGCTTCATCGACACCCGTGCTGGCGGCGGACGAGAAAATCTGCGCGGTGGCGTGCGGGCTGTTGTCGGCGAACTCCCTGCGCAAGGCGGCCAGCGCCTGCATGGCCTGGTTGCGCGACAGCTTGTCGGCCTTGGTCAGCAGCACGTGGCAAGGCAACTGGGTGGCGAAACAGAACGCCAGCATCATCCGGTCGAATTCCTTCAGCGGATGGCGGATGTCGACGATCAGCACCAGTCCGCGCAGGCTGCGGCGCTGGTGCAGGTAGGCGTCGATCTCCAGCTTCCAGTGCTCGCGCATCTCCAGCGGCACCTTGGCGTAGCCGTAGCCGGGCAGGTCGATCAGCCGTGCGTCGAGCGGCGGCTGGCCCTCGACGGCCACCGGCGGCAGGCCGAACGCCACCATCTGCTGGGTGCGCCCGGGCGTCTTCGACGTGCGCGCCAAACCCTTGTGGTTGGTCAACGCATTCAGCGCGCTGGATTTGCCGGCGTTGGAGCGGCCCGCGAACGCCACCTCTGCGCCCCGATCGGCGGGAAGCTGGCTGATGCGATGGGCGGCGAGCACGAACTGCGCGCCCTGTAGGGGATTCGACATGGGGCGGTTTGACCAAGGTACGGTGGCGCAGGGATAATTCTGCGGTTTCTGCCGATCGCGGGCCCATGGGCGCAATCAACGGCAGTGTCTGCAGTCTCTCGGGAGTCAATTGTATGAGTTTTCGGTCCGCCGGTTTTCGGCCTGCTGTTCTCGGGGCTGCCGTAGCCCTTGCCCTGGTGCTGTCCGGCACGGCCACGGCGCAGGATGCCCAGCCGGCTGCCGCCACCACGGCCGCCCAGCCCGCCGCCGCGCCGGCCGTGGCTGCCGCACCCGCTGCCGCCGTAAAACCGGGCGACGCCACCGCCGGCCAGGCCAAGGCTGCCGTCTGCGGCGCCTGCCACGGCATGGACGGCAACTCGGCCGACGCGCAGTACCCGAAGCTGGCCGGCCAGAGCGAGCAGTACATCGTGCGCCAGCTGACCGATTTCAAATCCGGCAAGCGTCAGAACCCGATCATGATGGGCATGGCCGCGCCGCTCTCCGAGCAGGACATGCACGACCTGGGCGCCTACTTCGCCAGCCAGAAGCCACTGCCCGGCGTGGCCGACCAGGCGCTGGTCGAGCAGGGCGAGACGCTGTACCGCCAGGGCGATTCCAGCCGCGGCATCCCGGCCTGCATGGCCTGCCATTCGATCGACGGCAGCGGCAACCCCGGCGCGATGTATCCGCACCTGGCCGGGCAGCACGCGCAGTACGTGGAAGCCACGCTGAAAGCCTGGCACGACGGCACCACCTGGGGCGACGATGCGCGCGCGAAGATCATGCCGTCGATCGCCGCCAAGCTCGACGCCAAGGACATCGCCGCACTGGCCAGCTACATCGAAGGGCTGCACAGCGCCGACACCGAATCGACCGCCCAACCCTGATTCCCCGCGCGCCGGCCCCAGGAGCGTGGACGGCAGAAACACAAGTGGCTGTGGCTTCGCGGTTTTGGCCATTTTTTTCCGCTCCTTTTCGTTGAATAGCTACGGCTGTTCGCCTCAAACGATCGAAAAAACTGACGCAAAACCGCTTTGCCTCGCTCACTTGGTTTCTACCGCCCACGCTCCTGGGCCGGCGCTTTCGGTTTGGGCCCCCACCCTGGCGCTCGCTGCCGTGGCGCCACCCCTGTCGAGGTGATCCATGTTGAAACGTCTGCCGCTTCTCTGCGCCGCCCTGTTCGCCCTCGCGGCCTGCAGCAATTCCAGCGACACCAGCGCCCCACCCGCTGCTCCCGTGGCCGCCGCCACCGCCGCCGCGCCCACGGCACCGGCCAGCGTGGCGCCCGCGCCGGCGGTGACCACCACCACCGTCATGGCCCCCGCCGTGGCCAGTACCGCGCCGGCACCGGAAACCCCGGACCAGCCTGCGGCAGCCGCCACCGTCGCCAGCAATGCGCCGCCGTTCGTCGATGACGGCAAGTGGGTCGAGGGCAAGAACTACTTCCTGATCGAACCGGCCCAGCCCACCAGCCACCCCGGCAAGATCGAGGTCACCGAAGTCTTCTCCTACGGTTGCCCGGCCTGCAACGCCTTCCATCCCACCGCCAACCAGATCGCCGCCAGCCTGCCGGCCGATGCGGTGATGACCTACCTGCCGGCCTCGTTCAATCCGCCGGAAAACTGGGTGATGCTGCAGCGCGCGTATTTCACCGCGCAGGCGCTGGGCGTGGCCGAAAAAGGCAACGATGCCATGTACGACGCGGTGTGGAAGACCCGCGAGCTGAGCGCGATGAACCCCGCCGGCACCGGCCTCAAGCCTGCCAGCGCGCTGCCGACGATCGCCGATGCGGCCAAGGTTTACGCGCCGTTCGGGGTGGACCCGAAGGAGTTCGAGGCGGTAGCCGCCTCCTTCGCCACCAATCTGAAAATGAAGCGCGCCGACGAGCGCGTGAAGGCGCTGGGCATTGAACAGACGCCCACCATGGTGGTCAACGGCAAGTACCGCTACACCGTCGGCAGCGCCGGCGGCTATGCGCAGACAGTCGAGTTGACCCGCTGGCTGGTGGCGAAGGAAGCCGCCGGCAAGTAGACCCCGGGCATTCGAGGCGGCCGCGAGGCCATCACCATCGAGAGGTGACATGACGATGTTTTCCCGCTTGCGTGTACTGACCCTGGCTGCCGGCCTCATGCTCACCGCCGCCTGCACTGCGCAGCCCGGCCCCGCCTCGCCCGCGCCGTATGCCGAGGGCTCGGAATACGTGACGCTGCCGGCGCCGCACCAGCGGCTCGACGACAAGGGCAAGGTCGAGGTGGTGGAGGTGTTCTCCTACGGCTGCGTGCACTGCGCCCACTTCGCGCCGCTGGCCGACAAGCTGCGCAAGGAGTTGCCGGCCGGCGTGATGTTCAAGCTGCTGCCCGCGCCGTTCAGCGCCGAGTGGGAGCCGTATGCGCGTGCCTATTACGCCGCCAGGCAATTGGGCGTGGTCGAGCGCACGCACCTGGCGCTGTTCGACGCCAAGTTCAAGCAGAACTATCCGATCAACTCGCTGGAGGATCTGGCCGACTTCTACGCGCGCCAGGGTGTGGACCGCGCCGAGTTCCTGCGCATCGCCAACTCCGACGCCGCCACGGCCGCGATGAAGAGCGACCTGGACCTGATCCGGCACTGGCAGGTGGACAGCACCCCCACCATCGTGGTGGATGGCAAATACCGCATCACCGGGGTGAAGACCCAGGAAGAAATGGCCGCGGTGGCGCTGTGGCTGGCCAAGCGTGAACTGGCTGCGAAAAAGTAGGCCCGGCAGCGGACGGCGCACCGCGTTCACGTTCGCTGCTACATGCCTGGCACAGCATCGGCAAACCGAACGCCTCTTTCCCGTGATGTGATGCGATGACCCGCGCCGTACCTTCCGACAGCAGCGTTGCCCCTGGCGCCGAACGTCGCCTGCGCCTGCTCAGCTGCAACATCCTGGCCGGCGGCAGCGTGCAGCGCTACCGCGAATACGTCACCCGCAGCATCAGCGCGGTACTGCCCGGGCGCAGCAAGATGGACAACCTGGACCGGCTGGCCGAGGTGCTGCCGCAGTTCGACGTGATCGGGCTGCAGGAAGCCGACGCCGGCAGCCTGCGCTCGGGCTTCCTCAACCAGACCCGCTATCTGGCGGAAACCGCCGGCATGCCGTTCTGGAGCCACCAGCCCAACCGCCCGATGGCGCGGCTGGCGCATTCGGCCAACGGCCTGATCAGCCGGATGGAGCCGCACGCGGTGCTGGATTACCCGCTGCCCAGCCGCATCCCCGGCCGCGGCGCCCTGCTGGCGCAATTCGGCGAAGGCCGCGACGCGCTGGCGGTGATGATCGCCCACCTGTCGCTGAGCGCCGCGGCCCGCGCCCAGCAGTTGGGGTTCATCGCCGAGCTGCTGCAGGATTTTCCGCATGCGGTACTGATGGGCGACCTCAACACCGAACCGGGCAGCGCCGAGATGGCGCGGCTGTTTTCCAAGTGCAGCCTGCAACCACCGGCCCAGGCCACGCCCACGTTTCCCAGCTGGAAGCCACGGCGGGCGCTGGACCACATCATCACCTCGCCCGGCATCGTGCTGGACAAGGTCTGGGCGTTGCCGCAGGCGTTTTCCGATCACCTGCCGCTGGCGGCGGAGATCCGGCTGCCGGCCAACGTGGGCCGTGCGCTGAGCGCGCCCCGCCAATGACCTCCGCTGCCGCACGACGCGGGCGAGTCGCCCTGCCCTGGCTGCTGCTGGCCCTGGTTGGCGCCGGTGCCGCGATGCTGCGCTACGGCCTGATCGAAAACAGCGCGATCGGCCAGTTGTGCGCTGCCGCTGCCAGCCCGTGGTGGTGCACCGCGCGGCAATGGCTGGTGCTGGGTTTCCTGCACGACATCTACGGCATCGCGGCGCTGGTCGCCGCGGTCGCGACGCTGCTGCGCCCAAGCGCATGGCTCGCCTGGCTGGCCGCGGCGCTGGGCGCGTTTGCGCTGGAGCTTTACTGCTTCGAAGCGGGCGCGCTGGCGCTGCTGATCGGCTGCCTACGCCTGTTGCGCTGGCAGGTCTCGCGACCGCGCCACGCGCCACCAGCGCAGCAGCACCGGCGCGGCAAGCAGCAGGTTCAGCCCCAGCCATAGCCAGCTGGCCGGGTTCAGCCCGCGCTCCTGCACCACCACGATGGCGGCCAGCACCAGCAGGGCGACCGCCAGGAACCGCGCCTCCGGCAGCGGCGCCACCGTCGCGCGCGGGCCCAGCCACGCGGCCAGCGCAAAACCCGCACAAGGGAGCGCGAACAGCCCCAGCGGAAAATCGCGGTAGCGGCCATCGAACACCAGCAGCAAGCCGTAGAAGGCCAGCGCGAACAGCCAGCCGAATCGCACGGGCAGCATTGGCAGTTCCGCACGCGCCTCGCCGTCCAGCCGCGCCGCGATCCAGCGCGCCAGCCACAGCGCGGTAGCCAGCGCGCCAAGGCAGGCGATGATCGAAAGGCTCCACTCCCACGCATCGCGACAGGCATAGATCATCTGCCGCGCCTGCCACGCCAGCGCGCCGCCGCTGGCCCAGCCGGCCAGCACCAGCGCCACTCGTCCGCGCCAACGCCGGCGCCAGCCGCCGATCAAGACGAACAGCAGCGCACCAACGCCCGCCGCGGCTTCGCCGAGCCACCAGCGCGGCTCCTCCACCACCGGTCCCTGCATGGGGAATTTCGCACGCGCCTGCGCGTCGTAGATGCCCCAGTAGCCGCCGACCGTGCCTTCCTGCGCGCGCTTCCACGGCTGGTCGAACGCCTCGATCACGTTGTACGGCAGGTTCACCGTCGCCGCGTAGCCCAGGAATTCGCGCAGGTAGCGCGCCTCGTTGACCACGCTGGCGGCGGCCTGCTGGCGCGGCCGCCCCGCGCTGGGCCAGCCGGTTTCGCCGATCATCACGCGCCGGCCGGGAAACGCCTGCTGCACCCGCGCGTAGACCTCGGCCACGTGTCGCACGGCGCGCTCCGGCGCCACCGGCTTGTCTTCCCAGTACGGCAGGATGTGGATGGTGATGAAGTCCACCGCCGCGGCCATCTGCGGATAACGCAGCCAGAACTCCCACACGTCGGCGTAGGTCACCGGTGCGTCCACCGCGTCGCGAACCTGGCGCACGTAGCCGGCCAGCGCCGTCGCGGACAGCTCGCCGCGCAACAGGACTTCATTACCCACGACCACGCCGCGCAGGGCCTGCGGCGTTTCCCTGGCCGCGGCGATGCCCAGGCGCACCTGCTCGGCGTTGGCCTGCGGATCGGCGCCCAGCCAGATCCCCATCAGCACCTTCATGCCGTGGCGCGCGGCGATCCGCGGCACGGCGCTCAGGCCCTGCCCTTGCGAATAGGTGCGCACGCAGTCGAAGCGCTGCGACAGCACCCGCAGGTCGGCATCGATCCGCTCGGGGCTGATGAAGGCGTGGGGATCGAGCGGGGTTTCCCCCGCTTGGCGAAACGGCGCATAGGAGACGCAGGAAATTCGCGCCGAGGGCGCATCCGGCAACGCCACCGGGCGCCCCTCCACCCACCAGCCCGCGGCAATCGCCAGCGCGGCAAGCAGCAGGCCCAGCCAGGCAAATACCTGCGGGCGGTAGCGGGGCGACGATGGGGACGGCATGCCGATCCTTGCTGGTTGAAGCGCGGCTGGGTTGAAGCGCGGGAACGCGCCAGTTTAGCAGTGCCCGCGCCACCGCCTTCACGGCGGCGGTGCGGGACGCATCCACTACACTGGGGATCGGCCGAAGAGGAGCTTTCATGTTTTCGAGTGCAGCGCCACGGCGCTTTTTCTGCGGGTTGCTAGCCGTGGCCGGCGCGTTGCTGGCGACCTCCCCTGCGCAGGCTGCGGCATCCATCGATGCGCAGCGCATCGCGTTCAGGCAGGCCTACGCCGCCGCCAATCAGGGTGATCCCAGCTGGCGCGCGCTGGCGGCCGGCCTGCACGACTACCCGCTGTACCCGTACCTGCCGGCCGCGGCGCTGGAGCATGACATCCGCCTGATCGATCGCGCCGCGGTCGAGGATTACCTGGCGAGCTACCCCGACCTGATCCCCGCTACCGACCTGCGCCGCGATTTCCTGCGCGAGCTGGCGCGGCGCAAGGATTGGGCCGGCTTCACCGCGTTGTACCAGCCCGGCCTGGGCGATGCGCTGGCCTGCGACGCGTTGCAGGCACGGCTGGCCGGCGGCGGTGCGCTCGATTTCCAGCGTGACCTGGCCGCACTGTGGGCCAAGCCCGATCTGCCCGGCGCCTGCGACCCGGTGCTGGCTGCCGCGCACGACCAGGGCCTGCTCACCACCGCGCGCTTGTGGGAGCGGATCGATCGCGCCGCCGAAGCCGGCAAGGCCGGCACGGTCGCCAGCCTGGCGTCGTGGCTGCCGGCCGCGGATCGACCCACCGCGCTGCACCTGGCCCAGGCCTGGCGCGACCCCGCCGCCGCGGTGGCGGCCGCGCCCAACTGGGGCACCGGCGTGCGCGATACCCGCGCGGCCACGCTGGCCCTGACCCGCCTGGCAAGGCGCCAGACCACCAGCGCCGACGCGGCGTGGCAGGCGCTGCAGGCCCGCTTCCCGTTCAGCGAGGCGCAGCGCAACCACATCCTGGCCACGCTGGCCCTGTTCCACGCCACCGATTTCGACGACCAGGCACTGGCGCGGCTGATTGCCCTGCCCGCCGCCGCGCAAACCGACGGCACCTACGAATGGCGCGCCCGCGTGGCGCTGGCGCGGCAAAACTGGCCGGCGGTGATCGCGGCGATCGACGCGATGCCGGCGGCGCTGCGCCAGGACGGCGAATGGCGCTACTTCCGCGGCCGCGCGCTGGCGGCGCAGGGAGACACCGCCGGTGCACAGGCGCAATTCCGCACGCTGGCGGACGAGGCCACCTTCTTCGGTTTCCTGGCCGCCGACGCGCTGGACCAGCCGTACGCCATCTGCCCGCTGACGCTGGCCGACGATCCCGCGGCGCAGGCATCGCTGCTGGCGCTGCCCGGGCTGCAACGCGCGTTCGAGCTGTTCGCGGTCGATCTGCCCAAACCGGCCCGGCGCGAATGGAACCGCGCCCTGCAGGGCGCCGATCAGGCCACCGTGCGGGTCGCCGCCGCGCTCGCCAACCAGCGCGGCTGGTACGACCGGGCCGTATTCGCCTTCAGCAGCGGCGACGCCTTGCGCCTGTACGACCTGCGCTTTCCGCTGGCCAGCCAGGACGGCCTGGTGCCCCAGGCCGAAGCGGCCGGGATCGATCCTGCCTGGGCCTACGGCATCCTGCGCGCCGAGAGCGCATGGATGAGCGACGCCCGCTCCGGTGCCGACGCCCGCGGCCTGATGCAGCTGCTGCCCGAAACCGGCGCCCTGGTGGCGCGCCGCAACGGCATGACCTGGGGCGGCGGCGACACGCTGTACGACCCGGCCACCAACATCGCGCTGGGCACGCGCTACCTGGCCCACATGGCCGCGCGCTTCGACGGCTCGCCATGGCTGGCCAGCGCGGCGTACAACGCCGGTCCCAACCGCGTCGACCAGTGGCTGGCCGCGCGCGGCACGCTGGCACCGGACGTGTTCATTGCCAGCATCCCGTACAAGGAAACGCGCGAATACGTGGCCCGCGTGATGGCCTTCAGCGTGATCTACGACTGGCGCCTCAACGGCACGGTGACGCCGCTGACGACGCGCCTCAGCACCATCGGGCAGCCGTATGCGATGGCCACCGCGAACGCACCGCGCAAGACCATTGCCTGCCCGTCCGCCGCGGCGTCGGCGGCAGCGACGGACGCGCCTTGAGCATGCCGGCGCAGCGACTGGTCGTGCTGGGCGGCACCGGCTTCGTCGGCCGCCACCTGGTGCCCCGGCTGGCGGCCGACGGCCACACCATCGTGCTGCTGAGCCGCAACCGCGCCCGCCACCGCGAGCTGGGCGTGCTGCCCGGCGTGCAGGTGCGCAGCGCCGACGTGCACGATCCAGCCACCCTGCAACGCGAGCTGGCCGGCTTTGACGCGGTGATCAACCTGGTCGGCATCCTCAACCCCCGCGGCGTCCACAGCTTCGAGCATGTGCACGTGGCGCTGGTCGAGAAGCTGATCGAGGCCTGCCGCATCAACGGCGTGACGCGACTGCACCAGATGAGCGCGCTGAAGGCCGGCCAGGGCCTGTCGCTGTACCTGAAATCGCGCGGCCAGATGGAGGCCCGCGTGCGCCAGTCCGGGCTGGACTGGACCTTGTACCAACCGAGCGTGATGTTCGGCGACGGCGACGGCCTGGTCACCCGCTTCGCGCGACTGCTGCGCCGGTTGCCGGTGCTGCCGCTGGCCCGCGCGCGGGCGCGGCTGGCACCGACCTGGGTGGGCGACGTGGCAACCGCGATCGCCCGCTGCGTCTACACCCCGGCACTGGGCCGCGAGCGCTGCTTCGAGCTTTACGGCCCCGACGTGCTTTCGCTGGGCGAGATCGTGCGGCAGATCCGCGCCGCTGGCGGTTACCGCACGCCGATCCTGGAGCTGCCCGACGGCCTCGGCCGGCTGCAGGCGCAAGTGGCCGAACTGCTGCCGGGCAAGCCTTTCTCGCTGGACAACTTCCGCTCGCTGCGCACCGATTCGGTCGGCAGGCACGACGGCTATGCGATGCTGGGCATCACGCCGCAAGCCTTCGCGGCGTGGGCACCGCGGCTGCTGGAGACGCCCGCGCGGGAACGGCGGCTGTCCGCCGCGCGCTCGCTGCGGCGCTGAACCTGCATCACACCATCGTCTTGCGCGGCAGGCTTTCCTGCCGGCAACCAACCCAGGGGGAGTTACGAATGCCGTCGAGTTGCTGGATGCGAATGCTGATGTCTGCCGCCGTGGCGTGGAGCGGCATGCTGTGCACGCCGACCGCGTGGGCGGGCATGTTCGGTTGTGTGCCCGAGCGCAGTGGCGTGTGCGCCACCCGCGGCTGGCGCGACGCGCTGCTGGATGCCGATGCGCCGCGGCTGATCGCGCCCGCATGGAGATTCCACACCGGCCGCCTGAACCGCTCCAGCCCGGTGGTGTCGCGCGACACGGTCTACGTGGGCAGCCACGACGGCAAGCTGTATGCGCTGGATGCGGCCGACGGCAAGGCGAAGTGGACATTCCAGACCGATGGCGAACTGACCTCGTCGCCGGCCACCGACGCCGACGCGGTATATGTCGCCGCCGCCGATGGCACGATCCACCGCATCGACGCCGCCAGTGGCCAGCCGCGCTGGAGCGTCCGCACCGGCACGCCGCTGCCGCCGCCGTACATGGGCTGGGATTTCTACCAGTCCTCGCCCGTCGTGGCCGACGGCGTGGTGTACGTGGGCGCGGCCGATGGCCGCGTGTACGCGCTGGCGGCCGCCGACGGCAAGCAGCTGTGGTCGTTCCAGACCAGGGCGCGGGTGCGCGCCACGCCGGCGGTGGCCGACGGCGTGGTCTACGCCGGCAGCATGGATGGCAACCTCTACGCGCTGGACGCGCGCAGCGGCAAGCCGCGCTGGACGTTCAAGACCGCCGGCAACCCGCAGTTTCCGCTGGGCGAGGTGCAATCCTCGCCCGCGGTGGTCGATGGCGTGGTGTATTTCGGCAGTCGCGACGGCTTTCTGTACGCGCTCGACGCCGACACCGGCGCCAAACGCTGGACATTCGACAACAAGGGCTCGTGGGTGATCTCCAGCCCCGCGGTGGCCGGCGGCATGGTCTACGTGGGCACCTCCGACGCGCACACCGTGCTGGGACTGGATGCGGCGACCGGCAAGCAGCAATGGTCGTTCGACGCCCGCGGGCGCGTGTTCTCCTCGCCGGTGGTGGTCGGCAACGCGGTGTACGTGGGCCTGTGCGATGGCGAGCTGATCGCGCTGGCGCGCTCCACCGGCAAGCTGCTGGGCTACGTCTCCACCGAGGGCACGATCTATTCGTCGCCGGCGGTGCACGAGGGCAGCGTCTATTTCGGCAGCGACGACGGCTTCATCTACGCCGCCCGCTGACTGCCATGACCACGCGCACGCACGGTACCGGGCTCGATCGCGCCATGCGCATCTATCTCGTCGGCGGCGCCGTCCGCGATGCCTTGCTGGGGCGGCCGGTGGTGGACCACGACCATGTGGTGGTCGGGGCCACGCCGGACGACATGCTGGCGCTGGGGTTTCGGCCGGTGGGCAAGGATTTTCCCGTGTTCCTGCACCCGGACACGGGCGAGGAATACGCGCTGGCGCGCACCGAGCGCAAGACCGGGCGCGGCTACCACGGCTTCGTGTTCCAGGCCGACGCCACGGTGACGCTGGAGCAGGACCTGGCCCGCCGCGACCTCACCATCAACGCCATCGCCCGCGACGCGCACGGCACGCTGACCGATCCGTTCAATGGCGTGCGCGACATCGAGGCGCGGGTGCTGCGCCACGTGTCGCCCGCGTTCGTGGAAGACCCGGTGCGGGTATTGCGTGTGGCCCGCTTCGCCGCCCGCTTCGCGCCGCTGGGTTTCAGCGTGGCCGCCGAGACCATGGAGCTGATGCGGCAAATGGTGCGCGACGGCGAGGTCGATCACCTGGTGCCCGAACGCGTGTGGGCCGAAACGCGCAAGGCGCTGACCGAGCCGCAACCTTCCGCCTTCCTGCGCGTGTTGCGCGAGGCTGGCGCCTTGCGCGTGCTGTTTCCCGAGGTGGATGCGCTGTATGGCGTGCCGCAGCGCGCCGAGTTCCACCCGGAGGTGGATACCGGCGTGCACGTGGAAATGGTGCTCGATGCCGCCGCGGCCCTGGCGCCCGGCAACGACCTGGTGGGCTTCTGCGCGCTCACCCACGACCTGGGCAAGGCGCTGACGCCGGCCGACACCCTGCCCCGCCACATCGGCCACGAACAACGCGGCGTGGCCCCGCTGCGGCAGCTGGCGGCGCGGCTCAAAGTACCCACCGAACACGCGGCGCTGGCCGAGGCGGTGTGCCGCGAGCATCTGAACGTGCATCGCGCGTTCGAGCTGAAACCGGCCACGGTGGCCAGGCTGCTGACCTCGCTGGATGCCTTGCGGCGCCCGGCGCGGCTGGAGGTTTTCCTGGCCGCCTGCATGGCGGACAAGCGTGGCCGCCTTGGTCACCAGAACGACGCTTACCCGCAAGCGGACTATCTGCGCGAGGCCTGCGCCGCAGCGGCCGCCGTCAAGGCGGCCGGCTTCGTGGCGCAGGGCCTGGGCGGGCCGGCCATCGGCGCGGCCATGGAGCGCGCGCGCATCGAAGCCATCGCCGCGGTGAAAACTAAGCATCCGGCAAGCTGATTCGCGCTATAAAGCCGCCATTCCGACCGCCCATCCGGGCCACCCTCCATCCCATGCCTGCCTGGAGCTGGCCGTGCCGCGCATCCATCCACCCTCCTCGGCCTTGCGCCAGCGTTTTCGCCCGCTGCTGTGGCTGGGCATCATGTTCCTGGCGATCGCCCTCGTCACCCGGGTGGTGCTGCTGGTGATGTCCGGCCACGAGGTGCCGCCGACGCCGCTGAACCTGCTGTACGCGTTCGGCGTGGGCCTGGGCTACGACCTGATCACCTTCATCTACGTGGCGTGGCCGCTGGTGCTGTTTCTGTGGCTGGTGCCCACGCGGGCCGGGCGCATGCCGGGCCTGCGGCGCTGGCTGCTGAGCGCCGTGGTGGTGGTGCTGGCCTGCGCGATCTGCCTGGTCGTGCTGCACCGCATGTACCACGCCACGCTGAGGACCACCTGGCCGGCGGTCCTGCCGTTCCTGTTCGTGCTGCCGCTGGCCGCGTTCACCTATACCTCGCGCGCCGGCCAGTGGGCGTTGTATGGCTTCGCCCTGCTGCTGCTGTACGGGTTGCTGTTCGTGGCGGCGTCCGAGCTGGTGTTCTGGAACGAGTTCGACGTGCGCTTCAATTTCATCGCGGTGGATTATCTGGTCTACACCACCGAGGTGATCGGCAATATCCGCGAGTCGTACCCGATCGGGCGCTGGCTGGCGCTGTTGCTGGTGCTGGCGCTGGTGCTGTTCGCAATCGGCCGGCGCGGCCTGCGCGCACGCGATGACGGCACACGCTTCTGGCAGCGCGGCAAGGTGGCGCTGCTGTGGCTGGTGCTGACCGTCGTCTCGGTCGCCGCGGTGAACGGCGGCATGAAGGACCGCACCGGCAACAACTACGTCAACGAACTGGCCGGCAACGGCATCTACCAGTTCTTCAGCGCCTTCCGCAGCAGCCACCTCGACTACGCCAAGTTCTACCGCACCCTGCCCGAGGACGAGGCGTTCCGCCGCGTGCGCGCGATGCTGAAGACGCCCGACGCCACCTACCTCAACGACGACCCGCGCGATCTCACCCGCGCGATCCGCCACGCCGGCCCGGAGCAGCATCTCAACGTGGTGCTGATCAGCGTGGAAAGCCTGTCCGGCGACTACCTCGCCACGTTCGGCAACAAGGACGGCATCACGCCCTACCTTGATTCGCTGGTCGGCCAGAGCATGTTCTTCGACAACCTCTACGCCAACGGCACGCGTACCGTGCGCGGGCTGGAGGCGTTGTCGCTGTCGGTGCCGCCCACGCCCGGCGACTCGCTGCTGAAGGAAAAACACAACGAGAACCTGTTCTCGCTGGCGGACATCTTCAACGACCGCGGCTACCAGTCGGACTTCGTCTACGGCGGCTACGGCGAATTCGACAACATGAATTATTTCTTCGGCCACAACGGCTATCGCACGGTGGACCGGCGCGACATCCCCAAGAGCGCCACGATCCACAGCGAGAACGTGTGGGGCGTGGCGGACGAGGATCTGTACACGCTGGCGCTGGGCCAGATGGACCAGATCCACGCGGCGGGAAAACCCTTCTTCCTGCACGTCATGACCACCTCCAACCATCGCCCGTACACGTTTCCGCAGGGCCGGGTGAAGCAGGCGCAGCTCACCCGCGCCGGCGCGGTGGCGTATACGGACTGGGCGATCGGCGACTTCATCAAGCGCGCGCGGGCCAAGCCGTATTTCAACGACACCGTGTTCGTGATCACCGCCGACCACTGCGCCTCCAGCGCGGGCAAGACCAGCGTGCCGGTGAACCGCTACCACATCCCGCTGTGGATCTACGCGCCCGCGCACATCGCGCCGCAGCGGGTGGAGCGGCTGACCAGCCAGATCGACATTGCGCCGACCCTGCTGGGCCTGCTGCACTTCAGCTACCGCTCGCGCTTCTTCGGCTACGACGTGTTCCAGCTGGAACCCGGCCGCGAGCGTGCGTTCCCGGCCACCTACGAAAAGCTGGGTTATCTGCACCATGACGTGCTCACCGTGCTGGAGCCCGGGCGCAAGCTTGAGCAGATGAAGCCCGACTACGTCACCGGCGACGGCACTGCCATCGCACCGCAGAACGAGGAGCAGATCGCGCAGACGATCGCCTACTACCAGGTGGCCAGCGACCTGTTCAAGCGTGGCGAGCTGGTGCGCCGGCCCGACGACGCCAGGCCGGTCGCGCCGTTGCCGGCACCGACCGCCGCGGCGCCCGCATCGGCCAGCAGCAGCGGGCCGTAGGACACGCGCCCGGTCGACGCAACCGGGTCAACCGGCGCGCCTGCGCTCGAAAGATGCCTCGATGCCCGCCAGCACGCGGGCCAGCGGCGTGCGCAGCAACAGCAGCGCGAGCACGATGCCGACAACATCCGCCAGCACGTCCCAGCCGCTGGCATCGCGCGGCGGGTCCAGCGATTGCGCGAATTCGATGAACACGCCGAAGACGAGGCAGCCCAGCACAATCCAGCCGCGGGCGCGGCGGCTGCGATAGACATTGCCCCACCAGCCCGCCAGCCCGCAAAAGGTGCTGGCGTGCAGCAGCTTGTCGCCATAGGTGAACGACAAGGTGATGCCCGGGTCCGGCATCAGCGCCATCCACAGCACGAACGCCATGATCGCCCAACCCAGCGCCACCCAGGCCCCGTGCCAGCGCAGCCGTCTGGACGTCTGGACGTCCATCGCCTCGTTCAAAGCCGGCCACCCTGGTCGGCGGCCATCAGCTCGGCGGGCAGCGCCAGCACGTCGAGGCCGCGTGCCAGCAGCATCGCCTGGAAACGCTCGCCCATCTGGTCGGGCAGCATCAAGGTCTTCACCTGCTGCGACAGGCGGTAGCGCGCGTGCTCGTCGGGCGCCCGGGCCTGCTCACGCGCGAAGATTTCCTGCAGCCCGGCGCCGATCAGGAACTGTGCCTGCGGCAGGTAGGCGGCCACGGCGAAGCCGGCGCTGTTGCCGGCTTCGGCCAGCGCGGTGAAATCGACCGACGCGGTGAGGTCGTTCAGGCCCGGCAGGTACAGCGGATCGTTGTGCGCGTGGTGGCGGTAGTGCGCCATCAGCGTGCCGTCGTCACGCTGCGGCAGGTAGAACTCGCGGCGCACGTAGCCGTAGTCGATGAACAGCATCAGCCCCGCCACCAGCGAGCCGGCCACGGCCTGAACCCAGTACGGCAGCTGCGGCAGGATCTCCGAGCGGTAGCCATCGGTGAACGCGCTGCCGACATCGCGCTCGACGTGGCGCACGGCGCCGCTCACCAGCGCATCGGCGGGCCGGTCGACGCGCATCAGGCGGCCCTCGCCATCCAGCGCCACGTATTCCTCGTAGACCTCGCCATCGCGCAGCGTGAAACGCGTGGCCGGCAGCGCGTCGATCACCTCGTTGGCGAACAGCACGCCGCGCCAGTCCTGCTCGGGCGGACGATCCAGCCAGCGCACGCGGGCGTTGAGCTCGGCCGGCAGGCTGGCGGCCAGGCGTTCGCGCTGGCGCTCGCGCAGGTCGGCGCTGGGCTCCAGGATCAGGTACTGCCGCGGCAGCGTGCCGCTGTCGGCAAAGGCCAGCAGCGCCGCCTCCGCAAACGCGCCGCTGCCGCCGCCCAGCTCGAGGAAATCCGCCTCCTCGCCCAACGCCACCAGCGTGGGTTGCAGCGCGTGCACCACGCAGCGCGCGAACAGCGGCCCCAGCTCCGGCGCGGTGACGAAGTCGCCGGCGGCACCGAACTTGGTGCGGCCGGCGCTGTAATAGCCCAGCCCCGGCGCGTACAGGCAACGCTCCATGTATTGCGAGAACGGCAGCGGGCCGTGCGAGGCGATCATCCCGCGCAGCAGCTGCAACAGGTCGTCGGAATGCGCGCGCTCGTCGGCGCCGGGTTCGGGGAGTCGGGAAGGCATCAGCGTTGGCGGGTGGTGGCAAGCACGTCAAGCATAGTGGATGGCGCGTACCGCTCCTGCCATTCCCGATTCCCCATTTGCGTCCGCGTCAGAAATCCTTCTGCACGCTGAGGTAGACGCCACGGCGCGGGCCGAACTGCGGCGCACCCACGCCGATGCCGCTGCCGTCGCGCAGCGCGTAGCTGCGGTCGAGCACGTTGAGCACGGCCAGTTGCGTGTGCAGGTTGCCGCCGTCGCCGAACATGAAATCGTGCGAGAGGTTCAGGTTCAGCTGGAAATACGCCGGCAGCGAGTCGCCGTTGGGCACGTTGCCGTCCTTGCGCAGGCCGCTGCCGAACAGGTAGTCGGCGCCGACCTTGGTGCGGTCGTTCAACGCGTAATTGATGCCGCCGGACGAGGTCAGTTTCTGGTCGTGGTCCAGCAGGATCCAGTGGTTGTCGATGTAGGCCAGGTCGGCCGGATCGAAGTTGTACTGGCTGGTGATGATGCGCTTGCCGATGGCCTTGCCCAGCGAGGCGTTGAAGTACGCCGACAGCGGCCCCCGCGCGTAGTTGGCGGTGAACTCCACGCCCTTCACCCGGCCGGCGGCCAGGTTGAAGGTGGAGTAGACCAGGGCCGAGCCGAATTGCCCTTCGTCCTGCAGGCGCTGCACCTTGCGGTAGTACGCGTCGACGCCGAGGGTCCAGGCCGGGCCGATGCTCTGCTGGATGCCGGCGTCGAAGTAATCCGAGCGCTCGGCCAGCGGGATGTTGTTGCCGGTGTCGGCCACCGCGTTGGTGGTGCCGTCGAATTTGGCGATGTTGCTGCTGGCGATCATCTCGGTGGCCGGCGGCGTGAAATAGCGCGAATAGCCGGCATGCACCACGGTGCTGTCGCTGGCCTGCCACACCACGCCCAGGCGCGGGCTCAGCTGGCTCTCGGTGCGGGCCAGCTGGTACTGGTCGCCGCGCAGGCCGTAGTTCAGCGTCCAGTCTTCGCCGAGGCTCCACTCGTCCTGCACGTAGGCCGACCAGGTTCGGGCGATGAGGCGGCTGTCGTCGAGGATGTTGAGCGGCGTGGTGCTGACCTGGTTGCCATCGGCATCGGCGGGAAACACCCACGCGTCGTTGCCGCTGGCGGCGCGCTCGAAGCTGCCGTAGAGGCCGTAGCGCAAGGTGTGGCTGCCGCCCATCGGCATGGCGAAATCCGCCTGCAGCGTGCTGGCGCGGTTGCTGCGGCTGACGTCGGAGGCGACGCCGTTGAACATCAGCTCGCCGATCCGGTCCGGGCTGTAGGCCACGTCGGTGTAGCGCTGGCCCAAGGACACCTGATAGCTGGTCGCGCCCAGCGTGCCCTGCAGGGCCAGCACGCCGAAACGGGTGTTTTCGCGCTGACGCTCGTTCAAGTCCGCCGAATTGAAATCCGCCGTGTCGAGATAGCCGAACTCGGGTTGCTGGCCCGGATTGTTGGGGATCTCGAAGCGGTTGTTGCTGACGCCGAACAGGAAGCTGAGGCGCGTGCTGTCGTTGATCAGATAGCTGATGTCGCCAAAGCCACGCGCCTGGTTGGTGTGGTCGTGGATGGGCTTGCGGCTGGCGGTGGGGTTTTCGATGCCGGCGTCGTTTTCCATGTAGTTGCCGGTGAAAAACCAGCTCCAGCGATCGGCGTTGCCCCAGATCGAGGTGTTCGGATTGAGCGTGCCGAACGAGCCGCCGGTGATGCCCACGCTGCCGCCGTTGCCCAGCTCGTGGCCGCTGCGGGTGGTGATGTCGACCACCGCCGCCGTGCGCAGCCCGTACTGCGCCGGCAGTGCGCCGTCGAGCAGCTTCACGGTCTGGATGGTGCGCGTGTCCAGGGTCTGGCCGAAGCCGGAGATCGACTCGGGAATGATCACGCCGTTGATGCGGTACTGCAGGTTGGCGTGATCGCCGCGCACGTGCAGGCCGCCGTAGGAATCCTGCACCACGCCGGGCGCCTGCAGCAGCACCTGGTTCATCGGCGTGGACGCACCCAGCGGCAACTGCGCGATCGCCTTGTGGTCGATCACGTACTGGCTGCTGCCGGTGTCCGGCGACAGCGCGTTGCGCGCCTGGTCCAGCGCGGCCGACACGTCGATGACGCTGAGATTCTGCGCATCGCTCACCTGGGGCGGGGCGGCAGCCGCCGGCGTATCGGACGCAAGAACGCGGGTGGACGGCATGGCCAGCGCAAGGGCCAGGCTCATGGCGAGCACGGATCGTTTCATCGGTGATTCCAACAGGTGGGGAAGATGTTTTATTTTGTTATGTTATAACATAACTTACCGGACGCAAGCGCTCCCTGCCGCAAGTCATGTGCACCTGGAAACCCCGCTTTTTTTTGTAGGAGCGACTTCAGTCGCGATGCCTTTCGCCTGTGGAACCAAGAGCACCGCGATTGAAGTCGCTCCGGCAAGTCGCCCCACCCGCGCTTCACGCCGCATGCCTACACTGGCCAAGCGAGCGCGCCCCTCGGCGTCGCCCTGGAGTCCGCATGACGAAGCGCAGCGAAAACGTTCCCGCCACCCCCATGCCCGTCGACCACGGCCGCATCGCGCAGGCCGTGCTCGATTTCGTCAGCCAGGTGCCGGCGAGCCGGATCGGCCAAAGCACCGACCCGGAGGGCGAGGCGCGCAAGCTGGCCACCCGCGCGGCGCAGCGTGCGGCGCTGGCGGCCGGTTCATTGGCGCTGCCGCCCGGGCCGCTGGGCTGGCTGACCCTGCTGCCGGAACTGGTGGCGATCTGGAAAATCCAGGGCCAGATGGTCAGCGACATTGCCGCCGCCTACGGCCGGCTCGCCACGCTGGGGCGCGAGCAGATGCTGTGGTGTCTGTTCCGCCACACCGCCGCGCAGGCGTTCCGCGACCTGGTGGTGCGCATGGGCGACCGGCTGGTGTTCCGCCGCATGTCGCACGGGGTGGCGCAGCGGGTGGCGAGCCAGGTGGGGGTCAAACTCACCCAGCGCACCTTGAACAAGGGCTTCTCGCGCTGGTTGCCGGTGATCGGTGCGCTGGGCGTGGGTGCGTACGCGTATTACGACACCGGGCAGGTGGCGCAGACTGCGATCGAGATGTTCGAGAGCGAGATCGCCATGGAAGACGATGCCGATGGCGTCACGCCTGCCACGAAAAAGGCCAAACCGAAAGCGCGCAACAGCGGGGAAAAGAGCGTGTCCGGGGCCGCCCGCAAGGTGGCGGGCACCGCGCGCAAGGCCGCCACGACGGCGCGCAAGGTGGTGAGCCGCGCAAGCGCGGCGCGCAAGGCGGCCACCCGGAAACCGCCCGCACCCGAGCCCGAATGAGCCCGGGGCGGTGACGCCCGGGCGGGCTTTGCGGCAAGCTGGGGGTCGAATGACTGCGGGACCGAGGCATGAAGTCACACCCTGACCGTCGCGTCGCCCTGATCACCGGCGCCGGTCGCCGCGTGGGTGCGGTGATCGCGCGCACGCTGCATGCGGCCGGCTACGACGTGGCGCTGCACTATCGCCATTCCGCCGGCGAGGCCGCCGCGCTGGCCGAGACGCTGGAACGGCAACGAACCGGCAGCACCTTGTTGCTGCAGGGCGAGCTTGCCGATACCGCAGCGCTGCCCGCGCTGGTCGCATCGCTGCTGGCGCACTACGGCCGGCTGGACGCGCTGGTCAACAACGCCTCGGCGTTCTATCCCACCCCGGTCGGCGAGGCCACGCCGGCGCAATGGAACGAGTTGTTCGCCTCCAATGCGCAGGCGCCGTTCTTCTTGAGCCAGGCGGCCGTGCCCGCGCTGCGCCAGACGCAGGGCAGCATCGTGAACCTGCTGGACATCTATGCCGAGCGGCCGCTGGCGAACCATCCGTTGTATTGCATGGCCAAGGCCGCACTGGCGGCCATGACGCGGTCGCTGGCGCTGGATCTGGCGCCGCAGGTACGCGTCAACGGCGTGGCGCCCGGCGCCGTGCTGTGGCCAAGCGACGGCAAGGCATACGACGACCAGCAGGCCCTGCTGGCGCGCACGCCGATGCAGCGCGCCGGCACGCCCGAGGACGTGGCCGGCGCGGTGCTGTGGCTGTTGCGAGACGCGCCGTTCGTGACCGGGCAGGTGCTGCGCGTGGATGGCGGGCGCACGCTGTCGGTGTAGCAGCTGCGACTGCGGGAATAACTGCAGGAACGACCGTAGGAGCGACTTCAGTCGCGACGCTCCCGGCCGGGTTTGATGAAAAGCGTCGCGACTGAAGTCGCTCCTACAGTGAAGTGGCGCGGGTGTCAGCGCGCCTTGAGCAGCTTGCCCAGCGTGTCCGGCTTGCTCTCGTCGCGCACCAGGTGCGGGTACTTCAGGCCGTCGTGGTAGTCGATGCGCACGGTCTTGTACTCGTCGAAGTTCTTCACCAGCAATTCCACCGGCTGGTTCTTGTCCTTCGCCGCGGCGGTGATCGCGTCCTTCAGCGCGTCGGCATCGTACTCGTGGTTGTTCACCGCCACCACGGTCATGCCGGGGGAAATGCCCGCCTTGAACGCGGGGCTGTCCCACAGCACGTCGCCGATGGCGCCGCTCTTGCCGATCGACAGGCCGATCGAATAGGTGAGGTCGGCGGAATGCCGGCGCGCCTCGATGGCCTTGACCGTGGCGGACGGCTTGTCGGTGTAGACCAGCTTCCAGCCATGCCCCTCGATGCCGCCGATCCACGGGCCATGGCCGTCCAGCCGCGTGCGCAGGTAGCTGGCCCAGTCGTACGGCTGAATGCCGTTGAGGGTCTTGACCACGTCCTCGAACACGTAGGTGTTGACGCCCCAGTCGCCGTCGTTCATGCCGAAGAAGGCCTTGGCGAAATCGTCGATGGAGTGCTTGCCGCGGCTGAGGTCGCGCAGCTTGGCGTCCACGTCCAGCCAGATCAGCTGGCCACCGGAGTAGTAATCCTCGCTGGCCTGGTAGTTGCGGTACGGCAGCGGCGCGCGCTGGGCGATGATCGGGTCGTTGGTGGTGTCCTGCAGGTTGCGCCAGCTGGCCAGGCCCGGCCGGCCGCGGTCATAGCGGGCAGCCACGGCGGCCAGCGCATCGCGGGTCTGCTCCTCGCTCCACAGGCCCGAGCGCGCCGCCATCACGAAGCCCCAGAACTGGGTCTGGCCCTCGTACACCCACAGCAGCGAGTCCTCCATCGGCACGTTGAAGCTGGGCGTGGTGAGGTCGGCGCCGCGGCGGTACTTGCCGTTCCACGAATGGTTGAACTCGTGCGGCAGCAGGTCGCGATCCAGCACGTTCTTGTCCCAGTCGGTGAAGTAGCCCGTGCCCACGCCGTTCTCGCTGGAGCGGTGATGCTCCAGGCCGTTGCCGCTCATCTTGTCGCTCAGCGAGAACAGGAAATCGTAGTGGTCGTAATGGCGCGCGCCGTACAGCTTGTACATCTGCTGCACCAGGTTGCGATGGACTTTCAGCTGCTCCGGCGTGATCTCCAGATATTTCGGCGCATCGGCCACGATGTTCAGATGCACCGGCACCTTGGCGCCCGGATCCAGATCCACGCGCTTGAAATACTTGCCGGCGTAGATCGGCGAATCGACCAGGTTGTCGTAGCTGATCGGCTTGAAGTGGACGGTGTCGCCGTCGCGCGACGCCACCTCCAGCGCGCTGCCGAACTGCCAGCCGGCGGGGAACTTCACGCTGGTTTGCGCGGTGATCCCCTTGGTGGCGTAGCCGGCCGGGTACAGCGAACTCGCGTTCCACTGCAGGTTCAGCATTTCCGGCGTCATCACCACGCGGCCCTGGTCGCGCGCCTGCGGGGACAGGAACTCGAACGCCACGTCCACGCTGCTGGCACCGGCGGGCACGTCGACGTGGAAGGCGTAGACATTCACCGTGTCGCGCTTCCACGGCAGCGTCTTGCCGTTGGCCTTCACCACCAGGCCGGCCAGCTTGTCGATCGGCCCGGTCGGCGAATGGTTGCCCGGCAGCCACTGCGGGTACAGCAGGGTCAGCGGGCCGGGCTGGGCTGGGATGACCTCGTGCACGCGGAAAATGCGATGCGCCACGTCGGTGGCATCCACGTTGATCTGCACGGTGCCCTCGAACGGCACGTCGCGCGGCGGCGGTACATCGGCGAAAGCCGCGAAGGAACTGATGCCGAAGGCAGCGGCGGCGAAGGCTGAAGTGAGGCGAGTGAGTTTCAAGAGCTTCTCCGGGGAATGGATCGGTCAGGCGTCCGACGGACGGCGCCGCGCCGTGGTGCGGGCGACGCCGCGCCACGCAGGGAGCGCACAGGCAAACGCTGTCATGACAGAGATACGACCCACCGATCCTAGACCGCCGCCCCCGCGCTTAACCCATGCCGAAGGTCACGGCCCGGCCAATCGCCGGGCCACGCCTCAGGGCTCGCGTTCCAGTCGGCTGTGCCGGATGCCGAAGCCGAAATAGATGATCAGGCCCAGCGCCATCCACAGGATGAAGCGCTCGATGGTGATCCACGGCAAGCCACCCAGCAGCTGGAAGCGGCCATCGCTGTACCACGGCCAGCCGATGATCAGGAACAGCGAGAACAGCATGCCCGCCGGCGCCACCAGCCACAGCGCCGGGGTGCGGAAACCGCGCGGAATATCCGGTTTGCGCACGCGCAGCAGCAAGACCGAACCACAGATGATGATGAACGCGGCCAGCGTGCCGATGTTCACCAGCTCGGCCACCTCGCCGATCGGCAGCGAACCGGCCACCAGCGCGGTGAACACGCCCAGGATGATCGTCGGCCGTGCCGGCGTGCCGTATTTCGGATGCACCCTGGCGAACCACTTCGGCAGCAGGCCATCGCGCGCCAGCGCAAACCAGATGCGCGCCGCGCCCAGCATGAAGGCGAACATCACGCTGGTGATGCCGGCCACCGCCGCCACCGAGATGATGCCGCGCACCCAATGCAGCCCCAGTGCCTTGAACGCCGCGTCCACCGGTGCCGGGCCGGCCAGTTGCTGGTACGGCACCATGCCGGTCAGCACCAGCGAGACCATCACGTACAGCGCCATCGACACCGCCAGCGACAGCAGCACCGCGCGCGGCAGGTCGCGTTGCGGGTGGGTCGATTCCTCCGCCGCCGTGGTCAGCGTGTCGTAGCCGAACACCGCGAAGAACACGATGCTGGACGCCGCCAGCACGCCGCCCCAGCCGTACTGGGTCAACCCCTCGCTGGTGATCGCCGCGGGAATGAACGGGTGCCAGTTGGCGGTGTTCACGTAGAACGCGCCCACGCCGATCACCAGCGCCACGCCGATCACCTTGATCGCCACGATCGCCGTGTTCGCGCGCGCGCCCCATTCGGTCTTCACCGTCAGCATCCAGGCGATCAGCAGGGTGACCGCCGCGGCAATCACGTTGAACACCTTGCCGCTGTCCGGGTTCTGCGGGTCGTAGGCACCCTGCGCCCACACCGGCAAATGCACGCCGAACAGCTGCTCGATCAGCGCCTGCACGTAGCCGGACCAGCCGATCGCCACCACGCCCACGATCAGCGCGTACTCGATCAGCAGATCCCAGCCGATGATCCAGGCAAACAGCTCGCCCAGCACCGCGTAGCTGTAGGTATAGGCGCTGCCGGTGACCGGAATCAGGCCGGAAAACTCGGCATAGGCCAGCGCGGCGCAGGCACTGCCCAGGCCGGCGATGAGAAAACTCAGGACGACGGCGGGGCCGGCATTGGCGGCTGCCTGCTGGCCCGCGAGAACGAAAATGCCCACGCCGACGATGGCGCCCACGCCGATCGCGGTGAGCTGCCACAGCCCCAGCACGCGACGGAAATCGCCGCGCTGCCCGGCCTCGGCCTGCAGGTGTTCGATGGATTTGTGACGGATCAGTTTGGCAATAAAACCCATTCAGCTTTTCCCCTTGTGACAATGGGGCAGCATAACAAAGGCTTTTTTGCGGCATTTAACACATGCGGATGGCGCCGATGGAGGGGGCGGGACAGCGGTCGCGCGGCCCGGACGTCACCGGACCATGGCAGGCGCGACCTGCTGCAACCAGGCCTGTCGCGTGGGTCGGTCCACCGGCACGCCATCGGCGTTGCAGCTGCCCAGCCGGCACAGTTCGGCGCGGATCCGCGGCGTGTGCTGCACGATGACGTGGAAGATCGTGTTCTCTTCCAGCTCGCCATGGAACGCCGCCGCGCCGGGGCCGCTGGCGAAGATCGCCACGTCCTCGCCGCCGTGCGTTTCGCCGCCCAGCGGCACGGTCGCCTCCTGCATGTAATCCGGATCGGTGGTGTCGACGTCGGTGAGGTCGGGCCGTCCCTTGCTGATCGCCGTGTAGTGTTTCGGCTGGTGCGGGAAGTGCTTGGGCCCCTCGGGCTGCTCGTCGCTGGCGCCGGTGTAGCCCGGGCCGTTGGCGAAGCCCAGTGTGGTGTACGGCAGACCGGTCGTGTCGTGGGCCAGCGCGGCGGTGCTTTCCTCGTCGTAGCTGTCGGTGGCGCCGCGCACCTTGCCCAGGATCGGATTGCCGCGGCGCGGGTAGCCGGCGAAGCTCAGCGTGTGGCTGTGGTCGGCCGTCACCACGATCAGCGTGTGGGCCGGATCGGTGGCGTCGAGCGCGGCCTGCACCGCATCGGCCAGGCTGATCGTTTCATCCAGCGCGCGATACGCGTTGCCGGCATGCAGGGCATGGTCGATGCGACCGCCCTCGACCATCAGGAAGAAACCGTTCGGATTCTGCTTGAGCACCTCGATCGCGCTGCGCGTCATCTGCGCCAGGCTGGGCTCGCCGCCGGCGTCTTTTGGCCGGTCGTGTTCGTAGCGCATGTGCGACGGCTCGAACAGGCCGAGCAGTCGCGGCGTGTGCGCCAGGTCCAGCGCATCGAGCTGGACGGCGTTCCACACATACTTCCCATCTGGATGTCTGGACGTCCACTCATCGACCAGGTTTCGGCCATCGAGGCGCGCACCCGACTTCTTCGGATATTCCGGATCGGCCACGCCGGCGGGCAGGAAGTTCCGCCGCCCGCCACCCAACGCCACGGTGAGCCCGTTGGCGACGGGAAAGTCGATCAGCTGCGCCGCGAAATCCTTGCAGCCTTCGGCACGCACCGCCGCCGGCATCGCCGCGTCCACTTCCCAGTTGCGCTCGGGCAGGTGGCCATATGTGGCCGCGGGCGTGGCGTGCGTGATCCGCGCCGTGCTGACCGCGCCGGTGCTCATGCCGGCGGCGGCCGCCAGTTCCAGCGTGGTCACCAGCTCCTGCCCGCGGCTGGCGGCGCAGTCCTGCCGCTTGGGCACCTGCGATACGCCGATGAAGCCGGCGCGCGTCTTCACCCCGCTCATGATCGCGGTCATGGTGCCGGCCGAGTCGGGCGTCTGCTGGTCGGTTTCGTAGGTACGCGAGAGCGCGCTGAACGGCATCCGCTCGAAGCTGAGGCGATAGCTTTCGCCGTCCACGCCCTTGCGCTGGCCGGCCAGGACATGGGCCGCCGTGATCGTGGGAATGCTCATGCCGTCGCCCAGGAACACGATGACGTTCTTCGCCCGCTGCCCTTCGGCATGCGCCTGGGCGGAGGCCTGCGCGGCCTGCGCCGCACCGCTGCGGAACCACCATTGCGGCGTCTCGCCCTGCGGCCGCCGGATCGCCGGCACGTCGATCGCAGCATGTGCGGACGTCGCCGATGGCGCGCTGGCGCAAGCGCCCAGCAGCGAGAACGTGATGCCGAGGGCGAAATGGCCGGCGATGGTGGAACGACGAAACATGGCGATACCCGGTGAGCGCGAAGGACCGCGCGGGAGCGCGGCATGATAGTCGTTGAACATGACAGATCGCGTGATCGGCACCGACCGTGACTGACAGCATTGGCGCGCGTGCCCCCGCCTGCCTATCCTGCCGCTTTGCGCCGGCACGGCGCACGGAATCCTCCATGTCGAACCGCGCGCTGCTCCCGCTTGTCTTCGCCACCGCACTGCTGGCCGCATGCGCCAGCCAGCCATCGCGCCCGGTGCCGGCACCCGAGGGCGCGCGCGCCAGCGTGGCAATCCTGGAGACCACCGACGTCCACGCCAACGTGCTCAGCTACGACTATTACCAGCTGAAGCCGGACGACTCGCTGGGCTACGAGCGCACCGCCACGCTGATCCGCCGCGCCCGCGACGAATTCCCCAACACCTTCCTGTTCGACAGCGGCGACACCATCCAGGGCACCGTGCTGGCCGATTATCAGGCGCTGGTGAAACCGGTGGGTTGCGGCCAGGAGCTGGCGATCTACCGCGCGATGGACGCGGTCGGCTACGACGGCGGCACCGCCGGCAACCACGAGTTCAACTACGGGTTGGGTTTCCTGTCGCAGGTCACCGGCACGCCGATGCATGTCGATGGCGGCCACAGCGACCGCTGCGCGGGCCCGCACTTTCCGCTGGTGCTGGCCAACGTGTACAGCGCGCGCGATGGCGCGCCGATCTTCCAGCCGTGGGCGGTGGTGACCCGGACCATCGAGGCGTATACCGCCGACGGCAGCAAGCTGAAGGTGCCGCTGAAGGTGGGCATCATCGGCTTCACGCCGCCACCGATCATGGACTGGGACAAGCGCAACCTGGCCGGCAAGGTCACCGTCAGCGGCGTGGTCGAGGCGGCGCAGAAATACCTGCCGCAACTGCAGGCGCAGCATCCGGACCTGATCGTGGCGATCCTGCACGGCGGCCTCGACACCGCACCGTACACGCCGCAGATGGAAAACGCCGGCTGGTACCTGGCGGGCGTGCCCGGCATCGACGCGCTGCTGCTGGGCCATTCGCACACCGAGTTCCCCGGCCCGCGCTACGCCGGCATGAAGGACGTCGATGCAAAACATGGACTCGTCCGCGGCGTGCCCGCGGTAATGGGCGGCTTCTTCGGCAAGGATCTGGGCGTGATCCAGCTGGTGCTGGAACGCAAGGGCGGCCGCTGGCTGGTCAATCGCGACGAAAGCCACAGCGAGGTGCGGCCGATCTGCAAGGCGAAAAGCGACTGCGTGCCCGCCGACCCCGCCATCGCGCCGCTGGTACGGCAGGCGCACGAGGCCGCCATCGCCTACATCGACACCCCGATCGGCAAAAGCACGCTGCGCATGAGCAGCTATTTCGCCGACGAGGGCAACATGACCGCGCTGGCGCCGGTCAATGCGGCGCAGGCCGATTACGTGCGCACCCGGCTGCCGCGTCTGCATCCCGAGCTGGCGAACGTGCCCGTGCTCTCCGCCGCGGCCGCCTTCCGTACCGGCTTCGGCGGCGTCGACGACTACACTGACGTGCCCGCCGGGCCGCTGACCCTGCGCAGCGCCGCCAACCTGTACTTCTATCCCAACACGCTGGCCGCGGTGAAAACCGACGGCGCCGGGGTCAAGGCGTGGCTGGAGAAATCCGCCCGGCGCTTCAACCGGATCGACCCGGCCAAAACCGGCGAGCAGTCGCTGATCAACTCCCGCTTCACCGGCTACAACTTCGACCAGATCCAGGGCGGCATCCATTACACGATCGACGTGTCGAAGCCGGCGGGCCAGCGCATCGTTTCGCTGAGCTTCGACGGCAAGGCGGTAAGCCCGACCCAGCCGTTCATCGTGGTCACCAACAATTACCGTGCGAACGGCGGCGGGCATTTTCCCGGCCTCGATGGCAACAGCATCGTGCTCAGCGTGGCGGACGGCAATCGCGAGATCCTGGCCGCTTGGCTGAAGCAGCGCGGCACCATCGACGCCACCACGCTGGAGCCGACGTCCTGGCGGTTCGCGCCGCTCAGGACGCGCGGCCCGGTGGTGTTCACCGCGCCCAGCGGCAAACTGCCGGTGGCGCGTGAAGCGGGGCTGACGAACATCCGCCTGCTGCGCGACCACGGCGACGGCACCGCAACCTACGCCATCGACCTGGCGCACTGAACGGCGTCCGCCGACGCGTTCATTGCGGCGCCGCAATCGGCCCATGCGGCGGCTGCACCGCGCCCGCAAGCGTCGCCGCACGCGGGCCATACAGTTTCAAATGAATCTGTTGACTGCAGTGCAGCAACGCCTTTATGGTCGTGGGCATGTCGCCGTCATCCACGCCAGCACACCTACATTCCACGCCGCCCGGTCGCGGCTCCGTGCCGCCGTGCGACGCCATGATCATCACCGCCACGATTACCCCGATTACCATTACTGGCTTCGGGTGGGTATCCGTGCGCGCATAAAGTTACAGACGCAAACGGCCCCGCCCTCGATGATGCGGGCCGGCACACACCGATCACCGCCAGCGAGCACGGGCCTCTTCCGGAGAGGCAATCGTGAACACCTGCGCACCACCACTCGTCGATCAACTGCAGCCCGTGCCGCTGACCGCGACCACGCCCGGCTCGACGGCGCGCCGTCGCGTACTGGCTGTCGGGCTGATCGGCCCCGGCCGGGTCGGCAGTGCCTTGCTGGCGCAGTTACGCGCCGCCCAACCGCGGCTTGCCCGCGACGCCGGGCTTGATCTGCGACTGTGCGGCGTCGCCGCCAGCAAACGCATGTGGCTCGATTGCGACGACCCGGAATTGCGCGTCGGTCTCGGCAGCGGCGCCGAGCGCGCCCAGATCTGGCGACCCGGCAACCTCGACGAGTTCGCCGCCCACGTCACCGGCGACGATGGCCGCCACGCGCTGCTGATCGACTGCAGCGCCAACGACGCGGTGGCCGAGCGCTACGCCGACTGGCTGGCGGCCGGCATCCACGTCGTCACTCCCAACAAGCTCGCCGGCAGTGGCCCGCTGGCGCGCTGGCAGGCGATCCGCACCGCCTGCGCCCACGGCGGCGCGCGTTTCCGCTACGAAGCCACCGTCTGCGCCGGCCTGCCGATCGTGCAGACCCTGCGCGACCTGCTCGATACCGGCGACGAACTGCTGGCCATCGACGGCATGTTCTCCGGCACGCTGGCCTGGTTGTGCAACCGCCACGACGGCAACCACCCGTTTTCCAGCCTGGTCCGCGAAGCCCACGCGCTGGGCTATACCGAGCCGGACCCGCGCAACGATCTGTCCGGCATGGACGTGGCCCGCAAGCTGGTGATCCTTGCCCGCGAGGCGGGCTGGCCGCTGTCGCTGGAAGAGGTCGACGTACAGAGCCTGGTGCCGGCCGAGCTGGCGGCGCTGTCGCCCGAGGCGTTCATGCAGCGCCTGCCCGAGCTCGATGCGCCGATGGCCAGCCAGCTGGCCGCCGCGCGCGCCGACGGCGGCGTGCTGCGCCACGTCGCCAGCCTCGACCGCCACGGCCACGCCAGCGTGAAACTGGTCGTCCTGCCGGCCGATCACACCTTCGCCCACACCCGCCTGACCGACAACATCGTGCAGTTCACCACCGGCCGCTACTGCGACAACCCGCTGGTGGTGCAGGGGCCGGGGGCCGGGCCGGAGGTCACCGCCGCGGGCGTGTTCACCGACCTGCTGCGGATCGCCGAATCGCTGGGGGTACGCGCATGAACGCGTCCGTCCTCGCACCGGCGCACCGCGAAACCGGAAACGACGTCGCCTTCGCCGTGGCCTACGCCAGCGTCGGCAACGTGGCGGTAGGCTTCGACATCCTGGGCCACAGCCTCGCCGGCCCCGGCGATCGCGCCGAAGTACGGCGCATCGATTTGCCCGAAATACGCATCGCCGCGATCCACGGCTGCGTCACCGCCCTGCCCACCGACCCGCAGAAGAACACCGCCGGCGTGGCACTGCAGGCGTTCCACAAGGCGCTGGGCCTGGAGCATGGCCTGGAACTGACCCTGCACAAGGGCATCGCGCTGGGCTCGGGCATGGGCGGCTCGGCCGCCTCCTGCGTGGCCGCGCTGGTGGCCGCCAATGCCCTGCTGCCGCAACCGCTTTCGCACGAGGCGCTGTACCCGTTCGCGTTGCAGGGCGAGGCGCTGGCCAGCGGCAGCCAGCACGGCGACAACCTGGGCCCGATGCTGCTGGGCGGCCTGGTGCTGGCCACCAGGAGCCGGCTGCTGCGCGTGCCGGTGCCGGCGGCGTGGCATTGCGCATTGGTGCATCCGCACTACGTGCTGGAGACGCGCAAGGCGCGCGCCGCGCTGGCGGGCAACTACACGCTGGGCGAGTTCGTGTCGCAAAACACGAACCTGGCCCTGCTGCTGGCCGGCTGCTACCGCGGCGAGGCCGCGCTGGTGCGCGAAGGCCTGAAGGACGTGCTGGTCGAACCGCGCCGCGCCGCGCTGGTGCCCAATTTCGCCAGGGTGAAGCAGGCCGCGCTCGACCACCATGCGCTGGGCGCAAGCATTTCCGGCGGCGGACCCAGCGTGTTCGGCTGGTACGAATCGCGCGCCGAAGCCGAGAGCGCGGCCGCTGCGATGCACGCCGCCTTCGCCGAGGCCGGGCTGGACAGCGACGCCCTGGTGTCGCCCGTGAACGGCCCTGCTGCCGCCGTCATTTCCGCCATCGAGAACAACCCATGAGCCGCACCGAACCCTTGTTCTACGCCAGCACCCGCGCGCGCAGCCCCGCGGTGGAGATCAGCCAGGCGATCGCCGCCGGGCTGGCACCCGATGGTGGCCTGTACGTACCGGAGGTATTGCCCCGGATCGACCCGGCCGCGTTCGACCCGCAAGGCAGCATCGCCGCCACCGCCACCACCTTGCTGGCGCCGTTCTTTGCCGGCGATCCGCTGGCCGACGAGCTGGCCGCCATCTGCGCGGAGGCGTTTGTGTTCGACGCGCCGCTGCGCCCGCTGCCGCAACATCCGAACAGCCTGATGCTGGAGCTGTTCCACGGCCCCACCTCGGCGTTCAAGGATTTCGGCGCCCGCTTCCTGGCCGCCTGCCTGCAACGGCTGCCGCGGGCGGACAACCGGCCGTTGACGATCCTGGTGGCCACCTCGGGCGACACCGGCGCGGCGGTGGGCGCGGCATTCCATCGGCGGCCCGGCGTGCGGGTGGTGATCCTCTATCCCGACGGCAAGGTCTCGCCACGCCAGGCGCACCAGCTGGGCAGCTTCGGCGACAACGTCACCGCGTTGCGGGTCGACGGTCGTTTCGACGATTGCCAGCGGATGGTCAAGGCGGCCTTGAACGACGCCGCGCTGCAGGCGCAGGTGCCGATGTCGTCGGCCAACAGCATCAGCCTGGGCCGGCTGCTGCCGCAGATGAGCTATTACGCGCACAACGCGCTGCGCTGGTGGCGCGCGCACGGCGAACCGCTGAACTTCATCGTGCCCACCGGCAACCTGGGCAACGCGCTGGCCTGTCTGTGGGTGCGCGAGATGGGCCTGCCCGTGGGGGAAGTGCGGCTGGCATGCAATGCCAACGCCACCCTGGCCGATTACTTCGGCGGCGCCGAATACACCCCGCGCGACGCGGTGGCGACGCTGGCCAATGCCATGGATGTGGGTGCACCCAGCAACTTCGAGCGGCTGCGCTGGACCTTCCCCAACCCTTCGGCACTGCGCCAGCTGCTGCACGCCGAGTGCGTGGACGACGCCACCATCCGCCAAACCATTGCCACGCATGCGCGCCAGCACGGCGAGGTGTTCTGTCCGCACACCGCCACGGCGATGCACCTGCTGGACCAGCTGCGCGCCGCCGGCGACGCCGCGAGCTGGGCGGTGGTGGCCACGGCCCACGCCGCCAAGTTCGAAAGCGTGGTCGAGCCCCTGCTCGGCCATCCGCTGGACGTGCCGCCGGCGCTGGCAACGATGCTCCAGCGCCCGGCCACCGCCCTGCCGCTGGCAGCCACCGACGCGGCCCTGCACGACTGGCTGCTGGCGCGCGGCGCCTGAGCCGACCGTACGTCGACGGATGGTTGACTTGCCGTGAGCGCCGGCCAGGCAGGCATCCTGCCGATGGACGTCCGGACTTCTGGACGTCCATACGCGACCGTTCGTTTGCCGCCTCACTCAATTACAAACGTAAGTGTTGACAAGCCAAGGGGTGTGCCGTACGGTCAACGACATGTCGCAGCGCAGCACACATCGCCGCATCACCGGTATGAATCATCCCGCGATGGTTGCTGGCCCGCCGCGATTGCGCGACGCGCTCATCCTCGTCCTTGTACTCGTACTCCTCATTACCAACGGAGGTGCGGGCTGAGGGCATGTGTCCAGGTAGTTAGAAGATGACCTGATGACTCCCGAAGAACCCCGCACCCGGAAACGAATGCGGGGTTTTTTCATGCCCTTGGCGCCGCCTCGCGGAGCCAGCGATGAATAACCAACCGGCAGCAACGAACGACAGCATTGATGGCGAGAACAGCTCGCCCGATCGCGTATTGATCTTCGACACCACCCTGCGCGATGGCGAGCAGGCTCCCGGTTTTTCGATGGATCTGCACGCGAAGCTGAAACTGGCGCATGCGCTGGAAGAGCTCGGCGTGGACATCCTGGAAGCGGGTTTTCCGCAGGCGTCGCCGGATGATTTCAACGCGGTGGCGAAGATTGCCCGGTCGTTGACGAAGACCACTGTCGCCGGCCTGGCCCGCTGCGTTCCCGGCGACATCGACAGCTGCGCCCGTGCACTGGAAGGCGCGCGCCGCTCGCGCATCCACCTGTTCCTGTCCACCAGCCCGCTGCATCGCGAACACAAGCTGGGCATGAGCAAGCAACAAGTGGTGGAAGCGGCCGCGCGCTCGGTCGAGCGTGCCCGCGAGCTGTGCCATGAGGTGGAGTTTTCGGCCGAGGATGCGCTGCGCACCGAGCCGGAGTTCCTGGTCGAGGTGTTCAATGCCGCCGCCGCCGCGGGCGCCACCACATTGAACGCGCCGGACACCGTCGGCTATGTCACGCCAGCGGAGATGTTCGAGATGTTCACCTACCTGCGCAAGAACGTGCGCAACGCGGAAAACCTGATTTTCTCCAGCCATTGCCACAACGACCTGGGCATGGCCGTGGCCAACAGCCTGGCCGCGGTAAGCGCGGGCGCGCGGCAGATGGAATGCACCATCAACGGCATCGGCGAGCGCGCCGGCAACGCCGCGCTGGAGGAACTGGTGATGGCGCTGAAGGTGCGCGCACCGCACTTTCGCGTCAGCACCGGCATCGACACGCGCAAGCTGTATCCCACCTCGCGACTGCTGACCCAGCTCACCGGCCAGGGCGTGCCGCGCAACAAGGCGATCGTGGGCGACAACGCGTTCGCGCACGAATCGGGCATCCACCAGCACGGCATGCTCAAGCACCGCGGCACCTACGAGATCATGCATCCGCAGGATGTGGGCATCGCCGAAACCAGCCTGGTGCTGGGCAAGCATTCCGGCCGCCACGCGTTGCGCGAGCGGCTGCAGAAGCTGGGGCACACGCCGGACGACGCCACGCTGGACGGCATCTTCGCCCGCTTCAAGGCGCTGGCCGACCAGCGCCGCGACATCCACGACGACGACCTGCAGGCGCTGGCGCTGGGCCAGGACCCGGACACCACCGGCCCGTGGAGCCTGCTGCAGTTGAACGCCAGCTCGCACCTGGGCGGCGGCAGCTCCACCGCGGTGAAGCTGGTGCACGAGGATGGCCGCGAGGTGGCCGAGGCGGCCATCGGCGACGGCCCGGTCGATGCCGTGCTGCGTGCCATCACGCGCGCTACCGGCATCGAGCTGGCGCTGAACCAGTTCCAGATTCGCGCGATGGGCGAAGGCGGCGATGCCCAGGGCCGCGCCGAACTCACCGCCCGCCACGGCAACCTCGACTGGCACGGCCATGGCGTCAGCACCGACATCGTGGAGGCGGCCGCGCTGGCCGCGCTGGCGATCGTCAACCGCATCGAACGGCAGGCCCCGGCCCGCCACCATTCCGCACCGAAAGCATTGGGATCCACACCATGAGCACGCCTTTCATCTGGCACAACGGACAGCTCAAGCCCTGGGCCGAGGCCAATGTGCACGTCAGCACCCATGCGCTGCACTACGGCTCGTCCGTGTTCGAGGGCGAGCGCGTGTACGCGACCCATCGCGGCCCGGCGTATTTCCGGCTTGAGGACCACACCCGGCGCCTGTTCGAGTCGGCCAAGGTCTACGAGATCGAGATCGGCTACAGCGAGGCGCAGATCAACGCCGCCTGCATCGAGCTGATCCGCGCCAACAAGATGGAATCGGCCTACGTGCGCCCGATCGTGTTTCGCGGCGCCGGCGGCCTGGGCGTGCTGCCCAAGGGCGCCGCGCCGGTGGACGTGGCGATCATGGCGCTGGACTGGGGCGCGTACCTGGGCGAGGCGGCCGAGCGCGGCGCCGACGTCTGCGTGTCGTCGTGGCACCGGCCCGCGCCCAACACCATTCCCAGCTGGGCCAAGGCCGGCGGCAACTACCTCAACAGCCAGCTGATCGGGCTGGAGGCGCGCCGCGGCGGCTACGACGAGGGCATCGCGCTGGGCCACAACGGCCTGCTGAGCGAAGGTGCCGGCGAGAACCTGTTCCTGGTCAAGCGCGGCAAGCTGCTCACGCCGCCCTCCAGCGCCGGCATCCTGGCCGGCATCACCCGCGACACCGTGCTGACGCTGGCCGCCGACCTGGGTCTGAGCGTGGAAGAACGCGACCTGCCGCGCGAGGCGTTGTATACCGCCGACGAGATCTTCATGACCGGCACTGCTGCCGAGGTCACGCCGGTGCGCTCGGTCGACCGCAAGAACGTGGGCGACGGCACGCCCGGCCCGATCACCAAGGCCTTGCGCCAGGCCTTCTTCGGCCTGTTCGACGGCCGTACCGAAGACCGCTGGAACTGGCTGAACGTCGTCAGTGACCGCGACAATAAAGAACCGGCCGCCCACGACCGGACTCCCCACGAACAGCCAGCGTCGACTGGAGCCAACGCATGACCGCAAGAACCTTGTTCGAGAAAGTATGGGACGCCCACGTGGTGGCGCCCGAGACCACCGATACGCCCGCCGTCCTGTACATCGACCTGCACCTGGTGCACGAAGTCACCTCGCCGCAGGCGTTCAGCGAGCTGCGCCAGCGCGGCCTCACCGTGCGCCGCCCCGATCGCACCCTGGCCACGCTCGATCACTCCACGCCCACGCTGCCCACCGGGCCCGACGGCGTGCGGCCGTATACCAATGCCGCCGCCAAGGCGCAGGTGGAGCAGCTTGAGGCCAACTGCGCCGAGTTCGGCGTCACCCTGCACGGCTGGGACAGCGACCAGCGCGGCATCGTGCACGTGATCGGCCCCGAGCTGGGCGCCACCCGGCCGGGCATGACCATCGTCTGCGGCGACAGCCACACCTCTACCCATGGCGCGTTCGGCGCGCTGGCGTTCGGCATCGGCACCACCGAGGTGGGCCACGTGCTGGCCACCCAGTGCCTGCTGCAGCGCAAGCCGAAAACCATGGCGATCCGCGTGGACGGCAAGCTGGCCCCCGGCGTGGGCGCGAAGGACCTGATCCTGCACATCATCGGCACGATCGGCGTCGATGGCGGCACCGGCTACGTGCTGGAATACCGCGGCTCGACCATCGAGGCGTTGTCGATGGAAGAGCGCATGACGGTCTGCAACATGTCGATCGAGGCCGGTGCCCGCGCCGGCCTGATCGCCCCCGACGAAACCACTTTCGCCTGGCTGAAGGGACGCCCGCTGGCGCCGCAGGGCGCCGACTGGGAGGCCGCCGTGGCGAAGTGGCGCGCCCTGCGCAGCGACGAGGGCGCCCGCTACGACCGCGAAGTGCATTTCGATGCCAGCAAGATCGGCCCCACCGTCACCTACGGCACCCACCCGGGCATGGCCAGCGCGCTGAGCGCGCCGCTGCCGGAGCCGGCCAACGCGCAGGAGCGCCGCGCCCGCGACTACATGCATTACGAGCCCGGCCAGTCGATGGAAGGCATGGCGGTGGACGTGGTGTTCATCGGCAGCTGCACCAACTCGCGCCTGCCCGACCTGCGCGAGGCGGCCAGCGTGCTGCGTGGCCGCCACGTGGCCGATGGCGTGCGCATGCTGGTGGTGCCCGGCTCCGAGGCGGTGCGCCGCGATGCCGAGCGCGAGGGCCTGCATCAGGTGTTCCTGGATGCCGGCGCCGAATGGCGCGTGCCGGGCTGCTCGATGTGCATCGCCATGAACGGCGACCTGGCGCAGCCGGGCCAGCTGGTCGTCTCCACTTCCAACCGCAATTTCGAGGGCCGCCAGGGCAAGGGCGCGCGCACCGTGCTGGCCAGCCCGGCCACCGCGGCCGCATCGGCCGTGGCCGGCGTGATCGCCGATCCGCGCGTGTACCTGGCGGAGGTTGCTGCATGAGCGCGGCGTCCCGACGCCACGGGAAACTGCTCCCTCTCCCCTGTGGGGAGAGGGTTGGGGAGAGGGGCAGCGCTGGCCTCACGGCTCTATCGGCGCACGCTTCGATCCACCACACCGCGAGCACCCTCCCCTCATCCGCCCCTTCGGGGCACCTTCTCCCCAGCGGGGAGAAGGGATTTTGCCCTTCGGAGATTTTCTGATGCAGCCCATTACCCGCCTGCAGTCGCGCACCGCCGTACTGACCGACGAAAACATCGATACCGACCGCATCATCCCGGCGCGATTCCTCACCACCACGGTGCGTGAGGGCCTGGGCAAGCTATGCTTCAACGACTGGCGCTACCAGGCCGACGGCTCCGACAACCCGGCCTTCCCGCTCAACCAGCCGCAGTCGCAGGGCTGCTCGATCCTGGTGGCCGGGCGCAATTTCGGCTGCGGCTCCTCGCGCGAACACGCGCCATGGGCGCTGCTCGACTACGGCATCCAGGCCGTGCTGTGCAGCGAGATCGCGGACATCTTCCGCAACAACGCTTTGAAGAACGGCCTGCTGGCGATCGTGATCGACGAAGCGCAGCACCGCTGGCTGCTGGACAACCCCGGCGCGGAGCTGGCGATCGACGTGCGCGAGCAGACGATCGAACTGCCCGACGGCAGCCGCATCGCGTTCACGCTGGAGCCGTTCGCCCGCCACTGCCTGCTCAACGGCGTGGACCAGCTGGGCTTCCTGCTGCAGCACACCGACGCCATCGGCAATTTCGAAAACCAGGAGAAAGCGGCATGAAGGCACGCATCGTCACCCTGCCCGGCGACGGCGTGGGTCCGGAAGTCACCGCCGCGGCTGTCGCCGTGCTGCAGGCCGTGGCCGGTCATTACGGTCACGAGTTCAGCTTCGATGAACAGCTGATCGGCGGCTGTGCCATCGACGCCACCGGCGAGCCGCTGCCCGCCGCCACGCTGGCCGCCTGCAAGCAGGCCGACGCCGTGCTGCTGGGCGCCGTGGGCGGGCCGAAATGGTCCGACCCGAACGCACCGGTGCGCCCCGAGCAGGGCCTGCTGGGCCTGCGCGCCGCGCTGGGCGTGTACGCCAACCTGCGCCCGCTGCAAGTGCACCCGGCGCTGGCCGAGCTGTCGCCGCTGAAGAACGAACGCCTCAAGGGTGTCGACGTGCTGTTCGTGCGCGAACTCACCGGCGGCGCCTACTTCGGCGCCAAGACCCGCACCGACGACACCGCCACCGACGAATGCAAGTACACCGTGGCCGAGGTGGAACGCGTGGCTCGCCGCGCCTTTGCGCTGGCACGTGCCCGCCGCAAGCACCTCACCTCGGTGGACAAGGCCAACGTGCTGGAAACCTCGCGCCTGTGGCGCAGCACGGTGCAGCGCATCGCCACCGAATTCCCGGACGTGAAGGTCGAGCACCAGCTGGTCGATTCGATGGCAATGCTGCTGCTGAGCCAGCCGTCGCGCTACGACGTGGTGGTCACCGAGAACCTGTTCGGCGACATCCTCACCGACGAGGCCGCCGCGCTGGCCGGTTCGCTGGGCCTGCTGCCGTCGGCGTCGCTGGGCGAGAGCCGCGTGGGCCTGTACGAACCGATCCACGGCTCGGCCCCGGACATCGCCGGCAAGGGCGTGGCCAACCCGGTCGGCACCATCCTTTCCGCCGCGCTGCTGCTGCGCCATTCGCTGCAGCTGGAAGCCGAGGCGGTGGCGATCGAATCGGCCATCGACCGCGTGCTGCGCGACGGCCCGCACAGCCGCGACATCGGCGGCCAGGCCGGTACACAGGACGTGCTGGATGCGGTGCTGCGCGCCCTGGACGCCGACGCCAGCGCCGCTCCCTCCCTGCGCTCGGCCGGCTGACCCCGCGCTTCACCCGATGCCTTACTGGAACTCCCATGCGTAGTGATGCAATCAAAACCGGCGCCGACCGCGCCCCTGCCCGCGCCATGCTGCGCGCCACCGGCATGGACGACGACGCCATCCGCAAACCGCTGGTGGCCGTGGTGCACACCTGGTCCGACGTCAGCCCGTGCAACCTCAACCTGCGCGATCTGGCCGCGGAAGTCGCCAAGGGCATCCGCGCCGCGGGCGGCACGCCGGTGGAGTTCAATACCATCGCGGTCACCGACGGCATCGCCATGGGCACGGCCGGCATGCGCTATTCGCTGGTGAGCCGCGAGGTCATCACCGACTCCATCGAGGCGGCGGTCGAGGGCCACCTGTGCGACGCGATGGTGGTGCTGTGCGGTTGCGACAAGACCATCCCCGCCGCCGCGATGGCGATGGCGCGGCTGGATATTCCCGCGGTCGCGCTCTACGGCGGCACCATCGCGCACGGCCTGCACAAGAATCGCCCGATCACGATCCAGCAGGTGTTCGAGGCGGTCGGCGCCCATGGCGCGGGCAAGATCGACGATGCCGAGCTGCGCTCGGTGGAATGCGACGCCTGCGGCGGCGCCGGCGCCTGCGGCGGCCAGTTCACCGCCAACACCATGGCGATGGTGCTGACCACGCTGGGCCTGTCGCCGATGGGTTTGAACGACATCCCCGCCACGCACCCGGACAAGCTCAAAGCCGCTCAGCGCTGCGGCGAGCTGGTGATGGAATGCCTGCGCGAGGATCGCCGCCCCAGCTCGATGTTCAACCGCACTGCGTTGAGCAACGCCGCGCGCATGGTGGCCGCCACCGCCGGTTCCACCAATGCCGTGCTGCACCTGCTGGCGATCGCCCGCGAGGCCGGCGTGCCATGGACGCTGGAGGACTTCCAGCCCGCCTCCGAGAACACCCCGGTGATCTCCGACCTGCTGCCCGGTGGCCAGTACACCGCGGTGGAACTGTTCGACGCCGGCGGCATCGCCCGCGTGGCGCAGGAGCTGATCGCCGCCGGCATGCTTGAAGACGCGCCCACCGTCACCGGCCGCACGCTGTTTGCCGAGGCCGCCGAGGCACCGCGCTTCGAGGATCAGCAGGTGGTGTTCCCGGTCAGCGCACCGATCAAGCCGCGCGGCGGCTATTCCATCCTCTACGGCAATGTCGCGCCGGAAGGCTGCATCCTGAAGATCCCCGGCAAGAACAGCGCCGGCCACGGCGCGACCCATTTCGAGGGCACCGCCCGCGTGTTCGAGAGCGAGGAAGCCGCGTTCACCGCCGTGCAGGAAGGGCGCATCGGCAAGGGCGACGTGGTGGTGATCCGCAACGAAGGCCCCGCCGGCGGCCCCGGCATGCGCGAGATGCTGGGCGTCACCGCCGCCTTGATCGGCCGCGGCCTGGGCGACGACGTGGCGCTGATCACGGATGGCCGTTTCTCCGGTGCCACCCACGGTTTCATGGTGGGCCACGTGGCGCCGGAAGCGGCGCGTGGCGGCCCGATCGCGCTGCTGCGCGACGGCGACCACCTGCGCATCGACGCCAACACCCGCGAACTGGTCACCGATGCCGACCTCGACGGCCGCCGCGCCAGCTGGCAGCCGCCCGAGCCCAAAGTCACCCGCGGCGTGCTGGCCAAGTACGCGCGGCTGGTTGGTTCCGCCTCCGACGGCGCCAACACCCACCCCGATACGGCGGTGCAGACGCCCGCCCACACAAACAAACCAACCAAAGCAGGAGTTACCGCATGAGCAACAACGACACCCTGGGCAATGCCCGCATCGCCGTTCTCGGCTACGGCAGCCAGGGGCGCGCCCACGCCCTCAACTTGCGCGACTCCGGCCTCGACGTCGTCGTCGGCCTGCGCAAGGGCGGCCCGTCCTGGGAAAAGGCCAGCGCCGAGGGCTTCAAGGTGGCCGAGCCGGGCGAGGCGGTGAAGGGTGCCGACCTGGTCGCGGTGCTGACGCCCGACATGGTCCAGGCCGACGTCTACACCCAGAGCATCGAGCCGAACATCAAGCCCGGCGCCGCGCTGCTGTTCGCGCACGGCTTCAACGTGCACTTCAAGCGCATCGACCCGCGCAAGGACATCGACGTGATCCTGGTGGCGCCCAAGGGCCCCGGCGCGCTGGTGCGCACCGAGTATGAGCGTGGCCGCGGCGTGCCCAGCATCTGGGCGGTGTACCAGGACGTGTCCGGCCAGGCCGAGGCCAAGGCGCATGCCTATGCCAACGGCATCGGTGGCGGCCGCGCCATGCTGATCAAGACCGACTTCAAGGAAGAGACCGAGACCGACCTGTTCGGCGAGCAGGCCGTGCTGTGCGGCGGCGCCTCGTCGCTGGTGCAGGCCGGCTTCGAGACCCTGGTGGAAGCGGGCTACCAGCCGGAAATCGCCTACTACGAAGTGCTGCACGAACTGAAGCTGATCGTGGACCTGTTCTACGAAGGCGGCATCACCAAGATGCTGCAGTTCGTCTCCGAGACGGCCCAGTACGGCGACTACGTCAGCGGCCCGCGCGTCATCGACGCCGGCGTGAAGGAGCGCATGAAGGGCGTGCTGACCGACATCCAGGACGGCACCTTCGCGCGCAACTGGATCGCCGAGTACGAGGCGGGCCTGCCGAACTACAAGAAGTTCAAGCAGGCCGACCTGGAGCATCCGGTCGAGGTGGTGGGCGCCAAGCTGCGCGCACGCATGCCGTGGCTGCAGCCGGAACCGGCGAAGAAGGCGGGCTGATCGACGTCCCGTTCCCCGGTTCGCCGGGGAACGGAGCGGCAAGGTTTTTCCATCGGGGACACGACGTGAAACGTTTCCACATTGCGCTGGCGGTTCGCGACCTGGCCGAGTCGATCGACGACTACAGCCATCGACTGCACGCACGGCCAAGCGCCGTCGTCGCCGGCAAGTACGCGATGTGGCGTACCGACCTGCTGAATTTCTCCATCAACCAGATGCCGGAGCGCGCGGGCCAGTTGCGCCACATCGGCTTCGAGGACGACCTCGCCGAAGGCTTCTCCAGCGCCACCGACGTGAATGGCCTGGTGTGGGAAAGCTTCTGCGCGGCGGAACAGGATCGGAAGATCGTGGAGACCTACGGCGCCCCGGTCGGGCCGGGACGACCACCAGGGGAATGAGCCCCCACCCATGACACCAGCGTTGGGGTGACAGGTGCATCGCACAGGCCACCGCACCGCGTCCAAGCAACCGGCGCACGCCGGCCATGCCAAGGAACGCAAGATCGTGAATGCACAACTGATGAATACCAAGTCCACCCCGGCGCCCGCCGGCAACCTGCACCCGCTGGCGGCGACGTCCATGAGCGGCGCCGAGGTCATCGTGCAGGTATTGGCGGACGAGGGCGTCGACGTGCTGTTCGGCTATTCCGGCGGCGCCATCCTGCCGGTCTACGACGCCGTCTTCCGGCACAACGCCACCCACCCCAACGATGACGGCAGCGAGCCGTTGCCGCTGATCGTGCCCGCGAACGAGCAGGGCGCGGGCTTCATGGCGGCCGGCTATGCGCGCGCCTCCGGCAAGGTGGGCGTGGCGGTGGTCACCTCCGGCCCCGGCGCCACCAACATGGTCACCCCGGTGCGCGATTCGATGGCCGACTCGATCCCGATGGTGGTGATCTGCGGCCAGGTCGGCGTGGCCGCCATCGGCAGCGATGCGTTCCAGGAGGCGCCGGTCAGCACGATCATGGGCGCGTGCGCGAAGCACGTGTTCCTGGTGACCGACGCCAGCCTGCTCGAAAGCACCCTGCGCACCGCGTTCGAGATCGCCCGCAGCGGGCGGCCCGGGCCGGTGGTGGTGGACGTGCCCAAGGACGTGCAGAACACCTCCCTGACCTTCCGCGGCGAGGGCCAGTTGCCGATTCCCGGCTATCGCGCGCGCCTGCGCAGCGTCGAGTCGGCCCATCTGGACGACGCCGACTGCGCCAGCTTCTTCGCCGCGCTGACGCGTGCGGAGCGCCCGCTGATCTACGCCGGCGGCGGCGTGATCGCCTCCGGTGCCGCCCAGGCGCTGCGCGCCTTCGTGGCCGACTTCGGCCTGCCCGTCGCCACCACGCTGATGGGGCTGGGCGCGTTCGACACCACTGACCCGCTGGCGCTGCATTTCCTGGGCATGCACGGCACGGCCTACGCCAACTACGCGGTGGAAGACTGCGATTTCGTGCTGACCCTGGGCGCGCGCTTCGACGACCGCGTGGCCGGCGTGCCGGACAAGTTCGCCCCGCGCGCCCGATTCATTGCCCAGGTGGACATCGACCCGGCCGAGATCGGCAAGGTGAAGACGGTGGACTGGCACCATATCGGCGACCTGCGGCGCACGCTCGAACGCCTGCGCGAGTACGCCGCGGCGCACGGCATCCAGCCACGGCAGGAAGGGCGCTACGACGCCTGGCATGCGCACATCGCCGACCTCAAGCGCGCGCATGCGCTGAACTACGACCGCGACAGCGCGCTGATCCAGCCGTACGCGGTGATCGAGGCGATCAACCGCATCACCGAGGGCCGCGCGATCATCAGCACCGGCGTGGGCCAGCACCAGATGTGGGCCGCGCAGTATTTCGATTTCCGCGAGCCGCGGCATTGGCTCAGCTCCGGCTCGATGGGCACGATGGGCTTCGGCCTGCCCGCGGCCATTGGCGCGCAGTTCGCGCGGCGCGACGCCACTGTCATCGACATCGACGGCGACGGCAGCATCCGCATGAACCTGGGCGAGCTGGAGACCGTCACCACCTATGGCCTGCCGGTGAAGATCGTGCTGCTCAACAACCGTGGCGACGGCATGGTGCGGCAGTGGCAGAAGCTGTTCTTCAAGGGCCGCTTCGCCTCCTCCGACAAGAGCCTGCACACCAAGGATTTCATCAAGGCCGTGCAGGCCGACGGTTTCACCTGGGCACGCCGGCTGGAGCGCAAGGAGGAGCTGGCCGACACCATCGCCGAGTTCCTGGCGTACGACGGCCCCGCCTTCCTGGAAGTGATGATCGACCCGGATGCCGGCGTCTACCCGATGGTGGGCCCGGGCATGTCGTACGCCCAGATGATCACCGGTGAGTTCATCGCCTCGCGTCAGCATGCCGCCGGCGACGAAACCCTTCGCAACGACATGTTTTGAGCAACGCCATGAATCCCGCCATGCAACAACACACGCTCACGATCATGCTGCAGAACGAGACCGGCGCCCTGGTGCGCGTGGCCGGGCTGTTCGCGTCGCGCAGCTACAACATCGATTCGCTCAACGTGGCCGCCACCGCCGATCCGGCCATTTCGAAGCTGGTGCTCAGCATCCGCGGCGACGACCAGGCCGTGGTGCAGATCGTGCGCCAGACGCGCAAGCTGATCGACGTGCTCGAAGTCAGCCATCAAGCGACGGTGGCCTGAGATGAACGCCGTCTCCAGCAAGCCGCCGGTGCAACCGGACGGGCAATCCTCGTTGTCCGAGGAGGAACTGCTGCGCCGCATGTATGCCGCACGCGTCTATGACGTGGCGCGCGAGACCGCGCTGCAGCCCGCGCCACTGCTCTCGGCGCGGTACGGCCGCACGGTGGCGCTGAAGCGCGAGGACCAGCAGCCGGTCTTTTCGTTCAAGCTGCGCGGCGCCTACAACAAGATGAGCCGTCTCGATCCTACCCAGCGCGCCTGCGGGGTGATCGCCGCCTCGGCCGGCAACCATGCGCAAGGCGTGGCGCTGGCGGCGGCGAAACTGGGCATCCGCGCGGTCATCGTGATGCCGGTGACGGTGCCGCGGGTCAAGCTCGATGCGGTGCGCCGGATCGGCGGCGACTCGGTCGAGGTGGTGTTGTGCGGCAACTCGTACAGCGAGGCCCAGGCCGAGGCGCTGCGCCTGCAGTACGCCCACAGCTACACCGTGGTGCACCCGTTCGACGACCCGGACGTGATCGCCGGCCAGGCCACCATCGGCCTGGAGATCCTGCGCCAGCATCCGGGCCCGTTGCATGCGGTGTTCGTGCCGGTGGGTGGCGGCGGCCTGCTGGCCGGCGTGGCCGCCTGCATCAAGTCGCTGCGGCCGGAGGTCAAGGTCATCGGCGTGCAGGCTGCCGATTCCGACGCGATGGCCCGCTCGCTGGAAACCGGCGACCGGGTGACGCTGGACGAAGTGGGGCTGTTCTCCGACGGCACCGCGGTCAAGCAGGTCGGCGTGCGCACCTATGCCCTGTGCCGGCGCCATGTCGACGCCATGCTCAGGGTCGATACCGACGCCATCTGCGCCGCGATCCGCGACGTGTTCCAGGAAACGCGCAGCGTTCCCGAACCAGCCGGCGCGCTGGCGCTGGCCGGGCTCAAGCAGTACATCGCCGAACAGCAGGCCGCGGGTGAAGAGGGCGAAGGCGCCATGGTGGCGATCGTCTCCGGCGCCAACATGAATTTCGACCAGCTGCGTTTCGTGGCCGAGCGCGCCGAGGTGGGCGAGCAGCACGAAGCGGTGTTCGCGGTGACCGTGCCCGAGCAGCGCGGCAGCTTCCGCCGCTTCTGCGCCACGCTGGACGACCGCAGCATCACCGAATTCAACTACCGCGTCGGCGACGCCCGCCAGGCGCACATCTTCGTGGGCGTGCAGACCGCGAACCGCGGCGAGCGCGAGGCGCTGATCGCCGCGTTCCACGCGCAGGATTTCGGCGTGCTGGACTTGACCGACGACGAGCTGGCCAAGTTGCACCTGCGCCACATGGTGGGCGGCCGCTCGCCGCTGGCGCAGGACGAGCAGCTGTACCGGTTCGAATTTCCCGAGCGCCCCGGCGCGCTGACCCGCTTCCTGGGCCACATGCATCCGGACTGGAACATCAGCCTGTTCCACTACCGCAACCAGGGCGCGGACTACGGCCGCATCCTGGTCGGCATCCAGGTGCCGCCGCACGAACGCGAGCTGTTCCAGCGCTTCCTCGAAACGCTGGGCTATCCGTACCGCAACGAGAGCGACCACAGCGCCTACCGGCTGCTGCTGCAGGGCTGAGAAGACGCCGGGCAAGCCGTCATTCCGGTGGCCGAAGAGCCGGCCGGCGCCGGTCAGAACAGGTCGATACTTCCCGCCAGGGTGCCGCCTTCCAGCAGGCCCTGCGCGGTCAGCGCCTCGAAGCCGTGCACGCAGTTGCGGCCGTGCTCCTTGGCGAAATACAGCGCCTTGTCCGCACGTTCGAGGACGGTGGCGGGGTAGTCGTGTTCGCCGATGCGCGCGTAGCCGACGCTGACGGTGACGTGCTCCACCCGCGGAAAGACGTGTTCGGCCATGCGCAGCCGGAACCGCTCCAGCACGGTGCGCACGGTGGCCTCGTCGTGGGCCGTCAGCAGGATCACGAACTCCTCGCCGCCGAAGCGGAACAGCACGTCGGACTGGCGGAAGCAGGCGCGCATCTGCTGCGCCAGCAACAGGATCACCTCGTCGCCGTAGACGTGGCCGTAGCTGTCGTTGATGCGTTTGAAGTGGTCGATGTCGAGGATGGCCAGCCACACCTCGTCGCGCGCGGACGGATCGGTGTGGCGGCGCTCGTCCAGCGCCTCGGTGGGTATCGCGCCCGGATCCGCCTGCAACAGGCGCTGCAGGTGCCGCTCGAACGTGCGGCGGTTGTACAACCCGGTCAACTTGTCGCGCTCGCTCTCGTTGAGCAGCGCGGTGTAATTGGCATAGATGCGCGCGAAGCCGGCCACCAGCGGCCGGCTGTCGCCGCAAGGCACGTCGCTTTCCAGCTGCAAGGCGCCCACGGCACGGCCTTCGGAAAGTATCGGCACGATCAGCCGATGCAGCCCGCCCGCGCCCGGATACTCGTGCGTCTCCACCCGCTCGGCGCCCTGGCGCAGCAGGTGCAGGGACGGATCATCCGGCGCCGGCTCGAACACCCGAAGCTCGTAATGGCCGTGGGCGCCCACCGTGCAGCGCACCACGGTGCGCAGCCGGCCGTGGTTGTCGGCGGTGTACTTGCCCAGCGACACGCTGCGTGCCGCAGTCAGTTCGGCCAGCGAAAGCACCAGGCTGTGATCGAGCGCATCGACGTCGCGGTGATGGGTGAAGGCCGCGACGGAATCAAGCAGGCGGGAATGGGCCAGCAGCCGGGACGCATCGGCCGGCTCGGCATCGCTGCTGCGCGGCACCGCCATGTTGTCCCGCCCGGAGCTTTCACACTCGACCATCACCCCTCCCAACGCCACAGCGCATCCGCAAAAAGCCAGGCATGGCGGAAGCCGGAACGGAACGCCTGACCCTGTATCGGCCGCGCGCCATCGCGCTTTAGGCAGCCGCCCGCGCTCCATCCCGGCAGGTGACTCCTGCCGCAAGACTGGACGCCAACGTCACGGCGGCGCCGGCCCCCCAGCCGCGCCACCAGCGCCAAGTATCGCCGGTTTTCGGCGCCGTTCCACGCCCGGCCAGCGAGGGCGTGACGTGCGCGGCGGCACAGCCCCCCGGGCCACGGGCTAAACTCCCCCGATGGCCCCCACGTCCCGCAAGCGCCGCCCGCAGAAAACCGCTCCCTCGCCTGCTCCACGGCCGCGCCCCGGCGCGGCGGCCCGGCCGCGCGCCAAGGCGCCACGTCCGGCCGACAGCTCCACCACGGCCACGCGGGTATTGAACTGGCTGCTGCGCCGCTGGCCGGCGCGCCAGCGCGAGAAGGCACTGGATTACCTGGTGCTGACCCGCATGGATCGCCCGATCGGCGCGCTGCTGTTGCTGTGGCCGACCTGGTGGGCGCTGTGGCTGGCCGCGGGCGATTTCCCGCCGTGGAAGCCGCTGCTCATCTTCACCCTGGGCGTCTTCGCGATGCGCGCGGCCGGCTGCACGATCAACGACTATGCCGATCGCGAGCTCGACCCGCAGGTGGCGCGCACCGCCGGGCGCCCGATCGCCGCCGGGCGGGTCACGCCGCGCGAGGCCCTGGCGGTGGCCGGCGTGCTGCTGGCGGTGGCGTTCGTGCTGGTGCTGTTCACCAACCGCCTCACCGTCGAGCTGTCGTTCGTGGGCGCGGCGCTGGCGGCGCTGTACCCGTTCACCAAGCGCTACACCTACATGCCGCAGGTGGTGCTGGGCACGGCGTTCGGCTGGTCGATCCCGATGGCGTTCGCGGCGGTGGCCGGCACGGTGCCGCCGGTGGGCTGGCTGCTGTTCATCGGCAACATCCTGTGGTCGGTGATCTACGACACCGAATACGCGATGGTCGACCGCGACGACGACCGCAAGGTCGGCGCCAAGTCCACCGCGATCCTGTTCGGCGACGCCGACGTGCCGATCCTGGGCGTACTGATGGGCACGTTCCTGTTGACGATGCTGTTCGTGGGCCAGCGCGCGGCCCTGGGCTGGCCGTTCTGGCTGAGCCTGCTGGCGGCGGCGGGCCTGTTCGCCTGGCAGCTGTGGCTGATCCGCGACCGCCAGCGCGACGCCTGCCTGGCCGCGTTCCGCCACAACAACTGGGTCGGGCTGACGTTGTGGATCGGCGTAGTGCTGGCGCTTGCGGCGAAATAGCGAAGAGCGAGGAGTGAGTGGAGAGAAGTGAGAAGTGAGTGCGGCGAGACAGTGCTTTCTGCTTTCTGCTTTCTCTCACTTCTCACTCCTCTCCACTCACTTCCGCTTCAGGGGCGCCCTTGCCAGCGCCCACACGTCGACCCGCTGCACGCCCGCGCGTTTCAGCACGCGAGCGCATTCGGCGAGCGTGGCGCCGGTGGTCATCACGTCGTCGATCACCGCCACGTGCGACGCCAGTGCCACACCTTCGCGCAACGCGAACGCACCGCGCACGTTGCGCCGGCGACCCACGGCGTCGAGCTCGGTCTGCGCTCCGGTGCGGCGCACGCGCTGGAGCGCGTCGATGCGCAACGGCAGGCGCAGCTCGCGCGCCAGCGGCCGCGCCAGTTCCAGCACCTGGTTGTAGCCGCGCTGGCGCAGGCGGCTGCGGTGCAGCGGCACGGTCAGGATCTGCTGCGGCAGGGCCATGGGACAGGTCTCGCGCCGCCACAGGCTGGACAGCACGCGCCCGGCGGCCAGGTCGGCGCCGAACTTGAAGCGCGATTCCAGCCGATCCAGCGGCCAGCCGTAGCGAAACGGCGCCCACGCCACATCCCACGGCGGCAGACGGCGCTGGCACTCGCCGCACAGCGCGGCGGACGTGGCCAGCGGCAGGGCGCAGCGGGCGCAACAGCTCCGGTTGCGCGGCAGTTCGTTGCTGCAGTCGGCGCACAGATCCATGCCGTGCGCGCCCGCCGCGCCGCACAACAGGCAGCGCAGGGGCAACAACCAGCGCAGCAGCGCTGACGCAACCTGCTGCGGACGGTTCGTCTCCATGATCCATCGCTCCGGCATGGTGCGATGGTAGCGGCACGGTCCGGTTCGCGCCGAGCGGACATTCACGGTCTACACTCGGCAAGCGTCAACGGCGTCAATATCGTCCATTCCTACAGGAGGTTCGCATGAACACACCCCACGACGGCAAACCCGCATCATCGACCTGGCCCACGATCGCGGGCACGGCCTTGCGCGTGGCTTTCGGCGTGATCTGGGCCGTCAGCGCCGCGCTGACCTGGACCGACGGCTTCGCCGACCACTACGTCGGCTACCTGCACAACGCCGCCACCGGCCAGCCGGCGTGGTCGGCGTGGTGGTTCAACATGTGGATCGCGCTGGTGACGCCGCACGTGGGGCTGTTCGTATGGGCCACGCGCATCGCCGAGACGCTGCTGGCGCTGGCCCTGCTGCTGGGCTTTGCGCGCAAGATCACCTATGTCGCGGGCATCCTGTTCAGCCTGCTGATCTGGAGCACGGCCGAAGGTTTCGGCGGGCCGTATTCGGTGGGCGCCAACAACATCGGCGCGGCGATCAGCTTCGTGCTGATCTTTGCGGCGCTGATCGTGATCAACCTGCGCGCCGGCCCCAGCCCGTACAGCCTCGACTACCTGATCGAAAGCCGCTGGCCGCGCTGGCGCCGGTTCTCCGAGTGGAACAACCGCGTTCCGCTGGAGCAGGTGCCGCATCTTTCCTGGCGCGTGCAGGCACCCGCGCTGGCCGGCGTGCTGGTGCTGGTGGCGCTGCTGCTGGCCGGCCTGCACAGCGCGCTTAACGTGCGCAGCGCCAGCCCGACCGCCGCCGCCGCCGCGGTGACGCCGCTGTCGCTGGCCTCGACCCAGCCGATCAAGCAGGCCCGCGATGCGCGCCTGCCGCCGCTGCAGCCGGGCGACAGCGTGGACGTGCACATCACCTCCAGCGACGACACGGTGGAGATCGCCAGCGGCGTGCAGTACCAGGCCTGGACCTTCGGCAAGACCGTGCCCGGCCCGGTGATCCACGTGCGCCAGGGGCAGACGGTGAACGTCACCCTCACCAACCGCGGCACCATGCAGCACTCGATCGACTTCCACTCGGCGATCACGCCGCCCAGCCTGCACTACGTGGACATCATGCCGGGCGAGTCGATCAGCTTCTCGTTCGTGGCCAAGGTGCCGGGCGCCTTCCTCTACCACTGCGGCACGCCGCCGGTGCTGCTGCACATCGGCAACGGCATGTACGGCGCAATCATCGTCGACCCCGCCGAGCCGTTGCCACCGGCCGCCGAGAGCTATGTATTGGTGCAGGGCGAGTGGTACACCCAGCAGGTCTCCGGCACGCTGATGGCCGGCAACTACGAGAAGATGCAGCAGATCCGCCCCGATGAAGTGGTCTTCAACGGCGCCGCGTTCCAGTACGCGCAGCATCCGCTGACCGCCAAGCCCGGCGACCTGGTGCGCCTGTACGTCGTCAACGCCGGTCCCAACCTGTGGAGCGCGTTCCACGTGATCGGCGCGATCTTCGACAAGGTCTACCCCGGCGGCAACCCGGCGCAGGCCATCGACGGTGTCTCCACCTACACGGTGGGGCCGGGCGAGGGCGCGGTGTTCGACCTCACCCTGGACGAGGCGGGTCATTATCCGTTCGTGGATCACTCGATGGCGCACGCCGTGCTGGGCGCGCAGGGCATCCTGGAGATCGCCACGCCGGGCGAGACGCTGGCCAAGCCGCAGATCACCAAGGCGCCGGCTGACGCGAACGCCGCGCCGCCGCCGGCGGCCACCGGGCCGTACACGTTCAACCCGGCCCACGGCGCGCAGCTGTACGGCACCTATTGCGCGGCCTGCCACCAGCCCACCGGGCTGGGCTTGCCCGGTGCGTTCCCGCCGCTGAAGGGCAACCCCGCCGTGCTGGATGCGGACCCGACCAAGCATCTGGACGTGATCCTGCACGGCCTGCAGGGCGTGGCCATCGACGGCGTCAGCTACCCCAGCGCGATGCCGCCGTTCGCCGCCAGCCTCAACGACGCGGACATCGCCGACATCGCCAACCACGAGCGCCTTTCCTGGGGCAACCAAGCCAGGCAGGTGACCGCCGAGCAGGTGAAGGCGGTACGCGACGCCAGCAAATAACATCGCGGCCAGCCGCCTTGTCAACCAACGAACCATGTTCATGGTTGACGAGGCGGCGAGTGCCGCCCACACTTCGCGGCCTCTGCCCCGGAGTCCGCCATGCCTGCTGCCGTTCGCCACGACTGGACCCGCGACGAGGTCGTCGCGCTGTTCGCCCTGCCGTTCAACGACCTGTTGTTCCGCGCGCACGCGGTGCATCGCGAACACCACGATCCTAATGCGGTGCAGGTGTCGACCCTGCTGTCGATCAAGACCGGCGGCTGCCCCGAGGATTGCGCCTACTGCCCGCAGGCGCAGCGCTACGACACCGGCGTGCAGGCGCAGAAACTGCTGGAGATCGACGAGGTGCTGCACCGCGCCCGCGCCGCCAAGGCGGCAGGCGCCAGCCGCTTCTGCATGGGCGCGGCATGGCGCGGGCCGAAGGATCGCGACATCCCCAAGGTCGCCGCCATCGTCAGTGCGGTGAAGGGGCTCGGCCTGGAAACCTGCGCCACGCTGGGCCTCTTGGGCGACGGTCACGCGCAGCAGCTCAAGGACGCGGGCCTGGACTACTACAACCACAACATCGACACCGCGCCGGAGTTCTACGGCGAAATCATCCACACCCGCGAGTACCAGGATCGCCTGACCACGCTGGAACAGGTGCGCGACGCCGGCCTGAAAACCTGCTGCGGCGGCATCGTGGGCATGGGCGAGACGCGCGAGCAGCGCGCCGGCCTGCTGCAGGCGCTGGCCAACCTGCCCGAGCACCCGCAGTCGGTGCCCATCAACCAGCTGGTGCCGGTGCCCGGCACGCCGCTGGCGAATGCCGAACCGCTGGATCCGTTCGAGTTCGTGCGCGCCATCGCGGTGGCGCGCATTCTGATGCCGCGCTCGATCGTGCGCCTGTCCGCCGGCCGCCAGCAGATGGACGACGCGGTGCAGGCATTGTGCTTTTTCGCCGGCGCCGGCTCGATCTTCCTGGGCGACAAGCTGCTCACCACCGGCAACCCCGACGTGGAAGCCGACCACGCGCTGTTCCGCCGGCTCGACCTGCATCCGATGGACGTGGTCGAGCACGCCGGTACGGTGCATGCCGATATCGCTGAAGGCGCGGCGGCAGGTTGCGGGCAGGGTTGTGGTTGCAGTGTGGCGGCGTAAGAGCAAGAGCACCCCACCCCAACCCTCCCCTGCAAGCAGGGGAGGGAGCAAGGCATCGGTCCCTCCCCCTGCGCAGCAGGGGGAGGTCAGGAGGGGGTGCTCTTCGCCTCTCGCCAAAAACTGATGCCCCGCCCCGACCTGCTCCAGCGCCTGGCCACTCAGCGCGCCGAACGCGAACACGCGCAACTGCTGCGCCGCCTGCGCACCATCGACCACGCCGACGGCCCCTGGCTGGAAAGCGGCGGCCGGCGCCTGCTCTGCTTCTGCAGCAACGACTACCTGGGCCTGGCGCAACACCCGCAACTGATCGCCGCGTTCAAGCGCACGGCCGACGATGAAGGCGTGGGTAGCACCTCGGCGCACCTGATCTGCGGCCACCGCCGCGAACACGCCGCGCTGGAAGAAGCCCTGGCCGCCTGGACCGGACGCGATCGCGCGCTGCTGTTTTCCACCGGCTACATGGCGAACCTGGGCGCACTGCAGACCCTGCTCGCGCGCGGCGACCTGTGCCTGCAGGACAAGCTCAACCACGCCTGCCTGCTGGACGGCGCGCAGCTTTCCGGCGCCGAGTTGAAGCGCTATCCGCACGCCGACGTGGCGGCGGCGGCGCGGCAGTTCGCCAGTCGCGGCGGGGCCGCCGCGCTGCTGGCCACCGACGGCGTGTTCAGCATGGATGGCGACGTGGCGCCGCTGCGCGAACTGGCCGCGCTGTGCGCACGCGAACAGGCCACCTTGATGGTGGACGACGCGCACGGCCTGGGCGTGCTCGGCCCCGACGGCGCCGGCAGCGTGGCGGCCGCCGCCCTGGGCCAGCGCGAGGTGCCGGTGCTGATGGCCACGCTGGGCAAGGCGTTGGGCTGCGCCGGTGCCTTCGTGGCCGGCTCGGCGGCGCTGATCGACGGCCTCACCCAGCTGGCCCGCCCGTACATCTACACCACCGCGATGCCGCCGGCCGTGGCCGCCGCCACGCTGGCCGCGGTGCGGCTGGCGCAATCCGAAACCTGGCGTCGCGAAAAGCTTGCCGCCAGCATCGCCCGCTTCCGCCGCGGTGCCGACGAGCTGGGCCTGCCGCTGATGCCATCATCCAGCGCGATCCAGCCCCTGCTGCTGGGCGATGCCGACACCGCGATGGCCGCCTCGCACCACCTGGAACAGCACGGCTTGCTGGTCGGCGCGATCCGCCCGCCCACCGTGCCGGCGGGCAAGGCGCGCCTGCGCATCACGCTGTCGGCCGCCCACGACGAGGCTCATGTCGACCAGTTGCTGGCGGCGCTGGAAACGCTGCCCGCGCCGGCCGCTTCGACCCGCCGCGTATAATGGCGGGCTTGCCTGCGAAGTTTTCCATGTCGATCGTCAACATCGCCGCCTACAAATTCGTCAGCCTGGATGATCTGCCCGGGCTGCGCGAACGCCTGCGCGAGTGCTGCGAATCGGCCGCGCTGAAAGGCACCATCCTGCTGGCGCCCGAAGGCATCAACCTGTTCCTGGCGGGCCATCGCGAGGGTATCGATACGTTCCTGGCGCACCTGCATGCCGATCCGCGCTTTGCCGACATGGCGGTGAAGGAGTCGCTCTCCGACAGCGTGCCGTTCGGCCGCCTGCGCGTGCGCCTGAAGCGCGAAATCATCAGCATGCGCCAGCCGACAATCCAGCCGGAAGGCGGCCGCGCGCCCGCCGTCGATGCGCCCACGCTGCAGCGCTGGCTGGCGAACGGCCGCGACGACGCCGGCCGCGACGTGGTGCTGCTGGACACCCGTAACGACTACGAAATCGCGCGGGGCCGGTTCACCGGCGCGGTCGACTACGGCCTGGCCAACTTCACCGCCTTCCCCGCCGCCATCGCCGCCGACCGCGAGCGCTACACGGGCAAGACCGTGGTGTCGTACTGCACCGGCGGCATCCGCTGCGAGAAGGCCGCGCTGCACATGCAAGCGCTGGGCATGGATCACGTCTACCAGCTCGACGGCGGCATCCTGAAATACCTGGAGGAGACCGACGGCACGCATTGGCAGGGCGACTGCTTCGTGTTCGACGGGCGCGGTGCGGTGGACAAGCGCTTGCGGCCAACGCTGCCGCCCGAAGCATCTGGCGATGACGCCGAATCGAAGCCCGAGCTGCTCCCTCTCCCCCATGGGGAGAGGGCTGGGGAGAGGGGGGGCGCTGGCGATGAAGCTGATTCGCAGTGCACTTCGTTGGACTTTCCCGCGAGCACCCGCCCCTCATCCGCCCCTGCGGGGCACCTTCTCCCCAAAGGGGAGAAGGGAGTCACGGCATGACGCTGCATATCGAAAAGGCAGGCCGCGGCCCCATTCCGCTGGTGATGCTGCACGGCTGGGCCATGCACGGCGGCGTGCTGGCCCCGCTGGTGGACGCGCTGGGCGACCAGTGCACGATGTACGTGGTCGACCTGCCCGGCCATGGCCATTCGCGCCACAGCGATCTGCCGCTGGAACCGCGTGTCTGCGCCGCCGCGATCGCGGCGCAGACGCCACCGGCGATCTGGCTGGGCTGGTCGCTGGGCGGGTTGATCGCGCTGACTGCGGCGCTGGACATGCGGCAGCAGGTGCGTGGCCTGGCGATGCTGTGCGCCACGCCGAAATTCGTGCGCGATGCCAGCTGGCCGCACGGCGTGGACGAGGCGCTGGTCCATCAGCTGGCGACCGATCTGGACACCGACTACCACGCCACGCTGGAGCGCTTCCTGGCGCTGGAGGCGATGGGCAGTGCCGATCCGCGCGCGGAATTGCGCCATCTGCGCACGCTGGTGTTCGCGCGCGGCGAACCGGACCGGCGCGTGCTGCAGGAGGGCATCGCCCTGCTGCAGAACACCGACCGCCGCGCCGCCCTGCCCGACCTGGCCGTACCCAGCGCCTGGATCTCCGGTCGCCGCGACCGGCTGGTGCCGCCGCAGGCGATGGCGTGGTCCGCCGGCCAGAGCGCGGGCCATTACCACGACACGCCGCAGGCCGGCCACGCACCGTTCTTCGCCCACGCCGATGCGGTGGCGCAGGCCCTTGCACCCCTGCTGCGCACCTTTGCTCGATGAAACCGATGCCATGACCGCGTTCCAGCTCGACTCCTCCCGCATTGCCCACCAGTTCGGCCGTGCCGCCAACACCTACGAGAAGCACGACGTACTGCAGCGCGAAGTGCAATCGCTGCTGCTGGATCGCTTGGACTTCTACCTGGAAACGCCGCAGCGCGTGGTGGACATCGGCGCCGGCACCGGACGCGGCAGCGCGCTGCTGAAACAGCGCTACCCCAAGGCGGAGGTGATCGCCATCGACCTGGCGCTGCCGATGCTGCGCGCCGCAAAAAAACACAGCAGCTGGCGCAAGCCGTTCCTGCGCGTCTGCGCCCAGGCCACCGCCCTGCCACTGGCCGACCACAGCGTCGACGTGCTGCATTCCAACCTCTGCTTCCAGTGGATCGATGCGCTTCCGCCGCTGTTTGCCGAGTGCGTGCGCGTACTGAAGCCCGGCGGCATCCTGGTCTTTTCCAGCTTCGGCCCGGACACGCTGAAGGAGCTGCGCGCCGCCTGGGCCGAGGCCGACCAGCAGGCGCACGTCAGCCGCTTCCTGGACATGCACGACGTGGGCGATGCGGTACTGGCCGCGGGCCTGCGCGATCCGGTGCTGGACGTGTGCCGCTACACGCTGACCTACAGCGAGCCGCGCAAGCTGCTGCAGGATCTGCAGGGCCTGGGCGCCACCAACGCCGACCACGCGCGCGAACGCGGCCTCACCGGCAAGACGCGCTACCGGCGCATGCTGGAGGCGTACGAATCCCTGCGTCTGGACGGCCATATCCCGGCCACGTGGGAAGTGGTCACGGCGCACGCCTGGGGCCCGCCGCAGGGACAGGCGCGGCGTGGTGCCGGCGGTGTCGAGATCGCCAGTTTCTCGGTCGACAGCCTGCGCGGCTCACGCCGGCGCTGAAACGCGCCGCTCGCATCGCGTTCACACCACCGCGGCTTATGCTCGAAAGCATTGTTCTCGACGCAGGGAGCCGTGAATGAAACTGCAGGGCAAGGTGGCGCTGGTGACCGGCGGCGCGCAAGGGATCGGCCGCGCCATCGCGTTGCGGCTGGCGCAGGAAGGCGCCGCCGTCATCATCGAGGACCTGTCGGACAACGCCCGCGCCGAGGAAACCCTGCACGAGCTGCAGGCCATGGGCGCGAAGACGGCCCTGCTGGTGGGCGACGTGGGCAAGGTGGCCGATGGCCAGCGCGTGATCCGCGAGGGCGTGGCCGCGATGGGCCGCATCGACATCCTGGTCAACAACGCCGGTGTGGAGCGCCGGGCCGGTTTCCTCGACGCCAGCGAAGCCGATTACGACCTGGTGATGCACGTCAACCTGAAAGGCCCGTTCTTCATCACCCAGGCCTTCGCCAGGCACGTGCGCGACCGCGGCGGCGAGGGGCGAGTGATCAACGTAAGCTCGGTGCACGAGGAATTGCCGTTTCCGCATTTCGCCAGCTATTGCGCCAGCAAGGGCGGGCTGAAGATGCTCACGCGCGACCTGGCCATCGAGCTGGCGCCGCTGGGCATCACCATCAACAACATCGCGCCGGGCGCGATCAAGACGCCGATCAACGCGCACCTGATGGACGACCCCGCACTGCTGAAGGCGCTGCGCGCCAACATCCCGCTGAAGCGGCTGGGCACGCCGGAAGACGTGGCCGGCGTGGCGGCCTTCCTGGCCTGCGACGATGCGGCGTACATCACCGGCACCACGGTGGGCATCGACGGCGGCCTGCTGTGGAACTACCACGAACAGTGAGCGCGCGATGACGGTACTGGACCCGCATGCGAACGCCGAACGCGCGGCCCGCGCCGCGCCCGCCGACACGCTCACGCCCGCCGACCGTTACCAGGAGCTGTTCGTGGCGGTGCAACTGGCGCGCGTGTTCGAGGACAGCAAGACCTTCGTCGACTGCGCGCCGCGCGGCGACCCGGAAAAAATCCTGGATGCCTACCGCTGCCAGAGCGACGCGGCGGACTTCGATCTCAAGGCATTCGTCAAGCAGCATTTCTCGCCGCCGGAAGTCCATCAAAGCCACTACGTCTCCACGCCCGGCCAGTCGCTGCGCGACCATATCGACGGCTTGTGGAAGGTGCTCACGCGGCAGCCGCGCGAACATCCCGCACACAGCTCCATCCTGCCCTTGCCCAACCCCTACGTGGTGCCGGGCGGACGCTTCAGCGAGCTGTACTACTGGGATTCCTACTTCACCATGCTGGGCCTGGCCGAGAGCGGGCGGCAGGACCTGCTGCGCGACATGGCCAACAATTTCGCCTACCTGATCGACACCTACGGCCACGTGCCCAACGGCAACCGCAGCTACTACCTCAGCCGTTCGCAACCGCCGGTGTTCGCGTTGATGGTGGAACTGTTCGAGCACCACGGCATCTGCGCGGCGATGGAGTACCTGCCACGCCTGCGCAAGGAATACACCTACTGGATGGACGGCGCCGACGACCTGCGCCCCGGCGACGCGCACCGCCACTGCGTGCGGCTGGAGGACGGCAGCCTGCTCAACCGCTACTGGGACGACCGCGACACCCCGCGCGAGGAGTCCTACCTGGAAGACGTGACCACGGCAAAGCAATCGTCGCGGCCGGTACACGAGGTCTACCGCGAGCTGCGCGCCGGCGCCGCCTCCGGCTGGGATTTCAGCGCACGCTGGTGCGACGATCCGGACAGCCTCGCCAGCATCCGCACCACGGCGATCCTGCCGGTCGATCTCAACGCGCTGCTGTACAAGCTGGAACGCCAGATCGGCCTGCTCAGCCGCGCCAACGGCCAGCACGCGCAGGCCGACGCCTTCCAGAAGAAGGCGCGTGACCGGCGCGCGGCGATCGACAAGATGCTGTGGAACGACAAGGCCGGCGCCTATCTCGACTACGACTGGCAGCGGCAGTCACCACGCACCGCCCTGAACGCGGCCACCGCGACGCCGCTGTTCATCAACATCGCCACGCGCGAGCAGGCCCGGCGCGTGGGTGAGGCGCTGCGCGCGCGGCTGCTGCAGGATGGCGGCATCGGCACCAGCGAAAGCGTCAGCGGCCAGCAGTGGGACCAGCCCAACGGCTGGGCACCGCTGCAATGGCTGGCCATCGGCGGCCTGCGCCACTACGACGATCCGCTCGCCGACGAGATCGCCAAGCGCTGGCTGCACACCGTCGGCAGTCTGTATCAGCGCGAAAGCAAGCTGGTCGAAAAATACGTGGTGATGAAACAGGACGACGGCGCCGTCGGCGGTGGCGGCGGCGAATACCCGCTGCAGGACGGCTTTGGCTGGACCAACGGCGTCACCCGCCGCCTGCTGCGCGAAGACCCCGCCAACGAAGCCAACATCGCCAAGGCCGCCAGCCACGCCTGAGCCGCAATGCCTTTGTTCCTGCTCTGGCTCTTGCGAATCCCGAATCCCAAATCCCGAATCCCGAATCCCGTCAAAAAGACACCTCGCGCCGCAGCAGCGCACCCAGCCAGCGCGCGAAGCGGCCCAGCAGGCTGCGGGTGGCCGCGACGGAGCTAAGTCAGCGCACCGCCGCAGGCCTCGTGCCGAAAACAAGCCACCAGATGATCGTTGATCATCCCCGTCGCCTGCAGCAGCGAGTAGCAGATGGTGGTGCCCACGAAGCGGAAGCCGCGCTGCTTCAGCGCCTTGCTCATGCGGTCGGAGAGGGCGGTGCTGGCGGGCACCTCGGACGGTTCGCGCCAGCGGTTCAGCAGCGGCTTGCCATCGACGAACGACCACAGGTACGCGTCGAGGCTGCCGAATTCGTCGATCACCTTCAATGCGGCGATGGCGTTGTCGCGGGTGGACGACACCTTGAGCCGGTTGCGGATGATGCCCGGGTCGAGCAGGCGCTTTTCCAGCGCACGATCCGTCATCGCGGCGACGCGGGCGATCTCGAAATCGTGGAAGGCCTGGCGGTAGTTGTCGCGCTTGGCCAGCACGGTGCGCCAGGACAGGCCGGCCTGGGCGCCCTCAAGGCAGAGGAACTCGAACAGCGCGCGATCGTCGTGCAGCGGCACGCCCCATTCGGTGTCGTGGTAGTCGCGCATCAACGGGTCGCTGCCGGCCCAGGCGCAGCGCACGGGATTCGAGGTGGCGCTCATGGAAACCGGCCCGGCGGGAAAGCGGTTATGTTGCCACATGCTGTCGAGGGTGCTGGGATTGGGGAGGGGGCGCTCTTGATCTTTCCCGCCAGCCCGGACTACCCCCTCCCAGCCTCCCCCTGCAAGCAGGGGGAGGAGCAAAAGCCCCGCGCTCTCAAGCCGCCGCGTCGTCGACGATCGACCACGCGATCGACTCGCCCGCGCGCATCGGCCGGCAGGTGGCGCCGGCCATGGGGAATTCGTCGGGCACCTGCCAGGGCGTGCGCTCGAGCATGAGGCGGTCCTGGTTGCGCGGCAGGCGGTAGAAATCCGCGCCGTGGAAGCTGGCGAACGCTTCGAGCCTATCGAGCCTGCCGACCTGCTCGAACGCCTCGGCGTACAGCTCGATGGCGGCGTGGGCGGTGTAGATGCCGGCGCAGCCGCAGGCCGATTCCTTCGCCTCGCGGATGTGCGGCGCGCTGTCGGTGCCGAGGAAGAAATGCGGGTCGCCGCTGGTGGCCGCCTGCAGCAGCGCGGCGCGGTGGGTTTCCCGCTTCAGCACCGGCGCGCAGTAGTTGTGCGGGCGGATGCCGCCTTCGAACAGGGCATTGCGATTGAGCAGCAGGTGGTGCGCGGTGATCGTGGCGGCCACGTTGGCCGGCGCGGCGCTGACGAACTCGGCGGCGTGGCGGGTGGTGATGTGCTCCAGCACCATGCGCATTGCGGGGAAACGCTCGCGCAGCGGCATCAGGTGGCGCTCGATGAAGACCCGCTCGCGATCGAAGATGTCGACCGCCGGGTCGGTCACTTCGCCATGCATCAGCAGCGGCAGCTGATGCCGCTCCATCGCTTCCAGCACGGGGTAGACGCGGGCCAGTTCGCGCACGCCCGATTGCGAGTTGGTGGTGGCGCCGGCCGGGTAGTACTTCACCGCGAAGACGTGCTCGCTGGCGGCGGCGCGGGCAATCTCGTCGGCCGTGGTGGTTTCCGTGAGGTACAGCGTCATCAACGGCTGGAAGCGCGCGCCGGGCGGCAGGCTGGCGAGAATGCGCTGGCGATACGCCTCGGCCTGGGCCACCGTGGTCACCGGCGGCTTGAGGTTGGGCATCACGATGGCGCGGGCGAAACGCCGGGCCGTGTGCGCGACGACCGACGCCAGCGCCTCGCCATCGCGCAGATGCAGGTGCCAGTCGTCGGGGCGGGTGATTTCCAGGCGCGTTGGGCTCATGGCGTGCAGGCTCGAAAACGGGTTGGGGAGAGGGACCGCCGTTCACCGGGCGGCCACGCGATCCGCCCATGGTATCGCGGCGAGGTGGAATGCCGATCTGCCGCACTACCAAGGAAGGTCTGATCAACCGGCTTTCTTGCTCGTCATTCCTGCGAAAGCAGGAATCCAGTGCCTTTACGTTACAAGAGCTTTAGAGGCACTGGATCCCAGCTTTCGCTGGGATGACGAGCAAAATCAGAGCTTCCTGGAAACGCGCGTGCCGATGGCTGCCACGGCCACGCCACGTCGCCGCGGCACGCTACACTGCGCCACCTTTCGTAGCGCCCGGCCATGACCACTCTCCCCTCTCCGCAACGCGGCGCGTTGACCGCGTTGATCGGCACCATCCTGATCTGGGCCTACAGCTGGGTGGTGATGAAGCAGGTGCTGGCGTATGCCGGGCCGTTCCACTTCGCGGCGCTGCGCTACCTGCTCGGCGCCGGCGTGCTGTTTGTCGCCTTGCTTCTGGCGCGCCGATCGCTGCGGCCGCCGCCGCTGCTGCCCACGCTGGTGATCGGGCTGTGCCAGACCGCCGCGTTCCAGGGGCTGGAGCAATGGGCGCTGCTGGATGGCGGCGCCGGTCACGTGGCGTTGCTGGCGTACACGATGCCGTTCTGGGCGGTGTTCCTGGCCTGGCTGGTGCTGGGCGATCGCCCCACCGCGCGCCACTGGGTTGGCGTGGCGCTGGCCGCGATCGGCCTGGTCTGCATCATCGAGCCCTGGCACGAACTGGGTAGCGCGCTGAGCACCACGCTGGCGATCGCCGGCGGCGCGGCGTGGGCCGCCGGCACGGTGCTCAGCAAGCGCATGTTCCAGCGCCACGCGCCGTCGGTGCTCAACCTCACCGCATGGCAGATGCTGCTGGGCGGCATGGCGCTGGGCGTGCTGGCGCTGGTGACGCCGGAGCGTGCCATCGAGTGGAACGGCGCCTTCATCGCCGGCCTGGCCTACAGCGTGTTGCTGGCGTCCAGCCTGGCGTGGTGGTTGTGGTCGATCGTGCTGCAGCGCCTGCCGACCACGGTGGCCAGCGTCTCCAGCCTGGGCGTGCCCATCGCCAGCGTGATGCTGGCCTGGCTGATCCTGCACGAGCGGCCCTCGCCGATGGAGTGGGTCGGCATCGTGCTGGTGCTGCTGGGGTTGCTGGCGATCAGCGGGGTGGGCCTGCGTCGCGCCGGTCGCTGACGATGTTGCAGGTGGTTTCACCAGGGCAGCGCGCCAAGATCCACATTGCCGCCGGTCAGCACCACGCCCACGCGCCGGCCGGCGAACCGTGGCGGTTGCTTGAGGATCGCCGCCAGCACGGTGGCGCTGGACACTTCCACCAGCATCTTCAGCTCGCGCCACAGCAGTTGCATCGCGGCCACGGTTTCCTGGTCGGTCACGGTGATGACATCGACGTGATGCGCGCGCAGCGCTTCCAGGTTGCGCTCGCCCACCAGCGCGCGCAGGCCATCGCACAAGGTATCGGGCACCACGCTCGTGATCCGCGCACCGTGCGCCAGCGACTGCGCCGCGTCATCGGCGCCAGCCGGTTCGGCGCCGAACAGCGCGAGCGCCGGGTCCAGCGCATGCGCGGCAATCGCCACGCCGCTGGCCAGCCCGCCGCCGCCCACCGGCGTCATCAAGGCATCGAGGTCCGGCACTTGGCGCAGCAGCTCCAGCGCCAGCGTGCCCTGCCCGGCCATCACCTGGCTGTCGGCATAGGGATGCACGAGAACGGCGCCGGTCTGGCGCTGCAGTTCGGCGGCCATCGCCTCGCGCGCGGCCTGCGTGGGTGCGCAGCGATGCACGGTGGCGCCGGCGCGCTCGATCGCCTCGACCTTGGCCTGCACCGCGCCCTCGGGAATCACCACGTGCGCCGCGATGCCGCGCGTGGCCGCGGCCAGCGCCAGCGCGTTGCCATGATTGCCGGACGAATGCGTCAGCACGCCGCGCGCGGCCTGGTCATCGTCCAGCGCCCATGCCGCGTTGCAGGCGCCGCGAAACTTGAAGGCGCCGCCACGCTGCAGGTTTTCGCACTTGAAATGCAGCTGCGCGCCGGTCAACGCGTCCAGCGCATCGCTGCGCAGCACCGGCGTCACCTGCGCAAACGGCGCGATGCGCGCGGCGGCGGCGCGAATATCGTCGATGGTGGGGAGCGCGTCGCGGCTCATGCCACGGCGTCCGTCTCGATTTCCACCCCGCAACGGAAGCGGCGCTCGGCCCCCGGCAGCAGCCGGATCGCGTCGGCGCACTCGGGCCGGTTGAACGCGTTGGCCATGCATTCCATCGGCTCCAGCGCCACCGAGCCGCGCACGTCACGCGTCACCGTGTCGGCGGTGAAGGCGTGCATCATGCCGCGCTCCTGCCACACGGCAATGCCCACGCCGCTGGCCAGGTCGCGCAGATACGTGCGGATGCGACCGTCCGCTTCCGGCTCCAGGTCGGTATAGCCCTGGTCGATGATGGCGTCGTCGATGCGCCGCGGCACGCGGAAATCCAGCGCGGGCGCGTCGTCCAGCGCCACGTACGCGGGCGCGCCGGGCAAGGCGATGAGGTTGGCATCGGTGTGGATCAGCGTCTGCGCGGGGATCTGCAGCTGCCAGTCGTCCACGCCGCCCGCCGGCAGCCGGAAATACGGATGCCAGCCGAAGAAGCACGGCGCGGCACTGTCGCCCACGTTGCGCATGGCCGCCTCCAGCGTGAGCCCCTGCGCGCCCAGCGTGTAGGTGATGCGCAGGTCGATCGCGTGCGGGTAGCCCGGTTGCGGCCGGATCGCCGACGTCGCCAGGGTCAGCTGCGCGCGCTGCTCGTCGGCCGACAAGGCCACGATGTCGAAATCCACGCCGCGCACGAAGCCGTGGCGGCTGGCGCGCTGATCGCCCACCACACCCGGTTGCAGGTCCTGCACCTGGCCGTCGAATTCGTAGCGCGCCGCGGCGATGCGGCCGCCAAACGGGACCATGATGGCGAAGCGCGAACTCGGCCGGCTGACGATCTCGGCCGCATCGCGGTAGCCGTCGGCCAGATCGTGCAGCACACCGTTGACGGGAATCTTGAACGTGAGCAGCGCCGCGCCATGGCGGGCGACCTGCACGTGCCGCTGCTGCGCATGATCGGTCAGCGCCAGGACGCTCTGCTCGTCCCACAACACCTCTTCGACGGTATAGCGCGTCATCGGATGCTCCTGTCGCGAAAAGGCCCATGTTAGCCTGATCGTCTTCCGCTCCCACTTCTTTTTGCACATGAACGCCCGCCCCGAACAACTCGCTGCCCCCACCCGCCTGGACGCGTATCGCGCGCCCGCGTGGCGCGTCGAAACGGTCGAACTGGCGTTCGACCTGGCCATCGACACCACCGAAGTCACCGCGCGACTGCGGCTGCGTTGCGATCCGACGCAGACGCAGCCATTGCGGCTGGATGGCGAGAACCTGGAGCTGCTGTCGATCGCACTCGATGGCACCGCATTGGCCGCCGACGCCTACCGCTACGCCAACAACGTGCTGGAGATCGACGGCGCGCGCGACGGCAGCGTGCTGGAAACCCGCGTGCGCCTGCGCCCCGCCGCCAATACCGCGCTGGAGGGGCTCTACCTTTCCGGCTCGGCCGAGGCGGGTTTCCTGCTGACCCAGTGCGAGGCCGAGGGCTTCCGGCACATCACGTTTTTCCCCGACCGCCCCGACGTGCAGGCGCTCTATACCGTTACCTTGCGCGCGGACCGCGACCGCTTTCCCGTGCTGCTGGCCGGCGGCAATCCCGATGGCGCCGGTGAACTGGACGATGGCCGGCACTGGGCGCGCTTCGTCGATCCGCACCCCAAGCCCGGCTATCTGTTCGCCGTGGTGGCCGGCCGCCTGCAGTCGATCGAGCGCGACTACCTCACCGCCGACGGCCGCGCGGTCACGCTGAAGATCTGGGCGGAAGCCGACGTGATCGATCGCTGCGACTACGCGATGGATGCGCTGGAGCGCGCGATGCGCTGGGACGAGCGCACCTACGGCCGCAACTACGACCTGGACGTTTTCCACGTGGTCGCCACCCACGATTTCAACATGGGCGCGATGGAGAACAAGGGCCTCAACATCTTCAACGCGAAGTACCTGCTGGCCGACCCGGGTTCCAGCACCGACGACGAGTACCGCCACGTGGAATCGGTGATCGCGCACGAGTATTTCCACAACTGGAGCGGCAACCGGGTCACCTGCCGCGACTGGTTCCAGCTGTCGCTGAAGGAAGGGCTTACGGTATTCCGCGAGCAGAGCTTTTCCGCGGACATGAACTCCGCCCCGCTGAAGCGCATCGAGGACGTGTCGCTGCTGCGCCGCGCCCAGTTCCCCGAGGACGCCGGCCCGCTGGCGCATCCGGTGCGCCCGGCGCAGTACAGCGAGATCAACAACTTCTACACTGCCACGGTGTACGAGAAAGGCGCCGAACTGGTGCGCATGCTGGCCGGGCGCCTGGGCCGCGAAGGCTTTCGCCGCGGCATGGATCTGTACTTCGCACGCAACGACGGCAAGGCCGCCACGCTGGAGGATTTCCTGGCCGCGCTGGGCGAGGCCAACCACACCGATCTCGGCCCGTACCTGGCGTGGTACGCCCAGGCCGGCACGCCGCGCCTGCAGGCGCGCGGCGAATACGACGAGGCCCGCCGCAGCTACGCCCTGACCCTGCGCCAGCACACGCCCGCCACGGCCAGCCAGGCACAGACGCATCCGCTGCCCATTCCGGTGAAGCTGGCGCTGTTCGATCGCGACGGCCGGATGATGCCGTTGCATATGGACGCCCAGACGTCCAAAGCAGCCACCGAGACCGTGGTGGTGCTGGACACGGACGAAAGCACCTTCGTCTTCCACGACGTGCCCTCGGCCCCGGTGCCTTCGCTGCTGCGCGGCTTTTCCGCGCCGGTGATCCTGGAATGCGACTACGACGCCGCCGAACTGGCGCTGCTGCTGCGCCATGATCCCGACGGCTTCAACCGCTGGGAGGCCGGCCAGCAACTGGCCACGCTGGCCTATGCCGAGCTGCGCGACGGTGCCCCCGGCCATGCGCTGGACGCATGGCTCGGAGCGCTGTCCGACCTGTTCGCCCGCGGCGAGGTCGAGCAGGCCCTGCTGGCCAATCTGCTGACACCGCCGACCGAGGTGGAGTGGGCCGAACGGGAGGCCCGCGTCGATCCTGCGCGCATACACGCCTTGCGTCAGCAGCTGCAGCGGCAGCTGGCCGAGCGTATCGGGGCCGAGGCGCTGCAGCAGCGCTATCGGACGCTGGCGGGCGAAGCCAGCGCGGCCCTGGATGCCGCCAGCCAGGCGCAGCGCCGGTTGAAACAGCGCGTGCTGGAACTGCTGTGCCTGATCGCCCCCGACGTGGCGCAGCCGCTCGCGGCCGCCCAGTACGACAGCGCGCCGGGCATGACCGACCGGCTCGGCGCCCTGGCCGTGCTGTTGCGCAGCGACGCCCCCCAGGCCGCGGCGGCGCGCGCACACTACCGCCAGCGGCATGCCGACAACGCGCTGGCGCTGGACAAATGGTTCACGGTGCAGGCGCAGGTGCCGGGCGAGGCAGCGCTGGATCGCGTGCTGATGCTGGAGCGCGACCCTGCGTTCACGCTGAAGAATCCCAACCGCGTGCAATCGCTGCTGGGCGCCTTCGTACGGGCCAACCCCAGCGGATTCCACCGTGCGGATGGCGCAGGCTATCGCTTCCTGGCCGAGCGGCTGGTGCAGCTCGACGCGCTGAATCCGCAGGTGGCGGCGCGGCTGGCCACGGCATTCAACGGCTGGCAGCGGCTGGAGCCGGGCCGCCGCCAGGCGGCCCGCGCGGTCATCGAAGATGTGGCCGATCGCGATGGCCTGTCACGCAACCTGCGCGAGATTGTTGCCAACGTGCTGAAGCAGTGACGCGGCGGCCACTCGCCGGTCAGGCGGGCAGATCGGCCAGCGCCTCGCGCAGGCTGTTCATGCGCGAAACCAGTCGCGGCAGCAGGGTCGAGCTTTCCTCGCCGGCGCGCTCCTCGAGATTCTCCATGGCCAGTTCCACACGGCCGATCTCGATCAACAGATCGTGATGGGCATACACCGGTTGAAAATCGAAATTCATGGTCAGACAGCCTCCCCTTGTCTGCCGTGCCTTGTGCAACTGGCATGCCAAAAGGGCGGGAGAATTCGTGCACTTGCGTGAACGTAGGCATGATCTGCCGTTGCGTGTCAGCTGCTGCCGCGATGGGACACAAATCTCCGTTTCAGTCACTGCATGTTCACGCTCGACGAGTAACTATCGACCGAAGTTTCGAGATCGCTCCCGGCCTCGAACACGCCAGTTTCCCGGCTTCTGGCGTCCGGCAACACGGTCATCCTGGATTCCCCCTGTTCCTGAGACCGCCGGACGCCAGATCTAAGCAGCCCCCAGACCCCGCGCTTGTCGCGGGGTCTGGCTTTTCAGGCTCGCAACCCGCGCTTGTCGCGGGGTCTGGCTTTTCCGGCCCCGCAAAAGGCGACGGCACCCCGAAGGGTGCCGTCTAGGCTTCCTTTCCCGGTACGCGATCAAACCCCTGTCGTTCGATCTCGGCGCGCCGGGCGCAGCGTCTGCCCGGGAAAGTGCAGGACACAAAAAGCAGGATACGTGCCAGCAACGCCAAATCCCGCCGTAACCGGTTGATGGCAGTACCATAGCGCCTATTTCGTCACCTTTTGCACGGCCAGGTCAGTTCCATGCGTCACCCCACCCCCTACGACGTCATCGTGATCGGCGGCGGCCATGCCGGCACCGAAGCGGCGCTGGCGGCCGCGCGTACCGGCGCGCGCACGCTGCTGCTCAGCCACAACATCGAGACGATCGGGCAGATGAGCTGCAACCCGGCCATCGGCGGCATCGGCAAGGGCCATCTGGTGAAGGAGGTGGACGCGCTGGGCGGCGCCATGGCCCACGCGGCCGATCGTGCCGGCATCCAGTGGCGCACCTTGAACGCGTCGAAAGGCCCGGCCGTGCGCGCCACCCGCTGCCAGGCGGATCGCGCCCTGTACAAGGCCGCGATCCGCCACATCGTGGAAACCCAGCCGAATCTCGACCTGTTCCAGCAAGCGGTGGACGACCTCGTCATCGAGCACGGCCGCGTCTGCGGCGTGGTCACCCAGATGGGCTTGTCGTTCGAGGCGCGCGCGGTGGTGCTTACCGCCGGCACCTTCCTGGCCGGCAAGATCCACATCGGCCCGGCGCAATACGCCGGCGGCCGTGCCGGCGACCCGCCCTCCAGCGCGCTGGCCGCCAAGCTGCGCGAGCTGCCGCTGGCCACCGACCGCCTGAAGACCGGCACGCCACCGCGCATCGACCAGCGCAGCATCGATTTCAGCACGCTGCAAGAACAGCCCGGCGACACGCCGACGCCCGTGTTCTCCTATCTGGGAACGCGCGACGAGCACCCGCGCCAGGTCAGCTGCTGGATCACCCACACCAGCGAGCGCACGCACGAGATCATCCGCGGCGCGCTGGACCGTTCGCCGCTCTACACCGGCCAGATCGAGGGCATCGGCCCGCGCTATTGCCCGTCGATCGAGGACAAGGTGGTGCGCTTCGCGGAGAAGTCCTCGCACCAGATCTTCATCGAACCCGAAGGGCTGGACACCTTCGAGATCTACCCCAACGGCATCTCCACCTCGCTGCCATTCGACGTGCAGCTGGCGCTGGTGCGCTCGATCAAGGGCTTCGAAAACGCGCACATCACCCGCCCGGGCTACGCCATCGAATACGACTACTTCGACCCGCGCGGGCTCAGCCCGTGGCTGGAAACCAAGGCCATCCCCGGCCTGTATTTCGCCGGCCAGATCAACGGCACCACCGGCTACGAGGAAGCCGCCGCGCAAGGCCTGATCGCCGGCCTGAACGCCGCGCTCGCGGTGCAGGGCAAGGCGCCGTGGTATCCACGCCGCGACGAGGCCTACATCGGCGTGCTGATCGACGACCTCACCAGCAACGGCACCATCGAGCCATACCGCATGTTCACCTCGCGCGCGGAATACCGGCTGCACCTGCGCGAGGACAACGCCGACCTGCGCCTCACCGAGACCGGCCATGCGCTGGGCGTGGTGCCGCAGGCGCGCTTCGACGCGCTGCGCGCCAAGCGCGATGCGGTCGAACGCGAGATGCAGCGGCTGGGCAGCCTGTGGGCCGGCCCCAACAACGGGCTGGGTGCGGCCATGGAACGCCAACTTGGCATCGCGGTGAGCCGCGAAACCAGCGCCGCGGATCTGCTGCGCCGACCGGAGATCGACTACGCGCAGCTCACCGCCCTGGCCGAATTCGGCCCGGCCGTAACACGCGACGACGTGGCCGCTCAGGTCGAGGTGCAGATCAAGTACGCCGGCTACCTGGAACGCCAGCGCGAGGAGATCGAGCGCCAGCGCCGTCACGAAAATACCACCATCCCCGCCGGCTTCGACTACGACAAGGTGCGCGGCCTGTCCGCCGAAGTGCTGCTGAGACTGAAACGCACCCTGCCCGCCACCATCGGCCAGGCCGCCCGCGTCAGCGGCGTCACGCCCGCGGCGATCTCCCTGCTGCTGGTGCACCTGAAACGTCGCGACGCGGCGTGATGCAGGAGGCGGCCGGCGTGGCGCGTGGCATCATGTCCGCTACCGTTTTTCTGCAGGAGCATGCACGATGGAAGTCTGGATCGGCCGGGACGGCGAGCGCCACGGCCCGTACACCGAGGCCGATGTGCGGCAATGGCTGGCCAGCGGGGAAGTGAGCCCCGCCGACCTGGGCTGGTACGAAGGGCTGGCCGACTGGCAGCCGCTGTCCGTGCTGTTTCCGTCCGCGCAGGCCGCCACCGATGAAACCGCGACGATCCCGCCGATGCCGCCCGTCGCCACCGACGCACTGGCCGATGTCGCCAGTTTCCGCAGGCGCCTGGGCGCATGGATCATCGATTACCTGATCCTGATGCTGCCGGCCACCATCATCGGGTTCTCGATGGGCGCGCCGGCGGCCCTGGCGCGCTTCTCCGCGCAATTGAAGGCCGGTGTTGGCCTGGAGGTCGCCGCGGCAGAGTACGCGCACACGATGCATCCGGCCGCGTTGCTGGCGCTGCTGGCCGGTTTCATCTATTACGCGCTGTTTGAACAGTCGCGCTGGCAGGCCACGCCGGGCAAGCGCGCGCTGGGCTTGCGCGTCACCGACCTTGAGGGGCAACGGATCACCCTGGGCCGCAGCCTGCTGCGCAACGCGGTGCGTCTGGCCAACGTGGTGACCTCGCTGATCCCGCTCATCTGCTACCTGGCGGTCGCCTGGACCGCGCGCCGGCAGGGCCTGCACGATTTGCTGGCAAAGACGCTGGTGTTGAACGGCAGGGCCGGCGACACGGATACCAGGCCGGCATCGAGCACGGGCGGAAGCACCTTCAGCGCCTGACCCACGCCACGTGCGTTGGAGCGCGCGAACCAGGGGCGATTTCCTCGAACCGGCGCTTGCAGGACAACAGCCAAACTCACCAGACCGTCATCCCGGCGAAAACCGGGATGACGGTGGACGGGCCTGGCTGGCACCGGCGCCGATGCCGGGGCGAAAGCATGCTTGGGGCACACCTCGCGCCGAGCGCCAGCACCTGCTTGTTATCATCGCCGATCCACCACATTCACCCGGCGCCCGCGCCGTTGCCAGGAATTGAAAGCCACCCATGCTCAGCATCGAACAACGCATCGCCACCGACATCGCCGCCAGCACCGAGCAGGTTCGCGCGGCCGTGGAATTGCTCGATGGCGGCGCCACCGTGCCGTTCATCGCGCGCTACCGCAAGGAAGTCACCGGCGGGCTCGACGACACGCAACTGCGCCTGCTGGAAGAGCGCCTGCATTACCTGCGCGAGATGGAAGACCGCCGCGCGGCCATCCTGGCCAGCATCGAGGACCAGGGCAAGCTCACCGACGCGCTGAAGGCCGACCTGCTCGCCGCCGACACCAAGGCGCGGCTGGAGGATCTGTACCTGCCGTACAAACCGAAGCGCCGCACGAAAGCGCAGATCGCCCGCGAAGCCGGGCTGGAACCGCTGGCGCTGGGCCTGCGCGACGATCCCACGCAAACGCCGGAAGCCTTCGCCGAAGCCTTCGTCGATGCGGAAAAAGGCGTGGCCGACGTGCGCGCCGCGCTGGACGGTGCGCGCGCGATCCTGATGGAAAGCATCGCCGAAGACGCCGCACTGGTGGGCGAGCTGCGCGACTGGTTGTGGAGCAAGGGCCAGATTCGCGCCAGGGTCGTCGAGGGCAAGGAAGCGGCAGGCGCGAAATTCCGCGACTATTTCGATCACGTCGAACCGATCGGGAAAATTCCCTCGCATCGCCTGCTGGCCCTGATGCGCGCGCGCAACGAAGGCGTGCTGGAGCTGGAACTGGCGCCCGACACCGACGCCGACCATGGCCACGCCGAAGCCGAAGGCCGCGTGGCCGCCCGCGCCGACATCCACGACCGCGGCCGCCCCGCCGATGCCTGGCTGCGCGAAACCGTGCGCCTGACCTGGCGCGTGAAACTGCATCTGCACCTGACCCTGGACCTGTTCGGCCGCGTGCGCGAAGGCGCCGAGGACGAGGCGATCCGCGTCTTCGGCGACAACCTGAAAGACCTGATGCTGGCTGCGCCGGCCGGCGCGAAAACCGTGATGGGTCTGGACCCGGGCATCCGCACCGGCTGCAAGGTGGCCGTGGTCGACCCCACCGGCAAGCTGCTGGCCACCGACACCATCTATCCGCTGGAGCCGCGACGCCAGTGGAACGAATCGCTGGCCGCGCTGGCGCGCCTGTGCAAGCAGCACGGCGTCGACCTGATCGCCATCGGCAACGGCACCGCCTCGCGCGAGACCGACAAGCTGGCCGCCGAACTGATCAAGGGCCTGGCCAAGACGCACCCGGAACACAAGCTGTCGAAGGTGGTGGTGAGCGAAGCGGGCGCCTCGGTGTACTCCGCCTCGGAAACCGCGGCCAGGGAATTCCCGGATCTCGACGTGAGCCTGCGCGGCGCGGTATCGATCGCGCGGCGCTTGCAGGACCCGCTGGCCGAGCTGGTGAAGATCGAGCCCAAGGCGATCGGCGTGGGCCAGTACCAGCACGACGTCAACCAGATCAAGCTGGCGCGCGCACTGGACGCGAAGGTGGAGGATTGCGTCAACGCGGTCGGCGTCGACGTGAACACCGCCTCGGCCGCGCTGCTGTCGCGGGTGGCCGGGCTTTCCGCCAGCGTGGCCGAGAACGTGGTGAAGCACCGCGACAGCAACGGCCCGTTCGCCAATCGCAAGGCGCTGCTGAAAGTGCCGCGGCTGGGCGACAAGGCGTTCGAGCAGTGTGCCGGCTTCCTGCGCGTGACCAACGGCGACAACCCGCTGGACGCAAGCGCGGTGCATCCGGAGGCCTATCCGGTCGTCGAGCGGATCATCGCCCAGTGCGGCCGGGAGGTGAAAAGCGTCATCGGCGACACCGGCTTCCTGCGCGCGCTCAAGCCCGAGCAGTTCACCGACGAAAAGTTCGGCGTACCCACCGTGCGCGACATCCTGAAGGAACTGGAAAAGCCCGGCCGCGACCCGCGCCCCGAATTCGTGGCGCCCAGCTTTGCCGAGGGCGTGGAGGACATGAAGGACCTCAAGCCCGGCATGATCCTCGAAGGTCGCGTCACCAACGTGGCCGCGTTCGGCGCCTTCGTCGACATCGGCGTGCACCAGGACGGCCTGGTCCACGTGTCGGCGCTGTCGCACAGCTTCGTCAAGGACCCGCGCGATGCGGTGAAGGCCGGCGACATCGTCAAGGTCAAGGTGATGGAGATCGACCTGCCGCGCCAGCGCATCGGCCTGAGCATGCGGCTGGACGACGAACCGGGGCAGGCGCGCGGCGGCAAGCCGGCGGGCAACGGCGAGCCATCGTCACGTGGCAGCGCCCGCGAGGGACGCGGGGGCGGCGCACGTCCTGCGGGCGCGACGCCCAGACAGACGGCGGCTCCCGTCAACAGCGCTTTCGCCGACGCCCTGGCGAAGGCACGACAACGCTGACCGACCGACGCCAGGGGCAACACCGAAAAGCGGCGCAGCCCTGTAGGAGCGACTTCAGTCGCGATGCTTTTGCCTTGGCAGCGGGAGCAAGGCGTCGCGACCGAAGTCGCTCCCACACACGGAAGCACCCCACCCCGTTGGCCGCCATGCACCGCAGCATGCGCTTCCGTATGGATTGGATTAACGTAACTCGGACATAACAAGTTTTCCGATCAGGAGTACTTCCATGCCGCGTTCTCGTTATCTCGCCGGGGCCATCTCCGCGGCGCTGCTGTTCAGCGCCAGCGCCACCGCCGCCCAGTTCAGCAACGTCGTCGTCTTCGGCGACAGCCTCAGCGACAGCGGCAATATTTCCACGTTCGCGAAGTCGCCGGTGCCGATGCGGTTCACCACCAATCCCGGCACCACCACGATCGAGAACGTGGCCACCGGGCTGGGCTTTTCACTGACGCCCTCGCTTGGCGGTGGCAGCGATTACGCGTGGGGTGGCGCTGGCATCAACATCAATTCGCCGGGTACGCCCGCGGGCGTACCGACGCTCACCTCGCAAATGGACGGCTATCTCGCCGCAGGCGCCGTCGACCGCAACGCGCTGTATTCGGTGTGGGGTGGCGCCAACGACATCTTCTATCACGCTACTGCCGCGGGCGCCGGTGCCAAGGCGCAACAGCTGATTGCCGCGAATACGGCCGGCTTGCCGCCGGAAACGGCGGCACAGGTTGCCGCACAGATCAGCAGCCAGGTGCTGGCGCAGGCCCATGTCAGCGCCTTCGAAACCGCCGAGCAGGTGCAGGCCAATGTCGCTGCCGCCGCGCAGCAGGAGGTCAAGCTGATCGGCGAATTGCAGGCCGCGGGCGCCACCAACATCCTGGTGTTCAACCTGCCCAACGTGGGCATCACGCCCTCGGCCCGGTCGCAGGGCGCGGACGCAGCGGCCTCGCTGAGCGGGCTGAGCCTGGTCTTCAATGGCCAGCTCAACGCCGGCCTTTCGCAGCTGGGCACCGGCATCATCCCGATCAACACCTACAGCCTGTTGAACGAAGTGGTGGCCAATCCGCAAACGTACGGCTTCAGCAATGTCACCGACCCGGCCTGCACCGGCGGCAGCGGCAGCTCGGTGGAATGCGCGCCGCAGGGCACGCCGGGCGCCACGGTCACTTACGCACCGGGAACGGAAAACAGCTACCTGTTCGCCGATGGCGTGCATCCCACCACCGCGGCGCACGCCATGCTGGGCCAGTACGTGCTGTCGGTGCTGCGGGCGCCGGAACAGGTCTCGCTGCTGGGCGAAGCCCCGCTGACGGCCAACAGTGCGCAGACCCGTGCGATCCGCAACGAGATGCTGGCCGATGGCGCCGGCAGCGACACGCGCGCCTTCCTCAACATCGATTACGGCCGCCAGCGCTTCAAGGCCGTCAACGGCGCGCCGAAAACCGACAGCAACAACGTCAACCTCACCCTGGGCGCCGACGTGCGCGCCACCGACCACGTGTCCGCCGGCATGGCGCTGGGCGTGGGCCAGCACACCGCCGATTTCGCCGGCGGTGGCGGCTACAAGTTGCAGGACATCAGCGGGCTGGCCTATGTCACCTATCACGCCGGCGGTGGTTACGTGGGTGGCTACGCGAATTTCGGGCAATCCAATTTCAAGGATATCGAGCGCCACGTGACGCTCGGCGCCGCCCATCGCGTCGAAACCGGCAAGGCGGACGGTTCGCATCTGGGCGGCGGACTGACCGGCGGCTGGTGGCTCGACTTCAACGGCCTGCGCACCGGCCCGTTCGCCACCGTGGAATGGCAGACGGTCAAGATCAATGGCTATACCGAGAACGGCAACGACAGCAGCGCGATGTGGTTCGGGCGGCAGCAGCGCGATGCCTTGGTGGCCAGCGCCGGCTGGCGCCTGCAAGGCCACTGGCAGGCGGGCAACACCGTGCTGTCGCCCTACGCCGAAGTGGCTTGGAACCACGACAGCAAGGCTGACCCGCGCACCGTCAGCGCCGGCCTCAACAGCATGAACGGCACGTTCGCCCTGACCGGCTTCATTCCCGACGACAGCTGGGGCACGGCCGACGTGGGGCTCTCGGCGCAGTTGACGTCCAACATCAGCAGCTGGATCGGCTACAGCGGCCGCTTCAGCGACAACAGCCAGAAGTACAACAGCGTCAACATCGGCATGAAGATCGGCTTCTGATGATCTGCCGGCGTTGATCCGCCAGCCACCAAAAAGCCGCCAGGTTGCACTGGCGGCTTTTTGGTTTGCGGTGGGTGAGCCGCTATTACTTGTTCTTGCCGCCGGTCGCCAGGCTCAGGATATCCACCGCCTGCTTGTGCAGGCTCGATGCCGTGTCCGAATCCAGCGTCTCGGTCTTGCCACCCGCCTCGTGGCGCTTCAGCACCAGCGTGCCGTTATCGGCCCAGCTCGCGCTGTCGGTGGACGTGGGCTTGGCGTTGCGGCTGGCTTTCTTCTGCTGCACCGCCGCCCACGGCTTGCCGTCACGATAGGCGAAATCGGTGCTGGTAAAGCCCTTGTCGCCGTAATCCACCAGCTCGCGGATGAACTTGATGTCGCCGGCCTGGCGGAAGATCTGCCAGCTGCGGGAAACGCCATCACCCAGCTTGGTGCCGCTCTTGACCATCATGCCGCCGATCTGCTGCTCCAGCTCGTTGAATGCCGCCAGATCCTTTTCCGCCGCCGTCTGCTCGGCCACCAGCTGGATCGACACCTCGTTCTTGGCGCCGTTGGTCAGCACCGGGGCCTGCAGCGGCATGGTGTACTGGCGCTCTCCATCGGTCAGCTGCGCCTTGACGACATACAGGTCCGACGGATTGACCTTGGCGGGATCGAAAGTGAGCTCGAACGACTGCGGAAACGTCGTCGCGGGCGACACCGTCTTGGTGGCCAGCGGCGCCGTACCGGACTGCGCCGTCGACGACACGTTGACCAGGCTGATCACCAGCTTCGCGTTCGGCGACAACTGCGCCGGCTCGCGCAAGGCAACCGTGCCGCTCACCACGTTGGTCGTCACGGCCGCGGCCGCGCTGCCGGATGCGGCAACACCGGCGCTGCCCTGCTGCGACGAAGAGGATGCATTGCACCCGGCCAAAACCAACGCCGCAAGTGACGTCAGCGACAAAACCAGCTTGCGCATGGGGAAAACCTCGAATTCTGCGTTCAACGGACACGAACCTGTCAGACGCCGAAACGCCACAGTCATTCGCGGGGGAAACCCCGAGCATAGCCCAAACAGTCCAGTCGGAAAAGTCAATCGGACTCAGGCGGACTCGTGCATGCTCGTCCAGCGCCATACGCGGCCGCACGCCGAGTCCATTCAAAGCATTTTGCACGCGGCATAGAAAAGGCCGCCGGGAAACCCGGCGGCCTTCGTTCTCGACCCTCGATGAGTTGTAGAGCTAGCTCATCAGAAGTCGTACGACACACCGAAGCGGAAGTAGCGCGGGGTCGTCGCACCATACGGACGACCATAGCTCTTGCTGGTCGAGATCGGGTACGTCTGCGTGATGACCTGGTTGTCAAACACGTTGTAGACCATCGCGTTGAAGGCCAGCTTCTTGCCCGCCCACTCCGGACGATACTCGGCGCTCAGATCCAGCCGGTACGTCCACGGATGACGCGTATCACCCGGCTGTGTCCACTTGCCGTTGCAATAGTGGTAGTACGGACCGTACCCCAGACCGGGGTTGGTCTGCTCTGGACCGTAATAGCCCAAGCAGGTCTTGGGCGCACCGGACGCAATGGCCACATTGCCCGAAACCAACCATTCCGGGGCAATCTGGTAGGAACCGTAGGCCTTCAGCTGATGGCGACGATCATTGGCCAGCGCGCCGTTGGCGTACTCCATGGTCGCGGCGTAATCCCAGTCCACCGTGGCAGACACGTCTTCCTGGCCGATATCCGTACGAACCTGGCCTTCGCTGTTGCCGTAGCTGCGCGAGAACAGGTAGTCGATCTTGCCGAACCACTTGCCGTCGAACGGATGCTCCAGGTACAGATCCAGTCCGTAGTAGTGGCGCTTCATGGTGGTGTTGAAGCCGAAATCTTCCTTCCACCGCATCGGCACTTCGTAGTAGCCGCCATCCAGCTTCTTGATCGAGTACACCGCATCCTTGCCCGGGTTGATCAGGAAGCTGCCGGGGATCGCGCCAGCATCGTAAGTGGTCGGATCAATGCCCATCTCGTCCATCTTGGCAATGATCGAGGGCGAGTCACCGATATCGTCGATCGCGTTGCGAAGATTACGGTAGGTGGCCTTGGCACCAAAGACCCACGCGTCGCCCAGCGACTTGTCGAAACCAAGGATGTACTCGTCCTGGTATTCCGACGTCAGGTTGCTCGCCGAGCCCACCTTCGGATCGCGCGGCTGGCCGTACTCGCCATTGGCGGAGAACGGCTGGCCAGCACCCACGCTGGTGTCGAGGGCATGCAGGCCGTAGGGGATACCGTTCTCGTCGATGCCCTCATAGGTGTAGTACTCGCGGGTGTACAGCGACGAACCCGCCGAACGCTGTGCCACGCTGCTGGGCAGCGCCAGGTAATAACGACCGGCGTTGCCGTAGACCTTGAAGCTGGAGTCGCCGTTGACGTCCCAGCTGAAGCCCAGGCGCGGAGCCCACTGCGGCGACGTCAGACGCAGATAGGGTTCACCGCCAGCGTTGTAGTTCGTGAACTGGTCGTTGCGCAGGCCCAGCTTGACCAGCCAGCGATCGCTGATCTGCCAGCTGTCCTCGATATACTGCGCACGCTGCATCACGCGGAACGAGCCATTGTCGTGATACCGGTACCGGGCGACGTAGTAGCCCGTTTCGCCACCAGGCTGCGATCCGGTGTTGACCACCCACGGGCGCTTTTCCCAGCCCGCACCCGTATCGGGGCCACCGACGACATAGGTGTCGGCGTCGCCCTTCATGGTGTCATATTCCCAGGCGTAACCCAGGCCAGAGTCCGGGAACTTGGTACCGGCGTCGATATTGTTGACCGTCTGGTTGTCGATACCACCGGTGATGGTGTGGTCACCCAGCTTGTAGCTCAGGTCGATACGCAAGTTGGTGCTGGTGGAACGGTGGCCCGGCAGGTTGATGGTGGAAACCGTCTGGGTGTTCTGGTTGCCCGCACCGGGTACATCCGGGTTCTGATCCGGGTAGCCGAACAGGTACGGATACGTCGGATCGTATCCCGGCGTTTCGCTATACCAGGTGCCCTTCATCTTGCCGTACATCACGGTGGCGGTCAGGTCATCGGTGATGTAGCTGGTGAACTTGCCCAGATAAACGTCGGCACCGTTCTTGGTGCTGGTGTCATAGCTGTTGAAACCACCCTCTTCCTGGGTGTCGTAGTCGAAGCTGTTCATCGTGCCAGCGTAGGACGACTTGTTCGACGCCGCGGTGATTTCAAGAATGTTGCGATCGGTGATGTTCCAATCCAGCTTGGCGTACCACTTCGGATTGTCGTAACGATAATGGGTGACGTAGGGAGCGGCATCCGAACCCGTGCTCCGGCCCTGCTGACGCTCGGCTTCCACCGCCGCGAAGATGAACAGCTTGTCCTCGATCAGCGGGCCGCCGACATAGGCGTCCACCGTGGTGGTCCAGGACTTGTTGTCGTGGCGGTACTGGCGGATATCGCCGCGCGAGCCATCCTTGTTGCGGTAGTACCAGTTGTCCGGATCGGCCTTGAGGTCGTCCGGGGTCCACAGGATCTGGCCACCGAAGTGCCACTCGTTGGTGCCGCGCTTGCCGACCTGGCTGATTACGCCACCGTCGGAACGACCGTAGGCCGCGCCGTAGCCGCCACTGAGGATTTCCTGCTGATCGATCGCGCCATAAGGAAGGGTGATGCCACCGAAGCCGCTCAGCGGATCGGTGGTATTGAAACCATTGAGGTAATAGGCGTTCTCGGTCACGGACGCGCCGCCAATCGAGATCACGGAACCGCCGAGGGCGTTGGTGAACAGCGAGCTACCCTGGGTGACACCCGGCGCCAGCAAGGCGATGGCTTCCGCGTTGCGGGCCAGCGGCAGTTTCGCCAATTGCTCGGCGGTGATGACGGTGCGCGAATCGACGCCGGTCACGTCGATCGTCGGCAGGGCGTTGGCCTGAACCGTGACGGCGGCCAGGTTCTGCGCACCCTCGGCGCCGCCGAAGGAAACTTCCGTGCCCGAACCCACGCGCAAGGTGACGTTGGAGCGGGAATCGATGGTCTTGCCATCGCGTTGCAAGGTGACCGTGTAGCTGCCCAGCGGCAGCGAGCCGATGTCATAACGACCCGACGAATCAACCGTGACCGAGCGGGTCACGCCGGACGTGCTCCTGACGGTCACGGTCTCGCCGTTGCCGGCGGGGACCTGACCAAAGATGCTGCCGGTCGTTGCCTGGCCGAAGGCCACCCCGGTGAGACCGAGGCCGAGGGCCATGGCGAGCGCGGTGCGTGGAAGCTGGCGCGCGATGGATGTTTTCCGCGAATTCATAGTGGTGACTCCAAGGTTCTACCCGGGTATCCGGGCGCATGAAACTTATTGTGGGACCCTAAACTTCCGCCTTCGCTATCGCCCCAGGTGTCGCATCGACTTGCTGGCTGTTGCTGCGGAGTTCGCCCGACGTTAATTCATGGAATCATGGGGGTCAACACTTTACTAACACGCGTGTACGAAATCTTAACATTTGGCCGACTCGGGACATGGATCGCTTGAGTGCCGAAATATTTCGTGCTAGAGCGTCGATTGGGCGCGCTCTGCGTAAAAATAGGCAAGTCATTCAGCAGGCTGTATCAATGGTTTCCACGGCAACGATCCTGGCCCGCTGGAACTTTTAGTACGGATTGCGCATGCCAGTGGTGAAACTCCACCGACAGCGACGCCGATCGAATGGGACTGAAACCTTATGAAAACATTTCGGGCATCGTGTTTCTTTGGCGTTTGCGCTGTGGTCGCCACGACGCTGTACGCGCAGGACGCGCAGAAGGGCCGCTCTGAAGCCCGAATGGAAATGACGAGGCAGATCAGCGCGCGCGGGGAACCTTTCGACGTGCAGGCCACTCGCGAGGCGCTGAAGCAAGCGCACCGCACGCCGCTGATGACACCGATGGAGTCAACGGAAACCTTCCTTTCGCTGGACCGCAACGGCGACAAGGTGCTGTCCTACTCCGAGGTGCCGCCGGGGATGCCTCTCCTGCGTTCCCAGTTCAGTCGATACGACCTCAATGGCGATCATCGACTGACCTACAGCGAGTTTGCGAACTACACCGACGTTGTACCCAACGAACTGGCACGCAGCCCCTGATACGCCCTTCGGCGTCCGTCGCCAGGCCCACGCAAGAGGCCGGCCGCTGGGAATGGACGTCCAGGCGTCCATACGCTACGCCCCGGCGGCGTAGCGTGCAGACTCCACTCGTTGCAGGGGAGGTGACGCTACGTGGGGCGGCTGTCGACCACCGTCGACACGACGGTCCGGGTTCCGCCGCGCGCTACAGCCTGGCGATGTCGGCAACCGCCGCGAACTGATCCTGCAGCTGTCGCAACAAGGCGGTGCGGTTGGCGCGGATGGCCGGGTCGTCCGCGTTGACCAGCACGCTGTCGAAGAAGCTGTCCACCGGCGCCTGCAACTGGGCCAGTCGGCTCAATACGCTGGTGTAATCGCCTTGGGCCAAGGCATCGGCGGTATCGCGACGGGCGGCGGCGAGTTCGGCGGCAAGCTGGCGTTCGGCGTCGGTTTCGAAGAGGGCGGGGTCCAACGCAGGCGGCGCGCCGGCTCCCTCGGCTTCGGATTTGCGCAGGATGTTGGCCACGCGCTTGTTGGCGGCGGCCAGGCTGGTGGCTTCGGGGCGGCGGCCGAACTCGGCCACGGCGCGCAGGCGGTGGTCGAAATCGACCAGGCTGCCCGGCTGTACGGCCAGGACGGCCTCGAACTGGTTGCTGTCGAAGCCCTGCTCGGCGTAGTAGCCGCGCAGGCGGTCAAACACGAAATCGCACAGTTCGCCCGCCAGGGCGGCGCGACGGCCAGGGGCCGGGGGCGGCAGGACGCCATCCTTGCCGGGTTTCAGTGCCGCCGACAGCGCGCTGTCGGGAATGAGTTCCAGGGCTTCCAGGAAGCTTCCGCGCAGATCGAGATCCATGTCCGCCTCGATCAGGGTTCTTGCCAGGCCGAGCGCGGCGCGGCGCAGCGCGAAGGGGTCCTTGTTGCCGCCGGGCTTCATGCCGATCGCGAAGATGCCGGCCAGCGTGTCCAGCCGCTCGGCGACCGCCAGCACCTGCCCTATCACGTCGCCGGCAATGGCGTCGCCGCCGAAGCGCGGCTGGTAATAGCTGTCCAGCGCGTCCGCCACCTGGGCCGGTTCGCCATGGCGGTTGGCGTAATAACGTCCCATCACGCCCTGCAGCTCCGGGAATTCGCCGACCATGCGGGTCAACAGGTCGCACTTGCTCAGGCTTGCGGCACGCGTGGCAAGCCCGGCGTCTGCACCGACGCGGTTGGCGACGATGCGCGCCAGTTCCGCCACGCGCACGCTCTTGTCCCACAAGCTGCCCAGCGCCTGTTGATAGGTGACGCTCTTGAGCTGCGCCTGGTTGTCGGCGAGCGGCGTCTTGAGGTCTTCGTCCCAGAAGAATTTGGCGTCGGCGAAGCGCGGCCGGATCACCCGCTCATAACCCTTGCGGATTTCGGCCGGGTCCTTGCTCTGGATGTTGGCGATGCCGATGAAGTGTTCGGTGAGCGCGCCATTGGCGTCGAATACCGGCACGAATTTCTGGTTGGCGACCATCGTGGTCACCAGCGCCTCGGGCGGCACCTGGAGAAAGTCGCGCTCGAACGCGCAGGCAATCGCCACGGGCCATTCGGTGAGGTTGGCCAGCTCGTCCAGCAAGGCGTCATCCATGCGCGGCGCGCCGCCTGTCTCGAGCGCAGCCTTTCCCACCTCCTGCTGGATTCGCTGACGGCGCTCGGCGGGATCGGCAAGCACGTAGGCGGCGCGCAGCGTGTCCAGCCAGCTGTCGGCGTCGGCGATCGTGACCGGCTGCGGATGCATGAAGCGATGGCCGCGCGAGATGCGGCCGCTCTCCAGGCCCAGCACTTCGCCCGGAACGACCTCGGCACCGTGCAGGATCACCAGCCAGTGCGCCGGACGCACGAAGCTGTAGTCGTGATCGGCCCAGCGCATCGGCTTGGGGATGGGCAGGTGGCCCAATGCCTCGTTGATGACCTCCGCAAGCAGTGCCGAAACCGGCTGGCCCGGTTTGACCGTGCGCCAGACGAACCATGCGCCCTTGTCGGTCTCCAGTTTCTCCAGCTGGTCGACGCCGACACCGCAGGAATGGGCAAAGCCCAGCAGCGCTTTCGACGGCTGGCCATCGCTGCCTTGCGCGGCCGCCAATGCCGGCCCACGGCGCTCGATCGATTGCGGCGGCTGATGGGTGGCAACGCGGGGAATGTGCACGGCGAGCCGTCGCGGCGACGCGTAGACGGTGGCGCGATCCAGGTCGGCCTCCACGCCACGCTTGACCAGGCCGTCGCAGATGCCGCGCAGGAAGGCGCCGGCAAGATCGTCCAGCGCCTTGGGCGGCAGCTCTTCGGTGCCCAGTTCGATCAGCAGTGATTTGTGCTCAGCCACGGGCCTGCTCCTTTGCCTGCTTCAGGCCCGGAAAGCCCAGTTTCTCGCGCTGCGCCACGTAGGTTTCGGCCACGCTGCGCGACAAGGTGCGCACGCGCAGGATGTAACGCTGGCGTTCGGTGACGCTGATCGCGCGGCGGGCGTCGAGCAGGTTGAAGGTGTGGCTGGCTTTCATGACTTGTTCGTAGGCGGGCAGCGGCAGGTTGGCGGCCACCAGCTTGTTGGCCTCGCCTTCGCAGACGTCGAACCAGTGCAGCAGTTCGGCCACGTTGGCGTGTTCGAAGTTGTAGGTGCTCTGCTCCACCTCGTTCTGGTGGAACACGTCGCCATAGGTCACCGTGCCGCGCGGGCCGTCCGTCCACACCAGGTCGTAGACGTTGTCCACGTTCTGCAGGTACATCGCCAGGCGTTCCAGCCCGTAGGTGATCTCGCCGGAAACCGGGCGGCATTCCAGGCCACCGGCCTGCTGGAAATAGGTGAACTGGGTCACCTCCATGCCGTTCAGCCAGACTTCCCAGCCCAGTCCCCAGGCGCCGAGCGTGGGCGATTCCCAGTTGTCCTCGACGAAACGCAGGTCGTGCACCAGCGGATCGAGGCCGAGTTCCTTCAGCGAGCCGATGTAGAGCTCCAGGATGTCTTCCGGATTGGGCTTGAGCACCACCTGGTACTGATAGTAATGCTGCAGGCGATTGGGGTTGTCCCCGTAACGGCCGTCGGTGGGCCGGCGCGAAGGCTGCACGTACGCCGCCGACCACGGTTCCGGACCCAGCGCGCGCAGGAAGGTCGCCGGATGAAAGGTGCCTGCGCCCACTTCGGTATCGAGCGGCTGCAGCAACACGCAACCCTGCGCCGCCCAATAGCGGTTGAGGGTCTGGATGATGTCCTGGAACGTGCGGGCGGACATGGTTCTCCGTGACCTTGCGATAAAGCGCGTTAGTATAGCGGCAGCTCGCCTGGGTGCTGGTTGCGGCCAGCCAGGGGCCCACGGGAATTCTTTCTTTCGGGATGACCATGTCACCGCCTATCGCGTCGCTGCTCGGTCGCCGCGGCCGACTGCAACTGGACGATCTGCTGGCCTCGCTGGTAGTGGACGGTTTCCTGCTGGGCGACGATGCGAAGCGCGTGCGCATGGGTATCCGTGCCGGGCGGGCCACGGTGGAGCTGCATCCGCTGGTGCTCGTGGCGAACGCCAAGCTTCCCAACCAGCGCGATCCCGGCCGTCCGCTCAGCCTGGAGACGCTGACCGAATGGCTGGCGTCGAAAGCCGCCCTGCCGTACCTCAAAATCGACCCGATGAAGATCAACGCCGGCTCGGTCACCCAGGTCGTGAGCCACGCGTATGCGCAGCGACACCGGATTCTTCCGGTCGCCGCCGCCCCCGACTCGGTGACGTTCGCCACCTGCGAACCTTTCGACGCGGCGTGGGCCGCCGACCTGGCCCAGATGCTGCGGCGCGACGTCAGGCGGGTGGTCTCCAGCCCGCTGGACATCAACCGCTACCTGCAGGAGTTCTACGGCGTACAGCGCTCGATCCAGATGGCGCAGGATGCCAAGAGCAATGGCGGCTACGACACCTCGGCCCTGCTCAACTTCGAGCAACTGGTCGAGCTGGGCAAGACCGGCGAGGTGGGCGCCGACGATCGCCACGTGGTGCATATCGTCGACTGGCTGCTGCAGTACGCGTTCGAGCAGCGTGCATCGGACATCCATCTGGAGCCCCGCCGCGAGGCCGGGCAGATCCGCTTCCGCATCGACGGCGTCATGCACAAGGTGTTCGAGCTGCCGCCGCCGGTGATGACGGCGGTCACCGCACGCATCAAGATTCTGGCCCGCATGGACGTGGCCGAGAAGCGCCGCCCGCAGGACGGCCGCATCAAGACCCGCTCGTCGGCCGGCCGTGAGGTGGAACTGCGCATTTCCAACATGCCCACCGCGTTCGGCGAGAAAGTGGTGATGCGCATCTTCGATCCCGACCTGGTGGTGAAGGATTTCGCGCAGCTGGGTTTTTCCGCCGCCGAGGGAGCCCAGTGGCGCAACATGGTGGAGCGCCCGCACGGTATCGTGCTGGTCACCGGTCCCACCGGTTCGGGCAAGACCACGACGCTCTATTCCACCCTCAAGCATCTGGCCACGCCGGCGCTCAACGTGTGCACGGTGGAAGATCCGATCGAGATGGTGGCGGCCGAGTTCAACCAGATGCAGGTGCAGGCGTCGATCGATCTCGATTTCGCCGCCGGCGTGCGCACGTTGCTGCGCCAGGACCCGGACATCATCATGATCGGCGAGATCCGCGATCTGGAAACCGCACAGATGGCGGTGCAGGCCTCGCTCACCGGTCATTTGGTGTTGTCCACGCTGCACACCAACGACGCACCCAGCGCGATCACCCGCTTGCTCGACCTGGGCGTACCGCATTACCTGCTGCAATCCACGCTCACCGGCGTGGTGGCGCAGCGCCTCGTGCGTACGCTGTGCGTCCACTGCAAGGAACCCACCACGCAGGACCCGCAGACATGGGCGGTGTTGACCCACGGTTGGTCCATGCCCGTGCCGGAGCAGGTGTTCCGCCCGGTGGGCTGCCTGGAATGTCGCAACACCGGCTTCATGGGCCGCACCGGCATCTACGAAATGATGATGCTGTCCCCGCACCTGCGAGGACTCATATCGGCACAGTTGGATCTTGGCAAGTTCGGCCAGGCCGCGCTGGCTGAAGGCATGCGCCCGCTGCGTATTTCGGCGGCCGACCAGGTCGCCAATGGCCTGACCACGGTGCAGGAAATCCTTACCGTATTGCCACCGATCGACGCACTCGGCGACGACGCTTCGTGACTGTCCACTTTCAACCTGTCTCTTCGATCCGATGAAATTTCCGCCGCTCCGTTTTTCGCCGGCCAAGCCGGTTCTGGTGATCCGCACCGGCCACGCCCCCAAGCCCATCCGCGCGCGGCATGGCGATTTCGCCCACTGGTTCTGCCTCGCCGCGCGGTTGCCGTCCAGCCAGGTCCGAGTCGTCGACGTGACCGCCGGCGAACAACTGCCGGCTCCGGACGACGTGGCGGGAGCACTCATCACCGGCTCGGCGGCGATGGTTACCGAGCGCGCCACATGGAGCGAACGCACGGCCGGATGGATACGCAACGCGATGGATGCCGAATTGCCGATGTTCGGCATTTGCTTTGGGCATCAGCTGATGGCGCACGCCTTGGGCGGCCGCGTCGATTATCTATCCGGCGGGCGCGAGATCGGCACCCTGCCGATCAGGTTCCTGGCCGACGCACCGCTGGATGCCCTCACCGAAGGGATGCCGGCCAGCTTCCGCGCCCATACCACGCACGAGCAAAGCGTGGTGGAGATTCCAGCCGACGCCACGGTGCTGGCACGCTCCGATCGCGATCCAAATCACTTGCTACGCTACGGCAAGCAGGCCTATAGCGCGCAATTCCACCCGGAATTCAACGCCGAGGTCATGCGCGCCTACATCCGCCGCAAACATGCCGACATGCAGCGGGAAGGGTCCGATCCGCGGCGGATCTTCCGAGAGGTGGCCGCAACGCCCGTGGCGCGCGGATTGTTCCGCCGGTTCGTCCAGCTGCATATGGGACCGAACATCGCGGATATTCCCGCCAACTCAGTAGCGCAGGCGGCGAGCCACGGCGTCGCGTGAGAACAGCGCGAATACCAGGCCGACCAGGAATCCCCCGATGTGCGCCCACCATACGTAGGCGCCGTAGCTGGGGCCGGCATAGCTGAAAAGCAGCTGCAGCAGCACCCAGATGCCGATCAACAGATAGGCCGGCACGCGGACGAACTCTAGATACAGCCCCAGCGGCAGCACCAGACCGAGCTTGGCACGTGGGAACAGCGCCACATACGTGCCCACCACCGCCGATACCGCGCCGCTGCAGCCAATGATCGGCAGCCGCACGCCTGCCAGCGACAGGGCACCAATCAGATTGGCCGCGATCCCCCCGATCACGAACAGCGCCAGAAACCGCAACGACCCCAGCGCCCGCTCGCCCGGCAGACCAAAAATCAGCAGGAACAGCAGGTTGCTCATCAAGTGCAACCATGTGACGTGAATGAACAACGCGGTGAACAGGCGCAGCAAGGCCGGATCGACCAACTGCGGCAGCCATGCCTCGTGGGTGTCGAAGATATTGGCGGGTACCGTGCCCCACTCCAGCAGCAACGCGATGCGCGTCGGCGCGGGCGTCAACGCGAGACCCACGAAACACATGACGCAAAGACAGACGATCAGCGCTGTCGCCCAATGCCAACGGGTACGTCGACGTGTTTCGACATGGACAAACAAGTGCGCACTCCTGGACGCGACATGGCGCGCCCCATCATAGATGACCATCGGGGCAGCACCTACGACACACGGCTCCGTTCAAGGGACATGCGTCACGCCAGCCGCGGCGACCATTCGGCCGCGTCACCTGGATAAATCGGCGATACCAACAACGTACGGCGAGCGCGCCACATCCAACACCGAATGCTGCGCTTCGCCAGCTGCGCAGGATCATCAGCGCAAAACGTCGACCAAAGAAAAACCCCCACCGTTTCCGGTGAGGGTTGTTCGGGATAAAGCCCCTGGCGGTGACCTACTCTTGCATGGGCGAGCCACACTACCATCGGCGCATGCGCGTTTCACTTCTGAGTTCGGGATGGGATCAGGTGGTACCACGCCGCTATGGCCGCCAGGGAAGGGGTTGAAGCAGCGCAGATTGCGCCCGCTTCAGTCTGGGAGCAAAGCCCTTCTGAAGAGTCCGCCATGGAGGACGGCTTTTGCTCTTCGCGAAAAGGACTTCGCGTCAAATAAGACATAAACGAGTGACAAGCGTCGAGATCGATCGAACGATTCGGCAAATGCTTCGGGGCGATCGCTCTTTCGAGGAGTCCGGCCAGGGATGGCTGGGCTTTCGCAGAGGGATCTGCACGTGAAGCGTCTTGGGGTTATATGGTCAAGCCGCACGGCTCATTAGTATCCGTTAGCTTCATGCATTGCTGCACTTCCACACCGGACCTATCAACCACCTGGTCTTGATGGTGCCTTAAGGAGAGTCAAGCTCTCGGGAGATCTCATCTTGGGGCGTGCTTCCCGCTTAGATGCTTTCAGCGGTTATCACTTCCGTTCATAGCTACCGGGCAATGCCATGGGCATGACAACCCGAACACCAGCGGAACGTCCACTCCGGTCCTCTCGTACTAGGAGCAGCCCCCCTCAAATCTCCAACGCCCACGACAGATAGGGACCGAACTGTCTCACGACGTTCTGAACCCAGCTCGCGTACCACTTTAAATGGCGAACAGCCATACCCTTGGGACCGGCTACAGCCCCAGGATGTGATGAGCCGACATCGAGGTGCCAAACACCGCCGTCGATATGAACTCTTGGGCGGTATCAGCCTGTTATCCCCGGAGTACCTTTTATCCGTTGAGCGATGGCCCTTCCATACAGAACCACCGGATCACTAAGACCTACTTTCGTACCTGCTTGATCCGTCGATCTTGCAGTCAAGCACGCTTATGCCTTTGCACACAGTGCGCGATGTCCGACCGCGCTGAGCGTACCTTCGTGCTCCTCCGTTACGCTTTGGGAGGAGACCGCCCCAGTCAAACTACCCACCATACACGGTCCCTGGTCCGGATTACGGATCGAGGTTAGAACGTCAAGCACTTCAGGGTGGTATTTCAAGGATGGCTCCACCGAAACTGGCGTCTCGGTTTCGTAGCCTCCCACCTATCCTACACAGAAGAACTCAACGTTCAGTGTAAAGCTATAGTAAAGGTTCACGGGGTCTTTCCGTCTTGCCGCGGGAACGCTGCATCTTCACAGCGAATTCAATTTCACTGAGTCTCGGGTGGAGACAGCGCCGCTGTCGTTACGCCATTCGTGCAGGTCGGAACTTACCCGACAAGGAATTTCGCTACCTTAGGACCGTTATAGTTACGGCCGCCGTTTACTGGGGCTTCGATCAAGAGCTTCGCCTTGCGGCTGACCCCATCAATTAACCTTCCAGCACCGGGCAGGCGTCACACCCTATACGTCCACTTTCGTGTTTGCAGAGTGCTGTGTTTTTGATAAACAGTCGCAGCGGCCAGGTTACTGCGACCCCTCTCAGCTCAGCTACGCACGTAGCCACCAAAAGGGGCGCACCTTCTCCCGAAGTTACGGTGCCATTTTGCCTAGTTCCTTCACCCGAGTTCTCTCAAGCGCCTTGGGATTCTCACCCTGCCTACCAGTGTCGGTTTACGGTACGGTTTTTCTCAAGCTGAAGCTTAGTGGCTTTTCCTGGAAGCGTGGTATCAGTCACTTCGTCCAAAGAGGACTCGTCTCGGTGCTCGGCATAAAGCATCCCGGATTTGCCTAAGATGCATGCCTACCGCCTTTCCCCGGGACAACCAACGCCCGGTAGACCTAACCTTCTCCGTCCCCACATCGCACTTGAGAAAAGTGCTGGAATATTAACCAGCTTCCCATCGACTACGCATTTCTGCCTCGCCTTAGGGGCCGACTCACCCTGCGCCGATGAACGTTGCGCGAGGAAACCTTGGGCTTTCGGCGTGGGGGCTTTTCACCCCCATTATCGTTACTCATGTCAGCATTCGCACTTCCGATACCTCCAGCATGCCTTACGACACACCTTCACAGGCTTACGGAACGCTCCTCTACCGCGTACAGTCGAAACTGCACACCCCGAGCTTCGGTGTCTAGCTTAGCCCCGTTAAATCTTCCGCGCAGACCGACTCGACCAGTGAGCTATTACGCTTTCTTTAAAGGATGGCTGCTTCTAAGCCAACCTCCTGGCTGTCTATGCCTTTCCACATCGTTTTCCACTTAGCTAGAACTTGGGGACCTTAGCTGCGGGTCTGGGTTGTTTCCCTTTTCACGACGGACGTTAGCACCCGCCGTGTGTCTCCCGGATAGTCTGTCCTGGTATTCGGAGTTTGCCATGGTTTGGTAAGTCGCGATGACCCCCTAGCCATAACAGTGCTCTACCCCCAGGAAGATTCGTCCGAGGCGCTACCTAAATAGCTTTCGAGGAGAACCAGCTATCTCCGAGTTTGTTTAGCCTTTCACTCCTATCCTCAGCTCATCCCCATCTATTGCAACAGATGTGGGTTCGGTCCTCCAGTGCGTGTTACCGCACCTTCAACCTGGCCAAGGATAGATCACTCGGTTTCGGGTCTACTGCCAGAGACTATGCGCCCTATTCAGACTCGGTTTCCCTTCGCCTCCCCTATACGGTTAAGCTTGCCACTGACAGTAAGTCGCTGACCCATTATACAAAAGGTACGCAGTCACCCTTGCGGGCTTCCACTGCTTGTACGTATACGGTTTCAGGGTCTATTTCACTCCCCTCTCCGGGGTTCTTTTCGCCTTTCCCTCACGGTACTAGTTCGCTATCGGTCAGTCAGGAGTATTTAGCCTTGGAGGATGGTCCCCCCATGTTCAGACAAGGTTTCACGTGCCCCGCCTTACTCAATTTCATATCAAGTGCCCTTTCGTCGACTGGGCTATCACCATCTATGGCCGGGCTTTCCATCCCGTTTGACTAGAACACAAGATACTTTTGGGCTAGTCCCCGTTCGCTCGTCGCTACTGAGGGAATCTCGGTTGATTTCTTTTCCTCCGGGTACTTAGATATTTCAGTTCCCCGGGTTCGCCCCGTACACCTATGGATTCAGTGCACGGTACCGCCTAAGCGGTGGGTTTCCCCATTCGGACATTGCCGGATCAAAGCTTGTTGCCAGCTCCCCGACACTTTTCGCAGGCTGCCACGTCCTTCATCGCCTCTGACTGCCAAGGCATCCACCGTATACGCTTAGTCGCTTGACCATATAACCCCAAGTCGCCTCGGGGCATGCACCCTCATCAGGTGCAGCCAAGTTACTTCGTTTCGTGCCTTAACACTTGCCTCGGTTCGATTGAACCAAGACGCTTGTCACTCGTTTACGTGTTTTCAAAGAACATCGTGCCGGCCTCAATGCCGGTCGATTTCAAAATCTTTTGTGTGCTGATACTTCACGCGTCCGATCGAACCTTGGTGGAGCCTGTCGGGATCGAACCGACGACCCCCTGCTTGCAAAGCAGGTGCTCTCCCAGCTGAGCTAAGGCCCCAAGGAAACCTTGGCATAATGGTGGGTCTGGGTGGACTCGAACCACCGGCCTCACCCTTATCAGGGGTGCGCTCTAACCACCTGAGCTACAGACCCAGAGATTGAACCCCCAGAACCTCACCAGGCTGGCTGGCATTCGGTTCGAAGCGGCTGTTCCCGAAGAGTCCGCACACGGATGTGCGGTTTTGCTCTTCGCGAAACGGACTTCGCGTAAAGTACAGGTGTCTTGTGTGGACGTCTTGCGTGATGACTCACGCCGTCGTTTCTTGAAAGGAGGTGATCCAGCCGCACCTTCCGATACGGCTACCTTGTTACGACTTCACCCCAGTCATGGACCACTCCGTGGGCGTCGTCCTCCTTGCGGTTAGACTAACGCCTTCTGGAGCAACCCACTCCCATGGTGTGACGGGCGGTGTGTACAAGGCCCGGGAACGTATTCACCGCGGCATAGCTGATCCGCGATTACTAGCGATTCCGACTTCATGGAGTCGAGTTGCAGACTCCAATCCGGACTGGGATCGGCTTTCTGGGATTGGCTCCACCTCGCGGTATCGCAACCCTCTGTACCGACCATTGTAGTACGTGTGTAGCCCTGGCCGTAAGGGCCATGATGACTTGACGTCATCCCCACCTTCCTCCGGTTTGTCACCGGCAGTCTCCTTAGAGTTCCCACCATTACGTGCTGGCAACTAAGGACAAGGGTTGCGCTCGTTGCGGGACTTAACCCAACATCTCACGACACGAGCTGACGACAGCCATGCAGCACCTGTGTTCCGATTCCCGAAGGCACTCCCGCATCTCTGCAGGATTCCGGACATGTCAAGGCCAGGTAAGGTTCTTCGCGTTGCATCGAATTAAACCACATACTCCACCGCTTGTGCGGGCCCCCGTCAATTCCTTTGAGTTTCAGTCTTGCGACCGTACTCCCCAGGCGGCGAACTTAACGCGTTAGCTTCGACACTGATCTCCGAGTTGAGACCAACATCCAGTTCGCATCGTTTAGGGCGTGGACTACCAGGGTATCTAATCCTGTTTGCTCCCCACGCTTTCGTGCTTCAGCGTCAGTGTTGTCCCAGATGGCCGCCTTCGCCACTGATGTTCCTCCCGATCTCTACGCATTTCACCGCTACACCGGGAATTCCACCATCCTCTGACACACTCTAGCTATCCAGTATCCACCGCCATTCCCAGGTTGAGCCCGGGGATTTCACGGCAGACTTAAATAACCGCCTACGCACCCTTTACGCCCAGTAATTCCGATTAACGCTTGCACCCTTCGTATTACCGCGGCTGCTGGCACGAAGTTAGCCGGTGCTTATTCCTCAGGTACCGTCAGCCCCACAAGGTATTAGCCCGTGGTATTTCGTTCCTGATAAAAGTGCTTTACAACCCGAGGGCCTTCTTCACACACGCGGCATTGCTGGATCAGGCTTTCGCCCATTGTCCAATATTCCCCACTGCTGCCTCCCGTAGGAGTCTGGGCCGTGTCTCAGTCCCAGTGTGGCTGATCATCCTCTCAGACCAGCTAGCGATCGTCGCCTTGGTAGGCCATTACCCTACCAACTAGCTAATCGCACATCGGTCCGTCCAACCGCGCGAGGCCCGAAGGTCCCCCGCTTTCTCCCGTAGGACGTATGCGGTATTAGTCCCGGTTTCCCGAGGTTATCCCCCACGTCTGGGTAGGTCCCGATGCTTTACTCACCCGTCCGCCACTCGCCACCCAGGGAGCAAGCTCCCCTGTGCTGCCGTTCGACTTGCATGTGTTAGGCATGCCGCCAGCGTTCAATCTGAGCCAGGATCAAACTCTTCACTTAAGTTTTCGATCATCCGAAGACAATCTATCTTTCTGAAGCGTCTTTCCCAACCGAAAAAACTCATTACTGACTTTCTTTGGTGGGACGCTTGCATTGCTTGGACAGGTCGCAACCCATCAGCACAAGACGTCCACACAATTCACCTGCGCACACTGTCAAAGATCGTTCGCCTGGCACCGGCTTTTCCCGGTACCGCCCCAAGACGTTTCGTCCTAGGTGAGCCGCCCATTCTACATCGCTTTTCCTGTCCGTCAACACCCTCGTTGAAGCTTTTTTCGAGGTCCCGGCGGTCCGTCTTGCGACGTTGGGCGACTGCGGGCTGCGAATAATACGGCCCGTAAATTATTTGGCAAGCGTTTCTTCAGAGAAATTTCACGGAGATTCCGCAAGCGCTTGTGGAAGCGACGAATTTTTCTGGTCGGTGCGTGCTCGTACGTGCCGGATGCAAAGCGGGGCGATCAACCGGCGACCAGTCGTACGCGGGCGAAGTTGCGCTTGCCGACCTGCAGCACGCCCTCGAAACCTGCGACGAACACTCGCTGCGCGTCCTCGACGATTTCGGCATCGATGCGCACGGCGCGTTCCTTCAACTTGCGGCTGGCTTCGGAGTTGCTCGCGGTCAACCCGGCCGCGGTGAGCAGCGCGGCCAGGCGCAGGCCCTCGGCGGGTACCGCGATGTCGGCCTGCGGCAGCAGGGAGGTATCGCCTTCGCCCCGCACCACCGCATGCCAGCCTGCAATGGCCTGTTCTGCCGCCGCCGCGCTGTGGAAACGCGTGGTCAGTTCGCGGGCCAGGCGCAACTTGGCATCGCGCGGATTGAGTGCGCCGCTGGCGATATCGCGCTTCATTTGCGCCAGCTCGTCCAACGACACGTCGAAGCTCAGCAGCTCGAACCACCGCCACATCAGTTCGTCACCGATCTTCATGGTCTTGGTGACCATGTCGATCGCCGGCTCGTCGATGCCGATGTAGTTGCCCAGCGACTTGGACATCTTGTTGACCCCGTCGAGACCTTCGAGCAGGGGCATGGTGAGGACGATCTGTGGTGGCTGGCCGTGGTGCTCCTGCAGCGCGCGCCCCATCAGCAGGTTGAACTTCTGGTCGGTGCCGCCCAGCTCGACGTCGGCCTTCAGCGCCACCGAGTCGTAGCCCTGCACCAGCGGATAGAGGAATTCATGTATGGCGATCGGTTGCTGCGCGGCGTAGCGCTTGGTGAAATCGTCGCGCTCCAGCATGCGGGCCACCGTGTGCTGCGCGGCGAGCTTGATCATGTCGGCGGCGGACATCTGGCCGAACCATTCGGAATTGAAGCGCAGCTCGGTCTTCTCGCGATCGAGAACCTTGTAGACCTGCTCGGCGTAGGTCTCGGCGTTGGCCAGCACGTCTTCGCGGGTCAGCGGCTTGCGGGTGACGTTCTTGCCGGTGGGGTCGCCGATCATGCCGGTGAAGTCGCCGATCAGGAAGATCACCTGATGGCCCAGGTCCTGAAACTGCCGCATCTTGTTCAACAGCACGGTATGGCCCAGATGCAGGTCCGGCGCCGTGGGGTCGAAGCCGGCCTTGATCCGCAGGGGGCGCCCGCTCTTGAGTCTTTCGGCCAGATCCTCCCGCTTGATGATTTCGTCCGCACCACGCGCAATCGTGGCCAGCGCCTGCTCCAGCTCGCTCATGTATTCCTCTCTGATGGATCGTGGATGCACGCCGCAGCCGTGATCGACTGTGCTGCTCGCGTTAATTGTGCGTTAACCAGAAATATCGCGCAAACCCTTGATGGGAAAGGCGTTGACGCCATTTACACGTGGCCGCTATGGTACGCGCAGTTTGTTACTTTGTACCGCGGGGCGTAGGGCATGGCAGAAGACAGCAAGGGGGCGCGGCTGGCGCGCAGGCAAGCGATTTGCCGAAAGGCGCAGTGGCGGCATTCCCACTTCTACGAGCGCTGTTCGCATTGGTCGTTCAACCGCAGCGGTGAGATCGAACCGATTTCGTGGCACCGGGAGCGCTGGGTACTGGCGGGCACGGCCATGCTGATCACCCTGCTTTCCGGCTTCATCATGCCCGCCTGGGCCAGCGCGATGCGTCCCTCGCCGCTGCCCGAGGTCCACGCGCTGCTGCCGCTTGCCGTACCCGAGATCACCTCGCCCATCGCGGTACCGGAACACGACAACTGGGAATCGGTTCGCGTACGGCCGGGGCAGACCTTGTCGGACATCTTCACCGACCGCGGCCTCAGCATGAGCGACCTGCAGGCGGTGATGGACGCGGCTGGCGGCGCCAGCAGCGCCCTGCACAGCATCCGGCCAGGTCAGGAATTCGAGTTTCTGCAGGACAAGGATGGCAGCCTGGACGGCTTCCGCTTCGAGAAGGATACGGCCAGCCTGGCCACCATCCGGCTCGATGGCGTGCAGCCCACGCTGGCCATCCAGAAGCGCGACATGGATGTGCGCGAACAGGTGGCCCACGGCGTGATCAACAGCAGCCTCTATGCAGCGGCGGGCCAGGCCGGCATGGATGCGGCGATGGTCGGCAAGCTCGCCGACCTGTTCAAGTACGACATCGATTTCGTGCAGGACCTGCGCGCGGGCGACCGCTTCACCGTGATCTACGATGACGTGTACCGCGACGGCCAGCGCTATGGCCACGGCGACATCATCGCTGCCGAATTCGTCAACCAGGGCAAGCGCTATACCGCCTATCGGTTCAAGAAGGCCAATGGCGAGTTCGGCTGGTTCAGCGAGGACGGCCGGCCGATCGAGAAATCCTTCCTGCGCATTCCGGTGGATTTCACCCGCATCTCCTCCAAGTTCACCACCGCACGCATGCACCCCATCCTTGGCCGCATGCGCGCGCACAAGGGCGTGGACTATGCCGCGCCCAGCGGCACGCCGATCCATGCCGCCGGCGATGGCGTGATCAAGTACCACGGCTGGGAGCGCGGCTACGGCAACTTCGTGGTGGTCCAGCACAGCAAGACCATCAGCACGGCGTATGGCCACATGTCCCGTTTCGTGAAGGGCCAGCACGTGGGCGAACATGTGCGCCAGGGCGAAGTGATCGGCTACGTCGGCATGACCGGGCTGGCCACCGGCCCGCATCTTCATTACGAATTCCGCGTCAACGGCGTGCAGCGCAATCCGCAAACCGTGACCCTGCCGCAGCCCCAGCCGCTGCCGGCCGCGCAGCTGGCCAAGTTCAAGGCACAAGTCGTCAAGCCCCAGTTGGCGCGCCTGGAGGCGCTCGATTCGCGCATGCGACTGGCGCGCAACGACAAGCCCACCCGCAACGCCGACAGCTGACCTGCGACGCCCCATGGATAGCGAGGAGGCCCTTTACCTGGGCCTGATTTCGGGTACCAGCGCCGACGGCATCGATGCGGTGCTGGTCCGCTTTCCGGAAGGCAAGCCGCAGCTGCAGGCGGCACACAACCATCCGTGGCCCGCGGACTTGCGCACGCAGATTCTGGCGATCGCACAGGGCAACGAACCGCTTGACCTCGATGCGTTTGGACGTCTGGACGTCCGAATCGGGCACTGTTTTGCCGACGCCGCACTGGCACTGCTGCAAGGCAGCGACACGGCGGCGAGCGAGGTGCGGGCGATCGGATCGCACGGCCAGACCCTGCGGCACCGGCCATCGGGTGACTACCCTTTCACGCTGCAACTGGGCGACCCCACCGTCATTGCCGAACGTTGCGGCATCGATGTGGTGGCCGACTTTCGCCGCGCCGACATCGCTGCCGGTGGCCAGGGCGCGCCCTTGCTGCCGGCGGTGCACGCGATGCTGCTGGGGCGTCCCGGACACGCCCGGGTGGTGCTGAATCTGGGCGGGATCGCCAACATCACCGTGCTTGCTGCCGACGGCAGCGTTTTCGGCTTCGATACCGGCCCCGCCAACGGGCTGATGGATGCCTGGTGCCAGCGCCACCGTGGCGAAGCGTATGACCGCGACGGCGCGCTCGCCGCCAGCGGCAGGGTCGACCCGGTCTTGCTGCGGGCGTTGCTGGACGATCCCTATTTCGCGCTGGCCCCACCCAAGAGCACCGGGCGCGAGCATTTCCACCTGGCGTGGCTGGCCGGTCATCCGCAGCTGGTGGCGCTCGATGCCGCCGACGTGCAGGCGACGCTGCTGGAACTGTCCGCACGCAGCGTGGCCGAAGCGATCGACCGTCACGCCCCTGCCGCCGGCGAAGTGCTCGTTTGCGGTGGCGGCGTGCACAACGGCGCCTTGATGCGTCGACTGGGCGAGTTGCTGGCGCCGCGCGCGCTGGTCAGCACTGCCCGCGACGGCGTCGATCCGGATTACCTGGAAGCGACCGCCTTTGCCTGGCTGGCGCGTCAGCGCCTGCTGGGGCTGGCCGGCAACCTGCCGGCGGTGACCGGCGCGCGCGGCCCGCGCATTTTGGGTGCGTTGCACGCCGCGCCCATCGGCAACGCGCCAGCCCGTTAGCATAGGCCCATGACCAACACGGCCTCGCGCAGCTCCCCGGGCATGCTTGCCTCGCTCAAACCCTATCTGGAGCCCGCGCCGATCGGCGCATTGCTGCTGGGCATCTCCTCCGGGTTTCCGTACGCCATGATCGGCGCCACCCTGACCACGCGGCTGGCGCAGGACGGCATCGACAAACGCAGCGTGACCGCCTTTTCGCTGGCGTTCCTGGTCTACAACCTGAAGTTCCTGTGGGCGCCGGCGGTGGACCGGGTGCGCCTGCCCTTGCTCGGCCGGTATGGCCAACGGCGCTCGTGGCTGTGGCTGGCGGCGCTGGCGGTGGCCGCATCGGTGGTCTTTCTGGGCGCGGCCAACCCGCAGGCCAGTCTCGAAACGGTGGCGCTGGCCGCCGTGCTGGTGGGCGTGGCAGGCGCCACGTTCGATATCGTGATCGACGCGTACCGGATCGAGATCCTACAGCCGCGGCAATTGGGCGTCGGCTCGGGCATGTCGCAGTACGGCTGGCGCATCGGCTCGGTGAGCGCCGGTGCCGTCGCGCTGCTGGTGGCGGCGTCATCGGGCTGGACGCTGGCGTATACGCTGTGCGCGCTGCTGGTGCTGCCGGCCACGTTCGTGGGGTTCTGGCTGGGCGAGCCGGCCCGCCATCGCGATCCCGTACCGATGAAGGGCCTGGGCGCGGCGCTGTCGTCGGTGGTGGGGCCGTTGTCGGAATTCTTCCGCCGCAGCGGCGCCTGGCTGGTGCTGCTGTTCGTGCTGATCCACAAGATCGGCGACACGCTGGCCAACCTCACCGTGCGATTGCTGCTGCAGGACCTGCATTTCAGCAACCAGGAGATCGCCACCTACGACGTGGGTTTCGGCTTCATTGCGTATCTGGCGGGCATCTTCATCGGCGGCGTGCTGTACGTGCGGCTGGGGATGAAACGCGCGGTGCTGCTGAGCCTGGTGCTGATGGCCGTGTCCAACCTGTCGTTTGCCGCACTGGCGCACATGGGCCACAACAACGACATGCTGGCGTTCACCATCGGCTTCGAGAACGCCGCCAGCGGCATCGGCGGCGTGGCCGTGGTGGCGTACCTGTCGGCGCTGTGCAACCTGTCCTACACCGCATCGCAATACGCGCTGCTCTCCGCCGCCGCGTCCGTCGTGGGCCGGCTGGTGACCGGCACCACCGCCGGCGGCCTGATCCAGAGCATGGGCTACGTGGATTTCTACCTGATGACGACGGTGGTGGCGCTGCCGGGCGTGGCGCTGTTCGGCTGGATGATGCACCGTGGCCTGGTCGACCGCGCCATCGCCGAAGTGGACGTGCGCGCCGCGGCCTGAGTGCTCAATCGGCGTAGTCGACGATATACGGCGCGTGGTCGGAGAAGCGCTGGTCGCGGTAGATCGAGCAGTCCAGCAGGCGCTCGCGCAGCGATGGCGTGCATACCTGGTAGTCGATGCGCCAACCCACGTTGTTGGCCCGCGCCTGGCCGCGGTTGGACCACCAGGTGTATTCCACCGCATCGGGCCGGATCGAGCGGAAACTGTCCACCCAGCCGCGCTGCAGGAACAGCAGATCCAGCCAGGCGCGCTCCTGCGGCAGGCAGCCGGAGTTCTTCTGGTTGGACGTCCAGTTCTTGATGTCGTTCTTCGTGTGCACGATGTTCCAGTCGCCGCAGATCACGTAGTCGCGGCCGCTGGCCAGCCACGTATCGAAGATCGGCGTGATCCACTCCATCGCCTGGAACTTGAATTGCTGGCGCTCCTCGCCGGAGGAGCCGGAGGGGAAATACAGCGACACCACCGACAGGTTGCCGAACCGCGCCTCGATGTAGCGGCCCTCGTTGTCGAATTCATCCCAGCCCAGCGAGGTCAGCACCTGGTCGGGCTCGCGCCGGGCGTAGATCGCCACGCCGCTGTAGCCCTTCTTGCTGCGGGCGTCGTGGTAGAAACAATGATGGCCGTCCGGGCGGAACATCGGGTCGGTCAGTTGATGCTCCTGCGCCTTGGTCTCCTGCAGGCACACCACATCGGCGTTCTGGTCACGCAGCCATTCGAACACGCCCTTGCTGGCGGCCGAGCGGATACCGTTGGCGTTGAGGCTGATGATGCGCATGGGACCTCCCGAAAGTGACCGCTGATCATAGCAATCGCAGCGCCGCCGAAACGCTGCGCGTGGTGCCGGTGCAGCCGCCGCTGCATCGCGCGCTGCTGCGCCTGCGTGTGCGGCCGGCGCAGCGTGATCGCGTGGGGGCCATGGCCGACCTGCTGGCGGACGTGACGCAATGTCCGGGCTGCGAACCGATGGCGATCATGTGCGGCGACGCGCCCATCGGTTACTACCGCATCGATCCCGGCGCGCGCAGCGTGACCGGCCGCGATTTCGCGCAACCGGCTCGCGGTCTGCGCTCGCTGTTCGTGGATGAGCACTGGCAAGGCTGCGGCATCGGCACGCGCGCGCTCGCCCTGCTGCTGGCGGATCTTGCCGTGCGCCATCCCTCCACGAGGCTGCTGGTGCTCACCGTCGACGACGACAACGCGGCTGCCCTGCGGATGTACCGCCGCGCCGGCTTCGTGGAGGACGGCGCGCGTTACCATGGCGGCCGTTGCGGGTCGCAGCGGTTGTTGCTGCGCGCCCTCCCCTGACCCTCTGCCGCGAGACCGCCCGTGCACGACTACCAGCGCGACTTCATCGAACTCACCCTGGCGCGCGAGGTGCTGCGCTTTGGCGAATTCACCCTGAAATCCGGCCGCCTCAGCCCGTACTTCTTCAACATGGGGCGGATCGATTCCGGCGCCGCGCTGGCCCAGCTCGGCCGCGCCTACGCCGATGCGCTGGTGAATTCGGGCTTGCAGGTGGACATGTTGTTCGGCCCCGCCTACAAGGGCATCGCGCTGGCCGCCGCCACCGCGATCGCGCTGGCCGACCGGCATCAGCGCGACCTGCCCTGGGCCTACAACCGCAAGGAGGAGAAAGACCACGGCGAGGGCGGCACCCTGGTGGGCGCGCCGCTGAAAGGCCGCGTGCTGATCGTGGACGACGTGATGACCGCCGGCACCGCCGTGCGCGAATCGCTGGCATTGATCCAGGCGCACGGCGCCACGCCGGCCGGCGTGCTGATCGCGCTGGACCGGCAGGAGCGCGGCCAGGGCGATCGGTCGGCTGCGCAGGAAGTCGCCGCCGACCACGGCATCCCGGTGATCGCGATCACCAGCCTGGACGACGTGCTCGCCTATGCGGGCGAGAAGCCGCAGTTGGCCGCCGAGCACGACCGCCTGCTGAGCTATCGCGAACGCTACGGCGTGGCGCCGTAGCCCTCGGTTCACGCAAGCGCCCGGCGAGACGGCAAAACCATCCTTTCGTGTGCGAAAACGTGACGGCGCGGCACTTGTCCGCTGCCCGCCCGCACGAACGCCACGGCTATACTGGCCCGCAAAGGGGGGCATTCATGCGCAAGCTTCTGTCGGTCATCCTCACGGGCGCCTTGCTGGCCGGCACGGCCGCGCACGCCCAGAAAACCAACGGCTACCGCTACAAGTGGATCGACACGCAGGGGCTGGCGCATTACAGCGACAGCCTGACCGCCGAGGCGATGAAGTCGGGCTACGAGGTGGTCAACGATCGCGGCATGGTGGTGCAGCGGGTACCGCGCCAGCTGACCGCCGCCGAGCGCGCGGTGGCCAACAAGCTGGCGGCCGAGGCGGCGGCGAAGGAGCGCGCGCGCCAGAACGTCGCCCGCGCCGAGGCGCAGATGATGAGCGCCTACCCGGACGAGGCCGCCTACAAGATGTCGCTGCAGCAGACGGTCGATGCCATGGACCAGCAGATCCGCACCACGCGGATCAACCTGCAAAGCCAGGAAAAGGCGCTCACCGGCCTGCTCGACCGCGCCGCCGAACTCGAGCAGGCCAAGCAGCCGGTACCCAAGTTCATGGCGGACAACATTTCCACCCAGCGCAACGTGGTGGCAGCGCAGCGCAACGCGCTGGCGCGGCAACAGGCCGAACGCGACAGGACGGTGGCCGCGCAGGCCAGGCAACTGGCCCGTTATCGCGAACTCAAGGCGGCCGAGGACGCGCCGCCGGAACCGTAGCGATCCGGCGGCTGCCGCGCCGTCAGAACGGCAGCCGCAACGCCGGGTCGACCGCCAGCATCTGCTCGCGGAACACGTTCTGGATGCGCTGCAGCGCCGCGGGATTGTCGGCGTCGAAACGCAGCACGAGCACCGGCGTGGTGTTGGACGCGCGCACCAGGCCCCAGCCGTCGGGCCAGTCCGCGCGCACGCCGTCGATGGTGATCAGCGTGGCGCCTTCGAATACCGCCTTGCTGCGGAAATTCATCATGAAGCGGTAGTTGCGGCCCTCGGCCATCTCCACCTTCAACTCGGGGGTCGACACGCCCTTGGGCAAGGTGGCGAAGATCTCGTCCGGCGAACGCCCCTGCGCGTCCCCGGCAATGATCTCCAGCAACCGCGCGGCGGCGTAGATGCCGTCGTCGAAGCCGAACCAGCGCTCCTTGAAGAAGAAATGGCCGCTCATCTCGCCGGCCAGCTCCGCGTCCGTCTCGCGGATCTTGGCCTTGATCAGCGAATGCCCGGTGCGCCACATCAGCGGGCTGCCGCCGGCATCCAGGATCTGGCCTTTCAGGTGGCCGGTGCATTTGACGTCGTAGATGATCGTGGCGCCGGGCTGGCGCGACAGCACATCGCGGGCAAACAGCATCAGCAGGCGATCGGGGTAGATGATCTCGCCGCTGCGGGTGACCACGCCAAGCCGGTCGCCGTCGCCATCGAACGCCACGCCCAGGTCCGCGCCGGATTTCTGCACGGAGACGATCAGGTCCTGCAGGTTGGCCGGGTCCGAGGGATCGGGGTGGTGGTTGGGGAAATTGCCATCCACCTCGCAATACAGCGGGATGATTTCGCAGCCGATCCCCTCCAGCACCTGCGGCGCCAGCGCGCCGGGGATGCCGTTGCCGCAATCGACCACCACCTTGAGGCTGCGTTCGGCCAGCACGTCGGAGGTGACCCGGTCGATGTAGTCGGGCACCACGTCCACATGCCGGTAGGCGCCCTGGCCATCGCTTGCCAGCGCGCCGCTGGCGATGCGCTGGTAAAGGTCCTGGATGGCATCCTCGGCCAGCGTCTCGCCGCCGACCATGATCTTGAAGCCGTTGTAGTCGGGCGGGTTGTGGCTGCCGGTCACGGCCACGCCGCAGCCGGTCTCGAAATGGAACGTGGCGAAATAGACCACGGGCGTGGGCACTGCGCCGATGTCGATCACGTCGATGCCGGCCGCGCGAAAGCCGTCGGCCAGCGCGCCGGCCAGCTCGGGCCCGGACAAGCGGCCGTCGCGGCCGATCACGATCTCGCGCAGTTCGCGCTCCCGCATCAGGCTGCCGATCGCCTGGCCCAACAGGTGCGCCACGTCGCGATTGAGGGTCTTGCCGACGATGCCGCGGATGTCGTACGCGCGGAAAATGGAAGGGTCCACGGCGGCCCTGGCCTCGTCGCGGGACAGCGCCGGCGGGGCCGCCGCCGATGCCCGCGCGGGTTCGCGCACGATCCTGGGAATTTCGGTGGGCACGACTTGCTCCTCGGGTTCTGATGATGTTTCGGCCGCCGGGCGCGCGCGTCGCCACAACAGCAACGCCCCCGCGCCCAGACCGACCAGGGCCAGCAAGGCGGCCAGCACCACTGAATGCGGCAGCACGATGAACGCGCGCGGCAGGGCAGCGCCGACGCTGAAAGCGCTTCCGGGCACCGGTTTGCCGTCCGCTTCGGTTTCGGCCGAGGCGGCGCCATGGGACAGCAGCCGCATGTCGCCGCGCTCGTCGCCCTGGCGCAGATCCAGGCGGCCGCCGGCCGGGTCGATCGCGTCCAGCCGCTGGCGCAACGGGGCAAACGGCAATTCGACCCAGGCCCAGGCCTGCGGCCGGTCCGCGGCACCCAGCGGAACGACCAGGCTGAGCCGCCGATCGTTGCCGCCATGCGACACGCTTTGCGCCGGCGGCGTGCCGTCGGCCGTTTGCGCCGACATCAACTGCGCTGCCTTGGCGTAGCCGAATTCGCGGTAATTGGCGTGCAGCACTTCGTTGAGCGTGCCGCTGTAGAGCTCCACCGCCAGCGCATGGGGCAGGCGCTGGCGCAGCGTGGCCACGGCCAGTGCCGGGTCCTGCATGGCCACGGCCGGGTCCAGCGTGGCCAGTGCACGGGTCACCGCACCGCGTTGCGCGGCGATCTCCTGCGCCAGCGCCTTCACCGCCTGGTCCCGTGCGACATGCACGCGCGCCGCCGCCTGCCCCTCGTCGGCGATCAGCCAGGCCTGCCAGGCGCAGAACAAGCCCAGCAACAGCAGCAGCGTACCGGCCGCCAGGGGCAGCAGTCCGCGTCGTTCGAATGACATCCCCGTTGCCATTTTCATTGCCAATCCCCGCCCCCGCAGGTTGTCGCGGCGTGGCCCGCCACGCAGGCCGCCACTCAGTTGATGCCGGTGGAACCGAAACCGCCGTCGCCGCGCTGGCTGGGCGCGAACGCGGACACGATGTTCATCCGCGCCTGTGCCACCGGCAGCAGCAGCAGCTGGGCGATGCGGTCGCCCACCTCGATGGTGTACGGCGCCGCGCCGCGGTTCCAGCATGAAATCATCAACGGCCCCTGGTAGTCGGCGTCGATCACACCTACCAGATTGCCCATCACCAGTCCGTGTTTGTGGCCCAGCCCGGAGCGCGGCACGATCACCGCGCACCAGCCCGGGTCGCCGATGTGGATGGCGATGCCACTGGGCACCAGCGCGCTTTCGCCCGGCCGCAGGGTCAGCGGTTGCTCCAGCGCGGCGCGCAGATCCATCCCCGCGCTGCCGGCGGTGGCCGCTTCGGGCAGGGCGATACTGTCGCCGAGGCGTGGATCGAGGATCTTCAGTTCGATGTCGACGACGGGGCGGCTCATCCGCGCGCCGCCCGGTAGCGCTCGGCCACGCAGGCCAGCAGCTGATGGGCCAGCTCGGCCTTGCCCGCGCGCGGCAGTTCCAGCATGCCGCCCTCCCAATAGAGGTTGATGGCGTTGTCGGCCGTCTCGAAGCCCAGCCCCTCGCCGACCTGGTTGGCGGCGATCATGTCCAGGCCCTTGCGCTGCAATTTGCCCTGCGCGTAGTGCGCCACGTCATGCGTTTCGGCGGCAAAGCCGACCAGGAACGGATGGGAGGGCTGCGCCGAGAGGCTGGCCAGGATGTCGGGGTTTTCCCGCAGCTGCAGCGACAGGTCGGCGCCGGCCTGCTTCTTCAGCTTGCGCGGCGAGACTTCGCTGGGGCGGTAATCGCCCACCGCCGCGGCGGCAATGTAGATGTGCGCCTGCGCCGCATGGGCCAGCACCGCGTCGTGCATCTGCGCGGCGCTGCGCACGTCGATGCGCTGTGTCACGCCCGGCGGCGTGCACAGGCTGACCGGGCCGGCCACCAGGGTGACATGCGCGCCCTGCTGTGCGGCCGCCTGCGCCACCGCGAAACCCATCCGGCCGGAGCTGCGGTTGCCGATGAAGCGCACCGGATCGATGTCCTCGAAGGTGGGGCCGGCACTCACCAGGATGTTCAGGCCCGCCAGCGCACCGCCACCGAAGGACGCGGCCAGCGCGTCGCGCAGCTCCAGCGGCTCCAGCATGCGGCCCGATCCCACGTCGCCGCAGGCCTGTTCGCCGGCGGCCGGGCCCAGCACCTGCGCGCCGCGCTGGCGCAAGGTGGCGAGGTTGGCCTGCACCGCCGCATGCGCCCACATCTGCTGGTTCATCGCCGGCGCCAGGTACAGCGGCGCGGCGCTGGCCAGGCACAACGTGGACAGCAGATCGTCGGCCAGCCCGTGCGCCAACCGCGCCAGCAGGTCGGCGCTGGCCGGTGCGATCAGGATGCGTTCGGCCCAGCGCGCCAGCTCGATATGGCCCATCGCCGCCTCCGCCTGCGCGTCCCAGCCGCTGACCCGCACGCTCTGGCCGGACAGCGCCTGGAACGTGGTGGGGGTGACGAAATGGGTAGCCGCCTCGGTCATCACCACGCGCACGTCGGCGTCGAGATCGCGCAGCCGGCGTACCAGCTCGCAGGACTTGTAGGCGGCGATACCGCCGGACACTCCCAGCAGGATGCGGCGTTGGGCAAGAGACATGTAAGGCGGGCCTGACAGACGGGCAGACGCCTAGCTTACCGGAATCGTTCAGGCTGTCTGCTATCCCGCCGATCCCTGGCGGGACACGCTACGGCGATGAGTATCCGCGACTGGCCCGAAGGTGAACGCCCCCGCGAAAAGCTGCTGTCACGCGGCAGCGGCGCGCTGTCCGACGCGGAGTTGCTGGCGGTGCTGCTGGGCAGCGGCAGTCGCGGCAAGGATGCGCTGGCGCTGGGCCGCGAACTGATCGCCGGCGCGGGCAGCCTGGGCGCGTTGCTGGGGCGGCCCGATCATCCGATCCAGGTCGGTGGGCTGGGGCCGGCCAAGCGTGCGCGCATTGCCGCCGCGCTGGAGCTGGCCCGCCGCAGCCTGGCCGAGCAGTTGCGCGAATCGCCCAGCCTCGGCAACCCGCGCGACAGCGGCGACTTCCTGCGCGCCCGCCTGCGCCACCTGCCGTACGAAGTGTTCGGCTGCCTTTACCTGGACAACCGCCACCGCGTGCTGGCGTTCGAGGAACTGTTCCGCGGCACCGTCGATGGCGCCAGCGTGCACCCGCGCGAAGTGGTGCGCGCCTGCCTGCAGCACAACGCGTGCGCGGTGATCTTTGCCCACAACCACCCCTCCGGCGTGGCCGAGCCCAGCGCCGCCGATCGCGCGATCACCCACGAACTGCGCGACGCGCTGCGCCTGGTCGGCGTACGCGTGCTCGACCATCTGGTGATCGGCAGTGGCGAGCCGGTGTCGATGGCGGCGCGCGGGCTGATCTGACGGGTCACGATGCCCACGGGCCGGCGACAACCTGCCCGCAACGATCGCATCCCCTCGCCCTCCAAGGCCGCCCGGCCGCCTTCCCTTTGCGCATTCCGGGCGCATCCGGGCGTGGCAAGTCGTCGAAACTTATGCACAAATCGACCGGACGGCAACTTGGCGGTCATCCCGCCATCTTCACCCTAAGTTCTCGCCGCATCCTTTTGACCTGAAACGATTTATCCCGCAAACCCGCTTATGCGCCGCCGCACCAACGCGGCAGATGGCCACCGGGCGGCGCTTTCCCCACAGACTTATCCACAGGCGTGTCCACTGCATTGCAGCAAAACCACGCGCTTGCCGCGCCACCGCGGTAATGGCGGCGCGCCGGCTCCGCCCGGACCGTGGCGGTCTGCTAGGATTGTCGGTTCCATCACGCTATTGAAAGCCCGTGAAAGAACAGCTGCGCGAACTGATTTTGCAGGCGATCCAGGCCCTGCAGGGCGATGCCACCCTTCCCGCCGACCTGGCCTTGCCGGGCTTCGTGATCGAGCGCGCGCGCAGCCGCGACCATGGCGATTTCGCCTGCAACGTGGCGATGCTGCTGGCCAAACCCGCGCGCGCCAAACCGCGCGACCTGGCCGAAAAGCTGGTCGCGGCGCTGCCGGCGAACGACCTGGTGGCCAGGGTGGAGATCGCCGGGCCCGGCTTCATCAACTTCTTCCTGGCCGCCAGCGCGTATCACGCCGAGCTGCGGCGCATCCTGTCCGAAGGCGACGCCTACGGCCGCCATGCCGGCAGCGGCAAGACCGTGGGCGTGGAGTTCGTCTCGGCCAACCCGACCGGCCCGCTGCACGTGGGCCACGGTCGCGCCGCGGCGATCGGTGATTGCCTCAGCCGCCTGCTGGAAGCCACCGGCTGGAACGTCAAGCGCGAGTTCTACTACAACGATGCCGGCGTGCAGATCGCCAACCTGGCCGTCTCGGTGCAGGCGCGCGCCCGCGGCATCACGCCGGAGGACAGCAACTGGCCGGAGAACGGCTACCGCGGCGACTACATCGCCGAGGTGGCGCGCGCGTTCCTCGATCGCGACGCCGTGGTCGCCGATGGCGAGACCGTCACCGCCAGCGGCGACGTGGACGACCTGGACGCCATCCGCCGCTTCGCCGTGGCCAGCCTGCGCCGCGAGCAGGACCTCGACCTGCAGGCGTTCGGCGTGGCGTTCGACACCTACTTCCTGGAGTCCTCGCTCTACAGCGACGGCAAGGTCGAGGAAACCGTGCGCGAGCTGGTGGCGCACGGCCACACCTACGAGGAAGGCGGCGCGCTGTGGCTGCGCACCACCGATTTCGGTGACGACAAGGACCGCGTGATGCGCAAGTCCGACGGCACCTACACGTATTTCCTGCCCGACGTGGCCTACCACCTCAGCAAGTGGCAGCGCGGCTACGAGCGCGCCATCACCGAGCTGGGCTCGGACCACCACGGCTCGCTGGCGCGGGTGAAGGCCGGCCTGCAGGCGCTGGACGTGGGCATCCCGAAGAACTGGCCCGAATACGTGCTGCACCAGATGGTGACGGTGATGAAGGGCGGCGAGGAGGTGAAGATCTCCAAGCGCGCGGGAAGCTACGTAACCCTGCGCGACCTGATCGACGAAGTGGGCCGCGACGCCACGCGCTACTTCCTGATCTCGCGCAAGAGCGACTCGCAACTGGTGTTCGACATCGACCTGGCACGCTCGCAGTCGAACGACAACCCGGTCTACTACATCCAGTACGCCCACGCCCGCGTCTGCAGCGTGCTGCGGCAGGCGCCGGAGAAGGGCTTCAGTTTCGACCTCGCCGACGGCCTCGCCCAGCTGGCGCGGCTGGACAACGAACACGAACAGATCCTGCTGACCGAGCTGTCGAAGTTCCCCGAAATCGTCGAGACCGCCGCGCTCAACCTGGAGCCGCACCTGGTCGCCGGCTGGCTGCGCGAACTGGCCAACGCGTTCCACACCTATTACAACTCGCACCAGTTCCTGGTCGACGACGGCGCGCTGCGCAACGCGCGCCTGGCGCTGGTGGTGGCCACGCAACAAGTCTTGAAAAATGGCCTGGGCCTGTTGGGCCTCGGCGCCCCGGAGAAGATGTAATGGCAACACGCAAGGGCAAGGGCCGGCAGGCCGTGCGCAACAAGAAGGGCGGTTTCCCGGCCTGGGGCTACGCCATCGTCGGCGTGCTGGTCGGCGCCGTGCTGATGGTGATGATGCTGCGCGGCAGCCTGCTCACCAGCCTGCACAAGCCCGAGGGCCCGCAGGCCAATCCGCAGGCCACCGCCAAGCACGCCAGCGAACCGGGCGTGCTGGAAACGGGCAGCAACGACGAGGCGCCCAGGAAGCCGCAATACGATTTCTATTCGGTGCTGTCCGAGCGCGAAGTGCGCATCCCCGATGCCGAAATCAGCGCACAGGCCCGCGCCGAGCAGTTGCAGAAGCAACAGGCGGCAACGCAGGCCCAGCAACAGGCGGCGGCCGGCACCACCCCGGTGGCGACGGCGCCGGCCAACAACCCGAACGCGCCGGCCGCGGTCAGCGAAGATGTCGTCGCCGCGCCGCGCAGCACGCCGACGGCCACTTCAGGCAGCGGTTACCTGCTGCAGGTGGGCGCGTTCCCGAACGCCGCCGACGCGGAGACCCTGAAAGCCAAGCTGGCGATGCAGGGTTTCATGGCCAACGTGCAGACCGTCAACGTCAACGGCCAGACCTACCACCGAGTACGCCTGGGCCCGTTCCCCTCCGCCACCGATCTGGAATCCACCAAGCAGCGGCTGGCCGGCGCGGGCATCAACGCGATCGCGCTGAAGGAAGGCCGCTAGTTCCTCTCATTGCCCAGGCTTCGGCACATGACCACCAAGACTGCATGGATCACCGGCGCCACCTCCGGGTTTGGCGCTGCCGCCGTTGAACGCTTCGTGGCCGGTGGCTGGCGGGTGATCGCCAGCGGCCGACGAGCCGAGCGGCTGCAACCGCTGGTGGAGCGCCACGGTGCCGATCGGGTGCATGTCGCCGCGTTCGACATGCGCGACGAGGCCGCCCTGCGCGCAGCGCATGCAGCGCTGCCGCCGGCCTTTGCGGGCATCGACCTGCTGGTCAACAACGCCGGCCTGGCGCTGGGCACCGCGCCGGCGCAGCAGGCGGATCTCTCGCAATGGAAGCAGATGATCGACACCAACGTCACCGCGCTGGTCACGATCACCCACCTGCTGCTGCCGCAGCTGATCGAGCGCCGCGGCGCCATCGTCAACATCAGTTCGATCTCGGGCAGCTACGCCTACCGCGGCGGCAACGTGTACGGCGCCAGCAAGGCCTTCGTCACCCAGTTCTCGCAGAACCTGCGCGTGGACCTGCTCGGCACCGGCGTGCGGGTGTCCTCGATCGAGCCGGGCATGGCCGAGACCGAATTCACCCTGGTACGCACCGGCGGCGACCAGGCCGCCTCCGACCAGCTCTATGCCGGTGTACATCCGATCACCGCGACCGACATCGCCGACACGATCTGGTGGATCGCCAACCTGCCTGCGCACCTCAACATCAACCGCGTCGAGGTGATGCCGGTGAACCAGTCGGCCGCGGGTCTGCAGGTGCATCGCGACAGCTGATCGGCACCTGTGGGAGCGGCTTCAGCCGCGACGCTTTTGCGCTCGTTCGCATCAGAGCAAGAGCATCGCGGCTGAAGCCGCTCCTACAAGTTATCCGTGTCCCGCGGCCTCACTGCATGAACCACCCGTGGCTCACCACCACCGACTGCCCGGTCAAGGCCGCGCTCGGGAAGGTGGCCAGGAACAGCGCCGTCTGCGCGATGTCCTCCACCGTGGTGAACACGCCATCGACGGTGTCCTTGAGCATCACGTCGCTGACCACCTGATCCTCGCTGATGCCCAGTTCCTTCGCCTGCTCGGGAATCTGTTTTTCCACCAGCGGGGTGCGCACGAACCCCGGGCAGATCACGTGCGAGCGCACATTGTGCGGCGCGCCCTCCTTCGCCAGCGTGCGCGCCAGCCCCAGCAGGCCGTGCTTGGCCGCCACGTACGGCGCCTTCAGCCGCGAGGCCTCGTGCGAATGCACCGAGCCCATGTAGATCACGATGCCGCCATGGCTGCGGCCCTGGTCGTCCTTGCGGTACATGTGGCGCAGCGCGGCCCGGGTGGTGAGGAAACCACCGTCCAGATGGATGGCCAGCACCTTCTTCCAGTCGGCGTAGTCGAACTGGTCGATCGGGTTGATGATCTGCACGCCGGCGTTGGAAACAAGGACGTCCAGACGGCCAAACGCGGCCACCACGTGATCGGTGCCGGCATCGACCGAGGCCTCGTCGGTCACGTCCATCGCGATACCCATGGCGGTGCCGCCAGCGGCGTTGATCTGCGCGGCCACGGCGTCGGCCGCCTCCTGGCGGATGTCCGCGATCGCCACCTTCGCGCCGCGCTGCGCGTACACCTCCGCGATCGCCTTGCCGATACCGCTGGCCGCGCCGGTGATCAGGGCGACCTTGCCATTGAGACTTGTCATGCGTTGCTCCTGCGTTGCGTGAATCGTGGCTTTTTGTAGGAGCGCACCCTGTGCGCGATGCTTTTGGCAGGCGGAGCATCGCGCACACGGTGCGCTCCTACAATCGTCAGTGCTTGTCCTCGGCCAGATAGGTATAGGCGGTGAGGCCGCCATCGAGCTGGCGGTAAAGCTGTTCGGCCTCGGCGCCGGTCACGCCGGCGGCGGCGATGCGCTCGCGATAACTGCCGCGCAAGGCCTCGAGGTCGTAGCCCACGTAGTCGAGCATCAGGTCGGTGGTGTCGCCGCGGCGCGGGTGGCCGAACACGAAGCCGTCGCCTTCCACCCTCACGTTCACCGCGTCGGTGTCGCCGAACAGGTTGTGGATGTCGCCCAGGGTCTCCTGGTAGGCGCCGACCATGAAGATCCCCAGCCGGTAGCTTTCGTCGTCTTTCAGCGCATGCAGCGCCAGGCTCACGTCGACGCCGTCGGCATCGACGTAGTGGTCGATGCGGCCATCGGAGTCGCAGGTGAGGTCGACGATGACGCCGCGGCGCGTCGGCTCTTCGTCCAGTCGCGCGATCGGCGCGATGGGGAAGATCTGGCCGATCGCCCACACGTCCGGGATCGATTCGAACACGGAGAAATTGGCGAAGTACTTGTCCACCAGTTTCTCGTCCAGCTCGTCCAGCGCCCCACGGTGCGAGCGTTCGGCAGGCAGCAGGCGCGTGCGCACGGCATTGGCCACCGCGTAGTACATCTCGTCCAGCCGCGCGCGGTCGGCCAGCGCCAGCTGGCCCAGCGCGTACAGCGTCTGGCCTTCGGCCAGGTGGTGCTGGGCTTCGTGGAACAGCTCCAGCGGGGGGCGCCGATCGAGTTCGGCCCAGATCTCGCGCAGGTGACGCAGCACCATCGGCTCATCTGCCGCCGGGGGGGGAATCGTGCCGGCGGGCACCTGCTCGACCTCGGTCACGTTGACCACCATCACCGCATGATGCGCGGTCATGGCGCGGCCCGATTCGGTGAGGATGTGCGGCGCCGGCAGGCCCTGGGCGGCGGCCGCCTCGGAGAGCGACTGCACGATGGTGGAGGCGTACTGCTCGATGGAGTAGTTGATCGAGTTGTAGCTGCGCGAGCGCGAGCCGTCGTAATCCACGCCAAGGCCGCCGCCCACGTCCACGATCTCCAGCGGCACGCCCATGCGGCTCAGTTCCACGAAGTAGCGTGTGGCCTCGCGCATGCCGTTGGCGATATCGCGCACGTTGGAGATCTGCGAGCCCATGTGGAAGTGCTGCAGCTTCAGCGTGTGCTTGAGGCCGGCCGCATCCAGCCGCTGCACCAGGGTCAGCACCTGGCTGGGCGACAGTCCGAACTTGCCCTTGTCGCCGCCGGTGTTCTGCCACTTGCCCGCGCCGATGGAAGCCAGGCGCACGCGCACGCCCAGCAGCGGCTCCACGCCCAGCGCCTTGGCCTCGCTGAACACATGGTCCAGCTCGGACAGTTTCTCGATCACGATGTGCACCCGCAGGCCCAGCCGACGGCCGATCAGCGCCAGGCGGATGTACTCGCGGTCCTTGTAACCGTTGCAGATCACGATGGAACCGGGCCGCGCCATGCCCAGCACCGCCATCAGCTCGGGCTTGGAACCCGCTTCCAGGCCGAAGCCGTGCGTGCCGGCGGCCACCAGCTCGCCGGCCACGCCGCGCTGCTGGTTGACCTTGATCGGGTAGATGGCGGTGTAGCCGCCGGCGTAGTCGTATTCGGCAATCGCCTGGGCGAACGCGGCCTGCATGTGCGCCAGCCGGTCGGCCAGGATGTCGGGAAAGCGCAGCAGCAGCGGCAGCCGCAGGCCGTCGGCGCGGGCGCGCTCCACGATCGCCGGCAGCGACAGCGCCGGGCCGCCGGGGCCGCGCGGTTGCATCACCATCTCGCCGGCGGCGCTCACGTCCACGTAGCCATCGCCCCAGTGCGGCACGGCGTAGATGTGGCGGGCGTCGTCGGTAGTCCACTGTTTCGCCATCGATGTCATCTCCTGTGCAGCCAGCGCGACGGTTGCCGTCGCGGGCCACGTTTCCACGGATGATCGTCGCAGCGGCGGACCTTGACGGGGTGCTCGGTGAAACCACCAGGCCCGGGCGACCGGAAGCCTCGCACGCCGCGGGGCCGATCGGGCTTGTCGGCAACCGGTGCACAGCGCCGGTGGATGCCAGACGGGCATTGTAATGGCCGCCCGTGACGATGGGGACACGATGCCGGCACCCCGCACGGTAGCGGGCGTTGCCGCTACAATGGGCGGCCGCTCCCTCACGGTTTTCCAGGACACCCGCCATGTCGCAGCAGCTCAGCTGGTTCACCGAAGCCCACCAGGCTTCCGGCTCCTCCATCGGCTTTCGCACCGAGCAACTGCTGCACGCGGAGAAGACCCCGTTCCAGAACATCGAGATCTACCAGACCACCGACTGGGGCAACCTGATGGTGATCGACGGCTGCGTGATGCTGACCACGCGCGACAACTTCTTCTATCACGAGATGATGACCCACCCGGCGCTGTTCACCCATGCGCGGGCCAAGCGCGTGGTGATCATCGGCGGCGGCGATTGCGGCACGCTGCGCGAGGTGCTCAAGCACGAGGAAGTCGAGCACGCGGTGCAGGTGGAGATCGACGAGCGCGTGACGCGGCTGGCCGAGCAGTATTTCCCGGAGCTGTGCGAGGCCAACAACGACCCGCGCGCCGAACTGCTGTTCATCGACGGCATCAAGTACATGGCCGAATGCGAGCCCGAATCGCTGGACCTGGTCATCGTCGATTCCACCGATCCGGTCGGCCCGGCCGAGGGGCTGTTCAATGCCGCCTTCTACGCCAGCTGCTTCAAGGCGCTGCGCCACGGCGGCCTACTGGTGCAGCAGAGCGAATCGCCGCTGGCGCACCTTGACCTGATCAAGTCGATGCGTTCGGCCATGCGCACCTCGGGCTTCAGTGCGGTGAAGACCTTGCCGTTCCCGCAGCCGTGCTACCCCACCGGCTGGTGGAGCTGCACCATGGCGCGCAAGGGCGGCGATCTGTCCGGTTTCCGCGAGCGCGGCGCCGCCGGCAAGAACTTCCCCACCCGCTACTACAACGCCGAGGTGCACAAGGGCGCACTGGCGCAGCCGGAGTTCATGCGGGAAGAACTGGGGGAGTAGGCGGATTCCCCGCGGCGTGTCCTGTTCCCGCCTTATCGATAGACGGAAAAGCCCGAAGACACCGTGACCTCCTCTCCCCCTTGGGGAGAGGACACAGGAGAGGGGCCGGTGCTTGCGGGGAAGCGGGTTGGCGCGGCTTTTCGGCGTCGTGGACGGCGTCGTTGGGGCTTTCCCGCGGCCTGCTCTGTTTTCGCTGGGGCTTCCCCGCGGCGTGTCCCCCTCTCCCCTGCCCTCTCCCCTGCCCTCTCCCCAAGGGGAGAGGGTATTACGGCCTGATCTGGCGTTGAGGTTCGGCAGTTGCGGCTTTGCATGAACCGCGCCGCTAGTGCGCTCAGAACATCTTCGATCGCACTTTTGGCAGCAGCACCAGCACCAGTGTCGCCAGCGGTCCGAGCACCAGGGACAGCAAAAACCAAAGCAAGCCGCTGCGGTTCTTGCCTTGCGCCAGGGCGGCGTTGATCAGCGCCAGCGTGCCCCAGCCTGCGAACCAGGGCGCACCGTCGGCCCATGTGGAAAAGTGATTCACGCCGGTCTCCTTCAGGTTGACGCCGCGCCTCGCGCGGAACAGGCGGCCACGTTCGTAGCCTCCAAGCCTCGCGCATGCCCGCCCGCCGTGCAAACCGCGCGATCAGCCCCGCTTAAGATTCGACCGTTAAGCTGGGCACTTTGCTTGCCGGGAGAGCGCGATGCGCGGATGGCGCCATGCATGGATGATTTGCGCGTTGGTCACGATGACGGGCCCGGCCTGGGCCGCTCGCCAGCACGGGCCGGCCACCGGCCACAAGGCCGACGTGGCCCGCGACAAGGCCCTGGTCGGTTTCCAGCGCGACCTGGTCAGCGTACTGGCGCCGCGCGCCGATGCCTTGCCGCTGCTGGGCGCCGCGCTGCTGGCGCGGCCGCTGCCCAACCAGCCGGACCACAGCAGTTTCCACACGTTGATCGACCGGGCGGCGAAAGCGCAGGATGCGGGCCCGGCGATCGACTGGGTGCGGCTGGCCGACTGCGACGCCAGGGCCGATGCCTGCCCCAACGGCGACGCGCTGGCCGCCCTGCAGGCCAAGGCCCCCGACAACGCCGCGGTGTGGCTGCTCAAGCTGGGCGACGACCAGCGCCAGTTGCATGGCGACGCGGTGCGCCAGGACCTGGCCCGTGCCGCCGGCGCAAAGCTGTATGACGACTACGCCGGCATCAGCCTGAAGGCCCTGGCAAGCACCGTCACCATCCTGCCGCCACCGGCCGCCACACTGGACCCGAAGAGCACCGGTGGCGCCGCCGGCCTGCAGGTGATGATGGTGTTCGGCAGCGCCCGCGCCCAGCCGCAACCGAACCTGCCGGCCACGGCGAAGCTGTGCGACGACGCGGCCGACGATGCCACACTGAAAAGCGATTGCCTGAAGCTCGGCAAACTCCTGGAATGGGGCTCCAGTCCGCTGGCCCGCTCGCTGGGCCTGCACCTGCGCGAAACCCTGGCCGACGACCCCGCCCAGCAGGATGACGCCCGCCAGGCGCGCCGCAACCTGACATGGCAGGTGCAGAACTTCGCCGCACTCTCCGCGCGCGCGCAAACCGACCCCGCCGTGGCCCAGCACCTGCTCGCGCTGGCGCGCAACGGCGGCAACGAAATGAGCCTGATGCTGGCCGCCCTGCGCAACGCCGGCATCGCCACGGAAGCGCCGGCCGACTGGAAGCCCGGGAGCTGAGGGCGCTCCGCTTTCCCGCGAGCACCCACCCCTCTCCTCGATCCTCTCCCCAACGGGGAGAGGAAGTCGCAATACGACATAGGCGTACTGTTCGACAACGATCCGCGCAACCGCAAAAAGCCGCACCGCCCAACCTCAGCGCCCAAAAGCACCGCAATCCCCTCTTCCCTGCGGGGAGAGGGGGACACGCCGCGGGAAAGCTCCGGGCACACGCCGCACCCGTTCCCCTTTAGCCCTTCCGCGGGTTAGGCTTGATCCACCTTCCGGGGCAGGGGTCAACCGATGCTTACGACGCTGGTGGCATGCAGCAAGGGTGGTTGCGGCAAAAGCACGCTGGTGACGCAACTGGCGTCGCACTGGGCACAGGCGGGGCAGCGCACCGCCATCGTCGACGCAGACAAACAGCATTCCAGTTTCCATTGGGCCGAGTTGCGGCCCGACAACGTGCCCGGCGTGCTGGCGCTGGAGGGCGGCCGTCGCGGCCTGCAACGCGTGCCGGAGGGCACCCAGCAACTGCTGATCGACACGCCCGCCGGCGTCGGCGAACGCGAGCTGGAACCGTATCTGGAGCTGGCCAACGTGCTGCTGGTGCCGGTGCTGCCCTCGTCGTTCGACCTCGACGCCACCTTGCGTTTCCTGTCCGAATTGCAGGCCATCGGCCGCATCAAGCGCGGCAAGCTGCCGGTGGCGCTGGTCGCCAACCGGCTCAAGCCGTGGACCCACGCCAGCCAGGACGCGCTGACGCGGCTGGCCGAAGCGTCGCCATTCCCCATTGCCGCGCAACTGCGCGACAGCCAGGCCTACGTGCTGCTGACCGCGCTGGGCAAGGGCATTTTCGATTACCAATCCGAGCACGTGCGCAATCACCAGCAGGACTGGAAAGCGCTGCTGCGGTGGATCAAGCGTCAATCATGACGCTCGATCGACACGCCCCCCCCCACGGAGCCACCCATGCACGAACTGATCCTGCTGCGGCATGCCGAAGCCGTCCCCATAGAAGCCAGCGGCGACGACCGCCAGCGCCCGCTCAGCGCGCATGGCGAACAGGAGGCGCAGGCGGCCGGCTTGTGGCTGGCCAGCCACGGCATCCGTCCCCAGCGCGTGTTGTGTTCGCCGGCGCGGCGCACCGTCGAAACCGCGCGATTGGCGCTGACCGCGCTGGACTCGCTGCCGGTGCCGCAACTGGCCGAGGAGATCTATGACGCCTCGCCGGGCGAGCTGCTGGCCCTGCTCGACCAGCACGGCGACGCCGGCTCGGTGATGCTGGTGGGCCACAATCCCGGCGTCGAACGGCTGGTGGCCTTGCTGGTGGAAGGTCGCTCCGACGACTTCCGCGGCATGCCGCCGGGCGCGCTGGCGGTGCTGCACCTGGGTGACACGCTGGAGCCGGGGAACGCCAGGCTGGATGTGTTCTGGTCGCCGTGACGGGAGCAGGAGTGAGTGGAGAGGAGTGAGGAGTGAGAGACGGCACCAGCCTCCGACTCCCGCTTTCTCTCACTCCTCTCCACTCACTCCTCCAAACCGTGACTGCCGCGCTCACGACACTGCCCGTATCATGCGCGGATGTCGTCACGCCTCGTTTCCCTGCCCCTCCTGCTTGCCATCCTGCTGCTGCAGGGCTGCGCCGTGTCGCGGGCGAAAATCCACCAGGCCGACCTGGCGATAGCCGACACCGTCGACCGCCAGCTCACCTGCCAGCGCGCCGATCACTGCGCCAAGCCCTCGCCACTGCTGCAAGCGGCGAACTCGGCGCTGGCCGAATCCACGCCGGCGCAGCCGGTGAACGTGGTCACCCTGCTCGACGACAGCGAGCCGGCGCTGGCTGCCCGGGTGAACCTGGTGCGCGCCGCGCGCAAGTCGATCGACGTGCAGACCTTCATCTGGGCCCAGGACGACGCCGGCCAGCTGATGCTGAACGAACTGGTGCAGGCAGCGCGGCGCGGCGTGACCGTGCGCATCCTGGCCGACCAGCTGTTCTCCTTCAACGACCTCGACCTGCTCGACCGGCTGGCGCGCGCCAGCGTCAACCTGCATGTGCGCCTGTACAACCCCACTTTCCACAAGGCGCGCACGCCGCCGCTGGAGTTCGCGGCCGGCGTGATCTGCTGTTTCATGAAGTTCAACCAGCGCATGCACAACAAGCTGATCGTGGTGGACGACAGCATCGGCATCACCGGCGGGCGCAACTACGAGGATCGCTATTTCAACTGGGATGACGACTTCAACTATGTCGACCGCGACGTGATGGTGGGCGGGCCGGCGGCGCGCGAGATGGCCGACAGTTTCGACCTGTTCTGGAACCACCGCCGCGCGGTGCCGCTGACCCACCTGCGCGACCTCAACAAGCGCATCCTGTCCGACACCGAGGCGCCCACCTGGCGCGAACCGGACTACCGCCGTCCCCTGCGCGTGGCGCAGGTGCAACAGGCCGCGGAAGACCCGCCGTGGCTGCACGCATGGCTGGTGGCGCCGGGCATGGAGGTCGGCAACGTGGATTACTTCAGCGACATGCCGACCAAGACCCGCGCGCCCGACCGCGCGCGCTCGCAAATGTTCACCCGCCACATCATGCGCATGGTGGCGGGCGCGCGGCGCGAAGTGCTGCTGCAGACGCCCTACCTGGTGATGAGCGACCAGGCGCAGAAGATCTTCCGCCGCCTGCACCAGCGTGCCGAACCGCCGCGCATCGTGGTGTCCACCAATTCGCTGGCATCCACCGACGCGTTCGCCGTGTATGCCATGTCGTACAAGCACCGCAAGCGCTACCTCACCAAGTTCGGCTTCGAGATCCACGAGATGAAGCCGCACGCGGTGGCCGCGGCGGTCGACAACCAGCTGGCCAACCTGGGCATGGATTCGGCGACACCGGCGCCGGAAACCGCCACGCCGGCCAGCGCCAAAAAAGCGCGCTTCCACCTGCTGGGCAGCCACGGCAGCAACAGCCGGCCGGCGCCGCTGATCAGCGAAGGCCGCCGTTTCGGCCTGCACGCCAAGTCGATCGTGGTGGACGACACCTTCGCCATGGTCGGCTCGCACAACTTCGACCCGCGCTCGGACCACTACAACACCGAGGCCGGCGTCATCGTCTACGACCACCGGTTCGCCGACCAGCTGCGCAGCTCCATCCTGCGCGACACGCAACCGGAAAACGCCTGGGTGATTGCACCGCGGCGCCCCGTGGTGCCGGTGCTGACCGACATCAACCAGGCCATCGGCACGGTCTCCGAGCACCTGCCGCTGTTCGACCTGTGGCCGTTCCGCTACGCCACCAGCTACGACCTGAAACCCGGCTGCCAGCCGATGCTGGCCAGCGATCCCGGCTTTTTCCAGTGCTACCGGGCGGTAGGCGATTTCCCGGACGTGGCGCTGTCGCCGAAGCTGATCATCACGCGGCTGTTCACCGCGTTCGGCGCGGGGGCCAAGGGGGTGCTTTGAGCGGGATTCGGGATTCGGGATTCGGAGAGCATCACCCGCCACAGGACCCCGAATATCCCCATTGATTCGTCATTCCAGCGATAGCTGGAATCCAGTGACTCCTGGCCTTAAAGAGCTAGAGGCACTGGATTCCGGCTTTCGCCGGAATGACGGCGTTCCTGGAAGCCGTCCTACGGTGCGCGGGCTAGGCTGTCCTGGTGCGAGGAGAAGCGCATCGGCAGCTCGCCGCTGACGCCGTCGGGCTGATCGGCGGGCACAGCGAAGCGCCAGCCGCGCACGCTGCGCAGGGCGTGATCGTCCAGCACCGGGTCGCCACTGGATTCGACCACGCTGGCGCGATCGACCTGACCGCGGCCATCGGTATCGACGTGCACCACCACGCGGCCGTCCAGATGGCCGCGCAGCTTGTACCACGGCATGGTGGTGTCGTACGGCATCGCCACCGGTTGCAGCGGGGCGGGCGGTAACGGCATGGCCGCCGGCGCGGGTTCGGGCGGCGCCACGCGCGCAACCGTCGCCGCTGCGGTGTACACCGGCCGGCGCGCGTGCGCTGGGGCCTGCGTGATACGCGATGCGTGGTGGGTTGGCGTGCGCACGGCCACGGCCGGGCCGCTCCAGCCGGCCGTCAGCGTGCTGAGCCAAGCCGTGCCGGCGATGCCGCCAAGCAGCAGCAGCAAGCTGAAACCCGTGGTGGTGCGAAGGCGTGGCATGCCGATCCGGGCCGCGGCCTACGGCCGCTCGAGAATCGCGGTGACGCCCATGCCGCCGGCCGTGCAGATCGAGATCAGCCCGCGGCCGCTGCCCTTCTGTTCCAGCAGCTTGGCCAGCGTGGCGATGATGCGCGCGCCGGTCGCGGCGAAGGGATGACCCACCGCCAGGCTGGAACCGTGCACGTTGAGTTTTGCCGGATCGATCGAACCCAGCGGCGCATCCAGGCCCAGCCGGTTCCTGCAGTACTCGGCCGACTCCCACGCGCGCAAGGTGCACAGCACCTGGGCCGCGAACGCCTCGTGGATTTCGTAGTAATCGAAATCCTGCAGGCTGAGGCCGTTGCGCGCCAGCAGGCGCGGCACGGCGACGGTGGGCGCCATCAGCAGGCCCTCGCCATGCACGAAATCCACGGCTGCCACTTCCGCATCGCGCAGGTAGGCCTGGATGGTCAGGCCGCGCCGGGCGGCCCAGTCGTCGCTGGCCAGCAGCACGGCGGCCGAGCCGTCGGACAGGCCGGTGGAGTTGCCCGCCGTGAGCGTGCCCTTGCCGGAGCGCTTGTCGAACGCCGGCTTCAGCGCCGCCAGTTTTTCCAGCGTGGAATCGGGACGCAGGAAACCATCGCGCTTCAGCCCGCGGAACGGCACCACCAGGTCGTCGAAGAAGCCGCTCTCGTACGCCGCCGCCAGCTTGCGATGGCTTTCCAGCGCCAGCTGATCCTGCGCCTCGCGGCTGATGTGCCACTCCTTCGCCATCAGTTCGCAGTGGTCGCCCATCGACTTGTTGGTGCGCGGCTCGGCCACGCCGGGAAACGCGGGCTTCAGCTCGCGCAACGAAAAACCGTGCAGCGCCACCTTCAGCTTGTCGAGCGGCGTCCTGGCGCGGTTCATCGCCAGCAGGCGCTTGCGCAGGCGCCGGCCGTAGACGATCGGCACGTCGCTGGTGGTGTCGGAGCCGGCCGCGATGCCCGCCTCGATCTGCCCCACCGCGATCTTGTTGGCCACGATGATGGCGTTGTCCAGCGAGGTGCCGCAGGCGCGCGCGGTGGTGATGCCCGGCGTGGTCGGCGCCAGCCCGGACGACAGCAGCGCCTCGCGCGCCAGGTTCCAGTCGGCCGCGTGCTTGATCACCGCACCCAGCGCCACCTCGCCCAGCTCCACTCCATGCAGTCCGTAGCGTTCCACCAGCGCGCCGAGCACTTTCACCGAGAGCCCGAAATTGCCGACATCGGCATAGGCGGTGTTGTTGCGGCAGAACGGAACGCGTACTCCGCCAACCACCCCGACGCGCTTCTGCGTGTTCTCCATGCTCACGACGATCCGAAAATATCAAGTCCCGCAAGGCTAACCCGCGGTGCTGCCCGGCGAAACCCCATCACGGCGCGGGATGGCCGGTTCATTCAGGCGGGGCGGGCTTCCCCGCAAGCCCCGCCCCCCTCTCCTCAATCCTCTCCCCGCAGGGGAGAGGAGGTATTACGGTGGACTCGGGCTTTTCCGTTTATCGAAGAGGCACGAACAATCCGCACGCCAAACCGTAAAGCGGGAAGGGGCCGTAAGACCCTCTCCCCTGCGGGGAGAGGGCAGGGGTGAGGGGGACACGCCGCGGGGAAATCCCAACGAAGCCGAACAGGCCGCGAGAAAATCGCATCGGAGCGATAAATGCCACCCCTCCCCGCTAGAATCGGACTTCCCGCCCGGAATTCCCCACGTGGAAGCGCAAACGCTGCTCGCCCTGCCCGCCGTACTGGCGCTCGAACTCGCTGCCGGCCAGGCGCCGCCGCGGCTCACGCTGACGCGCGACGAGGCGGATGAGCTGGCCGGCCACGTGGCCACCGATCTGCGCGGGCTGATTCCCCAGGTGGACGCGGCGCGGCTGGCGCTGGCCGGTGCGCTGTTCGATCCGGTGGAATTGCTGCGGCCGGATTTCCCGGTGTGGACCACGCTGGACGACCTGGCGCGGCGCGTGCCGCGCAGCCGGCTGGAGAACGTGGTGGCGTTCGGCAGCAACGATGGCCAGATGCCGGCGCCAGCCCTGCAGCCCTCGCCGCATTACGCCGACGGCCCGATGCGCCTGCTGCCGCTGACCCTGCTGGCGCCGGCGGAGCAGGCCGAAGCGCTTTCCGAGCAGTGGGAACTGCAGCTGATCGGCCGCGGCGAGGCCGGCGCGCACACCGCCGACTGGCTGATGCGCACGCTGGGCATTCCGCTGGAACACGTGCGCTACCTCACCCGCCACGACCTGATGGCGCTGACCTGCGTGCAGTACGAGCACGTCAACCTGGCGCCGCTGTGGGCGCTGCTGGAAGTGGCGCTGCTGACGCCCGATCGCGACGAATCGACGATGAGCGCCCGCGGCCTCAACTGGCATTACGCGCAGGGCAAGGCCACCGTGCAGTCGCCCGCGCAATGGCTGGCCACGCAGCATGGCGAAGCGTCGCAACGCGCGCACGATTTCGCCGGCATCGTGTTCGAGTTGCGCCAGTACGCCGCCCTGCTCGACGCCCACCAGCTGCCGCTGGCCATGGCTGGCGACGGCAGCGAAGCGGGCCGCGGCTATTTGCTGGAAACGCTGGCCGCCGTCGATGCCGACGGCAGCACGCCCACGCTGTATGCGCATGAGGCACCGGGCCTGGGCGTGGTGGCGATCACGCTGAGCCAGCGCGATGGCGCGGGCTCGGTGCGGGTGCTGGCGCACGGCTACCCGCTGCATCCGCAGGCGCGCGATGCGCTGTTGAATCGACTGTCCGAACGTTACGGCGCGGCCATCGAGCTGCAGGCGCGTGGTCATGTCGTGCTGGATGAGAGCAGGCGGTTGTCGGCACCCGCCCCGTAGCGGACTTCGCCTGTGGGAGCGACTTCAGTCGCGATGCTCTTGCTTTGGGGTTTCGGAGCAAAAGCATCGCGGCTGAAGCCGCTCCCACAGAAAATCACACGCCATCGCCCGTGGTGAAATCGGTCTCGTACATCCAGTACGGGCAGCGCTGCATGCCCAGTTGCGCGTAGGTGGCCTGGGCGCGTTCGTTTTTGGTTTCCACGTACAGGCGCAGGCCCACCGCCCCGGCCTCGCGAGCGCGCTGGGCCACATCCGCGTGCAGCGCACGGAACACGCCGTTGCGGCGCGCGGCGGGGATCACGTAGACGCTCTGGATCCACCAGAAATCGCCGTTGCGCCAGTCGCTCCACTCATAGGTCAGCAACAGGCCGCCCACGGCCATGCCGTCGCGTTCGGCAACCAGGTAGAAGCCGCGCCGCGGCTGCTCCAGCACGCCGGCGACGCCGCGTTCCAGCACGGCCGGGTCCAGCCGCTTGTGCTCGGTCCCCCACGCCATCGCGCTGTTCCAGGCCACCAGGTCGGGAATGTCGGCGACAGTGGCCAGGCGAATCGACAGCGACATGAGCGGCTCCGGTGGTTGGGGAGCGGGCCATGCTAGCGCATCGTCTTCACACCTCGCCGCGTACGCTCGCGGCAGAGTCAGCCGCCGAGGCGGTCTGCTCCTCACGCAACGGGTCGGGTGATCGCTTCCAGCGGACGCCGGTGCCCGCGCGTGGCCAGCGCCCAAGGAAACCGGAATTGAACATCGCCAGCCTTCTCGATCTGTTGAAGTTGCGCCGCCTGCGCGCGTTCCGCCGTCGCCGCGTGGCGGCGCATGCGCGCTCGGAGCAGGAGCCGGCGCTGCGCTCGGAGCTGTTCAGCGCCGAGCAGATGGAGCGCCACGGCGCCGTGCTGGCCGCGCAGCACAAGATCAGCGAGCGCTCCAACGCCGACCTGCTGCTGGCGCGCCTGGCCGACAACGAGGCGGTGCTGCTGCACACCTGCGAACGGCTCACCGCCGCCACCCGCCAGCGCAGCCGGGTGACGCCGGCCGGCGAGTGGCTGCTGGACAACCTGTACCTGATCGAGGAGCAGATCCGCCTCGCCCGGCGCCACCTGCCCAAGGGCTACAGCCGCGAGCTGCCGCGCCTCAGCCAGGGCGCGTCGGCCACCCTGCCGCGCGTGTACGACATCGCGCTGGAAATCATCTCGCACGGCGACGGCCGGGTGGATATCGCCAGCCTCAGCCGCTTCGTGCGGGCCTACCAGACGATCACGCCGCTGAAGCTGGGCGAGCTGTGGGCGATCCCGATCATGCTGCGGCTGGCGCTGATCGAGAACCTGCGCCGCGTGGCGGCCCGCGTGATGGCCGACTGGCGCCATCGCAGCGAGGCCGTGCGCTGGGCCGACGCGCTGGCCGCCACCGCCGAACGCGATCCCAAGAGCGTGGTGCTGGTGGTGGCCGACATGGCGCGCTCGGACCCGGCCATGGCCAGTTCGTTCGTGGCCGAAATGACCCGCCGGCTGCAGGGCCAAAGCCCCGCGCTGGCGCTGCCACTGAGCTGGATCGAACAGCGGCTGTCCGAATCCGGCCAAAGCATCGAGCACCTGGTGCACCTGGAGGCGCAGCAGCAGGCCGCGCACCAGGTGTCGATCAGCAACAGCATCGGCAGCCTGCGCGCGCTGTCGGCGATCGACTGGCGCGATTTCGTCGAGCACACCAGCCTGGTCGAGCAACGCCTGCGCAAGGACCCGGCCGGCATCTACCCGGCGATGGATTTCGCCACCCGCGACCGCTACCGCCACGTGGTCGAGTCGATGGCGCGCAACCACCACCTGACCGAACAGCAGGTGGCGGACGCGGCGCTGGAGCTGTGCGGCCGCGCCGAGCCGCCCGCGCTGCAGCAGCACGTGGGCTTCTACCTGATCGACGAAGGCCGCCAGACGCTGGAGCAACGCCTGGGCGTGCGGCCACTGCCGGGCGACGCCTTGCGCCGCCGCTTCGACCGCACGCCGCTGCCGGTGCACCTGGGCCTGCTGGCGCTGCTGACGTTCCTGTTCGCGCGCCCGCTGGTGCTCACCGCGGTGCACGACGGCCTGCCGCTGTGGGGCATCGTGGCCATCGCCATCCCGGCCGTCATCGTGGCCAGCCAGCTGGGCATGAGCCTGCTCAACTGGCTGGCCACGCTGATGGTGGAGCCGCAACGCCTGCCGCGGATGGATTACTCCGCCGGCATCCCGGCCAGCGCGCGCACGCTGGTGGCGGTGCCCAGCCTGTTCGCCAGCGCGCAGGATATCGAGGATCTGGTGGAGGCGCTGGAGGTGCGTTTCCTGGGCAATCGCGATGCCAACCTGCACTTTGCCCTGCTCACCGATTTCACCGACGCGGCCAGCGAAACCCTGCCCGGCGACGCCGCCCTGCTGGCGCTGGCGCAACGGCGCATCGAGGCGCTCAACGAGCGCTATGCCACCGCCACCAGCGACCGCTTTTTCCTGTTCCACCGCCCGCGCCGCTGGAACGAGGCCGAACAATGCTGGATGGGCCACGAGCGCAAGCGCGGCAAGCTGGCGGACCTGAACGCCCTGCTGCGCGGCAACGGCCACGACCGCTTCCAGCTGATCGTGGGCGACATCGACACGCTGGGCACGGTGCACTACGTGCTCACGCTGGACACCGACACCCAGCTGCCGCGCGACTCCGCGCAGGAGATGGTGGGCACGCTGGACCATCCGCTGAACCGCGCCGTGTATGACCCGGTGCAGCGGCGCGTGGTGGCCGGCTACTCGATCCTGCAGCCGCGCGTGGGCATCAGCCTGCCCAGCACCGCGCGCTCGCGCTACGCGCAGCTCTACGGCAGCGATGCGGGCATCGACCCGTACACGCGGATGGTGTCGGACGTCTACCAGGACGTGTTCCACGAAGGCTCGTTCATCGGCAAGGGCATCTACAACGTCGATGCGTTCGAGCTGACGCTGGACGGCCGCTTCCCGGAAAACCGCATCCTCAGCCACGACCTGGTGGAAGGCTGCCACGCGCGTTCGGGCCTGCTCAGCGACGTGCAGGTGTACGAGGAGTACCCCACCCGCTACAGCGCCGACGTGAAGCGCCGCCACCGCTGGATTCGTGGCGACTGGCAACTGCTGCCGTGGCTGCTGCCGTGGGCGCCGACCGCGCACGACGGCTGGCGCCGCAACGCGCTGACCGCGCTGTCGCGCTGGAAGATCCTGGACAACCTGCGCCGCAGCCTGGTGCCGCCGTCGCTGGTGGTGCTGCTGGTGGTGGGCTGGCTGATGCTGACGCCGCCGCTGTCGTGGATGCTGGCGGTGCTGGCGATGGTGGTGTTGCCGCCGATGCTGTCCGCGCTGCTGGACCTGGTGCAGAAGCCGGCCGAAGTGCAGCTGGACCAGCACCTGCGCGCGGCCTTCCGCTCGGCCTGGCAACACCTGGCGCGCATGCTGCTGGGCCTGGCCTGGTTGCCGCATGAAGCGCTGTACAGCCTCGACGCGATCGTGCGCACGCTGTGGCGCATGGGTGTCAGCGGCCGTTACCTGCTGCAGTGGCAGACCTCCAGCGATGCCGAGCGCACCAGCAGCAACGCACCGGCTGCGCTGTGGCGGCTGATGTGGATCGGGCCGGCACTGGCGCTGGCGCTGACCGTGGTGCTGGCACTGCATCGCCCGATCGTGCTGCTGCTGGCCGAGCCGCTGCTGCTGTTGTGGCTGTGCTCGCCGGGGCTGGCCTGGTGGATCAGCCAGCCGCGGCGCGCCAGCGCGTTCACGCCCAGCGCCGGCCAGCAACGTTTCCTGCGCGCGCTGGCGCGGCGCACCTGGGCTTATTTCGACACCCATGTCGGCCCGGACGATCACTGGCTGCCGCCGGACAACATGCAGGAAGACCCGGCGCCGGTGGTCGCCCACCGCACCTCGCCCACCAATATCGGCATGGCGCTGCTGGCCAACCTGGCCGCCTACGATTTCGGTTTCCTGGGCATGGGCCGGCTGCTCGAGCGCACCGGCCACACGCTGGCCACGATGCGTGCGCTGAAGCGCCACCGCGGACATTTCTACAACTGGTACGACACCCGGACCCTGCAGCCGCTGCAGCCGCTGTACGTCTCCACCGTGGACAGCGGCAACCTCGCTGGCCACCTGCTGACGTTGCAGCCGGGCCTGCTGGCGCTGGTCGACGAGCCGCTGTTCCACCCGCGCCTGCTGCACGGCCTGCGCGATACCGTGGCGGTGCTGCGCGATGTGCTGGACCGCGCGCGGCCCACCGCGTTGCAGCCGCTGCGACGCGCGCTGGATGCGGCACTGGCGGCGCCGCCGTCCACGCTTGGCGAGGCCAGCGCGCTGTTGCAACAGCTGTGCGACCACGCCATGGCGCTCGCCACGGAGCTGCCACAGGAGCCCGGTGGCGAGGTTGCGTACTGGAGCGCGGCGCTGATGCAGCAATGCCAGGAACTGTACGACGAGGTGCAGGCGTTCCAGCTCGATCCCCCGGCCGACGAGAAGATCAACTTCAGCGGCATCCCCACCCTGGCCCAGCTCGGCCGCATCGAACCGCTGTGCTGGCCCTGCGAGGCCGGCGCCGAGGCGATCCGTGAACGCGCGCGCGAGCGCATCGCCCTGCTGGAGCAGCTGGCCGACCAGGCCGGCGAGATGGCCGTGGTCGATTACCACTTCCTGTACGACGCCGGCCGCGACCTGTTGGCGATCGGCTACAACGTGGACGAACGCCGCCGCGACGAAGGCTATTACGACCTGCTGGCCTCCGAGGCGCGGCTGGCCAGTTTCGTGGCCATCGCCCAGGGCCAGCTGCCGCAGGAAAACTGGTTCGCGCTGGGCCGGCTGCTGACCACCAGCGCGGGCGAACCGGTGCTGTTGTCGTGGACCGGCTCGATGTTCGAGTACCTGATGCCGATGCTGGTGATGCCCAGTTACGAGAACACCCTGCTGGACCAGACCTGCCGCGCGGCCGTGGGCCGGCAGATCGAGTACGGCAACCAGCTGAACATCCCGTGGGGCGTTTCCGAATCCGGTTACAACACCCGCGATGCGCAGTTCAACTATCAATACCGCGCCTTCGGCGTGCCCGGCCTGGGCCTGAAGCGCGGGCTGGGCGAGGACGTGGTAATCGCACCCTACGCCACCGCGCTGGCGATGATGGTGCGGCCCGCCGCGGCCACCGCCAACCTGCAACGGCTGGCGACGGAAGCCGGCGCGCTGGGGCGTTTCGGCCTGTACGAGGCGATCGACTACACGCCGGCGCGGCTGCCGGTGGGGCAAGGTTCGGCGCTGGTGCAGTCGTTCATGGCGCACCACCAGGGCATGAGCCTGCTGGCGCTGGCGCACGCGCTGCTGGACCGGCCGATGCAGCGGCGGTTCGAGTCGCACCCGCCGTTCCAGGCCACCAGCCTGCTGCTGCAGGAGCGCATCCCGCGCACCGCCGCCGAGTACCTGCACGCGTCGGGCTTCCCCGAGCTGGACGGCACGCCGCGCGTGGCCGAGCCGCGGCTGCGCATCTTTGCCGACCCCGATCGCCCGCGCCCGGCCGTGCAGCTGCTTTCCAACGGCCGCTACCACGTGATGGTGAGCAGCGCCGGCGGCGGCTACAGCCGGCGCGGCGAGCTGGCGGTGACGCGCTGGCGCGAGGACATCACCCGCGACCACTGGGGCATGTTCTGCTACCTGCGCGACGTGGCCAGCAACGAGTACTGGTCCACCGCGTACCAGCCCACGCGCAAGAAGACCGAGCTGTTCGAGGCGATCTTCTCCGACGCGCGCGCCGAGTTCCGCGTGCGCGAGAAGGATTTCCACGCGCATACCGAGATCGTGGTCTCGCCCGAGGACGACATCGAACTGCGCCGCACCCGCATCACCAACCGCGGCCGCAGCCGACGCACCATCGAGCTGACCAGCTACGCCGAAGTGGTGCTGGCACCGCCGGTCAGCGACGCGGCCCACCCGGCGTTCAGCAACCTGTTCGTGCAGACCGAGCTGCTGCCCGAACTGCAGGCCATCGTATGCACTCGCCGGCCGCGATCGGAAGGCGAGGCGGTACCGTGGATGTGCCACCTGCTGGCCGTGCACAACGCCGACATCGACGAGATCTCCTACGAGACCGACCGCGCCCGCTTCATCGGCCGCGGCCGCAGCACGGCGCAACCGCGTGCGCTGGACGCGGCGCAGACGAAGCTTTCCAACAGCGCCGGCTCGGTGCTCGACCCGATCGTTGCCATTCGCTGCCGCATCACGCTGGAGCCGGAGCAGTCAGCCACCATCGACCTGGTCACCGGCATGGCCGACAGCCGCGACGGTTGCGTGCAACTGATCGGCAAGTACCGCGACCGCCACCTGGCCGACCGCGTGTTCGACCTGGCCTGGACCCACAGCCAGGTGCTGCTGCGCCAGCTCAACGCCAGCCTGGCCGACGCGCAGCTGTACGAGCACATGGCCACCGCGATCATCTACCCGAACATGCAGCTGCGCGCCGAACCGGCCGTGCTGCGCGCCAACCGGCGCGGCCAGTCGGGCCTGTGGGGGCAATCGATCTCCGGCGACCTGCCGATCGTGCTGCTGCAGGTTTCCGACCCGGCGCGGATCGAGCTGGTGCGGCAGCTGGTGCAGGCGCACGCGTACTGGCGCCTGAAAGGGCTGGCGGTGGATCTGGTGATCTGGAACGAGGACCGCGCCGGCTACCGGCAGGAGCTGCAGGACCAGATCATGGGCCTGATCGCCTCGGGCAGCGAAGCGAGCCTGCTCGACCGCCCCGGCGGCATCTTCGTGCGGCCGTCGCAGCAGCTGTCCAGCGAGGACCGCATGGTGGTGCAGGCCAGCGCCCGCATCATCCTGGGCGACACCCGCGGCAGCCTGGCCGAGCAGATCAGCCGCCGCCACGTGGAGACCCACGCGCCGCGCTTCGAGCCCGAGCGCAGCTATCGCGGTTCGGCCGTCGAGACGTCGGCCGTCGAGCCCGAACCGCGCGCGCTGCAACTGCCCAGCCCGCACGGCGGCTTCAGCGCGGACGGCCGCGAGTACGTGATCGTGCTGCGCCCCGGCCAGGCCACGCCGGCGCCGTGGTCCAACGTGCTGGCCAATCCGTATTTCGGCAGCGTGGTGTCCGAAAGCGGCGGTGCCTATACCTGGGGCGAGAACGCGCACGAGTTCCGGCTCACGCCGTGGCACAACGACCCGGTGGGCGACGGCAGCGGCGAGGCCATCTACCTGCGCGACGAGGAAACCGGGCACTACTGGTCGCCCACTGCGCTGCCGCGCCGCGGCGAGGGCGAATACGTCACCCGCCACGGCTTCGGCTACAGCGTGTTCGAGCATGTCGAGGACGGCATCCGCGGCGAACTGTGGATGTACGTGGCGCTGGATGCCTCGGTGAAGTTCTCGGTGCTGAAGCTGCGCAACGACTCCGACCGCCCGCGCCGGCTCAGCGTGGTCGGCTACGTGGAGTGGCTGCTGGGCGACCTGCGCGAGAAAACCGCGATGCACGTGGTTACCGAGGCCGACCCCGCCACCGGCGCGCTGTTCGCCCGCAACGCGTACAACGGCGAGTTCCCCGACCGCGTGGCGTTCTTCGACGTGGACGACCTCGACCGCCGCGTGGCCGGCGACCGCACCGAGTTCCTGGGCCGCAACGGCAGCATGCACGCGCCGGCGGCGCTGGAGCGCGTGCATCTTTCCGGCCGCCTCGGCGCGGGCATGGACCCGTGCGGCGCGCTGCAGGTGACGGTGACGCTGGAACCGGGCGAGCAGCGCGAGATCGTGTTCCGCCTGGGCCTGGGCCGCGACAGCGCCGACGCCCGCACCCTGGTGCAACGCTTCCGCGGCACCGGCGCCGCCGCCGACGCGCTGGATCGCGTACGCGAGCACTGGCAGCGCACGCTGGGCGCGGTGCAGATCAGCACGCCGGACCCGACGCTGGACATGCTGGCCAACGGCTGGCTGATGTACCAGACCATCGCCTGCCGCTTCTGGGCGCGCAGCGGCTACTACCAGTCCGGCGGCGCGTTCGGCTTCCGCGACCAGCTGCAGGACTCGATGGCGATGCTGCACGCCGCGCCGGAACTCTCGCGGGCGCAGCTGCTGCGGTGCGCCGCCCACCAGTTTCCCGAGGGCGACGTGCAGCACTGGTGGCATCCGCCGCTCGATCGCGGCGTGCGCACCACCTGCTCGGACGACTACCTGTGGCTGCCGCTGGCCATCAGCCGCTACGTGCTGGCCACGGCCGACAGCGCCGTGCTGGACGAGCGCGTGGGCTACATCGAGGGCCGCGCGCTGCATCCGGGCGAGGAGTCCTACTACGACCTGCCGCAACCCTCGGGCCTCACCGAAACGCTGTACCAGCACGGCGTGCGCGCGATCGAACACGGCCTGCGCCGCGGCGTGCACGGCCTGCCGCTGATGGGCGGCGGCGACTGGAACGACGGCATGAACCGCGTCGGCGAGAAAGGCCGCGGCGAAAGCGTGTGGCTGGGTTTCTTCAGCTGCGAAGTGATGAACCGCTACGCCGACGTTGCGCGCCTGCGCGGCGATGATGCCTTTGCCGATCGCTGCCACGACGAGGTGCGCAAGCTCACCGCCGCGCTGGAACAACACGGCTGGGACGGCGAGTGGTTCCGGCGCGCCTACTTCGACGACGGCACTCCGCTGGGTTCCAGCGCCAACATGGAATGCCGCATCGACGCCATCGCGCAGAGCTGGTCGGTGTTGTCCGGCGTGGCGACACCGGAACGCCAGCAACAGGCCATGGCCTCGCTGGACCAGCACCTGGTGCGCCGCGACGCCGGCCTGATCCAGCTGCTCGATCCGCCGTTCGACAAATCCCCGCACGACCCCGGCTACATCAAGGGCTACGTGCCCGGCGTGCGCGAAAACGGCGGCCAGTACACCCACGCCGCCATCTGGAGCACGATGGCCTTCGCCGAACGCGGCGACCACGAGCGCGCGTGGGAGCTGCTGCGCATGATCAACCCGCTCAACCACACCGGCGACGCCCGCATGGACGTCTACAAGGTCGAGCCCTACGTGGTCTGCGCCGACGTCTACGCCGTCGATCCGCACGTCGGCCGCGGCGGCTGGACCTGGTACACAGGGTCCGCCGGCTGGATGTATCGCCTGATGGTGGAGTCGTTGCTGGGCCTGAAACTGGAAGCCGGCCAACTGCGCTTCGCCCCCGTGCTGCCGCCAGCCTGGGAAGGCTTCACGATGACCTACCGCCACGGCGACACCACCTACCGCATCGACCTGCGCGTGGTTCCACCCGACAGCCCCGCCACCGTCCACCTTGACGGCACCCCGCAACCCGACGCCCGCATCCCGCTGAACGACGATGGCGCGGACCACCACGTCCAGATCAACCACCCGCGCCCCCACTGACTCACCGCCGGAAAAAGCCCCTCTCCCCGCGGGGAGAGGGGTTGGGGAGAGGGCCCGCCCAACGCGAACACCGCATCCCAACCGCGCCTGCCCAGCCGAAAAGCCCCTCTCCCCTCGGGGAGAAGGGTTGGGGAGAGGGCCCGACCAGCGCGAACACCCCATGCCATCCACGTCCCCACATCACACGACCCGCTCAACGATCCAGCGGACTCACCACCCCTTGCCCACCACGATTGAGCACGTGCGTGTAGATCTGCGTGGTCGCCACGTCCTTGTGGCCCAGCAGTTCCTGGATCGTGCGAATATCCTGCCCCGCCTCCAGCAGGTGGGTAGCAAACGAATGCCGCAACGTATGGCAGGCGGCCGGTTTCACGATGCCGGCCTTGAGCCGCGCGTTGCGCACCGCACGCTGCAACCCGGCCTCGTCCACATGATGCCGTCGCCGTTCGCCATCGCGCGGATCGTGCGACAGCCGATCCGACGGAAACACGTACTGCCATCCCGGCTCGCGCGGCGCCGACGGGTACTTGCGCGCCAGCGCATGCGGCAACCACACCGCGCCCAGCCCCGCCGCAAGATCCTGCTGATGAACCAGGCGCACCCGCTCCAACTGTGCCTGCAACGCCTCACGCAGGCGGCGCGGCAACGGCACGTGCCGATCCTTGCCGCCCTTGCCGTCGCGCACACAGATCTGGTTGAGCCCGAAATCCACATCCTTCACGCGCAGTCGCACGCACTCCATCAGCCGCATGCCCGAGCCGTACAGCAGCGAAGCCATCAAGCCGTAGCGGCCGTCCATCATCGCCAGCAGCCGGGCGACTTCGTCGCGCGAGAGCACCACCGGAACCCGCTGCGGCCGCTTCGCCCGCACCACCGTCTCCATCCACGGCAACTCCACGCCCAACACTTCCTTGTACAGAAACAGCAGCGCCGACAGCGCCTGGTTCTGCGTGCCGGCCGCCACCTTGCCCTCCACCGCCAACGCACTCAGAAAGCCCTCGACCTCCGCCACCCCCATGTCGCGCGGATGCCGCTTGCCGGTGGCCAGGATGAAGCGCCGAATCCAGCCCACATACGCCCTCTCCGTCCGCAAGCTGTAATGCTTCAAACGCAACCGCGCCCGCACCTGATCCAGCAGCCGCGGTGCCTTCGCATCCGTTACACCCTCACTTCCGACGTGATAACTCATACGCCCTCAAAAGTGGCCGATAACGCCGACAGCATGCGACTCCCAAGGGCAATGGGCATCCATGCAAAACCATGATCCAGCGTAGGAATCGCCTGCTTGTGCGGTCAGCAGACCCGCCGCATACTCGTCGCAACACCCCGCTTTTGGGGTCTACTTAGCGTTAGGCCCTCGATGAGCATTCCACTGGAAGCCACCGGATCAATTGCCAACAGCGATAAGCCTTCTCACAAGGTCAAGGTCTCTGACGACTCCGCCAACACTGGTGGCTTCCTAATCTACGAATGGTGGGACGGTTCAGATGGCCCGAACGGTAACTTCGCCTTCGACCACTGGGTACCAGACGAGGCCGCACTTCAAAGTTACTTCCAAGAGGCAGGTTGGCGGGTCCTCTGGCCGGCCTAACAACTCGTCCAAGGCGGACGGCTTCGCCGCCGCTTAACTCAAGCGTTAGGGGCCAAAGCCACATGCGGCAGCTCGTCATAAGTGCGGCCTGTATGTTCCTCGCGGGTTGTGCATCGCTCTTCGGCCCAGCCGACGGTCAGTTTTACGCTGTCGGCTCAACGCCAACCGACTCCAGCTGCACATTGTCTGTTGCAGTGGTTGGCTCCAAAGACGCTTCCCGTGAGCGCATAGTCTCAGGCAACTTCCGAGAGAGTTTCATTGTTGGCCCATCGCGGCAAGGACACATTATTTCGCTAAGCTGCAATGGTTCGGTCGTATCATCTCGTACCTTCAAATACGGCCGCGACGTTCATATCGGTGGCGAGCTTGCGGTTGGCGGCAGCGCCCCCTAACAATTCGTTCAAGGCGGACGGCTTCGCCGCCGCTTAACTCCAGCGTTAGGGGCCAAAGCCACATGCGGCAGCTCGTCATAAGTGCGGCCTGTATGTTCCTCGCGGGTTGTGCATCGCTCTTCGGCCCAGCCGACGGTCAGTTTTACGCTGTCGGCTCAACGCCAACCGACTCCAGCTGCACATTGTCTGTTGCAGTGGTTGGCTCCAAAGACGCTTCCCGTGAGCGCATAGTCTCAGGCAACTTCCGAGAGAGTTTCATTGTTGGCCCATCGCGGCAAGGACACATTATTTCGCTAAGCTGCAATGGTTCGGTCGTATCATCTCGTACCTTCAAATACGGCCGCGACGTTCATATCGGTGGCGAGCTTGCGGTTGGCGGCAGCGCCCCCTAACAATTCGTTCAAGGCGGACGGCTTCGCCGCCGCTTAACTCCAGCGTTAGACATAGGGATGCCGTCTGGTGAGTCTTGAAATCATATTTGGCATTGGCGCGGCCTTGGTGGTCGTGGTCGGCCTAGTCGGCAAGCTCATTCCAAAGCGTATGCCGCCGTCAAAGTCTTTCAAGTGTGGTCGCTGCGGTGTGCAGGCACTTCATACCCATCGCACTGCAGAGGCGTGGCGTAATGGCAAGACTAAATTTTTCTGTCAGTCTTGCCACCACAAGTGGCTCCAGTCGCGTCCGCCGCAAGAGCGCGAGTCGTATGGTGCACGCGGCTCGTCACGGCGGGGTTCTGGGTGTCTTGGCGTCGTGGTGCTATTTGCGTTGCTTCCAATAGGCACGTGGGCTGTCTGGGCTTATGTCTAACAGTTCGTCCAAGCGGACGCGCGAAAAGCCGCGCGCCGCTTAACTCCAGCGTTAGATTTTCGAAGGGGGCGTAGTGCGAGCACCAAAGGAACCCAATTTGGCGTCGCCGCACACGCAGGAGTGGTGGGCTTGTCCCGGCGTCGTCTATTTCCTCGGCGTCGGCGACCCGGTGGCAGCGGTCAAGATTGGCATGCTCGCCATCACAGCAAAGTTCACGTTGCAGTCCGCGGTCCGTCGTCGCCTTTCACAAATCCAAACATCCAATCACGAGCCCGTGCAAGTTCTAGGCCTCAAGCCGTTCCAGTCGGGTGCGTTCCCAACGCGGGAGGCCGAGGCGCTGGAGCGCGAGTTGCACATTGAGTTTTCACACTTGGCTCGGTTCAAACCTGGCACCAAAGGTTCCGAGTGGTTCCACAGTTCAACGCAGCTGCTGCAACGCATTTCAGAGCTGTCGGTGCCACCGGAGCAATTGGGTGTTCCGCGGTGCATTGCGGTAGTCGCCAATGCGCCAAAAATCTAACTATTCGGTCAACCGGACGCAGACCCGCTACGCGGGCTGCGCCGGTTACCTCAAGCGTTAGGGGCTAGGCCATGTGGGCAAACTTCAGCGGCATGCCAAAGCTTCTAAAGTTTCTAACTGCGCATGCGGCATGTTGCTTCGTATTCTTAGTCATATCGGTTATCCCGATCGACTCATACGCTATACAAGGTCGGCACGTCACTTACGCTGTGTGGTGGAGCAGCGGCGCGGGCGTACTCGCTTCCTTGCTAGGCATCGTTGGCCCATTCGCCGCGTGGGCGCTGGCGTCAAAACGGCCATATGCTCGCGCTGTGTATTTGGGTTTCCTGGCACTCGCATTCGTAGCACCATGTCCGTTCTTCGGCATGCTAGCGTATGTTCTTCCGGGCTTGCTGGTCGTTGGCGTTGGTGCGTTCTACATGTACAAGTGGCAGAGCGTGCAGGTCTACTTCGCCCCTAACCAGTCGTCCAAGCGGACGCGCGTACCGCGCGCCGCTTAACTCCAGCGTTAGAGCCCAATGAAACAGACCGCTGCGGCAAATTTGGCTTTGCTTCTTGTCTTAGCCGGCTGGTTGCTGGCTTACTACGGCGTCATGTCGCAACTTGGCGACCCGTCACCATCAGTTCCGCACGCACAAATCGAAGCTGCTCGGCGCCAGTCGCTGGCAGTATTGTTTATCGGCGTGGCGAGTCTCCTCACTGCGCTCTGGTTGTCCGGCTACAGTTTTTCCGGCGCAAAGGTCCGTGCCATTACCTGCGTAGCGTTAGTTTTACTGCCTTCGGTTGCTGTTGTCTGGAGCTCGCTGTAGGTGGCAGTGCGCTCTAACTACTCGTTCAAGGCGGACGGCTTCGCCGCCGCTTAACTCTAGCGTTAGGCCTGCTGGGTTGCTCTTTCGCAAGGCCTTTTTCGACCGGCTCTCGACCAGCGTGCAGACCTCGATGCCTTGCGGTAGGGTACGTAAGGCTCCGGCGTCGCCGGTACGCGCAGGTTCGCTGGTCAATGCACCGGTCTCGAACGGCGTCCGGAGCGAAGCTCATGGGTTCTTGCCATGGCGGTGCCGTTCTCGACTGGTCTTTATCGACCTGATCCCGCTCGTCATCCTTGCGCCACCATCGAGTAGGCCACGAGTTGGGTTGTCACCCTCGTGCGCTTCACGCAAAGTCGTGGGGCGCGTTCCGGCGACCAGGCCCGGACGACTTTTCCAATTCTTGACCCGAACGTCCGCAAGACATGCATCTATCGTTTTCCGTGCTTCCCGGAAATTTCATGGTGGTGAAAGTGGAACCGGGGGCGTCGCTGCCGCAGGCGGTGATCGAGTCCCCCGATTTCATGTCAATTACCCGTACCGACGAGGAGCTTTCGATGGTCTGTTCGGAAGCTGCCGCAGCCGGCTTGGCCGGGGCGGATGGGCCGTGGCGCGCGATCAAGATAAAAGGCCCGTTTGCCTTCGACCAGACGGGCGTACTGGCCGCGTTTCTCGACCCTCTGGCCCAAGCCGCCATCGGCATTTTTGCCGCCAGCACGTTCGACACGGATTACGTGCTGGTCAAGTCGGAGAACCTGGATCGCGCCGTAGAGGCGCTTCAATCGGCAGGCCATCGCTTGCTGGCCTGACCATCCGCTCGGGCCGAAGCCTTGCGGCACGGCTTGAGTTGCACCATCGGCCACCCTTGGAGGGATCATGCCATCGGGAAGTTGTCATTGCGGTGCCGTCCAGTTCACCGTGGCCGGCGAGATCGACCAGGCCATCGAATGCAATTGCTCACACTGCAGCCGGAAAGGCTTTTTGCTGTGGTTCGTTCCACGAGCGTCGCTCACCGTGACGGCGGGCAACGGTCAGCTCGCCACCTATACGTTCAACCGGCACGTGATCGAGCATCGGTTCTGCTCCGTTTGCGGCTGCCAGCCGTTCGGCCTGGGGCGCATGCCTGACGGCACGGAAACCGCCGCGATCAACCTGCGTTGCCTGGAGGGGGTGGATCTCGAAGCGGTGGCCCGCGTACCGGTCAACGGCCGCGAGTTCTAGCCGGCGGGGTTGCACGCTCACCCCGTATTCGGCCCCGCCGATACTTATGGAGTCGCCATGAAGGTCAAACGGATCATCGCCAACCTGTCGGCACCCGAACCTGCCACAGTGGACGATTTCTACCGAGGCTTGCTGGGGCTCGACCTCGCCATGGATCATGGCTGGATTCGCACGTATGCAGGCGCCGCCCGGATGGCGGTGCAGGTCAGCATCGCAAGCCAGGGCGGCTCCGACACGCCGGTGCCCGATCTATCCATCGAGGTGGACGATCTCGACGAGGCATGGCGTCGGGTCAATGCAGGCGGGATTGCGGTGGAGTACGGCCCGGCGACCGAGCCGTGGGGCGTGCGCCGGTTTTATGTCAGGGACCCGCTCGGCCGGCTCGTCAACATTCTTCAGCATGAATGATCCCCTGACCGGTGACGAACCGAGGCAACATCACCGGCAGGCGGGACGCAGGGCAATTCCACGATGAGCTTGGCATTTCATATCGCGTTCAATGGCCAGTGCGAAGAGGCGTTTCGCTTCTACGCAGAACACCTCGGCGGCCGTATCGGCACCCTGCTTCGGGTCAAGGACGCGCCCGCCCTGGCGTCCGCGCCTTCGGAGGGCGAGAAGATCATCCATGCCAATATCCACATCGACGGCGTCGAGATCGCCGGTGCGGACGTAAGCCCCGACCGCTACGAAACCCCACAGGGCTTCCACGTGCTGCTTGGCGTTGATGCGCCGGAAAAGGTGGAAACCGCTTTCTACGCGCTGCAAGCGGGCGGTCGCGTGGTGCTTTCGCCGCAGAGAACGTTTTGGTCGCCGTGTTACGCCATCGTGGTCGACCGCTTTGGCGTGCCGTGGAAGATCAACCATGGCGCCTGAACAGCCGGGAGTGCGCATGCATCAGCCCGAAGACGCACGCGCCGCATTTCAGGGTGCCTGGAATGCTCACGACATGGCGGGTGATGAAGGGGCCACCGCTTGAACTCCAGAGTTGCATGCCAATGAGTGTTGTCGTCGTCCCGATCGCCGAATCCCATGCAGAAAGTTTTCGCGCCTGCCTGGACGCCGTGGCTCGCGAGAAGAAGTACCTTGCACAGTTCGAGGCACTGCCGCTGGATCGCATTCGGGGTTTCGTGCGCGAGAGCGTGGCCGCGGGGGCGGCGCAGTTCGTGGCGGTCGAAGATTCGCGCGTGGTTGGCTGGTGCGACATATTTCCCGCCTGGGCCGACGCCATCCGGCATTGTGGTCACGTGGGCATGGGCCTTTTGCCTGCCCACCGCGGCCGTGGGCTGGGCCGGCAGCTGCTGTCCGCGTGTCTCGACAAGGCAAGGTCCAACGGCATCACGCGCGTGGAGCTGGAGGTTCGCGCGGACAACGAACGCGCGATCAAGCTCTATGAACGCATGGGTTTCTCGCGCGAGGCGCTGAAGCGCCACGGCATGCGTTTCGGCGGCGAGTACCACGACTCGGTACAGATGAGCCTCATCCTCGAGGACGAGGCGTAGCGGCGCCGAGCGAACATCGGTTTACCGGTCGCGCCGACTTTTTCCGGGGTTGTTGCGCTCGTGTCCGGTCCACTTCAACATCGCGTCCAACGCGGGCGGCGTCACGACCGCTGGAAACCGGCCCTGCCGGATGGGAATACACGATGGTCGTACACGCCAACCTCCTCGCCCTGGCGTCCTCCCTCACCGAGGCCTGGCATTCCCGGGTGGTCGGCCAGGCGGCGGGCGCCAACCTCAAGGTCGTGCGGATGGACGGCCGGGGCTACGCCGAGGAATCGCATGCGTTTGACGAAGCCTTGCTGGTGCTGAAGGGGCAGATGAACCTGCAGATCGGCACCGCGGTGACGCGCGTGGGCGCCGGCGAGGTGTACATCGTTTCCGCCGGCGTGCCGCACGCCGTGGCAGAAGGCAGCCACGGCACGCTCGTCATCATCGATGGCGGCGCCTGATCGTTCGCCCGGCTGATGCGCATGTCGCACGCTCGGGTACGACGAAACACCGATCCGGATCTCACGCCCGGCGCTCGCGCCGCAGCTGCCGCGGCGTCGCTGTTTTTCTCCGTGCCCCTGATGGGCCTGCTGTGGCTGCTCATCAATGGCCAGATCGCTCCGCTCTCGGACAGCGCGTTTTTGCCGCCCTGGGCGCTGGGCGCCGCCATCGCCGGTTTCGCCATCCTGTCTTTCGCGTTTCCCCGCCTTGCCCCGAACGTCTTTGGCTGGCTCTGCGACATGCTGATGCGCCTGGCGCGGTGGCTGTGGTAACGCGGCGCGGGAACGAGGGCGTTTGTGCCGGTGGAGGCCACATCACCGCCGTTGCGGTTGCTACCCTGTGGGGCCTTGGCGCCGCGCGGGTGTGTCGCGGGGTGCTTGCTTGACGATTCAACCTGGCGGCAGGCTGCCGCACCGCCATTCCAGCACGGAAACGAGATGAGGGATTTCGCATGACCATCGAGCTGTTCGTGGCCGATTCGGACGAGGAGATCCTGTCGTGTTTCCCGGCCTTCAGCGCGCTGCGGCCGCATCTTGGCGAACAGGCGTTTCTGTCCCAGGTACGTCGCCAGCAGACGCAGTCCTACCGGATCGTGGCGTTGAGGCACGAGGGCGTGGTCCGGAGCGCCGCCGGCTTCCGATTCGCCGAATTCCTGGCCTGGGGCAAGGTTCTCTACGTGGACGACCTGACGACCCTGCCCGGGGCGACGTCGAGGGGGTTTGCCGGCACGCTCATGGACTGGCTGGTGGCCCACGCCAGGGCCAACGGTTGCCAGGGCCTGCACCTGGACACGGGCTATGCCCGGCATGCGGCGCACCGGCTTTATCTTCGCAAGGGCCTGCAGTTCAATTGCCATCACCTGGCGCTTGACCTGGGCCAGCTCCCACCCGCCATCGAGCCGGTGCCACATCGTGGCAGGGCTTGATCCGATATCGCCCCCAAGCACTCGTTCCCATGGAAGAACTTCGGATCACCACCGATGCTGCCGAGCTGGATCTGCGGCTCATCCACCGCTTTCTCTCGGAGCAGACCTACTGGGCCAAGGCCATTCCGTTCGCGGTGGTCGAGCGGGCCGTGGCGAACTCGCTCTGTTTTGGCGGCTTGCTCGGCGGGCGGCAGGTTGCCTTCGCGCGCGTCATTTCCGACTACGCCACGTTTGCCAACCTGGTGGATGTTTTCGTGCTGCCGGAACACCGCGGCAAGGGCTACAGCAAGGCGCTCGTCGGCGCGGTCCTGGCGCACCCGCAGCTGCAGGGGCTGCGCCGGTTCACGCTCGCCACCGGCGATGCGCACGGGCTGTATGCGCGGTTCGGGTTTACCGCACCGGCGCATCCGCAGACACTGATGGAGCGCCATGTCCCGGATATCTATGCCGCCGCGCTGCAGCGCGCGCCCGGTTTTGCTGCGCCCTCCTGCGGGCGGGAAGCTGATTGACCAGAACTTCCCCTGCGGCATCGATGCCGTGTCGTTTTCCAGGCGGACGGCCCGGCCGCCGCTTCCTTCCAGTGGGATCACGTCATGGATCATCGCGTTTCAGGCATCGACACCGCGGAACACTACACCTGGGGCGGCGTCTGCGATGGCTGGCACCTGCTCAAGGAGCCGACGCTCAGCGTGATCCGGGAGCGCGTGCCGCCGGGTGCGGGCGAGGCGGCGCATTTCCATGTGCGCGCGCGGCAGTTCTTCTACGTGCTGTCCGGCACGGCGACGATGGAGTTCGAGCACGAGGCGGTGACGTTCGCCGCCGGCCAGGGGCTGCATGTCCCGCCGGGCACGCGCCACCGCTTCGTCAACCGTTCGGACGCCGAGGTGGTGTTTCTCGTCATATCGTCGCCAACGACGGCCGGGGATCGTACCAACGTGGCGGCACAGGGCTGATCATGTCTTTCTGCGTGGCCGCTTTCGGGCCAGGCTTCATCAAGCGAGGCGGCAATGATTCTGGAAATAGCGCAATTGCAGGTGGTGGCAGGCAGGACGACGGAGTTCGAGGCGGCTTTTCGCACGGCACAGGCGATCATCAGTGCCGCGCCCGGCCATGTTTCGCACGAGTTGAACCGGTGCGTGGAAGACCCCGACGCCTACGTGCTTCTGGTCCGCTGGAAGTCGTTGCACGACCACGAGGAAGGCTTCCGCAAATCCGCCCCGTACCTGGAGTGGAAGCGTCTGCTGCACCACTTCTACGGGTCGGCCCCGATCGTGTTGCACTATGAGGCCGTTCACGCGGCAGGCAAGTGAGGAGAAGGCCATGCGACTGATCGGCATGCTCGATTCGCCTTATGTAAGGCGCGTCGCCATTTCGCTGGAATGCCTGGGTCTCCCGTTCGGGCACGAGGCGATCTCGGTGTTCAGCACCTACGAGGAGTTTCGGGCCATCAACCCGGTGGTGAAGGCGCCCTCGCTGGTGTGCGACGACGGCGAGGTGCTGATGGATTCCTCGCTCATCCTGCAGTTCGTGGAGGCGACCCGGACCGGCGGCGATTCGCTCTGGAGCCTGGGCGACGCCACGCGCATGCAACACCAGATGCGCGCCGTCAGCCTGGCGTTGGCAGCCTGCGAGAAGAGCGTGCAGATCGTCTACGAGCGCAAGCTGCGACCGTCGTCCGCCCAGTACGAGCCGTGGGTGGAGCGCGTGCAGGGCCAGCTGCTGGAAGCCTACGCCGGCCTGGAGCGCGAAGTGCAGACGCACCACGCCGTTTTCGCGCAACCGCGCAATCAGGCCAGCATCACCACCGCCGTCGTGTGGCAGTTCACCCAATCCATGCTGGCGTCCATCGTGCCGGCTGAAAAGCATCCCGGCCTGGCGGAACTCTCCGCCCGCATGGAGCGCACGCCCGAATTCCTGAAATACCCGCCGGTGGACGCGCGCGGCTGACGCGGGAAAATCAGCGGGCTTTCAACAGGAGAACGACATGTGTGGTGGAAGGCGGAGTGGCTTTCTCTTCTTGCTGGCCGGTGGCATGTTTCTTCTGGCGGCGTACCTCGGCCAGGAGGCGCCCTTCTATGGGCTGGCCGCCGCCTTCATCGCGCTGGGTGCTTCCCGCGTGAGGCGGGCCCGGCATCGTTAGGCGCACGGGCGCCGGCACGGAGACACGATGAATCAAAGCCCCGACTTGCTGCGGCGGTTGCTGCGCGCGAAGGACCGGATGGACGGCGCTCCGCATGAGGCGTGGCCGATCCATCGGCTGGCGCAGGTGAGCGCGGTTTCCGAGGCGCACTTTGCGCGCCAGTTCGCCACGGCTTTCGGCGTGCCGCCGCATCGCTACCTGCTGACGCGCCGCATCGAGCGCGCCATCGCCCTGCTCCGCGACACGGAGCTGCCCGTTACGGAGATCGCCTACCAGACCGGCTGGAACAGCCTGGGCACGTTCGGACGCATCTTTCGCGACATCACCGGCGAAAGCCCCGGCGAGCTGCGCGCCCGCCTGCAGCCGGCGCCGCACGCGCGCAAGCAGGCGCCCGAATGCCTCGTGCGTGCCGCGCACCGGCCCGACCTCAAGACCGCAGTTTCGGAGAAGCGGCGACGGGAGGCGGACGGCAAGATGGAAACCCAACCAACAACGGAGGCGTTATGAACCAGGGCGTGAATGTGGCGGGCGTGTACGTGCGTGATCAGGACGAGGCGCTGGCCTTCTATGTCGACAAGCTGGGTTTTCGCGTGCACACCGACGCCCGCAACGGCGATTACCGCTGGCTCACGGTGCAGCATCCGGAGCAGCCCTCGTTCCAGCTCGGCCTGTTCCGGCCCGGCCCGCCGATGCACGACGCGGCCACCGCGAAAACGCTGTGCGAGGTGCTGGCCAAGGGCGCCATGCCGCCGCTGGTGCTGGTGGTGGACGACTGCCGCGCGGCGTACGAGCGCCTGAGCGCGCTGGGGGTGGAGTTCATGCAGGAGCCGGTGGATCGCTACGGCACTGTGGACGCCGGTTTCCGGGACCCGTCCGGCAATGGCTGGAAGATGATCGAAAGCGCCGCCCGCTCGCCGGCGCAGGGGGCGCAGTGATGCGCGGCCATTGGACACGGTGGAGCCACCGCTGGCTGTCGCTCGTTTTCACGGCCACCGTGATCGCCAATTTCCTCGCGCGTGCGCTGATCGCGGGCGAGCCGCCTGCCTGGCTGACCTACGCGCCGCTGCCCCCGCTTTTCCTGCAACTGTTCACCGGCCTGTACCTGTTTGCGCTGCCGTATACCCGCAAGGGTCGCCGCGCCGCGCAGGCGTGACGCTGGCCGGCCATGCACGAAGCGCTGCTGACGAAGGCCCGCTTGGCCCTGGCGCAGATCGAACCGCTGGCGGCGCAGGGCTGGCCGCCGGCGCAGAGCATCGCGCGGCAGTTGCGCTGGTGCGTGGCGTTTGCGTCCGGCCAGCCCTGCGCGGATCGCCCCGGCCCGTTTTCCATGGGCCTGATCGCCACGCGGGAACTGGACATGTACGGCGAGATGCCCGAACTGGCGGATCTCATCAACCAGATCCAGCAGGACGTCGAGACCGCGTTGACGTAGTCTGCGGGGGCGAGCGGTTTGTCGCCGCTTCGTGCCGGCCTTCGTCGCGAGCCGGACATTTCATCCTGGCGCGAAAGCGCCACCGCGTGAGGACGCCGCATGACCACTCCCAGCCAAACCGATATCGCCGTGGAATTCCTGACCCTGTGCGCGTCCGGCAAGGTGCGCGAGGCCTACGATCGCCATGTCGCCGGAAACTTCCGCCACCACAATGCCTATTTTCCCGGGGATCGGGATTCGTTGCTGACCGCCATGGAGCAAAGCGCGCAATCGGAGCCGAACAAGTCGTTCACCGTACGGCAGACGATAGCGTCGGCCGATCGCGTCGCGGCGTTGTCGCATCTGCGCCGCGCGCATGCCGACCAGGAGTACGCGGTGGTCCACATCCTCCGCTTCGAAGATGGCAAGATTGCCGAGATGTGGGACGTGGCCCAGGAAATACCGCGCGACTCCCCGAATCAGCTCGGCATGTTCTAGTCCCGGTGGCCGGGCATGGCATTGCGCAGGAACCCACCCATGAAGATCACCGTCGAAGCCCTCGCCCATGCACCCATCGCCAAGGTGTGGGCGGCCTACACCACACCGCAGGACATCAGGCAGTGGAACGCCGCATCGGATGACTGGCACACCACCCGGGCCAACGTGGACCTGCGCGTGGGCGGCGCGTTTTCCTCGCGCATGGAAGCCAAAGACGGTAGCGCCGGCTTCGACTTTGCCGGCACCTATACCCGGGTCGAGCCGCACGCGCTGATCGAATACGCGTTCGGCGACCGGATGGGCCTGGTCGAGTTCGTGGCGGTTCCGCGGGGGATCCTGGTACGCGTCACCTTCGACGCGGAGACGGAGCACCCGGTGGAAATGCAGCGCCAGGGCTGGCAGGCCATCCTGGACAACTTCGTGCGGCATGTCGAAAGCCACCGGTAACGCGGCGCGCCCACCCGGATCACCAGCTCGCGGGACGATCAATGACTGCAGCAACCGAGAAATCCACCTTCAAGGCACCGCTGCTTGCCGCCGCCAGTGCGGGCAAGGACGCGCCATGGGCGTTCCTGGTGCTGCCCAGGAGCGCCAGCGAGCGGCTTCCGCGGCGCGGCCGCACGACGGTGCAGGGCACGCTCAATGGCCACGCCTTCCAGGCCATGCTGGAGCCCGATGGCCAGCTGAGCCACTGGCTTAAGGTGAGCGAGGCGCTGCGCGAGGCGGCTGCCGTAGAGGTGGGCGACACGGTGGCGGTGACGATCACTCCGGTGGCGCAGGAGCCCGAGCCCGAGCTGCCGCCGGATCTGCGCCACGCGCTGGCCGCGTGCCCGGACGCGCGCGCGGTCTGGGACACCACCACCACGCTGGCGCGGGTGGACTGGATCCACTGGATCGAATCGGCCAAGCAGGCCAAAACGCGGCAGAAGCGGGTGGATGAGGCCTGCGACAAGCTGCGCTCCGGGCAGCGGCGGGTCTGCTGTTTCGATCCGTCCGGCTTCTACAGCAAGGGCCTGTGCGCGCCCGCCGCGGTGGAGCCGCACGCATGAACCCGGTCGCCGCACCACGCCTGCGGCGGCTGTGCGGCCTGGCGCTTTTCGCGGCGTTCGGCGCCGTCGCCGCGTCGGCACCGCCGCTGCCGATCGCGTCCGGCCAGTACACGTTCCGGCACCGGTTTGCGGAGCAGCCGGACCTGCCCAGTATTTCCCTCGCCGCCACGATCCGCGGCCACCACATCGTCCTGGTCAACCGCGGCGAGAGCCGCGTGTTTCCGCACGGCGTGGTGGCCAAAGGCACGTTGGTGTGGAATGTGGCGATCAGGCAGTGGGTGATCGGCACGGAGCCCTCGGACAGCACCACGCCCGAGGCCGGTGGCTGCAGCGAGGGGCCGGAAGTGGTCGACCTGGTGAAGCGCATCTACTGGACGTGTTGAACATCGTCGAGAAACACACATGAGAACGATCCTGCTTGCCACACCGTTCCTGCTGGCGATGGCGCTGGTCGTCTACGTGCAAGGTGGCGACGCCATCGGCTTTGCGGCATGGAATGCGCTGCCCATGCTGGCGGGCCTGGGCCTGCTGCTGGTCGGGCATCGCGGCCGCCGCACGATGCCCTGGGGACGCGTGGCGTTCGCCGCGGTCGCCACGCTGTTCATGGTCTGGTTCCATCTCTCGTGGCTGTTCGACTGGGGCGGCGCGATGAGCGGCTCCTCCACCTCGGCGCTGGCTTTCATCTTCATGCCGCTGTGGGCGTTCATCCTAGGTGCCGTTGCCGGCGCGCTGGCGTGGACCATCCAGAGGCTTGCCCGCCTTCGTGCCATGCCATAACCATACCGCCCCCTCCCCTGCGTGCAGGGGAGGGCTGGGGAGGGGTCGCTCTCCGTCACGCCAAGCGAAAAGCTCAACCCCCTCCCAGCCTCCCCCTGCGGGCAGGGGGAGGAGCAAAGGCACGATTCCCGATTCCCCATTCCCGCCCTATGCATCGACTTAACCGCGCCTCGCGCAGGCTGGTTGGTGGAGTTGCCGCCGAGGGAGTGCAACCATCGGCGGATGGCGCTGCCGCGCCCGTGCAGCCGGCCGGCTGCATTCCCACCCGCATGGAGTGATGTCCCGCTATGCCGATTTCCCGCTCGGATGCCCTCGTGTTCTTTGGCGCCACTGGCGACCTGGCCTACAAGAAGATCTTTCCCGCGCTGCAGGCGATGATCCAGCGCGACGGGCTGGACCTGCCGATCATCTGCATCGCGCATTCGGGCTGGACGCTGGAGCAGTTGCGCCAGCGCGCGCACGACAGCCTGGCGCACGCGGCCAAGGCGCAAGGCGCCACGGTGGACGAGGCCGCGTTCGCGAAGCTGGCGGCGAACCTGCGCTATGTCGATGGCGACTACAACGACCCGGCCACCTTCACCGCGTTGAAACAGGCGCTGGGCAACGCGCAACGACCGCTGCATTACCTGGCGATACCGCCCAGCCTGTTCGGCGTGGTGGCGCGCAGCCTGAAGCGGGCCGGTTGCGCCGACCAGGCGCGCATCGTGGTGGAGAAGCCGTTCGGCCGCGACCTGGCCTCCGCGCGCAAGCTCAACGCCACGCTGCACGAGGTGTTCCCGGAGCCGTCGATCTTCCGCATCGACCATTACCTGGGCAAGGAGCCGGTGCAGAACCTGTTGTATTTCCGCTTCGCCAACACCGTGTTCGAGCCGGTGTGGAACCACCATTACGTGGACAGCGTGCAGATCACCATGGCCGAGCAGTTTGGCGTGGACGGGCGCGGCTCGTTCTACGAGGGCGTGGGGGCGATCCGTGACGTGCTACAGAACCACCTGCTGCAGGTGACGTCCTTGCTGGCGATGGATGCGCCGGTGGGCAACGACCCGGCCTCGCTCAACGCCGAGAAACTGCGCCTGTTTCGCGCGATGCGTCCGCTGGAACCGGCCGATGTGGTGCGCGGCCAGTTCGCCGGCTACCGCGACGTCGAGGGCGTGGCGCCCGATTCGGACGTGGAAACCTTCGTGGCGCTGCGCCTGTACATCGACACCTGGCGCTGGGCCGGCGTGCCGTTCTATATCCGCGCGGGCAAGAACCTGCCGATCACCACCACCGAGGTGATGGTGGACATGAAGACGCCGCCGATGTCGATCTTCGACGACATCCAGGCCGCACAGTCCAACTATTTCCGCTTCCGGCTCAGCCCGGAGGTGGTGATCGCCGAAGGCGCGCGGGTGAAGCGGCCGGGCGAGGCGATGCGCGGCAACCCGGTGGAACTGGTGGCACGGCACGACACGACGCCGGAGAAGTCGCCGTACGAGCGGCTGCTGGGCGACGCCATCCGCGGCGACAACTCCCTGTTCACCAGCGACGAGTGCGTGGAGGCGGCCTGGGCGGTGGTCGATCGCGTACTGAACCACCAGAACCCCGTCCAACCCTACGCGCCGGGCAGTTGGGGGCCGGCCGGCGCGGCCCATGTAGTCACCAGCCCCGAAGGCTGGCACGACCCCCAAGCGGAGACCAGCGAACCATGTTGACCGATACCCGCAACGCCACCCCGGCCGTCGTCTTCCTGTGCGACGTAGACAACACGCTGCTGGACAACGACCGTTTTCGCGACGAGCTCGGCGACGAACTGCAGCACCGGTTCGGCACTGCCGCGCGCGAACGCTACTGGCACATCTACGACCAGCGCCGCGAGACACTGGGCTACGCCGACTACCTGGGCACGCTGGAATGCTTCCGCGCCGGGCTGGACAACGACCCGCAACTGCTGGGCATGTCCGGCTGGCTGCTGGACTACCCGTTCGCCCAGCGGTTGTACCCGCAGGCGCTGGAAACCGTGGCGCACCTGCAGTCGCTGGGCCCCACCGCGATCCTCTCCGACGGCGACATCGTGTTCCAGCCGCGCAAGATCCACCGCGCCGGCTTATGGGAGGCGCTGGGCGGCGAGGTGCTGGTCTATGTGCACAAGGAGCGCATGCTGGTAGGGGTACAGCAGCGCTATCCGGCGGCGCACTACGTGATGGTGGACGACAAGCCGCACCTGCTGGCGCGGATGAAACAGCACATGGGCGAGCGGCTGACCACCGTGTTCGTGCGCCAGGGCCATTACGCCGAAAATCCCGGCGGCGAGGCCATCGACCCGGTTCCCGACATGACCATCGCGTGCATCGGCGACCTGCGCCGGCGTAAGCTTGGCGATTTCCTGCCTGCCGGGACGGTCATCAACCTGCCATCCGCCAGCTTGCCATCCGGTTGAGCCGTCCATACGTCCATAATAAGCACCCCACCCCGATCAATCCGCAACAAGGCACCATGGAGCCAGCATGAAAGCGACACAACAATTGCATGACCTCGGCCAGAGTCTGTGGCTGGACAACATCACCCGCACGATGCTGGACGACGGCACGCTGGCACGCTACATCGCCGATTACTCGGTCACCGGCCTCACCTCCAACCCCAGCATCTTCGAAGCGGCCATGGCCGAGGGCGACGCCTACGACGAGGGCATCAAGGCCAAGTCGCAGACCGGCCTTTCCGGCGAGGCGCTGTTCACCGAGCTGGCGCTGGAAGACCTGCGCCGCGCCGCCAAGCTGTTCAAGCCCATCTTCGACGCCACCGGCCAGGTCGACGGCTGGGTGTCGATGGAAGTCTCGCCGCTGCTGGCCGCCGACACCGCCGGCTCGCTGGAGGCCGCGCGCCTGATCCACGACCAGGGCAACTGCCCCAACCTGTTCGTGAAGATCCCCGGCACCCCCGAGGGCGTGCCGGCGATCGAGGAGGCGATCTTCGCCGGCATCCCGATCAACGTGACCCTGCTGTTCTCGCGCGAGCAGTACCTGGCGGTGGCCGAGGCGTACATGCGCGGCATCGAACGCCGCATCGAGGCCGGGCTGGATCCGAAGGTGGGCTCGGTGGCGTCGGTGTTCGTCAGCCGCTGGGACGTGGCCAGCAACAAGCAGCTGCCGCCGGAGCTGCACAACAAGCTGGGCATCGCCGTGATCCAGCAGACCTATCGCGCCTATCGCGAACTGCTGGCCTCGCCGCGCTGGCAGAAGCTGGCCGCCGCCGGCGCCCAGCCGCAGCGCCTCTTGGTGGCCAGCACCGGCACCAAGGATCCGAACGCCTCCGACACGCTGTACATCACCGCACTGGCAGCGCCGGACACCATCGACACCATGCCGGAGAAAACCCTGCTGGCGCTGGCTGACCATGGCCAGCTCAACGGCGTGATGCCCGAGGACGGCGGCGACGCCGACGCCACCGTGGCCAAGATCACCGCCGCCGGCGTGGACATCGACGCGCTGGCGCTGAAACTGCAGCAGGACGGCGCGCAGGCCTTCGTGAAGTCGTGGCACCAGTTGCTGGGGCGCCTGTCGGACAAGGTGGGCAGCCTCGGCGCCGCCAAGGCATGAGCGCCGACCTCACCCGCAGCCCTGCCTGGCTGGCGCTGAAACAGCACGCGGCGCAGGTCGGCGGTCGCCACCTGCGCGAGCTGTTCGCCGCCGATCCCCAGCGCGGCGAGCAGCTGGTGATCGAGGGCGTGGGCCTGTACCTCGACTACGCCAAGCAACGCGTCAACGCCGACACCATGGACCTGCTGCGCCAGCTGGCCGAGGCCCGCGGCGTGCGCCAGCGCACCGCCGCGATGTTCGCCGGCGAGCGCATCAACACCACCGAAAACCGCGCCGTGCTGCACGTGGCCCTGCGCGCCCCGGCCGGCGAAAAGATCCTGTTCGACGGCCACGACGTGGTGGCCGACGTGCACGCCGTGCTGGAGCGCATGGCCGCGTTCAGCGAGCAGGTGCGCGACGGTAGCTGGCGCGGCCATACCGGCAAACGCATCCGCAACGTGGTCAGCATCGGCATCGGCGGCTCGGATCTCGGGCCGGTGATGGCGTACGAGGCGCTGCGCGACTTCAGCCAGCGCGACATGGTGTTCCGCTTCGTCTCCAACGTGGACGGCACCGATTTCGCCGAGGCCGTGCGCGACCTGGACGCGGCCGAGACGCTGTTCATCGTCTGCTCGAAAACCTTCACCACGCTGGAAACGCTCAGCAACGCCCAGGCCGCGCGGCAATGGGCGGTGCAGGCGCTGGGCGCCGAGGGTGCCAATGAAAATCAGGCGGTGGCGAAGCACTTCGTGGCCGTGTCCACCAACGCGAAGGAAGTGGCGAAGTTCGGCATCGACACCGCCAACATGTTCGGCTTCTGGGACTGGGTGGGCGGGCGCTACTCGATGGAGTCGGCGATCGGCCTGTCCACCATGCTGGCGATCGGGCCGACGCACTTCCGCGACATGCTGGCCGGCTTCCACGCGATGGACGTGCATTTCCGCGACACGCCGTTCGAACGCAACCTGCCGGTGACGATGGCCCTGCTGGGCATCTGGAACACCAACTTCCTGGGCGCGGCCACGGTGGCGGTGCTGCCCTACGAGCAGTACCTGAAGCGCTTCCCCGCCTATCTCCAGCAGCTGACGATGGAGAGCAACGGCAAGAGCGTCACTGTCGATGGCCAGACGGTGGACTACGCCACCGGCCCGATCTACTGGGGCGAGCCGGGCACCAACGGCCAGCACTCGTTCTACCAGCTGATCCACCAGGGCACGCGCCTGGTGCCGTGCGACTTCATCGGCTTCGGCAAGACGCGCAACCCCGTCGGCGACCAGCACGACCTGCTGATCGCCAACCTGATCGCCCAGGGCGAGGCGCTGGCGTTCGGCAAGAGCGCCGACGAGGTACGCGCCGAGGGCACCGCCGAGGCGCTTGTCGCGCATCGCACCTTCGACGGCAACCGCCCCAGCAGCACCTTGCTGGCGGCCGAGCTGACACCATTCGCGCTGGGTTCCCTGATCGCGCTGTACGAGCACAGCGTGTTCGTGCAGGGCGTGATCTGGGGCATCGACTCGTTCGACCAGTGGGGCGTGGAACTGGGCAAGCAACTGGCCAAGGCCACCATCGCCGAACTCACCGCAGCCCAGCTGCCGGCGTTGGCGCATGACAGCTCCACCAATGCGTTGATCCGGCGCTACCGGCAACTGCGCGAAGGCACGTCCGCCGGCAACGGCTGACACACGCGGTCAAAAGATGGCCGGCGTCGGCCAAGGATGGCCCGATGCCCAAAGCGTTGACCTCGGCACGTCGAGGATGCCCGTCCACCGCATACGTTCATCCTTGTCCGCAACCGGCCCGGCCGGTGCGCGTCAGGCTCCGCGTACGACAGCCGCGACCAAATCCCGCAACGGAGAGGGCACCGCAGCCTCAATGCCTACGCGGCGATCGCGGTATAACAAAGCTTCCCTCCCAAGCTTTTCAAGGACGTTGAGCCATGACCCAGACCATCAATCCCGTCAAGCTCAAGGCCGCCGCCGAGCATCTCGAGTGGGTGTTGCAGCAGTACCCCGAGAGCGAGGAGGTGCAGGGTCTCCTGCTTTCGCTGGCGCCGCTGATCGAGGATGCCAAGGCGGGCAGAGTATTGGAGCCCACCTCCAGAAAAACTGTCCCTGGCGCCTACAACTTTGGCGATGGGATCTATACGCCATACAAAAACCCAAGTGTCGGCGCGGCGTACGCTGCTTTCGTCGTCGAGATGGAAGGCGGGCTGACCGAGCAAGACAAACAACGTCTTGCTCGTATGGAAGCCTTGCGGGCGGCCAACGAGGCGGGCACGAAATCATGAGCCAGGATCTGGCTTCTGAAGAACTGAAGCGGCACTACGCCACGGAGATCGCCAAAGGCACCACGTTCGAAACGCATGGGGTATCTGTCCAGGCCGCGAAAGCGTACCTCGACACTCCCGAAGGGACGCTCTATTGGCAGAGACTCGCCGAATCCGACAGGGAAGCTACAGCGTTCGAAATTGACGCTCGTGCCATAGAACAAATCACCTCTGGCAGGGATCTCCCACGCATGGCAATCGTGGATGAACCGCTGATCAAACTTACACGTCTGGATGGTGAGGTCTCGCCACACTCGTCTTATCTCGCGAGGGAGTCCGTGATAGACGAAGCACTGGCGTCCGGCCGAAGCCTCCACGATTATTTCGGTCTGCCCGCCAAGAGCGAGGCATTGCGTTATCGCATGGACGAAGTTCGCCCATTGGCGCCGACGGAGGTTTTCATAAGCCAGGTCGCGCCCACGTCCGAACTCGGCGGCCAGCTCACGCGTGCCGGTGGTGGCGAACAATACCTGGTACCCAACCGCAAACTGTTTACCGCGCCTGTCCATATCCGCGACATAGACAACACGCTCCAGATCGCCGCCGTAGTAGAACGCGGTAACCTTGCGCCGGGCCTCGTCCGTGGTGCCACGGCCTTGGGCGCCGCTGCCGTGGTCTACGACGCCACCACCACCGCATCGCGCACCGCTGACTTGCGCTCGCATGGCAACCACGTGGGCGCGGAATCGGAAGTCATGCATTTCGGCGGGCGCAACCTTGGTGCGCTGGGTGGTGCGGTGTTGGGTGCGCAAGTGTTGGGAACGGCTGGCATCGAGTCCGGGCCGATGGATGTGCTGGTGGCGGGCGCCGGTGCCATCGGCGGCGCGATCGGCGGCGAGAAGCTGGTCGATATGTACGACCGGCATCGCATCTATCGGCAGACCGATCCGCAGAACGTGGCCTGGACCTACGATCCGGCCCGGCCGCAAGAGGGCTGGACACGCCAGGTGCCCACCGCCGAGCCAAGCAACATGCCGACCTCGCTGCTGGGCTACGGCGCGCTGCCGGTGCCGGTGATGCGTACGATCCGCCCCGATCCTGCCTTGGCCGACCGCCTGAGCTTTCAGGCCAGCAACGTGGCGGTGGAGCTGGCCCTGGCGCATCCACCCCGGCCGCGCGATCCGTACACGCAGCCAGCGGCACCGCAGGACACGCCCAGCCACGTCGCCGCGCCATGGAAGCGCGACGCGCAGACGCAGCAATGGTCGCGCGTGGTCACCGATCGGATGCTGGAGCATGGCATGGCCGCGACGCACATCGAGCACGCCAGCGCGGCGCGTGCCGCGCAGCTCGACGCGGCCGCGCGGCAGACCATCGAGGCCAACCTGGCCGGTTCCCGCCGACACATCGCCGAACGGTATCGGGCCGCATACGACCAACGGGGCTGGGCGCAGTACGGCGATCTACCCGCAGCCGTCTCCCACGCCCTGCACGAGCCGCCGGACACGCGGCGGGCATCGGACGGCCACACCTACACCCGCAGCACGGATGGCCAGTGGAACACGCACGGCCTGATCGGGGGCACCCACGCGGCCGAAGGCAATCTGCGCCGCGAGCTTGATGCCACCCGGCGCGTTGCGCAACGCGAACGAGAACCCGCTCAGGCCTCCGACGGGATGCAGGCGTTGCGCCCTTTCAGCCACCCGGACCACCCGCAACATGCGCTGTTCAACAAGCTGCACGGGATGTTTCCTGCGGGCACGTCCGACGAGCGGCTGCATCAGGCCACGGCGGCCTGTTACAAGGCGGGCATCCGGCAGCCGGAGCATCTTTCGGCGATGGGGACCAGCGATGGCGCCATCCACTTCGGTTCGACCCAACTGGGCGGCGGATACGGCCGGATGGATATCACCAACCCGCCACCGACCATCGCCCAGACCATGCAGGACGTGCAGCAATACGATCGGCAGCAGGTGCAGTGGATGGGGCAGATGCAAGCGCAGCAGGCGCAGCGATGCCAGCAGGCGCCGCAAGGGCCCGTGCCAGGCGGATGATGGACAGGAAGCATCGCGCCGCGACGCGTTTTTCGGCGGCCAATCGCGTCGCGGCGCCCAGGTGAATCCCGCGTCACCGGCCAACGCCCGCCCGCGTCTTTCTTTTTTTTTCGCGCCGCAGGGATCACGCTTGCCGTCTTGAAGCAGGTCCCGGGCATCGCGTCCGGCCGAGAAAGTCACCGCAAGGTTTTCGAAAATCCATGAGCCAGAAGATCAGCCCACTCGCCGGCAAGCCGGCGCCAGCCTCGATACTCGTCGATGTCCCCAAGCTGCTGGACGCGTACGCCACGCTGCGACCCGATCCGTCGGTGCCCGCCCAGCGCGTGGCGTTCGGCACCTCCGGCCATCGCGGCAGCTCGTTCGAGCGCAGTTTCAACGAGTGGCACATCCTGGCGATCAGCCAGGCCATCTGCGAGTACCGGAAAGCCAAGGGCATCGACGGCCCGCTGTTCATCGGCGCCGACACCCACGCGCTGTCGCAGCCGGCGTTCGAAAGCGCGCTGGAGGTGCTGGCCGCCAACGGCGTGGAGACGATGACCTCCACGGGCGGCGAGTTCACGCCCACGCCGGCGGTCTCGCACGCGATCCTGGTCTACAACCGCGGTCGTACGTCGGGCCTGGCGGACGGCATCGTGATCACGCCCTCGCACAACCCGCCCGACAACGGCGGCTTCAAGTACAACCCCAGCAACGGCGGCCCGGCCGACACCGACATCACCAAGTGGGTGGAGAACCGCGCCAACGCGCTGCTGCAGGACGGCCTGCGCGGGGTGAAGCGGATGCCGCTGGCGCAGGCGCGCAAGGCCCCCACCACCCACGAGCACGATTTTCTCGGCCATTACGTGGCCGACCTGGCCAACGTGATCGACTTCGACGCGATCCGCGGTGCCGGCATCCACATGGGCGTGGATCCGCTGGGCGGCGCCGGCGTGCATTACTGGGGCCCGATCGCCGAGCGTTACGGCATCGACCTCACCGTGGTCAGCGACGTGGTCGATCCGCAGTTCGCCTTCATGAGCGTGGACTGGGACGGCAAGATCCGCATGGATCCGTCGTCGAAGTACGCGATGCAGCGGCTGATCGGCCTGAAGGACCGCTACGACGTGGCGTTCGCCTGCGACACCGATCACGACCGCCACGGCATCGTCACCCGCTCCAGCGGATTATTGGAACCCAATCATTACCTGTCGGTGCTGATCGACTACCTGTTCCGCCACCGGCCGCAGTGGAACGCGCAGGCCGCGGTGGGCAAGACGGTGGTCAGCACCGCGCTGATCGACCGCGTGGCCAAGCGGCTGGGTCGCCAGCTTTACGAGGTCCCGGTGGGCTTCAAGTGGTTTGCGCCGGGCCTGTTCGACGGCTCGCTGGGCTTTGGCTGCGAGGAAAGCGCCGGCGCCTCGCTGCTGCGCCGCGACGGCACGGCCTGGGTCACCGACAAGGATGGCCTGGTGCCCGCGCTGCTGTCGGCCGAGATCACCGCCCGCGAGGGCAAGGACCCGGGCGAGCTTTACGCACGACTCACCGACGAGCTCGGCAAGCCGTTCGCCAACCGCGTCGAGGCGGCGGCCACGCCGGCGCAGAAGGCGAAGCTGGCGAAGCTGTCGCCCGACCAGTTGAAGACCGACCAGCTGGCCGGCGAGAAGATCGAGCAGGTGCTGGACCGCGCGCCCGGCAACGGCGCGGCCATCGGCGGCATCAAGGCCGTGGCCGCCACCGGCTGGTTCGCGGCGCGGCCCTCCGGCACCGAGGCGATCTACAAGATCTACGCGGAAAGCTTCAGGGACGAGGCGCATCTGCAGGCGCTGCTGACGGAGGCGCAAAACATCGTCGACAGTGCATTGGTGTAGGAGCGCACCCTGTGCGCGATAGCTCTTCATCATTCCGCCAAGAGCATCGCGCACAGGGTGCGCTCCTACAGAGCCCATTCACCTCTGGAGAAACGCCCATGTCCCACGACCTCGACCAGCAATGCATCGACATGATCCGCTTCCTGTCGGTGGACATGGTGCAGCACGCCAACAGTGGCCACCCCGGCCTGCCGCTGGGCGCGGCGCCGATGGCCTACGTGCTGTGGACGCGGCACATGAAGTACAACCCGGCCAACCCGCAGTGGACCGACCGCGACCGCTTCGTGCTCTCCGCCGGGCACGGCTCGGCCCTGCTCTACAGCCTGCTGTTCGCCACCGGCTATGACGTGTCGCTGGACGACATCAGGCACTTCCGCCAGTGGGGCAGCAAGACGGCCGGCCACCCCGAGTACGGCCACGCGCCCGGCGTGGAAGTCACCACCGGCCCGCTGGGCCAGGGCCTGGCGAACGCGGTGGGCATGGCCATCGGCGAGGCGCAACTGGCGGCCAGCACCAACCGCGACGGGCACACGGTGATCGACCACCGCACCTGGGCCATCGTCAGCGACGGCGACCTGATGGAAGGCGTGGCCAGCGAGGCCGCGTCCCTGGCCGGCCACCTGAAGCTGGGTAAGCTGGTGTGCCTGTACGACGACAACTACGTGACGCTGTCCGCCGGCACCGACATGACGTTTTCCGAGGATCGCGCCAAGCGCTTCGAGGCCTACGGCTGGCAGACCCTCACCGTGCCCGACGGCAACGACGTGGCCGCCATCGACAACGCGCTGAAGGCGGCCTGCGCCGACACCGAACGGCCCACGCTGATCCTGGTGCGCACCCACATCGGTTTCGGCTCGCCCGAGCAGGACAGCTACAAGGCGCACGGCTCGCCGCTGGGCGAGGAGAACGTGGCCAGGACCAAGCAGAACCTGGGCTGGCCCACCGAGCCCGACTTCCTGGTGCCCGAGGCCGCGCTGGCGCACATGCGCCAGGCGGTGGAGCGTGGCGCCAAAGAGGAGGCTGGCTGGCGCAGCCGTATGGACGGCTATTCGAAAGCCTTCCCCGACGAGGCGAAAGCACTCGATCGCCGCCTGCGCGCCGAACTGGCGCCGGGCTGGGACGCCGACATCCCCACCTTCCCCGCCGACGCCAAGGGCATGGCCACCCGCGTAGCCGGCGGCAAGATCATGAACGCGTTCGCGGCCAGGGTGCCGGCGCTGTGCGGCGGCTCGGCCGATCTGGACCCGTCCACCCATACCGCGCTCAAGGGCCTGGGCGATTTCAACCCCGCGATGACGCCGGGCGAGGATGCCGAAGGCTCCGACGGCGGCGGCTGGAGCCGGGCCGGGCGCAACTTCCACTACGGCGTGCGCGAGCATGCGATGGCGGCGATCAGCAACGGCCTGGCCGCGCACGGCGGCTTCATTCCGTTCGACGCCACCTTCCTGATCTTCTCCGACTACATGCGCCCGGCGATCCGCCTGGCCGCGCTGATGAAGTTGCATGTGGTGCACGTGTTCACCCACGACAGCGTGGCGCTGGGCGAGGATGGCCCCACCCACCAGCCGGTGGAGCAGCTGGCCAGCCTGCGCGCCATCCCCAACCTCACCGTGATCCGCCCGGCCGATGCCAACGAAACCGCGGTGGCGTGGAAAGTGGCGGTGGAAACCCGCAACGCCCCCGTGCTGCTGGCGCTGACGCGGCAGAACGTGCCCACGCTGGATCGCCAGCGCTACGCCAGCGCCGACGGCCTGCGCCAGGGCGCCTACGTGCTGAGCGACGCGAAGGATGGCAAGCCCGCGCTGATCCTGATCGGCACCGGCTCCGAGGTGGGCTTGATCCTGCAGGCCGCCGAACAATTGCAGGCCGACGGCATCGCCGTGCGCTGCGTGTCGATGCCCAGCTGGGAGCTGTTCGACGCGCAGCCGCAAGACTATCGCGACGCCGTATTGCCGCCGGACGTGCCGGCGCGGCTGGCGGTGGAGCTGGGCTCGCCGCAGGGCTGGCACCGTTACGTGGGCAACCGCGGCGACGTGCTGGGCATCGACCACTTCGGCGCGTCCGCGCCAGCCGACGTGCTGCTGCGCGAGTTTGGCTTTACCGTGGACAACGTGGTGGCAAAGGCAAAGGCGTTGCTGGGAAAGTGATGCACTCGCACAACGCCGCGCCTGGACGCAGGTCTGTGCCGTAATCCCCTCTCCCCTGCGGGGAGAGGGCAGGGAGAGGGGGACACGCCGCGGGGAACCTTCAACGAAGCGAAGCACGCCGCGGGGAAACCCCAACAGAGCCACCCACGACGCCGGAGAGCTTCGCCTCAGCTCCCCCGCAAGCACCGGCCCCTCTCCTGTGTCCTCTCCCCAATGGGGAGAGGAGGTCACGGTACCTCCGGGCTTTTCCGCTTCTTGACGCCCGCGCATTCACAACCGCATCAAACGACGTCTGCTTTCATGCGTGGTGGCATTCATCGGAGGATCCCATGACCCACGCCTTCAAAGTCGGCGACCACGTGCGCTGGAATTCCGAGGCCGGCCACGTCAGCGGCACGATCACCAAGGTGCACACGCGCGACACCGAGTACAAAGGCCACATGCGTCGCTGCAGCGAGGACGATCCGCAGTACGAGATCAAGAGCGACAAGACCGATCACGTGGCGATGCACAAGGGCGCCGCGTTGCACAAGATCGACTGAGCATGGTCAAGCCTGCCACCGTGTGGACCATCGGCCACTCCACCCGCACGCTGGAAGAATTCATCGGCCTCTTGCGCACCTACCGGGTCGAGGCGATCGCGGACGTGCGGCGCTTCCCCGGTTCGCGCCGCTACCCGTATTTCGCCAGCGAGGCGCTGGCCGAATCGCTGCCCGCCCACGACCTCGGCTACCAGTGGATACCCAGGCTGGGCGGCCGCCGCAAGGTGCAGCCGGGCTCGCCCAACACGGCCTGGCACAACGCCTCGTTCCAGGGCTATGCCGACTACATCGCCACCGATGAATTTGCCGAAGGGTTGGACGCGCTGCTTGCGCTGGCCGCGCAACGACGCACGGCGATGATGTGCGCCGAGGCGGTGTGGTGGCGCTGCCACCGTTCGCTGGTGTCCGACGTGCTCAAGCTGCGCGGCATCGAGGTCGTCCACATCATGGATGCCAGCCACAGCACGGAGCATCCCTACACTTCGCCGGCGCGCATCGTGGATGGAAAGTTGAGCTACGCGCCAGCGCAGGCGGATCTGCTGTAGACACCGTCTTGATCCCCGCTACGCAAGCGCACAATGGCCAGACGCATGCGAGGTCGAATCAGAGTGATGTCGGGCATGGTTTGCGTCGAAAGGGGTGTCCGTGTGGATGACGCCCCAAGCGAGGTGCAGAAGCTTCCGCATGGCGGCGCAGACGGTCACGATGGGGAGCTTTCCGCGGGCGAGCAGGCGCTCGCAGAAGGCACGGACAATAGGGTTGTGGTTCTTGGCCGAGACGGCGGGCATATAGAGCTTGGCACGCAGGCCTGGGGCGCCGGTTTTGGATATCCGGACCTGCCCTTTCAGCGTGCCCGACTCACGTAGCGCCGGGTTGAGGCCAGCGAAGGCCACCAGCTTGCCCGGCGCGTCGAAGCGGCGCAGATCGCCCAGCGCGGCCAGCAGGGAGGCCGAGGTGGTCTTGGCGATGCCGGGAATGGACGCTATCAGCGTTGCATCGTGACGCAGGCCGGGGTCCTGGTCGATGTGCTTGTCGATCCGTCGTTCCAGCGCCTTGATCTGCTGGCGCAACGTTTTGAGCGAGGTTTCCACCGAGTCGCGTACGGCGTCGTTGGCAACGTCGAGCCGGTTCGCTTCCATCCGCTCCATGCCCTTGAGGTCGTCCAGGCGCTCGACCTGCGCACGCAAGATCCGTTGGCCTGGTGTTGGCGGGGTCCACGGCGACATCGGCTTGGGACCGGCCTGTTGGCTGGTGGCGAACTGCGCAATGAGTTTGGCGTCCGTGCGGTCGGTCTTGGTCCGCGTCAGCTGGCTCTTGCCGAAGTATTTCACTTGCGCCGGATTGGCCACGTAGACCGTCTTGCCCTGCTGTACCAGGAAGCTGGCCAGCGCCTCATGGTAGATCCCGGTCGCTTCCATGCACACCGCCGCTTCGGGCGCATGCTTGTCCAGCCAGATCATCAACTCCTTGAAGCCTTCTTCCCGATTGGCCACCTTGGCGCGTGTCTGGAATTTGCCCGCCTTGGCCAGCCCGACAGCCACATCAAACGTGGCCTTGGCCACATCCACTCCCACAACCATTGTCACCGCATCACCTCGCATCGTTCGTTTCGATCACCCTGCTCATCCAGCTGATCCTTAGGTGTGCAGGCTCACGCCAGCGGCGGGCCGAGGGTACCGTTCAAGCTTGCGGACGAGCGAAATTGGAACCGGGGTGCGTATCTACGTCACGGGCTCGAAGCCAAAGGAGCGCATCGGCATCACCCGGTTTCCCGATGATCAGTCGGGATGCTCGACCTTGACCGGTCTAACATCAAGACCTAAGGAGCGCACCCTGTGCGCGATGTTTCGTTGCAGGGCGAAAAGCCATCGCGCACAGGGTGCGCTCCTACACGCCAATCATTCCTTCTTGATCGCGTGCCCGCCGAATTCGTTGCGCATCGAGGCCAGCAGCTTGTCGGTGAACGACTCGGTGTCGCGCGAGCGCAGGCGGGCGATCAGCGACAAGGTGATCACCGGCGCGGGCACGTTGAGCTGGATCGCCTCGTCCACCGTCCAGCGGCCTTCGCCGGAATCGGCCACGTAGGGCGCGATGCCTTCCATCTTGGGGTTCTTGGTCAGCGCGTCGGTGGTGAGGTCCAGGAGCCAGGAGCGCACCACGCTGCCCTCGCGCCAGATCTGGCCGATCTGCGCCAGGTCCAGGCCAAACTCCTGCTTGTGCTCCAGGATGGAAAAGCCTTCGGCGTAGGCCTGCATCATCCCGTACTCGATGCCGTTGTGGACCATCTTGGTGAAGTGACCCGAACCGACCGGGCCCACGCGGCCCCAGCCGGCATCCTTGCCCGGCGCCAGCGTCTCGAAGATCGGCTGCAGGCGTTTCACCACCGCCTCGTCGCCGCCGATCATCATGCTGTAGCCCTCGGCCAGGCCCCACACGCCGCCGCTGGTGCCGCAATCGACGTAGTGAAGCTGGTGCTCCCGGTACAGCGCGGCGCGGCGCAGGGTGTCGTTGTAATTGGAATTGCCGCCGTCGATCACGGTGTCGCCGGGGGACAGCAGCGACAGCAGCGTGTTGACAGTGTCATCGGTGATCGAGCCGGCCGGCACCATCAGCCACACCACGCGCGGCGCGGGCAGCGCCTGCACCAGTGCCTGCAGCGAGTCGGCGCTGGCCGCGCCCTTGCCTTCCAGCGCCTTGCGCGCCTCGGCGTTCGGGTCGAAGCCGGTGACGCTGTGGCCGCCACGCAGCAACCGTTCGGCCATGTTCGCGCCCATGCGCCCCAAACCCACCATGCCAAGTTCCATTGCACTACTCCGTTACAGAAAGCGAAAAAGAAGGCGCGCCCTGCGGCCGCGCCAGGAAAGCATTATCGCGGATGCCCGTCGGCACCCAGCCAGCCGCCGCTGAAACCGGCGCGGCGCAGGCCATCGACGATGTAGCGGCAGCCATGCATCAGCTGCCACGGCAGGCCGGTGCGGTGATTTTCCACCATCAGCAGGATCGGCCCCAGGTTCAAGCCGAAGAAGTACGGCGACACCCAGCCGTCCGGCGCGGTGCCGGGCGCGTCGACGTAGCTCTGGTTGAAGCTGGCCTTGAAGCCGTAGGGATGGTGGTCATGCAGCTGCAGCGTGTGGATGAAATGGTGCACCGTGGGCAGCACGATCTCCGGCGCGAACGGCAGCGAGGCCACCACTGCCCACGGCGCCAGCGTGCCGTCGTCGATGCCGAACGGCGCGCCACGGCCCTGGTAGTCGTAGAAGGTGCGTTCGACGCCATCGACCTTCAAGGTGGCCGGCCCCGGCCCGTCGCTGGCGGTGATGCCCCAGCAGTTGGCGCCGTAGCCCTTGAAGCCCAGCGGGTTGTCGAGGGCATACCGTTGCTGCACCTGCGTGGCGCGGCGGCTGTTCTCGAAATAGTCGATGCCCTTGCCGCGCATGAACGCGTCCTGGATGCCGCGGAAATCGATCCACGCGTGCGACAGCTGGTGGATGAACAGCGGCCCTGCGTAGAGGTAGTCGAGGTCGTAGCAATGCTTCCATTCGTAGCTGCGCGTCCAGGCCTCGTACGCGCTGGGCGGCAGGGCGTGGGTGGGCGAGCCCAGCGCCAGCACGTAAAGCAGCAGGGCCTCGTCGTAGCCGTGCCAGCAATGCGGGATGAAGCCGCTCTCCGGCCGCCAGCCATGCACGACGGTGCCGTCGGCGGCCTGCGCCCAGGTCCAGTCGGCGCGTTCGTACAGGGCGCGCGCGATGTCGCGGATTTCTTTCTGCTCGGCGGTGTCGTCGCTGAAGTATTCGGCCGCGGTCAGCATGCCGGCGAACAGGAACGCGCTGTCCACCGTGGAAAGCTCGCATTGCCAGGCGCGCCGGCCCGTCTGCATGTGCAGGAAGTGGTAGTAGAAGCCGCGGCAGCCGGTGGCGTCCGGCTGCGGCCCATGCGGGCTGTCGCGAAAGAAGCGCAGCGTGGTCAGCACGCGTTTCAGCGCGGCGGCATGGCTGATCAGTCCGCGCTCCACCGCCACCGGATACGCGCTGAGCGCCAGCCCGGTGGCGGCGATGCTGCACGGCCAGTCCGGCGCGGTCTTGTCCGACACCAGTCCGTTGGCGGGGTTGGTCTCGTACTGGAAATACGCAAACGCCTTGCTCTGCAGCCGCTGCAACAACGGATCGGACTGGAGCGGATGGCTGAACGGGGACGAACGCATGGATCGGGGAAAGGCCTGTCTCGCTGCAGGAGGTCGGCGCGGAGCGCTGGCCGACGGGCACGGCATGGTACCCCCGACCGGGATGAAACGCAGGTTGACGGGAGTGGACCGGGAAGAGGCGCCGGGGCTTGCGGGGAAGCCCGTGGCTTCGCCACAGCGGCTCCGTTTTGAGCTTTTCCGCGGCGTGCCCCCTCTCCCTGCCCTCTCCCCGCAGGGGAGAGGGGATTACGGTTCTTTTGCGGCGCTGGGGTTTGGCGTGGCGGCTCGCTGGATGGGTCGTGTTGAGCGAAGAAGCCCGATAGTGACCCTCCTCTCCCCTTTGGGGAGAGGACTGAGGAGAGGGGCCGGGGCTGGCGGGGAAGCCCGTGGCTTCGGCAACAGCGGCTTCGCTTTGAACTTTCCCGCGGCGTGTCCCCTCTCCCTGCCCTCTCCCCGCAGGGGAGAGGGGATTACGGTTCCTTTGCGGCGCTGAGGTTTGGCGTGGCGGCGTTGCCGGGTTGGTGGCGACGAGCGAAGAAGCCCGGTAGTGACCCTCCTCTCCCCTTTGGGGAGAGGACTGAGGAGAGGGGTCGGGGCTGGCGAGGAAGCCCGTGGCTTCGGCAACAGCGGCTCCGCTTGAACTTTCCCGCGGCGTGCCCCCTCTCCCTGCCCTCTCCCCGCAGGGGAGAGGGGATTACGGTTTTTTTGCGGCGCTGGGGTTTGGCGTGGCGGCTGCCAAAGGAGCGGGCTTACGGAGCCTTGCGCGTGCGCGAGGTGCCCAGTTTGCGGGTCAGCGTGTTGCGGCCAACGCCCAGGGCGGCGGCGGCGTTCTGGCGGTGGCCGTCGCAGGCTTGCAGGGCGGCCTGCAGCAAGGTCTGGTCGAGTGCCTCGCGGGCGCGGGCGTGGATTTCGACTTCGCCGGCGGCCAGGGCTTCGGTGGCCCAGTCGCGCAAGGCGTCGGTCCAGTCGCCGCCGCTGGGGGCGCCGCGCATGCCGTCCAGGTCGGTGGGCAGGATTTCGCTGCCGGGCGCGATCACGGCGAGCCGTCGGCACAGGTTTTCCAGCTCGCGCACGTTGCCGGGGAAATCGCGTTGTGCGATCAACTTCAACGCGGCTTTCGAGAACCGTTTCGGCGGCAGCTTCAGGTCCTGCGCCATCGCCGCCAGGAAATGCCGCGCCAGCAACGGGATGTCGCCGCGCCGGTTGCGCAGCGCAGGCAGTTCGATGCGCACCACGTCCAGCCGGTGCATCAGGTCGGCGCGAAACAGGCCCGCGGCCACGCGCGCGGACAGGTCCTGGTGGGTGGCCGCCACGATGCGCACGTCGCCGCGGATCAGCTCGCGCCCGCCCACGCGGTAGAACTCGCCGCCGGCCAGCACGCGCAGCAGGCGCGTCTGCAGCGCCAGCGGCATGTCGCCGATCTCGTCCAGGAACAGCGTACCGCCCTCGGCCTGCTCGAAGCGCCCGGCCACGCGGCGCAGCGCGCCGGTGAAGGCACCGGCTTCGTGGCCGAACAGTTCGCTCTCCAAAAGCTCGCTGGGAATGGCGGCGGTGTTGAGCGCCACGAAGGGTTTCTGCCGGCGCGCGCTTTCCTCGTGCAGCGCGCGCGCCACCAGTTCCTTGCCGGTGCCGGTCTCGCCGGTGATCAGCACGTTGAGGTCGCTGGCGGCCACGCGGCCGATCAGCCGGAACACTTCGCGCATCGGCGCGCTTTCGCCCAGCAGGGCATGGGTCGGCGCGAGCGTTTCGGCGACCGGTTCGGCCGGCGTGGCCGCGCTGGCCAGCGCGCGTTGCACCACCGCCACGGCGTGGTCGAGGTCGAACGGCTTGGCCAGGTAATCCACCGCGCCGGCCCGGTAGGCGGCGGCGGCGGTGGCCACGTCGGTGAAGGCGCTCATCACGATCACTGGCCCCACGCCCATCTGCTGCAGCTCGCGCAGCAGGCTCAGGCCATCCTCGCCGGGCATGCGCACGTCGGTCAGCAGCAGCGCGGGCCGGGCGTCGCGCAGCGCCGTGCGGACGGTGTCCACCTCGCCGAACTCGCGCACCGCCAGGCCGGCGTCGCGCAGCACCTCGGCCAGCACGAAACGCACGCCGCGGTCGTCGTCGACGATCCAGATTTCATCAGTCATGGTGGTGCTTCGCTGTCTTTTGCTCCTCCCCCTGCGCGCAGGGGGAGGTTGGGAGGGGGTTGCTCGGGCAGACGAGAAAGATCAAGAGCGAACCCCTCCCCAGCCCTCCCCTGCAAGCAGGGGAGGGAGCGGTGCGCGGCAGGTCGGGGAGTCAGTCATGACCGGGCTCCAGTGGCAGGTACAGCGAGAACACGGTGTCGCCGGCGCGGCTGGCGTAGCGCAATTCGCCGCCATGCTCGTGGGCGATTTCGCGCGACAACGCCAGGCCCAGGCCGGTGCCGTCGACGCGGCCGGATACCAGCGGTTCGAACAAGGTATCGCGCAGCGCCGCGGGTACGCCGGGGCCGTCGTCGGCCACGTCCACGCGCAGCGCCATCCGTGCCACGCCCTCGCCCAGGCGCAAGCCGTATTCGGCGCGGGTGCGCAAGGTGAGCGTGCGCGCGCCGGCTTCCAGCGCGTTGCGGGCCAGGTTGAGCAAGGCTTGCTGCAGGCGGTCGGCGTCGCCGCGCAGGTCGGGCAGGCTGGGGTCGTAATCGAGCCGTAGCCGCGGCGGATGCGGCTCGGCCTGCAGCAGGTCGGCGACGCGCTGCAGCGGCTGGTGGATGTTCATCGGCGCCAGCTTCGGCGCGCCGTCGTTGTGCAGCAGGCGGCTGGCCAGCGCACCGAGGCGGTCGGCCTCGTCGATGATCAGGCCGGCCAGCGCCTGCAGGTCGTCGCCGACCACGCGCCGCTGCAGCAGTTGCGCCGCGCCGCGCAGGCCGGCCAGCGGGTTTTTCATTTCGTGGGCAAAGCCGCGCAAGGTGGCCGACAGCGGGGATTGGCCGGACGGCGATTCGGCCAGCGCATGCGCCTCCAGCAGCAGGCCACCGTCGAGCGGTTGCAGGGCGATATCCACCCGCGTCTGGCGCCCGCTCACGGCGGTCAGCATCACGCCGCGCAATTGCACCGGCCGCTGCTGCGCCAGGCTGCGCTGCGCCTGGCCGGTGGCTTCGCCGAGCAAGCCGGCCAGGGGTTGGCCGAGCGCGCTGCGCGGGCCCCACTCCAGCCATTCGGCCAGCGCCGGGTTGATCCACCGCAGGCGCATGTCGGTGTCGATCACGGCCAGCCCGGTCGCCATCTGCTCCACGCACGCCTGCCAGTCGAGCTCGCTCATTGCACCATTGTGGACTTTGTCTTGATTTGGTGCAATCCACCATCGACGGTGCGCGCGATCGCCGGTGTTTTTACCAGCCATTCACCGTGCTGCGGCCACTGTGTGGAGCTACGCTGCACGCCGGCGGGACACGCGCCACGGCGGATGCGGCGACCACCAGAGAGAGGGCATCGCCATGCATGAATCCATCCAGTTGGGCGATATGGTTTTCGTCTCCGACGGGGGCGAAGGGATCGGCTCGGTGCGGGAGATCCGGCCGCAGCCGCCGGAGCTGGTGATCTACATCGAGAACGCCGGCGATTTCGAGGTGCCGATGTCGGCGGTGCGCGGCGTGCACTCGGGCAAGGTGGTGCTGAACTGCGAGCGGCTGGAGCCGCGGCTGCGCGAAGCGACGCGGCATGTACGCGACGCGGCCGACCCGTCCTACCAGGCGCCCACCGGCGGGGCCGGCGAGGAGGAGTGATGACGGCGCCGAGGGCCCGCACATAGCATGATCAGCAAGGACGAAGCGCGGCTCAACCGCCATTTCCACCGCATGGAAGCCCAGTTGCCCAGCTGGATCGCGCGGCCGATACGCTGGCTGCGCGTGCCCTCGTCGCGCTGGATCAGGGTGCCGGTGGGCCTGTTCCTGATCGTCGGCGGCCTGCTCAGCGTCTTGCCCTTGCTGGGCCTGTGGATGCTGCCGCTGGGCCTGTTGCTGCTGGCCGAGGACCTGCCCTTCCTGCGTCGCCCGATGCTGCGCAGCCTGCTGTGGGTGGAGCGCCGCTGGCTGCGCTGGCGACGCTCGCGCCGGCGTCGCTGATCAGTCTGACTTGGCAGACGAAAACTCCGCCTTGCCGCCGGCGTCCAGCTCCGCGAACTCCGCATCGGTCAGCTCGATGCCGGCCGCCGCCACGTTCTGCTCCAGGTGGCTGACCTTCGAGGTGCCGGGAATCGGCAGCATCACCGTGCTGCGCCGCAGCAGCCAGGCCAGGGCGATCTGGCCCGGCGTGGCGCCATGCGCATTCGCGATGCGATCGAGCATGCCGCCGCTGCCGGCCAGGCTGCCGGCGGCCAGCGGATACCACGGGATGAAACCAATGCCGTGCTTTTCGCAATGCTCGAGCACGTCCTCGCTGCCGCGATCGACAAGGTTGTAGCGGTTCTGCACGGTGGCCACCGGGAACACGGCCGACGCGGCGACCACGTCATCCACCGACACCTCGCTCAAGCCCGCGTGGGCAATGATGCCCTCGTCCAGCAGCGCCTTGATCGCCCCGAACTGCTCGTCACGCGGCACCTTGTGATCGATGCGGTGCAGCTGCCACAGGCCGATCCGCTCCACGCCCAGCCAGCGCAGGCTTTTCAGTGCCTGTTGGCGCAGGTATTCGGGGCGACCCAGCGGCTGCCACTGGTCCGGGCCGCTGCGGGCCAGCCCGGCCTTGGTGGCCACCAGCATGCCGCGGTACGGATGCAGCGCCTCGCGGATCAGCCCCTCGGAAACATCTGGCCCATAGGAATCGGCGGTATCGATGAAATTGACGCCCAGCTCCGGCAGCCGCCGCAGCGTGCGCAGGCATTCGGCCCTGTCCGCCGGCGGCCCCCAGATGCCCTTGCCGGTAATGCGCATGGCACCAAAACCCAGGCGATGCACGGCGGTGTCACCACCGATCCTGAAGCTGCCCGATGCGGCGGCGTTTGCGTTGGTCATGGCGTCGTTCCTGCGGACTGAAGACAGCAACCGCCAAGATTACGCCGGCGACATGAAACGCGGGCGAAAGCGCATTACGCGCAACCCCACGAACGGGCTAACGCCAGCAGAAAAGTACAGCGCGGCAACGACCGGAACCCAGGCACGCCTTCCACACCTCCGGGGAGGATGTCGCAACGTTACGCGCCGGGCTTCTTCAAACGTTTCGGGCGCGGCGGTGGCAGATAATTTTCACCGGACACCACCTTTTTGCCCGTCTGGCTTTCCAGTTCCAATCGGGCGCGCTTCGCGATGCTGCCGCCGCTTTTCGCCGCGACCTTGTTCGCCGGCATGCCGACGGCGTGCGTCGTTTCGGCGATCTGCCGGGTGGACAGTTCGGCCAGCGCGGTAAAGATGAGCTCGGCCTCGGTCATATGGTCGCGCAGGTTCTGCGTCTTCAGCCCTTGAGTTGCTTGTGCTCCTTCACGCCAAGGCCGGTCCATTCCTCGTGGATCAGGTTGGTGAGAATGGCGAACTCCTGGCCGACCTTGATCTCGTGGCTGGCCCAGTAATCGGTCAGTTTGGCGCGGGTTTCCTGTCCCATCAGGCGCTGGTTGATCCATTTCTCGCTGCGACCGTGCTTCTGCCACGTTGCGCGGGCACGATCCAACGCCAGTGCCGGGTCGGCCAGCTCCTGCATGCGCTCGTAACCGACCTTGGCCAGCCACAACTTGATCGGTTCGGCTTTGGGGCTGGGCACCGATTGCACCAGGCGCAGGAGGGTTTCGGCGGTCGCCACGTCGGTGAGGCGTTGCTTTCCGTCACTGGCTGTCAATTTCAACCGGTTACAACTTGTAACCACTTCACTGCCTTCCTTGGCCAGCCGGTTCTTCAGTACTTTCCAATAGTTGCGTGCCGCCTGGTAATCCGGCTGCCGGGTCAGTACCTGCACGATGTCCACGACCGAAAACCACCAGGTTTCGCTGGCTTCGTCGTAGACACGGCGGATCGCATGGTCTTCGAACTGCGCGGGTGGTTGCTGCATGGCCGATTCCTTATGGACGTTGCTCCGCCACTGTACCCGGCCATCCTGGCGGCAGGTGTGAGGTATCAGCTCGTCTACAAGTCATCGGCGAACGCGGATTCCTCCGACTGGCTGGAACGACAACGGGCGCCGAGGCGCCCGTTGTCTTCACCGGATGGTGGGTTCGCTTACAGCGAGTAGTACATCTGGAATTCCAGCGGGTGGGTGCTGGCGCGGTATTTGGTCACTTCCTTCATCTTCACCTCGATGTAGGCGTCGATGAAGTCGTCGGTGAACACGCCGCCGGCTTTCAGGAACTCGCGATCCTTGTCCAGCGCTTCCAGCGCGGCGTCGAGGCTGGAGCAGACCTGCGGGATGTTCTTCTCTTCTTCCGGCGGCAGGTCGTACAGGTCCTTGTCGGCCGGTGCGCCCGGGTCGATCTTGTTGATGATGCCGTCCAGGCCGGCCATCATCAGCGCGGTGAACACCAGGTAGCCCGACTGCATCGGGTCAGGGAAACGCACCTCGATGCGACGGCCCTTGGGGCTGGCCACGTACGGGATGCGGCAGCTGGCGGAGCGGTTGCGGGCCGAGTAGGCCAGCATCACCGGCGCCTCGAAACCCGGCACCAGGCGCTTGTAGCTGTTGGTGGTGGAGTTGGAGAACGCGTTGATGGCGCGGGCATGCTTGAAGATGCCGCCGATGTACCACAGCGCGGTCTGCGACAGGCCACCGTAGAGGTCGCCGGCGAACAGGTTCTCGCCGTTCTTCGACAGCGACTGGTGCACATGCATGCCGCTGCCGTTGTCGCCGACCAGCGGCTTGGGCATGAAGGTGACGGTCTTGCCGTTCTGGTGGGCCACGTTCTTGACCACGTACTTCATGGTCATCAGCTCGTCGGCCTTCTTCACCAGCGTGTTGAACTTGACGCCGATCTCGCACTGGCCGGCGTTGGCCACTTCGTGGTGGTGCACTTCCACCGTCTGGCCCAGCGATTCCAGCACCTTGCACATGTCCGCGCGCAGGTCGCCCAGCGAGTCGACCGGGCTGACCGGGAAATAGCCGCCCTTCACGCCCGGACGGTGGCCGTGGTTTTCGCCGTCGTACTTGTAGCGCGACGACCAGGCCGCTTCCTCGGAACCGATTTCATAGAACACGCGGCCCGGGTCGTTCTGCCAGCGCACCGAATCGAAAATGAAGAACTCCGGCTCCGGGCCGAAGAACGCGGTGTCGGCGATGCCGGTGGATTTGAGGAACGCCTCGCCGCGCTTGGCGATCGAGCGCGGGTCGCGGCCGTAGGCCTGCATGGTGCTGGGCTCGAGCACGTCGCAATGCACGATCAGCTGCACGTGCGCGCTGAACGGGTCCAGGTGCGCGGTTTCCGGGTCGGGCATGAGGATCATGTCCGACTCGTTGATGCCCTTCCAGCCCGTGATCGAGGAGCCGTCGAACATCTTGCCGTCCTCGAACGTGGACTCGTCGATCTGATGCGCGGGGAACGAAACGTGGTGGTGCACGCCGAGCATGTCGGCAAAACGGAGATCGACGAATTCGACGTCGTGTTCCTGGATCAGGTCGAGCACTTTCTGAGCATTCATGGAGCAACCTCGAATGGAATGGGCGGATGAGCTTTAGCAAACGGTGTGCCAACGGGCCGTGGCGGCAAAGCCGCATGGCGTGGGGTTTCGCGCGGCCCGGCCACGACGGCAATGTCCCCTGACGGTGCAGCATGGTGCCTCATTTCACCAGCTTGGTGCACTTGAGGCGGCGAGCCCGCGCGTACGCCGACGCCGTCCCACGCCGAGGGTGGCGCGGCACGGCGTCACCGGGTCAGAACGCCTTGCTGGCGCTGAGCACGGCCGTGGCCCGGCCGAGGTAGTGGCCCATGGCGTTGGTGTAGACCGCGCGCCGCGCGTTGGTGTCGTAGTAGCCCAGCGCCACCGCGTAGCCGTGGGTGAAGTTGCGGGTGAGGCCCAGTTTCCAGTCGCTGTAGCTGGCGGCGCTGGCGCCGGCGATCCGCTGGCGGCCGGCGTGGGCGTTGACCAGCCAGCCCGGGGTGAACTCCCAGTTCCAGGAAAGATCCAGGTAACCACTGTTGCGGCTGTCGGCCACCCCGAACGCGTTGCCCAGCGTCTGCGAATATTTCAGCGTGAGCGCGCGCCAGCCCACCGCGGCGTACGCCTCCAGCGTATGCGGCCGGGTATAGCCGTGCGGGTAGCTGCCCGGGTAGTAGTACTCGTAGAGGCCGCCGTCCAGCGTCCAGTCGTCGCCGACCTTGGCGCGGTAGCCGGCATAGACGTCCAGTTCCACGCTGCTGGATACGCGCGCGCCGGGCGCGGACGTATCGGACAGCCAGCTGATGCTGCTGCCCCAGCCGCCCACGTACCAGCCGCTGGCGTGGTCGTATTCCAGGCCCGCCTGCAACGCGGGGTCGCGATTGGTCTGCGAGAGGCCGCGAAACAGATAGTCGTTGACGACGGTGACGTTGCCGGTGGTGCTGCTTTCGGCATCGGCCGCCATGAGGGTCGGCGCGGTGCAAAGCGCCAGCGCTGCTGCACCAAGGTGGATCAGTAGTCCGGATCGTTTCATCGTTTCGGCTCCCGCTATGCCAGCACGCCCGGGCTCGGGCCGGGTCCGCGGAATGCGTCCGGCCGCCAGGCCATGGTGCGCTGCAATATGCGGGCCATCAACGGTGGCGTCGGGATATCCCCGGCGCTGGCGAAATGTGGTCAGTAGCGGGAGCGCGTTTTCAACAGCGATTACGCGCAACACAGAATGGACGGCCAAACCCGCCACGCGATGTGCAGGATTCGCCGGCGCGACTCACATCCCTCCTGTAGGAGCGACTTCAGTCGCGACGCCCTTGGTTCGCGCCATCGGAGCAAAAACGTCGCGACTGAAGTCGCTCCTACAACGGGTTTCGGCAGGGCTTCAGGCGGCTTTTCAGGCCGGCAGATGCACCGCAACCTGATAGCGTCGGCCGGGTTCGATGTCGTGGATGACGGCGCTTTGGAGAGGCTCGCCATCCACGGTGATGCGCGTCTGATCCACGCCTGCCTCGCGCACCATCTCGACCACGAACTCCGCGCCGCGGAACGTGCGCACCACCCTCGCCGAGGGCCAATCCGCCGGCAGCTGCGGGGCGATGTGCAAGCCATCAGCCTGGCCCCGCAAGCCGAACAGGCCTTCGACCAGGCAGCGGTAGACCCACGACACCGTGCCCGTGTTGAACAGCTGGCTGGAGCGGCCGGCCGTGCGCGGAAACTGGTAATACGCGCCGCGGTAGTAGTTGGGGATGAACACCGGCAGCTGGCCGCGCTGCAAATAGTCATCGCCATCGGGGCCGGGGATCATCTGCCGCAGCAGGCGGTAGGCGCGCTCGGATTCGGTGATGTCGTAGAGGCTGTAGATATAGAAGATCGCCGCGTGGTTGTAGACCGCGCCGTTCTCTGCCGAGCCCGGATACTTCTGCGTCACGCGACCCACGTCGTCGCGCATGGCGGTGTAGGCGGGCGCGAACATCATCACGCCGTAGGGCGTTTCCAGCTGCTGCTCGATGGCGTGCAGCATCTTGCCGCGCTGCGCCGCGTCGGCGGTGCCGGCCAGGATCGCCCAGCTTTGCGGGTTGAGGAAAATGCGGCCTTCCGCATCCTCGCGCGTGCCGAAGACGACGCCGTCGTCGGTGATGCCGCGGGCAAACCATTCGCCGTCCCACAGCTGGCGGTTCACGGCGTCGTCGAGCTGCTGCGCGCCCTCGCGGAACGACTGCGCCAGTTCAGCCTGTTGCCGCATGTCGCACACGGCGGCCCACAACTTCAGCGCGTAGCTGGTGGCTACCGACAGCCAGCCGGAGACACCCTTGCCCTTGTAGCCGACCATGTTCATCGGGTCGCACCAGTCACCCTGGGCGATGAGGCTGAGGCCGCGTTCGTCGCGCACGTCCAGCAGCCAGCGCATGGCGGCGCTGATGCGCTCGAACACGCTCAGGCTGCGGCCGTCCACGCCGGTGACGGGCTCGTCCAGCAGCGCGTAGTCGCCGGTTTCGTCAAGGTAGGCCTGCAGGCAGACGGGCAGCCACACGCAATGGTCGGTGTGCGGGATCTGGTTGATGTACTTCAGCTCGGCGCCTTCGACCAGCAGGATGCCGTCGGGCATGGCGCCGCTTTCCTCCTGTTGGCTCAGCGCATGCAGGAAGGCCGAACGCGTCACCGCCGGGCGGATGTAGCTCATGCCCATGTTGTCCTGCAGGTAGTTGCGGGTCTGCGGGTCGGTGCTGAGCCGGTTGACGTCGGCGTGGTAGAACATCTGGCGCGGCAGCCAGTGGTTCACGAAGTTGTCCAGCGCGGCATCGGGCGTATCGATCTGGATGCAGCCGCGTCCCTGGCGCACATACTCCGCGTACTCGCGTTCAGCGGTGGCAAACCCCACCTCGCTCAGGTATTTCTCGCGCAGCGCGCGGATCTCCGCGTCATCGAAGGCCGGGCCGAAAATGAAGCGGTACTGCTGCGACTCGTCCGGCGCAAAGCCGTACCGGTACTGCAGCACCGCCGCCGGTGTTTCGTAACGCGCGTCGCCACCGTCCAGCGTCTCCTGCTGCACGCCGCTGGGATGGTGCAAACCACCCTCGCCCTCGAAGGTTTCCTGCTTCGCCTCCCACGCGTCGGGCGCGCGCTCGTGCAGGAAGAAGGTCTTGTCCTTGAAGTCCTTCTGCTTGAAGTAATCGGCCACCTTTTGATACGGCGTGACGCTGCTGGCCACCACGCCGCCCAGGTCGGCGCGGTATTCCGCCGACTGGTTCATCCACGACATGTAGCCGATCGGAAAGTACGGGTAGATGCTGAGCCTGCGCGCGCGGCCGGACAGGTTGCGCACCGTGAGCGTCCACAGCTCGACCACGTCGTTGACCGGCAGCGACACCTTCATCTCCACCTCGATGCCCGCGCCGACCACGCGCCACGCGATGTCGCCCTTGCCGGCGGAAAAGGTGAAGCTTTCCGGCGTGGCCCGCACCGGCTCGTGCGGCGCCGAGAAGAGCTCGCCGGACTCCTCGTCCTTGATGTAGAAGAAGCGCCCCGGGTGATGCGCGTAGTACGGCTGCTCCGGCTGCATGAACGTCTTCGCTTCCAGGTTCGGCGCATGCGCGTACTTGGCCGGCTCCGGCTGCATGAACTGCGCCACGGCATAACCGCGGCAATTCATCTGCATCATCATGCGCCGGTTCCACAGGAAGCCGGCCGCCCGCGGCATCGCCACCGGGCTGTGCAGTTCGAAACGTTCGCCATCGGCGCTGGGGTTGAGCATCGGGTACCGCTCCGCTGATCTGTTGATGGGTCAAACCTTGGATTTGCGCGCCAGCAATTCGGTCTGCACGCGCGCCAGCGTGGCGTTGTCGAGCGTGTAGAAGCGCATGGTGAACGCGGCAATGAGCGCGATGACGCCGGGGATGACGGTCAGCAGCAGCACGATGCCCAGCTGCGACGCGCCCGACTGGGCCTCGTTGGCCACGTAGCCCATCGCCGCCAGCATCCACGCAATGGCGGCCGAGGCGATCGCACCGCCCAGCTTCTGCGAGAAGGTGGCGGCGGCAAATGTCATCGCGGTGGCGCGGCGGCCGGTTTTCCACTCGGTGTAGTCGGCCGTGTCGGCAAACATCGAGAACGCCAGCGGCGACTTGGGCCCGAGGAAGAAGCCGATTAGGGTATTGATGCCGAACATCAGCCACACCGCATTTTTCGGCACGAACACCATCACGCAACTGAGCACGCCGACGGCCGCCATCAGCAGCATCATCAGTTGCTTCTTGTCGATGAAGCGGGTCATCAGCGGCGTGCTGGCGGCGCCGATGGCCAGTGCGATGGAGTACGTGGCCAGGAAGGCGCCGGTCAGGTCCGCCTGCCCCACGTAGTACTTCATGTAATAGACCGAGGCGCCGGCGCGCATCACGATCGTGGTCATGATGATCAGCGCCAGCGCGAAGAGCACCAGCCAGGGACGGTTGTCCAGCAGGTCCCGGATGTCGCCGATCACCGCGGACCGCTGCTCTCGCGGCGGCGAGATGCGCTCGCGCGTGGTGAAGAACACCGTCATGAACATGATCGCCGCAAGCACGCCGTACGCCGCCATGGTCAACTGCCAGCCGAGCTTGTCATCGCCCTGGCCAAACCAATGCACCATGTCCAGGGTGAAATAGTTCACCAGGGTGGTGCCGGTGAAGGCGGCAATGAAGCGGAAGCTGATCAGCGTGGTGCGGTCCTGGCTGTTGGCGGTGATGACGCCGGACAGCGCGGAATAAGGCGTGCTGAGGATGGTGTACATCAGCATCATCAGCGAATAGGTGCCGTAGGCCCAGATCAGCTTGCCGCCCTCGCTCAGGTCGGGCGTGGTGTAGGTCAGTACGCCGGCAGCCGCCATCGGCACAGCGGCAAACAGCAGGTAGGGGCGGAACTTGCCAAAGCGCGACTTGGTGCGATCGGCCACCGCGCCCATCGCCGGGTCGGTAAACGCATCGATGATCTTGGTGATCAGGATCATGGTGCCGACCGCGGCGGCGGGCAGGCCCATGGTGTCGGTATAAAAGATCAGCAGGAACGCGGAGATGTTGGCCCAGTAGAAGTTGAAGCCGACATCGCCAATGCCGTAGCCGATCTTCTCTTTCAGTCCGATCCTGGCACTGGCCAACTCGTGCTCTGTTTGCGCCACGTTGACGTCTCCCGATGCTTGGTACGTTGGATGTGCAGTCGCGTATCGGTCGGTTTCGCGGCCGCAAATGCATGGCGGCAAGCCCTCCCTCCAGCTCTCTGCAGGCAAAACACGACGTTGGCGCGCGCTCCCGGTGGAGAGCACCCACGTCCTGGATCGGCGGTGAGATGAAGCGGGTGGCGCGACAGGTACCCGCCAATCGTCGCATGGAAATGGCCGTCCAGGACACATGCGCGCTGCCGCCGCCGGCAACCGGAACCTGCTGGCCGCGCATCGATTACCATGCGCCGACGCCAGCTGGCGCCTTCAGTGAGGGATCACCATGGGGAAGTCTTCGAAGCGCGATGCCGCCCGCGACGCGATGGGCCGCGTCGTGCAACCGGTGGCAGAGACGCGCGAACTGCTGCATCGCGACGGCGAGCTGAAGCCGGGACTGGGCAAGATCAGCGGGGTGATCGCGTTGTCGCTGGGCTTCCTGTGCCTGCTGGCCGTGCTGGCCTTCCACTTTCCGCAATACCTGACCACACCGGACCTGCGGCACAAGTATTCCGTCGACGTGCTGCGCCAGGTGTTGCTGGCGGGGTTGCTGGTGGCCGGCGGCATGTCGCTGGGCAACGTGATCCTGGGTCGCCAGCGCAATCTCAACATCATGGCCTTCGTGCTGGTGATCGCCGCGGTGGCACTGGGCGGCTCGCGGGTGCCGGTGGGCGAATTTCCCGACCACACGCCCTACATCGGGCTGGACTGGTTCATCCTGGACCTGCTCGGCTCCACGCTGATCTTCGTGGTGATCGAGAAGCTTTTTCCGCTGTACAGGGGCCAGGCGATTTTCCGCAAGGAATGGCAAACCGACCTGAAGCATTTCGCGGTGAACCATTTCATCGTGGGGCTGGCGCTGTTGACGGTGAACTTCCTGCTGCACCACATGTTCGGCTGGCTGGTCAGCAGCGATTTCCAGCAGGCCGTGCAGCACATTCCGTTCCTGCCGCAGTTGCTGTTGTGCGTGCTGGTGGCCGACCTGGCGCAGTACTGGACGCACCGCGCGTACCACGAGGTGCCGTTCCTGTGGCGCTTCCACGCGGTGCACCACAGCGTGAAGACGATGGACTGGCTGGCCGGCTCGCGCCAGCACATGCTGGAGCTGATCTTCACCCGCGTGTGCGTGCTGGCGCCGCTGTACATCCTCGGTTTTTCCGAGGCCGTGATGAACGGCTACATCCTGATCGTGGGTTTCCAGGCGGTGTTCAACCACGCCAACGTGCACCTGCCGTGGGGGCCGCTGAAGTACCTGGTGGTGACGCCGGATTTCCACCACTGGCATCACGCCTCCGACGACGAGGCGATCGACCGCAACTACGCCGCGCACTACGCCTTCCTCGATTACCTGTTCGGCACCGCGGTGAAATCGAAGAACCAGTTTCCCGAACGCTACGGCGTGGTCGGCGACTACATGCCCGACGGCTTCGTGAAGCAGCAGCTGTTTCCGTTCCGTGCCACCGGCAAGGGTGCCGGCGCCGACGCGTGATGTTCGGTGCAGCGCACCAAATTCCGCGGCGTTCGACCTCTTCCGAACCGCTCCTATCACTGCTACGGTTACCGCTAACATTCCGGGGGACACCGTATGCCCATCCATCGATCCACCTTGATCCGTCGCGCGCGCCTGGCGTTGCTGACGGCCAGCGTACTAGGCGCCTTGACCCTGTCGCCTGCCATCGCACAGCCTGCGAAAACGGACGGCCAAACCCTGACCCTGAACGACAAGGGCTACTTCGCGTCGCGCGGTTTCGACGTACTGGTGTACAGCAACTGGTACGACGGGCTGTTCAGCGACGCCAAGATGAGCGGCGTGGAGATCATCCACCACGACCAGCGCACCGCGACCAATGGCGACATCCGGCTGTCGGCCACGCCCGACCAGTGGGACCCGATCGGCGCGCTGGTGAGCCGCAAGGTCGACCAGGCCAAGGGCACGATCGACACGCATCTGTCGTATCCCGACTACAAGTTCGACTACCGCATCAACGCGCGCAAGGATGGCGACAAGGTCGTCATCAGCGTGATCCTGGACAAGCCGCTGCCCGCGACGCTGGATGGCAAGGCCGGATTCAACCTGGAGTTCCTGCCCGCGGCGTATTTCCACCACAGCTATTTCGCCGACGACGTGGCGCATCCGTTTCCGCTTTATCCGGCCAGCAACATGACGCAGCCCGCCAAGGGCGAGCGCGCCGAGCCGCTGCCGATGGCCAGCGGCCAGCGTTTCGTGCTGGCGCCGGACGACCCGCAGCAGCGGGTGACCATCGCCTCGGCCAACGGCACGATGAGCTTCTACGACGGACGCAACCAGGCGCAGAACGGCTGGTTCGTGCTGCGCCAGATGATCCCGGCCGGCAAGACCGGCACGGTGCTGCAATGGACGTTGTCCGGCAGCGCCGACCCGCATTGGGTGCGCCCCACGGTGATCGGCCATTCGCAGGTGGGCTATGCGCCCGCCGAGCAGAAGGTCGCGGTGCTGGAACATGACCCGCAGGCGAGGCTGAACGGCCAGGCGCGCCTGCTGCGCATTGCGTCCGACGGCAAGGAAACCACCGCGTTCAGCGCCGCGCCCAAGCCCTGGGGCAAGTACCTGCGCTACGGCTACGCCCGCTTCGATTTCAGCAGCGTGACGGCGCCCGGCCTCTACGTCATCGAATACGACGGCCAGCGCACGGCGCCGTTCCGCATTGCGAACGACATCTACGCTTCCGCCTGGCATCCCACGCTGGACATCTACCTGCCCCAGCAGATGGACCACATGCGGGTGACCGAGGCCTATCGCGTCTGGCATGGCGACCCGCACCGCGACGACGCGCGGCAGGCGCCGGTCAACCACGAGCATTTCGATCTCTACGCCCAGGGCCCCACCACCGATACCGCGTTCAAGCCTGGCGAGCACATTCCCGGCCTGAACGTGGGCGGCTGGCTGGATGCGGGCGACTACGACATCCGCACGCAGACGCAGTACGCGATCGTGCGCACGCTGGTGCATGCCTGGGAGGATTTCCATCCCGAGCGCGACACCACCAGCGTCGACTGGGCCACCCGCCGCGTCGACATGCATCGCCCTGACGGCGTGCCCGACATCCTGCAGCAGATCAAGCATGGCACCGTGCAGCTGGTGGCCCAGTTCGATGCGGTCGGCCACGCCATCCACGGCATCGTCGAGCCGGACCTGGTGCAGTACCGCCACCTGGGCGATGCGGTCACCAAGACCGATGGCCTGGTCTACGATCCGTCGCTGAAGGAGGGCGAGGTCAAGGGCGACCGCAGCGGCGCGCCGGACGACCGCTGGGCGTTCACCAGCAAATCGAGCGCGCTCAACTACGGCTCGATCGCGGCGCTGGCCGCCGCCTCGCGCGCCCTGCACGAGATGGATCCGGCGCTGGCGAAGAAATCGCTGGCCATCGCGCAGAAGGTGTGGGCGCAGGAGCAGTCGCACGCACCGGATCTGTACCGTCACGGCAACACCACCGGCGGCCCGCTGCAGGCCGAGGAGTTCAGCGCGGCGGTCGAGCTGCTGATCAGCACCGGCGACCAGAAATACGCCGCCCGCATCACCGCGCTGTGGCCGTGGATTGCCGAGCACTTCGTGTTCACCGCCACCGAAGCCGTGCGCGCCCTGCCACACATGCCGGCCGCCTACCGCAGCCAACTCGAAACGGCCGTCCGCGCCTATGCGAAACAGCGCGCATCGATCAGCCAGGCCAACCCCTACGGCGTGCCGATCACCGAAGGCGGCTGGGCCGGCAATGGCGCCATCGTGCGGCTGGGCATCACCGACTACGCGCTGCACAAGGCGTTCCCGGACATCATCGACGGCAAGGGCGTGTTCCGCGGGCTGGATTACCTCTACGGCACCCATCCCGGCTCCAACCTGTCGTTCGTCTCGGCCGTCGGCGCGCGATCGAAGGAAGTGGCCTACGGTCACAACCGTGCCGACTTCAGCTTCATCGCCGGCGGCGTGGTGCCCGGCGTGCTGATCGTGAAGCCCGATTTTCCGGAGAACAAGGAAAACTGGCCGTTTTTCTGGGGCGAGAACGAATACGTCACCGACCTGGGCGCGTATTACATCTACCTGGCCAACGCCGCCAACGCACTGGTCGAGGGCAACCAGCCGGCGCGATAGGAGCTTGGCCATCGCGGCATGAGCTTTCCCGCAGGAGGCAGGTTGGTCGCACGACTGGCCGCCTCCCTTTTTTTTGGGCGGCGGGGCGATGGTTTCGTTGGCCGCCGCCTGCGGGCCTCGGCGGCGGCCGCTGCTATGCTTTTTTTCGGCCTTCAAGGAGATCTTCGTCCATGCGCCTTCCGTCGCTTTGCCTGGCTTTGCTTGCGTTGCTCACGGTCGCCACGGCCGCCCACGCGACGGGCACGGCGGTGCCGTTGTGGCCAGGCGGCGCGCTGCCCGATGGCGCGCGGCAGGGGGCATTGCCGGCTCTGACGGCTTATATCCCCGCCTCCAATCCCACCAGGACGGCGGTGGTGATCTGCCCCGGCGGCGCCTATCACGCGCTGGCGCTGGACTGGGAGGGCGTGCTCGTCGCGCAGTGGTTCAACCAGCATCACGTGGCGGCCTTCGTGCTGCAGTACCGCCACGGCGACGGGCACCACTACCCGCAGCCGATCGACGACGGCCGGCGCGCGGTGCGCTGGGTGCGCGAGCACGCCGGCAGCTACGGGCTCGACCCGCGGCACATCGGCATCATGGGCTTCTCCGCCGGCGGCCATGTGGCCGCCACCGTCTCCACCCACTACGACCCGAAAACGGCGCTGTTGAACGACGCCGTGGGGCAGGCTTCCGCGCGGCCGGACTTCACGATCCTGGCGTATCCGGTCATCACCATGGATGAGCGCTTCACCCATCTCGATTCGCGCGAACACCTGATCGGCACGCATCCGCCGGCGTCGCTGGTGCACGACTTGTCGAACGAGACCCAGGTCACCGCGGACACGCCGCCGGCCTTCATCTATGTCACCGATGCGGACACGCTGGTGTCGCCGGAAAACAGCGTCGCCTACTACCTTGCCCTTCACCGGCAGCATGTGCCGGCCGAGCTGCACGTGTTCCGTGCCGGCAAACACGGCAGCGGCCTGGGCCAGCACGAGCCCTTGCTGAGCATCTGGCCCGAGTTGCTCCAGCGCTGGATGGCCGGGCTGGGCTACATGGAACAAGGCTGAGCCGCCGCGCCTATCTGTTGAAAGCCCCCAAGCACAGTCTGAACAAGCCGTCATCCCAGCGAAAGCTGGGATCTAGCGCCTCGCAATCCCTTGAAGGCACTGGATCCCAGCTTTCGCTGGGATGACGAGCAAAAATCAGCGCCTCCCCAAGGAGGCGCAGCGCAGGATCCTTGCCAGCCGCAACGTAGCGATGAGGAATTCATGAGAACGCCAAGCTTCGTCCGTGCCATTGCCGTCGGCGCCCTGTTCGCCATGCTCTGTCCCATGGCCGCGAATGCCGTCGATGCCGCGCCCGCGCCACCACCGATCCGCCTGTACGACGCGCCCGGCGCACCGCCTTTCACGGTGGTCGAGGGCCGCGGCGCCAACGCGCCGGTGGATGCGAACGGCAATTTCGTGATCGGCCCCGACTACGTGCCGGCGCTGGAACTTGCGGTGCGCCCGGGTGTGCCGCAAGGGACCGTGCAGCAGTTCGTGATGGATTCGAAGGACAGCACGTTCTATCCGGGCATCGGCCGCGACGTGTTCGGCAGCGTCGATCCGGCGAATCCGAAAACCCTGATCGTCGCCACCCACGCCGCGCCATACCGGCGCACCATCACCGTCTACATTCCGCAGCAGTACCGGCGCGGCACCGCGGCGCCGTTCATCGTCACGCATGACGGACCGGCGTTCGGCTCACCCGACCTGATGTTGCCGCACGTGCTCGACAATCTCATCGCCAAGAAGCGCGTGCCGGTGATGATCGCGGTGATGATCCAGAACGGCGGCGGCGATGCGCAGGGCAGCGAGCGCGGGCTCGAGTACGACACGCTCTCGGGCAAGTTCGCCGAGTTCATCCAGGCCGAGGTGCTGCCGCAGGTGGAGCAACGCTACCGCGTCACGCTGACGAACGACCCGGACGGCCGCGCCGCCATGGGCTGCAGCTCCGGTGCCGCGGCCGCCTTCACCATGGCCTGGTATCACCCGCAGTGGTATCGCCGGGTGATCAGCTACTCGGGCACGTTCGTGAACCAGCAGTGGCCGTTCAACCCGCAAACGCCCGACGGCGCGTGGGGCTACCACGGCGGCGAGGGCCTGATCGCGACCAGCGCAACGAAGCCCATCAGACTGTGGATGGACGTCGGCGACCGCGACCTGTTCAACCCCAACGTCATGCGCGATGGCATGCACGACTGGGTCGCCGCCAACCACCGCATGGCCACCGTGCTGAAGGACAAGGGTTACGCGTACCAGTACGTGTTCGCGCGCAACTCCGGCCATTGCGAGCGCAAGGTGCGCGAGCAGACGCTGCCGGCGGCGCTGGAGTGGGTGTGGCGCGGTTACGCGCGGTAGGCCGTGGAGAGAAACCTCGAAGGCGGCGTGCCGAAATGTTTCTTGAACGCTGCCGCATACGCGCTGTGGCTTTCATAGCCGCTGTCCAGCGCCACCTGGGTGATGGGCGCGCCACCGAGCAGCGTGGTGATGGACGACATCAACCGCAGTTGCTGGCGCCAGCGGCCGAAGGTCATGCCGGTGCCTTTGCGGAAGTGGCGATGAAAGGTCTTGGCGCTCATGGCCAGCGACGCCGCCCAATCGTCGGCGGAAAAGCCGTGCGCGGGATCATTGACCAGGGCCTCGCACACCTGCTGCACGGTGCCGTCGACCGGCCACGGCAGGTGGAACGGCAGCGGGCGCTGGCCACCGAGCTCTTCCAGGAACAGCGCCGACAGCAGCGCCTCGCGCCGTGAATCGCAGCGGCCGGCGATCGGCTGTGCCAGTTCGGCGATCAGGGTTTTCAGCAGCGCCGAAACGTGCAGCACGCCATCCATGAGAGACAGGCCGGCGGCCGCGTCCGCGCCCACGAAAATGCCGTAAACGCGCACCGGCGTGTGCATCACCAGGCGATGCTCCACGTTCGGCCGCAGCCACACCGCCGCGGTCGGTGGCACCAGCCATTGACCGCTGGATGCCTGCACCCGCATGACGCCCTCGGTGGCGTACAGCAGATGGGCCCGGCCGTGATGGTGCGAGGGCACCACGTGTCCGGCCGGATAGCTTTCGGCAACGCCCGTCACCGGCCATTCGGAGCACTCGTGGGCGCTCAGGTCCAGCGCCCGGCTGCCCTCTCGCGGCGAGGCAAATCCCATTGGCGGCGGGTGTCCATTTCGCTATAGCGGTTGTCCATTATTTTATGGATGGCCCGGTCGAACAAGCCTATATTCCCGGGGGTAAACCGTTCCGCGCAGAGCGGCGCAGGCGCCGCTGCCGCCCGCCGATCCGCCGATCCCGACACTGGCGCATGCGTCGGCACAGCGGGTCCGCAATCACCTTGTTCGAGGCACCTCATGTTGGCAAACCCCGGCACCCGCTATCGTCCGTTCCCGGCCATCGACCTGCCGGATCGGCAATGGCCTTCGCGCACGCTGACCCGGCCGCCGGTCTGGCTTTCCACCGATTTGCGCGATGGCAACCAGGCGCTGTTCGAGCCGATGAACCGCGAGCGCAAGCTGCGCCTGTTTCGCGAGCTGGTGCGCATCGGGTTCAAGGAAATCGAGGTGGGCTTTCCCTCCGCATCGACCACCGATTTCCAGATCGTGCGGCATCTGGTCGACGACGGCCTGATTCCCGATGACGTCACGCCCATGGTCATCACGCAACTGCGCGAGGACCTGATCGAAACCACCGTGCGCAGCGTGCAGGGCGCGCGGCGCGCCATCGTGCATCTGTACAACGCCATCGCGCCGGCCTGGCGCGAGATCGTGTTCGGCATGAGCGTGCCGCAGATCGTCGAGATGGTGGAGCAGCGCGTCGGCTACCTCAAGATGCTCACGGCGCAGCAGCCGCAGACCGAATGGGTGCTGCAGTATTCGCCCGAAACCTTCTGCATGGCAGAGCTGGAGGTGTCGCTGGCGGTGTGCAACGCGGCGATCAGGGCGTGGGATGCCGGGCCGCAGCGGCCGATGATCATCAACCTGCCCACCACCGTCGAGGTGGCCACGCCCAACGTCTTCGCCGACCAGATCGAGTGGATGCATCGCCGGCTGGACCGACGCGAGCACATCGTGCTTTCGGTGCACCCGCACAACGACCGCGGCACCGGCGTCGCCTGCGCCGAGCTGGCGATGATGGCCGGCGCGCAGCGCGTGGAAGGCTGCCTGTTCGGCAACGGCGAGCGCAGCGGCAACGTGGACGTGGTGACCCTGGCGCTGAACCTCTACACCCAGGGCGTCCATCCGGGGCTGGATTTCTCCGACATCGCGGCCGTCGCCCGCATCGCCGAGGAAAGCACCGCCTTGCCGATCCACCCGCGCCATCCGTACGTGGGCGACCTGGTGTTCACCGCGTTCTCCGGCTCGCACCAGGACGCCATCGCCAAGGGCTTCGCGGCGCAGAAGGATGACGCGCCCTGGCGCGTGCCCTACCTGCCGATCGACCCGAAGGACCTGGGCCGCACCTACGACAGCATCGTGCGGGTCAACAGCCAATCGGGCAAAGGCGGCATCAGTTACCTGCTGCAGCGCGACCACGGCATCGTGATGCCGCGCCGCATGCAGGTCGAATTCAGCGCCATCGTGCAGGCCCTGGCCGACGCCAGCGAGGCCGAACTGAGCAGCGCGCAGATCTGGGAAATCTTCGAGCGCACGTATCTCGCCCCATCGAGGGAACAATCCGGCTTCATCTACCGTTCCCATCATCTGTTCGATTCACCCGAGGGCCAGGGTATCGCGCTGGAACTGGCTGAATCCGACGGCGCGACGCAGACCTACCAGGCGACCGGCAACGGTCCGATCGCCGCCACGGTGGCCGCGCTGTCGATGCCGCTTCGCATCGACAGTTACGAGGAGCGCAGCCTTGGCACGGGCGCGGATGCCTCGGCGCTGGCCGTGGTGGAAATGGCAAGGTCCGACATGCCCGGCTCGCGCTTTGGCGTCGGCGTGCATCCGAACATGGCCACCGCCTCCATCATGGCCGTGCTGAGCGCCGCGGCCCGGTTCGCGACAGCGGACGCGCCGGCCGGGTGACATCGCGCGCGCTCCGGATGCCAGAACGTTCCCCCACCATGGATGCAGGCCATGTCGGACGCAAGCTCGAACCCGCTGCACCGACTCCTTGGCGACTGGTGCGGCAAGGAAACGATCCAGCCATCCCAATGGGGCGCTGGCGGACCGGCACAGGCACGGGTGGCCTGCCGCGAAGCACTTGGCGGCAAAGCTTTCGTGCAGGACTACCAGGCCGAACGTGACGGCAAAACCTGGCTACAGGCGCACGCCGTCTACATCCGGCAAGCCAATGAGCCGGACTACGCCCTGTTCTGGTTCGACAGCCTCGGCTTCATGCCCCGGGAACCGGCCAGGGGAACATGGGACGGCCACACCCTCACCTTCATCCGCACGTCGCCGCGCGGGCAAAGCCGCCACGCGTACACGTTCCTCAATGACGACACCTACCAAATGACGCTCGAAAGCTCGTTCGACGGCGGCGCCACGTACATCCTGGTCATGGAGGGCGTCTATCAGCGAACCCATGGCGAGCAGCCTGGGCGGGAACCGGCTTCGATGTCGCGGGCATAGGTCGTTCCCGGGCGCCGCCGCCACTCGGCGGCCGCAGGCAGGGTGTTTCGCCGCAGGCATCAAGTACGATCCGGGTACAGGTCGTCACGGCGACCCCAACGCACCATCAGACCCTCGCTGGCTGCACCTATCGGGAAGTACGGCCTGCGAAGTGCACGCCGCCCCTGTTGATGAATTGCGGAGTACGAACAATGAAAAGACCCCATATCGGCAAGAGCGCCCTGACCGGGCTGATCGGGATCGGGCTAGCACTGGGTGCGGGCGCGCAAACCCTCACATCGAATGCGACGGGAACGCACGACGGGTTCTACTACTCGTTCTGGAAGGATTCCGGCGACGCCTCGTTCGGCCTGAAGCCTGGCGGCCGCTACACCTCCCACTGGACCAAGAGCACCAACAACTGGGTCGGCGGCAAGGGCTGGAAAACCGGCAGCATCGACCGCGTCGTGCATTACTCGGGCACCTTCGGCGTGGATGACAGCCAGAACTCCTACCTGGCGCTCTACGGCTGGACCCGGCACCCGCTGATCGAGTACTACGTGATCGAAAGCTACGGTTCGTACAACCCGGCCAACTGCGAAGGCGGCACCGACTACGGCAGCTTCCAGAGCGACGGCGCCACCTACAACGTGCGCCGCTGCCAGCGCGTGCAGCAGCCGTCCATCGACGGCACCCAGACCTTCTACCAGTACTTCAGCGTGCGCACGCCCAAGAAGGGCTTCGGCGCCATTTCCGGCACCATCACCTTCGCCAACCACGTCAAGTTCTGGGCCAGCAAGGGCCTGAAGCTGGGCACTCCCGATTACCAGGTGATGGCGACCGAGGGCTATCAGAGCCAGGGCAGCTCGGACATCACGGTCAGCGAAGGCGCCGGGGCTGCAAAGACCGGCCAATAAGAGGCCGCGTTCGGCACCATCGACTCAACCGCGCATGGCGGCGCAAAAAGCCGAGTCGGCCAGGTCGTTCACGCGCTAAGGCGCGGCACCCCGGTTGAGGACGAAGGCCGGGCCCAGGTCGACCACCTGCCTGGCCGACCCCAGGTGCACCACCAGGGTGCAGGTGCCCTTGGCGTAATCGCGCGTGGCGACGGTTTCCACGGAGTGCAGCTGCCAGCCATCCCCCACGCTCTGCAGCTTTTCGGCCACCGCATCGTACGGAGGGCTGTCGATCTGGATGCGCATGGCCAGCTTCGCCGGTGCACCGTCGGCGGTGGTGGCCTTCAGCCAGGCCGCGGCCAGGATGCGATCGCCCCTGGAAATGCTGCCGGTGATAGGCACCTGCGCAGCAGTGTCCCACGGGTTGCCACCCGGCGCGGCAACACTGACCTCGAGCGCCCGGCCCCCCTGGACCTTCCGGTCCTTGATCTTCCTGCTCGTCTGGGGCCCGTACACCGTCCACGCGGTATTGGGATCATTGATCAGCTGCCTGGTGATGTCGTCCTGCGCAAAAGCGGAAGGCATGGCCGCCCATGCCAGGAAAAAAAGCGCCAGCACGCCACCGCCGCGCACACCAAGTCCACGCTTGTTCATCGCAAATTCCCCCCTGTCCAGCCGCACGATACTGGACGACCGCAACAAAGCGAAAGCCGGGACGAAGACGTCGCACTTGCCCCATTTCCGCATGCAACGACCATTGCCGTGCGCCGCATGGTCAACCGCTGTGTCCGCGGCGGCCACCGCATAGCGCGGCAGTGGACTTTTGCCGACCGCCGCAGGCACCGCAGGGCGATCTTCCCTGGAGCCATCGGCAAGCATTCCCGGCGGAAGGTCCGTCCCCGAAGAAGCGGTAAACGCCTGTCGCGCATGCCGAGATGAATTGCAGGCAATCCACGTAAGCTATGCGCTCTTGCGCCAGCCCGTGGAGTACCTGTTCTTGAGCGACCTGATCCGCGTCATCCTGCTCGGCATCATCGAGGGCGTTACCGAGTTCCTGCCCATTTCGAGCACGGGCCATTTGCTGATTGTCGAGAAGTTCGGACTGGGGGCGCGCTCGGACCTGTTCAACATCGGCATCCAGGCCGGCGCGATCCTGGCGGTGACGTTGATCTACTGGCGGCGCATCTGGCAGCTGCTGACGCAGTGGCACGATGCGGCGAACCGCGATTACCTGTTCAAGCTGGCGGTGGCCTTTCTCATTACCGCGGTGCTGGGTTTCATCGCGGTGAAGATGGGCTTTACCTTGCCCGAGACGGTGACGCCGGTGGCGTGGGCGCTGGTGATCGGCGGCGTGTGGATGATCGCTGCCGAGCGGCTGGCCGCGCGCCAGCCCGAGCGCACCGAGGTGACCTGGAAGGTGGCCATCCTGGTGGGTATCGCGCAGATGATCGCGGGCATTTTTCCGGGCCTGTCGCGCTCGGCGTCGACGATTTTCGCGGCGATGCTGTTTGGTACCAGCAACCGCGCGGCGGCGACCGAGTTCGCGTTCCTGGTGGGCATCCCCACGATGTATGCAGCGAGCGGCTACGAGTTGCTGAAGGTGGTGAAGGACGGCGGCGCAGCGCACGAGGACTGGACCGCCTTGGCGGTGGGTTTCGTGGTCTCGGCGATCGTGGCGTTCGTGGCGGTGAAGTGGCTGCTGGGCTACATCCGCACGCACACGTTCACGCCGTTCGCGATCTACCGCATCGCGTTCGGCGTGGCGCTGTTGCTGCTGGTGCCGGCCGGCGCCTGAGGCCGGGCCGGCCACGGCGGCCTAGGCCACTTCGGCCAACGGCGCCTTTTTTGCGGGCGCCGCCGCAGGGTTCGCCGGTTTTGCCGCGGCGCGAGGCGCGGTGACGGTGCACTGGTTGGTGCGGTCGAACAGCTCGCGCACCCATTCGATGAAGGCCTGCACGCGGGCCGACAGGTGCTTTTTCTGCGGGTAGACGATCCACACCGGCTTGCCGGTGGAGCGGGTGTCGGTCATCACCAGCTCCAGCATGCCTTTTTCCAGCATGCAGGCGGCCAGCATGCGCGGCACCTGGGTGATGCCCAGTCCGGCGGCTACCGCCTGCAGTACCGATTCGCCGTCGTTGATCAGCATGTGCGCGTCGATGTCCACGCTCAGCTGCCCGCCCGGCGTGTCGAACTGCCACTGCCGCGGGCGGCCGTTGGGGTAGACGTAGTTGATGCAGCGGTGAGCCTTCAGATCCTCGATGCTGCGCGGCGCGCCGTACTTGCGCAGGTACTCGGGCGAGGCGCACACCACGTTGCTGAGGTAGCCGATCTTGCGCGCGATCAGGCTGGAATCCTCCAGCTGGCCCACGCGGATGGCGCAATCCAGCCCTTCGCCGTTGAGGTCCGTGGGCGAATCGCTCATCGACAGCTCCAGCCGGATGTCGGGGTAGCGCTGCTCGAATTCGGTGAGCCGCGGGATTACCGCGGCGCGGCCCACCGACAACGAAATGCCCACCCGCAACTTGCCGGTGGGCTTGCTGTTGGCGAAGTTCAGCGCCTCGGTGGCCTCGGCCAGATCGGCCAGGATCTCCCGGCAACGCGCGTGGAACGAGGCTCCATCATCCGTCAACCGCAACGAGCGGGTGGAGCGAAACAACAGTCGCGCGCCGAGCTGGGCCTCCAGCCGGGAGACGGCGCGGCTGACGCCCGAGGGGGTCATGCCCAGCTGGTTGGCGGCGGCGGCGAAACTGCCGGCCTCGACCACGCGGACGAAGGTCGAAATTGCTGAAAAGTCTTCCATCGGTGCCATTCCCCGTCGATTCGTGACTGCGGATCACGAGTGTAATGCGCGAAAAGTGGATTTTCTATACCGTCAGGTACACCTATTCTCTCGACCCTCGCCGGTGCCCCCTGCCCGGCCAACAAGGTGTTTGGGAGCGCAAGATGAAAAAGCAATGGATGATCCTTCCCCTGATCGCGGTCACCGTGCTGGGCAGCTGGATGGTGTTGCACGGCGATGACAGCCAGGCGCAAACCGCCGTGGGCGCGCCGCCGCCGGAAGTCACCGTGGCGCAGGCGCTGAGCCGCAAGGTCAGCGACAGCGCCGAGTTCACCGGCCGGCTGGAGGCGGTCAACACGGTGCAGGTGCAGCCACGCGTGGGCGGCTTCGTGGAGTCGGTGCATTTCCAGGAAGGCGCCCTGGTGCACAAGGGCGACGTACTGTTCCAGCTCGACGCCCGCCCCTACCAGGCCGAGGTGGATCGCCTGGCCGCCAACCAGGCGCAGGCCCGCGCCGAGCTGAGCCTGGCCGAGACCAACCAGCAACGCGCCACCATGCTGCTGGCCCAGCACGCGATCGCCAAGCAGGAGGCCGACCGCCAGGAGACCGCCGCGCAAAGCGCGCGCGCCCAGCTCGGCGCCGCCACCGCCGCGCTGGCCGCCGCCCGCTTGAACCTGGATTTCACCAAGGTGCGTTCGCCGATCGACGGCCGCGTCAGCAACGCCCGCGTCACGCCCGGCAACCTGGTCACCAGCAGCGACGTGCTCACCAGCGTGGTCTCGGTGAACCCCGTCTACGTCTACTTCGACGTGGACGAGCACACCTGGCTGAAGCTCGATCATCTGCGCGCCGACGCGAAACAGGCCGGCCGCAGCGCCCGCATCGAAGCGACGATGGGCCTGGCCGATGAGACGGGTTACCCGCATGAGGGCCGCCTCGATTTCGTGGACAACCAGTTGCACACCGGCTCGGGCACGATGCGCCTGCGCGCCGTGTTCGACAACGCCGACGGCCTGTACACGCCTGGCCTGTACGCCCGCGTGCAGCTGCAGAGCGGCCAGGTGAAGTCGCGCGTGCTGGTGGATGACCGCGCCATCGGCACCGACCTGGGCAACCAGTTCGTCTACGTGGTCGACAAGGACCACAAGGTGCAATACCGCAAGGTGGAAACCGGCGCGCTGGTGCATGGGCTGCGCGTGATCGAAAGCGGCGTGAAGCCCAGCGACCTGGTGGTGGTGAACGGCCTGCAGCGCGTGCGCCCCGGCGCCGAGGTGAACCCGCAGAAGGTGGCGATGAGCTACCGGCTCGACCCGGCCGACAAGGCGCTGGTCGAGCGCGGCGACGCGAATGTCGACACGGATTCGCGTACCGCGCAGGTCAAGCCTGCGAAGGCACACGACCCGCAGGGCTGAGGACAGCCCCTGGGGTGGCAACGCCGCACAGGCAACCAGCTACCTAGCCGTCATCCCGGCGAAAGCCGGGATCCAGCGACTCGGATTTCCAAAGTGCAACGGCACTGGATCCCGGCTTTCGCCGGGATGACGAGCCAAGAAAACCGAGGCTTCGCAGAAGCCTCGCGAGGACCCTTTGCATGAAAAACATCGCCCAATTCTTCGTCGACCGGCCGATCATGGCCGCGGTGCTGTCGCTGCTGTTCGTGATCTGCGGCTCCATCGCGGTGTTCCAGCTGCCGATCAGCGAGTACCCGGAAGTGGTGCCGCCCACCGTGGTGGTGCACGCCAGCTATCCCGGCGCCAACCCCAAGGTGATCGCGCAGACCGTCGCCACGCCGCTGGAGGAACAGATCAACGGCGCCGAGGGCATGCTGTACACCTCGTCGCAGGCCACCAGCGACGGTGCGCTCACGCTCACCGTGACGTTCGCGCTGGGCACCGATCTCAACAACGCCCAGGTCGACGTGCAGAACCGCGTGGCGCAGGCGCTGCCGAAATTGCCCGAGGAAGTGCAGCGGCTCGGCGTGACCACGCAGAAAAGCTCGCCCGACCTCACCATGGTCGTGCACCTGATCTCGCCCGACCAGCGTTACGACATGCTGTACCTGTCGAACTACGCGCGGCTGCACGTGAAAGACGTGCTGGGCCGGCTCAACGGCATTGGCGACGTGCAGATCTTCGGTGCCGGCGAGTACTCGATGCGCGTGTGGCTGGACCCGCAGAAGCTGGCGCAGCGTTCGCTCACCACCGGCGACGTGATCAACGCCATCCGCGAGCAGAACGTGCAGGTCGCCGCCGGCGCGCTGAATGCGCCGCCCGGGCCCAGCAACAATGCGTTTCAGCTCAACATCAACACGCGCGGCCGGCTGGTCAGCGAGGACGACTTCCGCAACATCATCGTGCGCACCGATGCGAACGGTGGCGTGATCCATCTCAGCGACGTGGCGAAGGTGGACCTGGGCTCGAACAACTACGCGCTGCGCAGCCTGCTCGACAACAAGCCGGCGGTGGCCATGCCGATCTTTGCGCGGCCCGGCTCCAACGCGATCCAGATTTCCGACGAAGTGCGCGCCACCATGGCCGAGCTGAAGAAGGATTTCCCGCAAGGGGTGGATTACTCGATCGTCTACGATCCGACCGTGTTCGTGCGCGGTTCGATCGAGGCGGTGGCGCATACGCTGCTGGAGGCAATCCTGCTGGTGGTGCTGGTGGTGATCCTGTTCCTGCAGACCTGGCGCGCCTCGATCATCCCGCTGGTGGCGGTGCCGGTGTCGCTGATCGGCACGTTCGCGGTGATGTACCTGGCCGGTTTCTCGCTCAACGCGCTCTCCCTGTTCGGCCTGGTGCTGGCCATCGGCATCGTGGTCGATGACGCGATCGTGGTGGTGGAAAACGTCGAGCGGCACATCGAGCTGGGCGAATCGCCAAAGGACGCCACGCGCAAGGCGATGCGCGAGGTTACCGGCCCGATCGTGGCCACCGCGCTGGTGCTGTGCGCGGTGTTCATCCCGACCGCCTTCGTCAGCGGCCTCACCGGCCAGTTCTACCGCCAGTTCGCGCTGACCATCGCGATCTCCACGGTGATCTCCGCTTTCAACTCGCTGACCCTGAGCCCGGCGCTGGCCGCCGTGCTGCTGAAGCCGCACGACGCGCCGAAGGATCGCCTCACCCGCGGCATCGACCGGGCGTTCGGCTGGCTGTTCCGCCCGTTCAACCGCATGTTCCACCGCGGTTCGGAGCGCTACGTGGGCGGCGTCAAGCGCGTCGTCGGCAAGGGCAAGCTGGCGCTGGCGATCTATGCCGGCCTGATCGCGCTGACCTGGTTCGGCTTCTCGCACGTGCCGACCGGCTTCGTGCCGGGCCAGGACAAGCAGTACCTGGTGGCGTTCGCGCAGCTGCCCGACGCGGCCTCGCTCGATCGCTCCGAGGACGTGATCCAGCGCATGAGCGCGATCGCGCTGAAGCAGCCGGGCGTGGAACACGCCGTGGCCTTCCCCGGCCTGTCGATCAACGGTTTCACCAACTCCACCAACTCCGGCATCGTGTTCGTCACGCTGAAGCCGTTCGAGGATCGCGAGAGCGCGGATCTTTCCGCCGGTGCCATCGCCGGTGCGCTGAACCAGAAATTCGGCGCGATCCAGGATGCCTACATCGCCGTGTTCCCGCCGCCGCCAGTGATGGGGCTGGGCACGATCGGCGGCTTCCGCATGCAGATCGAGGACCGCAGCGACCGCGGCTTCGACGAGCTGTACAAGCAGACGCAGAACCTGATCGCCGCCAGCCGCAAGGACCCGGCGCTGGCGGGGCTGTTCTCCAGCTTCCAGGTCAGCGTGCCGCAGGTGGACGCCGACGTGAACCGCGAGAAGGCCAAGGCCGAGGGCGTGAACCTGGGTGACGTGTACCAGACCATGCAGGCGTACATGGGCTCGCTCTACGTCAACGACTTCAACCGCTTCGGCCGCACCTACCAGGTCAATGTCTCGGCCGACCCCGCGTTCCGCCACACGCCGCAGGACATCCTGCAGCTGAAGACGCGCAACGCGCAGGGCCAGATGGTGCCGCTGGGTTCGTTCGTCACCGTGCATCAGGGTGCGGGCCCGGACCGCGTGCAGCACTACAACGGTTACCCGACTGCCGAAATCAACGGCGGCCCGGCGCCGGGCTTCAGCTCCGGCCAGGCACAGGCGGCGATGGAAAAGCTGGCCAAGGACAACCTGCCCAACGGCCTCAGCTTCGAGTGGACCGAACTGACCTACCAGCAGATCCTGGCTGGCAACACCGCGATCTTGGTGTTCCCGCTGTGCGTGCTACTGGTGTTCCTGGTGCTGTCGTCGCTGTACGAAAGCTGGTCGCTGCCGCTGGCGGTGATCCTGATCGTGCCGATGGTGCTCTTGTCCGCGATCGCCGGCGTGTGGCTGTCGGGCGGCGACAACAACATCTTCACCCAGATCGGCCTGATCGTGCTGGTGGGCCTGGCGTGCAAGAACGCGATCCTGATCGTGGAGTTCGCCCGCGAACTGCAGCTGGAAGGCGTGCCCCGCCACGAGGCGGTGCTGGAGGCGGCCCGGCTGCGCTTGCGCCCGATCCTGATGACCTCGATCGCCTTCATCATGGGCGTGGTGCCGCTGGTCACCTCCAGCGGTGCGGGCGCCGAGATGCGCCATGCGATGGGCGTGGCGGTGTTCGCCGGCATGCTGGGCGTGACCATCTTCGGGCTGATCTACACGCCGCTGTTCTATGTCGTCATTCGTGCGCTGGTCGAGCGTCGCGAGGCCCGCGCGGCCGAACGCGCCGCGGCGCACGCGCTGCCGGCGCTGGAGAACCAGGGATGAAAACCGTACGCAGGATCGCCGGCGTGGGTGTCGCCGTGGCCTCGGACATGCTCGGCGTGACCTTGTCGGGGCTGATCTACACGCCGCTGGTCTACACCGTCATTCACGCCCTGGCGGAGCGCCGCGAGTCGCGCGCCCACGCTGCCGGGCTGGAGAATCATTGATGAACATTTTCAATCGCAACGCTGCCCGGAAAACTCCAACCCGTCACCCCAGCGAAGGCTGGGGTCCAGCGGCTTTCACGAAGCCCCGAAGGCACTGGGTCCCAGCTTTCGCTGGGACGACGGTGATGCGCAGCACGTTGTTGGCCGCCGCCCTCGCGCTGGCCGGTTGCGCCAGCATCGGCCCCGACTACCACGCCGAGAAAATCGCCGCGCCGCAGTTGCAGGGCCTCGATGCCGCGCAGGAAAACAACGCGCAGTTCCAGGCCGCGTGGTGGAAGCAGTTCAACGACCCGACGCTGGATGCACTGATCCAGCGTGCGGCGGCGAACAACCTCGACCTGCGCATCGCGGTGGCGCGTCTGCATGAAGCGCGCGCGCTGCTCAGCGGCGCCAAGTCCGACCGCCTGCCCAGCATCGACACCGGTGTGAGCTACACCCGCAGCCGTGGCCAGCAGCCTGGCTTCACCGACCAGCGCGTCACCACGACGACCTACCAGGCCGGCTTCGATGCCTCGTGGGAGCTGGACGTGTTTGGCGGCGTGCGCCGCTCCGTGGAAGCGGCCGGTGCCGATCTGGGCGCCAGCGAGGCGGCGTTGCACGACGTGCAGGTCAGCCTGCTGGCCGAGGTGGCGCGCAATTATTTCGAACTGCGCGGCACCCAGCTGCGGCTCGACATCGCCCGCCGCGACATCGACAACCAGCGCCAGACGGTGCATCTGACCGAGGTGCGCCAGCAGGTCGGCACCGGCGCCGAGCAGGACGTGGCCAGCGCGAAGGCCCGCCTCAGCGCGGTGCAGGCGCAACTGCCGCTGCTGCAGACCCAGGCCAGCGCCAGCGAGTACCGCCTCGCCGTGCTGCTGGGCGAGCGCCCGGGCGAGCTCGACATCGACGTGTCGCCCAGGACCTTCACCCCGATCGCCACCACCTTGCCGATCGGCGACGCCGGCGACGTGCTGTCGCGCCGTCCGGACGTCCAGACGGCCGAACGCGAATACGCCGCCGCCACCGCACGCATCGGCGTGGCCAAGGCGGATTTCTTCCCGCACATCTCGCTGGGCGGTTTCCTCGGCTTCCTGTCCGGGCGCAGCAACGACTTCGGCAGCCCGTCAACGCGGGCGTGGTCGCTGATGCCGAGCATCCACTGGGCCGGCCTCAACGTGCAGCGCGTGCGGGCCAACCTGCACGTCAGCGAGGCACGTGCCGACGCGGCGCAGGCGAACTACCAGCGCACCGTGCTGGAAGCGATCGAGGACATCGACAACGCGATCACCGGCTTCAACCAGCAACGCGTGCGCGTCGATCACCTGATCGAGCAGGCCACGCAGAGCAAGCGCGCCGCGGACCTGGCCCGCGTGCGCTACCAGGAAGGCGCTACCGGCTTCCTCGAACTGCTCGACGCCGAGCGCACCCAGCTCGCCGCCGAGGACGAGCTGGCGCAGGCCGAGGCCGCGGTCAATACGCGCGCCGTGGCCTTGTACAAGTCGCTGGGCGGCGGCTGGCAGGCCTGCGGTGATGAACACTGCAGCGCGGTGGCCCAGGCCGACGCGGCGCCATGAACCGGCCGGCCAGGCGCGCGCCGGCCACTGCCGCCGCGCCCGTGTATCGCGTGGCCCTGGTCAGCGGCGCCAACCGCGGCCTGGGCTTCGAGGTGGCGCGCCAGCTCAGCGAGCGCGGCATGACCGTGCTGCTGGGGGCGCGCAACTTCGACAAGGGCCTGCACGCCGCGCGACAACTGGCCGGCGGGCCGGGCGAAGTCATCGCGGTGCAGCTCGACGTCACCAGCAAGGAGCAGATCGAGACGCTGGCGCGCTGGATCGACATCACCTACGGCCGGCTCGACGTGCTGGTCAACAATGCCGGCGGGTATTACGACCACGACGCCCACGCCAGCAGCGCCGACCTGGCGCCCGCGCTTGATGCGATGCAGACCCACCTGTTCGGCACCTGGCGGCTGAGCAGCGCGATGCTGCCGCTGATGCGCCGGCACGGCTACGGCCGCATCGTCAACGTCTCCAGCCGCTGCGGCGCCAGCGACTCGAACAGCCGCCACTGCGTGGCCTACCGCACCTCCAAGTCCGCGCTCAACGCGTACACCCGCACGCTGGCGGCGGAACTGGATGGCAGCGGCATTACCGTCAACGCGGTCTGCCCGGGCTGGGTCGCCACCGAGCTGGGCGGCGCCGGCGGGCGACCGGTCAGCGCCGGTGCCCGCGGTATCGTGTGGGCCGCCTGCCTGCCGGCGCCGGCCCCGACCGGCCGCTTCTTCCGCGACGGCGCACAAATCCCCTGGTAACCCCTCGCCAACGGAGCCATCCCATGACGCAAGACGCCTCCACCAACCGCCGCATCGTGCTCGCCGCCCGCCCGCACGGGATGCCGACCGCGCAAGACTTTCGCCTGGAACAGGCGCCGATCCCGGCCCCCGCCGAAGGCGAGGTGCTGCTGCGCACGCTGTACCTCTCGCTCGATCCGTACATGCGCAACCTGATGGACGAGGCCGGCACCGAGTACGCGCCGGGCCTGGCCCTGGGCCAGCCGATGATGGGCGGCACGGTGAGCCGCGTGATCGATTCGCGCCACCCGGGCTTCGGGCCCGGCGAACTGGTGCTGGCCAGCGCCGGCTGGCAGGACTACGCCGTGGCCGCGGGCGACACGCTGACCGCGCTGGGCGATCTGCCACAGCCTTCGCTGGCGCTGGGCGGCCTGGGCATGACCGGCTTCACCGCCTACGTCGGCCTGCTCGACATCGGCCAGCCGCAACCCGGCGAGACCGTGGCGGTGGCCGCCGCCACCGGCGCGGTCGGCGCCGTGGTGGGCCAGATCGCCCGGCTCAAGGGCGCGCGCGTGGTCGGCATTGCCGGCGGCGCGGACAAATGCAGGTACGCGGTGGAAGAGCTGGGCTTCGATGCCTGCCTCGACCACCGCGCGCCGAACCTCGCCGGGCGGCTCGCCGCAGCCTGCCCGGACGGCATCGACGTGTACTTCGAGAACGTGGGCGGCGCCGTGCTCGACGCCGTGCTGCCGCGGCTCAACCATCATGCGCGGGTGCCGGTATGCGGCCTGATCGCGCACTACAACGACGACGCAGCGCCGGCGGCCCCGGATCGCCGCCCGCAGCTGATGGCCAGCGTGCTGCAGAAGCGCATCCGCATGCAGGGCTTCGTCATCCTGGACCATTACGCGGAGCGCTTCGACGCCTTCCGCGCCGACATGCAGGCCTGGCTGGACGCCGGCCGGATCACCCTGCGCGAGGATCGCGTCGAGGGCCTGGAACACGCCCCGGCGGCGTTCATCGGCTTGCTCGAAGGGCGCAACTTCGGCAAGCTGGTGGTGCGCGTGGCGCCGGATTGAGCGAGCTAGCCACCAGCCCTGCTGTGCTGCGAATACAACGCATGCCAGCGGCCGTTTTCGTAGACGAACACGTCGGCGGAACGCACGCCGCTCTGCGGCCCGAGTTTCGGGTCGTAAAAGGTGAGGATCGCGGTGTCGTCGCGGATCACCACCGCCTGCCCGGAAGGGTGCGCCTTCAGCCACGCCTCGACCTGGCGCCGCTCGGTGTCGTTGCCCCGGTTCCTGGCCGCGTGCGCGAGCAGCGCGGCTTTCTTGAGCACCGTGCCGTCGGCGCCGACCGAGCGGTACTCCGGCAGCAGCATGGCGTCGAGCCAGGCGCTGTCGCCGTCGAGTTCGGCATCCATCCAGTGCTGGTCCACCGCGCACCGCGGCCTCGGTGCGCGCGCTTTCGCCGTCCACGCCACGGGCATGGACGACGGTGGCCGCGATGGTCCACTGCACCCCCAGCACCAGCATGGCGATGCATGCCGTGCCGAGGAAAAACCTGCGTTGCGTGCGCATGCTGCGCTCCTCCTGCGCGGTCGGAATGCCGCCGGGCAAGGCTGCGCCTTCACCGCGCACGCCGCATCGGATGGGTGACGAACGCGAACCCGCCGGTGACGAGCGGCCGCAACGCGGGCTTCGGCGGTGGCCGCAGGCGCGTTCCGTTCGCGCCGGTCCGCGCGCCGCTGGTCACGGTCACGGCACCGGCCGTCACGACGCCGGTGACATCGGCGCGCATCGCTGCCACCGTGCACGGATCATCCCTGCGAGCCACGCCATGTCATTTCCTGCCGCCATGCGAACCTGTTGCCTGGGCCTGGCGCTGGTCGCGGGCGGCATCACCCGCGCGCACGGCGCGGCACCCGACCTGGACATAGCGATCGCGGTGCCGCCCACGCCGGTGCGCGTCGAAGGCCACCCGCAACTCGACTACGAAGTGCAATTGACCAACCGCTCCGGCCATCGCTTGACGCTGGAGGAATTCGTCGTGCTCGACGGGCGCGGCGGGCGCACGCTCGCGCGACTGTCGGGCAAGACGCTGCAACAGCATGCGGTCGTCCTCGATGCCGCGCCGGCGCCGTCCGGCGCAGGGCCGTCCACGCTGCCGACCTCCCCGCTGACGCCGCTCGAACCGGGCCAGTAGGTGGTGGTATTCATCGATGTCCCGCTGCCGGCGCGCGCCCCCATCGGGACGATTCGGCACCGCGTCGGCTATCGCCTGGACGGGGCGCGCGCCACCGCGCAGCTCTCCGGCGCACCGCAGGTATTGCCACGGACCCGGCCATCGCTGTTGGCGCCGCCGTTGCGCGGCGGTCCATGGCTGGCGATCCACGCCGCCGACTGGCCGCGCGGCCACCGGCGCGTGTTCTATCGTGTCGACGGCCACGCCCGCCTTCCCGGCCGCTTCGCCATCGACTGGGTGAAGCTGGACGCGCACGGCCGCTACGCCAATGGCGATGCCGACCTGGCCCGCGCCTGGTACGGTGCCGGCGCCGACGTGCTGGCGGTGGCCGATGCGCGCGTGGCGGCGGTGCGCGACGGCATGGACGAACCGGCGCGGATCTCGCAGCGCACGCATCACCGGCCCGAGGACGATGCGGGCAACTACGTGGCGCTGCAGTTGCCCGACGGGCGTTATGCGTTCTACGAGCACCTGCGCAAGCACAGCATCCGCGTCGCGATCGGCGAACGTGTGCGGGTGGGCCAGGTCATCGCCGCGCTGGGTTTCTCCGGCGAATCCACCGGCCCGCACCTGCATTTCCACATGGCGGACGCGAACTCGCCGCTGGGTGGCGAGGGCCTGCCGTTCGAGATCCGCGCGTTCGAACGGCTGGGCCGCTACGACGACATCGCGCGGATGGGCACGCCGTGGCAAGCGGACGACGACGCTGCCGCGCGGCAAGACGAATGGCCCGGCAGCAACACCGTGGTGAGGTTCGCCGAAGGGCTGGCGCCGGACCGCGAGCAATGAATCGCGCCGTTGGCTTGCGAAGCCACGCCGCTCTCCCGCCATCGAATATTGTTTCGTCCCGCACGGTGGCCGCACACTGCCGCTGTGGTGCGCCGTCCAGCGGCGTCGCGCGCAGGAGCATTACGTGAGCGGACATATCCACTGGAAGAAACGCGCACTGGCGCTCGCCTTCTGGACCGGGCTGGCGCTCTCGTATGCGCTGAGCAGCGGACTGTCCTCGATCAGCGAAGGCTACCCGCCGAACTGGCTGCGCGCGCTCAGCTGGAACCTCTCCAACTTCTGGTTGTGGATGGCGCTGGTGCCGATGGTGGGCTGGCTGGGCCGGCAGACCGCCGGGCACGACTGGCGTCGCCTCCTGGCGGTGCAGGTGCCGGCCAGCCACGACGAGGTGGACATCGTCGGCGAATGCGGCAACGCTGCCGAAGCGATGCAGGCGGTACGCGTGCTGCGCCCCGACCTGCTATTCCTCGACATCCGGATGCCCGGCATGGACGGCTTCGAACTGCTCGACGAACTCGCCCCCGACCGCCTGCCGCTGGTGGTGTTCGCCACCGCCTTCGCCGACCACGCGCTGCGCGCATTCGACGCGATGGCGCTGGACTACGTGCTCAAGCCGATCGAACAGACCCGCTTCGGCCAGGCCATGGCCCGCGTCAACCAGCACTGGCAAGGCCTGCACGCCACCGCCGACCCGGCGCTCGAAGGCACGCCCGCCGACGGCTACGCCCAACGCCTCAGCGTGCGCCACGGCGAACACATCCGCGTGCTCGCCGTCGACGACATCGACTGGATCCGCCGACGGCAACTACCTGCACATCCACGTCGGCCCCGTCCGCTACCTGCACCGCGACACCCTGCGCCACATGCTGGCGCAACTCGACCCCACGCAGTTCCTGCGCATCCACCGCGGCACCGTGGTCAACCTGTCGCGGGTTCGCGAGGTGCATCCGATGTTCAAGGGTGGTGCGGAAGTGGTGCTGCAGGATGGAACGCGGCTGGATTTGAGTCGGCGGTTCCGGGCCGGGGCGCGGGCGGTGTTGGGGTTGCTGTAGGAGCGCACCCTGTGCGCGATGCTCTGCTTTTGTTCCAGCTCTACCAAAAAAGCATCGCGACTGAAGTCGCTCCTACAAGGAGCCAAGGCACCGCGCACAGGGTACGCGCCTTACCGCTGCACGATATGCGCGAACCACTCCCAGCCCCGCACGCGCTCGGTGATGAGCTTGGTGCAGGTGAGCATCGGCACCGCCAGCAGGGCGCCGGGGATACCCCATAGCCAGCCCCAGATCAGCAGCCACAGCAGAATCGCGATGGGGCTGAGGCGCATGCTGTGGCCCTGGATGAACGGGGTGATCAGGTTGCCTTCGATGGCGGTGATGCCGGCGAAGGTCAGCGCGGGCAGGAACACGTCGAAGCTGGCGTCGTTGGCGTACAGCATGCACACCACCGCCAGCAGCGCGGTGGTGCTGATGGCGCCCACGTACGGGATGAAGTTGGCGAACATCGCCACCGCGCCCCACAGCAAGGCGTCGGGCACTTCGTACAGCCACAGCATGCCGGCGGTGATCGCGCCCAGGCCGGCATTGATGGACAGCGCGGTGAGCAGGTAGCGCGATATCTCGCTCTGGATGCTGCGCACGATGGTCACGGCGTGGCGCTTGTAGGCAAAGCTGGGGGTGATCTCCACCAGCCGGCGCAGCATCGAGTCACCATAGAGCAGGAAGAAAAACACCAACAGCACCACGCTCAGCACCGCGGCCAGCACCTTGGGCGCGGTGGACACCACGTCCCACGCGGTGAACGACACGGGCGGCGGCGCACTCGATGTGCGCACGGGATGACCGCTCACCAGTGTCTGCGTGGCACGGTTGGCCGCCTCCAGCGGCCGGGTGAGGCCCTTCAGTTTGGGCACGAAGTGGCGGATGGCCGAGGGCGCGCCCTGGAACCAGCCCACCGCCGGCTGCGCCAGCAGGTTGGCGCCGGTGCCGATGCCGACCATCAGGCTGATCACCAGCACGCTGGCGGTGAGCCAGCGCGGCAGGCGCACGCGCGAACCGGCGGCCACGATGGGGTTCAGCGCCAGGCCGATGAAGGCGGCCAGCACCAGCGGAATCAGCAAGGCGCGCGTGATGGTGATGGTGTAGAGCAGGGCCAGCAGCAACAGCGCATTCATCACGATGCGCAGTGCGCGCAGGTGGCGACGCATGCCGCGCGTGGCGCGCAGGCCGGGCGACATGCGGCGCAGGGTCGGGTCCTGCGACAGCTCGGCGTCGATCGCCAGGAGCGCCTCGGCGGAGGCCTCCGGCGGAGTGGCCGAAGACAGGGGCAGCGGGTCGATCTGGTTCATGTCGGGTCTGCGGCGGACTCTGTGTCTGAGGGATCGCCCGCGGCGGCACCCAGCCCGGCCACGCCAAGCTCGGCGATCATGCGCGAGCCCATCGTCACCAGCTCGGCCAGGCCGCCACCCAGCAGCGCGCCCAGCCCCGGCAGGCGCAGCGGATGCACGTTCAGCCGCCCCAGCACGAAGCCGACAGCAGCGGATACGCCCACCGTGCCCAAGGGATGCGCGCGCCCCCGGTCCAGCAGTGCACCGGCCGGCTCGCCCACGCGATGCCGCGCCAGCGCCACCTGCGCCTGCGCCATTTTCACCTCGGCAACCTGCGACAGCATGCCCATGTTCAATTCCCCCGGTTAGGTGGCGACGACGCCGGTTGAGGCGCTTGCGCTGCCGCATCGCGCGCAGCTGCCAACGGTGCTCCCGCTTCGGCGCCTGCCGCCGCGTGGGCCGCGTTTTCCTGCCGCGCCCTGTGCACGGTATCGCGGATGATCGCACCACACTCGCCGCGGGTGGCGGGCAAGGTCATCCAGTGCATGCAGCGACGGAACAGCCATACCGCCGCCACCAGCAGCAGCAGCTGCAGCACGCACAGCGTCGCCAGCGCCCACAGCCACGAGCCAAACCATTTGGCCAACGCCAGCCCCAGCAGCGCCATCAGGGTCAGCGCCAGCGCCACTCCGGCAACCGTGGCCACCAATCCCGCGATGAAAAGCCATGACACCGCCCTGCGGGCCAACCCCAGTTCGGCCGTCAGCAAGGTCCATTGCGCGCCGAACAGCTGGCCCAACGCACGGCCCAGTCGCGTGATGTCGACCAGCCATCCAGACGGCAACGGCGCCGAGGACGCCGGCGCCGTTGCAGATTCGCGGGGGCCATCGGCGGCCCGCTCGTTTCCTGGTTCCTGCATGGATATCCCCCGGCGCCGATCAGCGCCGCAGGATACGGCCAAGCAGCCAGCCAGCCCCCAACGCCATGGCGACCGACTGCATCGGCTTCTCACGCACGTAAAGCCGTGCCTGGTCCAGCCACGCGTCGGCGGTATCCATCGTGCGGTCGCACACCTCGCGGCCACGCTCGGCCACGTCGGCGGCCGTATCGGCGGCGCGGTTGGCGGCTTGCGCGGTCTTGTCGGTGGCCCGATGCAGGCTTTCCTCGACGTGGTCGGCGGCGCGATCGACCGCTTCCTTGGTGCTGGCCACGGCGCTGGATGTGGCCTGCTTCACGCGCTCGGCCTTTTCGTCGATGCGGTTGCCGCTCAGCGGCGCGGAATTCTCAGGCAGTTGGTTGTTCATTGGCTTGGCTCCGGGAAAACGTGGGGTGTTGCGACTTTCCTACCGGTCAACTGGCGCGGCGGAAGAAGGCAATGATCGCCAGGATCAGGAAGATGACGAACAGGATTTTCGCGATGCCAGCCGCGGTGCCCGCGATGCCGCCGAAACCGAATACCGCGGCAATGATGGCGATAACCAGAAAAACCAGCGCGTAGTGAAGCATGGGCATGTCCTCTTGGGGTGGGAATCTGCGGCGTCCGCCGCATGGATCCGCATCATCCCGAGCCCGATGCCATGCGCGCGTGAAGGCGCGCAACGCGCCCCTGCACGCCGCGGCGACGTCCGGCGGGGCGCCCGCCGGGCGGTCAGCCCGGGTGCGTGGGGTTGAGGCTGTAGGTGCCCACCCATTCCGCGCTGGCCAGCACATGGCCATCCATCGCCTCGCGCAATTGCGTCAGCGTGAAGCCGCGCGCCAGCCCCAGCGTGGCCACGTCCAGCGCCGCCAGGCGGAAGTGGTAGTGGTGCACCAGCTCGTCGTTCCACGGCGGGCAGGGGCCGTCGTAGCCCAGGTACTCGCCCACCATGTCGGGGTCGCCGGCGAAGAAGCCGGTGAAATCGTTCATGCCCTGCACGCTGCGCGGCGGCCCGGCAGGGTCATGCTTGCCGTGCGCCACCACGCCGTCGCTGCAGGCGCCGGCCGCCAGCTCGACGCACTCGGGCGGGATGTCGGCCATCAGCCAGTGCACGAACTCCACCCGGCGCATGTCGGCCGGCACGCGGCGGCCGGGCTGGTTGACGTCGTCGCCGCGGCTGGGCACGTCGGGGTCGATCACGGCGAGCACGAACGAGCGGGTGCCCGCCGGCGCGTCCTTCCACGCCAGGTGCGGGCTGCGGTTGTCCGACAGCGCCATCGGATCGGCGCGCCTGCCGAAGGCGAATTCCGCCGGAATGGGTTGGCCGTTCTCGAAGCTGTCACTGCGCAGTTGCATGGCGGTTCTCCATCGGCGTGGCGGTTTTTCATGATCATTTCCGGAGGAGATCCAGGGCAAGAGCCCCTCCCCAACCCTCCCCTGCAAGCAGGGGAGGGAGCAAAGCCCCGGCCCGGTTCCTCCCCTGCCTGCAGGGGACGTCAGGAGGGGTTTGCTCCCGATCCTGTCTTTCAAGCCTATACCGCAACACATCGCGCGCGCAGCACTTACCATGCCGCGACATTCTTCACGACGGTGGGCCATGGACGCGAACGACCTGCAACAGCTGGTGACCGTGCGCATGCCTTACGGCAAGTACCAGGGCCGCCTCCTTGCCGACCTGCCGGGCGCGTACCTGGCCTGGTTTGCGCGCAAGGGGTTTCCGCCGGGGTCGCTGGGGCGACTGCTGGCGCTGGCGCTGGAAATCGACCACAACGGCCTGGCGGGCCTGCTCGATCCGCTGCGGCAGGCATCGCCGCCGCGCTGACCGGCTTGCCGCGCGGCCGTCCATACGGCCAAAACGTTCCGCGGTACCTGTAGGCTAGGGAGAAGTGCGGGTACGCACGACAGACCTCTTGGATACCACGGAGCGCCACATGAAGATCGAGACACTTGCCGTCCACGCCGGATACTCGCCGGACCCCACCACCCGCTCCTCGGCCGTGCCGATCTACCAGACCGTGGCCTACGCGTTCGACAACGCGCAGCATGGCGCGGACCTGTTCGACCTGAAGGTGCCGGGCAATATCTACACCCGCATCATGAACCCCACCCAGGATGTGCTGGAGCAGCGCATCGCCGCGCTGGAAGGCGGCATTGCGGCGCTGGCGCTGGCCTCGGGCATGGCCGCGGTGACCTACGCTATCCAGACCATTGCCGAGGCGGGCGACAACATCGTCTCCACCGCCACCATCTACGGCGGCAGCTACAACCTGTTCGCGCACACCTTTCCGCAGCAGGGGCTGGAGGTGCGCTTTGCCGACGCGGGCAAGCCGGAGAGTTTCGCCGCGCTGATCGACTCGCGCACCAAGGCGATCTTCTGCGAGTCGGTCGGCAACCCGCTGGGCAACGTCACCGACATCGCCGCGCTGGCCGAAGTCGCCCACGCCCACGGCATTCCGCTGATCGTCGACAACACCGTGCCCAGCCCGTACCTGTGCCGCCCGATCGAGCACGGCGCCGACATCGTGGTGCACGCGCTGACCAAGTACATCGCCGGCCACGGCAACAGCATCGGCGGCGCCATCGTGGACAGCGGCAAATTCCCCTGGGCCGAGCACAAGGAGCGCTTCCGCCGCCTCAACGAGCCGGACGTGTCCTACCACGGCGTGGTCTACACCGAGGCGCTGGGGCCGGCCGCCTACATCGGCCGCGCGCGCGTGGTGCCGCTGCGCAACACCGGCGCGGCCATTTCGCCGATGAACGCGTTCCTGATCCTGCAGGGCGTGGCCACGCTCGGCCTGCGCATGGACCGCACCTGCGACAATGCGCTGGCCATCGCCAAATACCTGCAGAAGCACCCCAAGGTGTCGTGGGTGCGCTACGCCGGCCTGCCCGACCACCCCGACCATGCGCTGGCGCAGAAGTACATGGGCGGCCGTGCCTCGGGCATCCTGTCGTTCGGCGTCAAGGGCAGCGATGCCGACCCGCGCGCCGCCGGGGCGCGGGCGCTTGATGCGATGAAGCTGTTCACGCGACTGGTCAACATCGGCGACGCCAAGTCGCTGGCCACCCACCCGGCCTCCACCACGCATCGACAACTCGATGCGTCGGAGCTGGCCAAGGCCGGCGTGAGCGAGGACATGATCCGGCTGTCGGTGGGCATCGAGCACATCGATGACCTGATCGAGGATCTGGGGCAGGCGCTGGAGGCGGTGTAAAGCGCAACCCGCCCAACCCTCAAGGAGGGTATGAGCCGTCATTCCAGCGAAAGCTGGAATCCAGCGCCTCCGGCCGTAACGTAACCGGCGCTGGATCCCAGCTTTCGCTGGGATGACGAATGGAAGCATCCCCGAGGCCAGGTTTGCTTGCCGAGCCCGTTCGGGCTGAGCGTAGCCGCGAAGCGGCGAAGTCGAAGCCTCGCCGCAGGCCGCCCTTCCACTTCGCGGCTACGCTCAGGGTGATCGATGGCGGGGTGCGGCGCTTTTCCGATTCCCGATTCCCTACTCCCCGCTCTCAGCCACCGCGTTGAAGCGCCCGGCAATGTAGTCGTCCGTGAAGCTGGTCATGCCGAAGTCGCGGATGAAGCCGCAATGGCCGCCGTAGGGGGCGATGTCCAGTTCGATGTTGGGCGGCAGTTCGAGCTCTTCGAAACTGCGCACCGGGATCACCGGATCGTCGCGGGCGGTGAGGATGGTGGCGGGGATCTGCATCGCCTGCATGATGTCGCCGGCGACCGAATAGCCGTCCAGATACTGCTGCAGCGATTTGAAATCCGTGTGGCGCAGCACCAGCGCCTCGGTCAGTCCGCGCAGGTGCTGCTTCATTTCCGACATCTCGAAATACCGATGTTCGGGAAACGCCTTCTGCTTGGCCAGCAGCGAGTGCCGCCATTTGCGCATGAAGTACGCCTGGTAGAACCACGGCGCCGACTCCTCCAGCGAGAACAGCCCCACCGCCGGATCGATGATGGGGCACACCGCCAGCGCGTAGCTCAGCGGGATGCCCAGCCGCGACGTCCGCATGGCCACGCGCAGCGCGAAGTTGCCGCCCAGCGAAAACCCCGCCAGCACCAGCGGCCGCGCCGGCCAGCGGCGGGCGATCTCGCCCAGCGCGTGCACCACTTCGTCGAGCTGGCAGGAATGGAACAGCGCCTCGTTGAGGCCGTGGCTGTCGCCGTGGTCGCGGAAGTTCAGGCGGAAGATGTCCCAGCCATCGGCCAGCAGGCGGCTGCCGGTCTGCAGCACATAGGTCGAATCCACGCTGCCTTCCCAGCCGTGGAACAGCACCGCCAGCCCGCGTGGCCGCGACCGCGCGGTCTGCGCGGTGAACGCGCCGGACAGGCGCACGCCGTTGCCGCCATCGACCACCACGTGCTCGGCATTCTGCGACACCGTCTTGGCCGCCGCCGGCAGCAGCAGCCGGCGCACGCCGCTGGAGGAAAGCATGGTCTGGATGTGGCCGCTGCGCAGTGGCCAGGGCGGGCAAAAATCCTTCCCGTAGAGCAGGCTCATTCCTGGCGGTCTTCCAGCGCGGCGGCGATGCGTTCGCGTGACAGCTCGGCCATGCGGCGACGCGCGTCGGGCGTGGCCGGCACCGGCGTGAGGAAGTGGATCTCGGCATCCATCGGCGCCTCGCCCAGCAGGCGCACGATGTTGTGGAAGAAACTCTCGTGCTCGCGAAAGCCGGCATCGATCAGTCGCCGACCCTTGCGGGCGAAACGCAGCGCCACCGGCTGCACCGACACCTCCGCGTCCAGCGCGGCCTGGAAAATGCGCGCATGGAACACCTTCAGCACACCGTGGTAGCCGGTGCCGCCTTCCGGAAACACCGCCACCGAGCGCCCCGCGCGCAGGCGGTCGATCATCACCTGCATCACGGTGGACAGCGAATGGTTGTTGCCGCGGCGATGGAAGATCGTGCCCGCGCTGGCGGCCAGCCAGCCGATCAGCGGCCAGCCGGCGATCTCCGCCTTGGCCACGAAACACGCCGCGCGCTGGCTGTGCAGCATGGTGATGTCGATCCACGAGGTGTGGTTGGCCACGAACAGCACCGGATCACGCTGCGCCTGGCCAAAGCGCCGCGGGCGCATGCCGAAGATGCGCAGCAGCGTCACCGACCAGGCCCGGATCATGCGGTGGGAGAACGGCTCGCGGCCATCCTTCATCACCGCCTGCGGGGCCCAGCTGAGCAGCAGCGCGCACAGCAAAATGCCGAGCACGATGTGCAGCAACACCAGCGGCACGCGCCACAGGTAGCGCAGCGGGCGCAGGGGATCGCGGGGCTCGGAGGGGGATGGCTCGCTCATGAGCGCAGCAGTTTAGCGTCAGTTCGCCGCCGCGCGGAACGCCGCGTCAGCCGGCCACCCCCTGTAGGAGCGGCTTCAGCCGCGACGCTCTTCTTTGGCGCCTGGGGCGAGGCATCGCGACTGAAGTCGCTCCTACAGGGACCGCCGCGCTACCGCCCGCCCAGGTGCGCCAGCGGCAGCGAGGGCGAGCGCTTGACCGTGCGCAGCACGAAACTGGAATTCACGTCGGCCACGCCCGAGGCGTTCAACAGGTGGTCGAGCAGGAAGCGCGAGAAGTCCGCCAGGTCCGCCACGTAGACATGCAGCAGGTAGTCCATCGCGCCGGTCAACGCGTGGCAGGCGACCACTTCATCCCAGGCATTGACGCGCTCGACGAACGCCTCGACCACGGCGCTCTCGTGCTTGCTCAACTGCACCCGCACGAATGCCTGCAGGCCCAGCCCCACGGCCTGGGGATCGACCTGCGCCGCGTAGCCGCTGATGACGTGGTCGGCCTCCAGTCGCTGCAAGCGGCGCAGGCATGCCGATGGCGACAGGCTGACCCGCTCGGCCAGCTCGGCGTTGGTGATGCGGCCCTCGCTCTGCAGCACGGCGAGCATGCGCAGGTCCGTGCGGTCCAGCGTGTTCATACGCAAATTTCATCGCGGCTTTAGGGAAGTGGCGCAATCATATAGCGCCACCGCGGCGTACGAACGCAAGAAAGCAATCTTCGTGCGGAACATCGTCGCTAAGCTGTCGGGAGCCTCCACCAACGCAGGAATGGCCATGAACACACCCCGCAAGATCGAGCACCAGCAGACCGATCGCGGCTACGTGCCGGTCTATGCCACCGGCGTGGTGGAGCAGCCGTGGGCCAGCTACAGCCGCAGCGAGCACGCAACGTGGGACACCTTGTTCCAGCGCCAGCGCGAGCTGCTGCGCGGCCGCGCCTGCCGGGAATTCCTCGACGGCGTGGAGCGCTTCGGCCTGGGCGACGGCGGCATCCCGAAATTTGCCGAGCTCAACACCGTGCTGTCCGCGGCCACCGGCTGGCAGGTGGTGGCGGTCGAAGGCCTGCTGCCGGATGAGGTGTTCTTCGACCACCTCGCCAACCGGCGCTTCCCGGTCAGCTGGTGGATCAGGAAACCCGAGCAGCTCGATTATCTCAGCGAGCCGGACCTGTTCCACGACCTGTTCGGCCACGTGCCGCTGCTGCTGAACCCGGTGTTTGCCGACTACATGCAGGCCTACGGCCGCGGCGGCATGAAGGCGTTCAAGATCGGTCCCGACGCGCTGATGAACCTGACCCGGTTGTACTGGTACACGGTGGAGTTCGGCCTGATCGACACCGCCGAGGGCATGCGCATCTACGGCGCCGGCATCGTCAGCTCCAAGGGCGAATCGGTCTACAGCCTGGACTCGCCCTCGCCCAACCGCCTCGGCTTCGACATCGAGCGCGTGATGAGCACGCGCTACCGCATCGACACCTACCAGCAGACCTACTTCGTGATCGACAGCTTCGAGCAGCTGTTCGACGCCACCCGCCCGGATTTCACGCCGATCTACGCCAGGCTGCACGACCAGCCGGCCCACGCGGCCGGCGACGTGCTCGACGGCGACCGCGTGTTCACCCGCGGCGACCGGGTGGGCTGGGCGGCCAACGCGGATACGTGAGCTTCAAACGAAAGTCTCGATAGATCTACGTCGTTCCTGCGAAAGCAGGAACCCAGCGCCTTAATGGCTGATCCGGAAGGCGCTGGATCCCGGCTTTCGGCGGGACGACGAGCAGATATCCGGTTGTTCGGACCCCCACAACGGGTCATGCGAGTTACAGCACAGATGCGCCAATGAATCCGCCAGACGTCAACATTCCCGCAATCAGCGTCAAACGGAATGCCACCCAGAATCGAATCTCCCTCAGCCCAAAAGCCTCCGGCATAGTCGTGTTCCATAACCACTGAAACAATGCGACCGAGATCATGAAAACAAGAATTATCATGATTGCAACCGGCAAAATCGAGTTCATACCACACTCCAAAGAATCAAATGGAACCTGTTTAGCGACGAAGCCCAGCTGAACTTCTGACGTTCGACCTGGGCGTAGGCCCGCAGAGCCGAAGTCGAAGGGACTGCAGGGCACTTCGACTCGCTCGCTATCGCAAGCTACGTTATCGGCAGGGATCAACCCATATTTAGTACATCCATGCGATTGAGCGGCATGGGTGTGATCACGCGTCACTCAGGGCACGCGCTAAGGAACTGTCAGCAACACGGACACCTCGGTAGAAGCCGGGCGATGTGCTGAACGGCGACCGGGCGTTCGCCTCCTCTCGATCATGTCAGTCTGCAGACTCTGACGGGCGTCTGCGCGACTTCACCAGGCCGTGCTTGCGCAACAGCGCGCGCAGCTGGTGATAGCCCAGTCCCAGCAGCGGCGCGGCCTCGACCTGGTTGTGGCGCGCTTCGACCAGGGCACGCCGGACCAGGTCGATTTCGAGCCGGGCCAATTCCGTCTTGAGATCGCAGGGAAGCGGGATTGGTTTTTCCGAAAGCACCGCCTCGACCGTTCCAGGCTCGGCTTCGACCGGCGGCCGGTACGCGGAAGCGAAGGGGTCGAAAACGATGGCGTCGACCGCCTCGTCGGCCGGCGTGCGGTGCACGGACCGCTCGACCACGTTTTTCAGCTCACGCACGTTACCCGGCCACGGGTAGCGCACCAGCGCGGCGCGGGCGGATTCGCTGAAACCGGCGAACAGGTCCCGACCGAGTTCGCGGCTGATGTTGACGGCGAAGTGCTCGGCCAGTTGCAGGATGTCGCCCGTGCGTGCGCGCAACGGCGGCACTGTCAGCACGTCGAACGCCAGCCGGTCGAGCAGGTCGGCGCGAAATGTCCCGGCCCGCACGGCGGCGGGCAGGTCGCCGTTGGTGGCGCCGACGATGCGCACATCCACGCTCAGCGTCTCGCTGCCGCCGACGCGTTCGAACTGGCCGTACTCGACCGCGCGCAGGATCTTTTCCTGCACGCGCAGGGACACCGTGGCCAGTTCGTCGAGGAACAGCGTGCCGCCGTGGGCCTGCTCGAAGCGGCCGATGTGGCGGCGGCTGGCGCCGGTGAACGCGCCCGCCTCATGGCCGAACAGCTCGGTTTCGAGCAGGGCCTCGGTCAGGGTGGCGCAGTTGAGTTTGACCAGCGGCGCCTCCCAGCGCGGCGACAGGTAATGCAGCCGCGCCGCGATCAGTTCCTTGCCGGTGCCGCGCTCGCCGATGACCAGCACCGGCTTGTTCACCGCGGCCACCCGCGAGGCATGTTCCAGCAGGTCCAGGAACGCCGCGGACTCCCCCAGCATGGCGGTGGTTTCGGTATCCGATGTGCGCGGATCTGGCATGAGGCATCCACTCGCTGAGCGGTCGGGCGAGCGAATGGCTTGCTTCGCTCATTATTGGTCAATCTAACCATATATCGGTTGATGAAACCGCCGCTCGCACGGCTGTGCCGCGGCGGCGAACCATAAACCATTGCCTTGTCAATGACTTGGGCGCATGCCTCGGTTTGGCATGACCCGTGCTCTTCACACGTCGCGGGCCCTTCACCATCACGAGGTAAGCAGACATGGGCGTTTTTTCGAGAATGAGCGACATCATCAACTCCAACATCAACGCGATGCTGGACAAGGCCGAAGAACCGGAAAAGGTGGTGCGGCTGATCATCCAGGAGATGGAGGACACGCTGGTGGAAGTGCGCTCCGCCGCGGCGCGCGCGATCGCCGACCGCAAGGAGCTGGAGCGGCGCGTGGAACATGCCGGGCGCGAATCCGACGAGTGGCAGCGCCGTGCCGAGCTGGCCATCACCAAGGGGCGCGACGACCTGGCCAAGGCCGCGCTGGTCGAGAAGAAGCACACCGACACCGCGCGCGAGGCGCTGCAGGGACAGTGCCACGAGGTCGAACTGGGCCTGGCCAAGCTCAATGACGACATTGCCGCGCTGCAGGTCAAGCTGGCCGACGCCAAGCATCGGCAGAAGGCGTTCGAACTGCGCCACCACACCGCGGCCAACCGCCTGAAGGCGCGCAGCCGCACCCACGACGAGCGCATCAACAACGCGCTGGGCCGCTTCGAGCATTACGAGCGCAAGCTGGAACACATGGAAGGCCGCGTCGAAGCCTACGACCTGGGCCAGCAGCGCAACCTCGACCGCGAGTTCGCGGAGCTGGAAACCCACGACCACGTCGAGGCCGAACTGGCGGCGCTGAAGGAGCGCATGGGCTCGGGGACAGCTGCCGACAAGGAGTAACCCGACATGGACTTCACCGCCATCTTCGCCATGTTCTGCATTTTCATCGCGCCGCTGTGGCTGATCCTGCACTACACGACGCAGCGCCGGCGCGCGCAATGCCTGACCCGCGAAGACGAAAAAATGCTGTCGGATCTGTGGCAACTCGCCAACCGGATGGAGCGCCGCGTGAAAACGCTGGAAACCATCCTGGATACCCAGGCACCTCATTGGAGAGACAAGGCATGAACGGTTCAACGGACGACTATCACCGGCGCAGGCTCTACCGCGATTCGGAACGCGGCCTGATCTTCGGCGTGTGCGCGGGCATCGCCGGCCATTTCAACTGGCCGGCGTGGCTGATCCGCGTGGCCGCGCTGGCGCTGGCGTGGTACTTCCCAACGGCCGCCGTGGTGGCCTATGTCGTGGCCGCACTGATCCTGCCGCAGCGGCCACTGCGCTACCGCGGCAGCGGCGACGAGCGCAGCGCCTGGCAACCACGCCACCACGGGACCCAGCCATGAGACACGACGACAACTGGCGCGCGCAGCGCTTCTATCGCGATGCACGCCACGGCAAGCTGATGGGCGTATGCGCCGGCCTGGCCGACTACTTCGGCTGGAACGTCACCTTGGTGCGGGTGCTGGCGATCGTGGCGTTGCTGTGGTTCAACGTGGTGACGCTGGCGGTATACCTGGTGCTCGGTTTCGTGCTGCCGACCAAGCCGGACACGCTCTACGACTGGGACGCCGACGAGGAATACTGGCGCAGCGTGCGGCGCTCGGCCGGCGACACCTTCCGCGACGTGCGCCACCGCTTTCGCGAGCTGGACATGAAACTGCAGCACATGGAAGGCTACGTCACCTCGAATCGGTACGACCTCGATCGCCAGTTTCGCGATCTGGAACACTAGGAAACAACGATGGACGGTCCTTTTTTCATCCTCAGCATCATCGTCGTCGTGCTCGGCGCGCGCATCCTTCGCGACCACTTGCGCTTCAAGCACGACCAGCCGCGTGAAGACCCGCAGTACCGGGCCCGCATGGATACGCTGGAGCAGCGCGTGCGAACGCTGGAGCGCATCGTCACCGACAAGGGCTACGACCTGAAACGGGAATTCGAGAAGCTGTAGATACGGGGAAATATCCGAAGCAGTCGTCATCCCAGCGAAAGCTGGGATCCAGCGCCTTGTTAGTCCCTTGAAGACGCTGGATTCCAGCTTTCGCTGGAATGACGAGCAAAGTCTTGTTCGAACCATCCCCAGGCCAAAGTCGCTCCCCGGAATCGGCAGGCCTGCGGCGGACGACCAGCCTGAGCGACGGCATCGACCCTACGGTTTGTCCAACCCCGACCGCTTCAGCTCGCTCACCTCCAGCACCTGCGCAATGCGGCTGCCGTCCCAGCGGTAGACCAGGTGCTGCGCCTGCACGCATGGCGCCACCACGTCGGGATAGAACGCGGCCAGGCATTCGCCGCCCCGGTCGCGCGCACTGTCGTAGACCACGCCATTGGCGCCCGCCGCCCGCAGCTGGCGCGCCAGCGCCACGCTGGCGGCATAGCTGTCCGGCGCCTGCGCCGCCGCCCAGCCGCCACGCAGGTCGTACAGCTTGCTGTCCACGCTGGTGCGATAGCAGCGCATCTGGATGTCGGCGGCGGGCTGGGCGGTGGCGGCGAGGAAACGCTCGCGGTGATACACGGTTTCCTCCACCGCCGTGGCCACGCTGTGGGCCGCGTAGAACACACCCCAGCTGCCATCGGAAAACCGGCTGCCTTCGGGGTTGAGATGGGTGAACGCGGCCATCACCGGGGTGGAACCGGGGCCGCTGATGCGCCGCTCCTTCGGTACCAGTTTCAGCACATCGGCCTCCTCGCGCAGGCGCGGATTGGTCAATGCCTCGATCGCGAACAGCGCATCGATGTCGGCCGGGTCGGCGATGCGGTCGTACACGCCCACCGGCGGAAAACGGCTGGGCACGATGCGCCAGGCGCGGCTCCAGCGGATGCGTTTGACGGGTGGCAGATCGATCGGCATCAAAGGCTCCGGGATGTGCTCCCTCCCCTGCTTTGCAGGGGAGGGTTGGGGAGGGGTCGCTTTTGATCCGGGAGCCAAAGGCGCTTACCCCCTCCCAGCCTCCCCCTGCAGGCAGGGGGAGGAGCAAAGCGTGCCGCGTGCCTGTCTCGCCGCTCGCGACCATCCACTCACGTCATTCACCCACGCTGCGCATCCAGGTACTGGCGCACCACGTAGAGGTCGGCCACGTTGCCCGACAGCATGCGCTCCATGGCGGAATGGCCGCCGAACAAGGGCGCCGTGTTCGGCTGGTGCAGCCAGGTGTCGGCCTGGGCCGGGTCGGGGAACAGGATCTGCAGCGATTTCCAGATGCCCAGCAGGTAGCTGATCCGCTCCAGCGTGTCGCGCCCCAGGCTGCCGCCCTGCTGGCGCTTCCACTTGTAGAAGGTCGATTCCGGCGGGTCGCCCAGCAGCTTGCGCTGGTCGGCAATGCGCAGCTTCCATTGGTCGGTGAGATTGAAGAACGCGCGCAACGCGGGGCCGGCGAGCGTATCCGGCGTGGCGTAACGGGTCGCGGCTTCGGCGACGCGGGTCGAATGAGCCGTCATGCGCTTACTCTCCCTGTGAAGTTGTCTCACATATTACTACACAACTGCAGTCAGGGAGCCGGGCGTTTCGAATCGCCTTTCTTCTTTGCGCAGTCGCAGCCGTAGTCCGGCTCCAGCCCGCCCTCGGCGATGAAGCGGTCGATGCGCTGCTCCAGCAGGGGCAGGGGCACCGAGCCGGTGGAGAGCACGGTGTCGTGGAAATGGCGGATATCGAAGGCCGTGCCCAGCGCCTTTTCCGCCTTGGCTCGCAGCTCGCGGATCTTCAGGTAGCCCAGCTCGTACGACAGCGCCTGGCCGGGCCAGCTGATGTAGCGGTCCACTTCGTTGGCGATCTCGCGATCGGACAGCGCCGTGTTGACGGTGAGGTAGTCGATCGCCTGCTGGCGGCTCCAGCCCAGGTGGTGGATGCCGGTGTCGACCACCAGGCGGCAGGCGCGCCACATCTGGTAGGTGAGGTAGCCGAAGCGTTCGTAGGGCGTCTTGTAGATGCCCATCTCGTTGCCGAGAAATTCCGAGTACAGCCCCCAGCCCTCGCCATAGGCGGAGATGTAGCTGTTGCGGCGGAACGCGGGCTGGTCCGGGTTTTCCTCGGCCAGTTCCAGTTGCAGCGCGTGGCCGGGGTAGGACTCGTGCAGGGTCAGCGCCGGCACGTTGTACAGCGGGCGCGACGGCAGGTCGTAGGTGTTGACCATGTACTCGTCCGCGCCGCCGCGGCCGGAGGTGTAGTACGGCGCGATGTCGGCCGGCACCGGCACGATGGTGAAACGCGCGCGCGGCAGGTGGCCGAACAGCCGCGGCAATTGGCCGTCCACTTCCTTGGCCACCCAGGCGCTGCGCATCAAGAGCTCTTCCGGCGTTTTGGCGTAGAAGCGCGGATCGGTGCGCAGGAAATGCAGGAACGCGGGGAAGTCGCCCTGGAAGCCGCTTTCCTTCATCACCTGAAGCATCTGCGCGTGCAGCTTCGCCACCTGGTCCAGCCCGATCCGGTGGATCGCGTCGGGGCTGAGGTCGAGCGTGGTGTATTCGTGGATCTGCTGGCGATAGAACGCCTTGCCGTCAGGCAGCGCCTCGGCCGCCAGCGTGGTGCGCGCCTGCGGCACGTACTCGTTGCGGAAAAACGCCAGCAGCCTGGCGTAGGCAGGGATCACGTCGTCGCGGATGCGCTGCAGCGCCTTGCCCTGCAGCGCCTGCGCCTGCTCGGCCGGCAACGTCGCGGGCAGGTGCAGGAAGGGCGCGTACAGGCTGCTCTGGGTGGGATCGGTCAGCTCGGCCACGGCGGCGATCGACGCGTCGCGCCCGTCGAGCACGGCGCGCGGCACCGAAAAGCCGCGCTTCAGGCCCGCCCGCATGTTCGCGATCTGCTGGTCGAAATACGCCGGGATCTGGCCCAGCCGGTCGAGGTAGGTGCGGTAGTCGCCTGCCGTGCGCAGCTTGTCAGTGCCCAGGTCGTAGCCGATGTCCGACCAGAACGCCGAGTCGCTGTTGAACGGCATCTGCCAGTTCCTGAAGCGCTGGTTGGCGACGAAGTTGGCGATCTGGTCACGGTAGATCGCGTAGTTCACCTGGTCGGCGCGCGACAGCGCGGCGGTGTCGATGCCGTCCAGTTGCCTGAGCACGTCCCGCCAGTAATCCAGCCGCTGTTGCTGGCTGGCCGCATCGACGGTATCGAGCCGGCCGTTGTTGGGTTGCGATTCGCCCGACGCGATGATGCCGGCCTGCCCGGTGCGCCACGACCATTCCTGCTGGTAGATCGCGCGAAAGCGGTCGTCCGCCGTGCCCGCATGCGCCAGCGCGCTGCAGGCCAGGCCAGCCAGCAGCAGGTAACGGCAGCAACGGTTCATCACGGTCTCCGGAAAAATCGTGCGCCGATCATCGCACCGAACCGCGTGATGGCACCGTGCCGATGGATGGGCGGTGCACGACAGCGGCCTTTCGCGGCCGTGGTCCCGCTACTCGACGACGGTGTAGTGCCCGCGCATCGCCTGCAGGTAGGCGTCCAGATTGCGGCCGGTGACTTCATCGAAAAGCTCGCCGGTTTCGCGGAAATCGTCGATGCGGTCGGGGCGGAAACTGCGGAAGCTCCCGCGCAGGCGGCACCACGCGCCCAGCGTCCACTTGCCGCCCCAAAAGGCCAGGCACAGCGGCTCGATCTGCCGCGTGCTGGGGTTGCCGGCCTCGTCGCGATAGCCCAGTTCCAGCACGCGGTTGCCGCCGATGGCCGCATGCAGCTGGTCGATGCGCGCAGCGAAGGCGGTGGTTTTCTCGTCGCGCCAGGTCGGCGCGAAAATGCGCGTGCGGGTGGAGCGCTCGCGCAGGTCCGGCGGCAGCACCGCCTCGATCTTCAGCAGCGCGGCCTGCGCCCCCGCGGCCAGCCGCGCCCCGGCAAACGCGCGCACGAAGCGCGTGCCCACCACCAGCGATTCGAGTTCGTCGGCACTGAACATCAGCGGCGGGATGTCCGAACCCTTGCGCAGCATGTAGCCCACGCCGGCCTCGCCCTCGATCGGCACGCCGGACAACTGCAGGTCGGCCACGTCGCGGTAGACCGTGCGCACCGACACGTCCAGCGTCTCGGCCAGCTGGCGCGCCTGCAGCGCGGTGCGGCGACCGCGCAGGGCGTGGATGATGAGGAACAGGCGATCGGCACGACGCATTTCTCCATCATCGCCGAGACCGGCGACGGGGAAAAGCGCAGGCCCCTACGCCGATTGCGCCGCCACCAGTTCGGCATCCAGCGCGGCGGCGCGTTGCACGCCCGGGCGGGCCAGCACGCGGTCGATGTAGGCGCGGATCACCGGCAGCTCGGGCACCAGCTTGAACATGGTGGTCCAGTTGAGCGCGGTGCCCCACAACACGTCGGCGGTGCTGAAGGTGTCGCCCAGCAGCCAGGGGCCTTTTTCCAGCTGGTCGGTAAGCGTCTTCAGCATGGTGTCGTAGTCGCCGTAGCCGCAGGTGGAGGGCGCCGCGGGCTCGCGTTGCAGCGACTTGTCGGTCACCGCCGGCTCGAAGCAGGAGCCGTAGAACACCAGCCAGCGCAGGTACGGCCCGCGCAACGGATCGCCGATGGCAGGGGCCATCCCGGCGTCGGCGTAGAGATCGCCCAGGTAGATGAAAACCGCCGGTTGCTCGGTCACCAGGGCGCCGTTGTGGTGGATCGCCGGCACCTTGCCCATCGGGTTGATCGCCAGATAGGCGTCCTGGCGTTGCTCGCCGTTTTTCAGGTTGAGCGCGTGCAGCTCGTAGTCGGCGCCAAGCTCCTCGAGCAGGGCGCGGGTGCCGGCGGAGCGGCTTTGCGGCGCGTGGAAGAAGGTGACGCGTGGCTTGCTCATGGCGGTCTCCTGCGGGCAGTAGGTGGTCAAAGATGTCGCGTTTCGGCCGGCGTGGCGGTCCAGTTGTCGTGGCGACCGTCGGCAAAACGCACGGGCGCGTCGATCAGCTCCTGCGGTGACGCGTCATCGAGGCAGGCCAGGTTGATCGACACGAAGTCGCCGCCGATCGCCTCGATATGGCCACGGTCGAACGGCCGCGCGCCGCAGTGCCGGCAAAACAGGTGATGCACGCTGCGGGTGTTGAACAGGTAGTCGCACAAGGCCTCCTCGCCCGCCAGCAGGCGGAACGCGTCGGGCCGCACGATCGCGCTCCAGCGGCGCGTCTTGGTGCAGTACGAGCAGTTGCAGCGGGTGGTGCCGGCGGCCAGGTCGATATCGGCCTGGATGCGCACCGCGCCGCAATGGCAGCTGCCGTGAAAGGTCCTGGTCATGCCGGGTCTCCCAGTGAGTGTGTGTGGCCTCGCCGCTCACGCCGCGGCCGCGGCGTCGCCGACGCACCACGGCGGCATCTGCGCATGCTTGAACAGGCGGTACCAGAGCTCGCGGTCGCTGGCGCTGTAGAGATCCAGCGTGCGGATCACCTCGCGCGCAAACTCCACGCTGCCCAGGTGGCTGGCGGTGATGACCCCGCCATCGCTGACCGCCAGCACGCCGGCGTCGTATTGCGCGGCGCCGGCATACGCCGGCACATGAGCGTCGATGTGGCCGGGCCAGTTGCCGGTGTGCCGGCAATGGTCGAGCAGGCCCGCGCGTGCCAGCGCCAGCACGCCGCTGTCGATCGCCGCGACCGGTGCGCCGCCTTCGTGCACGCGGCCGATCCACGCCACCGCCTCGGCACCGTCGCCGCGCTGCCACAGGTGGCCGCCGGGCACGACCAGCAGAGCGGCGTGTTGCGTATCGATCTGCGCCAGCGTCAGGTCGGGCGACACCGTGAGTCCGCCCATCGACATCACCGCCGCGGGCGAGAAACCCACGGCCTGCACGCGCCAGTCGCCGGGACGGCGGATCTCGCACAGCGCCAGCGCCGCCTGCCAGTCGGCGAACCCTTCGAACACCAGGAAGTAAACCGTATCGCGCATGTCCTTGCCCTCCTCTGCCGGTGTTGCAGCATGGGCCGCGGCTACTGCCAACGTCGTGTCAGCAGGCGCGGACGGCATGACGCTGTTCCTTCCCCCGCTTGCGGGGACAAGATGGCAGGACTGCCATCTTGAGCAGCGAAGCTGCCCGAAGGGCGGATGCCATGGAAGGTATCCGTTCAAGGTGCCGAAGGTGGATGGGGGCGCGGCAAGCCGCGCTGCCATTGGCTTTCCACACCGGCCGAGAAGCGCCCCCTTCCGCCCTCCGGGCACCTTCCCCCGCTGCGCGGGGGAAGGAGTCAGGGCTGGGCCGCCAGGCCATAGCGGCGCTGGCGCATCCACTTGGTGATGATCCACTTCTCGCCTTTTTCCACCGGCTCGCCGCCGTGCAGGGTCAGCGGGTCGACCTGGCCCTCGCGGTTGCTGTATTCGAAATAGACGGCCATACCTTTCTTTGGCGCGACGCGCAGGCCCAGCCGGGGAAACACGGTGGCGCCGCCCTGCGCCACGTCGTTGAGGTAGATCAGCAAGGTGGACACGCGCTGGCCGCCCACCACCATCTGCGCCTCGCTGCCGGGATCGCCGGGCGTGAAGTAGTCGAAATGCGGCTGGTATTCGCCGCCCTCGCCGTAGTGCAGCACCTGCAGGCCCTCGCCGTTTTCCACCGGGCAGTTCATCAGCTCGGCAAGGCGGCGATCCAGCCGCGCGATGAAATCGTCCGCGTTGACGGGAAAGAACGTGCCCTCGCTGCTGCGCGCGGCGATCACCTCGTAGCCGCCGTGCACCGGGTCGACCGTGGTGGAGCGCTGCAGCTTGTCGGCCGAGCGGCGGATCAGCTCGTCACATTCCGCGTCGCTGAGCACGGCATCGAGCACGGCGACCATCGGCTTGGCCACGCGCAGCAGCACGCGCACGTCGCGGTCGTGGGTGGCGATGACATGGCCCGCCGGCAGGCGCGGCGGATCGGCAACGTAACCGGCGACGTCCGCTGCCGCGGGCGCGCTGGCCAGGGCCTCTCCGCGCGCCAGCGCGGCCACGGTGTCGCGGGCAAACGCCGGCTCGAAACCGTTGCGGCACATGTCCTCCACCAGGGCGGGCACGGCGCAGCCACGCGCCAGGTTGTGGACGATCCAGTCGTGCCACTGGCCGTTCAGTCGGGTGTGTTTTTCCACGATGGCTCCGGCTCGGGTCGACGACGGTGGTGCGCCGTCGCGGGCGCTCCAGTATCGCCCGCGCGGCCGCGGCTGCAAGCGCATCGCGCGGGCGGCGATTTTTCGCGCCTGCGGTTGTGCCCTACACTCGCCGCACCGCCGTCCACTGCCCGCACCATGCCGTTTTTCCGCATCCGCCTGCTGTTGCCCGTGCTGGCAACGTTCGCCCTGAGCGCCTGTTTCGCACCGCGCAAACCCGCCGTTCCCCCGGCCCTGGCCGCCCCCGCCCCGGTGAAGCTGAAGATCGGGCTGGCGCTGGGCGGCGGCGCGGCGCGCGGGTTTGCGCATATCGGCGTGATCAAGATGCTGGAGGCCAGCGGCATCCATCCCGACGTGGTGGCCGGCACCAGCGCCGGCAGCGTGGTCGGCGCGCTGTATGCCAGCGGCATGGACCCGTTCCAGCTGCAGCAGGCGGCGCTGGCGCTGGACGAGGCGTCGATCCGCGACGTGCGGCTGTTCTCCGGCGGCCTGGTGCAGGGCCGCAAGCTGCAGGACTACATCAACAAGGAAGTGGGCGACCGGCCGATCGAACGCTTGCAACTGCCGTTCGCCGCCGTGGCCACGCAACTGGAAAGCGGCCGTCGCACGGTGTTCGTGCTGGGCAATACCGGCCAGGCGGTGCGCGCGTCCAGCAGCGTGCCGGGCGTGTTCGAACCCACCGCCATCGACGGCAAGCACTACGTCGACGGCGGCGTGGTGAGCCCGGTGCCGGTGGATGCGGCGCGCGAGCTGGGCGCGGATGTGGTGATCGCCGTGGACATCTCGGCAAAACCCGACGCCAGCAATCCGGCCGACATGCTGGGCATCATCGGCAAATCCATCACCATCATGGGCCGCCAGCTGGGCGAACAGGAGCTGGCCCGCGCCGACGTGGTGATCCACCCCAAGCTGGACGGCATCGGCGCGGCGGACTTCGCGCAGAAGGATCAGGCCATCATGCGCGGCGAACAGGCCGCCCTGGCCGCGATCCCCGGCATCCGCGCCAAGCTGGCCGCGATGAAGGCGGCGCGGCAGGCGTCCACCGCAACGGCGCATCCGCCTGCGCATTGATGGCGGCGGCAGGCGGGCCCGCCAACCGCTCCAGACATCGGGCGCGGTGGCTTCACGCGCTGCCTTGGGTGAACAGCTCCACCGCACTCCGGCGTGCGTTGTCGTAGGGCGCGGCACGGGGTCGGTCTCGCTGCGGGTGATGAGCGCGGTCAGCGCCAGCGCCCAGCCATCGAATTCCACCGCAACGCGGGCCAGTGCCCTCGCCGTCGGCGGCGAAGTCGATGCCCGCGATCCAATCCTGCGGCTTTTCAACGCCGCATACGTTCGATGTCAGTGGAAAACGCGGCGGCCTATCGTTCGATGATCAGGGCGCCAGTCGGCCGGTGACGGAGATATGGTGGTACATATCTATTCAAGGCGAATGGCATATTTTGCTCAAACCGTTGATTTAATTGGCGCTTGAATAGAAATAACTATTCATGTATCTATTCATCCCATGGCCACTCAAGGTACTTCCCCTGATCATCTCGTCGACGTGCTGCGTGCGCGCCGGCTGGCCAGCGCACGCGAACTCGGGCTGGCTTTGGGCGCCAGCCAACCGACCATTTCGCGCTGGCTGGCCGCGGCCGGTAGCCAGGTCGTACGGATCGGGCAGGCACGCCGTTCGCGCTACGCCGCCACGCGCAACGTGCGCGGTCTGGGGGATCGCTGGCCGCTGTACCGCATCCAGGCCAACGGACGGCCGCAGGCGTTCGGCCAGCTGATCGCGCTGCACGGCGACGGCTGCCTGATTCGTCCCGAACAACCGGCCGATTGGCTGCGCGATGAATTCCGCGAAGGCGTTTTCCCCGGCCTGCCCTGGTTTCTCGACGACATGCGCCCGCAGGGTTTCCTGGGCCGGTTGTTCGGGCAGCGCTGCGCGCACGAGCTGGGGTTGAACGCGGATATCCTGCGCTGGAACGAGGACGCCGTGCTCGCCGCCCTGCTGCTGCGTGGCGACGATGGCCCGGGCAACTTCGTGCTGGGTGAACAGGCGCTGGAGCGCGCCCTGCGCGCCGTGCCCGAGCCTCTGGCCTGTTCGCAACGCGCCGAGCATTACGCCGCGCTGGCGCAGGCCACGCTGGCAGGCGAACGGGCCGGTTCCTCCGCGGCCGGCGAGCAGCCGAAGTTCACCGCCTGCGTTGGGGATGCGGGCGACTCGGTGCGCCACGTCATCGTGAAGTTCAGCGAGCCGGTCGAAGGCAATTCGATCGCCCGACGCTGGGCCGACCTGTTGATCTGCGAACAGCTGGCCGGTCAGTTGCTGGCCGAACACGGCGACGACGCCGCGCAGGGTGAACTGGTCTGGTCGCAGGGCAGACTCTGCCTGGAATCAACCCGCTTCGATCGGGTGGGCGCGCATGGCCGGCGCGGCTTCGTCTCGCTGGCGGCATGGAGCGATGCGCACGACGGCGTGCGCGACGGTTGGCCGAGCGCCGCCGAGCGCATGCAGCGCGGCTGCTGGCTGCAACGCGACGCGCTCGAACGCGTTCAACGTCGCTGGTGGTTCGGCCAGATGATCGGCAATACCGACATGCATTTCGGCAACCTCGGCTTCTTCCTCGACGACGCCCTGCCGCTACAGCTGGCACCTACCTACGACATGTTGCCGATGCTGTACCGGCCCGCCGCCAACGGCAGCCTGGTGCCACGCGACTATCAGCCGCCACCCCCTACGCCAGCGGCCTTGCCGCACTGGCAAAACGCCGCGATATGGGCCGACGACTTCTGGCAACGCGTGGCGCAGCACCCGCAACTGAGCGCGGACTTTCGCGCCATCGCCAACGACAACCGCATCCGGCTGGATCGTCTGCGCCAGCGCTTCGGCTGAAGCGCCGGCATATCGGGTGGGCCATCACGCTTGACATCGTCCATGTGTATTGCTGTACTGATACACATGGATGCATCACTGCTCACGATTCAACCCGGCGCCAGCGAACCGATCTATCGGCAGATCGTGGAGCAGCTGCGCCGGTTGATCGCCGGCGGGCAGCTCACGCATGGGGAATTGTTGCCATCCGTGCGCGACGTCGCCGGCTTCCACGCGATCAACCCGATGACCGTATCGCGCGCCTACGGCATCGCCGAGGGCGAAGGCCTGGTGGAGCGCCTGCGCGGCAAGGGCATGGCGGTGATCGCCCTGCGCAAAACCGCCCAGAGCGAAAGTCAGCGCCTGGCCCTGCTGGAGCCGCAGCTGCAGGCATTGGCGCGCCACGCGCACGAACTCGAATTACCCGCCGCGTCGGTGACGCGGCGGCTCGCCAAGCTGTTGGGGGAATGACATGGAAGCTGTGCTGCATGAAACCGAAACCCGCATGGCCCCGCTCGCCGCGAGTGGGCTGATCCACGCCTATGAAGGCCGCAACGTGCTTACCGGGGTCGATCTGGTGCTGGAACCCGGCAGCGTGCTGGGACTGATCGGCCGCAACGGCGCGGGCAAATCCACCCTGATCCGCGCCATGCTGGGTCTGTTCAAACCGCTGGCCGGCACGGCAACGGTATTCGGCGAACCGGCGCTGACGCTCAGTGACGACGCCAAGGCCCGCATCGCCTATGTACCGCAACAGCCTGACGCATTGGCCTGGCTGAGTGCGAAACAGATGCTGGATTTCATCGGGCGGTTTTACCCGCGCTGGGACAAGAACTTTGCGGCGAGCGCGCTGGAACGCTGGCAAATCCAGCCCAACAAGCTGCTGGCGAAACTCTCGCCGGGCGAGCGCCAGCGCGTGGACCTGATCCGCGCACTGGCTTCGCAACCCGACTTGCTGGTGCTGGACGAACCTGCCGCCGCACTCGATCCGGTCGCCCGCCGCGAGCTGCTGCGCGAGGTGGCATTACGGGCGGGCGAGTCGGGCACCACGGTGCTGTTTTCCACGCATATCGTGTCGGATCTTGAGCGAGTGGCCTCGGATGTCGCCTTTTTGCATCAGGGGGCGCTGTTGATGCGATGCGGCGTCGACGAAACCAAGGAGCGCTACGCACGCCTGTGGCTTCCCGGGCATATCAGCGCCGCTGCACCCGCCCACAGCCTGAGCCGTCGCCACCACGACGACGGCAGCCTCAGCCTGGTGGTCGAACGCGATGCGCAAGGCCGCTGGCCCGAAGCGACGACGCTACCCGGTGCACGCGTCGATGCCTTGGGCCTGGAGGATCTGTTCGTGGAGATCGCCGAATGAGTGCACTCCAGATACTGCGTATACCGTGGTATGCGATGCACCGGTCGCTGCGTTGGCTGATGCTTTTCGTGTTTCTGACCTCTGGCGCTGGTGGCATCGCGAGCGGCTCTCTGTTGTCGGACAAGCCCGGCGGCTGGAAACCCAGCCTGTTGATCTTTTGCATCGGTCAAATGTTCCTGTGGGTATCTTCCATGACGGCCGCGCTGCGGCTTGCCATCGCCACCCGCCAATGGCGGGTGCCTGGCATTCAATCGCAGCTCCTCTGCAGCCTGCTGTTATACGTCGCACTCAGCGTGTCGGTTCCTAGTGCATGGCTGGCCATGCACGGTGCACCGATAGGGCCGCCGGCCATGCTGCTGTTCTTGTGTGCTTGCGCGGGACTGGTTTTTGCCACTCTGCCTGGCTATCTGATGGCACTGGTGGGCTTCCTGCCCGGCCTGTTTGCTGCGCTGCCCGCCTACCACGTACTGCCGGATGTCAGCGATCCATCGACGGCTTTGCCGGTGGGGCTGGTGGCACTCGCCTTGTTGCTGATCTCGGGGTGGCGTGCGCAGCGGCTGCTGCTGAGCGACGTCAGCCGCGCGCCGAAATGGTCTTCGCCGCTTGCGCTGCACGTTGGCAGCCCGTGGAGCAAGCGCGAGGTTCAACAATTGCGCCTGCGTCCAAACTGGTTATCGGTCACCCCTGACATCGCCCATGCCGGCCCTTCCCAACCGGACAAAGCCATACGATTGGTATTGGGTGGCTTGTATGTGCCGCAGACCTGGAAGGGCTACGGCAAAAAGGCAGCCACGCTCATCATTACGATCGGACTCCCGTTATTCCTTTTCGCCTTGGTACAGATGCTCGTCGATCGCAACACCGTAGCCGTGGCCGCTTTCCTGGGTGGCGCACTGAGCGGAGGAACCGGTACTTTGCTGATGATGGCCGGACCCCTGATCGGCTTCGTGAGTGTGTTTGTCGTGCGCATGCGATGGCAACGGACAAGTGCCGAACTGCCGCTGCTGGCCCTGCTGCCAAGGCTGGGCGATGCACGCGGCACGCGCAGCGCCTTGCTGCATGCCGGCCTGGGCGTGCCCCTGCTGATGCACGCGCTGGTGGCATTGCTGGCGGGGGTAGCGGTTCTTTTCTGGCAAACGCACGTACGCGAATACTCGTTCTTCTTGCTGGCCCAGTTCGGCATGGCGACGATCACCGGCGCACTGGTGGTCAACATTTTCGGCGGCCGGGCGCTGGCCCTCTGGAGCAGCACATTGCTTCTTGGCCTCGGGTGGGTGCTGACGATGTTCAGCCTGACGTTGCCGATGTTGGCATGGCGCCTCGACCATCCCGTTGCCTGGGCCGGCGAACTGCTTTTGCCGCTCGCTCTGGCCTGGTTGTTACTGGTCCTGGCCATGCTATGGCTCGCACGGCGTGGCTGGCACGGGTTGCGGCAATTGCCGCACGTCTTCATGGCGAGTCAGTAGTGACCGGACACGATCATGACTCCGGCGGATCGCGGCGGCGCGTGTGCTTTACCGCACCAATGATGCCCGCCCCCAGCAGCACCACGACGCCGATACCGATCCATTGTGTCGGGGCATGCAGCAGATAGGCGGCGTACGCCAGCCCGCCGATGACGATGACCATGCCGATCAGATAGAGCGCGAATGAGGACATCGTTATCTCCCGTAGGGTGATGAAATGCCCGCGCGCAGCGGCCGCGCGGTCGGGTAGATATTGGAATGGGACCACGATCAGCACACCGTGAAAGCCCGCAACGCGTTGACGCTGCCTTGCCGCCGATCCACCGATGCTGGCGCTCCCATTGCCGGAGCCGCACGTGAGCGAATCGACCAGCCTGTCGCGGTATGCCCAGATCGGCGCGTTCCTGCTGCGTTACCGCAAGGCGGGCGTGTTCACCGGGCTGGACCTGGACGTGCAGGAAGCGGCGCTGGCGCAGGACGCCGCCGAGGTGGAGCCGGGCCAGCCGGAACACTTCGTGGATGACCTGGAAGCGCTGGGGCCCACCTTCATCAAGGTCGGCCAGGCGCTGTCGACGCGGCCGGACATGGTGCCGCCGGCGTACCTGGCCGCGCTGGAGCGGATGCAGGATGACGTGGCACCGGTGCCGGTGGCCGAGGTGCGGGCGGTGATCGAGGCCGAGCTGGGCGCGCGAATTGCCGTGCTGTTCGCCAGCTTCGACGACGAGCCGTTGGCGGCCGGATCGATGGCCCAGGTGCACGCGGCCACCTTGCGCGACGGCCGCGAGGTGGTGGTGAAGGTGCAGCGCCCGCACATCGTGCAGACGCTGCGCGAGGATCTGGCGATCCTCACCAGGCTGGCCGGCGCCGCCGATCGTCTCACCGACATGGGCCGGCGCTACGGCTTTGCCGACTGGGTGCAGGAGCTGCGCCACAGCCTGGCCAACGAGGTGAACTTTGCGCTGGAGGCGGACAACCTGCGCCGCTTCGCCGCCAACCTGCAGGGTTATCGCCACCTGTACGTGCCGCAACCGCTGGACGACCTCACCACCGAGCGCGTGCTGACGATGGATCGCGTGCACGGCATCAAGGTCACCCACGTGCCGCCGGTGCGGCGCATCGAGCATCCGCTCGAGGCGCAGGCGCAGGAGTTGCTGCGCGCCTATCTGGACCAGGTCTTCGTGCACGGCCTGGTGCACGCCGACCCGCACCCGGGCAACGTGCTGCTGATGGACGACCAGCGCCTGGCGCTGTTCGACCTGGGCATGGTGGCGCGGCTGCCACCGCATACGCGGCACTGCCTGCTGAAACTGATGCTGGGCGCAATTGGTGGCAATGGCGACCAGGTGGGCGAGATCAGCGAGTCGATGGGCACGCCGCTGCAGGACTTCCGCCACAGCCAGTACCGGCGCAGCGTCGACCAGCTGGTGGCGGGCTACGCCGGCCTGCACGAGGCCAGCCGCCAGTATTCCGAGGGCCGGCTGATCCTGGAACTGACCCGGGTCGGCGCCGCCTGCGGGCTGCGGCCGCCGCCGGAGCTGACCATCCTGGGCAAGACCCTGCTGAACCTGGAGGCGGTCACCACCGCGCTCGATCCGGCACTGGACACCCGCGCCGTGGTCGAGCAGCACCTGCAACAGATGCTGCGCAAGCAGGCGCTCGGTTCGCTGTCACCGGCCAACCTGGCCAGCGAATGGCTGGACCTGCAGGAGCTGGCCCGCCGCACGCCGCAGCACATGGGCGCGATCCTGCGCACGCTGGCGGAAAACCGCCTGCGCGTGCGCATCGACGGACTGGAAGAGTCGCGCATGATGGAAAGCCTGCAGAAGATCGCCAACCGCATCGCCACCGGCGTGATCGTGGCCGCGCTGGTGATCGGCGCCGCGCTCACCGCCCGCATCCAGGGCGGCGCCAGCCTGTTCGGCCTGCCGGTGCTGTCCGCGCTGTTCATCATCGTGGCCGGCGTATTGGGCGCCGGCCTGATCCTCAGCGCGCTGCGCCGCGACCGCAAGGTGGATCGTGCGGCGGATCGGACACCTGATTGAGCCGGGAATGGGGAATCGGGAATGGCAAAAGCCGAAAACCTCGCTCAGGCGATGCTCTTCCGATTCCCCATTCCCTATTCCCGAGTCACGGGCTTCAAAACAATTCGCCCTGCGGCGACGGCTGGCGTGGCGGCACGAAGCGCGAAACATCCAGCGGCAGTTCGCGATTGCGATGAAGGCCGTGCCGGCGGCAGGCGATGTCGAAGCGCTTGCGCAGCAGGTCGGCGAACACGCCTTGGCCGTGCATGCGGGTGGAGAAGTCGCTGTCGTAGTCGCGGCCACCGTTCATCTGCTGCACCAGGCTCATCACGTGGTCGGCGCGTTGCGGTGCGTGCAGGGCCAGCCATTCGCGGAACAGCGTTTTCAGTTCCCATGGCAAGCGCACGGTAGTGTAGCCGGCGCTGCGTGCGCCGGCCGCGGCGGCGCGTTCCAGCACCGCCTCCATGTCGCGGTCGTTCAACGCGGGGATGATCGGCGCCACCATCACGCCCACCGACACGCCGGCCTCGTGCAGGGTGGCGATGGCCTGCAGACGGCGGTGCGGCGCGCTGGCGCGCGGTTCGAGCTTGGCGGCCAGGCGGTTGTCCAGCGAGTTGATCGACACGAATACCTGCACCAGCCGTTCGCGCGCCATCGGCGCCAGGAGGTCCAGGTCGCGTTCGACCAGCGCGTTCTTGGTGACGATGGTGCAGGGGTGGTGGCATTCGGCCAGCAGCTGCAGCGCGGCGCGGGTCAGCCGCCAGCGCTTTTCCACCGGCTGGTAGGGGTCGGTGTTGCTGCCGATGTTGATCGGGCTGGGCACGTAGCCGGGTTTCGCCAGCTCCTCGCGCAAGGCCTCGGCGAGGTTGCCCTTGGCGCGCAGCCTGGTCTCGAAATCGAGCCCCGGCGACAGGTTGAGGTAGCTGTGCGACGGGCGCGCGTAGCAGTAGATGCAGCCGTGCTCGCAGCCCCGATACGGGTTGATCGCCTGGCTGAAACCGATGTCGGGCGAGTCGTTGCGGCTGATCACGCGGCGGGCGCGTTCCTCGGTGACCTCGGTGCGCGGGCGCGGCGCGGCCTCGTCCAGCAGCGCGCTTTGCCAGCCGTCGTCCTCGGCTTGGTGGCGGACGGTTTCGAAACGGCCCTCGGGGTTGGAAGCGGCGCCGCGGCCCTTGAGCGCGCGCGGTTCGTACGGATTCATGCGCCCAGTGTGCCGGGCCGTTGTCTCACCGGCGGTGACTGAAGCCATGATCACAGGCGCTTTACGCGGGTGCGCGGACGCTTGGCCGGCGCGGTCCCGGGGCATCGCGCGCTATCCAACGCCTCGTCTGATCAAGGAGTTCGTGATGACTGCCACTGGATTGATCATTTTTCTCGTGATTGGCGCGATCGCCGGCTGGCTGGCCGGGTTGATCGTGCGCGGCTTCGGGTTTGGCCTGCTGGGCAACATCGTGGTCGGCATCATCGGCGCGTTCCTGGCCGGCTGGCTGCTGCCGGCGCTGGGCGTGGGTTTCAGCCTGGGCAGCCCGATCGTGACCAGCATCGTGTACGCGATGATCGGCGCGATCGTGCTGCTGGTGATCATCGGATTGATCAAGCGCGCCTGACGGTATGCGCGCAAGGAAAAACGCAGCGGCTCGCGCCGCTGCGTTTTTTTGTGGCCGTGAGGGCCGCTCAGGCGGAGATGTCGACGTCCTTGGTTTCACGCACGAACAGCAGGCCGATCACGAAGGTCATCATCGCGATCACCACCGGATACCACAGGCCAGAGTAGATGTTGCCGGTGAGCGCCACGATGCCGAACGAGACCGAGGGCAGGAAGCCGCCGAACCAGCCGTTGCCGATGTGGTACGGCAGGCTCATCGAGGTGTAGCGGATGCGGGTGGGGAACATCTCCACCAGCCACGCCGCAATCGGGCCGTAGACCATGGTCACGTACAGCACCAGCAGGGTCAGCAACACCACCAGCATCGGGTAGTTGCTGCGCGCCGGGTCCGCCTTGGCCGGGTAGCCGGCCTCGTCCAGCACGGCGCCGAGGCTGGCGCCGAACGCCTTGTTCTGTGCCGCGAAATCGGCCTTGCTCAGACCGCTGCCTTCGAACGCATCGATGCTGGCACTGCCCACGGTCACCCTGGCCAGCGTGCCGGCCGGCGCCGCTTCGTTGTCGTAGGGCACACCGCGCTTGGCCAGCGTGCTCTTGGCGATGTCGCACGAGCTGGTGAAGGTGGAGGTGCCGGTGAGGTTGATCTGCAGGTGGCAGGTGGCGGGATCGGCCACCACCGTCACCGGCGCGGTGGCACGCGCCGCTTCGACGCCCGGGTTGCCGTAGTGGGTGAGCCCCTTGAAGATCGGGAAATAGGTCAGCGCGGCCAGCAGGCAGCCGGCCAGCACCACCGGCTTGCGCCCGATCTTGTCCGACAGCCAGCCGAACACCACGAAGAACGGCGTGCCGATCAGCAGCGCGGCGGCAATCAGCAATTGCGTGGTGGTGGCGTCGATCCTCAGCGTGCTGCCCAGGAAATACATCGCATAGAACTGGCCGCAGTACCACACCACCGCCTGGCCCGCGGTGGCGCCCAGCAGCGCCAGGATCACCAGCTTCAGGTTGCCCCAGCGGGCGAAGGACTCGGTCAGCGGCGCCTTCGACGCCTTGCCCTCGTTCTTCATCTGCTGGAACACCGGCGACTCGGCCAGCTGCAGGCGGATGTACACCGAGATGATCAGCAGCAGCGACGAGATCAGGAACGGCACGCGCCAGCCCCAGTCGTCGAACTTGTCGCCCAGCAGCCACTTGCAGCCCAGGATCACCAGCAGCGACAGGAACAGGCCGAAGGTGGCGGTGATCTGGATGAAGCTGGTGTACAGGCCGCGCTTGCCCGGCGGCGCATGCTCGGCAACATAGGTGGCCGCGCCGCCGTACTCGCCGCCCAGCGCCAGGCCCTGCAGCATGCGCAGCAGGATCAGGATCACCGGCGCGGCGATGCCGATCGAGCCGTAACTGGGCAGCAGGCCCACGAAGAAGGTGGACAGGCCCATGATCACGATGGTGATCAGGAAGGTGTATTTGCGCCCGACCAGGTCGCCGACCCGACCAAACACCAGCGCGCCGAACGGGCGCACCGCGAAGCCGGCGGCGAAGGCCAGCAGCGCGAACACCAGCTGGCTGGCCTCGTTGAGGCCGGAGAAGAACTGGTGGCCGATGATGACGGCCAGCGAGCCGTACAGGTAGAAGTCGTACCACTCGAATACGGTGCCCAGGCTGGAGGCCAGGATGACCCGCTTGTGACTGACGTCGAGCGCGGGGCGCCCATCGATCGCGGTGGTTGCCATGCTTTTTCCCCTCGTTGATGAATGTCGGCAGCCCTCCCGGATGCCGACATCGGTTCAGTGTCGCCAGTGGATCAGAATGAATACTTGGCGGTGAACTGCAACCGCTGCAGTTTGCCGGAGTCGTCGTTCTCCAGCACGCGGCGGCCCCAGGCGTACTCCGCGCCCAAATCCACCTTGGGCAGCGGCGAATAGAGCAGGTTCACGTGCGCGCTCTCGGTGTGCTTGTTGGCGGCCGGCCCGGTGAGCGCCAGGTCGTTGTCGATGCCGTTGCGCGCCACCATCAGGTTCATCCGCAGGCGGTCGTCGAAAGCGTGGTGCCAGGCCAGGTAGGCGGCCCAGACCCGGCGCGTCTCGATATCGCTGGCGGCATTGAGCATGCCGTCGGCGGCGACATTGGCCAGGCCGACGTAACGGCCGATGCCCTTGCCCACGGTGGCGCTGTAGCGCAAGTCATCATGGCTGCCGAGCACGGCCTTGCCCATCACGCTGACGCCGCCGGCGGTGGCGGTGCTGGTGCCGCTGGGCAGCGCATCGTTGCGGCCATCGGTGCGCAGCTGGCGCAGCAGGCCGGCCACGCCGAAGAAGCCCCAGTCGCCCTTCCAGGTGTAGCGCGCGGTGAGGTCGGGCATCACGTTGTGGTCGGGGGAAAGCTGCGCGCTGCCGCCTTGGTAGGGCGTCACCGTGGTGTGCGGGTTTTCCAGCGCCACCGCGAAACCGCCACTGGTGTAGCGCAACTGCGCCTGGCGCACGAACACGGTGCCGTCGGTGACGCCGATGAAGTCGACCGCCTCGGGCAGCGCGTTCGGGTCCATGAAGTTGGTCCAGGTCTGGCCGGCCAGCCAGTTGTTCCAGTACAGGTAGGCGTGGCGCAGGGTGAGGCCATAGCCATTGCTGGCGTTCTCGTTGCCCAGCGCGTTGCCGAAGAAATCCCACTCCAGGAAGGCGCCGACCTTGTCGCCGCCGTCGGTGAGGCTGTCCACGCCCACGCCGATGCGCGAGAACTTCGCGTGCATGTCGCTGTAGCTGGCCGACTTGCCGCCGATCGGCGTGGCGCCGGGCAGGTACAGGTCGCGGGCGGCGTTCTGGTCACCCAGATAGCCGTCCGTATGGGTGGACATGAAATCGGTCTTGATGAAGCCGCCGATCTTCACCGTGGTGTTGGCATACGCGTTGCCGGGCGTGGTCAGCGCTACCTCGTGGGTGGCGGCAGGCGCGGCGGCGCGCGGCGCGGGAGCGGTGGCCGGCGTGGGCGTCTGCGCGGCCTGCTCCCGCACCAGGCTCTTGAGCTCGTTCAACTGCTGCTCCAGCTGCGCCACGCGTTGTTCGAGTTGCCGCTCGCGCGTATCGCTTTGTGCATGCGCTGCCAGCGGCAGGCCGAGGGCACAGGCCACGCCAAGCGCCAGCGCCTGATAGCGGTTTGGGTATCTCGTGCTCATGCCAGCTCTCCCTGGGGATGACGAGCCGAGCATGGCCATGCTGCGGTGCACGCCGCTATTCGCCTTTGGTCGCTATTCGACCAAAGTCGATGCGGACTACTGCCTGCCGTGCCGGAACGATCGGGCTACACTCGAACGTCAGGTGGCGCGCGGCGCCGCCGCGCGTCCATCCATCCAACGATCCCGCCCATGCGGCGGCCAGCAGGAGGCCAGCCATGTCCAAGCTTTACCCGGTCAACCCAGCATTCGCCGCGGCGGCGCGCGTCAGCAAGGACGATTACACGCGCCTGTACGACGAATCGATCCGCGATCCGGAAGGCTTCTGGAAGCGCATCGGCCAACGCCTGGACTGGATCAAACCGCCGACGAAGATCAAGGACGTCTCGTTCGACCCGGCCGACCTGCACATCCGCTGGTACGAGGACGGCGAACTCAATGTCTCGGCCAACTGCCTCGACCGCCACCTGGCCACGCGTGGCGACAAGGTGGCGATCATCTTCGAGGGCGACGACCCGAAGGACTCGCGCCGCATCACCTACCGCGAGCTGCACACCGAAGTGTGCAAGTTCGCCAACACGCTGAAGAACCTCGGCGTGGTCAAGGGCGACCGCATCGCGATCTATCTGCCGATGATTCCGGAAGCGGCGGTGGCGATGCTGGCCTGTGCCCGCATCGGCGCGATCCATTCGGTGGTGTTCGGCGGCTTCTCGCCCGACTCGCTGGCCGGACGCATCGTCGATTCGCAGGCCAAGGTGGTGATCACCGCCGACGAGGGCCTGCGCGCCAGCAAGCACATTCCGCTGAAGGTCAACGTGGATGCGGCGCTGGAACGCCCCGGCACCAGCAGCGTGGAAACCGTGATCGTGGTGCGCCACACCGGCGGCCCGATCAACATGAAGTCGCCACGCGACCGCTGGTATCACACGCTGATGGAGGGCCAGTCCAGCGAGTGCGCGCCCACCCCGGTCGAGGCCGAGCATCCGCTGTTCGTGCTGTACACCTCCGGCTCCACCGGCAAGCCCAAGGGGGTGCTGCACACCACCGGCGGCTACCTGGTGTACATCAGCTACACGCACGAGCTGGTATTCGACCTGCGCGAGGACGACATCTACTGGTGCACCGCCGACGTGGGCTGGGTCACCGGCCACAGCTACGTGGTGTACGGCCCGCTGTGCAACGGCGCCACCACGGTGATGTTCGAGGGCGTGCCGAACTATCCGGACCACAGCCGCTTCTGGCAGGTGGTGGACAAGCACCAGGTCACCCTGTTCTACACCGCCCCCACCGCGATCCGCGCGCTGATGCGCGAGGGCGAGGCGCCGGTGAAGAAGACCTCGCGCGCGTCGCTGCGCCTGCTGGGCTCGGTGGGCGAACCGATCAACCCGGAAGCCTGGGAGTGGTACCACCGCGTGGTCGGCGAGGAGCGCTGCCCGATCGTCGACACCTGGTGGCAGACCGAGACCGGCGGCATCATGATCTCGCCCCTGCCCGGCGCCATCGCCACCAAGCCCGGCTCGGCCACGCTGCCGTTCTTCGGCGTGGCCCCGGCCATCGTCGACGCCGACGGCAACGTGCTGGAAGGCGAGGCCGAGGGCAACCTGCTGATCACCCGCTCCTGGCCCGGCCAGGTGCGCACCATCTACGGCGACCACCAGCGCTTCATCGACACCTATTTCAGCGCCTACCCCGGCAACTATTTCTCGGGCGACGGCGTGCGCCGCGACGCCGACGGCTACTACTGGATCACCGGCCGCGTCGACGACGTGATCAACGTCAGCGGCCACCGCCTGGGCACGGCCGAGGTGGAAAGCGCGCTGGTCTCGCATCCGAAGGTGGCCGAGGCCGCCGTGGTCGGCTGCCCGCACGACATCAAGGGCCAGGGCATCTACGCCTACGTCACGCTTGTCATTGGCGAAACCGGCAGCGACGAGCTGCGCAAGGAGCTGGTGGCCTGGGTGCGCAAGGAGATCGGCCCGATCGCCACGCCCGATTACCTGCAGTGGGCGCCGGGCCTGCCCAAGACCCGCTCGGGCAAGATCATGCGCCGCATCCTGCGCAAGATCGGCGAGAACAAGCCCGACCAGCTGGGCGACATCACCACCCTGGCCGACCCCGGCGTGGTGCAGAACCTGGTGGACGAGCGGTTGATCAAATGACGGGAGTCGAGATTCGGGGTTCGGGATTCGAAGCGGCGCTTTTCCGAATCCAGAATCCCGTTTCCCCAATCCCGGCTCTGGTCCCATGCCCGACATCCTGATCGCCGACGACCACCCGCTGTTCCGCGACGCGCTGCAGCGGGCGGTGCTGGCGGCGGTGCCGCGGGCGCGGGTGCATGCGGCCGACAGCGTACATGCCCTGCTGCAGCTGATCGAGCAGTTTCCCGACGCCGACCTGCTGCTGCTGGACCTGCACATGCCCGGCGCACGCGGCTATTCGGCGCTGGCCCACATCCGCGGCCAGTTTCCCGGCCTGCCCACCATCGTGGTATCCGGCCATGAGGAGCCGCAGGTGGCGCGCCGCGCGCTGGGCCATGGCGCCTCGGCCTACATCCCCAAATCCAGCCCAGGCGAAAGCATCGTGGCGGCGATCCGCGCGGTGCTCGATGGCGACGTCTGGCTGCCGCCCACCCTGGTCGGCGGCACGGCCGAGCTGCGGCCGGACGAGGCCGTGGTTGCCGCCCAGGTCGCCACGCTGACGCCGCAGCAGTTCCGGGTGATGGCGATGATCGCCGAGGGCCTGCTGAACAAGCAGATCGCGTGGGAGCTGGGGGTCTCCGAGGCCACCGTGAAGGCGCACATGACCGCGATCATGCGCAAGCTGGGCGTGGGCAACCGCACCCAGGTGGCCTTGTGCGCCAGCCATCTCGCGGTGGACCCGGAAAGCCTGCCTGCGCCACCGGACGACGCGGGTTGAGCGGGCCCCCCGGCCGCCGTCGCGGAACCGCCGATTCGTACGATCGTTTGGTTGTTTGCCGTCGCGCCCGCGCACAAGCGATTGGCCTCATAGACGGCCAAACGATTTTTCTTGCTTTTTTGTTGCAGCGCACTATAGTCGATACTCCCCTTTTTCCGGGATCGACAAATGGAACAACCGCGCGCGCAGGGTCTCTACGACCCAGGCAATGAACACGACGCCTGTGGCGTGGGTTTCGTCGCCCATATCAAGGGCCGTAAAACGCACGACATCGTCCAGCAGGGCTTGATGATCCTGCGCAACCTCGATCATCGTGGCGCCGTGGGCGCCGACCCGCTGATGGGCGATGGCGCCGGCATCCTCATCCAGATTCCCGATCGCTTCTACCGCGAGGAGATGGCCGCGCAGGGCGTGACCCTGCCGCCGCCGGGCGAGTACGGCGTGGGCATGGTGTTCCTGCCCAAGGAGCACGCCTCGCGGCTGGCCTGCGAGCAGGAGCTGGAGCGCACCGTGCACGCCGAGGGCCAGGTGGTGCTGGGCTGGCGCGACGTGCGGGTGGACGGCGCGATGCCGATGTCGCCCGCGGTGAAGGCGCGCGAGCCGGTGATCCGCCAGATCTTCATCGGTCGCGGCCCCGACATCATGGTGCCCGACGCGCTGGAGCGGAAGCTCTACGTGATCCGCAAGACCTCCAGCCACGCCATCCGCGCGCTGCACCTGAAGCACGGCCAGGAATACTTCGTGCCCTCGATGTCGACCCGCACGGTCGTCTACAAGGGCCTGCTGCTGGCCGGCCAGGTGGGCCAGTACTACCTCGACCTGGCCGACCCGCGCACGGTGTCGGCGCTGGCGCTGGTGCACCAGCGCTTCTCCACCAACACCTTCCCGGCGTGGGAGCTGGCGCACCCGTACCGCATGATCGCCCACAACGGCGAGATCAACACGGTCAAGGGCAACGTCAACTGGATCAACGCGCGCACCGGCGCGATCTCCTCGCCCGTGCTGGGCGACGACCTGCACAAGCTGTGGCCGCTGATCTATCCGGGCCAGAGCGACACCGCCTCGTTCGACAACTGCCTCGAACTGCTGACGATGGGCGGCTATCCGCTGTCGCAGGCGATGATGATGATGATTCCCGAGGCCTGGGAACGTCACACCCTGATGGACGACAACCGTCGCGCGTTCTACGAATACCACGCCGCGATGATGGAGCCGTGGGATGGCCCCGCCGCGATCGCCTTCACCGATGGCCGCCAGGTCGGCGCCACGCTGGACCGCAACGGCCTGCGCCCGGCGCGCTACGTGATCACCGACGACGACCTGGTGATCCTGGCCTCCGAGGCCGGCGTGCTGCCGGTGCCCGAATCGCGCATCGTGAAGAAGTGGCGGCTGCAGCCGGGCAAGATGCTGCTGATCGACATGGAAGCGGGCCGCATCATCGACGACAAGGAGCTGAAGGATCAGCTCGCCAACGCCAAGCCGTACAAGCAGTGGATCGAGCACATCCGGATCAAGCTGGACGACCTGCCGGCGGCGCGCACGGAGCCACGTTCCACCGAGACCCTGCTCGATCGCCAGCAGGCATTCGGCTACTCGCAGGAAGACCTGAAGTTCCAGCTGCTGCCGATGGCGCAGGCCGGCGAGGAAGCGATCGGCGCGATGGGCAACGACTCGCCGCTGGCCGTGCTGTCGGACAAGAACAAGTCGCTGTACCAGTATTTCCGCCAGCTGTTCGCGCAGGTCACCAACCCGTCGATCGACCCGATCCGCGAACAGATGGTGATGTCGCTGGTGTCCTTCATCGGCCCGAAGCCGAACCTGCTGGACATCAACAACATCAACCCGCCGTTGCGGCTGGAGGTATCGCAGCCGGTGCTGGACTTCGCCGAGATGGCCAAGATCCGCGACATCGAGCGCTACTCCAAGGGCAAGTTCCGCAGCTTCGAGCTGGACATCACCTATCCGGCGCTGTGGGGCAAGGCCGGTATCGAGGCGCGGCTGGCCTCGCTGTGCGCACAGGCTACCGACGCGATCCGGCTGGGCCACAACATCCTGATCGTCTCCGACCGCGGCGCCAACCGCGAGCGCGTGGCCATCCCCGCGCTGCTGGCCACCTCCGCCGTGCACCAGCACCTGGTGACGATGGGCCTGCGCACCAGCACCGGCCTGGTGGTGGAAACCGGTTCGGCGCGCGAGGTGCACCACTTCGCCCTGCTGGCCGGCTACGGCGCCGAGGCGATCCATCCGTACCTGGCGATGGAAACCCTGGCGCATGCCTGCGCCGGCGGCGAGGTGAAGCCGGAGAAGGCCATCGCCAACTACATCAAGGCGATCGACAAGGGCCTGCAGAAGGTGATGTCCAAGATGGGCATTTCCACCTACATGTCCTACACCGGCGCGCAGATCTTCGAGGCGGTGGGCCTCAACCGCGAGCTGATCGACAAGTACTTCACCGGCACCACCTCCAACATCGAGGGCATCGGCCTGTTCGAGGTGGCCGAGGAAGCGCTGCGCGTGCACGCCGCTGCCTACGGCGACGATCCGGTGCTGGCCGAGCGGCTGGACCCGGGTGGCGAATACGCCTACCGCGTGCGCGGCGAGGAGCACATGTGGACGCCTGACGCGATCGCCAAGCTGCAACACGCCACGCGCTCCAACAACGGTCAGACGTACAAGGAATACGCGCGCCTCATCAACGACCAGTCGAAGCGTCACATGACGCTGCGCGGGCTGTTCGAGTTCCGCATCGACCCGGCCGCGGCCATTCCGCTGGACGAGGTCGAGCCGGCGAAGGAGATCGTCAAGCGCTTCGCCACCGGCGCGATGTCGCTGGGCTCGATCTCCACCGAGGCGCACACCACGCTGGCGATCGCGATGAACCGCATCGGCGGCAAGTCCAACACCGGCGAAGGCGGTGAGGACGAGGCGCGCTACCAGAACGAGCTGCGCGGCATCACCATCAAGCAGGGCGACACCGTCGCCGGCCTGCTGGGCGCCGAGCACATCGAGCGCGACCTGGTACTGCAGGAGGGCGATTCGCTGCGCTCGCGCATCAAGCAGGTGGCTTCGGGCCGCTTCGGCGTCACCGCCGCCTACCTGATGTCCGCCGACCAGATCCAGATCAAGATCTCCCAGGGCGCCAAGCCCGGCGAAGGTGGCCAGCTGCCCGGCCACAAGGTGTCCGACTACATCGCGCAGCTGCGCTTCTCGGTGCCGGGCGTGGGCCTGATCTCGCCGCCGCCGCACCACGACATCTATTCCATCGAGGACCTGGCCCAGCTGATCCACGACCTGAAGAACTGCAACCCGCAGGCGTCGATCTCGGTGAAGCTGGTGTCCGAAGTGGGCGTGGGCACGGTGGCTGCGGGCGTGGCCAAGTCGAAGGCCGACCACGTGGTGATCGCCGGCCACGATGGCGGCACCGGCGCATCGCCGTGGTCGTCGATCAAGCACGCCGGCACGCCGTGGGAGCTGGGCCTGGCCGAGACCCAGCAGACCCTGGTGCTGAACCACCTGCGCGGACGCATCCGGGTGCAGGCCGACGGCCAGATGAAAACCGGCCGCGACGTGGTGATCGGTGCCTTGCTGGGCGCCGACGAGTTCGGCTTCGCCACCGCGCCGCTGGTGGTCGAAGGCTGCATCATGATGCGCAAATGCCACCTCAACACCTGCCCGGTGGGCGTGGCCACGCAGGACCCGGTGCTGCGCAAGAAGTTCTCGGGCAAGCCCGAGCACGTGGTGAACTACTTCTTCTTTGTCGCCGAGGAAGTGCGCGCGCTGATGGCCCAGCTGGGTATCCGTCGTTTCGATGACCTGGTCGGCCGCGCCGACCTGCTCGACACGCGCCAGGGCATCGCGCACTGGAAGGCCAGCGGGCTGGATTTCAGCCGCGTGTTCCACCGCCCGGAGGTGCCCGCCGACGTGGCCGTGCGCCATGTCGCCGAGCAGGATCACGGCCTGGATCGCGCCACCGGCAAGGCGCTGGACCACACCCTGATCGACAAGGCACGCCCCGCGCTGGAGCATGGGGAAAAGACCAGCTTCATCGTCAGCGTGCGCAACGTCAACCGCACCGTGGGCACGATGCTGTCCGGCGAAGTGGCGCGCCGCTACGGGCACGCCGGGCTGCCGGACGACACCATCCACATCCAGCTCGACGGCGTGGGCGGCCAGAGCTTCGGCGCCTTCCTGGCCCGCGGCATCACCCTGGACCTGGTCGGCGAAGCCAACGACTACGTCGGCAAGGGCCTGTCCGGCGGCCGCATCATCGTGCGCTCGCCGAACGACTTCCACGGCTTCGGCCCCGAGCACATCATCGTGGGCAACACCGTGTTGTACGGCGCCACCGAAGGCGAGGCGTATTTCAACGGCGTGGCCGGCGAACGCTTCGCGGTGCGCAACTCGGGCAGCACGGCGGTGGTCGAGGGCGTGGGCGACCACGGTTGCGAATACATGACCGGCGGCACCGTGGTGGTGCTGGGCGATACCGGCCGCAACTTCGCCGCCGGCATGTCCGGTGGCGTGGCCTACGTCTACGATCCCGATGGCCTCTTCGAGCACAAGTGCAACCTGGCGATGGTCGGCCTCGAGCCGCTGCTGTCGGGCATGGAGCAGGAGGTGCGCATCCCGCGCGAGCTGTGGCATGCCGGCGCCCGTGGCGCCGTGGCCGAAACCGACGAGGCGATCGTGCGGCGGCTGGTGGAGGCGCATTTCCGCTACACCGGCAGCTTCCGCGCCAAGGAGATCCTGCACGACTGGCCCGCCGCGCGCGCACGTTTCGTCAAGGTGATGCCCAGCGAGTACCGGCGTGCACTCGCCGAGCTGCACCAGCGTGCCGTGTTGGCATCCACCGAGAAGGCCACGGCCTGAGCCGCGAAGGAACAAATCATGGGCAAGATCACCGGCTTTCTCGAATATCCCCGCCAGGCGGAGGCCGCCGAGGCTCCCGCGCAGCGGAAAAAGCACTACCGCGAATTCACCCAGCACCTGTCCGATGAGCAGGCGAAGATCCAGGGCGCGCGCTGCATGGATTGCGGCATCCCGTTCTGTCACAACGGCTGCCCGGTCAACAACATCATCCCGGACTTCAACGACCTGGTGTACCGGCAGGACTGGAAGCACGCGATCGAGGTGCTGCATTCCACCAACAACTTTCCCGAGTTCACCGGCCGCATCTGTCCGGCGCCGTGCGAAGCCGCCTGCACGCTGAACATCAACAGCGACGCGGTCGGTATCAAGTCGATCGAGCACAAGATCATCGACAAGGCCTGGGAGGAAGGCTGGGTGGTACCGCAGCCGGCCGCCGTGAAGACCGGCTGGAAAGTCGCGGTGGTGGGTTCCGGCCCGGCCGGCCTGGCCGCCGCGCAGCAGCTGGCGCGGGTGGGCCACGCCGTCACCGTGTTCGAGAAGAATGATCGCGTGGGCGGCCTGCTGCGCTACGGCATCCCGGATTTCAAGCTGGAAAAGAGCCATATCGATCGGCGCGTGGAACAGATGCGCGCCGAGGGCGTGCAGTTCCGCACCGGCGTGTTCGTGGGCGCGGCAGCGGATGCGGTGCGTTACGGCAAGGTCGAGTCGATCACGCCCGAGCAATTGCAGGCCGAGTTCGACGCGGTGGTGATCGCCGGTGGCGCCGAAACACCGCGCGACCTGCCAGTACCGGGGCGCCAGCTGAAGGGCGTCCATTTCGCGATGGATTTCCTGCCGCAGCAGAACAAGGTGGTGGCCGGCGACCGGCTGAAGCACCAGACGCTGGCCACGGCCAAAAAGGTCGTGGTGATCGGCGGCGGCGATACCGGCTCCGACTGCGTGGGCACCTCCAACCGCCAGGGGGCGGCGTCGGTGACCCAGTTCGAGCTGCTGCCGCAGCCGCCGGCGCAGGAGAACAAGCCGCTGGTGTGGCCGTACTGGCCGCTGCGCCTGCGTACTTCGACCTCGCACGAGGAAGGCTGCCAGCGCGATTGGTCCGTAGCCACCAAGCGCTTCAACGACGACGGCAAGGGCAACGTGAAGAGCCTCACCGGCGTACGGCTGGAGTGGAAGGACGGCAAGATGAGCGAAGTCGCCGGCAGCGAGTTCGAGATTGCCGCCGACCTGGTGTTGCTGGCGATGGGTTTCGTGTCGCCGGTGCAGGCGGTGCTGGATGCGTTTGGCGTGGACAAGGACGCCCGTGGCAACGCCAGGGCCACCACCGACGGCGCCGGTTGCTACCGCACCAGCGTCGACAAGGTGTTCGCCGCCGGCGACATGCGCCGCGGGCAGTCGCTGGTGGTGTGGGCGATCCGCGAGGGACGCCAGTGCGCCCGCGCGGTGGACGAGTTCCTGATGGGCGTGTCCACGCTGCCGCGTTGAGCGCTCGCGCTGGATGACGTGAAAGCCGGCCTTCATGGCCGGCTTTCACGCATCTGGCGCGCGCCACGCCATCGCTCGACCGACGAACCTAGTCGGATCCGCTTGCCTGGGGCCGCAACGGCGACGCCAGCAACGCGCGCAGGGCCGCCGGCTTGACCGGCTTGTGCAATAGCGGATAGCCCAGCCGGCGCGCCCGCTGCTTCAGCTCGTTGCTGCCGTCGGCGGTGATGATCGCGGCGGCGGGCATCGCGGCGACGCAGGCACGCAGCTGGTCCAGCGCCTGCAGGCCGTCGATGTCGTCGGCGAGATGGAAGTCGGCCAGGATCAGGTCGACCGGCCCGCGCTGCAGTTCCGCGCAAGCCTGATCCACGTCCACCGCGGTGCGGCAATCCACGCCCCAGCGACCGAGCAGCGCACGCATGCCATCGAGGATGGCTTCATCGTTGTCCAGGCACAGCACGGTCAGCGGCAGGCGCGCATCCGGCCCGCTGTGCAGGGCCTTGTGCCGCCGCGCCGCCACCGGCTCGTTGCGCGGCACGGTGACCGCAAAACAGCTGCCACGACCCGGCTGCGAGTGGAGGTCGAGGCGGTGGCCAAGAATGCCGGCCAGGCGATCGCAGATCGACAAGCCCAGGCCCAGCCCCTTCTCGCCCCACGGCGAGAGCTGATCCAGCCGCTGGAACTCATCGAAGATGAGGGCGCGCTGTTCCGTCGCGATGCCGGGGCCGGAATCCCACACTTCGATCCGCACCTCGTCACCGATCCGCCGGGCACCCAGCAACACGCCACCCTGGCGCGTATAGCGCAACGCGTTGGAGAGAAAATTCTGCAGGATGCGCCGCAGCAGCTGCGGATCGCTGCGCACCGCCAGGCGGGTGGCTGCCACCCGCAGGCGGAGGCCGCGCTGTTCGGCCACCACGGCGAATTGGGCGTTCAACGACTCGAACAGTTCCGCCAGCGCGAAACCCGTCACGTCGGGCTTGTAGCTGCCGGTGTCCAGCCGCGAGGTATCGAGCAGCGCGTCGAGCAGGTCTTCGGCGGAGCGGAACGAGGCATCGATGCGCTCCGCCAGCTGGCTCGCCTCGGCGTCCAGCCCCGGATGCTGGCGCAGCGCCGAGGTGAACAGCCGCGCCGCGTTGAGCGGCTGCAGCAGGTCGTGGCTGGCCGCCGCCAGGAACCGGGTCTTGGAAACGTTGGCGGCCTCTGCCGCGCGGCGGGCATGCGCCGTGGCCGCCAGCGATTCGGAGAGCTCGGCGGTGCGTTGTTCCACCCGCAGCTCCAGGGTTTCGTTGGCTTCGATCAGGGCCTGCTCGGCATGCTTGTACGCCGTGACGTCGGTATACGTGGTGACGTAGCCGCCGCCCGGCAGGGCCCGCCCGCGCATCTCGATCACGGTGCCGTCGGGGCGCACGCGCTGGAACAGGTGCGACGAGCCGGCGCACATGTGGTCGATGCGCCTGGCCACATGGCCGTCCACTTCGCCGGGCCCGCATTCGCCCAGTTCGGCGTTGCGGCGAATGAGCTCCGCCACCGGCACACCGACATGGACCATGCCGTCGGGGTAGTCGAAGAGTTCCAGATAGCGGCGGTTCCAAGCCACCAGCCGCATGTTCGCATCCACTACGCTGATGCCCTGCGACACGTTCTCCAGCGTGGTGGAAAGCAGCTCGCGGTTGAAGCGCAGCTCCTGCGATGCCTCGTCCATCAGCGCCATCGACTCGGCCAGATCCAGGCCGCTGCCGGACAGGGCGCCGATCAGGATGCGGCGTGCGTTGGCCGCGCCCACCGCCGACGCCAGCAGCCGCTCGGTGTACTGGATCAGCGCCCGATCGGCCACCTCGCCCACCAGCAAGGGGCGTTCGCGCCGCGCCGCGTAATCGTCGAACGCGCGACGGGTGGTGCGCTCGCCCACGATGCGTTCGGCGATCGTGCGCAGATCGCCCACCACCACGCGGCCACGCCAGTCGCCAGGCCCGCCGCGGCCGGCCGGATCGGCGTCGATGAACACCGCCGCGTGCAGGCGCTCCTCCAGGCTGGGCCGAAAGCGCAGCGACACGAACACCAGGCAGCCCACGTTCAGCAGCAGCGACCAGAACGTGCCGTGCATCACCGGGTCCCAGCCGGTGAGCTGGAACAACCCTTGCGGGCGCAACCAGCCCAGGCCGAGCGGGCCATGCTGCAGCCACGCCCCCGAGCGGCTCAGGGCCGGCAGCAGCAAGGTGTAGCCCCACACCGCGAAACCGCCAAGCAGGCCGGTGACCACGCCGCGACGGCTGGCGCCGCGCCAGTACAGCGCGGCGATCAGCGCGGGCGCGAATTGCGCCACCGCGGCGAACGCCAGCAAACCCGTGGCCGCCAGGTTTTCCGCATTGGCCGCCAGCCGATAGTAGACATAGGCCATCAACGCCAACGCCACGATGGCCACGCGGCGCACGGCCAGCACCAGTTGCGACAGGTCGTCGCGTTGCTCCAGGCGCAGGCGGCGGATGCGCAGCAGGGCGGGCATCACCAGGTCGTTGCTGATCATGATCGACAGCGCCACCGAGGCCACGATGACCATGCCGGTGGCGGCGGAAAACCCGCCGATGAAAGCCAGCAGCGCCATGCCCCTGTCGCCGTGCGCCAGGGGCAGCGTAAGCACCCAGGCATCGGCGGCGCCGTCACGCACGACAGGCATGTGCATGCCCGCGGCCACGATGGGCAGCACCGCCGCGCTGATGATGGCCAGGTAGATCGGCACCATCCAGCGCGCGCGCTTCAGGTCATCGACCTCCTCGCACTCCACCACGCCGATCTGGAACTGGCGCGGCAGGCAGAACATCGCGCAGAACGCCAGCATGGTCTTGGCCAGGAACCCCGACGAAAACCCCTGATCGAGCTGTTCCACCGGCAGGTGGATGCTCGCCAGCAGGCCCGGGCCGCGCCACAGCGCGTAACCGGCCAGGGCCACGAACGCCACCAGCTTGATCAGCGACTCCAGCGCGATCGCCAGCATCATGCCGTGGTGGTGTTCGGTGGCGTCGATGCTGCGCGTGCCGAACAGGATCGCGAACACCGCCAGCAGGATGGCGCACCAGAGCGCACTGTCGACGCCACCGGCCAGTGGCGACGCCAGCGGCTGCCCACCGAGCACCCCGTAGGACATCGCCACGGCCTTGAACTGCAGCGCGATGTAGGGAACCACCGCGGTGACCGCGATCACCGCCACCAGGGCCGCCAGTCCGTGCGACTTGCCGAAGCGGGCGCCGATAAAGTCGGCGATCGAGGTGATGTTGCGCTGGCCGACGATGCGCACGATGCGCCGCAACAGGCCGAAGCCGAACACGAAGAGCAGGATCGGCCCCAGGTAGATGGGCAGGTAGCCAAGGCCGTCGCGCGCCGCCGTGCCCACCGCGCCGTAGAACGTCCATGACGAGCAGTACACCGCCAGCGCCAGGCTGTAGACCACCGGGCGCAGCTTCGGCTGGCGCGGATAGAGCGGCCGCCGGTCGCCCGCGTAGGCGACCACGAAAAGCACGCCCACGTACAGCAGCGAGACCAGCAGCAGCAGCCAACCCTGGATCAAGACCCCTCTCCGGCAAGCGGACGACGTTGCCCGGTTCCACGCGGCGCGGTGATGCCGATGGCGCGACTGGCAATGCGGCATCGTCCGCCAGCGGGCGCTTCGCACGTCGCGCTTGTCCGCCGCCGCCGCGCGCGCCACCATGGCGCGATGATGCAACCCATCGTGCACCCGTCCCGGCTGGCCAACGTAGCAGAGCCCCTGCGCGATGACGAGATCCACGTATGGATGCTTCCCTACGATCGGGCCGAGCGACGCAGGCCACTGCTCGCGCTGCTTGCCGCCTACCTGGCGATCGAGCCCTCCGGCGTGATGCTGCGCGAAGGTCCCTACGGCCGCCCGGCACTGGCGCCCAGCCACCGCAGCACGCTGGATTTCAACTGGTCGCACAGCGGCGACCACGCGCTGGTTGCCCTGGCCCACGGCATCGCGCCGGGCGTCGACATCGAGCGCCAGCGGCCGCGACCCAACGCGCTCGAGGTGGCGCGCCGGTTCTTCAGCAGCGACGAGGTGACCCTGATCGCCGACGCGCCATCCACGCGGCGGGCCCAGGTGTTCCTGGACCTATGGACGGCCAAAGAGGCCTTGCTGAAGGCCCACGGCCGGGGCTTGGCGTTCGGGCTTGACCGGCTGAGCGTGGTGGCGGGGCCAGCATCGCTCGCGCTGCGCCGCTTTGACGGCGAGGACCTGGACCACTGGCAACTGCAGCGGCTGGCCCTGGGCCACGGGTTCGCCGGCGCTCTGGCCTGGCGCGGCGCGGCGCGCCAGGTGCGCCTCGGGCGGCTTGCCAGCATCGCCTGATTGGTGCACTGTTTTCGGCCACGACAGCGGGCCTGCTCCGTCCGGCCCGGCCACCATCGGCACGCCATGACCCTGCTCAGCGTCAATCTCAACAAGATCGCGGTGCTGCGCAATTCGCGCGGCGATACCGAGCCCGACATCTGCCGGGCGGCACGTACCTGCATCGAGGCGGGCTGCGGGGGAATCACCGTGCACCCGCGGCCGGACCTGCGGCACGTGCGCCCCGACGACGTGCGTGCGCTGGCCGCCGTACTGCGGGGCCGCGTCGAGTACAACATCGAGGGCAACCCGTTCGCCGCGCCGCGTGGCGCCTACCCCGGCCTGATCGCGCTGGCACGCGAGGTGCGCCCGACCCAAGTCACCCTGGTGCCGGACAGCGACGGCCAGATCACCTCCGATCACGGCTTCGACATCCAGCGCGACCTCGAACGGTTGCGCCCGCTGGTCGCCGAGCTAGGCGAGCTGGGTTGCCGCGTCAGCCTGTTCGTGGACGCGGACAACACCACACGCGCGTTCGAACAGGCGGCCGCGATCGGCGTGCAACGGATCGAAATCTACACCGGGCCCTATGCCAAGGCGTTTGCCGAAGATGCTCCCGGTCCGGCGCTCGAGGCCTGCGTCGCCACGGCACGCTGCGCGCAGCAGGCGGGCCTGGCGGTCAACGCCGGCCACGATCTCAGCCAGGCCAACCTGGGCACGTTCAAGGCGGCCATCCCCGGTCTGGCCGAAGTGTCGATCGGCCATGCGCTGATCGGCGAGGCGCTGTACGAAGGTCTCGCGGTCACCGTTCGCAATTACCTGCAAATCCTGCGCTGAATCGTCGCGGCACGGCGCAGCAAGACCGGTGGCTGCCGGTGCGACGGTCGATCACCATTCCACAAAAACAAAAAACCCCGCCGAAAGCGGGGTTTTCCGTTGACCTCGTGGAAGGTCCGACGAATCAATCGCCTTCGGTAAAGCCGATCTTGACGAGGTTGTAACTCTTTGCGTCGGCCAGCACGCGGGCGACGTACTCGTAGGCCACCGTATCGGCTGCGTTGATCTGGATCTCCGGCTGATTGGTCTGCTGGGCGATCACCGCCAGCTGCGCCTTGAGCCCCAACTCGTCCACCGGCGTGTCGTTCCAGTAGAACGCGCCGCCGGCATCGATCTTCAGCCGAATGGGATCGAGCGGGTTCGGTGGATTGACCACGTTCGGATTCGGCTGCGGCAGATCGACCTTGATCTTGTGGGCGAGCACCGGCGCCGTGATCATGAAGATGATCAACAGCACCAGCATCACGTCGACCAACGGGGTAACGTTGATCTCCGACATCGGTCCACTGGTATTGGTACTGAAAGCCATCTCGTCACTCCTTGCCGGTCGTCATGAACCCGACATGGACCATGCCAGCGTCCTTGGCGTCGCCAAGAACCTTGCGCACAATCTTGTACTCGGTTGCCTTGTCGGCACGGATCTGCAGTTCCGGCTGCGGCGACTTCTGCGCGTTCACCGCAAACTGGGCCCGCAACTCCACTTCCGTGACCGGATGGTCGTTGAAGTACAAGCTGCCATCCTGCTTGACGGCCAGATCCAGCGGCGGCACCGGCATTTCGTCGTCTTTCACCTTCGGATTGGCGGTAGGCAGGTCAATCGTGATGCTGTGCGACATCAGCGGCGCGGTGATCATGAAGATGATCAGGAGAACCAACATTACGTCGACGAGCGGCGTAACGTTGATTTCCGACATCGGCCCGCCGTTGTTGCCACCGGTACTCATGCCCATGGGTCAATCCCTCACTTCTGGCTTTCGACGCGCGAACCGGTGGCGAAGAAGTCATGAAGGTCGTGCGCGAATTCGTCGAAACGAGCGTAGGTCAGACGGTTCGAGCGGTTGAAGAAGTTGAACGCGAACAGCGCCGGGATAGCCGCGAACAGACCGAAGGCGGTCATGATCAGCGCTTCACCGACGGGACCTGCCACGGCGTTCATCGACGCGTTGCCGGTGGCGGCGATGCCGATCAACGCGTGGTAGATGCCCCACACGGTACCGAGCAGACCGACGAACGGCGCCGCCGAGCCCACCGTGGCGAGCAGGGTGAGACCAGCTTCCAGGCGAAGGCTCTCGCGAGCCACGGCCTGGCGCAGGGCGCGGTCGATGAATTCCGAGCGGCTCAGCGACTCGGCCAGGCGACCCGGCGCACCGGCAACCGACTGCTGGTGATGGGCCACCGCGGAAGCGGCGTCCAGCGCGATCTTCGAGAACGGTTCGCCCTTGGGCTGGGCTTCCAGCTCGCGGATGGCGTCCTGGGTGGAGGCGTTGCCCCAGAAATCGTTGATCACCTTGTCGGCACGCGAACGCACCATGGCGTTGCGGATGCCGTTGGCAATGATGAAGTACCAGGAAAGGAACGACATCACGACCAGCGTGATGAAAACCACCCAACCAAGCCAGTCGAAGTTCTGTGCCAGGTTGGCGAAGCCCATCTGTTTCATGGCTTCGGCGTTGGTGTTGCCACCCATGACGGGAGTGGCATCGGACGGTGCAGGAGTCTGTAGGAACATAACGCTACCCTAGGGAAGTCAAGCGTGAACTGTGAATGCAATCGGGAACATCCCGATTACATCTGATTGAGATTGAAGTTGACGGGAACGCGGGCGTACCCCTCGACCTTCTGTCCGTTTCGTACTGTGGGATTGAAGCGCCAGCGCCGTGCTGCATCCATCGCCGCACGATCGAGCTCATGGTAACCGCTGGATTTGTCGACCTTGATGTCCTTCGGCGAACCATCCACGCCCACCAGGATCATCAACACTACCGTGCCCTCATGCCGCATGCGGATCGCCTGTGGCGGGTACCGGGGCTGAATACGGCTGTTGTAGCTCAGATCCTGGCTGGCCGTGATCTCGGTCGGCGGCGCCGGCGGTGCCGGTGGTGCCGGCGGCGGTGCCTGCACGGCCATCTGCGACGGCTCTTCCACGGCCGGCGGCGGAGCCGGCGGCGGCGGTGTCGGCGGCGGCACGACCTGCTTGATGATCTTCGGTGGCGGCTGTTTCGGCGGTTCCGGCGGCGGCGGCGGCGGCGGTGGCGGCGGCGGCGGCGGCGGGATGAAACTTACCTGGACGATGTGTTCCTTGGCTTTCTGTTCTTTCTGATGGGGCGCCATGGGCGCGATCAGCAACAGGAACGCAAATGCGTGCAGCCCGATGGCCACCGCCAACGCCCAGGTGCGTTTCCAACTGAATGGTTCACGCCCGTTTTCTTCGTTACTAGAGGCCATCTGTCAACTTTCTGAAGCTAGTCAATCGGAGTGGACGTGCCGCAGCGCATGGGTCGAGTCTTGCCCTTCCGGACAGTACTCGCCGCTGGGGATACGCGGGGAAGAATTTTCAACGGTACAACAGCCTGAGGCATTTGTATAGCACCCGTGAACACCAGATGGACGTCCATCTGAATCACGGGTTCGCAGGGCTGTTCTACTTGCTTACACCGGCGGATTTGAGCCACGCCTTGGCCTTCTCCGCCGTTTCCGGCTGCTGCGCCGCCTGCTTCATGGCGGCGATGGCCGCCGGCTTGTTCTTGAGGGCGCGTTCGGTCTCGGCCAGCAGCATGTACGCCGTGCCCTTGTGCTTCACGCCCTTCTGGATCGCCTGCTCCAGCAACGGCTTGGCCTGGCTGAACTTGTTGTCCACCATCAGCAGGTGTGCGGCGCGCAGGGCGGATTCGCCATCGGTGGCCTGCGGCAGCGCCAGGTTGTAGGCGGCGATGGCCTTGGCCGAGTTGCCGGCCATTTCGTAGGCCTGGCCCATGAGCTTGTAGGTCTCGCCGTTGCCGGCGATCGTGTGCTTGTCGATGCCGTCCTGGAGCACCTGCGCCGCCTTCGCCGCGTCCGGTGCCGGGTCGTTGCTGCTCTGCGCCTGCAGCAGGTACAGCTTGGCCAGCGTCATGTTGTCCTTTTCCGTGGTCAAGGTGCCCGCGGCGCGCGCTTTCTCCAGCAGCTGGATCGCCTCGCCGTATTTCTCGGCGTTGACCAGCACCGACACGGCATTGTTGCGGGCCTCCGGATCGTTCGGATTGGCGGCGAGCTGTTCCTGCGCCAGCTTCATCGCCTGGTCCTTCTGGCCGCTCTGCGCGTAGCTGGCCATCAGGATCTGGTTCCAGGTGTCCTTGGGTTCGTCGGTCAGCGATTTGGCCTTCTGGATGGCGGCGATCGCCTCGGGGTACTTCTCCAGCCGGTAATAGGCGTTGCCCTCGAGGGCGTACGAGTCGGCCGTTTCCTTCCGACCCTCGGCGCGCCACTTGGCGATGGTGTCCAGCGCCGCCTGGTACTGCTCGTCGGCAAGCTGGAACTGCGCCAGTTCGTACATCAGCTGGAAATAGGTGTCGTTGGGCATCACGCCGATGTCCAGCGATTTCTGCAAGGTGGCGATGGCGCCCTTGACGTCGCCGTCGTTGTACTTGAGGTTGGCCAGCCCCTGCAGCGCCAGGGCCTGGGCGTACTTGCTCTTGCTGCCGCCCTCGGCAATCGGCCCGAGCACTTCTTCGGCCTTGGCCGTGTCGCCCGCGCCCACCGCGTCGAGGCCCTCGTTGATGGCCTTCTGGTCCTTCTTGCTGGTCAGGTCGAGCTTGGGCGCCTCGCGGGTGGCGTCGGGGTACAGCGCCTCCTTCTTGTCGCCGTCCGACTTGTGCTGGCGCGCCATCAGCGGACTGCTGAACAAGGCCAGCGCGAGCATCGCGCCTGCTAGCGTCCGGAACAGATGAAAGGGCTTCATGACGGTCCTCGTGGTTATGGGGTCCACGCTGCACGCGTGGGGGGGTCGCTGAGCGTAGCGCGCCGCGGCGCGCGGTGACAAGCGTTGATTTATAAAATTAATATTAAGTATATCAATTACTTAGAGATTCTTTGCCGAAAGCCCTGCGGATTGTCCCTATTTTTCCGTGCATATTTCGTCGCGGCGTGCCGAGCCCGGCGTCACATGCGTGAAGGCCGGGCCGGTCAAATGTCCAGGTTGGCCACTTTCAACGCGTTGGTCTCGATGAAGTCGCGCCGCGGCTCCACCGCTTCGCCCATCAGCATGGAAAAGATCTGGTCGGCCGCGATGGCGTCTTCGATGCCGACCTGCAGCATGCGGCGGGTGTCGGGGTTGACGGTGGTGTCCCACAGCTGCTCCGGGTTCATTTCGCCCAGGCCCTTGAAGCGCTGGATGCTGCGGCCTTTCTTCGCCTCGTCCAGGAGCCAGTTGCGCGCGTCGACGAAATTGAGCACGCCACGCGACGCGTTGCCGCGGCGCACGACCGCACCGGGCTGGATCAGGCCGGCGATCTGCTGGCTGATCGCCAGCAGCGGGCGGAACTCGTTGCTGCTGAAGAAGGGCTGCGGCAGGAACCACGTATGGCTGAGGCCGTGCTGTTCCCTCACCACCTCGATCGCGGGTGGTTGATCGTCGTGGCCGGGGCGCAACGCCATGCGGTAATGCGGCTTGCCCAGCCCGCTGGCGGCCAGGCGTTGCGCGGCACCGTCGAGCCACACCTGCATGGCCGCCGCATCGCTCCACAGGGCCGGCTCGATCGGCGGGTGTTCCAGCAGCGCGTCGAGCACGGCCGCGTCGAAGCGGTGGGCCAGCTTGGCGATCTGGTCCTGGGCGTACTGGTAACCGCGCAGCAGTTTCTCCAGCGCTTCGCCGGTGATCGGCGGCGCATCCGGGCTGTAGGTCAGCGAGGCGTTGTCCACCGCGCTGGAGATCAGGTAGTCGTTCAGCGCGCTGTCGTCCTTGATGTACAGCTCCTGCTTGCCCTGCTTCACCTTGTACAGCGGAGGCAGGCCGATGTAGACGTGGCCGCGCTCGATCAGCTCGGGCATCTGGCGGTAAAAGAAGGTCAGCAGCAGGGTGCGGATGTGCGAGCCGTCGACGTCCGCGTCGGTCATCAGGATGATGCGGTGGTAGCGCAATTTGTCCGGGTTGTACTCGTCCTTGCCGATGCCCGTGCCCAGCGCGGTGATCAGCGTGCCCACTTCGGCCGAGGACAGCATGCGGTCGAAGCGCGCCTTTTCCACGTTGAGGATCTTGCCCTTCAGCGGCAGCACGGCCTGGGTCTTGCGGTTGCGGCCCTGCTTGGCCGAGCCGCCGGCGGAATCGCCCTCGACCAGGAACAGTTCGCACAGCGCCGGGTCCTTCTCCTGGCAATCGGCGAGCTTGCCGGGCAGGCCGGCGATGTCCAGCGCGCCCTTGCGGCGAGTCATCTCGCGCGCCTTGCGCGCGGCTTCGCGGGCGCGGGCGGCATCGACCGCCTTGGAGGCGATCGCCCTGGCCTCGTTCGGATGCTCCAGCAGGAATTCGCCCAGCTTCTCGTTGACGGCCTGCTCCACCGCGGTCTTCACCTCGGAGGACACCAGCTTGTCCTTGGTCTGCGAGGAGAACTTCGGATCAGGCACCTTCACCGACAGCACCGCGATCATGCCTTCGCGCATGTCGTCGCCGGACAGAGCCACCTTGGCGTTCTTGGCCAGGCCTTCCTTTTCGATGTAGTTCTGCAGCGAACGGGTCAGCGCCGCGCGAAAACCGGTGAGATGGGTGCCGCCATCGCGCTGCGGGATGTTGTTGGTGAAGCAGAACATGGTCTCGTTGTACGAGTCGGTCCACTGCATGGCCACTTCGACCACGATGCCGTCCTGCTCGGCGGTGAGGCTGATCACGTTCGGATGCAGGGCCGTCTTGAGCTGCGCCAGGTGTTGCACGAACGAGCGGATGCCGCCCTCGTAGGCGAAGGTGTCCGCCCGCCCGTCCCCGCGCTCGTCCTTCAGCTCGATGGTTACGCCGGAGTTGAGGAAGGCCAGCTCGCGCAGCCGCTTGGCCAGGACTTCGTAGTGGAAGTCGATGTTGTTGGTGAACGTCTCCGGGCTGGGCAGGAAGCGCACCGTGGTGCCGCGCCGGTTCGACGGTCCGATTTCCTTCAGCGGGAACAACGGCTCGCCGAGCGAGTATTCCTGCAGGTATTCATGGCCGTCGCGGTGGATGGTCAGCCACAGGTGGTCGCTCAAGGCGTTGACCACGGAAACGCCCACGCCATGCAGGCCGCCGGAGACCTTGTAGGAGTTGGCGTCGAACTTGCCGCCGGCATGCAGCACCGTCATCACCACTTCCGCGGTGGAGCGCCCTTCCTCCGGATGCATGTCCACCGGAATGCCGCGGCCATTGTCGCTGATGCTTACCGAGCCATCTTCGTGAATGGTCACCTCGACCCGGTCGCAGTAGCCCGCCAAGGCCTCGTCGATCGCGTTGTCGACGACCTCGAACACCATGTGGTGCAGTCCGGTGCCATCGTCGGTATCGCCGATGTACATGCCGGGGCGCTTGCGCACCGCCTCAAGGCCCTTGAGTACCTTGATGTTGCTCGAATCGTAGTGGGATTCGTTGAGGGGTTCGTTCATGGGGAGGTCTATCCTGGCGCCATCGACCCGTCCGGCGTGGCGCCGCGCCGCCGGACAAGGGTATGCAATCGGGTGGATGCAACCCCGTGATTATAACAGGCGTGCCACCTGGCCTTGTTCCACATGGAACAGGCGGTGTGGGACGGCCGCAAGCGCGGGCGGCAGTTCCGTACCGGTAAGCAAAACCTGGGCGCCCGCTGCCTGGAGCTCGGCCACCAGCGCCTGCTGATGGGGATGATCCAGCTCGGAGGCCAGGTCGTCGAGGCAGACAACCGGCCATTCGCCCCGCTCTGCCGCAAACAACGCCGCCTGCGCCAGCAGGCTGGCCAGTGCCGCCAGCTTCTCCTGGCCACGCGACAGGTGTTCGCGCAAGGGGGCGTGGGTGAAGGCGAGCGCCCAGTCGGCGCGGTGTGCGCCGACGGTGGTGTGACCCCGCAGGCGGTCGCGTGCACGGCTTTCACCCAGGACATCGGCGAGATCGCTGCCCTCGGGCCAACCGCGCCGATAGCGAAGCTCCACGACCCCGAGCTCCGGCAACAGGTTGCCGGCGCTCTTGGCGAGCATGGGTGTCAATTGTTCAAGATAGCGTTGCCGCTGCGCCTCGATGGTGTGCGCCGCCTGGGCCAGCTCCGCTTCCCATGGCGAGAAGAGCTCGTCAGCGGACGCGGCGGAGCGCAGCAGCGCATTGCGCTGCTTGAGCGCGCGCTGGTAACGACGCCATGTTTCGAGAAAACCTTGTTCCACATGGAACACGCCCCAGTCCAGGTAGCGGCGGCGTTCGTCCGCGGCGCCAGCGATCAGCGCGTGTGACCCAGGCTCGAAACACACCACGGCACACTCGCCCACCAAGGCGCCCAAGGCCGCCTTCTCGCCGTCGATTCTGGCGTCCCATCGCGGCGATCCGGCCCGGCCCAGACCGACCCGGCGTGACCGTCCATCGCCATGCATGAGCTCGGCGAACACCGCGAGCTCGGAAGCGCCACGCTGCAGCAGCGCGTCCCGCGCGCCGCTGCGAAACGAGCGCGCATGCGACAGCAGGAAGGCGGCTTCGAGCATGCTGGTCTTGCCGGCGCCGTTCGGGCCTTCGAACACGTTGATGCCTGGGCCCAGGTCCACCTCCACCTCGGACAGGCAACGCAGCCCCTGGATGCGCAGCCGCTCAAATCGCATGCGGCGACCTCCGCACGAAAAAACGCCGGGCAGTCGCGAGACGCCCGGCGTTTGTCCTCTCCCGCAAAACTGCCGTCATGAAGCGTCAGAGTCGCAGCGGCATGATCACGTGACGGGCCTGTTCGCTCGCTTCCTCCTGCACCAGGCAGCTGGATTGGGCGTCGCGCAGGCTCAGCCGCGCCTTCTCCCCGTCCAGGGCTGCCAGGGCGTCCAGCAGGTAGCCCACGTTGAAGCCGACCGCCAGTTCGGAAACATGGGTGTCGGCCTCCACTTCCTCGACCGCCTCTTCCTGCTCGGGGTTGTGCGCCACGATGCGCAGCTTGCCCGGGGACAGTTCCAGTTTCACGCCGCGGTATTTTTCGTTGGAGAGGATCGCGGCGCGCTGCAGCGCGCCCCGCAGCACCTCGCGGTCCAGCGTCGCGGTCTTGTCGGCGCCCAGCGGGATCACCGCCTCGTAATCCGGGAAACGCCCGTCGATCAGCTTGGAGGTGAACACCACGCCCCCGCGGCGTACGCGCAGGTGGTTGCGGCCGAACTCCAGCTCCACCTCGCCGTCGCCCGATTCCAGCAGGCCGACCAGCTCGTTGACGCCCTTGCGCGGGATGATGATCTGCCGCCGCGTGCTGACCGAACTCTGCAGCTGCGTTTCCTTCATCGCCAATCGGTGGCCATCGGTGGCGACGCAGCGCAGCGTGTGTTCCTGCAGGTCCAGCAGCATGCCGTTGAGGTAATAGCGTACGTCCTGGTTGGCCATCGCGAACGAGGTGTGCTCCATCAGGTCGCGCAGCACCTGCTCGGGCAGGCTCACGGTTTCCACCAACTCGATTTCGTCGACGGTGGGAAATTCGCTGGCCGCCAGCGTGGTGAGCGTGAAACGGCTGCGTCCGGCGTTGAGCGCCACACGGTCGCCGTTGAGTTTCAGGTCGATCTGCGCGCCATCGGGCAGCGCCCGCACGATATCGAAGAGCTTGCGTGCCGGGATCGTGATCTCGCCTTCGGCCAGCTTCTCGGCGGCGGTGGAGGCAATCATCTCCACCTCGAGATCGGTGCCGGTCAACGACACCTTGCCGTCGCCGACCTTGACCAGCAGGTTGGCGAGCACGGGAAGCGTCTGGCGGCGCTCCACAACGCCAATCACCTGCTGCAGCGGCTTGAGCAAGGCTTCTCGCTGGATGCTGAATTGCATGATTTCGCTTCCCCTAGCTTCTGTTCTGTTTTTTTAAAAGAAGTTTAGTTGTTGTAGTTGGCGCCGTGGATAACTTTGATGTCGCCATATTGCCATTAAAATCAATTGCTTAACGGGACCAACGGCTGTGGCTGGCGAGGCGGTCCGGCTGTTGATCGATTGTGGGTAACTTTTTGCGGCGTTTCATCCACCTATTATCCACAGCCAGCCCCGCCAGTTATGCATGACTTTCGCACGCGCGGCTACGTCAGCCTGTCAACGTCCTGATCAACTGCTCCCAATCCTGGCGCATGCGGGTATCGGTTTCGACGAACTTGCGGATCGTGCGGCACGCGTGCAGCACGGTGGTGTGATCGCGGCCGCCGAAGGCCTCGCCGATCTCCGGCAGGCTGTGCTCGGTGAGCTCCTTCGACAGCGCCATCGCGTATTGCCGTGGCCGCGCCAGCGAACGCACGCGCCGTTTCGACAGCAGATCCTGCAGTCGCACGTTGAAGTACTCGGCGGTGATCTTCTGGATGTTGGGTACGGTGATGGCCTGGGCGTGCGTGGCCAGCAGGTCGCGCAAGGTCTCTTCGGCAAAATCGGTGGTGATCGGCTTGCCGTAGAAGTTGGCCCGTGCCGCCAGCGTGTTCAGTGCACCCTCCAGGTCGCGCACGTTGGAGCGGATGCGCTTGGCCAGCAGCATCGCCACGTTCTCGTCCACCGCCACGCCCTTGTCGTGGGCCTTGGCCAGCAGGATCGCCGCGCGCGTCTCGAAATCCGGCGGTTCGATCGCCACGCTGAGGCCCCAGCCCAGGCGCGACTTCAGGCGCGGTTCGAGCTTGTCCACCTCCTTCGGGTAGCGGTCGCAGGTGAGGATGATCTGCTGCTTGGACTCGAACAACGCATTGAAGGTGTGGAAGAACTCCTCCTGCGTGGTGTCCTTGCCGGCGAAAAACTGGATGTCGTCGATCAGCAGCGCGTCCACCGAGCGGAAGCGCTGCTTGAACTGGTCCATGCTCTTGGTCCGCAGCGCCTCGATCATCGAGCCCACGAACTGCTCCGAACGCAGGTACAGCACCTTGCGCTCCGGGTTCTGCTGCCGGATCAGGTTGCCCGCGGCGTGCATCAGGTGGGTCTTGCCCAGGCCGGTGCCGCCATACAGCAGCAGGGGGTTGTAGGCGCGGCCGGGGTTCATCGCCACCTGCATCGCCGCCGCCTTGCCCAGCTGGTTGGATTTGCCCTCGACGAAGGTCTCGAAGGTGTAATGCGGGTCCAGGTTGTGCGGGAAACTGGCCGCCGCCGGTTCCTGCACGGCCGGTGCCGGCGCGGACGCGGGCCTGGTCGCCGGCGCCGGACGCGGCGAGCTGGAGCCCACCTCCAGGCGCACGGTCAGCGCATGGCCGGTCAACTGTTCCATCACCGACTCGATGCGCGCCAGGTAGCGGTCGCGCACGGTGTCGAGCGTGTAGGGGTTGGGGGCAAACAACTGCAGGCCCGTGGTGCTGTCGCGGGCCTGCAACGGCATCAGCCACGTATGCAGGTCCTCGGCGCTCAATTCGCCTTCCAGACGCTCGAGGCAACGTCGCCACAAATCACTCATCGATCTATTCAATCCACTGCAGGAAGCGCTGGCGCGCGGAATGTCGATCGGCAAGTCTACCAGTACGCCCTGCCGCCATGCCGTTTTATCCACATGGTGTCCACAGGCCGGCGGCGGGCGCATTTGACAGCGCCACGATCTGACCACATACTCGCAAACCTTTTTACCCACATTCCCTTCGGAGTAAGCCATGAAGCGGACCTTCCAGCCCAGCAAGCTCAAGCGCGCGCGCACGCACGGTTTCCGTGCCCGTATGGCCACCGCCGACGGTCGCAAAGTCCTCAACGCCCGTCGCGCCAAGGGCCGCAAGCGCCTGATCCCGTAAGCGGCGTACCGGTGATGGCCCCTGCCGGACTGCCGCGCGAGGCGCGGTTGCGTCGGCCGGGTGATTTCGCCGCCTTGCGAGCAAGCAGCGGACGCGCAGGCGGCCGCTGTTTTCATATGCGCTTCCGAGACAACGAGCTGGGTCATGCCCGGCTTGGCCTGGCGGTCTCCAAGCGCGTTTCGAAACGCGCGGTCGAGCGCAACCGCATCAAGCGCCTGGTGCGCGAGTCCTTTCGCCAGGTCCGCCATCGGCTGCCTGCGGTCGACCTGATGGTGATGGCGCGCGAGCAGGCGGCCAACGTGCCGGGGCCGCAATTGCTGGCGGAAATCGACACGTTGTGGAACAAGCTGCTCGCCAGCACGGCGCCAGCCGAACCATTGAAGCGGGTCGACGACACCACCACAATCGGCCGTTGACCTCCCTTTTCCTGCCTCCCGCGGCCGCTCCGAGTCGTGGCGTTACCGGATTTGCTACGCGATGAATCAAACGCGCACCTTCCTCATGTTCGCCCTGCTGGCGGTCGCCTATCTGCTGTTTCTGGCCTGGGAGAAGGATTACGCGCCGCAACCGCCACAGGCCGCCGTGGCCAGCGCGTCCAGCGCTGCGGTGCCGGCCGATGCCAGCGTGCCGGGCGCGATACCCGAGGCCGGCTCGGCGCCTGCCGCGGTCGCTGCCGACCACGCCACGGCGCCATCGGCAGCGCCATCGCCGCGCATCACCATCACCACCGACGTATTGCGCCTGGTCGTGGATACCCGCGGCGGCAGCGTGGTGCACAGCGACCTGCTCGCCTACCCCTCCGTCGCCCCCACCCACAAGCATCCCTCGCCGCCGCCGGTAGCGCTGCTGAACGACAGCGCCACGCGCTATTTCGTGGCGCAGAACGGCTTGGTCAGCAGCTCCGGCACGCAGGATCAACCGAACCACCTGGCGCTGTTCCACAGCGACAAGGCCGCCTACACGCTGGCCAGCGGCCAGGACGAATTGCAGGTGCCGCTGACCTGGCAGAACGCGGACGGTCTCAAGGTCACCAAGATCTACACGTTCAAGCGCGGCAGCTACGTGATCGGGCTGACCCAGCGCATCGACAACGGCAGCAGCCAGACCTGGCAGGGCAACGCCTACCGCCAGTTGCTGCGGGTGGAGCCGCCCAAGCCCGAGGGCTGGCTGAAGAGCTTCATGGACCCCGAATCGCGCAGCTTCCAGGGCGCCGCCTGGTACACCGGCGAGAAGTTCGAAAAGCTGCCGTTCAAGGATTTCGCCGAGAAGGACGACGCGCTCGATGCGTCCTACAAGGGCGGCTGGGCGGCGATGCTGAGGTTGTACTACTTCGCCGCGTGGATCCCGCCGGCGGACCAGACCGACCATTACGTCACCACCACGCTCGACCCTGACAGCGCGCATCCGCGCTACCTGATCCGCGCGATCGGTCCGGCCATGACGGTGGCGCCCGGGCAGAGCCAGAGCAGCCAGGCCCGGCTGTACATCGGCCCGAACGTGCAAGGCACGCTGGACGCGATCGCGCCGGGGCTGGACCTCACCATCGACTACGGCATGCTCAAGGCCATCGCGGTGCCGATGCACTGGGTGCTGTCGCAGTTCCACGCGATAACGAAGAACTGGGGCCTGGCGATCATCCTGCTGGTGCTGCTGATCAAGGGCCTCACCTGGAAGCTCACCGCGGTGCAGTACCGCTCCAGCGCGCGCATGCGCAAGCTGGCACCGCGCATCGCGCAGCTGAAGGAGCGCTACGGCGACGACAAGCTGAAGATGCAGCAGGCCACCATGGAGCTGTACAAGAAGGAGAAGGTCAACCCGATGGGCGGCTGCCTGCCGGTGCTGATCACCATGCCGGTGTTCTACGGCCTGTTCTACGTGCTCGAGTACAGCCTGGAACTGCGCCACGCGCCGTTCCTGTGGATCCCCGACCTCAGCGCCGCCGACCCGCTCTACATCCTGCCGATCATCTACGCGCTGGTGATGCTGGGCACCCAATGGCTGAACCCCGTCGCCGCGGGCATGGACCCGACCCAGGCGAAGATGATGAAGGTGATGCCGCTGCTGTTCTCGGTGATGTTCGCCTTCTTCCCCGCCGGTCTGTGCCTGTACTACGCGGTGAACGGCCTGGTCGGCCTGGGCCAGCAGTGGTGGGTCACGCACCACGTGGATCGCGAGGAAGCGAAAGCGGCCTGAGCATCGGCGCGCTGCTTCCCTACCCAGCCGCGTCGATGACCTCGCCGCGGCTGTTTTCTTTTATCGCCGACACCAAGACAACGCCTTTCCCATGACACCGCCCGTCACCGACACCATTGCCGCCATCGCCAGTGCCGCCGGCGCCGCCGGCGTGGGCGTGGTACGTGTATCCGGGCCGGCGGCTCCCGTCATCGCGGCAACCTTGCTCGGTCGCGCACCCACACCCCGGTACGCCCACTTCGCCGCCTTCCGCGACGGTGACGGCGAGCTCATCGACCGCGGCCTGTTGTTGCACTTCCCCGCGCCCGCCTCGTACACCGGCGAGCACGTGCTGGAACTGCAAGGCCACGGCAGCGCAGTAGTGCTCGACCTGCTGCTGCGCCGTTGCTGCGAACTGGGCGCGCGGCTGGCCCGACCCGGCGAATTCACCGAACGCGCCTTTCTCAACGGCAAGCTCGACCTGGCCCAGGCCGAAGCCGTCGCCGACCTGATCGCGGCGCGCTCGCAGTCCGGCGCCCGCGCCGCGCTGCACTCGATGGAAGGCGTGTTCTCGCGCAAGGTCGAGGCGCTGCTGCAAGCCCTGATCGCCCTGCGCGTCCACATCGAGGCGGCGATCGATTTCCCCGAGGAAGAGATCGACTTCCTCGCCGACCCGGCCATCACGGCGCAACTCGACAGCCTGCGCACCGAACTGGCCGAGCTGCTGCGTGAGGCGCAACGCGGCCTGCGCTTGAACGATGGCCTCAAGGTGGCCATCGTGGGCCGCCCCAACGCCGGCAAATCCAGCCTGCTCAACGCGCTGGCCGGCAGCGACCGCGCCATCGTCAACGCTGTCGCCGGCACCACCCGCGACGTGCTGCGCGAGCACCTCGACCTCGACGGCATCGCCCTCGAACTGGCCGACACCGCGGGCCTGCGCGACACCGACGACGAAGTCGAACGCGAAGGCGTGCGCCGCGCCCACGGCGAACTGCAGCGCGCCGACGTGGCCCTGCTGGTCACCGACGCCGACCACGCCGACGCCGACCAGCAGTTCTTCGCCAACCTGCCCGAAGGCGTCGAGCGGCTGGTGATGATCAACAAGATCGACCTGGACCAGGCCCCCGCCCGCAGTGGCCAGCGCAACGGCACCCGCTGGCTGTGGGCCTCGGCCAAGACCGGCGCCGGCCTCGACGCCCTGCGCAAGGCCCTGCGCCTGCTGGCCGGTGCCGGCGGCGAAGGCAGCTTCAGCGCCCGCCGCCGCCACGTCCTGGCCCTCGAAACCGTGCGCGACCACCTCGATCGCACCGCCACCGTCCTGGCCACCACCCGCGCCGGCGAACTCGCCGCCGAAGAACTGCGCCACGCCCAGCAGGCGCTGGGCGAAATCACCGGCAGCTACAGCAGCGACGATCTGCTGGGGGCGATCTTCGGGTCGTTCTGCATCGGGAAGTGATTTAACGTTTCCAGCCGTCCCCAAGTGATCCCGATATATCCACCGATTTCGCGCTGATTCGGCGACAACTTGGTTGCGCGCCTCTTGGGTGGGCAGCATACCGTGCACCAATTCTCTGGCTACGATGCTGCCGCATGGGTCTAAGCGTGGCCGTTCAGGTACTTATTCACAATAAACTGGATAATCTTGTTGATAAGTCACCAGCTTTTGGTTGACCATATCCTCGAACAGGGGGATGGAGCGCATCATGAGTGCTGAGCTGAAAGATGCCTTGGCGGACGCTGACAGGCTGTACCAGGAATACGTGAAGCTGGCTGAGCTAGGCCAGTTGGGTTCAATGGATCCGGAACCGCCCGAAAGCGTGATCGTCGCGTCGGTGAGCCCGGTTCTCATCGAGAGCTACGCGAATGGCATCGTGGGATGAGCTTCGCTTAGAGCTTGATCGGCAACCCAATGACAACGCAAAGCTTGCTTGGCTGAACCAGACACTGGTGGCATCGCTGCGTAGCGTCGCCGGTCTACAGAGCGGTGCCAATGTGATTTTCTACGCAAGCGGGTTTCTTCAGAAACCAGCCGCTCCGGCGTGGACGACCATGATGACCACCGAAGACCTCAACGGGCTCATGGCGGTTCTTCATGGGATGGATTGCACGAAGCCTCTTCTGTTGGTCATGCATACGCCGGGTGGGGACCCAGGTGCCGCCAACGCGATGGTCCCTTACCTGCACGCAAAATTCCCGCTCATCGAATCGATTGTGCCTACCTATGCAATGTCGGCTGGCACGATGGTTTGCTTGGGAACCGATCGGATCATGATGGGGAAGCAGAGTCAGCTGGGCCCTATCGATGCGCAGTTGGGCTGGGGTAACCGCACGGTTTCCGCTGGCGAAGTGATAGATACCTTCAACCGTGCGTCCACGGATATAGCCAATAACAACGCGAAAGCGCATCTATGGCATCCGATCCTGCAGAGCATGGGTCCTTCGTTGGTTTCCCAAGCTCGCAATGCCCTCGATTACGGTGAACAGATGGTCGCGGGCTGGTTGGCTAATCGCATGTTCAAGGACCAGGCTGAGCCGTTGAAGATGGCCGCTAGCGTTGCTGCCCACTTCAACGATACCTCCGTTCATAAGCATCACGGCAGGCGTATCGATCGTGACCAGGCACGAGCATTAGGCGTGTACATCGATGAGCTTGAGCAAAACCAAGATTTACAGGATGCGGTCCTGACCACCTATCACGTCGCCTCGTTGTATTTCAGTGTCACAAAGGCCGTGAAGTTCATGGCGAATGACGCTGGCAAGCTTTGGTTGAAGAACCTTGCATAGCCAATGATCGATCCGCTTGGGCTCATTAGCGGGTCCAGAGGTGGAGATGGAAGGTATGGCCTAATAGCTGCAATGGCTGGTAGGCCTATGTGCCTTTCTACCTCGGCAAATAGCCGTCCATCCGGCCGATTCCCCAACCGGCGAACGCTGATTAGATGCTCGCCGGCAATCGTCGTGCCGTTCGCCGTGCCCGCCGCCGCGCGACCCAGCTTTTCCGCCGCTCGGCCAGGCACGAGAAGATCACGTACAGCGCCGGGGTGCTGAGCAGGGTGAGGCTTTGCGAGATCAGCAGGCCGCCGATCAGGGCGATGCCCAGCGGGCGGCGCAGTTCGCTGCCTTCGCCCAGGCCAATGGCGATGGGCAGGGCGGCCAGGATGGCGACCATGGTGGTCATCATGATCGGGCGGAAGCGCACGATGCAGGCTTCGCGCACGGCCTCCAGCGGGGTCTTGCCGTGCTCGCGTTCGGCGACCAGGGCGAAGTCGATCATCATGATCGCGTTCTTCTTGACGATGCCGATCAGCAGCACCAGCGCGATCTGCGCCACCACCGACAGTTCGGTGTCGGTCAGCCACAACGCCAGCAGCGCGCCCACGCCCGCGGCCGGCAAGGTGGACAGAATGGTGACCGGATGCAGCAGGCTTTCGTACAGCATGCCCAGCACGATGTAGACGGTGATCACGGCGGCCAGCACCAGCCACAGCATGCCGCCTTGCGACTCCTGGAAGCGGCGGAAGTCGCCGCCCACGTTGAGCCGGATGTCGCCGGGCATGCGCATGCCGCTGACCGTGGCCTGCACGATCGCCATCGCCTCACCCATGCTCACGCCGGGTGCCAGGTTGAAGCTGAGATCCATCGTGGTGTACTGGTTCTCGTGGCTGATCGACGAGGGCGACAGGCCCGGCTCCTGCCGTGTGAACGCGGTGATGGGAATCATCTGGCCGCTGCTGGAACGCACGTAGATGCGGTTGAGCGCGTCGGGCGTGGCGGTTTGCGCGGGCAGCGCGTTGACCACCACCTTGTACTGGTTGATGTCCGAGTAGATGGTCGATACCTGGCGCTGGCCGAAGGCGTCGTACAGCGCGCCGTCGATGGCGCCGATGGACACGCCCAGCTGCGCGGCGCGATCGCGGTCGATCACGATGTTCTGGCGCAAGCCACCCTCTTCCACATCGCTGCCCACGTCGGCCAGTTTCGGGTTCTTCTTCAGCTCCGCCACCAGCTTCGGCAGCCACTCCTGCAACTCGGCCAAGTCGTTGCCCTGCAGCCCGATCTGGTACTGCGCGCCCTGGTCGCCGCCCCCGCCGCCGCCACTGGGCAGGTCCTGCACCGGGCGCAGGCGCAGGTTGAGGTCGGGATATTTCGCGGCCTTGGCGCTGAGCCGCGCGAGCACGGCGAAGGTGTCGTCCTTGCGGCCGTCGGCGCGCGTCTTCAGGTCGATGTTGAACGAGGCGCTGGCGCCGTGCCGGCTGCTGCCCAGGCGCGAACCCACCGACGCCACATCGGGGTCGGCCAGCAGCATGTCGGTGAGGCGCCGCAGCCGCTGCCGGCTTTCCTCGAACGACACGGTGGCGCTGGAACTGGCGCGACCCCAGATCAGGCCGGTGTCCTGCGGCGGGAACAAGCCAGTCTTGACCACGCCGAACAGGAAGAACGTGGCCGCAATGAGCAGCAGCGGCGTCAGCGAAAGCGCCAGCGCATGGCGCAGCGAAAAGCCCAGCGCGCGGGTGTACACGCGCAGCATGCCGGCGTGGAAACGATCCAGCGCCCGGCCCAGCCGCGACGGTTTCTCCGGCTCGCGATGACCATTGAGGAAGCGGCCGCACAGCGCCGGCGTCAGCGTCAGCGAGATCACTGCCGACACCACGATGGCCGCCACCAAGGTGGCGGCGAACTCGTGCATGAACATGCCGGTCATGCCACCGGCAAACAGCAGCGGGATGAACACCGCCACCAGCGACGCGGTGATCGAGACGATGGTGAAGCCGATCTCGCGCGCGCCGGCCAGGGTGGCCTGCAGGCGGCTCATGCCGTTGTCGATATGGCGGATGATGTTCTCGATCACCACGATCGCGTCGTCCACCACGAAACCGATCGCGATCACCAGCGCCAGCAGGGTGAGGTTGTTGAGCGTGTAGCCGAACAGGTACATCGCCACGAACGCGCCGGCCAGCGACAGCGGCACCGCCGTGGCGGCGATCAGGGTGGGCGCCAGCCGGCGCAGGAACAGCGCCATCGTCAACACCACCATGGCCAGCGAGATCAGCAGCGTGGCCTGCACCTCGTGCAGCGAGGCGCGGATGGTGGGCGTGCCGTCGAAGAACGGCGTCAGCCGCGTGCTCGGTTGCAGGTAGGCGCGCAGCAGCGGCACCTGCGCCTTGACCAGGTCCACGGTGGCGATGATGTTGGCGTCGGCCTTCTTGTACACGTACATCAGCACCGCGGGCTTGCCGTCGAACCACGCCGCCTGGTACGCGTCCTGCGGGCCGGCGTACACGTGCGCCACATCGCGCAGGCGTACCGGCGTGCCGTCGTGGCTGGCGATCACCAGCGAGGCGAAGTCGTCGGCGTTGTGCAGCTGGGTGGTGGCGTTGATCGCCATGGTGGTCTTGCCGTTGGACAGGAAGCCCTCCGGCGAGGTGACGTTGGCGGCGCTGAGCGCGTTGCGCAGCTGGTCGGGCGAAATGCCCATCGCGTTCAGCGCGCGCAGGTTCACGTCGACGCGGATCGCGGGCGTGGCGGCGCCGGCGATCTCCACCGACGATACCCCCGGCAGCTGGCGCAGCCGCTGCGCCAGCAAGGTATCGGCCACGTTGTACAGCGCGTCGGCCGATTGCGTGTCAGAGGTCAGCGCGAAGGCGATGATCGGGTCGTCGTTGGGGTCGGCCTTCTGGTAGCTTGGCGCGCTGTTGAGGCCGGTGGGCAGATCGGGCGCGGCCGCGTTGATCGCCGCCTGCACGTCGCGCGCCGCCGCATCCAGATCGACGTCGCCGTTGAACATCATGAAGACGAAGGTGCTGCCTTCGGAACTGCGCGAGCGCATGGTCTGGATGCCGGGCACCTGGCCCAGGTGGCGTTCCAGTGGCGCGGCCACCGTCGAGGCCATCGTGCTGGCATCGGCGCCGCTCTGGCTGGCCTGCACGAAGATCGCCGGAAACTGCATCGCCGGCAGCGCCGCCACGCCCAGCAGCACGTAGCAGATCGCACCAACGACGAAGAGCCCCATCGCCAGCAGCGAGGTGCCGATCGGGCGACGGATGAAGATGCCGGAAATGTTCATGGATCAAGCGTGACCGGGGAGTCCGCGGAGGTATGGCAGAAGGGGCGTGAACGGCACATCCCAGCTCTCAACGGTCGAGCGGCGAAAAGGTTGAACCGCGGCCGCTCCTTCGATGCCGCCGCGCACCGCTCCTCCCCCTGCGCGCAGGGGGAGGCTGGGAGGGGGTTGCGCAGGATCGCGGGGAAGATCAAAGGCGACCCCTCCCCAGCCCTCCCCTGCGAGCAGGGGAGGGAGCAAAGCGGCGGCGCGACGCGCTCAGGCCGCTTGGCCGGCGTGGCGCAGGGCGCGCTGTTCGCGGCGCGCGGCCAGCCAGTCGGAGAAACGCTCCATGTACAGGTAGATCACCGGCGTGGTGTACAGCGTCACCAGCTGCGACAACAGCAGGCCGCCGACGATGGATACACCCAGCGGCCGGCGCAGTTCGGCGCCGATGCCGTTGCCCAATGCCAGCGGCAAGGCGCCCAGCATCGCCGCGGCGGTGGTCATCATGATCGGGCGGAAGCGCAGCAGGCAGGCGCGGCGGATCGCGTCGTGCGCGTTCATGCCGGTGCGGCGCGCCTCGATCGCGAAGTCGATCATCATGATCGCGTTTTTCTTCACGATGCCTATCAGCAGCACGATGCCCACGATGCCGTCCACCGACAGGCTCATGCCGCAGATGATCAGCGCCAGCAACGCGCCCACGCCGGCCGGCGGCAGGGTGGAGATGATCGTCAACGGATGGATGTAGCTCTCGTACAGCACGCCCAGCACGATGTAGATCACCACGATCGCCGCCAGCAGCAGCAGCACCTCGTCACCGATCGAGGAACTGAACTCCGCCGCCTTGCCCACGAACTCGCCACGCACCTGCGGCGGAAAATTCAGCTGCGCCTCGGTGGCGTGGATCGCATCCACCGCATCGGACAGCGCGTAGCCCGGCGCCACGTTGAACGCCAGCGTCACCGCCGGCAACTGCTGCTGGTGACTGATCACCAGCGGCGCGCTGGTGACCTGGGCGCTGGCCAGCGACGACAGCGGGATGGTGCCGCCGCCACCGATCTCGAAGCCCACGTTGCCGGCGTTGCCGATGCCCGAGGGCGTGGCCGAGTTGCTGGATTTCACCTGGCCGAAGCTGGTGGCATTGCTGCCGGTCAGCGCGCCGTTGCCATTGCCGCGCACGGTGAGCTTGTTCAAGAGGTCGTCCGAATTGCGGAACTCGGGCGCCACCTCCAGCACCACGCGGTACTGGTTGAGCTGGGTGAAGATGGTGGAGATCTGGCGCTGGCCGAACGCGTCGTACAGGGTGTCGTCGATGCTCTGCACCGGTACGCCCAGGCGGCTGGCCTTCTCACGGTCGATGGTGAGCTTCAGCGCGTTGCCCTTGTCGGCGAGGTTGTTGTCCACGTCGGCCAGTTCCGGGCGCTGGCGCAGCGCCTCGGTCATGCGCGCGGCATAGGTGGCCAGCTCGGCCGAGTTCACGTCGGACAAGGTGTACTGGTATTCGGTGGCGGCCACGCGGCTGTCCAGCGTCACGTCCTGCACCGGCTTCAGGTACAGCGCCACGCCGGGGATGTCGGCCACCGCCTGCTGCAGCCGCGGCAGCAGCTTGTCCAGGCCGTCGCGGTCGCCGCGCTCCTTCAGCACGATGCTGAGCTGGCCCTGGTTGATGGTGGGGTTGATCGTGCCGGCACCGATGAAGGCGGCCACGCCGGCCACGGCCGGGTCCTTGCGCAGCGCTTCGGCCACCACCTTGGTGCGGTCCTCCATCTGCGGGAAGGCGATGTTCTGGTCGGCCTGCACCACGCCGGTGATCAGGCCGGTGTCCTGCTCGGGCAGCAGGCCCTTGGGGATGATGATGTAGAGGCACACGGTCAGCACCACCGCGGCGGCGGCCACCAGCATGGTCAGCTTCTGGCGTGCCAGCACCCAGTCCAGCGAGCGCTCGTAGGCGCCCACCGTGCGCACCCACAGGTCGCGCTTGCCGTCGGCCGCGCTGCGCTCGTGCGCGTCGTCGCCCGGCGGCAGTTCGTCGGGCTTGAGCAGGTAGGCGCACATCATCGGCGTCAGCGTCAGCGACACCAGCATCGAGATCGTCACCGCGATGGTCAGCACCCAGGCGAACTCGTGGAACAGCCGGCCGGTGACGCCGGGCATCAGCAGCAGCGGCAGGAACACCGCCACCAGCGACACCGTCAACGACAGCACCGTGAAGCCGATTTCGCGCGCGCCGATCTCGGCCGCCTCCTTGCCGCTCTTGCCCTGCTCGATGTAGCGCACGATGTTCTCGATCATCACGATCGCATCGTCCACCACGAAGCCGGTGGCCACGGTCAGCGCCATCAGCGACAGGTTGTCCAGCGACATGCCGGTGAACGCCATCACGCCGAACGTACCCATCAGCGACAGCGGCACCGCGGTGGCCGGAATGATGGTCGCCCACAACCGGCGCAGGAACACGAAGATCACCGCCACCACCAGGAAGATGGTCAGCAGCAACGTGAACTGCACGTCGTGCACCGACGCCTGGATGGTGATGGTGCGGTCGGCGAACACGTCCAGGTGCACGTCGGCCGGCAGCGCGTTGCGCAGCTCGGGCAGCACCTGGCGGATCTGCTTCACCGTCTGCACGATGTTGGCGCCGGGTTGGCGGCGGATGTCCAGCAACACCGCCGGCTGGCCGTTGGCCCACGCCGCCAGCTGGTCGTTCTCCACCCCGTCGACCACCTTGGCCACGTCCGACAGCCGCACCGGCGCGCCGTTCTTGTAGCTGATGATGGTGTTCTTGTATTCGGCCGCGCTGCTGAGCTGGTCGTTGGTGCCGATGGAGTAGCTCTGCGTCTTGCCGTTGAGCGTGCCCTTGGGCGCGTTGACGTTGGCCTGGGTCAGCGCGCTGCGCACGTCTTCAAGCGTGAGGCCCAGGTTGGACAGCTGCGCCGGGTTCACCTGCACCCGCACGGCCGGGCGCACGTTGCCGGCGATCGAGACCAGGCCCACGCCCTGCACCTGCGACAGCTTCTGCGCCAGGATCGAGTCGGCCAGGTCGTTGACGTCGCGCAGCGGGCGGCTGCCCGATTGCAGCGACAGGGTGAGGATCGGCGCATCGGCCGGGTTGACGCGGTTGTACACCGGCGGGTACGGCAGGTTGCCCGGCAGCGTGCCCTTGGCCTGGTTGATCGCCGCCTGCACGTCCTGCGCGGCGATGTCGATGTCCCGGTCCATGTTGAACTGCAGGATGATCGTGGACAGCCCGGCGGAGGAGTCCGAGCTCATCATCGCCAGGCCGGAGATCTGGCCCAGGTTGCGTTCCAGCGGCGTGGTCACCAGCGACGCCATGGTGCTGGCGCTGGCGCCCGGGTACTGCGTGGTCACCACCAGGCTGGGCGCCTCGATTTCCGGCAGCGCGGACACCGGCAGCTGCCGGTAGCCCAGGATGCCCAGCAGCAGGATCGCCACCATCAGCAGCGAGGTGGCGATCGGGCGGCGGATGAAGAGTGTGGAGAATCCCATGGCTATCCGGAACGTGGAGGGGCGGCGTCCGCCGCGATCAGGGCCAGCAGCTGGCAGGTTTCATCGCATGGCGTACCGGCGGCAGGCCGCCGGCACGCACGGCCGGATCAATGACGGCGACGGCCGCCCTTGGTGTCCTTCTTCGCCTTGTCCAGCTCGGCCTGGGTCGGCACCGCCGGCACTTCACCGGGCTTGAGCGCATTGACCTTGCTGCCGGGTTTCAGCCGGAACTGGCCTTCGGTGACCACGCGGTCGCCGGCCTTCAGGCCGCTGCCGATCATCACGTGGCTGTCGCCCACTTCGCCGGCCACCACCACGGGCTGCATCCTGACCGTGCTGTCGCCCTGCACCTGGTAGACGTAGTCGCCGTCCGGTCCGCGCTGCACCGCCTGCGCCGGGATCACCAGCGCACCCATCGCGGTGCGTACCTGCAGCCGCACGTTGACGAACTGGCCCGGCCACAGTTCGTTCTTGGCGTTGGCGAATTCGGACTTCAGGCGGAACGTGCCGGTGCTGGTGTCGATCTGGTTGTCGATCACCTTCAGCACGCCGCCGGTGGCGATCGGGTGCGCGTCGACGCGATCCAGCGCGGTCACTTCCAACGGCGAGCTGTCGTTGGCGGCGGCGGCGCGAACCATGTCCAGGTTCTGCTCGGGCAGGGTGAACATCACATAGATCGGATGCAGCTGGGTCAGCGTGACGATCGCCGTGCTGGTGCTCACCACGTTGCCCGGGTCCACATTGCGGATGCCGGCCAGGCCGTCGATCGGCGACACCACCTTGGTGTACGCCAGCTGCACCTGGGCATCGCGGATGCTGGCCGCGTCCGACGCCACCGCGGCCTGGTACTGCGAGGCTGTGTTGCGCAAGGTGTCCAGATCCTGCTTCGAGATGTAGCCCTTGGCCGCCAGGTCCTGGCTGCGCGTCAGGTTGCTTTTGGCGGTGGCCAGCTGCGCCTCGTCCTGGCGCTTCCTGGCCACGGCCTGGTCGAGCGCGGCCTGGTAGGTGCGCGGGTCGATCTGCGCCAGCACCTGGCCCTTCTTCACCGGCTGCCCTTCCTGGAAATCCAGGCTCAGCAGCTGGCCGCCCACCTGCGGGTTCAGTGTCACCGTGTTCAGCGCCTGCACCGTGCCCAGCGCGGTCAGGAAAACCGGCACGTTCTTGCGCTCCACCGGCACCACCGTGACCGGCACCGGCGTGGCGTCGGCGCCGTCGGCCTTGGCACCGGCGGCGTGCGCCCCGGCTGGTGCGGCCGGCTTGTGCAGCAGGCGCACGCCCACGATCGCCAGCACCACAACCGCAATCACGATCAACGTGATCTTCCAAAAACGCGACATGTAGAACTCCTGGGTTTGGCAGTGTGGCTGCCGGGACACGACCGCGGCGGGCGGGCGTGGGGGATTCCGGGTGAAAGCATAGAGGCAGTTCAACGAACCGGGACAATGCCAGTTGACACGGGTGCATCGTGACTGACGACACAGTGTGGCCGTGGCCGCACCGCGCCGTCACCGCCGTTGGCCGCCGTCGTCAACGCCGCACCCCGCCTGAAACTTGTGTCCCGCTTCGTTTATAATCCGCCGCTGGCATCCGCCTGCCTTCGACGGAGCCAACCGGTTGCCGGGGCATCGGGTTGTCTCGCGGCCATGGCGCTACCACAGGCGGCACTGCCGCTGACCTCATTATCGGCCGGGTCCGGAAACTACCGGGCCCGGCCGGGATTATCTACTGACTGGAGTACACGCGTGAGCGGTTCCCTGAGCAAATCCGACCAGACAACCATGCGCCAGTTTGCCATCATGATCGGCGGCCTCGTGGTGGTGGCGGTGATCCTGATCGTCACGGCGTTGTGCATCTACAACAGCGAGCCGAAGGAAACCGACCCGACCCAGCCCGCGCGCGTGGCCGAGCGGATCGCTCCGGCGGGCGCCGTGTACGCCGGCGACACCGGCCGCGCCGCGATGCAGGCCGCCGCCGAAGCCGCCAGCAAGGCCGCCGCCTCGCAGGTCGCCTACGGCGGCACCACCGACGGCAAGGAAATCTACGACCACCTGTGCACCAGCTGCCACACCGGCGGCATTGCCGGCGCGCCGAAGGTGGGCGACAAGGGCGCGTGGGCGCCGCGCATCGCCCAGGGCATCGACACCCTGGTCAAGCACGCGATCGAGGGTTATCACGGCCCGGACGGCAACTTCATGCCGCCCAAGGGTGGCAACCCGGCACTGACCGACGAACAGGTCACCAACGCCGTGCACTGGATCGTCGATCAGGCAAAGTAATTCGATCAGGCGAGCATCGCCTGATTCAACAAGCTTTCGCAAAACGCCGCCCATCGGGCGGCGTTCTCGTTTGCCCCTTCCCCCTGTGGGGGACAAATCGGCAGGACTGCCGATTTGCACGGCGAAGCCGCCCGCAGGGTGAGGGCCAGGGATGGCCCGAATGTAGGTTGGGATGGGGAGCCCCGGCTGGCGGAAAAGTCAAAAGCACCCCTCCCCAACCCTCCCCTGCTGGCGCAGGGGAGGGAGCAGATCATCCCGCATGCTGCTCGACCCACGCCCGCGCAAATGCCTGCAACTGCGGAAAGAACGCCTCGAAATGCTGCTGCAGCACGGCCTCGCGTTCGGCCAGCACCGGCAGCGCGGAAGCGAGCGGGTTGGCGCGGCTCAGCCGTTGTCCGATCCCCGCCAGCGCCTGCCCGAGCACGGTGCGGTCGGCATAGGCGGCGGGCAGGTCGTTCTGTTCCATGTAGGCGGAAAAGCGGCGCAGGCCAGGCGGCAGGCGCGGCTGCTCGCGGCGCAGCAATCCACGCAGGGCCGCGGAGCGCAGCGCCAGCGGCTGGTCGCTCCAGCGCGAAAAATCGCGCGCCAGGCAATGGTCGAACCACATGTCCAGCAGGATGCCGGCATAGCGCCGGTACGGCGGCGGCAACCGGGCCTTGGCTGCCAGCACCTCGGCGTGCGCGTCGGTATAGACGTCGATGGCCCGATGCAGGCGGATGCCCTCGATGACCCGCGGCGCGAACCGGGCCGGGTCCGGCGCGCCGTGCACGAAATCGCCCAGCATGCCGCCCAGTTGCAGGGCTTCCTCGCTGCCGGCCAGCAGGGTATGCGCCAGGTGGTTCACCGGTGCGCCCTGCGGCAGCCGATTCCTTCGGCGGTTATGATCGTCCGCATGACGCCCATTGCACTTCCCGCCGATCCCGCCAGCTTTCCCGATGAAGCGGCCAGTTTCATGCTGGCCGGACCCGCCGGCAAGCTCGAAACCATCAGCGACGTGGCCGACCCGGCCTGTGCCCGCCGCGGCGTGGCCGTGGTCTGCCATCCGAACCCGGTTCAGGGCGGCACCATGCACAACAAGGTGGTGACGATGGTGGAGCGGGCGCTGCGCGAGTCCGGGCTCGATACCGTGCGCTTCAATTTCCGCGGCACCGGCGCCTCCGAAGGCGTCCACGACGAAGGCGAGGGCGAAGGCGACGATCTTGGCGCGGTGGTGGCGTGGGTGCGCCGCGTGCGCCCGGACGACGCGCTGTGGCTGGCCGGGTTCTCGTTCGGCAGCTACGTCAGCATCCGCCACGCGGTGCGCCTGCGCGCCGATGCGCTGGTCAGCATCGCGCCGCCGGTGGGCCGCTGGGCGTTCGAGACGATCGCGCCGCCCACCTGCCCGTGGCTGATCGTGCAGGGCGAGGCCGACGAGGTGGTCGATCCGCAAGCCGTGTTCGACTGGGTGGACACGTTGAAGCGCAAGCCGGAGCTGGTGCGGATGCCCGAGACCAGCCACTTCTTCCATCGCCGGCTGATGGACCTGCGCGGCGCGATCAAGCACGCGGTGCGTGGCTGGCTGCCGCCCAAGCGGGGCGGCGGCGCCTAGCGGTCAGCCCGTCTTCGCGACCTCCATCCTTCCGATCGGCCCATGCCCGAAAGCACGCTCCCCCCTTCCGCCCGCTATCTCGACGGCGTTGCAGCGCATCGCTGGGAATCGGACCCGACCCAGCTGGCGCTGCTGCCCGAGTTCGATCGCATGCACGCGGCATTGCGCGCCGAACCGGCGACTGGCGCCGGCCTGTTTGGACGGCTGAAATCGCTGCTCGCCAGCGAACCGGTCGCCGCGGTGCCGGGGCTTTACCTGTGGGGTTCGGTGGGCCGCGGCAAGACCTTCCTGATGGACCTGTTCGTGGCCAGCCTGCCCCACGGCGTCGCGCGGCGGCGGCACTTCCACCGCTTCATGGCCGAGGTGCACGACAGCCTGCGCGCGCTGGGCGATCGGCAGAGCCCGCTGGACGAGGTGGCGGAGGAACTGGCCGCGCATTGCCGGGTGCTGTGCCTGGACGAGTTCCTGGTCAACGACATCGGTGACGCGATGATCCTGGCCAACCTGCTGCAGGCGCTGTTCGAGCGTGGCGTGGCCTTGGTCACCACCTCCAACACCGCGCCGGCCCATCTCTATCGCGACGGCCTACAGCGCGCCCGCTTCCTGCCCGCCATCGCGCTGATCGAGCAGCATTGCCACGTGGTGGAGATGGCCTCCTCGCGCGACTGGCGGCTGCGAGCGCTGGCCCAGGCATCGGTCTACCACTACCCGCCCGGCGCTGAGGCGCATCGGGCGCTGGAGCGCATCTTCGCCCAGCAAGCCAGCGGCGAGGTGCGCGAGGGCGGCAGCATCCACGTCAACGGCCGCGACATCGCGTTGTGCAAGCGCGCCGACAACATCCTGTGGTTTGACTTCCCCGCGCTGTGCGAAGGCCCGCGCGCGGTGGCGGATTACATCGAACTGGCCAAGGCCGGGCCCGCGGTGATCGTGGCCAACGTGCCGCAATTCAGCATTTACAGCGAGGATGCGGCGCGCCGCTTCGTGCAGTTGGTGGACGAGTTCTACGACCGCCGCGTGAAGCTGGTGCTGTCCGCCGCCGCGCCGATCACCGAGCTGTACGACGGCGAGCGCCTGCGCGCGGAATTCGGCCGCACCGAGTCCCGCCTGATCGAGATGCAGAGCGAGGAATACCTGGCCAGCGCGCATTTGCCGTGAGGCCGGATTCGGGATTGGGGATTCGGGATTTGTAGAAGCTCAAGAGCGCCACACGCTCGGGCTTTTGCTCTTACGAGTCCCGAATTTCCAATCCCGAATTCCCACTTGCCGGCGGCGTTTGCTGGAAGCGCCGATGGTGGATCAGCAAGCCGCTGTAATACACGAGGTAGTAGCCCACCAGCACGCCGACCACCAGCATCGTCAGCGGGCTGGCGCTGTGGGACGCCATCGCGTGTCCCATCGGGTCTTCCACGCCGGGCGGGAGCTGCGAACCGATCATCATGAAACGCCACGCCAGTCGGCCCAGCAGCAACAGCGTGAGCAGGGCGCCGATCCAGCTGTTGGGCACGTAGCAGTCGCCGCGTACGGGGTCGGTTTCGAAGCGCGTGAGTCTCAGCCCCAGCAGGCCGACGGCGGCGCCGATCAGCATCCCGCCCAGCGCCCCTTCCGCCAGCGCCAGCCGGTGCAGGCCGCTGAGCGCCAGCAATACGCCGACCATCGCGAAGATGGCCACCCGGAAAACCATGCGCTTGCGCCGGATCGGCTGGCGCCCGAACTGCCGGCTGATGCGCCGCCACACCATCCAGGCGACAAACGGCAGCGCGACGAGGTAGTTGAGCATGTGCGCGGGCATGGCGTGATTCCGGCGGCGGAGGACACCAGCTTAGTGCGGTGGCGCGGCATGCAGAACTGACGCTTGTCACCCGTTATCGCTACACCTCAGCTTCCCCGCAAGCACCCGCCCCCTCTCCTCGATCCTCTCCCCGCTGGGGAGAGGAGGAATGACCGTGCCTTCGGGCTTTTCCACTCATCGGCCGGGCAAGGAAACGCCGTATGCCGCACCGTAAAGCCGGAACGGGGCCGCACGCCGCGCCACGAGGCCGGAAGAGGCCGTAATCCCCTCTCCCCTGCGGGGAGAGGGCTGGGGAGAGGGGGACACGCCGCGGGAAAGCCGCAACGAAGTCCGTTGACCCGACCTACTTCGCCTTCCCCTGGTTCGCCACCGCCGCCATCTTCGCCGCGATCACCTCGGCGTCGCCCAGGTAGTAATGCCGCAGCGGCTTCAGCGCGTCATCAAATTCGTACACCAGCGGCACGCCGTTGGGGATGTTCAGTTCCACGATGTCCTGGTCGGAAATGCCGTCCAGGTATTTCACCAGCGCGCGCAGCGAATTGCCGTGGGCGGCCACCACCACGCGCTGGCCGGCCTTGATCGCCGGCGCCAGCACCTCGTGCCAGTACGGCAGCACGCGGGCCACGGTGTCCTTGAGGCACTCGGTGTCGGGGATGTCCTTCGGATCCAGCGTGGCGTAGCGCGGGTCGTGTACCGACTCGTTGGCGCTGCGTTCCAGCGCCGGTGGCGGGATGTCGTAGCTGCGGCGCCAGATCTTGACCTGGTCCTCGCCAAACTTCGTGGCCGTTTCGGCCTTGTTGAGGCCGGTCAGCGCGCCGTAGTGGCGCTCGTTGAGGCGCCAGTCGGTCACTACCGGAATCCACATCAGTTCCATCGCGTCCTGTACGCCCCACAGCGTGCGCACGGCGCGCTTGAGTACCGAGGTATGCGCCACGTCGAACGTGTAACCCGCCTCCTTCAGCAGGCGGCCGGCCTCGGCGGCCTCGGCCACGCCCTGTTCGGTGAGATCGACGTCAGCCCAGCCGCTGAAGCGGTTGTCGAGATTCCACTGGGATTGGCCGTGCCGGATCAGGACGAGTTTGTGCATGGTGGGCGCCGTTTGTGCAAGGGAGGGAAACGATGAATGGTGCAGCCCAGCATCGGGTATCGTCAAATGCAGCCCTGCCACAGGTCATGCCAACCCATGGGGCCGCCAGCGCATCTCAAGCCGTCACCCATCACGAGGAACTGCCCCATGCGTCGCATCCTGTTTGCCCTGCTCCTGGTTCTGCCGCTGCTGGCCGCGGCCAGCGACAACGATATCGACAAGATCAACGGTGCCGCGCGGGTGGAGGCCGGCCAGCATGCCGGCGACGTCAGCACGGTCAACGGCGCGGTGGAGATCGGCGCCGGCGCGATCGTGAAGGAGGCCCAGACCGTCAACGGCGCGGTGACCCTCGGCGAGCGCGCGCAGGCGGCCGCGCTCAGCACGGTGAACGGCGCCATCCACCTGGGCACCGGCAGCAAGGTTGCCGGCGACGTGGACGCCACCAACGGCAGCGTCGAGCTGGCCCGCGGCGCCGACATCGGCGGCAAGCTCAGCAACGTCAACGGCGCCATCAGGCTGGATGCGGCGCACGTGGCCGGCGGTATCGAGACGGTCAGCGGCGACATCACCGTCGGCGCCGGTTCGCGGGTGGAGGGCGGCATCCTGGTGGACAAGTCCAGCAGCTGGTTCGGCTGGAACGACCGCAAGCCGACCGTGGTGATCGGCCCGCATGCCGTGGTGCAGGGCACGCTGGAATTTCGCCGCGACGTGGTGCTGAAAGTCAGTGACAGTGCGCAGATCGGCCCGGTGAAAGGTGCCACGGTGCAGAAGTTCAGCGGCGCGAATCCTTAAGCTTGCGGGATCCTGCAGCAGCGGCTTCAGCCGCGACGCTTTTTGCTTCTTGGAACAAGCGCGTCGCGGCTGAAGCCGCTCCTGCATGGGTGTTCCGCTAGCGCGCCAGCCAGCCGCCATCCACCGGCAGCACCGTGCCATGCACGTAGTCCGATGCGGCGGCGGCCAGGAATACCACCGCACCGGCCAGGTCGGCCGGCACGCCCCAGCGCCCGGCGGGGATGCGCGCCACGATCTCGCGCTGGCGCTTCTCGTCGGCGCGCAGCGCGGTGGTGTTGTTGGTCTCGAAATAGCCCGGCGCGATCGCGTTGACATTGATGCCGTGCGCGGCCCACTCGTTGGCCAGCAACCGGGTCAGCCCCAGCAGGCCGGATTTGCTGGCCGTATAGGAGGCCACGCGGATGCCGCCCTGGAACGAGAGCATCGAGGCGATGTTGACGATCTTGCCGGGCCGCTTGCGCTCCACCAGCCGTCGCGCCACCGCCTGGGAAAGGAAGAACACGGTCTTCAGGTTCACCCCCATCACCGCGTCCCAGTCCTCCTCGCTGAAATCCAGTGCGTCGTTGCGGCGGATGGTGCCGGCGTTGTTGACCAGGATGTCGATGCCGCCCAGCGCGCGCTCGACGGTTTCGATAATGGCGGGGATCGGCGCGGTGGTATCCAGCGATGCCTCCACCCAGTGGAAGCGGCGACCGGCCGTGCGCACCGCGCTGGCGGTGTCGGCCGGATCGGTGCGGCCCACGGCGGCCACGTCGGCGCCGGCGTCGGCCAGCGCGATCGCCATCGCCTGGCCCAGGCCGGTGTTGGCGCCACTGACCAGCGCCACCTTGCCCTGCAACGAAAACGGATTCATGGCGGCCTCACTTCAACTGGCAGATGTCGAGCACGTGCATGTCGGTGTAGTCGAGGTTCTCGCCGCCCATCGCCCAGATGAAGCAGTAGTTGCTGGTGCCGGCGCCCATGTGGATCGACCACGGCGGCGACACCACCGCCTCGCCGTCGGCCATGACGATGTGGCGCTGCGCATCGGGCAGGCCCATGAAGTGGTAGACGCGGTCGTTCTCGCCCAGGTCGAAATAGAAGTACACCTCCGAGCGGCGATCGTGCAGGTGCGGCGGCATGGTGTTCCACACGCTGCCGGGCTTGAGCACGGTCAGCCCCAAAAGCAGCTGCGAGGAGGCGCAGGTGGCCGGCACGATGTACTGGTAGATGACGCGCTCGTTGGAGGTTTCCAGCGCGCCGCGCTCCAGCGCCACGGCCTGGTCGATCGGGATGTGCTTCAGTTCGAAACGCGCGTGCGCGGGGGTGGAGACGAGATAGAAGCGCGCCGGGTTGGCGCCGTCCACCGATTCGAAACTCACCTCGGCGCTGCCCATCGGCACGTACAGGCCATCCCTGGGCTGCATGTCGAACGTCTGCCCGTCGACGCGGATGCGGCCCACGCCACCGCCCACGTTCACCGCGCCCAGCTCACGCCGCTGCAGGAACGGCTGGCCGGCGGCCGAGGCCGGTTCGGTCTGCCGCGGCAGCGCCAGCGCCTGCTTCACCGGCGCAGCGCCGCCGATCACGAAGCGCTCGTTGTGGCTGTAGTTGAGGCGCACCTGGTCGGCGGCAAACAAGTCGGTCATCAGGTAGCGGTCGCGCAGCTGGTCGTTGCTGGCGCCGGCCATCATGTCGGGGTGGGTGGCGTGGTAGGTCTTCTGGTACATGTCGGTCCTCATGCGGTGGGCGCGCAGCGTTCGGGGGGCGCGTGAGTCGGCAGGCCGCCGGGGCGGATCGACGGCCGTGGCCTGCGGCGGCCGTCGACGCTGATGAACCCCCATCATAGCCATCTGGCCGGCTTTTGGTGACCGGTGTCATCGGAGCGCACGAAACCGCGTCGCCTGGCCCCGGATGATCGTCTCCTCGGCCAATCCGGCGTTGCCCGGATGTTCCCGACCCCGGATTCGGGTGTAGCGTGGCGTTCCCGCCGTTGCCGATCCCTTCTGCTCGGCCATCGACAAGAACCGCGCCAGGCGCTTCAATGACACCGGTTACTTCTGCCGCGACTCAAACCATGCACCCTGACCGTCCCGCCCCCCTCACCGCCCTGCACGTCCATGCCGGGGACGACGTGGCGATCGCCCTGGCCGACCTGGCCGAAGGCGAGCTGATGACGGTCACCACCGGCGAGGTGCGCCTGCGCCAGGCCGTACCGCGCGGCCACAAGTTCGCCGTGCGCGGCCTGGGCGCCGGTGAGCCGGTGCGCAAATACGGTTTTGCGATCGGTCGCACCACCGCGCCGGTGGCCGCGGGCGACTGGGTGCACAGCCACAACATGGCCACCGCGCTGTCGGGCACGCTGGATTACCACTACCAGCCGCCGACCCCGGTGCCAGCGCAAGACGCCAACCCGGCCGCCGTTTTCCAGGGCTACCGCCGCGCCGATGGCCGCGTGGGTACCCGCAACGAAATCTGGGTGCTGTGCACGGTGGGCTGCGTGGCGCGTACCGCGCGGCGTATCGCCGAGGCGGCCGATCGCCGCTTCGGCGCGCGCGTGGACGGCGTGCACGCGTTCACCCATCCCTTCGGCTGCTCGCAGCTGGGCAGCGACCTGGAACACACCCGCCAGATGCTGGCCGCGCTGGCGCGCCATCCCAACGCCGGCGGCGTGCTGCTGGTGGGCCTGGGCTGCGAGTCGCTGCAGATGCCGTGGCTGCTGCAGGCCATGGATGGCGTCGATCCGGCCCGCCTGCGCTGGTTCAATTCGCAGCTTGCCGACGACGAGGTGGAGCAGGGCCTGGCCGCGGTGGAAGAACTGGTGGCGGTGGCCGAACGGGACCGGCGCCAGCCCTGCGCCCTGGCGGACCTGGTCATCGGCCTGAAATGCGGCGGCTCCGATGGCTTCAGCGGCATCACCGCCAACCCGGTGGTGGGCCGCATCGCCGACCGCGTGGCGGCGGCCGGCGGCACGCCCATCCTCACCGAGATTCCCGAGATTTTCGGCGCCGAGCAGATGCTGATGGACCGCGCGCAGAGCCGCGAGGTGTTCGAGCAGATCGGCACCCTGGTCAACGACTTCAAGCGCTATTTCCTCGATCACGGCCAGCCGGTGCACGAGAACCCCTCGCCCGGCAACCTCGCCGGCGGCATCACCACGCTGGAGGAGAAATCGCTGGGCGCGGTGCAGAAGGGCGGCCATGCCACCGTCACCCAGGTGCTGCGCTACGGCCAGCGCGCGCACGTGCCCGGCCTGGCCTTGCTGGAAGCGCCGGGCAATGACGCGGTATCCGCCACCGCGCTGACCGCCGCCGGTGCTACCGTGATCCTGTTCACCACCGGCCGCGGCACGCCGCTGGGCTTTCCGGTGCCGACTTTGAAGATCGCCACCCACAGCGCGCTGGCCGCGGCCAAGCCCCGCTGGATCGACTTCGATGCCGGCGCGCTGCTGGACGGTCGCGGCATGGAAGCGCTGGCCGATCAACTGCAACAACTGCTGCTGGACACGGCCTCGGGAAAGCCGGCCCGCAACGAGATCAACGACGAACGCGAGATTGCCTTGTGGAAGACCGGAGTCACCCTGTGAGCCGCGCGAAGTCCGCCACCGCTGGCGCACCGGGCGCCCTGCTCGGCCGGGACTCGCTGCCGGCGCCATCCAACCACCTGGCGCTGCCCGACTATCCGCTCGATGCCATCGGCATCGGCATCGTCCATCTGGGGCCGGGCGCGTTCCACCGCGCGCACCAGGCCGCCTACGTCGACCGCCTGCTGGCGCGCGAGCCGGGCTGGGGCATCTGCGCGGTGTCGCTGAAAAGCCGCGGCCTGCGCGATGCGTTGCGGCCGCAGCAGGGCTTGTACACGATGGCGGTGCTGGACCATCAGGTGTCCTACCGGGTGATCGGCGCGCTGCGCGAGGTGCTGGTGGCCGCCGCCGATCGCGAGCGCGTGCTGGAGCGCCTGGCCAACCCGCAGACCCGCATCGTCACCCTCACCATCACCGAGAAGGGCTATTGCCTGGATGCCCGCGGCGAGCTGGACCTGCGCCACGTGGACGTGATGCACGACCTGGCCACGCCGCAACAACCCGCCAGCGCGCTCGGCTTTCTCGTCGAAGGCCTGCGCCGCCGACACGTGCGCGGGCTAATGCCGTTCACCACCATCAGTTGCGACAACCTGGTCGACAACGGCCTGCGCCTGCGCGCCGCCGTACTGCGGCTGGCCTCGGCACAAGGCAGCACCGCGCTGGCGCGCTGGATCGAGCAGGAAGCGACCTTTCCCCGCACCATGGTGGACGCCATCGTGCCAGCCACGGATACCGCCTTGTGCCAGCGCGTGAGCGACGCGCTGGGCGTGCGCGACCAGTGGCCGGTGCAGCGCGAGGCGTTCAGCCAGTGGGTGATCGAGGACGCGTTCTGCAACGGGCGGCCCGATTTCGCCAGCGTCGGCGTTACCCTCACCGGCGACGTGCCGGCGTACGTGCGCGCCAAGCTGCGCCTGCTCAACGGCGCGCACTCCGCGCTGGCCTATCTCGGCCTGCTGCTGGGCCACGCCACCGTGGGCGACGCCATGAACGATCCGGCACTGGCCGCGTTCGTGCGCCGCCTGATGGTGGAAGACATCCGGCCCACCCTGGTCAGCCCGCCCGGGATGGATCTGGCTGCCTACATCGAGTCGATCCTGCAGCGCTTCGGCAACCCCACCATCCGCCACGAGCTGGCGCAGATCGCGTGGGACGGTTCGCAAAAACTCCCGTTCCGCCTGTTCGGCACCCTGCTCGACCACCTGCGCAGCGGCCACCCGATCGAGCGGCTGTGCCTGCCGGTGGCGGCATGGATGCATTTCGTGCGGCATCGGGCGCAAGCCGGCGCGACCCTGGTCGACCCGCTGGCGCCGGAACTGCTCAGGATCGGCCGCGCCTGCGTCAACGAGGTGGCGCACGACCTGCCGATGTTTCTTGCGCTCGACGCCGTGTTTCCGCCTGCGCTGGCGGGCGATCGGCGCTTCGTGGATGCCATGGCCCAAGCCTACGACTGCCTGCGGCTGAAACGCGAATGCCTGGCGCAGGTGCTGCGGGAGACCGATGTGGCGGTGCGCTGAGCTCGCCACACCTGTAGGAGCGGCTTCAGCCGCGACCGGCGTGCGGCGGTACAAGTCGCGGCTGAAGCCGCTCCTACAACACCCAATCCCGGGGCTTGAGGTAATCCGCCAGCTTCGCTTCGGCCGAGCCAGGTTCAGGCGCGTAGGCGTACTCGAACCGCACCCTGGGCGGCAGGCTCATCAGGATCGACTCGGTGCGCCCGCCCGACTGCAGGCCGAACAAGGTGCCGCGGTCGTAGACCAGGTTGAACTCCACGTAGCGCCCGCGCCGGTACAGCTGGAACTCGCGCTCGCGCTCGCCGTAGGGCGTGTCCTTGCGGCGTTCGACGATGGGCAGGTAGGCGTCGAGGAAGCCCTGGCCGACGTCGCGGGTGAAGGCGAAGCAGCGCTCGAAACCGCCCTCGTTCATGTCGTCGTAGAACAGCCCGCCCACGCCACGGGTCTCGTCGCGGTGCTTCAGGTAGAAGTAGTCGTCGCACCACTGCTTGTAGCGCGGATAGACGTCCATGCCGTACGGCTCGCACAGGTCGCGCGCCACCGCGTGCCAGTGCCGCACGTCCTCGTCCACCGGATAGAACGGCGTGAGGTCGAAGCCGCCGCCGAACCACCACACCGGCTCCACGCCCTCCTTGCTCGCCTCGAAATAGCGCACGTTGGCGTGGGTGGTGGGCACGTGCGGGTTCTTCGGATGCAGCACCAGCGACACGCCGGTGGCGATGAAACTGCCGCCGGCCAGGTCGGGCCGGTGCGCGGTGGCGCTGGGCGGCAAGGTGTGGCCGGACACGCGCGAGAAATTGACCCCGGCCTGCTCGAACACGGCGCCGTCGCGCAGCACGCGCGTGCGTCCGCCACCGCCGGCGGCGCGTTGCCAGGCGTCCTCCTCGAAGCGCGCCTGGCCGTCGGCGCGCTCGATCGCGGCGCAGATGCGATCCTGCAGATCGCGCAAGAAGGTTTCGGCAAGGTCGGCCTGCTGGCTCATCGGGGTGCTCGTCGCGGGGGATGGCGCAAGCTTAGCAAGCGACCCCGGGCCGCCCCTGTGGCGCGGTGCCGCGGCGGGCTGAGCTGCATCAACCCTCGACCGTTCCTGGCGATGCACAAACCTTTGCTCGTCATTCCAGCGCAAGCTGGAATCCAGTGCCTTCATGCCATCGGCAAACGCTCGATCACGGCCTCCGCCCGCTGCTGTCCGGATTGTTTCCCGCTGCCGGATAGGCCCCTCCCCCTGCTTGCAGGGGGAGGTTTGGAGGGGGTTGTGCGGGCTGGCCGAAGATCAAGAGCGACCCCACCCCAGCCCTCCCCTGCAAGCAGGGGAGGGAGCCTTGCGACACCCCTACGGGTCGTTCCGGCCTTCGCTAGCTGATGCGCTCGGTCATGCGCTGGCGGCCGGTGAGGCGCGCCCAGCGCAGGCCGATGTCGATCCACATCAGGTAGGTGGCCTCCATCAGCAGCAGGCCGGCGTAACGCGGGTGGCGCGGCAGGGCGGGCTCGGCGGCGATCGGCACGCTGTTGAAACCCAGCCGGCGCGCCAGCAGCAGGCAGCGGGCCAGGTGGTAGCGGCTGGTGACCAGGGCCACGGCGGGAAGCTCCCCGGCCGACGATTGCGCCTGCAGCAGGCGGCGCGCGTGGCGCAGGTTTTCCAGCGAATCGACCGAGTCCTGCTCCAGCTCCACCGGCGCCGCCGCGGGCAGCCCTTGCTGGCGCAGCCAGGCCAGGCCGGCTTGTGCCTCGCTGCAGCTGCCGCCGCTGCGGCCGCCCAGCAGCAACAGCTGGTCGGCCTGTTCGTGCCGAAGCAGTTCCAGCGCCCGCCGCAGCCTGTGGCGGTAATCGGGCTGCGGCTGGTCGCGCCCCAGGCGCTGCCCGAACACCAGCACCGTCATCCGCCGCGGCGGCGCCAGCGGGCTGCGCGCGGCGATCCGCCAGACGTGGATCAGGTAGCCCAGCCACACCAGCCCGGCGCTGAAAAATCCCACCAGGATCGTTACCAGCGCCGCGTACTGCACGTCGCGGTCGCGCAGGTAGCGCAGGCGTCGTTGGGCGGGAGAGAGGTGGGAGGACAAGAGCTGCAGACGCAAAAGGGAGGCGTGTGCGCAAACGCCAGAAGTCGCGCAATTTCGTGAAGGGAATCATCACATTTGTGAGCGTGGCGACCAAGGCGCCGATCGGACTAGGCAAGCCCCGGAGTGGCCGCTACGCTTCGGTGGATGTCCTTGACGATGATGCCTCTCGCGGTGACCGCGCACACCGCCACTTCCGCCATGGGCTGCGGCCTGGCCGCCCAGCGCGAGACGCTGGAAAGCATGCGCAGCGGCCTGCGTCCCAACGATTTCAGCAGCGCGCCGCTGGCGTGCTGGATCGGCCGGGTCGATGGCCTGGAGCAGGCCGCCCTGCCCGCCGACTACACCTGCTGGGAGTGCCGCAACAATCGCCTTGCCTGGCTGGGGTTGAACCAGGACGGCTTCCTGGACCAGGTGATGGTCGCGCGCCAGCGCCACGGCGCCGCCCGGATCGGGCTGTTCCTCGGCACGTCCACCTCCAGCATCGGTGCCACCGAGGAGGCCTACCGGCGGCTGGACCCGGATGGCGGCCTGCCCGACGACATGCTGCGGCCGGTGATCCACGCGCCGCATTCGCTGGCCTCGTTCGTGGCCGCGGCGCTGGGGCTGGAAGGGCCCTGCCTCACCGTGTCCACGGCCTGCTCCTCCAGCGCCAAGGTGTTCGCCAGCGCGCAGCGGATGATCGCGCTGGGGCTGATCGATGCGGCGGTGGTGGGTGGCGTGGACACCTTGTGCGACAGCGTGCTGTTCGGCTTCAACGCGCTGGAGCTGGTGTCGTCACAGCCGTGCCGTCCGTTCGACGTGGCGCGCGACGGCATCTCGATCGGCGAGGCGGCGGGCTTCGCCCTGCTGCAGCGGGTGGAGCTGGCGCCCAGCGCGCCGCGGCTGCTGGGCTACGGCGAGGCCAGCGACGCGCACCACATGTCCACGCCGCACCCGCAGGGGCTGGGCGCGGGGCTGGCGCTCAAGGCGGCGCTGGCGCGGGCCGGGCTGCAGGCGGCGCAGGTCGACTACATCAACCTGCATGGCACGGCCAGCCAGAAGAATGACGAGGTGGAAGCCGCGCTGGTCAACCGTACTTTTCCAACCAGCACGCGGGCCAGTTCCACCAAGGGCTTCACCGGCCACACGCTGGGCGCGGCCGGTATCCTGGAAGCAACCGTGGCGCTGCAGGCGATCGAACATGGCCTGGTCCCCGGCAACCTCGGTGGCGACACGCCCGACCCGGCCTGCGGCCCCGGCTTCGCGTGGCACAACGAGCACCGGCCGGTGCGGGTGGCGCTGAGCAATTCGTTCGGCTTCGGTGGCAACAATGCCTGCCTGGCGTTCGCGGCGGCGGAGTTTGCGGCATGACGGCGCTGCGTATCCACGTCGAAGGCATCGGCCTGTGGTCGCCGCAACTGGCCGATTTCGAGGCGCTGCGCCGCCTGCTCGATGGCGACTCGCCCACGCCGCCGGCGGCGCGACCGGCCGCGGCGGCGATCCCGCCGAACGAGCGCCGCCGCGCGCCCGAAGGCGTGTTGCTGGCGGTGGAAGCGGCCGGCCAGGCGGTGGCCATGAGCGGGCGCGATGCGGCCGGCCTGGCCTGCGTGTTCGCCTCCTCGCACGGCGACCAGTCGATCACCGACTACATGTGCGCCACGCTGGCGCACTCGCCGACCGAGCTGTCGCCGATCCGCTTCCACAACTCGGTGCACAACGCGCCGGCCGGCTACTGGACCATCGCCGTGGGCTGCCGCGAACCCTCCACCGCCGTGTGCGGCCACCGCGCCAGTTTCGGCGCCGGCCTGCTGGAAGCGGCCAGCCAGGTGCTGGCCGAGCAGCGGCCGGTCCTGCTGGTATGCATGGACACCGCCGGCAGCGGGCCGCTGGGCGAGGTGACCGGTTGCCGGCAGCCGTTCGCCTGCGCGCTGGTGCTGGCTCCCGCGGCGAGCGCCTCGACGCGGGCGCGGCTTGATATCCAGCTGAATGCCGGCGTGGCGCCGACCCCGCTGGCGCCGCCGCTGGAGGACTGGCGCGAAGCCAACGCCTCGGCCGAGGCCCTGCCCTTGCTGGCCTTGCTGGCCCGCGCTGGCGGCCGTTGCCAGCTGGCCGCCAGCGATGCCCTGGGCCTGCAGATCGACGCGGAGACCGCCGCTTGAGCGCCCCGCGCTGGTGCGTGCTGATCCCCTGCCTCAACGAGGAGGCGGCCATCCAGGCGGTGGTCGAATCGGTACTGGCGCTGGGCGCGCCGGTGATCGTGATCGACGACGGCTCGGACGACCGCACCCCGGAGATCGTGGCCGCGCTGCCGGTGACCCTGTTGCGGCATGCGCAGCGGCGAGGCAAGGGCGAGGCGCTGCGGCGCGGTTTTCGCGAAGCCTTGCGCCAGGGCTACGACGCCGTGGTGACGATGGACGGCGACGGCCAGCACCTGGCCGGCGACATCCCGCGCATCGCCGCGGCCGCCGCCCGCTACCCCGGTCACATCGTGATCGGCGCGCGCCTGCTCGACAAACAGCAGCAGCCCAAGGGCCGCCGCCGCGCCAATGCCGTGGCCGACTGGGGCGTGTCCTGGGCCTGCGCGCAGCCGGTGGCCGACACCCAGAGCGGGCAGCGCTGGTATCCGCGCGCGGCACTGGAGCTGGTCGACCTGCCGGCGGAGCACTTCGTGTTCGAGGCGGCCATCCTGATCGTGGCCTCGCGCGAGAAGGACATCGGCGTGGTCTCGGTACCGATCGCTTCGCGCTACCATGGCCACTTCCGGCCCAGTCATTTCAGCCCGGTACGCGACGTTGTCCGTATAACGCTTTACACCATTGGCCGGGTGGTGCATTACGGCCATATCATCGCCAGCTATCGGCGTTCGCGTGGCACGCCGACCATCGTGCAGGAGCAGCGAGAGGTCGTTTGAGGGGTTCCGGGGAGAAGGCAGTGTTGTTGTTGCAGCTGGTCGTGATATTGACGGCGTCTAGGGCGCTGGCCTGGGTGCTGCGCTGGCTCGGGCAGCCGCGGGTGATCGGGGAGATGCTGGCTGGCCTGGCGCTGGGGCCGATCCTGCTGGGGGCGCTGGCTCCCCAATGGCAGCAGTGGCTGTTCGCGGCCGACACGCTGCCCGCGCTGGATGCGCTGAGCCAGCTGGGCCTGGTGCTGTTCATGCTGATCGTGGGTGCCGAACTGCGCCTGCCGACCGGTTCGCGCCGTTCGCTGCGCACCGCCGGCGCGGTGGGCGTGCTGGCGGTGCTGCTGCCGATGGGCCTGGGCCTGCTGATCGCGCCCGGCCTGCAGGCACGCTTCGCGCCGCCCGGGGTGGGGTTCTGGCCGTTCGCGATGTTCCTGGCCGCGGCCATCGGCATCACCGCCATGCCCGTCCTGGCGCGCATCCTCAAGGATTCGGGCCGCACCTGCACGCCGGTTGGGCAGCTGGCTCTGGCCAGTGCCGCGGTGGCCGATGTGCTGGCCTGGCTGGCGCTGGCGCTGGCCATGGCGCTGGCGTCGTCGCATGGCGACTGGACACCGTTCCTGCGCGCCTCGATCGGCGTCGTCGCGATGATCCTGCTGTGCCTGGGCGTGCTGCGCCCGTGCCTGGCGTGGCTGCTGCGGCGCCATGCGCAGCAAGGCCATCCGGACGGCTACATGCTGGCCCTGCTGCTGATCGGCACGTTCGCCTGCGGCGCGCTTACGCACTGGATGCACCTGCACGCGGTGTTCGGCGCGTTCCTGTTCGGCGTGGCCCTGCCGCGCAACGACGCGCTGCTGGCCAGCCTGATCCTGCGGCTGGAGAACATCACCGTGATGGCCCTGCTGCCGGTGTTCTTCGCCCTGGCCGGCCTCAGCACCACCGCCGCGGCGCTGGACGTGCAGGCGTTTGGCGCGCTGGCGCTGATCCTCCTGGTGGCGGCATCCGGAAAGCTGTTCGGCGGTGTCGTCGGCGCGCGCCTGGGCGGCCATCGCTGGCGCGACGCGTTCGCCGTGGGCTCGCTGATGAACGCCCGCGGCATGATGGAGCTGATCGTGCTGAAGGTGGGCCTGGATGCCGGCGTGATCGGACCGCAGCTGTTCACGATCCTGCTGCTGATCGCCATCATCACCACCATGATGGCCACGCCGATGCTGCTGGCGCTGGACCGCCGGCCAGCGGCCCCGCAGCTGGTGATGCCCACCGACGCCATGCGCCACGCCCACCCGCTGGACTAGACATGACTGCCACCACGGACGGCCAAAACACGCATGACGTCGTCATCCTGGGTGGGGGGCTTGCCGGTCTGACCCTGGCGCTGCAACTTCGCGACCGCCTGCCCGGGCTCGACATCGTGGTGCTGGAGCGCGCCACCCATCCACTGCCGCTGGCCGCGCACAAGGTGGGCGAATCCACCGTCGACATCGGCGCGCACTACTTCGGCGAAACGCTGGGCCTGCGCGATTACCTGCAGCGCGAACACATCCTGAAGTTCGGCCTGCGCTACTTCTTCACGCACGGCAGCGACGCCATCGACAGCGTGGCCGAGCTGGGCGTCAGCGAAGTGTTCCCCGCGCCCAGCTACCAGCTGGACCGCGGCATCTTCGAGAATTTCCTGGGCGAGGAAGCCGTTCGCCGCGGCATCGACTTCCGCCAGGGCACCCGCGTGCGCGGCTTCGACCTGGGCAAGGGCAGCGACAGCCACACCGTGCGCTGCAGCGATGCCGATGGCGACCACGTCCTGCACGCGCGTTGGCTGGTGGATGCGTCCGGCCGCGCCGGGCTGCTGCGGCGGCGGCTGGATCTCACGGTGGACAACGGCCATCACGTCAACGCCGCCTGGTTCCGCGTGGACGAACGGCTCAAGCCCGACGACTGGTCCGATGACGCGGACTGGTGCCGCCGCTGCACGCCGCCGGAGCGTTGGCGCTCCACCAACCACCTGTGCGGCCCCGGTTACTGGGTGTGGCTGATTCCGCTGGCCTCGGGCGCGCATTCGGTGGGCATCGTGGCCGACGCGGCGATGCATCCGCTGGAGGAGTTCAACACCTTCGAGCGCGCCCAGGCATGGCTGGCGCGCCATCAGCCGGCGGTGGCGCGCGAGGTGGCGCGGTGCGCCGGCAAGCTGCTGGATTTCCGCTTCCTGCGCGATTATTCCTACGGCTGCTCGCAGCTGTTCAGCGCCGACCGCTGGGCGCTGGCCGGCGAAGCCGGCGCCTTCCTCGACCCGTTCTATTCCCCCGGCAGCGACTTCATCGCCATCGGCAACACCTACATCTGCCAGCTGATCGCCGACGACCGCGCCGGCCTGCCGCTGGCCTCGCGCGTGCGCAGCTACGAGCGGCTGTACCAGTCGTTCTACGACAACATGCTGCAGATCTTCCGCCACCAGTACCCGCTGTTCGGCGACGTCACGGTGATGGCCGCCAAGATCATCTGGGACCACGCGTTCTACTGGGGCGTGCTGTGCCAGCTGGTGTTCCAGCAGCGCCTGGCCGACGTGGCGCTGTTCGCCGACCTGGCACCCGAGCTGGCGCTGGCGCAACAACTCAACCAGCGCATGCAGGCGTGCTTCCGCCAATGGCACGAAACCGCCACGCCACAGAATCCGCCGGTGATCTTCGACCAGCGCCAACTGCCGTGGTTCGTGGCACTCAACGCGGGCATGCATGACACGCTCGACGACGCCGGCGTGCGTGAGCGGATACGCCAGAACGTGCGTTTACTGGAAGACCTGGCCGAAACCATCGCGCGCCAGGCGGCCGTTGGCGGTGGCGTCGAAACGCCACCGCCATGCGACCGGGCGCTGCCGGCGCTGTTCGGCTGACGGGCTAGTTCAGGTCGCCCAGTTGGCTGTCCTTGCCGGGATGGGCCAGCCAGCCGGCGATATCGCTGCCCAGGGCCTGCACCGTGCGTCCCAGCACCGCGCAATTGCCCTTGAAGGCGCCGAATGCGCCACCCATCGAATTGCGGCGGCCAACGAAGTTGCCCAGCTCCGCACCGTCCTGATACAACTTGCCCTTCACCGTCGTGTAGGTGTTGTGGCCGATGAAGGCGTTGCCGCCGGCCATGGAATCGCTGATCTCCACTACCAGCGTGCGCCCCGGCGCCTTGGCGTTGACCTCCGCCACCTGCGTCACTGCGATTCCCTGTTCCTGTCCGGACTCCTTGATGAAGGTCGACAGTTTCTCGCCGAGCTTGCATTCGCGCTTGACCGCGCCGGCGATCACCGCACCTTCCGCGAAAGGCACCACGGTCGGCACGGCTACGGCAGCGCTGGTGTTGTCGGCGGCGCCTTCGGCGGCGTGCGCAGCAATGGGAAAAAAGACGCTGCCCAGCAGGGCCGCCGCAAAAATGACATGACGCATTGAACATCCCCCGTGATGGGCCTACTGGCCCGTCCGGCGAGTATGTCATATCGAAAAAGTCGTCGATCCAGGGGCGCGTGACCGGTTGCGATGGCACGCGGCCGCCGCAGGGAGCGAGCGGCGTTGTGTGCGCGAAATTCAGCCGGCCGCGTAGATCACCGCCGCGCGGCCCGCCGCCAGCAAACGGCCGCGATGCTCGACGCGGAACGCGTATTGCGCGCCGCTGTCGTCGCTGTAGAGGCATTGCGCATGGACGTCCAGACGTCCATCCAGTTGGTCGACGTATTCCTCACACAGCTGCACGTCGCGCAGGCTCACCAGCCGCCCGGCGCGGACTTCCTCCACGCCATCGGCGCGCGCCAGCAGCGCGCCGTGCACGGCCATCGCCTGGGCACCGTATTCGGCCAGGTGCACCGCGTGCAGGCCGTGCTCGCCGCGCAGCGGGTTGTCGGCGCGCGCATGGCCGGCGCTGGTGGCGTGGATGGTTTTCGCGTCCCACGCCAGCACGGCGTCGAGCAGGCACATCGTGCCTGCGTGTGGAATCAGGTGGGCCCAGTCAGTCTTTGGAAGCATGCGGCGCCATCAGGATCGACAGGCAGAAGTGGAAGGCCACGCCCAGGCTCACGGTGAGCCCGATCGCGCGCAGCACCGGGATCGTGGCCCAGGCCAGCATGCCGAACACCAGCAGCGCGGACAGCACGCACACCAGCGTGGCGTGCAGCGTGCGTCGCTGTTCGGCCGGGTCGCCGGTGTCGCGCTCGAAAAACAGCGCGTAGTGCAGGCCCAGCCCGCCGGCCAGGATAAGCGCCACCAGGTGGAACAGCGAGATCTCGATCCCGGCCAGGCGCTCCACCGCCAGCACCAGGAAGGTGGCCAGCGTCATCGGCGCCAGTACGTGCCAGGCGCGGCGCGCGCTGCGCAGGGCGAAGCTGATGGTCAGCACCAGCAGCACCGATGCGGCCAGCAGCGCCTGCAGGATGCGCGTGCGGTAATCGACCACCAGCGATTCGGACGCGGCCTTCAGGTCGAGCAGGCGCACCGTGCCGTGGCTGCCTTCGCCCAGCGCCTGCAGCGCGGCCACGTCGTGTACGCCGCTGACCGTGCCCAGGCCCAGCCAGTGCCCGTCGCGCGGCACCAGCATGGCGGCGAGGCGCTGGCCCAACGGGGTCTGCGCGTAGCGTTCGGGCGTCAGCGGCGGCAGCGTGCGCGCGGTCTGCACGTCGTCCAAGAAAGGCTGGAACAGGTCGGCGCGGAACGGCAGGCCGTCGAGCGCTTCGGCGAGGTCGTGCTGCAGCGTGGTGGCGTCGGGCAACTTCTGTTGCCGTTCGCGCTGCAAGGCCACGGCGGGCAGGTAGCGCGAGGGCAGCTCCAGGGTGTCCACCGCATGCCTGGCCACCAGCGCGTCGACGCGCGGCTGCAGCGTTTGCGACAGTTCCAGCACGCCTTGCGCGGTCGGTGCCTGCAGCACCAGCAGGTAGCGCACGTCCGGCGCGCCCAGCGCCTGGCGCAGGCGCGCGTCGTGCTGCAGCATGCTTTGCGGCAGCGGCGTCAGCGCGGCCAGGTTGTTCTGCCAGAACGGGCCCGGTGCCAGCGCCAGCATCGCCACGATCGCCCCGGCCACCAGCAGCGGCACCCAGCGCGGCCGCGGCAGGCGATCCACGAGCTCGCGCGCACGCACCAGCCAGCCCATGTCGGCCACGTCGCGCACCCGCCGCGGCAACAGGTGCGGCAGCAGGTAGCGGGTGCTGAAACCGGCCACCAGCAGGCCCACGATGGTGAACACCGCCAGCTGCTTCAGGCCGTTGACACCCGAGGCGTAGAACGCGAGGTAGGCGATGCACGCCGAGGCGATGGCGGTCAGCAGCAGCGGCCACAGCGCGCGCACGCTCTGCACCGCATCCTCGCCCGCGCGGCGATGGCTGAGCACGCGGATCGGATACTCCTGCGCTACGCCCAGCAGGGTGAAGCCGAATGCCAGGGTGATGCCGTGCACGTCGGGAAACGCCAGCGTCAGCGCCACGATGCCGGCCAGCGCCGCGCTGGCAATGGGCAGCGCCGACAGCAGCAGCGAGCCGATGCTGCGATACGCCAGCAGCAGCAGGGCGATGAAGCCCACGGTGGAGATGCGCCCGATCCAGTCGGCCTGGTGCCGCGTCTGCGCGCCCACCACCACGCTGAAATAGCCCGGGCCGCTGAGGTCGAGTGTCGCGCCCGCGCTGCCGGGCAAGGCGTGGAACGCCTTCTCGATGCCCTCGATGGCCTGCTGCTGCGCACCGGGGTCGAAGCCGGCGGCCACCGTCTGCACCAGCAGCAACGCTTCGTCCTGCGCCGAGAACCACACGCCGTCACGCACCTGCGGCGACTTCGCCGGCGCCCACATCTGGGCCAGCTTCAGCACCTCCAGCGTGGGGTCGCGCGGCAGCAGGCCCTTCAGCAGGCTGGCGGCGGGCGAGGACAGCTCGTCCAGCCGCTGCTCCAGCTGATCGGCCAGATACGCCTCGTCCAGCGGCTGCGTGTCCAGCGTGGGCGAGAGCAGGTAGCGATACGACAGCAGCGCGGGGTCCAGCGCGCCGGGATCGAAACTGCCATTGATCACCTGGCTGTAGCGCGGGTCCTTTTTCAGCGTCGCCACCAGCCCCTGGCTGAGCGCCGCCAGCTTCGCATCGGAGCCGCCGGAGATCGCCAGCAGCAACAGCCGCGAGCCTGGGCCCTCGCCCACCTGTTCCATCAGCAACCGCTGATCCGGCGTCGTCGGCGCGGGCATGAAGCTGCGCAGGTCGGTGCTGATCTTCAGGCGTTGGCTGACCACCCAGCCCAGTCCGGCCAGCGCCAGCAACCACAGCACCAGCAGCGCGGTGCGCCCGCCCCCGCGCAGGCTCAAGGTGCCGCCCGGCACAGTGCCAACAGCGCATCGCGGGTCGGTTGCGCCGGCATCTTCGCCGCCAGCGGGCCCAGCAGGTCGACCGCCAGGTCGCCATCGGCCTCGTGCATTTGCATGCAGCGCGATTCGGTCGCGTAGCCGTCGATGGTGATGGCGGCGATGGTGCGCGCGACCTTGGCGTCGCGCGGCACCAGCTTCAGCGTCCAGTGCGCGGCGGCGTCGCCGCTGTGGCTGATCGCGAACACTTGCTGCAGGTGCGCCGGATCGCCGCTGAGCAGGGCCACGAAGCTGTCCAGCAGCACCTGCAGTTGCGGCGCGCGGCTCAGCGAAAAGTGGCGCGGCTTCCGGCCGGCGCGTTCCTGCGTCACCTCGCCGTCGGCGATGGTGAAGGTTTCGGCCCGGGGTTTGTCCACGCGCCGCTGCAGCTTGTCGCCGCCCAGCCAGGCCAGTTCGCCGGATACCACCAGCGGGCGCTCCAGCACCTGCATGAAGCGCGCCTCGGCAAAGGCGGTGTGCGCCGGCGCGGGCTGCCCCAGCGCGGCAATCAGCGCCAGGGTGGACGGGGAGGCTGGCGCCGGCGTCGCTGCTTCAGACGCCGATATGTTCACCGACCACAGGCACATGCTCGACCACAGCAGGAGCGTCTTGCCAGAAATCATAGAAATTGAACCAGTTGTAGGGAGCGACATGGATGTAGTGTTCCACCCGCTGTGCGTAGCGGGCGATCAGCGCATCAAGCGCCGGCCCGCGGTTCTGTCGGGGAATCTCGACCCGGTCGGCGAACGGCTCGAACGTCAGCCGGTAGCGGTTGCCGCCAAGGTAGATGCCGAAGCACAGTACCACCGGCGCCTGCAGCGTATGCGCCAGCAGCCACGGGCTGACCGGAAACGGCGCGGTCGAACCCAGGAACGGCGCGCGGCGCAGCACCTCGTGGCCGCGGCCGCGGTCGGCCAGCATCGCCACCACCGCGCCCTGCCGGCACGCTTCGGCCATCGCCAGCGCGATGCTGGTGCCGTCCTTGGCCGCATCGATCACGCAGGCGCCGATCTCCGGCGCCAGCGCTTCCAGCAGCTCGGTCATCGCGGGGGTTTTCTGCTTGTCCAGCACCACGCGCAGCGGCAGCTCCGGCCGGCGTCCGCCGATCGCACGCAAGGCTTCGAAACTGCCCTGGTGCGAACCGAACAGCAACACGCCGCGCCCCAGCGCCACGTGCTGCTCCAGCAGCTCCAGCCCCACCGCCTCGATCCGGAACGGTCGCTCCCCATGCGCCAGCAGAAAGATGCGGTCCAGGATCGTGGCGGCGAAACAATGGATGTGCCTCATCACCTGCCACGGCGTGGCCGGCCGGCCGAACGCGCGCTGCAGGTACTGCTGCGACGCCCGCCGCTCCGGCGCCCGGCGCAGGTAGAAGTAGAGCGTGATCGGATACAGGCACAGGCGGCCCAGGCGGCGACCGCCGTACAGGGCGATGTTGCGGATCAGCCACAGCGCGAAACGGCCGCCACCCTCGGGGCGGCTCTGCCAGTTTTCCGTGGCGCTCATGGCGCGCCCTCGACGATGCCGCGTGCCAGCACGGCGTCGTCACGGCGAATCTCGAAACGTACCCGCGCCTCGGCCGCGGCAAGCCGCACCACCGCGGTCTCGTCGGGGCGCAGCGGCGCCAGGAATTTCGCCTCCACCACCCGCGCCAGCCGCTGGTCGCGCCAGGCGCGCAAGGCCAGCGCCACCTGCTCCAGCATCACCACGCCGGGCACCAGCGGCTGGCCCGGAAAGTGGCCAGGCAGCGCCGGATGCGCCGCGTCGATATGCAGGGGTTGTTCGAACGTCGTCATGGCGCCGCCGGCCGCAGGACCGTGCCCGCCTGCGACGAGCGGTCGGTGCCGGAAAGGCGGGATGTCATGCCCGGTCGCGTGCGTGCGTGGTCGAAGGCCCCAGCATGCCATCCGCGGGGGAACACCACGTGACGGGTCACGGCGCGGGCGCGGTGGCAGCCGTCAGCCGGCCCGGTGCTGCTCGACATGCGCGGAAAGCGTACGCAGGCTGGTGAAGATCTGCCGGTTGTCCGGGTTGTCCGAGCGCAGCTGGAAACCGTAGTGCTTGGACACGGCCAGCGCGATCTCCAGCGCGTCGATGGAATCGAGCCCCAGGTCACCGCCGAACAGCGGCGCATCGGGATCGATCTGTGCGGGGGTGACCGATTCGAGATTCAGGCATTCCACGACCAACGTGGCCAATTCGTGCTGCGCCGCTGTCTGTTCCGCCATGCTCGATTTCCGTACTCAGATGCATTGCCTCCCCCCGGTGGCAGTGGGCGCGGAGTGTACCATAGCGCCCTTGTCTTGCCGGTTGTAACGATGATGCAGGGAAGTGAGAACCCACAGCGCGCGCCGTTGCGGCGTGCACCGCGCGTTTCCTACCGCGTGACCGACGCCGACGCCGCCCTGGGCGAGGCGGGGACATTGGCCCTGTTCGATTTTGGCGGCCACGCCCTGCGCGACGATCCGCGCTGCCTGCCGGTGGCGCTGGAAAGCCTCGACGCGCCGGTGCCGCTGGAAATCTGGCAGGTGGATGCCCCGGTGACATGCGGCGTCGCCGGCGAGCTGCGCTGGTCGGCCGGTGGTGGCTGGCTGTTTGCCGCCATCGAGCTGGACGAGCGCGACCACGGCGGCCCGCAGGCTACTGCCACCCGCGCCTACGAGCAGCTGCGCGCCTTCGTCGGCCAGCGCGCCGAACGCCACGTGCTGCGCATCTGGAACTACATGGCCGCCATCAATCAGGGCGATGGCGACGCCGAGCGCTACAAGCAGTTCTGCATCGGCCGCGCCGCGGGCATGGGCGACTTCTTTGCCGAGGGTTTTCCCGCGGCCACCGCCATCGGCCATCACGGCGACGTGCCGCGGCTGCAGGTCTACCTCTTGGCCAGCGACCAGTCGGGTGTGCGCGTGGAGAACCCGCGCCAGGTCAGCGCCTGGCGCTACCCGCGCCAGTACGGCAGCACGCCGCCCAGCTTCGCCCGCGCCATGAGCCTGCCCGCGCTGGATGCGCTGGCCATCTCCGGCACCGCCGCCGTGGTCGGCCACGCCTCGGCGCACCATGACGATCTCGACGCCCAGCTCGAGGAGACCCTGGTCAACCTCGAAGCCCTGCTCGCCAGCGCCGACATGAGCGCCGGCTTCGACACCCAGTCACCGCTGAAAGCCTACGTGCGCCACAGCGCCGATGCGGCCCGCGTGCGCGATTTCCTGCAGCAACGCCTGCCCGGCGTGCCAGTGCTGTTGCTGCATGGCGACATCTGCCGCGGCGAGTTGCTGGTGGAGATCGACGGGTGGCGTTACGCGTAGGCCGGGAGTGGGTGAAAAGGCAGGAGTGAGTGAAGAGGAGTGAGCAGTGAGAGAAAGCGGGCCTGAGGCATGCTTTGGCTCTTCTCTCACTCCTCACTCCTCTCCACTCACACTCCCCGCTTCAGACGACGCTGCGCCTGGCCCGCCGTCATCCTCGCTCAGCCCGGCTTTTTCACCGGCCGCTTCCATCCCGGCAAGGTCTGCTGCCGGCCACGCGCCACGGTGAGTTCGCCGTCGGGGGCGTCGCGGGTGATTACCGAGCCGGCGCCGATGGTGGCCTGCGCGCCGATCGTCACCGGCGCCACCAGCGCGCTGTTGGAGCCGATGAAGGCGCCGTCGCCGATGCGGGTCTGGAACTTGTTCACGCCGTCGTAGTTGCAGGTGATGGTGCCGGCGCCGATGTTGACGCCGCTGCCCACCACGCTGTCGCCCAGGTAGGTGAGGTGGTTGGCCTTGCTGCCTTCGCCCAGATGCGTTTTCTTGGTCTCCACGAAGTTGCCGATGTGCACGCCCGCGTCCAGTTCGGTGCCGGGACGCAGCCGCGCGAACGGGCCGATGGTGCAGGGGCCGTGGGTGACCACGCCGTCCAGGTCGCAGTGCGATTGCACCACGGTGCCGGCGGCCAGCTGCACGTCGTGCAGGCGGGTGAACGCGCCGATGCGCACGCGATCGCCCAGTTGCACGCGACCTTCCAGGATCACGTCGATATCCAGCTCCACGTCGCTGCCGGCCTGGACCGTGCCGCGCACGTCAAGCCGCGACGGATCGGCCAGGCGCACGCCCGCGCGCATCAGCGCCTCGGCGGCGCGGCGCCGGTAGGCGGCCTCCAGCTCGGCCAGTTGCAGCGGGTCGTTGGCGCCGGCCGCTTCCACCGGATCGTCGCATTCCACGCTGAGCGCCGGCTGGCCTTCGGCCGCGGCCATGCCGAAGATATCGGTGAGGTAGTACTCGCCCTGGGCGTTGTTGCGGTCGAGCCGCCCGATCCAGCCCCGCAGCGCCTGCGCATCGGCCACCAGGATGCCGGTGTTGACCAGGTTCACCGCGCGCTGCTGCGCGTCGGCGTCCTTCTCCTCCACCACCGCCTGCACGTGGCCAGTGTCATCGCACAGCACGCGGCCGTAGCCGCGCGGCTGGGCCAGGCGCATGGTGAGCAGGCCCAGGGCGTTGCCGCTCTGCACCAGCCGCTCGAGGGTCTCGACGCGGGTCAGCGGCACGTCGCCGTACAGCACCAGCACGCGCACGCCGTCGGACACGCCAGCCAGCGCCTGCTCCACCGCGTGGCCGGTGCCCAGGCGTTCGGCCTGCAGCGCCCAGCGCAGGTCGGCCTGGTCGGCGAACGCCGCCTGCACCTGGTCGCCGCCGTGGCCGTGCACGATGTGGATGGCCGCCGGCCGCAAGGCCCGCGCCGCGTTCACCACGTGCGCCAGCAGCGGCTGGCCGGCCAGCGGCATCAACACCTTGGGCCGGGCCGATTTCATTCGCGTGCCGGCGCCGGCGGCGAGGACGATCACGTGCAGGGGCGCTGTTGCCATGGGTCACCACGCAGGTTTCTGGAAACCACGCAGGATAGCAGCGGCCACTCAACCGTCGCTGGCGGCTTTCGGCGCGGGTTTCAGATCCTCCAGCTGCGGCGTGTACGCCTTCACGAACGCATTGCGCAGCACGCCCACAATCGCCGCCCAGGTGCCGAGCTTCCTGTCGTCGATGCGTCCGCTGATCGGCACGCGGGTGGCGAACTGGTCCTTCGCGTGGTTCTTGAACAATGAAGTGACGCCTTGCGCCACGGCCTCCCACGCCACGCGCAGCGGGTTGTTCCTGTCCTGCTCCACGTCCTGCTTCCAGCTGAAGATCTCGACGCCGTGCAGCAGCGGCTTGGCGTAGCCGTCGAGCTGGCCGTCGCGCGCCTCCAGCTGCATCACGAAATCGCCGTTGCCGCCGGCGAAATCCAGTTTGGCATAGGCGCGGGCGAAATCGTTGAGGCGGGTCAGCTGGATGTCGCGGATGCGCAGCTCCAGCATGAAATCGCCGCTGCGTTCCAGCGGGTCGATGCTGGCCTTGAGCTGCAGCGGCGCGTCTTGCAGCACCTTGGCCGTGGCCTGCAGCGTGGCCACGCGGCGGCCCCGGCGACGGTCGGCGTTGGTGAGGTTGACGATGGTGCCATCCACGTCGGTCATCTTCATGTCCACCCGCGGGTGCGAGGTGAAATTGTGGAAGGTGACCGTGCTGTCGTGCACCGCCACCTCGTCCAGCCGGATCGGCACCAGCATTTCCAGCTGGCGGCGCCAGTTGACGCCCTTGCCCGACTGGCTGTCGCTACCGCCCTCGCCGTCCACGAAGTTCAGCGAGGCGCGGGTAAACGCCACCTTGCCGCGCACGCGACCGTGGGTCAGCGCGCGCCAGCTGATCGCGATGTCGGTATGCGCCGCGTCGAACAGCGGCACCGGCACCTTGCCGCTGACCTTGACCACCTTCAGGCCCTCGATGCCGTAGGCGCCGCGCCACAGGTGAATGTCCACATCGGCCAGCTGGCCGTGGTAGTCGCCCATCCGGTCCATGCGCTTGTTGAGGTAGCTCTTCACCGCATACGGCAACGCCAGCCGCGCCAATACCAGCACCGCGACCACCACGAGCAGCCAGCCGACGGGGCGGCGATATCGGAATTTCATGGGGCGATCCTTTCGGGGCTCCCGTGCATTCTAGGGACGCGAATGTAGGCGCGACGTGGGTGGCGCGGCAGCCTTGCGGGGAGCGGTTTCAGTCCCGATGCTCGTGTTGTTTGTAGGAGCGCACCCTGTGCGCGATGCTTTTGGCTCTTTGCGCGAGCCTCTGGCTCTTCGTAGGAGCGACTTCAGTCGCGACGCTCTCTGGTCAAGCACAAGTAAGAGCTTTCGAGCGCCTACGGCGCTCGAGTTACTTTCTCTTTGCGTGGCCAAAGAGAAAGTAACCAAAGAGAAAGGCCACCCCGCTTCCGCGCCTTGCGGACATCCTGTCCGCAAGGTACGCGTGCGGGCTACGGAGTTTGTCGACAGCACATCCTGTGCTGACGCCAAATTGGCCGGCATCCCTGCCGGCCACCCTTCGGGCTTTTCCTCCGCCCGCCCGCCGCTACAGAGGGGCCCCGGGAAAAGCACCGCGCCATCGTGGCGCGGACTCGGTGCGCCGCGGCTGTGCCGCGGCGAGAGCGCGGCGGCATGAGGCTTTCGGTGTTTTCGTCTCGCCTCCGTTCGCCCTGAGCGTAGCCGCGCAGCGGCGAAGTCGAAGGGTGCGGTTGGCGGGAGCCCTTCGACTTCGGCCTTCGGCCTACGCTCAGGGCGAACGGCTGAGGTGGGCGGCGCCTTTGTTTTTGCCTTTTGCTTCTGCCCTGGCTCCATCCCGAGTGCGGGCCAGGATGGCCCGCTGCTCTACCGGGGCCCCTGTGCGGCGGTGAGACGGGGTCGACAGGCCGCGCAGCGGGCGAGTCCATGGAGGGACTCGCCTTTTCGTGCGGGCAGGATGCCCGCTCGAAAAGCCCGGCCCCGGCTCACGGACTTGCCGGGCAGGAAGCCCGGCAAGCGCCAAGCGGGGTGGCCTTCTCTTTGGTTACTTTCTCTTGGCCACGCAAGAGAAAGTAACTCGGTCGCCGCAGGCGATCGAAAGCTCTTGCTCCTGCCTTCGCTCGGCCGACAAAAGCGTCGCGACTGAAGTCGCTCCTACAGAGAGCCAGAGGCATCGCACAGGGTGCGCTCCTGCAAACAGCAAGGGCATGGCGAGTGAAGTCGTTCCCGCAATGGTGCTTCGTCAGGCGCCTTTCCAGGGCGCGATCAGCGCGTCGGGCCGCCAGGCATTAAACTGCGGGGCTGTTGCGCCACGCGCAATCGCCATCACGCCCAAAGGCTTCCCCATGCCGCAACTTTCCGTCGTCGTCCCCGTGTTCAACGAGCGCGACAACATCCCGCCCCTGCTGGCCGAGATCGCCGCCGCGCTGCGTGGCCGGCTGCCGTTCGAAATCATCTACATCGATGACGATTCCAGCGACGACAGCCGCGCGGTGCTGGCGGCGCAAAAAGCGTTGCATCCGGAATTGCGTGTGCTGCATCACGTCACCCGCAGCGGCCAGAGCACGGCGGTGTGGAACGGCGTGCGCGCGGCGCGGGCGCCGTGGATCGCCACGCTGGATGGCGATGGCCAGAACGATCCGGCCGACATCGTGAAGCTGCTGGCCGCGCGCGACGGCGCCCCGGCCGAGGTGCGGCTGTTCGCCGGCTGGCGCACCACCCGCCGCGACAGTTTCAACAAGCGCATTTCCTCGAAGATCGCCAACGCGGTGCGCTCGCGCATGCTGAAGGACGCCACGCCCGACACCGGCTGCGGCCTGAAGCTGTTCGAGCGCGAGGTGTTCCTGCGCCTGCCCTATTTCGACCACATGCACCGCTACCTGCCCGCCTTGGTGAAGCGTGCCGGGTTCCAGACCCGCAGTGTGCCGGTGGGCCATCGCCCGCGCACGGCGGGGGTTTCCAAGTACGGCATGCTGGACCGGCTGTGGGTGGGGCTGGCCGACCTGCGCGGCGTGGCATGGCTGATGCGCCGCGGCAAGGTCACGGCGGTCGAGGAACTGTAACCGCTGCCAAGCGCGCGGCCTGCGGGGGTTGTCATGGGCATTGCCATCAAACGTGTCTACGAGGCACCCGCCGAGGGCGACGGGTATCGCGTGCTGATCGATCGCCTGTGGCCGCGCGGCCTGAAGAAGGAAGCGGTGGCGATGGATGTCTGGGCCAGGGAGCTGGCCCCGTCCACCGAGCTGCGCAAGTGGTTTGGCCATGACCCGGCGCTGTGGGACGAATTTCGCCAGCGCTACGCGGCCGAGCTGGCCGACTCGGCCGACGTCTGGCAAGCGCTTGCGCAGCGATCCGCCAAGGAGCCGGTGACGCTGCTGTATGGCGCGCGCGATGAGGCGCACAACGATGCGGTGGCGTTGAAGGCGTTGATGGAGCAGTGGCTGCGCCGGCACAAGCCGCGCTGAGGCCGGCGTCAGGGATTGCGCAGCGGCGCCCCGCCGTGGTGCCAGTTGGCGAGCGCCTCGCGGGCTTGCTCGTGGCCGCGCTCGATCAGTTCGCTGGCGCGGTAGAACTCATACACGCTGGCCATGTTGCGTGGCAGCTGGATCAGCAGATCCGGCTCGTAGGCGGCCAGCCGCAGGCGCGACAGGTTCGCCTGCATCAGATCCATCGATTGCGTCAGCAGCTCGAACGCACCCGGCACCGCCGGCCGCGCTTCGCCGTGCGGGATCATGCGGCCGATGAAATCGCCGATGCGCTGGCGGTAGCTGTTGCCTTCGCGCGGGGTTTCCGCCGGTGCATCCGCCGGCGTGGCGACCAGTGCGGGGCCATCCACGCTGACGGCGACCAGATAGTCGGCGTCTTCGCGGATCAGCGGCGTCACCGGCACCGGGTTGAGCAGCGCGCCGTCGATCAGGCGGCGGCCGTCGAGGGTGCAGGGACGAAACACGGTGGGTATCGCGATCGACGCGCGGATCGCGTCGAACAGGCTGCCGCGGCCCAGCCATACCTCGCGCCCGCGATCCAGGTCGGTGGCCACCGCGGTGAAGGCCAGCGGCAGCTCCTCGATCCGCGTGTCGCCGACCAGGGTGCGCAGCGTCTCGATGATCTTTTCGCCCTTGATCAGGCCGCCGCCGGTGAAGGTCCAGTCCACCAGCCGCAGCACGTCGAGCTTGGCCAGCGCGCAGACCCAATCGGCGTACACGTCGAGCTTGCCCATCGCATGGATGCCGCCGATCAGCGCACCCATCGAGCTGCCGGCGATGGCCACGATGTCGTAGCCCTGCGCCTCGATTTCGCGGATCACCCCGATGTGCGCCAGGCCCTTCGCGCCACCGGCGCCCAGCGCCAGCGCGACGGTGGGTTTGCGGTCGGTGGAGGCGGCGGGCAAGGCGTCGGTCATGGGTGGGTCGATGGCGGATGGATCATCACGATACGTTGGCACCGGCCTGTGCTGAAGTCCACGCTTCTGGAAACCGGTCAGGTGTTTGTCTCATGATGCACCCCGTGAATGATGACAAACCCATCGCCCGCACCATCGGCGGACGCCGGATGTCCTGGGGCTTCCCGTCGCGCCAGTGCTGCGCGGGGGTTGGCCGGTGAGCTGGCAGGCGTGGGCCACCGTCGCGATCATCGTGGGTGCGATGGCGCTGTTCGTCAGCGAGCGGGTGCGCATCGACCTGGTCGCCCTGCTGGTGCTGGGCGCGCTGGTGGTGCTGGGCATCGTGACGCCGACCCAGGCCTTGTCCGGCTTCAGCAACGAGGCCACGGTGACGGTGGCGGCGATGTTCGCGCTGAGTCTGGGGATCGAGCGCTCCGGCGTGCTCGATCCGCTGACCCGGCTGCTGATGAAGATCCGCAAACCGTGGCTGCTGACCCTGGCGATGATGCTGGCGATCGCACCCCTGGGCGCGTTCGTGAAGAACATCGCGCTGGTGGCCACCTTCCTGCCGCTGGCCTTGCGCGTGTGCCAGCGCACCGGCACCTCGCCGGCGCGGGTGCTGATGCCGATGGCCTACGCCGCGCAGATGGGCGGCGTGTGCACGCTGATCGGCACCTCGTCCAACCTGCTCGCCGACAGCCTGGCGCAAAAGCACGGCATGGCCGAGTTCGGCGTGTTCGAGTTCACCCGCATGGGCGCGCTGCTGGCGGTGGTGGGCATTGTCTACCTGATGGTGATCGGCCGGCATCTGCTGCCCAAGCACATCGACACCGCCCTGTCCGAAGGTACCGACGTGGGCAAGTTCGTGACCGAGCTGGAAGTGGGCGAGGATTCCCCGCTGCTGGACACGGCCATTGCCGATGCGCGGCTGGGCGAGAAATTCGGCGTCTACCCGCTGGAACTGCTGCGCGGCGAGCGGCGGATGTGGTCGCCACGCGAGCAGAAGCTGCAGGCCGGCGACGTGCTGCTGGTGCGCGGCGACTGGGAGAAGATCGAGGAGTTCCAGCGCCAGAACAAGCTGGCGAACGCGCCCGAGCGGCGCTACGCGAAGGAGGGTGACCAGCCGCGCGTGCTGGCCGAGATCATGGTGGCGCCGGCCAGCCCGGTGGAGGATCGCCGCCTGGCCGAGATCGGCCTGGACTGGCGCTACCGCGCCACCGTGCTGGCGCTGCACCGGCGCGGCGAGGTGCTGCGCGACAAGCTCAGCGTGACGCGCCTGGCCGTCGGCGACGTGCTGATGGTGCTGGTGGACGAAGATGCGATGCCGAAACTGCGCAGCGACGAGTCCTTCATCGTGCTGAACGAGCGCGACGACGCCCGCGGCATGTCGCGCAAGGCCATCGTGGCCGCCGCGATCATGCTCGCCGTGGTGGTGGTGTCCGGGCTGCACTGGCTGCCGATCCCGATTGCCGCGATGTGCGGCGCGGTGGCGATGGCGCTGACCGGATGTTTTGGCCGTAAAGACGTCTACGAAGGCATGGACTGGAAGATCATCGTGCTGCTGGGCGCGATCCTGCCGCTGGGGCTGGCGATCGAGAACACCGGCCTTTCCACCGTGGTGGTGCACGGCGCGATGGGAATGGTCGGCGGCCACGGCCCGCTGGCCGCGCTGCTGATGGTGTACCTGCTCACCGCGCTGCTCACCGAACTGATGGGCCACAACCCGTCGGTGGTACTGATGGTGGGCATCGCGGTCACCGTGGCGCATGCGATGCACGCCGACCCGCGCCCGTTCGTGGTGGCGGTGGCCTTCGCCGCGGCCACCTCCTTCGCCACGCCGGTGGGCTACCCCACCAACACCATGGTCTATTACGCCGGCGGCTACCGCTTCACCGACTTCATGAAGGTGGGCATCCCGCTCATCGCGATCTTCTGCGCGCTGTCGATGTGGCTGATACCGGTGTTCTGGCCGTTTAATCCGCCTCAATAAGGCAACGCGTTCTTTGCGTTCGCCCCCTCTCCCCTTTGGGGAGAGGGTTGGGGAGAGGGGCCACGCCGCATCGCACTTTCGACGAAGCGCGCCTTCGACCAGCCTTATGGCAAGCACCGAACCCTCACCTCAATCCTCTCCCAATGGGAGAGGAGGCGATCGTGCCGAGCAGGTTCGCTTCTTCGTGCCGCCGGTTGGGATGGGATCGGTCGCCGGGATGGGGCTTCATCTATGCCTGGGCGTATCCGCCCAGGGCCAGCTGCAGCAGGATCTTCATCTCCTCGCGCAGCGAGAGCGGCGCCACGACCTCCGCGTCAGGGCCGTACTTCAATACGTCCATCAGCAGTTCCTTGGAGTTGGAATACGGCACCTTCAGCTCGTAGCGGCCGTCCGGCAGCCATTCGCCCTTCTGCTGGGAGTGCCAGTGCTCGTCGGCGACCCAGCGGGCGGCGTGGGCGGAGAAGCGCAGCGTGGCCCAGGCCTTGGGCTTGCCGGCGAAGATGCCGTAGCTGGAGGCCAGCAGGTCGTTGAGCTCGGCCTCGCTGACGTCGGTGGCCGGCTGTTCCAGCGCCTGCGCGTCGGCGATGCGGTCCACCGCGAAGCTGCGCAGCGCCTCGCGGTCGTGATCCCACACGTCGAGGTACCAGTTGTCGCGGTAATGGGTCAGCCGCTGCGGCGAGACGGTGCGGTGGCTATCCGCATTGGTGGTGCGCGCGCGGTAGCGGAACCGCAGCTGCCGCCGCCGCAGCACGGCGCCGGCCACGGTGCGGAAAACCTGCTGGTCCAGCCGGCGTTCGCCCCACGGGATCACCCGGATGCGCTCCAGCGGCAACGCGCTGCCGCTGCCCTGGTCGGAGAGCAGCCCCTCGATGCGCGCCTTGAACGGCGCCAGCGCGCCGGCCAGCACGCCCGGCCCGCTGCGGCCCATCAGCTCGTTCAAGGCCAAGAGCGCGGCCAGCTCGTCGGAGGTGAGCCACAGGCCGGGCAGTTCGAAACGCTCGCCCTCGCCCAGTGCGTAGCGGAACGCGGCCGAATCGCCGCCCGCACTTTCGATCGGCGCGCCCAGGGCATCGCGCAGAAACGCCACGTCGCGATACAGCGTGGCACGCGAGCATTCCAGCTCGCCCAGCAGGCGCGGCAACGGGATCGGGTAATGCGCCGATTTCAGCAGGCGGTGCAGGGTGAGTATGCGTTCGTAGCGATCCATGACGCGGTTCCGGGCAGGTTGGCGATGCCGGCGTTTGTAGCACGGCGGGCGTGTGCGGGGCTGTCGTCGGGACACGTGGAGACGCATGCCGTATCCTCAAGGTTGATGCCTTGATCGATTTTTCCGTCATGCCGCTCATACCTTCCCCACCCGACGCCGTGCCGGCCAACGATGCGGACGGTGCCGGCGCTGCGCGCTCGGCCAGCCATGTGGCGGCGCCGTTGTGGCGCGTGCTGGCCGTCAGCGGCCATGGCCTGTGGGCGTGGCTGGGCCTGGCCCTGCTATTGGGCTACCAGCAGGGCCGCAACGACACCTTGCTGCCGCTGGCGGTGGGCCTGATCCTGGCCGGGTTCGGACTGTTGCTGGCCTGCCTGCCCGGGCGCGCCCCGCGCGACTGGTACGGCTGGCGGCCCCGCCGCGACAGCCGACCCACGCGCGCGGCGCTGCTGGCCTTCGTCACCTGCCTGCCGATGCTGGGCGTGGCCGGCCTGGCCCGGGGCGACAACGAGTTCTGGGCCACCCGCCTGGCCGGCGCGGCGCTGGCGCTGTGCAGCCTGGCGAGCCTTGCCTACAACAACTACGACCGTCGCCAGCCATGGCGCCCGCTGGCGCCCTCGTCATCGTCGCTGGTGCCGGTGCGGCGACTGCTCTTCGCCGCGTACGCCGGCAGCTTGTGGCTGTGGGCGCTCAGCCTGGCGCAGGATCAGTCGGACTCGCCCTTCCTGGGCCGGCCCTGGTTGCTGCTGGCCCTGGTGCTGGCCGTGGCCACGGGCAGCATGGGTGCGCTGCGCTGGCGCTCCCTGGGCCAGCGCCGGCCCGAGCGCACGGCAGCCTTGCGATCCGCGCGCTGGCTGGCCATGACACTGGGTTATGGCGTGCCGGTGCTAGCGCTGGCGCTGGCCGTGGCGCCGCAGCTGCCTACCCCGCTGCTGGCCGCGGTGGTGGCGGTGCCCAGCTGCCTGGCCGGCCGCTGGCTGGAGCAACGGCAGCTGGCGGTGGTGCGCGGCAATGACCTGCGGTAGGCCGAAGATGGCGCCGTGGCGCCATTCATAGCGAGTTCAATGCCGGCGTCTATCCTAGTTGGTCACCTTTACTTAACAAAACGGACCCTCCGGATGAACAAGACCCTGATGGCCAGCGTGCTGCTGGCCGCCTGTGCCAGCTTTGGCGTGCAGGCGCAAAGCGCCCCCAACAATGGTGGCTGGAGCGGTTCGGGCGAATTCGGTTTTGCGTCCTCCACCGGCAACTCGCGCTCGGAGAACCTCAACGCCAAGCTCGGCCTGAACCAGGAAAACGACCAGTGGAAGAACAGCTTCTTCGTCGACGGCCTCCGCTCGAAGAGCCAGCAGACCGTGGAGGACGAGGACGGCAACACGGTCAAGCAGTTCAACACCACCGCCAACCGCTACGACGGCGGCGCGTCGGTGGGCTACAAGCTTGATCCGCGCAGCTACATCGTGGGCGCGGCGCGTTACGAGCACGACGATTTCGGCGCCAACCTGTGGCAGGGCATCGTCTCGCTGGGTTACGGCTACATCGCCCTGAAGGACGAGCGCAACGAGCTCTCGTTCGAAATCGGCCCCGGTTACAAGCGCTACCGCCCGGCCGACACCTACGTCATCGTCGACAGCGAGAGCGTGGCCGTGCGCCAGCCGACCGAAAGCGAAATGGTCGGCCGCGGCCTGCTCAACTACAAGTACAAGCTCACCGCCAACACCTCGTTCGACGACACGCTGCTGGTCGAAGCGGGCTCCAAGAACACCTACCTGCAGAACGACGCCGGGCTGGCCGTCAGCATGACGAAGAAGCTGGCGCTGAAAGTGGGCTTCCAGGTGCGCCACAACACCGATGTGCTGCCAGGCACCAAGAACACCGACACGCTCACCACCACCAACCTGGTCTACAGCTTCTGAGCTGATCGCACCGGGCAAGCCGCGACGGCCCTTCCGCGCAAGCGGGAGGGCCGTTGTCGTTGCAGCGACCGCGCTTTTCTCCCTCCCCTACCTGCAGGGGGGAAGCCAGAGGCGCCACGCTTTTCTCCCTCCCCTGCTCGCAGGGGAGGGCTGGGGAGGGGTTCGCTCTTGATCTTCGCAGCAATCCCGAGCAACCCCCTCCCAGCCTCCCCCTGCTTGCAGGGGGAGGAGCCAAAGGCGTCACGCTTTTCTCCCTCCCCTGCTCGCAGGGGAGGGCTGGGGAGGGGTTCGCTCTTGATCTTCGCAGCGATCCCGAGCCACCCCCTCCCAGCCTCCCCCTGCAAGCAGGGGGAGGAGCCAAACGCGTCACTCTGCCTCACAACCCCAGCAACGCCCCGGCACCCTGCTGCAGCAACGCCTCGGCCACCTGTTCGCCCAACGCCTGTGCCTGGCCGATGGCCGCATGGGCTTCGGCGTGCAGCAATCGTCCACCCTCGACATCGCCCACCATGCCGCGCAGATGCAGGCCATGCTCGCCCAGCACGCACCAGGCGCCCACCGGCACCGTGCAACTGCCGCCCAGCGCCCGGTTCATCGCCCGCTCCACGCTCACGGTGACCCGCGTATCGGCGTCGTCCAGTGCGGCCAGCAGGGGCAAGGCGGCGGCGTTGTCGTCGCGCGCCTCGATCGCGATGGCGGCCTGCCCCGGCGCGGGCAGCCAGTCCGGCGCGGCCAGCCGCGAGCGGATGCGCGAGGCCAGGCCCAGCCGCTCCAGTCCCGCACACGCCAGCACGATGGCGTCGTAGACACCGCCGTCGAGCTTGCCCAGCCGCGTCCCCACGTTGCCGCGCAGGTCGAGCAACTGCAGGTCCGGCCGCAGCGCCCGCAGCTGGGTCTGCCGCCGCAGCGATGACGTGCCCACCCGCGCGCCGGCCGGCAGCGCGGCGAGGTCGGCGAAATCGTTGCTGACAAAGGCGTCGGCCGCGTCCGCGCGCGGCAGGATCGCCGGCAAGGTGAAGCCCGGCTCCAGGTCGGCCGGCACATCCTTCAGCGAATGCACGGCCAGGTCGGCGCGCCCTTCCAGCATCGCCACTTCCAGCTCCTTCAGGAACAGGCCCTTGCCGCCGATCGTGGCCAGCGGCTGATCCAGGATCTCGTCGCCGCGCGTGCTCATCGGCACCAGCACCACCTCCACCGCCGGATGCGCCGCGCGCAGCAAGCCCGCCACATGCTCCGCCTGCCAGAGGGCCAGCGCGCTTTTGCGGGTGGCGATGCGCAAGGTGGTGGTCATGGGGGCTCCGCGGGCATTGGCAAAGCCGTATTGTCGCGCAGAACGGCAAATCCGACCGCCGACGATTCGCCGCAGCCCGTGGGAACCCCCTTGTGCTGCCTGCCGGACCCGACTTCGCGCCAAGGGTCCTGGATGAAGAGCGCGAAGGGGGTGTTCCCGTACAGCGCGACGAGCACGGTCTACGAGGAGAACGGGTGACCGTAAAGCGCCAAGGACATGGCGGCGACCATCCGCCACATGCAGGAGCGACTTCAGTCGCGGCCCCGCCTTGCCGGCCCGCCGTTCATTCCTCGAACACCGCCGTCAACTCGACTTCCAGAACAAAGGACGGGAGGTAAAGGCGCTGCACCTGCACCCAACTCGCGGCGGGCAGGTTGGCGCCGTAAAACTCGTGGCGAATGGCCTTGTTGGCGATGAACGCGTCCAGGTCCGTGGCAAACACCGTTTCGCGCACCACGTTCGCAAAAGACAGCCCTTGCGCTTGCAGAACCTCGCCAAGCCGCCCGTACACGGAGCGAACGGCAGCATCCATGCTGCCGCCGGCCGCCACACCGGATACATGAAGCGTGTTGCCGCTACGGACTGCCTGGCAAAAGCCGACGTCCTTCTCCAACGGCTCCATGGAATGGAAACAGGCGTGTCTGGCCTGCGCGGCTGGCGCCGCCGAAACGGTGCCGGATACGGCGGCCAGAGCCACCGCCAAAAGCAGATGTCGAGTCATGGATGTCCTGCGTTGACTGATGCCATCGTCGAGCGTCGGCGCAGCCGCCAACCTGGAACGGGATGTTACGCAACCTTGCGGCCAAGCGGCGCCCGGTGAGTTCTGGCAGTGACCAATGCTGTTGTCGCCGGCTCGCCTCACGTGTCGCCACCAACCAGATACATTGGCGAGTGGGTCGAATCGTTTCGACTCGGTCTGAAATGGCACGAGGGAGCCCAGCATGCGCATGTTGTTTATCGGGGGGACGGGACTTATTTCTTCGGCGGTGTCGCCGCTCGTCGTCTCCCGGGGGCACGATCTGACCCTGATCAACAGGGGCACTTCGCTCAAGGCCAACGCCCCGGAGGGCGCTCACGTGATCGTGGCCGACGTCAACGACACGGCGGCGTTCCGGGCGGCGATCAAGTCGGACGTTGCGGCCAACGGCCACTACGACTCCGTGGTCCAGTGGATCGGATTCGATCCCGACCACATCAGCCGCGATATCGAGACCTTCGCGGGCATCACCCGGCAGTACGTCTTCATTTCGTCCGCCTCCGCCTACGAAACCCCTCCAAGCTTCTACATCGCCAGGGAAAGCTCCACGCCGCTCGCCAACCCCTACTGGCAATACAGCAGGGACAAGGCGGAGTCGGAGGCGCGGCTTGAGTCCGCTCATCGTGAAACCGGATTCCCCTTCACCGTGGTCCGGCCCTCACACACGTATGCGCATTGCGACATCCCCGCCGCGATCAACTCGTGGACGCACCCGTGGACCGTCGTCGACCGCATGAAGCGCGGCGTCCCCATCCTGGTCCCTGGCGACGGCTCCAGCTTGTGGACCCTCACCGATCATCGCGACTTCGCGCATGCTTTTGCGGGTTTGCTGGGCAACGACAAGGCGATCGGCGAGGCCTTCCACATCACGTCGGACGACGTGATGACGTGGAACCAGATCCACGCGTTCACCGCGAGCGCCGCGGGCCTGGACCCCGGGCGCGTCTACGAGCAGACCGTATTCGTGCCCACCGACCTCCTGGTGCGCTTCAACAAGGAGGCTTTCGAGGGCCCCATCAAGGGCGACAAGGCGAATGCCGCGATCTTCGACAATACCAAGGTGCGCTCCCTCGTACCCGACTATCGACCGCAACACCGTTTCGAGGACGCGATCCACGAGTCGATCGCCTGGTTCATGGAAAAGCCCGAGCGGCGCAGCATCGACACCGAGGCAAACGCCTTGTACGACGACGTTTCGGCGCGTTTCCTGCGCGGTGTAGGGGCGATGTTCTCCTAGCGCGTCACCGGCGAGCCTGCGTCATCGAGTAGTTCTTCCCCACCTTGCAACAAAGAGGTCATCTCGCCTCGCCAGAGGTTCCGGAGCGCCAGAGATTGCGCTGTCCATCGAATGTGCGCGAGCGCAGGCAACAAACCACCTGTAGGAACGACTTCAGTCGCGATGCTCTGGCTTGTTCCTGCATTCGGGTTTACCGAGGCTTCTAGAGCAAGGGCTTTTCGTGCGCCTGCCAGAAACAATGGTCAGTCGATTTAGAAAGTTTACTCTGACCCCTGTTTCGCCGTGCTACGGCCTAGCCTACAGTAGGCCTTCTCGCTCCAGAACCCTACGCACCTCCTCGAACACCGCCGAAATGTTGCCGGCAGGGAAGCGTATTTGCCCAAGACCTGAGATGTTGGTGAACTCCTCGCAACCCTCCTCCAGCATCACTATCGCCTTGGTGAACCCGAGGCAGCCCTGAAATAGCCCGGCCTCATGGATGACGTTCATTCGCGCTTGGAGTGATCCGTCCGCTCTCTCGTCCTCTGCAGTCATCACTAGAAATGCAATTGCCGCAGCTTCTAGCATTTCAGAAAGTCGAGCGATGTTGGTCACGCCAGCAACCGGAACCCTGTTGAACTCGTCCCATGGCAGAGAAAGGCGATCTCGAACAAAATCTTTCAAGTCGCGCCATGCGGTAGCGCGCCCATGACCAATAAATACGTTTGTACCGATTCTGACTGTTGACGCGGCGCGTTTGTTCTTTCTTTCGATGTGAGAAGCGGCTTTTCGGGCAATCAAACCAGCTTCGTGGCAGATTGCGAGCGCATGCTCTATTGAACGGTATTCTGACTTTATTGCGCAATGAGGTGGCAGCTGTGTCCCTTGGCCAAGAACGATTGTGTCGCGTGTCATCACCTGACCTCCGCGATTCATGTTTTGTGCGACCTCGAACGGGGACAACGGTTCGAATTTTTCAAGCTGCTCTTGTAGTGATTCAAGAAACTTGTCACTGCCCGAATCTATCTCAGTCTGGATGATAGATATCATGCCCGCTTTCGCAGATTTGAAAGATTCTTCTGCAGCGTTCGCTGCTTCGTGAGCTCGCGATAGATCGAAGTGGCCTGCGAGCGATTGGATGTGCGCTTTTACAGCTTCAGAGTCGTACTCCATCCAATCTCCGCGCGAACCCATGCCGGAAATCGTGTCCATTAGCCCCCACTCCTGACTGAAATGTGCGCCAGGTGGAGGTGGCTGAAAGTTCTGGTAGTAGACCCGTGAGTGATAGCCGAGCCAAGAGCCAGAGAAAGAGCGCCCGACTTCGTTAACTGCACGTCGAAGCGCGGCTATGGGTTCCTTGATTTCAGGGATCTGGCCGAGCCCTGCTTGGTTGTCTAGCTCATCGGCGATCTTGAAGAGCTCTTGGTGGGACGTCACGAATCTCTCCTGTGCCACATAACGCCTGAATTAAGCCGCACCGCGAAGCGGCGTCGGCTTGAATGAATTGTTAGCCATTACCCCGCTTCCATCTTGCATCAATCTCCTCGCAGGCTGCAGCAATGTCATTCATCTTGCGAACATGGGACTTCGGAGCAGTGGAGACGGTCTGAGTGGAAACGTCGACTACGTAGCATTTGCGATGGTCTACGACTGGCGAGTTCTTTTCTTTCTGCAAAAACACCTTAGTCGCTGCTCCAACGTATCCGGCCGCCAACTCAGTTAACGGCGTCGTCTTGGGGAAATGAAGTTTGATAGCGCCCTTGATGTCTCCAGTTATCGGGTCCTTGAGATAGGCATCTGGCCGTATAGATACCGAGACTCCGCTGATCTCCATTGACTCTGATGCTGAGCTTTCCAGGGGAACGACGGTTAGATCATCGAGCTCTATTTGCTCGCTGGCTTCAAGAAAATTCTCAATCGCTTCGGCCGATGCGAGTCGGTCCTGGTGAGCGAACTCAGTTCCATTGTCATCGAGACGAAGCCGCTGAGCTGCGGCCAAGAGAGATGACTCATCCGCCATCCCGGAAACGAGGTACTGCAAGATCTCTGCGCGGGCGTCCGAGTATCTTGCGGCAATGAAGGCTTTAGGATCCTGTTGATCTTGGATGATGCGCTTCCGTCGCGAGGGCGTAGCGGTAAGGTACTCACCGAGCTTGTTCAGGCTGATTTTTGGTCCGGACATGGCTGATCCTTCAGTAATGGCTAACGCTATGTAAATTTCAAAGTGCAGGGTGATCCTGCAGCCTATCCCCGTGCGGAGATATCTTCTTGGTGCTGTTGGTGTGCCCGAATCAAGGACTCGCCTCCGTTGATGCAGCCTAATCCCGTCGAAACTAGGATCGCGCGCTTCGCCTCAACGAACGACCGTCCTGTGCGTATCTGCTGGCGGCCTCCCTTCGCTGCACCAGGCGATGCGCTCGCCCGTTTGTGAGCCGCTGCCGCGTGACTCCTTTTGATATAACCCGACACCTCACCCCAACCTCAACAACTTCCGCACCGCCGGCAGATTCCTCCGACTCACTTCAGGCGCGAGCTCAGTGCCATCCAGCCGCGCCAACGCACGACCATCCGGCAGGATTTTCAGCCCCAGCAACCGCGCCGGCGGCACCAGACAATTGCGGTGCAGGCGGAGCAGTTGATCGGGGTAGGTTTCCTCCAGCTGTCGCAGCGATTCCTCAATCAGCAACTCGCCGGCCTGGTGTTGCACGACCACATATTTCTCGTCGGCCAGCAGGCAGATCACTTCGTCCAGGGCAATGCGTACGGGGGCGCCGCGCAGGCGGCCGTGGAGGAAGGTGGTGCGTTCGCGGGGTGGTTCGGCCAGGCGTCGTTGGGCGCGTTGCAGGGCTTCGCGCAGGCGGTCGAGGCGGACGGGTTTGAGCAGGTAGTCGACGGCGCCGAGTTCGAAGGCCTGCAGGGCGTGGGCTTCGTAGGCGGTGCAGAAGATGATCAATGGCCGTGGGCGGCCGGCCAACCGGCCGGCCAGGGCGGTGCCGCTGAGTGCGGGCATGTTGATGTCCAGCAGCAGTACGTCGGGCTGCAGTTCGCCGAGCACGGCCAGCGCGGCTTCGCCGTCGGCCACGCTGCCGACCAGTTCGCAGCCGTCGCATTCGGCCAGCAGCGCGGCCAGGCGGGCGCGGGCCAGCGGTTCGTCGTCGACGATCAGTACGCGGGTCATGCGGCCGGTCCCGGCAGGTGCAGGGTCACCACGAACTGGTCGCCGCGCGGGCCGGCCTCGAAGCGGGCGCGGGGGCCGTAGTGGTAGGCGACGCGTTGGCGCACGCTGTCCAGGCCGTGGCCGTTGCCCGGTTCCGGCGGCGTAGTGGGTAACGGGTTGATGATTTCCACCCTGACGCCGGCGCCTTCGCGGGCGCCGCGCAACACCACTTCGCCGCCGGCGCGCAGTGGCTGGATGCCGTGGCGCACGGCGTTTTCCACCAGCGGTTGCAGCAGCAGGCGCGGTAGCGGGAAGTCGGTGGGTAGCTCATCCAGGTCGCGCACCACGCGCAGGCGCTCGGCGAGGCGCCATTGCTCGATGGCCAGGTAGCGCTCGATCAGCGCCAGCTCCTCGCCCAGGGTGCCGTCGTCGGTGTCGTGCTGGCCCAGTGCGGCGCGGAACAGTTCGCACAGGTCCTCGACCGTGCGCTCGGCCGCGGCGGGGTCGACGCGGATCAGCGCCGCCACCGTGTTCATGCTGTTGAACAGGAAGTGCGGCCGGATGCGCGCCTGCAACGCGCCGACCTGCGCCCGCGTCACCGCGGCCAGCCGTGCCTGCCACTGCGCCAGCACGTAGAAGTAGCGCAGCATCGCCGCGCCCAGCAGCGCGGTGATGACGGCGTTGTCGCGCACGAAAATCCCCATCGGTGCTGCGATGAACGGCATCTGCAACGAGGCGTCGAGCCAGTGCACGGCGGCGCTGGCGGCCACCACGATCAGCATGATCAGCAGCCACGCGCCGACGTACGGCGAGCGGCCCGGCAGGCGCTGCAGCCACGGCCGCGATTTGCACAGCAGCACGGCGATCACCAGCGCCAGCCAGCTCGCGAACAGCACCGCCACGCTGTAGCCGGACCAGCCGCGCGGCTGGCCGGGCGCCAGCCACATGACCGTTACCGTCAGCGCGCCCACCACGAACCAGGCGAACAGCGCCGGCAGCCGGCAGAAGTCCGGCAGCGGGCTGGCTTCGGGGCGACGGGCGGACGGTTCGCGCATCCGGCGAGTATGCCGTACGCGGGGGTTCAGGCCAGCCGGGCGCCCAGCCATTGGCGCAGGTCGGCGATCTCCTCGGCGCAGACCGAATGCGGCATCGGGTAGCTGTGCCAGTCCACCGTATAACCCAGCGACTGCAGCAGGTCGCGCGAATCCACGCCGCGCTGGTACAGCACCACCGGATCGGCGCTGCCGTGGCCCCAGAAGATCGGCGTGGCGGCGTTGGCCGCGTGGCGCTCGGCGGCCAGCAGGTTGGAGATCGGCACGTAGGTGGACAGCGCCACGATGCCGGCCAGCTTGCGCGGATGGCGCAGGCCGGCGCTGAGCGCGATCGCGCCGCCTTGCGAGAAGCCGACCAGGAAGATGTTTTCATCCGGCACGCCGCGCGCGTTCTCGCGGGCAATCAGCGCCTCGACGGCGGCGATCGACGCGCGAATGCCCGCCTCGTCCTGGCGCGCCCGCGCGTCGAAGCCGTGGATGTCGTACCAGGCGCGCATCGGCACGCCGCCGTTGATCGACACCGGCTGCACCGGCGCATGCGGAAACACGAAGCGCAGCGCCGGCCACTCCTTCGCCACCAGCTCCGGCACGATCGGCGCGAAGTCGTTGCCATCGGCACCCAGGCCGTGCAGCCAGAGGATGCTGTGGGTCGGGTTGGCGGCGGTTTCGTGTTCGACGGTGGGCAGCAGGGACATGGCGGCGATCGGTGGTGGAAGACGGGCGGCATCGTAGCAGCCGCGTGCGACAGGGCGGCCGTCCGTTTGACGCATGCCTGGCGTGTGGACGATGCCTTGAGCCCCTTGAAAGCATCGCCCACAGGGTGGGCTCCTACGGCAGACCCAGCTCGTGCGCGAAGAAGGTCAAGCCGATCGCGGTGTCGCCCACGCGCTGGCTGAAGGGCGCGCCGACGCCGTGGCCGGCGTCCATGCGGGTCAGCAGCAGGATCGGTCGATCCGACGAAGTGGCGTTCTGCAGCGCGGCGGTGAACTTGCGCGACTGCCACGGCGCCACCCGCGGGTCGTTGGCGCCGGTGGTCATCAGCACGGCCGGGTAGGCGGTGTTGGGCTTGACGTTCTGCAGCGGCGAGTACGCCAGGGTGGCCCTGAACTGCGCCGGGTCGGTGATGCTGCCGTACTCGCTGACGTTGTACGGGCCGTTGGCGAAATCCGTCTCGTGGCGCAGCATGTCGTAGATGCCCACGCGCGCCACCACGGCGCGGTAATCGGCCGGATGCTGCACGATCTGCGATCCCATCAGCAGGCCGCCGTTGCTGCCGCCCAGGATGCCCAGATGCCGGCGGTCGGTCCAGCGGGTGTGGATGAGGGCCAGCGCGGCGGCGTGGAAATCGTCGAACACGTTCTGCTTGGCCAGCTTCTGGCCCTGCGCATGCCACACCTGGCCGTTCTCGTTGCCGCCGCGGATGTTGGCGTAGGCCAGCACGCCGCCGCGCTCCAGCCAGGCCAGGTTGGCGCCGATGAAGCCGGGCTTGATCGGGATATCGAAGCCGCCGTAGCTGTACAGGATGGTGGGGCGCGCGCCGTTGGGGGTGGTGCCGGGCATCGACAGCACGGTGACGGGAACCTTGGTGCCGTCCTTCGAGGTACCGTCGATGCGTTGCACTTTCACCTTCGAATAGTCGGCGGCGGGCTTGACCTGGAAGATCGTCTTCAAGCTGCCGCTGCGGCCGTCGTACTCGACCCAGCGCGACGGCGTGGTCCAGCCGCTGTAGCTGATCAGCGCCTTGTCCTGGCCCGATTCGGACGCGATGTCGCCCACGCCGATGCCGTGCGCGGGCAGCGGCAGCCGGCGCACGAAGGCGGCCCTGGCGTCGTACTGCTCGACCCACCAGTCCGGGCCTTCGCTGCGCACCACCAGGAAGCCGTCGCCCAGCGGCGCCAGCTGCTGGATCGCGCCCTTGCGCTCGGGCAGCACCGTGGTGGTGGTGCCGCTCGCATCCACCGCCACGATGCGGCCACGCGGAGCGTCCGCGAACGCCGCCACGTAGAGACGTCCGGACACCCAGGCCGCATTGCGCACATTGGCGTCGTGGCCGAGCACCTTGCGGTACTGGTCGCCGCGGCGCAGGAACACCTCGGCCGGGCCGCCGTCGCCTTCGTACGCCAGCACGGCGGCCTGCGCCGAGGCGGTGTCGTCCACCAGCACGTACTCGGCCACCTTCGAGTAATCGCGGCCGAATACCGTGCGGTCGGCGGTGGCGGGCTGGCCCAGCGCGTGGTGCGCCAGCGCCGCGTTGAACTGTTCCACCGGCTTGCCGGGCACGGGCGGCACGAAGCGCACGTAGCTGAAGCCGCGCTCGTCCGCATCCCACGCCACGCCCTGCGGCGTGGTGCCGCCGCCGGCCCAGGGCAGGGTGTCGGGCAGGCGCTTGCCGCTGGCCACGTCGAGCACGTGGAGGGTGGTCAGCTCGCTGCCGCCCTCGGCCGTGCCGTAGGCCAGGTAGCGTCCCTTCGGCGAGGGCCAGTAGCCGGTGATGGCGGTGCCGCCGTGGTCGGCGTTCGGGTCCACCAAGGTCCTGGCGGCGCCGTCGGGCCAGGCCTGCGCGACCAGCACGGGCTGCGGTTGCGGCGGCGTCTGCTGCTGGTAGAACAGCGTGCCGCCGGCCAGCACCGGGCCGCTGCGGGTGGTGGAGGTGATCGCCAGCTCACGCACCCGCGCGGTGATCGCCGCGCCCTCGGGCATCTTCGCCAGCTCGGCCTCGGTGTAGGCGTTCTGCGCGGCGATCCACGCCTGCACCTGCGGATCGTCGGGGTTTTCCAGCCAGCGGTACGGGTCGGCCACGGTCACGCCGTGCAGCACGCTGCGGTCGGTGCGCGCGGGCGTGGGCGGCGGCAGCACGCGGTGGTCGATCAGCGCCACCTCGCGCGAGGGCGTGCGCGCGTCCGGCGTCGGCGCCTGGGCCAGGGCCTGGCCGGTTACCGACAACATGAGGGCCACCACGAGGGTCTTGCGCATGACGGAAACTCCCAGCAAAACGAAGACGTCGAGGGTAACGCGGGCCACTTCGTTTCCGGGTGATCGCGATGCCTGACTTGTGGCAGGGGTGGCATGCGCGACCGGGCTCGCCCGCTATGCTGGCCATTTGCGGGAAACCCACGCCATGCGCCGATTGCTGCTTGCCGGCCTCATCGCCTTCACCGTCCTGCCGCTGGCAGCAACACCACAGGCCGCCCCGGAACCGCTGGACCTGGAAACCATCATGGCCAACCCCGACTGGGTCGGCCAGCCGGTGGAAAACCCGTACTGGAGCGTGGACGGGCGCAGCATCTACTACGCGGTGAAGCGCGACGGCAGCCCGGTGCGCGACCTTTACCGCGTCGATGCGGCCAGCGGCCAGAGCGTGAAGCTGGATGCCGCGGCGCGGGCGCAGGCCGGTGGCGATCCGGTGTTCGACCGCGGCCGGCGGCATGCCGCGTACATCCTGCATGGCGACGTTTTCGTGGTGGACGTGGCCAGCGGCCAGCGCCGCCAGGTGACGCGCACGCCGCAGGACGAATCCTCGCCGCAGTTCTCCGCCGATGGCCGCGCGCTGCACTTCCGCGACGGCAACGACTGGTACAGCTACGACCTGGCCCAGGCCGTGGTGGCGCCGGTGGCGCTGCTGAAATTCGCCGACGATCCGCAGGACACCAGGCCCGATGCGCTGGGCGAGCGGCAGCTGGCCACCTTCAGCACGCTGCGCCGGATCAAGGCCGACAAGGACGCCGCCCGCCGCGAGGACGAGGCCTTGCAGGCCGCCGACCCCAGCCGCTCGCCGATGCCGTTCTGGCTGGGCGACAAGATCAAGCTGGTCGATGCCGAGCTTTCGCCCAACGGCCGCTGGATGCTGCTGGTCACCGTGCCCAAGGACGCCGACCCCGGCAAGCGGCCGCAGCTCACCCACTACGTCACCGACAGCGGCTACGCCGAGCCGGAGGATGTGCACACGTATGTAGGTCGCAACGATCCGGCCGGCCAGTCGCTGCTGCTGCTCGACCTGGCCAGCCACACGTCGCACGCGCTGCCCACCGACACCCTGCCCGGCATCAAGGACGATCCGCTGAAGGCGCTGCGCGGCGATGCGATCGCCGCGCTGGAAAAGGCCGGCAAGGCCGACCAGGCCAAGGCGCTGAAGGCGCCCGACGTGCGCCCGGTGACCGTGGCCGGCGACGGTGGCGACAACATCGCCTGGAGCGACGACGGCACCGCACTGGCCGTGCAACTGCGCGCCATCGACAACAAGGATCGCTGGATCGCCAGCGTCGATTTCGCCAAACACGCGCTGGTCAATCAGCAACGGCTCACCGACCCGGCCTGGATCAACTGGAACTTCAACGATTTCGGCTGGCTGAAGGACAGTTACACGCTGTGGTACCTCAGCGAGCACACGGGTTGGTCGCAGCTCTACAGCAAGCCGCTGGACGGCAAGCCGGTGGCGCTGACGACCGGCCGCTTCGAAGTCAGCCACCCGCAACTGAGCCCCGACGGCCGCTGGTTCTACCTGCGCAGCAACCAGGTGGCGCCGTACAGCTACGACGTCTACCGCGTGCCCAGCACGGGCGGCGCACTGAAGCGCGTCACCCGTTTCCAGGGCATGGACGACTTCAAGCTCTCGCCCGATGGCCGCCAGCTGGCGGTGCTGCATTCCTCCGCCTACCGCTTGCCGCAACTGGCGGTGCAGGCCGCGGCCGGCGGCACCCCGCGCGAACTGACCGACACGATGAAGCCGGCCTTCACCGCGCATCAGTGGATCACCCCGCAGATCGTGCAGATCCCCTCCAGCCACGGCGCCGGCGTGATCTACGCCAAGTACTACGGCCCGGCCGAAAACGACGGCGCCAGCCGCCCCGCGGTGCTGTTCGTGCACGGCGCCGGCTACCTGCAGGATGTGACGCTGTCGTCCACCTATTACTTCCGCGAGCAGATGTTCAACAACCTGCTGGTGCAGCGCGGCTACGCCGTGTTGGACATGGACTACCGCGCCTCCGAAGGCTACGGCCGCGACTGGCGCACCGCGATCTACCGCAACATGGGCCATCCGGAACTGCAGGATCTGCTGGACGGCAAGGCCTGGTTGGTGAAAAACCACGGCGTCGATCCGCAACGCGTGGGCATCTACGGCGGCAGCTACGGCGGCTTCATGACCGAGATGGCGCTGCTGCGCGCGCCGGGCGAATTCGCCGCCGGCGCCGCGCTGCGCCCGGTCAGCGACTGGACGCTGTACAACCACGAGTACACCGCCAACATCCTCAACGACCCGCAGCTCGATCCGGCCGCCTATACGGCCAGCTCGCCGATCGAGTACGCCGACCAGTTGCAGGATCCGCTGCTGATCGAACACGGCCTGATCGACGACAACGTGCTGGCGGAAGACTCCATCCGCCTGTACCAGCGCCTGATCGAGCTGCGCAAGAAGAACTTCTGGATCTCGCTGTACCCGATGGAGCGCCACGGCTTCGTGCATCCCGACGCCTGGTACGACGAATACCGGCGTGTGTACGAGCTGTTCGACACGTACGTGAAACCGGGGGCACCGAAACCGTAGCGACCTATACTTTCTTACCCCACGACAAGGCTGGCTTCTCACCGTGCACTTCGAGATCACCCAGGCGTCCGCAGCGGACGCACCGGCCATCGCCGACATGGCCGTTGCCCTCACGGAGGAAATCTCCCGCCGCATGGGCGTGCAGCATTTCGACCTGGATATCGACGGGACTGCCGTGCTGTGCGCGCGGATGCTTGCCGAAGGCAGCTACACCACGCTGTTGGCCACGGTGGACGAACGCCCGGTGGGTTTTGTCGGCTTGTCGCAGGGCTATGCCCTGTATGCCGGTGGCGCCATCGGCACGATGCAGGAATTCTACGTGGCGCCCGACTTTCGCTCGGGCGGCATCGGCGCCGCATTGATCGAGGCCGTGAAAGCGCATGCGCGGGCGCGCGGATGGCGCCGCATCGAAGTCTGCACGCCGCCCTTGCCCGAATTCGACGCCAGCCTCCGCTTCTACCTGCGCGAGGGTTTCGAGATCAGTGGTGGACGAAAGCTGAAAGCCGTGGCCTGAAAAAGAGGGCGCGCAACGTATTGGCGCGCCCCAACTGTGGGAGCGGCTTCAGCCGCGATGCCTTTGCCTTGCGGCTCGGGGGTGGAGCATCGCGACTGAAGTCGCTCCTACAAAGAGCCGCTTCCCGCTGCCGGCTACTTCACCACCAGCGTGGCCACCATGGTGGGGTGGAACTTGCAGTAGACCTCCACCGTGCCGGCCGTGGCTTTCATGCGCACGGTGGCGCCCGGTTTCAGGTCGATGTCGAAGCGGCCGTCGCGGGCGGTCGCGGTGTGTTCCAGGATGCCGCGGTTGACCCACTCGATGATGTCGCCGGCGCGTACGCCGGTCGGCATCGGGCCATAGGCCATCGTGTCGACCACGATGACGTGCACTTGCGGCGCCGGCGTGGCCGACGGGACATCAGCGGGCGGTGTCGTCGGCATGGCGGCAACCACCGCCACGTCGCCCATCGCCAGCAGGCTGGCAAACACCATCATCATCGCGCGACGCATGATCAGCTCCTTATTTCAGGCTCTGCGCCAGGTGCTCGGCGTGCATCTGGTGCGACTCGAACAGCTTCAGCCCGGTTTCCAGCAACGACTTCAGCTCCTCGTTCTTCGCCGCCGGAATCAGCGTGCCGGACAGCGCCTGGTTCACCGTCTGGTGAAAGGCCACCTCGTTGGCCGCATAGGCCTTGTCATACGCATCGCCGCTCAGCGCGGCCAGCTTCGCCTGCTCGGCCGCCGCGGCCTTGGCCAGCGACTGGCTTGTGGGGTTGTCGGCCGGCGTCACGCCCAGCTTCTTGCACAGCGCCAGCGCCTGCTCGTTGACGGCGGCGTGGTCGCGCTGCATTTCCTCGGCAAAGGCGATCACGGCCTTGTTGTGCGACTTCTTCAGCGCCTGCTTGGCCGCGGTGACGTCGATCTGGCCGGCGGTATAGGCGATGTGCGCGATCTGCGCGTCATCGATGGTGGCCGGCGCGGTGGCGGCGGCCGGCGCGGGCTGCGCCTGCACGCTGGCGACGGTGCCGAAAGCAAGGGCGATGGCGAGAGCGAAAAGTGACTTTTTCACGTGATTTCTCCTGATGGACATGGGCAGGTTCGGCAGTTGCCCGTCTGCGGCCATGGGATGCGCGTGCCGCCGCGGGGGTTCCGGAAATCTGCAGCGGGAACCTGCGGCGAGGTCATCGCATCTCAATCGGTGTACAAGGAGAAATCATGTCCGCTTCCCTTCATGCCGTTGCCGTTGACTACACCGCGCTGGACGATGCCGCGCTGGTGGCCCTGGTGCGTGGTGGTCAGCAAGGCGCGTTCCGCCACATCATGCAGCGCTGCAACCAGCGACTGTTCCGCATCGCCCGCAGCGTGCTGGGTGAGGATGCCGAGGCCGAAGACGTGCTGCAGGAGTCCTACCTGCGCGCGTACCGCAAGCTGGACACCTTCCGTGGCGAGTCCAGCCTGCTGACCTGGCTCACCTCCATCGTGCTGAACGAGGCCCGTGGCCGGCTGCGCAAGCGGCACAACATGGTCGGGCTGGAGAAAATCGACGAATCCCCCATGGATACCCACCAGATCGTCCAGTTCCCCTCGCGCTTCGGCAGCGAAGACCCGGCCGTATCCGCCGAGCGCACCCAGATCCGCCATCTGCTGGAACACGCCATCGACGCCTTGCCGCCGGCGTTCCGCACCGTCTACATGATGCGCGACGTGGAGGAGTGCTCGGTGGAGGAAACCGCCACCCAGCTGGCGATCAACCCGCAAACGGTGAAAACCCGCCTGCACCGCGCCCGCCGGCTGCTGCGCCACTCGCTGCACGGTTCGGTGGCCGCCTCGCTGGCCGACGCGTTCCCGTTCATGGGCGAACGCTGCGCCCGCGTCACCGAGGCGGTGATGGCGCGCCTGGCGGCGGAGAAGTAACGGTTTCTCCGACGCTTTTCCGAACCACGAACCACGAACCACGAACCACGAATCCCGTCCAAAGCGACTGAAGTCGCTCCTACGGCGTCGCGTCAGGCGGGCTCGCTCGCCAGGCGCTGCGCCATCCGCGCGAAATTCGCGGCGGTGGGTTCGTCGGCGGGCGCGAAGAAGAAGGCGGTGGCGCGGTCGAGGTGGTCCTCGTCGCGGATCGGCATGCGCATTGAGTGGATGCTGAGATCGCCGAAATCCGGGTGGAAGAACGGCACGATGATCGCGCTCAGCGGCGCGGTGTGGCAGCGCTGCCACAGCGTCACGAACTCGGGGCTGGCCGCGGTCAGTGCGCCGATCAGGCGGTCGAAACGCGGATCCTCGGGGTGCGCCGCGTAGTTCATGCGGAACATGCCCAGCAGGTTCAGCGCGCCGTTCTCGAAATCCGGGTACAGCCGGCGCCGGGCCGGGTTCATGAACGCGTTCCACAGATGGTTGTCGGCGAACGGGCCGCCGAACTCGCCCAGGTCGTAGAGCTTCCCCGCCAGCCGGTTCCAGGCCAGCAGGTTGAACACCGTGTCGAGCACGAACGCGGGCGCCTGGTACAGGTCCAGCACCTGCTGCGTCACCGGCGGCAGGCTGAACTGGTGCTCGGGCACCTCGATGCGCGACAGGCCCATCAGCGAGAACAGGTAGGTCTCGTCGGTGGCCGATAGCGACAAGGCGCGCGCGATGCGGGTGAGCGCGGCGGCTGACACGTTGATGTCGCGCCCCTGCTCCAGCCACGTGTACCAGGTGAGCCCCACGTCGGCGAGGGTGGCCACTTCCTCGCGCCGCAGGCCGGGCGTGAGCCGGCGCGTGCCGCGCGGCAGGCCCACCGCCTCGGGCGTCAGCATGGCCCGCCGCGTGCGCAGGAAAGCCTTCAGCTCGTTGCGTTGCATGGGCGTGGTCATCGACAACCGGCGTGGTGGTGGTGGGAGTACCAGCAGTGGGAAGTGCCTTCCCATGATAGCGGCGGTGGAAATAGGGTGGCCTGTCCCGTCCGTCACTTCTCCGCGCGCGATCGCCGAACACGCCATGCGGACGCCTCGACTTCCGTCCACCTCCGCCAGGTACGACTGCCCAGTCCGTTCGCCGCCGGCCATCGCCGTGCCTGTCCGTTTTGCCCCATCGCCAGGAGACCGACATGTCGCTACTCCCCTTTCCCCAAGCCGTGCCGCACGACACCGACGCCTTCACCGATTTCGTGGTGCACGCGCAGCTGATGCTCGATCCGGCCACGCCGGAGGCGGTCCGGCGCGAAGCCGAACCGCGCCTGCTGGCGCAGCTGCCCACCCTGGTGGCGCTGGGCGTGTTCGACCTGTTCGCCATCCGCGACGTCGCCTTGCGCAATTTGGTGCAGGACGAACTGGCGCTCTTGCGCACGCGGGCAGGTTGAAACGGGGCCCAGGCGGTCGCGGCCGCGGCGGCGGCTTTCGCCCTTCCAAGCAGCACTTGCCCCGGCAAACATGGACACCAACATATTTGCCTTGACAAATATAATCCAGGCAATAGAATGCCCGGCCATGGCCTGCGAACCGCCCATTCCCCACACCAAGGACAGCCTCGGCATCCTGCTGGGGCTGGTGCGCACGGAAATCGTCCGCGCGATGGAGGCGGAGCTGGCCGCCAAAGGCGTCGACCTGCGCTTTACCCAGTTCCTGATCCTCAAGCGGCTGGCCCGGCTGGGGCCGATGTCGGCCACCGAGCTGGCCCGCGCGGTGGAGCTCGATGGCGGCGCGATGACCCGCCAGCTCGACCAGCTCGAACGCAAGGGCTACCTGCGCCGCTGTCCGCACCAGCAGGATCGCCGCGCCCTGCGGATCGAGCTGACCGCCGCCGGTGAGGCCATGTGGCAGGAACTGGTCGGCTGCAACGAGCGCGTGCTGCAAGCGGCGCAACGTTCGCTGGATGAAGCCGAACGCGACCGCCTGCACGACTACCTGGAGCGCGTGCTGCTGGCGCTCCGCGACAAGACCTGATTTCGAACCCGAACTCCCAGGATTTCACCCATGCGCCTGCACCTGATAGCCGCAGCGGTCGGACTGACCTTCGCGTTGGCCGGCTGCGTCAGCGACGGCGGCCTCCGCCCCGACGGCACGCCGCTCGACCCCTCCGCGCTGAAAACGCAACAGAGCCTGGCCGGCACCGCCGCCGCCGCATGGCCGGCCGGCGACTGGTGGAGCGCCCTGGGTGACGCGCAGTTGAACGCGCTCATCGCCGAGGCGCTGCGCGACAACCCCGACCTCGCCGTGGCCGACGCCCGCGCGCGGGCGGCGCAGGCCGAGGCCGGCGCGGCCGATGCGGCGCGGGCACCGACCGTCGATGCCGGCGCCAGTGTTTCCGGCGCGCGCATCCCCACCACGATCATGCCGGCCGATGCCGGCGGCGGCCACTTCGCCCTGGCCAAGTACGGCTACGCCAGCTTCAAGTGGGGGCTGGACCTGTGGGGCGGCAAACGCGCGGCCTGGCAGGCGGCGGTGGGCGCCGCGCGCGCCGCCGAGGTCGAGGCCCGCGCCGCGCGCATCGAACTGTCCGGCAACGTGGCGCGCGCCTATGTGCAGCTCGGCTACGCGTTCGCGCAGCAGGATCTGGCCAAGGCCGAACACGAGCGTGCCAGCGCGGCGCGCGAACTGACCCGCCAGCGGGTGGCCGCCGGCGTGGACAACCGGATCCAGCTCAGGCAGAGCGATGCCGAAGTGGCCAGCGCCGAACAGCAGATGGCGCTGGCCACGCGCGCCGTGTCGGCGGCGCGCTCGTCGCTGTCGGTGTTGCTGGGCAAGGGCCCCGATCGCGGCCTCGACATCGCGCGACCGCAGGCTCTCCGACCGGCGCAACTGGCGGTGCCGACCGACCTGCCGATGGAACTGATCGGCCATCGCGCCGACCTGGTGGCCGCGCGCTGGCGGGTCGAGGCCGCGGGCAAGGGCATTGCCGCGGCGAAGACTGGGTTCATGCCCAACATCAGCATCGGCGCCATGGCCGGCGTGATCGCGCTGGGCGGCGGCAACCCGCTGAGCCTGCCCGCGCGCTTCTACCAGGTCGGGCCGTCGCTGAGCCTGCCGATCTTCGACGGCGGCCGCCTGCGCGCCAACCTGGCCGGCAAGGATGCGCAATACGACCTGGCGGTGGCGCAGTACAACCGCACCCTGGTCGGCGCGGTCAACCAGGTGGCCGACGAGCTGTCGGCGCTGCAATCGCTGCAGGAGCAGCTCTCGGCGCAGCAGCGCGCGCAGCAGGCGGCGCAACAGGCGTGGCAGCTGGCGCAGCAGCGCTACAAGGCCGGCATCGGCAGCTATCTGGAGGCGCTCAGCGTGCGCCAGCAGCTGCTTGCGGCCGAGCGCGGCACGGCGCAGTTGCAGGCGCAGCAGGTCGATCTCTCGGTGCAGCTGATCCAGGCGCTCGGCGGCGGCTTCCGTCCGCAGGCCGATACGCCCGCGCCGCTTTCCTCTTCCACCCCATCACGTTCCTGAGGCACCCCCATGTCCAGTCAGACACCGCCCGAACAGGGCAGCACGCCCACCGCGACACCGGCTGCCGCGCCGCCGTCCCCGCCGCAACCCAAGACCCGGTCGCGCGGGTTGATGCTGCGCCTGCTCGGCATCGTGCTGCTGCTTGCCGCCATCGTCTGGGGCCTGTGGTACTACTTCGACGGCCGCTGGTACGAGAACACCGACGACGCCTACGTCAACGGCAACGTGGTTCAGTTGACGCCGCAGATCGCCGGTACGGTGATCAGCATCGGTGCCGACGACGGCGACCGCGTGCACGCCGGCGACGTGCTGGTGAAGCTGGACCGCAGCAATGCCGACGTGGCCCTGGCCGAAGCCAGGGCCGATCTGGCCAGCACCGTACGCAAGGTGCGCGGCCTGTACTCGAGCGTCAGCGGCGCCGAGGCCGACGTGGCCGCACGCCAGACCGCGGTGGCCAAGGCCCGCGCCGACTACAAGCGCCGTGTGGCGCTGGCCAAGTCAGGCGCGATCTCGGCCGAGGAGCTGTCGCACGCCAGCGATGCGCTGACCACCGCCGAGAGCGCGCTCACCGCCGCCCAGCAGCAGTACCAGACCAGCAAGGTGCTGGTCGACGACACCGTGGTGGCCTCGCACCCGGACGTGCAGGCCGCCGCCGCACGCCTGCGCGCCGCCTATCTCGATGACGAACGCACCACCCTGGTGGCGCCGGTGGACGGCTATGTGGCCAAACGCTCGGTGCAGCTGGGCCAGCGCGTGCAGCCGGGCGCGCCGCTGATGGCGGTGGTGCCGCTGAACGAGGTGTGGGTGGACGCCAACTTCAAGGAAACCCAGCTCACCGGGATGCGCATCGGCCAGCCGGTGGAGATCGAGTCGGACGTCTACGGCGGCGACGTGACCTACAAGGGCAAGGTGCAGAGCCTGGGCGTGGGCACCGGCAGCGCGTTCTCGCTGCTGCCGGCGCAGAACGCCACCGGCAACTGGATCAAGATCGTGCAGCGCATCCCGGTGCGCATCGTGTTCGACGACCCGGCGATGCTGCAGAAGCATCCATTGCGCCTGGGCATGTCGCTGGCCGTTACGGTGAACCTGCACGACCGCAGCGGCCCCACCCTGGCGCAGCAGTCGCCGACCAAGCCGGCCTTCAGTACCGACGTGTACGCGCGGCAGACGGCCAAGGCCGACGCGCTGATCGCGCAGATCATCCACGCCAACATGGCTGGCGGCGAATAGCCAATGGACTCCCTCCCTTGCCTGGCAGGGGAGGGTTGGGGAGGGGTTCGCTCTTGATCTTCAGGTCAAGAGCTTTACCCCCTCCCAGCCTCCCCCTGCGACCGAAGGAAGTCCCTTTGGGACGAGCAGGGGGAGGGGCAAGGCAGACTCCCTCACTGACCGATTGCGATGACCACCCACTTCCGACCACCCAACCTGGCACTGGCGACGATCGGCCTGTCGCTGGCCACGTTCATGCAGGTGCTGGACACGACGATCGCCAACGTGTCGCTGCCGACCATTGCCGGCAACCTCGGCGTCAGCAACAACCAGAGCACCTGGGTGATCACCTCGTTCGCGGTGAGCATGGCGATCTCGCTGCCGCTGACCGGCTTCCTCACCCGCCGCTTCGGCGAGGTGAAGCTGTTCACCGCCTGCACGCTGCTGTTCGCGCTGACCTCGTTCATGTGCGGCGTGTCGCAGAGCATGGGCATGCTGATCCTGTTTCGCGCCCTGCAGGGCGCGGTCGCCGGGCCGATGTACCCGATCACGCAGAGCCTCCTGATCGGCATCTACCCGCCGGCCAAGCGCGGCATGGCGCTGGCGCTGCTGGCGATGGTGACGGTGGTGGCCCCCATCGCCGGCCCGATCCTGGGCGGCTGGATCACCGACAACTATTCGTGGCCGTGGATCTTCTTCATCAACGTGCCGATCGGCATCTTCGCCAGCATGGTGGTCGCCAACCAGCTGCGCGCGAAAGTCGAGAAAACCGAGCGGCCGAAGATCGACTACGTGGGCCTGATCACCCTGATCATCGGCGTGGGCGCGTTGCAGATCGTGCTGGACAAGGGCAACGACGAGGACTGGTTCAACTCCACCTTCATCATCGTCACCAGCATCGTCTCGGCGATCGGCATCGCGGTGTTCCTGATCTGGGAGTTGACCGACAAGGACCCGATCGTCGACCTGCGCCTGTTCCGCCACCGCAACTTCACCGCCGGCACGATCGCGCTGGTGCTGGCCTACGCCGCGTTCTTCGCGATCGGCCTGCTGGTGCCGCTGTGGCTGCAGCGCAACCTGGGCTACACCTCCACCTGGGCGGGCTTCGCCACCGCGCCGATCGGCGTGCTGCCGGTGCTGCTGACGTTCTTCGTGGGCAAGTACGCCACCAGGGTGGACCTGCGCCTGCTGGCGTCGGCGGCCTTCATCGTGATGGGCGCCACCTGCTTCATGCGCGCCGACTTCTTCATCGGCATCGACTTCTACCACGTGGCGATGGTGCAGCTGTGGCAGGGGCTGGGCGTGGCGCTGTTCTTCATGCCGATCCTGACCATTTTGCTGTCGGACCTGCAGCAGAACGAGATCGCCTCCGGCTCCGGCCTGGCCACCTTCCTGCGCACGCTGGGCGGCAGTTTCTCCGCCTCCATCACCACCTTGCTGTGGGAGCGCCGCGCGGTGGCCCACCACGAGCAGCTGGCCGAGCACATCACCGTGTTCGACCCCACCGCGCAGAGCGCCCTGTCGCACCTGGGCCAGGGCGATACGCAGGTCGGCGCCGGCATCGTCAACGGGATGATCACCCAGCAGGGCTACCAGATCGCGTTCAACGAGGTGTTCCACATGCTGGGCTGGATCTTCCTCGCCCTGGTGCTGGTGATCTGGCTGGCCCGGCCGCCGTTCACCGCCAAGGCGGGGCCGGCGTCGGGCGGACACTGAGGGGTTGCTGCTGGGCTAGAACGCCACGCCCAGCAGGGCCATCGTCTCGCCCCGGTTCGGCTCATGCAGGCTGGCGTTGGAAATGTGCCGCAGCTGCACGCTGAAGCGCCGGCCCTGCCAGCCGAGCGTGGTGGCGAATTCGTAGACGCTGCTCAGCGCCTGGGTGCGGCCGGTGTGCAGCACCGGTTGCAGACCGAGAAACCAGCGGCGGCTCCACTCGTCGCCGTCGCCCACATAGAGCCGCACGCCCGCGGCCAGCAGGGCGATGCTGTCGCGGGTGGTGTAACGCTTGTCGCGAAAGCGGGCCACGTCGCGGCCGTCGATCCAGCCCACGGATACGTCCGGCGCCCAACTGAAGCGGCTGTCGCCCAAGCGGTGCGGCGCGAACACGGCTTCGACGAAGGCCGTGTTGGCGCCGTAGTCGTCCATGTAGCTTTGGCCAGCCTGCAACTCCCATCGCGCGGCGGCGGCGGGCAGGGTGGCGAGGGTCAAGGGCACCAGCACGAGCGCGGTGCGGAGCGTGGGGATGAAACGCATGGGGAGCCTGCGGGGGAAATGGTGTACGCGATAGTTCAGTATATCGCGTCGCGTACACGTGAACGCCAGCCGGTGCCCGTTGCCGGCGTGTTCCCCGCCCGTCGACCGCCGTCGGTCGACGCATCGAGCCTCAGTGCGCCGCCGTGCCCAGGTCGGCGCGCTCCAGGTCCAGCGAGGCCGCGTCGAGCAGCACCGCCTTCGGATGGGCCTTGCGCACCGCCGCGGCGAACTGGCTGGCGTCACCCACCACCACCACGGTGCCGGCGTCGGCATCCAGGTGCTTGTGCGCGTACTTGCGCAGCTGGCGCGGCGTCACCGCATTCACCTGCTCGGCGTAACGGCCCAGCTCATCCAGCGGCACGTCGTAGATCGCCAGCGCCGCCACCTGTTCGGCCAGGCCGGCCGTGGTCTCGAGGCTGCGCCCGTAGCTGCCGATGAGGGTGGCCTTGCGCGCGGCCAGCTCGGCCGGCGGCACCGCCTCGTCGCCCAACTGCCGGAACTGGGCCAGCATCAGGTCGATCACCTGCGGCACCGCCGGGTTGCGGGTCTGCGCCGAGGCCAGCCACAGGCCGGCATCGCCCAGCGGCTGCAGGTTGCTGAAAGCGCCGTAGGAGAGCCCGCGCTTGATGCGGATCTCCTCGTTCAGTCGCGCCGAATACGACCCGCCCAGCACGGCGTCGGCAACCAGCCCGGCGAAGTAGTGCGCGTCGCTGCGCGGCGGCACCGCATGTGCCGCCACCACACCAGCCTGCCCGGCACCGTGCTGGTTGATCAGGACCACCGGGGCCAGCGCGCGATCGCCGCTGCCGGGCGGCTTGGCGGGCAGCGGCGAGGACGGCCGCACCCAGTCGCCGAAACTGGCCTGGGCCAGCTGCAGGGCCTGCGCCGGCGTCACGTCGCCGGCCAGGATCAGGATGGCGTTGTCCGGCCGGTACAGCCGCTCGTGCCACTGCTGCACGTCCGCGCGAGCGATGCGCTCGATCGACGCCGGCGTGCCGCCGCGCGGGTGGCCGTAGGCGCCGGTACCGAAGATGCCGCGCGCCGCCACCCGCGCGGCCAGCGTGGCGGGCCGGCTGAGGCTGAGGTGCACGTCGTCGATCGCCTGCGCCTGCGCCCGCTTCAGCTCGCGCGTACTGAACTCCGGCTGGCGCACCACCTTGGCCAGCAGGGCCAGCGCCTGCGGCAGGCGTGGCGTGGTGACGGTGATGCCCACGTCGCTTTCGTCCCAGCCGGCGCTCGCCTCCAGCGAGCCGCCCAGGGCTTCGGCGGCGTCGGCGATCTGCGGCGCGGTGAGGCCGGCGGCGCCCTTGGTCAACGCTCTGGCGGTGAGCTCGGCCAGGCCCGCCAGCGGCGGCGGGTCCATCTCGTCGCCGCTGCGTATCACCAGTTGCGCGGTGACCAGCGGCAGCCCGTCGCGGCGCACGCTGATCACGCGCAGCCCGTTCGGCAAGGTCTGCGCGGTGGGCGTGGGAAGGGTCAGCACGGGCGCCGGACCGGGCGCGGGCGGCGTGGAGGGAAACGTGGCTGGCGGCTCGGCGGCGGCCACGCTGCAAAGGGAGGTAAAGACGGCCAGAAGCAGGATGCCGGTCGGACGGTTCATTTCGCATGCTCCCCGCTGGCCGGCTGGCTGGCTTTCGCGGCCGGCAGGTAATCGATGGTGACGTAGCGCCCACCGGTGACGTACTTCTGCAGCACGCGGTGCACGTCTTTCGCGGTGACCTTCTGCAGCGCCGTCAGGTCGGTGTTGACGCGCGCCACGTCGCCGCCGATCAGCGCCGCCTGACCCAGGGCGAAGGCCAGCCCCTGCGCGGTCTGGCGCTGTTTTAGTTCATCGGTCAACAACAGCGTTTTGGCGCGCTCCAGTTCCTCGGCGGAAATCGGCTGGGTGGCCAGCCAGATGATTTCCTCGTGCAGCAGCTTTTCCGCTTCTTCCGGCGCGTGGCCGCTGGCCAGGATCGCGTAGGCCAGGAACAGGCCCGGCCCCACCCGCACGTCGGCCTCGGCGTCCACCTGGCGCGCCACCTGGTGGCGGTACACCAGCGCCTGGTACAGCCGCGATGCATCGCCGCGCGCCAGCAGCGCGGCGGCCACCTGCAGCGCGATGGTGTCGGCGCTGTCCGATGCCGGCGGAATCAGCCAGCTGAGCGCCACCGCGGGCAGCGGCGCGGTATCGGCGGTGACGGTGACGCGGCGGTTCTTGCGCCGCTTCGGCTCGGTGGCGGTGACCTGCGGGATCGGCGTGGCCGGCTTCGGTATCCAGCCGAAATACTGGTCGACCCAGGCGTCCAGCTGCTTTGGATCGAAGTCGCCGGCCACGATCAGGGTGGCGTTGTCGGGGCGGTAGAACGTGCGGTGGAAATCGATCACGTCCGGCAGCGTGGCCGCTTCCAGGTCCTCGATGCTGCCGATGGTGGGGCGGCGGTAGGGGTGCACCGTGTAGGAGTTGGGATCGATCGCGTTGAACAGCTTGCCGTACGGATTGGCCAGCACGCTCTGGCGGTATTCCTCTTCCACCACGGCGCGCTCGGACTGGAAATTGGGCTCGTCCACGTTGAGGCTGGACAGCCGCTCGGCCTCGGCCCACAGCAGCGTCTGCAGGTGGTTGGCCGGCACCACCTCGAAATAATTGGTGACGTCGTCGCCGGTCGAGGCGTTGTTGGCGCCGCCCACGTCCTCGGTCAGGCGGTCCATCTGCTCGGCATGCATGTGCCGCGTGCTCTTGAACATCAGGTGCTCGAACAGATGCGCGAAGCCGGAGCGGCCTTTCGGGTCGTCCTTCGAACCCACGTGGTACCACATCTGCACCGCCACGTTGGGGCTGCCGTGGTCCTCCACGCTCAGCACCTGCAGGCCGTTGGGCAGGGTGCGCTGCTGGTAATGCACCGGCGGGATGGCCAGCTCGGCGGCGACGGCCGGCGCGGGCAAGGCCATGGCGGCAAGCAGGACGAACGAGGCCAGCAAGGGGGCCGGACGCAGCAGGCGCATGGGCATTCCTGTCGGTGGAAAGCGGCAACCATAGCAAGCGGGCACGGGTACGCGTCCAGCCCGCAGCGGGCCGCATCGCGAGCCAGCCCCAACAACGCCACAACGCCAAACCTCAGCCCCGAAAGACACCGTAATCCCCTCTCCCCTGCGGGGAGAGGGCAGGGAGAGGGGGACACGCCGCGGGAAAGCCCCAACGACGCTCCCGCATCGCCGATAGCTCCCACGATCACTTTCCCCGCAAGCCCCACCCCCTCACCTCAGTCCTCTCCCCAAGGGGAGAGGAGGTCACGGATCGGACTTCGGCGTTCGCCGGACGCGCGCGTCTTCGCCCATCAACGCCTGCCACTACGGCCTTTACGCGCGTTTATGACGCCCTCCGCTACCGTCTGTCGCATTGTGCGAATCGGCGTGCCCCTGTCACCATACGGTTTGACCGGAACCCGTGGCCTGCGTGCACGCCCCTCCTTCCGGCTTCCTCCACTGATGAGCTTTTCATGACGCGTCCTTCCTCCCTAGACCACGACCAGCTGCTGGCCTGTGCCCGCGGCGAAATGTTCGGCCCCGGCAACGCCCGCCTGCCATTGCCGCCGATGCTGATGTTCGATCGCATCACCCACATCTCCACCGAAGGCGGCGCCTACGGCAAGGGCGTGATCCAGGCCGAGATGGATATCCGTCCCGACCTGTGGTTTTTCGCCTGCCATTTCGAGAGCGACCCGGTGATGCCCGGCTGCCTGGGCCTGGACGGCATGTGGCAGCTCAGCGGCTTCTTCCTGCCGTGGCTGGGCGAGCCCGGCCTGGGTCGCGCGCTGGGCGTGGGCGAGGTGAAGTTCACCGGCCAGGTGCTGCCCACGGCCAAGAAGCTGCGCTACGAGATCGATATCCGCCGGGTGATGCGCGGCAAGCTGCGGCTGGTGATCGCCGACGGCAAGACGTTTGTCGACGACCGCCTGATCTACGCCGCCGAGAACATGCGCGTCGGCCTGTTCCAGTCCACCGAGGGGTTTTGAGATGCGTCGTGTCGTGGTCACCGGTATGGGTGTGGTGTCGTGCCTGGGCAACGACGGGGCGACGGTGTCGTCGGCCCTGCGCGACAGCCGCAGCGGCATCCGTGCCGTGCCCGAATACGCGGAGCTTGGCCTGCGCAGCCACGTGGCCGGCGTGCCCGAGATCGACCTGGTGGCCGAGATCGACCGCAAGCTGAAGCGCTTCATGGGCGATGCGGCCGCATACGCCTACGTGTCGATGCGCGATGCGATCGCCGACGCCGGCCTTTCCGCCGAGCAGGTCAGCCACCCGCGTACCGGCGTCATCGCCGGCTCCGGCGGCGGCTCGCCGCAGTGGCAGATCGAAACCGGCGACCTGCTGCGCAACCGCGGCGTGCGCAAGATCGGCCCGTACATGGTGCCGCGCACGATGTGCTCCACCGTGTCGGCCACGCTGGCCACCGGCTTCGGCATCCTGGGCCTGAGCTATTCCATCTCCGCCGCCTGCGCCACCTCGGCGCACTGCATCGGCGCGGCGGCCGACCTGATCCGCCACGGCGCGCAGGACATCGTGTTCGCCGGCGGCGGCGAGGAGGTGCACTGGGGCATGACCTCGCAGTTCGACGCGATGGGCGCGCTCTCCACCAGCTACAACGCCACGCCGGAATCGGCCTCGCGCCCGTACGACGTGAGCCGCGACGGCTTCGTCATCGCCGGCGGCGGCGGCATGCTGGTGCTGGAAGAGTACGAGCACGCCCGCGCCCGCGGCGCCAACATCCTGGCCGAGCTGGTGGGTTACGGCGTCACCTCCGACGGCGGCGACATGGTGGCGCCGTCGGGCGAAGGCGCGGTGCGCTGCATGCAGATGGCGCTGGCCAACGTCAGCGGCCCGGTCGACTACCTCAACACCCACGGCACCTCCACGCCGGTGGGCGACGTGGTCGAGCTGAAGGCGGTGCGCGAAGTGTTCGGTGACGCGGTGCCGCCGTTGTCCTCGACCAAGGCCCTCACCGGCCATTCGCTGGGCGCCGCCAGCGTGCATGAGGCGATCTACAGCCTGCTGATGCTGCGCGAAGGCTACGTGGCCGCCTCCGCCAACATCACCGAGCTGGACCCGCAGGCCGAGGGTTTCCCGATCGTGCGCGAAAGCCGCGACGCGAAACTCGCCACGGTAATGTCCAACAGCTTCGGCTTCGGCGGCACCAACGGCACGCTGGTGTTCGCGAAAGTCTGAGGCTGCCCTTGTAGGAGCGGCTTCAGCCGCGACGCTTTTTGGCTGCATGGCGAAAGAGCATCGCGACTGAAGTCGCTCCTACAGAGAACCCGAAAAATCCGTCATTCCGGCGAAAGCCGGAATCCAGCGACTTTACGTCGTTGAAGAGCCGAGGCGCTGGATCCCGGCTTTCGCCGGGATGACGGCCAACCCCGTTTATCGGAGTCCCTAGGATTCCTGCTTCCGCACCGGAATCGCCAGGCTGTCGTCATCCGCACTGGCAAGCTGCCGATCGATACGCTGCAACGCCCCCAGCAACTGCGCCCGCGCCTCGGCGGCAAACGGGTTCTCCTGCTGGATCGCGGCAAACAGATGCCCGGCATCGCCGCGCACCGCGGCCAGCATGTTCTTCAGGCCCTGGAATGACGGCGGCGTTACCGACAAGTCGTCATCCACGCCGATCTCGATCAAACCCTTGGCCAGGAAAAACGCCAATGCGTGCGTATGCGCCATGTGCCGGTCGTGCGTGGCCGGGTCCTGGTCGATCACCTCGCAGCCCAGCTCGCGAAAAAGCGCACGCGCGCGCTCGGCCGTCTGCGGATGCCGGGCGCTGGCGCACACCACCGTGCGCAGCGGCCGCTCGCCGCGCGCCAGGCTCAGCGGCCCGAACAGCGGGTGCGTGCCCACGTGCGCTATCGCGTCGCCCAGTTGCTCATCCATCAGCGCGCAGGGGTGCAGCTTCACGCTGCCCACGTCGATCACGGTATGCCCGGCGCCCAGGTGCGGCTTCAACGCGGCCAGCGCCTCCGCCATCCGCGGCACCGGCATCGCCAGCACCACCCAGTCCGCGCCATCGACCGCGGCGGCCACCGACGCCGTCGCCAGCGCGGGCGGCACCTCGGCCTGCGGGTCATGGATACGCACCTCGTGCCCCGCCCGTGCCAGCAGACCGGCAAACGCCTGGCCGAAGCGGCCGTACCCGAGTATCGCGAACACCATGGGCCTTCCTGCGCGTCGAAAACCGTTGATGCTGCCACAAGCGCGGACTTTTCGTTCCATCGAGGGGCGTGATCGGACGAGCCGGGGGTCGGATTGGACGTCCAAAAGCGCGATATCGAGGCGGCATGTCCTTCGACTCTGGCCGCTGCGCGGCCGACGCTCAGGAAGAACGGTTGGGGTTCTCGATCGATGCCTGCTCCCTCACCCGATCACACTGAGCGTAGCCGTCTGCCGGACGGCGAAGTCGAAGTGCCGCGAGCGCCGCGATTCAAGCCGAACCGCCCGCCCGCGCTTCCCGCCGCAACATCTTCTGTCGTCTCTTCTCCGCCTTGCGCGCCCTGCGCGCCGCCTTGCGCGCCTTGCGGTCATGGCTCCACAGATAGATCGCCGGCGTGCTCAGCAAAGTCAGCAACTGGGACACGAACAAGCCGCCCAGGATGGCGATGCCCAGCGGCTGGCGCATTTCCGAGCCGTAGCCGAAGCCGATGGCCAGCGGCAGCGCAGCGCCCATCGCCACCAGGGTGGTCATGGTGATGGGGCGGAAGCGCACCAGGGCGGCTTCGCGGATCGCTTCGGGTGGTGAGCGGCCGTGTTCGCGTTCGGCGACGAGGGCGAAGTCGACCATCAGGATGGCGTTTTTCTTGACGATTCCGATCAGCATCAGCACCGCGATCGCCGACATCATGGTCAGCTGGGTGTGGGTGACCAGCATGGCCAGGAAAGCGCCCATGCCGGCGGCCGGCAGCGTGGAGAGGATGGTCAGCGGGTGGATCAGGCTTTCGTACAGCACGCCCAGCACCACGTACATCACCAGGATCACCGCCAGCAGCATCAGCAGGCCGTTGTTGAGCGCGTCCATCAGGTTTTCGTTGTCGCCGGTGTACTTCTTCTGCACGCCAGGTGGCAGGCCGGCGGCGAAGATGGCCTGGTCGACGTATTTCAGGCCGTCGGTCTGGGTCAGGCCCTTGGCCAGGTTGTAGTTGATCGAGGCCGATTCGAGCTGGTTGTAATGGTTGATGGTGACCGGCGCGATGTGTGGCTGGATGCTGGCCAGCGCGGACAGCGGGATCATCTTGCCCTCCGTGTTGCGCACGTAGGTGTTGAGCAGGTTGGCCGGGCTCAGCGATTGCGCGGGGTCGGCGGTGAGCACCACGCGGTACTGGTTGATGTCCGAATAGATGGTGGAGATCTGGTTCTGGCCGAACGCGTCGTACAGCGCCGAATCGATCTGGCCCATGCTGACGTGCAGGCGGCCGGCGGCATTGCGGTCCACCTGCAGCAGCTCCTGCCGGCCGATGCTGTCGAAGCTGGTGCTGACATCGCGGAACTGCTTCATGCCGCGCATCACCTGCGCCAGGTGCAGCGTGGGTTGCTGCAGCGGCAGGCCGGCGGTGCTGGTGAGCTGGAACGCATACTGGCCCTTGGCACCGCCGCCGGGGCCGCCGCCGCTGATGAACTGCACCGTGGTCAGGGTGACGTCGAGATCGGTCACCGTCTTGTAGTACTTGTCCAGCCGGTCGACCACGGCCTGGCCCGGCTCGTGGCGATCATTCGGGCCGTCGCCCAGCGGTTTCAAATCGACGAACAGGGTGGACTGGTTGCCCACCGCGCCATTGTTGTTGTTGCCGCCCAGGATGGTGGAGACGTCCGCCACCGCCGGGTCGGCCTGCAGCACGGCGGCCATCGCCTGCGTGCGCTCGGCCAGCAGGGTGGGCGAGATGTTGGCGTCGGCGGTGATCTGCGCCTGCAAGAGGCCGGTGTCCTCCTTCGGCATCAGGCCGCCGCCGGCGGTCTTGGCCACCACCACCGCCAGCACCACGGTCAGCACCAGCAACAGGATCGGCTGCCAGCGCATCACCCGCCGATGATGCATGGCCCAGTCCAGCGCGCGCTGGTAGATGCGCAGCAGCCATTGGTCGAAGCGCTCGGCCAGGCGCTCCAGCCGGCCGGGCGTGCGCGTGCCCGATTCGTGCGCCAGCCAGGCACCGCACAGTGCTGGCGTCAGCGTCAGCGAGACCAGGGCCGAGATCACGATGGTGGCGATCAGGGTCACCGAGAACTCGCGCATCAGCATGGTGAACATGTTGTTGCCGAACACCATCGGCCCGAACACGGCAATCAGCGACAAGGTGATCGACACCACCGTGAAGCCGATCTCGCGCACGCCGGTGAGCGCGGCCTGCAGCGGGCGCTCGCCGCGCTCCATGTGGCGCACGATGTTCTCGATCACCACGATCGCGTCGTCCACCACGAAACCCACGCACAGCACCAGCGCCACCAGCGAGAAGATGTTGAGGGTGAAGCCCAGCATCCACATCACCACGAACGCGCCGGCCAGCGACAGCGGCACGCTGAACATCGCGATCACCGTGGGCCGCACGCGGCGCAGGAACACCAGCATCACCAGCGCCACCATCACGATGCTCATCAGCAGCGCCACCTCCACCTCGTGCAGCGCTGATTCGGTGGTGGGGGTGAGGTCGAAGATCGGGTGGATCTGCACGTCGGCCGGCATCAGGTGGCTGAAGCCCGGCAGCGCGGCGCGGATGGCATTTACCGTGGCCACCGCGTTCGCCTCCGCGCGCTTGCTGATCTGCATGGTCACGGCGCGCTGGCCGTTGAACCATGCCGCCGCGTACTGGTCCTGCTGGCCGCCGGTAATCGTGGCCACGTCGGACAGCCGCACCGGCACGCCGTTGCGGCTGGCGATCACCAGCGGGGCGAAATCGGCCACGGTGTGCAGCGCGTCGTTGGCGCTCACCGTCATCTGGGTGGCGCCGTCGCTGAGCATGCCTTGCGGCGAGGTGACGTTGGCCGCGCGCAGCGCATTGGCCACGTCGTTGCTGGTGATGCCCTTGCGCGCCAGCGCGGCGCTGTTCAGCGCGATCCGCACCGCGTGCGGCGCGCCGCCGGACACCTGCACCTGGGCCACGCCGGGGATCTGCGCCACGGCCGGCTTCAGCAAGGTGTCGGTGAGGTCGTAGAGCTGGTCGGGCGCCAGGCTGGTGGAGGTCAGCGACACCAGCAGCACCGGGATCTGCGAGGTATCGAACTTGAAGTAACCCGGCGGGCTGGGCATGCCCGCGGGCAGGTCGGCGGCGGCCGCGTTGATCGCCGCCTGCACGTCGCGGGCCGCCTTGTCGGCGCTGCGGTCCATCTCGAACAGGATCTGGATCTGTGCGCCGCCCTCGCTGGCGCTGGAGTACATCTGGCGCACGCCGGGGATGCGCCCCAGGTGCCGCTCCAGCGGCGCCACCACCGTGCTGGCCATGGTCTGCGCGCTGGCGCCGGGCATCTGCGCGAACACCACCACGCCGGGAAACTCGATCGACGGAAACGCCGCCACGCCCAGCAGCAGGTACGCCCACAGCCCACCGAGCATCAGCCCGATCGCCAGCAGCGAGGTGCCCACCGGGCGGCGCACCATCGGTGCGAAGACGTTCATGCGCACCGCCGGGTTATCGGGGAAAGGAAACGGTGGTGGGAATCGGCGAGGAAGGATGCAGGCATGCGCCGGGATGATACCGACGACGGCATGCGCGTGGCTGCCGGGTCCGTGGACCCGGTCGCCAGACCGTCGCGCGGATTACGACGCACTGGCCGCCAGGCCCGCGCGCAGGCGTTTCTTTTCCGCTCGCCGCGCCTTGCGTGCGGCCTTGCGCAGCTTGCGGTCGTGGCCCCACAGGTAGATCGCCGGCGTGCTCAGCAAGGTCAGCAGCTGCGACACCAGCAGGCCGCCCACGATCGCCACGCCCAGCGGCTGGCGCATCTCCGAGCCCACGCCGAAACCGATCGCCAGCGGCAGCGCCGCGCCCATCGCCACCAGGGTGGTCATGGTAATCGGGCGAAAGCGCACCAGCGCCGCCTCGCGGATCGCGTCGGGCGCGGACAAGCCGCGCTCGCGCTGCGCCACCAGGGCAAAGTCGACCATCAGAATCGCGTTCTTCTTCACGATGCCGATCAGCATCAATATCGCGATGATCGCCATCAGGCTGAGCTGGGTCTGCGTCACCAGCATCGCCAGGAACGCGCCCGCGCCCGCCGCCGGCAAGGTGGAAAGGATGGTCAGCGGATGGCCCAGGCTCTCGTACAGAATGCCCAGCACGATGTACATCGCCAGGATCGCGCCCAGCAGCAAGGTGCCGCCGTTGGATTGCAGATCCTGCATCTCCTCGTCGGTGCCGGTGAATTTCAGGCGGATGCCGCCGGGCAGGTGGATCGCCAGCGCAGCCTGGTTCACCAGGTCGATGCCGTGGCTTTCGGGCACGCCGGCGGGCAGGTTGTAGCTGAGGTCGGTGGCTTCCAGCTGATCCTGGTGGACCACGCCGGCGGGGCTGATGTTGGGTTCGATGCGGGCGATCGCGGACAGCGGAATCAGCTGGCCCTGCGCGTTGCGCACGCGCGTGTCCAGCAGCGCGGCCGGGCTCAGTGATTGCGCGCCGGCGCTGGTCAGCACCACGTGGTATTCGTTGATGTCCGAGTAGATGGTCGACACCGTGCGTTGGCCGAAGGCGTTGTTCAGCGCGGTGTCGACCATGCCCATGTTCACGTGCAGCCGCGCGGCGGCATCGTGGTCCACCTTCAGCATTTGCTGCTTGCCCACCTCGTCGAACTCGCTGCCCACGTCGCGCAGTTCCTTCGACTTGCGCATCTGCCGCACCATCTTCAGCGCCCACGGCTGCAGGTCGGTGCCATCCTTGCTGATCATCTGGAAGCTGTGCTGCGCGCCATCGTTGTTGCCGCCACCGCCGCCCATGAACTGCAGCGTGCGCAACTGCACCTTCATGTCGGGCAACACCTCGAACTGCTTGCTGAGCCGCTCCAGCACCACTTTCGAACTGACCCGGCGCTGGCCCGGGCCGTCGCCCAGCGGCTTCAGGTCGATCCACATGCGGCCGTTGTTGCCCACCGCGCCGCCGTTGCGCCCCAGCATGGACGAGACGTCCAGCACGGCGGGGTCCGCCTGCACGATCGCCGCCGCCTGCTTCACCCGCTCGGCCATCAGCTGCGGCGAGATGTTGGCGTCGGCGCTGATGTTTCCGGTGAGCGCGCCGGTGTCCTCCTCGGGCATGAAGGTGCCGCCGGCGGTCTTCACCACCGCCATGCTCAGCACCACGGTGGCCACCAGCAACAGCAGCGGTTGCCAGCGCATCAGCCGGCGGTGATGCATGGCCCAGTCCAGCGCGCGCTCGTAGGTACGGTGCAGCCCGCGGTCGAAGCGCTCGAACGCGCGCTGGATGCGGTTGGGCGGCCGCGCGCCGCCATGCTCCAGGGTGAGGAAGCGGCCACACAACGCCGGCGTCAGCGTCAGCGACACCAGCGCCGAGATCACGATCGCCGCGGTCAGCGTCACCGAGAACTCGCGCAGCAGCATCACCAGCATGTTGTTGCCGAACAGCAGCGGCGCGAACACCGCCACCAGCGACAAGGTGATCGACAGCACGGTGAAACCGATCTCGCGCACGCCGGTCAGCGCGGCCGGCAGCGGCGCCTGGCCGTTCTCCATGTGGCGCACGATGTTCTCGATCACCACGATCGCGTCGTCCACCACGAAGCCGATGCACAGCACCAGCGCCACCAGCGACAGCAGGTTCAGCGTGTACCCGAACGCCCACATCGCCACGAACGCGCCGGCCAGCGACAGCGGCACGCTGAGCAGGGCGATCAGGGTGGGGCCGATGCGGCGCAGGAACACCAGCATCACCAGCGCCACCATCACGATGCTGATCAGCAGCGTGGCCTGCACCTCGTGCAGCGCGGATTTGGTGGTCTGGGTGAGGTCGAGGATCGGCGTGATGGTGACGTCGGCCGGCAGCATCGCGCGGAAGGTCGGCAACTGGTCGCGCACCGCAGCGGCGGTGGCCACCGCGTTCGCCTCCGGCCGCTTGGTCACCTCCATCATCACCGCGCGCTGGCCGTTGAACCAGGCGGCCTGGTACTGGTCCTCCGGCCCCGCCACCACCGTGGCCACGTCGGACAGCCGCACCGGCATGCCGTTCTTCATCGCGATCAGCAGGTTGCCGAACTCGGCCGGGTCCTGCAGCGCGTCGTTGGCCGACACCGTCATCTGCGTGTGGCCGTCGCTGATGATGCCCTGCGGCGAGGTGACATTGGCCGCGCGCAGCGCATTGGCCACGTCGTTGGTGGTGAGCCCCTTCGCCGCCAGCGCGCCGGTGTCCAGCGTCACCCGCACCGCATGCGCGGTACCGCCGAAAACCTGCACCTGGGCCACGCCGGGGATCTGCGCCACCGCCGGGCTGAGCAAGGTATTGGTGAGGTCGTACAGCTTGTCCGGCGGCAGCCCGGTGGACGTCAGCGACACCAGGATCACCGGCACCTGGGTGGTGTCCGCCTTGAAGTATTGCGGCGGGTTGTCCATGTGCGTGGGCAGGTCGACCGCCGCGGCATTGATCGCCGCCTGCACGTCGCTGGCGGCCTTGTCCGCATTGCGCCCCATGTACAACTGCAACCGCACGAAGGTGCGCCCCTCGGTGCTGTTGGAGTACATCTCCTTGACCCCGGGAATGCGCCCCAGGTGCCGCTCCAGCGGCGCCGCCACCGTGGCGGCCATGGTCTGCGCGCTGGCGCCCTGCATGTTGGCCGACACCATCACCACCGGCAGATCCATCGACGGCAACGCCGCCACGCCCAGCAGCTGGTACGCCCAGCTCCCCGCCAATATCAACCCGATCGCCAACAGCGAGGTGCCGATCGGGCGGCGGATCATGGGCGCGAAAATGTTCATGGGCTCTCCGTGGCGGGCAAGGATAACCGCTGCCCCGAACCGCCGCGATGTGCCTGAAGTCGGCCCTGCCGGATGGCATGGGCCCCGCCCAGCCCAGCTCTATTTGCAGGAGCGCACCCTGTTCACAAGGGACTTCCTTCGGTCATGCGCGATGCTCTTGCTGTTTGTAGGAGCGACTTCAGTCGCGACGCTTTTTGGTTTTGATGTGGGTTTAGAGCAAGAGCTTTCGATCGCCTATGGCGCTCGAGTTACTTTCTCTTTGCGTGGCCACGCACGCGCAGGAAGCGCGTGCGAACAGCGAAGCTGGCCCGAAGGGCGTAGGGCAGGATGCCCGGAGTAAAGAGAAAGTAACCAAAGAGAAAGGCCACCGCGCTTTCGCGCCTCGCGGGCATCCTGCCCGCAAGGTACGCGGTCGGGCTGCGGGGTTTGTCGACAGTCCATCGGGCAACTGCTCCTGCGTTGCCTCAACTCGGGCATCCATGCCTTCGCCATGGACTGACGCCAAACTGGCCGGCATCCCTGCCGGCCACCCTGCGGGCTGATCCTTCGCCCACCCGCCGCTGCAGAGGGGCCCCGGGAGAGCACCGCGCCATCGTGGCGCGGACTCGGTACGCCGCGGCGTTGCCGCGGCGAGAGCGTCGCGACGTGGGATCTCCCTCGGAACTCCGATCGCCCTGAGCGTAGCCGCGCAGCGGCGAAGTCGAAGGGTGGGGCTTGCGGGTGCCCTTCGACTTCGGCCTTCGGCCTACGCTCAGGGAGAACGGCTGAGATAGGTGGCTTTGCTTTTGCTTCTGCTTTTGCCCTGGCTCCATCCCGAGTGCGGGCCAGGATGGCCCGCTGCTCTACCCGGGGCCCCTCTGCGGCGGTGAGGCGGGGTCGACAGGCCGCGCAGCGGGCGTTGCCAGGGATGGCAACGCCTTTTCGCGCGGGCAGGAGCCCGCTCGAAAAGCCCGATCCCGACTCACGGACTTGCCGCCCATGGATGGGCGGCAAGCGCCAAGCGGGGTGGCCTTCTCTTTTGGTTACTTTTCTCTTGGCCACGCAAGAGAAAAGTAACTCGAGCGCCGTAGGCGATCGAAAGCTCTTGCTCCTGCCTTTGCTCAACCAACAAAAAGCATCGCGACTGAAGTCGCTCCTACAGTCGGGCTTGGGCGAAGGCACTACCGCGTCGCAGGGCTATACCGCACCGTCAAAAAGAAACTCCGCCCCGGCTGGTTGTAGTACCAGACCGTTTCGTAATGGCGGTCGAAGGCGTTGGCCAGTCGCGCTTCCAGTTGCCAGTCGGACGTGACGTGGTAGCTGGCGCGCAGGTCGGTGGTGGTATAGCCGGGCACGGGTTGCAGGTTGCCGGCGTCGGCGTAGCTGTGGCTGGCGGCGTTGAAGGTGGCGCCCAGGCCGAAAGCGCCCAAGCTGCGGTCGACATCCAGCCGTGCCGTGCGTTGCGGGCGGCGCATCAGCAGCTTGCCGTCGTTGGGGCCGCCATCCTCGTTGCGCGGCTGCAGCCAGGTCAGGTAGCCCTGCACTTGCCAGCCGGCGAGGTCGACGCCCAGCTTGCCTTCCACGCCGCGGATGCGCGCCTTGCTGATGTTCATGGGGAAGTAGCTGCTGTCCAGCGCGATCATCTGGTCGATGTGGGTCTGGTAGGCGTTGATGCCCCAGTTCCAGTGGCTCAAGCGCTGGTTGAGACCGAGTTCGGCGCTGCGCGATTTTTCCGGTTTCAGGTCGGGGTTGCCGCTGCCGTAGGGGTAGTACACATCGTTGAAGGTGGGCGCGTGGAACGCCGTGCCATAGCTGGCCGACAGCCGCAGGCCGTGGTCGAAGCGGTAGCCCCAGGCGGCGGCGCCGGTGTTGTGGTTGCCGAACTGGCCGTTGTGGTCGCGCCGCGCCGAGAGCTGGATTTCCTGGCGGCCGAACGTGCCCTGGTATTGCGCGTAGCCGGCGGTGTTGTTGCGTCGGGTGTCGAGGTAGCCGGTGTCGCTGTCCACGCGCTCGCCCTGCCAGTCCAGGCCCAGGGTCAGCAGCTGGTTGGGTGCCACGGTGATGTCGTTCTGCCACCCGGCCTGGTCGCGGCGCGAGCCGATGTAGCCCCTGAAATCGCGGTTCTCGTAGCTGTCGTAGCGGTCCAGGTTCTGGCCCGCGCTCAGCGTGCTTTTCCAGGCGTCGGTGGGGTTGATGCTGAAACGCGCGCCGGCCACCTGCTGCAAGGTGCGGCTGCGGTTCTGGTAGCTGCCGTCGAACTCGACCTCGCCCAGGTTGCGCAGCCAGGTGCCGGAGAGTTCGGCGCCGTTGTCCCAGCGATAGCCGCCGCTGGCGGCAAGGTTCTTGTTGCGGTTGCCGTCGCGGTCGGGTTCGTCGATATAGCAGGCGGTAAAGGCCTCGGCCGCGCCGATGCGGCAGCTGTTGATGCCGCGGGTGTACTGTGCGCCCACGCCGATGTTGTACCAGGCGTGCTCGTCGCCGCCGGACAGGCCGGCCTGCCCGCGCAACAGGTTGTTGCTGCCGGTGGTGAGGTTGAACGAGGGCTGCAGGCCGCCGCCGGGCTGACCGTGGCGGGTGAAGATCTGGATCACGCCGCCGATCGCGTCGGCGCCGTAGAGGCTGGAGCGGGGCCCGCGCACCACTTCGATGTGGTCGATCTGCTCCACCGGAATCTGCTCGAACGCGGCCAGTCCCGCGGTGACCGATCCCACCCGCACGCCGTCGACCAGCAACAAGGTGTGCGCCGAATTGGTGCCGCGCATGAACAGCGAGGTCTGCTGGCCCAGGCCGCCGAGATTGCCCAGGCTCACGCCGGGCAGGCCGGTCAGCAGGTCGGTGACCGTCAGCGGCTGCAGTCGGTCGATGTCGTCGCGGCTGATCACCGTAACGGCGGCCAGCGAGTCGTCCACCGTGATCGCGGTGCGCGTGGCGGTGACGATCACCGCATCCAGGTCCTCCGCGCCCACGGGATCGGGCCGGCCGGCGTCGGCTTGCGCCGCCATCGATGCAGCCAGCAGCGCCGCGGCCAGCAGGGTGCGTTTCATGTACGTGTGTTCCACAAGCATTTCTCCGCCGCGCGCCCGCGCGCGGCTCCAGCGTCAATGGGCCGGTGGCGAAGAAGGGAGGGGACGGAACAACGGGCAGGCGAGTGCCGACACGACTGTTCGGCCTCGCCCACCGCGAGCCACCAGGAATCGTGCAGGCCGGTCTCCGGGCTCGCGAGTGGCGCGGGAGAAACCCGTGCCGCGAGCAGCGCCTTCCCGTGCAAGCACAGTGGCATTCGCTGATCGCTTGTCTCGCTTACCGTTGCGGGGGCAGCGCCGGCCTTGCGGTGATCGACACCGCGCACCGGCTTCCCGTTTCATCCCTCTGGCGTGGAGCCATCGGGACACCTGAACCGCGTAACTTTAGCCTTGCGGGGTGGTTTGGGCAACGAGGTTCGACGTTGTGTGAGTTTGCCGCGCCGAAACCGTAGAGGCCCGAAGGCACCGTAATACCTCCTCTCCCCTGCGGGGAGAGGATTGAGGAGAGGGGGCCGGTGCTTGCGGGGAAATCGATGGCGAGCTTTCCTGCGTCGTGGGTGGCTTCGTTGGAGGCTTTCCCGCGGCGTGTCCCCCTCTCCCTGCCCTCTCCCCGGAGGGGAGAGGGGGTTACGGCCTGTTCCGGCTTTGCGGTTCGGTGGGCGGGTTTCTTCAGGCTTTTTGGCGCGACGGCGCTCAGCCGTTGTCCACGCCGGCGATCCAGCTCTGCCGCACGCGGTAGTCGGCGTCCAGCGCCACCAGGTCGGCCTGGTAACCCGCGGCGATGCGGCCGTGGCTGGCGCCCAGGCCCAGGAAATCGGCGGGGTAGGTGCTGGCCATGCGGGCGGCTTCGTCCAGCGGCAGGTGCAGCATGTCCACCGCGTTGCGCACGGCGCCGGCCATGTCCAGGGCGGAGCCGGCCAGGGTGCCGCTGGCGGTCTGGCAGATGCCGTCCTTGACGATGATGGTTTCGCCGTTGAGCTTGTATTCCGGGCTGTCGGCGCCCACCGGCGGCATCGCATCGGTGACCAGCACCATCTTGCCGCGCGCCTTGGCGGCAATCGCCACGCGCAGGCTGGCCGGGTGCACGTGGTGGCCGTCGGCGATGATGCCGCACCAGCTTTCGGCATCGTCCAGCGCGGCGCCGACCACGCCCGGTTCGCGGCTGCCGAACGGCGTCATCGCGTTGAACAAATGGGTGAAGCCGCGCACGCCGGCGTCCAGCGCGGCACGCGTGGTGGCGTAGTCGGCGGCGGTGTGGCCGGCGCAGACGATCACGCCGCTGGCCGCCAGCGCGCGGATGCTGGCGGTGGGCATCTGGTCCGGCGCCAGGGTGATCAGCCGCACGCCGCGGTGCGGAGCGCACAGCAGCGCCAACTCGTCGGCACCGGGCACGCGGAAGAATTTCGGATCGTGCACGCCCTTGCGCGCGGGCGCCAGGTAGGGGCCTTCCAGGTGGATGCCGAGCAGGCCCGGCACGCCTTCGGCCAGCGCCTGCTCCACGGCATCCAGCGCCGCGCGCATCACGTCCGCATCGTCGCTGATCAGCGTGGGCAGGAAGCCGGTGGTGCCGTAGCGGCGATGGCCGACGCCGATCTGGCGGATGGTCTCCACCGTGGGCGCGTCGTTGAACAGCACGCCGCCACCGCCGTTGACCTGCACGTCGATGAAGCCGGGCAGCAGCGTGGCGCCGGCCAGGTCGTGCTGCTGCGAAGCACGCACGCGTGGGTCGGATGTCGGCAGCACCGCGGCGATGCGTGGGCCGTCGAGCAATACGGCATGGTCGTCGACCCAACCTTCGGGGGTGAGTACGCGGCCGTTGATGAGGGCGAGAGTCATGGTGGAGCCTCGATGAAGGACAGAAGATGGATGCCGGCTTCGTCCCGGCACTTCGACTTCGCCCGCTGACGCGGGCTACGCTCAGTGCGAACGGTGTTTTTCGATGCCGCCCAGGCCTTTAACCGTTCACCCTGAGCGTAGGCCGCAGGCCGGAGTCGAAGGGCAGCGCGTGCCGCCCATCAAACCGTTTCGGTGACCTTGTTCAAATGCGGCGGCACGTCGGGGTTGAAGCCGCGCAACAGCGACAGTTCGCTGGCCGCGCGGTAGAAGCTCTGGATGATCAGCAGCGGCGTGCACAGCGCCGGCAGGCCGGTGGCCACCGGCAGCGTGCCTTCGCCCTCGAGGCCGGGCGCAGCCACGAACACCTGCGCGCCGCGGCCGCGGAATTCGCGCGCCACCGCCAGCGTGCTGTCCAGCGTGTCGTCGTCCTGGGCGAAGCACAGCACCGGGAAATCCGGGCCCACCAGCGCCATCGGGCCGTGCTTGACCTCGGCCGAGCTGAACGCCTCGGCATGCAGGCCGCAGGTTTCCTTGAACTTCAGCGCCGCCTCCAGCGCGATGCCCAGGCCGAAGCCGCGCCCCACCACGAACAGGTTGTGGGCGCCGGCCAGGCCTTCGCTCAGCGACGACCAGTCCGCATCCCAGTTGCTGCGCAGCGCGTCCGGCAAGGTCTGCAAGGCGGCGGCCAGGGCCGGGTCCTCTTTCCAGCGGGCGCACAGGTGCAGCACGGCGGCCAGCGCGGCGATGTAGCTCTTGGTGGCGGCCACGCTGCGTTCCGGACCGGCGTGCAGCGGAATCACCGTGTCGGCAAGCTGCGCCAGCGGTGAATCGGCCACGTTCACCAGCGCCACCACGCGGGCGCCGGCCAGCTTGGCCGCCTCCGCGTTGCGCACCAGGTCGGGGCTCTTGCCCGACTGCGAGATGGCGATGAACAGCGCGCCCTGCCACTGCTGCGGCGCTGCGTACACCGAGGTCACCGACGGCGATGCGGACGCCGTGGCGATGCCCAGCTGGGTCTCGAACACGTACTTGGCGTACGCGGCCGCGTGGTCGGAGCTGCCGCGCGCGCAGGTGACGATGAAGCGCGGCGGCTGCTCGCGCAGCGATTGCGCCAGCGCGGCGATCACGCCCTCGTTGGCGGCAAACTGGCGCGCCACGACGTCGGCCGTCTCGTGCGCTTCGGTGTACATCAACGTGTCGCTGGCAGCCATGTCGGTGGTTTTTCCCAGGGTGATGAATCAGTCGGTTTGCAGTTCGGCGACGAAGTCGTAGATGTCGCCGCGGTACCAGGAGCAGGTGAACTCGACCACGCGGCCGTCGTCCAGAAAACTGCGCCGCTCGATGTTGAGCCCGGCGCTGCCGGCGGAGACGTGCAGCAGGCGCGCCTGGTTGGCGTTCAGCGACACCGCGCGCAGGCGCTGCAGCGCGCGCCGCGGCCGGGCGTTGAAGCGCTCCAGCGCCTCGTACAGCGAGTCGCTGACCAGCATCGGGTCGGGCAGCAGGCTGGCCGGCACCGCGCTGCGCTCGATCGCCAGCGGTTCGTCCTGGCCGTAGCGCACGCGGTGCAGGCGCGCCACCAGCGAGCCGGGCGAGAGGTTCAGCGCCATCGATTCCTCCGGCGTCACCTCGCCCACGCTGCGCTCGAAGAATTCCGAACGCGGCGACAACCCGCGCTCGCGCAGGTCCTCGGTGAAACTGGTCAGCCGCGACATCGGTTTGACGATGCGCTCGGCCACGAAGGTGCCGGCGCCGTGGCGTTGATGCAGCAGGCCATCCTCGACCAGGCCGGCGATCGCCTTGCGCACGGTGACGCGCGACAGCTTCAGCGTCTGGGCCAGGTCGCGCTCGCTGGGGAGGGTCTGTCCCGGCTCGATCGCTCGGCGCTCCACGATGTTGCGGATCGCGCGGCGCAGGCGCAGGTAGGCCAGCGGTTGGTAGACAGCCGGATCGTTGCAGATCCGCTGATATTCGAGTGCCAGGGCGCTTTCCATGGTTACGAAAGATACCAATAGCGAACCAGTTAGACAACTCCGGCGCCTCGACAGGCAATGAGGGCCTGCATGGCGCGGGTGGGCATGATTTCCGAAGAAGGTGGGGTTTGTCCAGCCCGTTCGACCCCGTCAACGGGGAACTGGTGCGTTGTGGTATTCCACTGGTATGATCGGCGCCGAACCGCGTGGGCGGCCCCGTTTCGCCCATTCCCTAACCGCTGGCTGTCGTTGAGGTGAAAGCGTGACTGTGATTTCCCTGCCGGTCGAACCGTTCGACCTGGTCATTTTCGGCGGTACCGGCGACCTTGCCCTGCGCAAGCTGTTGCCGGCCCTTTTCCATCGTTTCGTGGACGGCCAGATCCCGGCCCAGAGCCGCATCATCGGCGTGGCCCGCGAAGGGCTCGACGACGAGGGTTACCGCGCCTCGCTGCGCAAGACGCTGAATGCGTTGTCCGGCAGCGATCCGGCCAAGGTCGACCAGTTCCTGCAGCAGGTGGGTTATCGCCCGCTGGACGCGCGCAAGGACGCCGGCTGGGACGATTTCGCCGCGCTGATCGGCGAGCAGCCCGACCACGTGCGGGTGTTCTATCTCTCCACCTCGCCGGAACTGTTCGTGGACCTGTGCGCCCGCCTGGGCCAGTACGGGCTCAATGACGGCAAATCGCGCGTGGTGCTGGAAAAGCCCATCGGCCGCAGCCTGGAGAGCGCCAACCGCATCAACGACGACGTGGGCCGCGTGTTCGCCGAATCGCAGACCTACCGCATCGATCACTACCTGGGCAAGGAGACGGTGCAGAACCTGCTGGCGCTGCGCTTCGGCAACGTGCTGTTCGAGCCGCTGTGGAACTCCGCCCACATCGACCACGTGCAGATCACCGTGGCCGAAACCCTGGGCCTGGGCCGGCGCGCCGGCTACTACGACCATGCCGGCGCGCTGCGCGACATGGTGCAGAACCACATCCTGCAATTGCTGTGCATGGTGGCGATGGAGCCGCCGTCGTCGCTGTCGCCCGATGCGGTGCGCAACGAGAAGCTCAAGGTGCTGAACGCGCTCAAGCCGATCGACGCGAGCAACGCCAGCCAGCTCACCGTGCGCGGCCAGTACCGCGCCGGCGTGGCCGAGGGCGCCAGCGTGCCCGGCTATCTCGACGAATTGGAAAACCACCAGTCCAACACCGAAACCTTCGTGGCGCTGAAGGCGGAAATCGCCAACTGGCGCTGGGCCGGCGTGCCGTTCTACCTGCGCACCGGCAAGCGGCTGCCCGATCGCGTGTCGGAAATCGTGGTGGCGTTCAAGCCGGTGCCGCACTCCATCTTCGACGCGTCGGCCGGCCCGGTGGTGCAGAACCGCCTGGTGCTGCGGCTGCAGCCGGACGAGGGCGTGAAGCTGTGGCTGAGCATCAAGCACCCCGGCCCCGGCGGCCTGCGCCTGCGCCACGTGCCGCTGGACATGAGCTTTGCCGAAGCTTTTGGCGTACAACAGCCGGATGCGTACGAGCGCCTGCTGCTGGACGTGGTGCGCGGCAACCCCACCCTGTTCATGCGTCGCGACGAGGTGGAGGCCGCATGGCGGTGGGCCGATCCGATCCTGGCCGCGTGGGCCGCCAGCAACGAGTCGCCGCGCCCGTATGCGGCCGGCAGCTGGGGCCCCAGCGCGGCGGTGGCGCTGATCGAGCGCGATGGCCGCACCTGGCACGAAGACAACGACTGATCCGCGGGCGTTCGCGCCCTGTTTCCCTCCCTGGCGCCGCGGTTGCGCGGCGCACCCTTGATGCCATGTCTCCCCTATTGAACGTCACTACCCACAGTTTCACCGATTGCCAGGCGCAGGCCGCGGCGCTGGCCGAGCGCATCGCCGGCGGTTTGCGCGAGGCGCTGGACCAGCGCGGCAGTGCCGTACTGGCCGTTTCCGGCGGCAGCACGCCGAAGGCGCTCTTCGATCGCTTGTCGCGCGAGCCGCTGGACTGGTCCCGCGTGCACATCACCCTGGTCGACGAGCGCTGGGTGCCGGACACCGACGAGCGCTCCAACGCTCGCCTGGTCAAGGCGCGGCTGTTGCAGAACGCGGCCGCCGCGGCGCAGTTCGTGCCGCTGTATACCGGCGCGGAAAGCCCCGAGGCCGGCCTGGCCGAGGCGAACGCGCGGATCGACGCGCTGCCGCGCCCGTTCGATGCGGTGGTGCTGGGCATGGGCGATGACGGGCATACCGCCTCGTTCTTCCCCGGCGGCGACCACCTGGCCGAAGCGCTCGATCTGGACGGCCAGACGCGGGTGTTGCCGATGCGCGCACCCGGCGCCGGCGAGCCGCGCATCACGCTGAGCCTGCCGGCCCTGCTCGAAACCCGGGCGCTGTACCTGCTGGTGACCGGCGCCACCAAGCGTGACGTGCTGGCCGATGCCCGGCTGGGCCTGGGCGCGGCACAGCATTATCCGGTGCGCAGCGTGCTGAGCCAGACCCGCGCGCCGCTGTCCGTCTACTGGTGCCCGTGACGGCCGCGCGCCGCAACGAGATCGCCACCGCCCGAATCGCATGCGAATGGCCGCCGCAACCGGCCGACATCCACGGAGTTTTGCCATGAGTACGCTGCACCCCGTCATCGCCGAAGTCACCCAGCGCATCATCGAGCGCAGCCGCCCCACGCGCAGTGCGTACCTGGCACGCATCGACGAGGCCTGCGGCAAGGGCGTGTACCGCCATCGCCTGGGCTGCAGCAACCTGGCGCACGCCTTTGCCGCCAGCGGCAGCGACAAGGTGGCGTTGCGCGGCACCGTGACGCCGAACGTGGGCATCGTCACCTCGTACAACGACATGCTCTCGGCGCACCAGCCGTATGAGCCCTACCCCGAGCAGATCCGCCAGGCCGCGCGCCTGGTCGGCGCCGTGGCCCAGGTGGCCGGCGGTGTGCCGGCGATGTGCGACGGCGTCACCCAGGGCCGCGCCGGCATGGAGCTGTCGCTGTTCTCGCGCGAGGTGATCGCGATGGCCACCGCGGTGGCGCTGTCGCACGACACCTACGACGCCGTGCTGATGCTGGGCATCTGCGACAAGATCGTGCCCGGCCTGCTCACTGCGGCGCTCTCGTTCGGCCACCTGCCCACCATCTTCGTGCCCGCCGGCCCGATGGTCAGCGGCCTGTCGAACGACAAGAAATCCAAGGTGCGCCAGGCCTACGCCGAGGGCAAGGCCACGCGCGAGGAACTGCTGGAAGCCGAGTCGGCCGCCTACCACGCGCCGGGCACCTGCACCTTCTACGGCACCGCCAACTCCAACCAGATGCTGATGGAGATCATGGGCCTGCACCTGCCCGGCGCCAGCTTCGTCACCCCCAACACGCTGCTGCGCGACGCGCTGACCCGCGCGGCGGTGTACCGCGCGGTGGCGATCACCGCGCTGGGCCAGGAATACACGCCGATCGGCCATCTGGTCGACGAGCGCACCATCGTCAACGGCGTGATCGGCCTGCACGCCACCGGCGGCTCCACCAACCACCTGCTGCACCTGGTGGCGGTGGCGCGCGCGGCGGGCATCATCCTCACGCTGGAGGATTTCGACGCGCTCTCGGCGGTGGTGCCGCTGCTGGCGCGGGTCTACCCCAACGGCAGCGCCGACGTGAACCACTTCCACCAGTCCGGCGGCATGCCGTTCCTGATCGGCTCGCTGCTCGACGCCGGCCTGCTGCACGGCGACGTGCGTACGGTGTGGGGCGAAGGCATGGCGCCGTATCGCCGCATGCCCGCGCTGGACGCCGACGGCAAGCTGGTCTGGAACGAGGTCACCGCCAGCAGCAACCTGGACGTGCTGCGTCCGGCCGCCGAGCCGTTCCGCGCCGACGGCGGCCTGCGCGTGCTCAAGGGCAACCTGGGCCTGTCGGTGATCAAGGTGTCCTCGGTGCCCGCCGACTGCATGGTGGTCGAGGCGCCCGCGGTGATCTTCAACGACCAGGAGGAAATGCTGGCCGCGTTCAACCGCGGCGAGCTGGAGCGCGACCTGGTGGCCGTGGTGCGTTTCCAGGGCCCCAAGGCGATCGGCATGCCCGAGCTGCACAAGCTCACTCCGCCGCTGGGCGTGCTGCAGTCGCGCGGTTTCCACGTGGCGCTGGTCACCGACGGACGCATGTCCGGCGCCTCCGGCAAGATCCCGGCGGCGATCCACGTGACGCCCGAAGCGATCGACGCCGGCCCGCTGGGCAAGCTGCGCGATGGCGACGTGGTCCGGCTCGATGCCGTCGCTGGTACGCTGGAGGCGAAAGTGGACCCGGCCGAGTGGGCTGCCCGCCCGCAGGCCGTGGCCGATCTCAGCGCCCACCACAGCGGCATGGGCCGCGAACTGTTCGCGATGATGCGCAACGCGGTCGGTGGCGCCGATACCGGCGTCACCGTGTTCGGCACCCGCGACCGTCACCACGCCGCCGATCTCTGAACCCCGCGCCGGCACGCTGCCGGCGCCATCGATACCAACGGATGCCATTGACCATGACATTGCAGGAAACGCGACAACAGAAACTGGCCACGATTCTCAAGCTCGCCCCGGTGGTGCCGGTGGTGATCATCGACGACGTCAGCCACGCGGTGCCGATGGCGCGCGCGCTGGTGGCCGGCGGCATCCGCACCATCGAGATCACCTTGCGCACGCCGGCCGCGATGGATGCGGTCCGCGCCATCGCCGCCGAGGTGAAGGAGGCGGTGGTGGGCGTGGGCACGGTGCTGCGCGGCGGCCAGCTGGAAACCGCGCGCCTCGCCGGCGCGCACTTCGCCGTCTCCCCGGGCACCTCGCCGCGCCTGCTCGACGCGGCCGACGACAACGAACTGCCGCTGCTGCCCGGCGTGGCCACCGCCAGCGAGGCGATGGCCCTGCTCGAGCGCGGCTACGAACACCTGAAGCTGTTTCCCGCCGTGCCGGTCGGCGGCGCCAAGCTGCTGGCCGCCTGGGCCAGCCCGCTGCCGCAGATCCACTTCTGCCCCACCGGCGGCGTCAACCTCGCCAACGCGATCGACTTCCTGAAGCTCACCAACGTCGTCTGCGTGGGCGGCTCCTGGCTGACCCCGGCGGACAAGATGGCGCGCGGCGACTGGGCCGGCATCGAGCAGCTGGCGCGCGAGGCGGCGGCGCTGAAGTAAGCCGTATTGCAGGAACCGACATAGGCTTTCGTGCCGTCGGGACATGCCCTTGATCGACGTCTTCCTCGCCATCGCATGCAGCGTGCTGGTATCGGCGCTGCTCAAGCTCGCCCGCCGCTTTGCGGTGGATGTGGGCCAGGCCATCGCGTGGAACTACGCGGTCGCCAGCGTGCTGGTGGCGCTGGTGCTGCAACCGGACGCCGCCGCCCTGCGCCATGGTGAGGTGCCGTGGCTGGCGCTGGTCGGTCTGGGCCTGCTGCTGCCGACCATCTTCCTGGCCCTGGGCGCTTCGGTACGCCACGCCGGCATCGTGCGCAGCGATGCGGCGCAGCGGCTGTCGCTGCTGCTTTCGTTGCCGGCGGCGTTCGTGCTTTTCGGCGAATCGCTGCGCCCGGCTGCCGCGGTCGGCATCGTGCTGGGTTTGCTGGCGCTGGCGGCGATGCTGTGGCGGCCTGCCTCACCGTCGTCCAGGCCGGCGCCGACCGACGCCGCGCGCTGGCTCTACCCGCTGCTGGTGCTGGCCGGCTTCGGCATCATCGACATCCTGTTCAAGCGCGTGGCGCAAGCCGGTGTGCCGCTGGCCACCTCGTTGCAGGCGATGTTCGCGCTGGCGTTGCCGGTGGCGTTCGCGCTGGCGCTGTGGCGGCGCCGGCAGGGCGGCGCCCGCTTCACCGCGCGCAGCCTGCTCGGCGGCGTGCTGCTGGGGCTGTTCAACTTCGGCAATATCCTGTTCTACCTGCGCGGCCATCGCGCCATGCCGCAACACCCGGCGGTGGTCTTCGCCAGCATGAACATCGGCGTGGTGGCGCTGGGCGCGCTGGTCGGCATGGCGCTGTTCCGCGAACGCCTGAGCCGCCTCAACCTTGCCGGCGTGCTGCTCGCCGCGCTGGCGATCGGCTGCATCGCCCTGCCATGACCCGTGGGGCTGGGGATCGGCGTGGCATGATGCGCTCTGCCGATGCGTGTGATTTCCATGAGCGATCCTGTCCGCAACACCGTCCTGGTCGTGGGTTCGGCCAATCTGGATTTCGTGATCCGCGTGGCGCACGTGCCGGCGCCGGGCGAAACCGTGCTGGGTCGCGACGCGCGTGCGTTTCCCGGTGGCAAGGGCGCCAACCAGGCGGTGGCCAGTGCCCGTGCCGGCGGCGCGTCGACGCGCATGCTGCTGGCGCTGGGTGACGACGCCAACGCGGCGCCGATCGAGGCCTCGCTGCAGGCGGCCGGCGTGCAGCCGCAGGTGGTGCGCATGCCCGGTGAGCCCACCGGCATGGCGTTCATCTGCGTGGCGGACGATGGCGAGAACGCCATCACCGTCGCGGCCGGCGCCAACGGCCTGTTGCGCGCCGATGCCTTGCCCGCACTGGACGACATCGACGCGCTGCTGCTGCAACTGGAGATTCCGCTCGACACCGTGCTCGATGGCGCCCGCGCGGCGCGCGGCGCCGGCTGTCGCGTGATCCTGAATGCCGCGCCCGCCCGCGCGCTGCCCGACGAACTGCTGGCGCTGGTGGATGTGCTGGTGGTCAACGAGGGCGAGCTGGTCGCGCTGGGCGGCCATGCCGGCGACCTGCGCCGCTCGCTGGACGCGATCACGGTGCCTTGCGTGGTGGTGACCCTGGGCGCGCGCGGTTGCGTGGCGCGCGTCGACGGCGAGTTGCTGCTGCAGCCGGCGTTTGCCGTCGATACGGTCGATACCACGGCTGCGGGCGATACCTTCTGCGGCGTGCTGGCCGCCGCGCTGGCGCAGAACCTGCCGTGGCCGTTGGCCCTGCGCCGCGCCAGCGCCGCCGCCGCGCTGGCCTGCACCCGCCTGGGCGCGCAGGCGAGCATTCCCGCCGCCGCGGAGGTGGAGGCGTTCCTGGGCCGGCACGATGCCGGCCAGGCCGCCGCGTACACGGCGCTGGCGGATTATTTCGAGCGAGCTTGATCTGCCTTCCCCGCGGCGTGCGACCCCCTCCCGACCTCCCCCTGCAGGCAGGGGGAGGAGCGAAAGCGCGGGCCGGTCGGCGTTGCTCCCTCCCCTCAACAGCAGGGGAGGGCTGGGGAGGGGGGCTTTGTGGTCAACCTCAGCGCTTGCGCTTGGGCGCGCTGCGCAGCGGTCCGGTGGAGCCGCGCACCACCAGCTCCGGGCTGAAACCCTGATTGACGAGGTCCGCCGGTTTGCCGTGGGCGTCGCCCTCGATGCCGGCAATCAACCGCTGCGCGGCGTGGCGGCCGATTTCCTCGGTGGCCTGGCGCGCGGTGGTCAACGCAGGCCATGACTGCTTGGAGAACGGACTGTCCTCGAAGCCGGTGATCGACAATTCCCACGGCACGCTGATGCCGCCCGAATGCGCCGCGGCCAGCACGCCGGCGGCGATCTCGTCGTTGGAGCCGAAGATGGCGGTGGGGCGGTCCTTCAGCGCCAGCAGCTTGCGCGCGCCGCGGAAACCGTCATCGAACGAATAATCGCCGGCCACGATCAGCTTGCGGTCCAGCGCGATGCCGTAATCCTTCAGCGCGTCCTCGTAACCCTGGTAGCGCTCGCCGCTGGAGCGGTGCTCGCGCCCGCCCCACAGGAAACCGATGCGCTGGTGGCCCAACTGGATCAGGTGCTCGGTGATCGCATACGCCGCGTCGCGATCATCCACGTAGACGCAGGGGTAGCCGTCCTGCGGATCGCTGCGCGCGGAGATGATGCGCATGAACGCGATGCCGGCGTCGGCCAGCGTCCTGATCAGCTCGGGCTGCTCGGACATCGGCGGCGCCAGCACCAGCCCGGCCAGGCGCGAATGCTGCACCAGAGCGCACAGCTCCTCGGCCAGCTTCGGCGAGGAGGAGTCGCAGGGATGGATCTGCAGGCCGTAGCCGCTCTCGCGGCAGACCGACAGCACGCCGCGCTGCATGCTGATGATGTAGTGCGCGTTGGGGTTGTCGTAGACCAGGCCCAGCAGGTGTGCCCGCGTGCTGCGCAGGCTGCGCGCGGAAGGGTCGGGACGATAGCCCAGCGTGTCGATCGCGCGCTGCACCTTCTCGCGCGTGCGCTCGTGCACCGACGCCTCGTGGTTGATCACCCGCGAAACCGTTTTCAGCGACACGCCCGCCAGTTCGGCTACATGCTTGATGGTGGCGTTGCGCAATGACGGATCCTTCAGGCGATCGGGCGGCACGTGGGCGACGCCAGCGCGCGCCTGGACCTGCATTCTAGCGAGGCTTGCGCCCGGACGGCCAAACGCATCACGCCGCGTCCTGGCCCACGCGGTGCCCGGCCAGCCCGAAATACAGGATGTACAGGTAGCAAGGCACCATCAACAGCAGGAACGCCAGCTGGAAGTCGATGTGCTGCTTCAGGTGCACGAACAGCTGCGGCACGATCGCGCCGCCGGCGATGCCCATGATCAGCAGCGCCGAGGCGAACTCGGTAAAGCGGCCCAGCCCCTTGATCGCCAGCGGGAAAATGGCCGGCCACATCATCGCGTTGGCAAACCCCAGCGCCGCCACGAAACCCACCGATACATAGCCGTGGGTGAGGAACGCGCCCAGGGTGAACAGCACGCCCAGCACCGCCGATACCGCCAGGTAGCGCTGTTGCGACATCACTCGCGGGATCAGCAGCAGGCCGGCGATGTAGCCCAGCAGCATCGCGCCCAGGGTGAACGCGGTGAAGAATTTCGTCTCGTCCAGCGGCAGGCCGAAACCCGCACCGTAGGTGCCGATGGCGTCGCCCGCCATCACCTCCACGCCCACGTACAGGAACAGGCACAGCACGCCCAGCCACAGGTGCGGATAGGCCAGGATGCTGTGTCGCGACGCACCGCCGCCGGCGCTGTTGGCGGTCGAGGCCTGCACCTCCGGCAGCGACGAGCGCACCACCCAGATCGCCAGCAGCACCAGCACGCCGGCCATCACCATGTACGGCGTGTGGATCTTCGCGGCGAAGGTGTTGAGCAGCACCTCGCGCGTGGCCGGGTCGGCGGCCTTCACCTGCTGGTCGATGTCGCCGATGCCGTGCAGCACCAGCGCGCCGATCAGCAGCGGCGCCAGGATGCCCGCGCACTTGTTGCAGATGCCCATCACCGCGATGCGCTGCGCCGCGCTCTCGATCGGGCCCAGGATGCTGATGTACGGGTTGGAGGCGGTCTGCAGCAGCGACAGCCCCGCGCCGATCACGAACAGGCCGAACAGCGCGCCGGGAAAGATCCGCATCGTGGCGAACTGGCCGAACAGCACCGCGCCGATCGCCATCACGAACAGGCCCAGCGCCATGCCGCGCTTCATGCCGGTGAGCTTGAGGATCGCCGAGGCCGGCAGCGACAGGAAGAAGTACGACAGATAGAAGGCCATCGGCACCAGGAAGGCGTTCACGTCGTTGAGGTCGAACGCCAGCTTGACGAAGGTGATGAGCGGCCCGTTGAGCCAGGTCACGAAACCGAAGATGAAGAACAGGACACCGATGATGATGATCGGTCCGATGTTCGAGCGTGCCGACGCCGTCGCGTCCAACGTGGTTGCCATGCGTATGTTCCCCGATGCCGCCATCGACGATGGCGTTGATGATCGCCCCTGGCGGCGGCGCTGACGCCGGCTGCGACCCGGCGGACGGAATGTCTCGCAATTGGACAGAAAGTGCAACGTTGTCAACTTCTGTCCGATCGAGACAAGCCTTGTGGCCGCAAAGACGGCCATCGCCGCGCCGCCTTCCGCCCAGGCGTGCCGCACCGCGGCATCCATGCGGTCGAGTGCGGAACTGCCTTAAAAAAGGCCATTTTTACGATGTAACCTTACCTCGCCTGCGGTGGTGATCCGAAAATGTTGCCGCGCATCATGCGCCCGTGAAATTTTTGGAAGGAAAAGATTGACAACGTTGTCATTTCCATCCCATGCTCCGCCCCACGATCAACGCCCGCACCGCGTCCGCGGCGCCATGCGCCGGACGCCGCGATCGGGCCGCAAGGGAGAAACGGGGTGGGGGAAGTGGTCAACCAGCGTCATGTCGCGCCGCCGTCGGTGACGGCGTCCCTTGCGATGCCGCCGTTCCTGGCGGCCGATGTCGGCGGAACCCACGCGCGCATCGGACTGGTCGCGGCCACGGGCGATCGCCGGCATCCCGTACAGGTGCTGCATTACCAGCGCTACCAGTGCGCGGCCTGGCCCAGCCTTACCGACGTGCTGCGCGATTTCGTGGCGCAGCTGCCCGACGTGGTGCCCACGTCGTCACAGACTCCCGTTGCCTGCGCGGTGGCCTGCGCCGGCTACGTGCTGGGCGACGCCATCGTCAACGAAAACCTGCCATGGGCGGTGTCCATCGGCGACATCCGCCATACCCTGGGCATCAAGCGGCTGGCGGTGATCAACGACTTCGAGGCGGTGGCCTACGCCACGCAGTTCATCGCCCCGGCCGATACGCGTGCGGTGATCGACACCCGGCGCCCGCCGGCGCAAGGGCCCGTGCTGGTGGCCGGCCCCGGCACCGGCCTGGGTTCGGCCGTACTGATGCCCGGCGAGCCGCGCGCCCGCGTGCTGGCCACCGAGGCGGGCCAGATCTCGCTGGCGCCGGGCACCGAGCGCGAGCGGCAAGTGCTGCGGCTGATGGCGGCCGAGCGCGACTACGTCTCGTACGAGAACGCCTTGTCGGGCCCCGGCCTGCTGAACCTCTATCGCGCGCTGTGCGCGCTGAACCATGCGTCGCCCACGCTGGCGGCCCCGGCCGACGTCACCGCCGCGGCGCTGGCGCACAGCGACGCCAACGCGCTCGAGGCGCTGGAGATGTTCTGCGGCCTCCTGGGCAGCTTCGTCGGCGACCTGGTGATGCTGTACGGCGCGCGCGGCGGCGTGTACCTGGCCGGCGGCATCCTGCCGCAGATCCATGCCTTCCTGGCATCGAGCACCTTCGCCGCGCGCTACTTCAACAAGGGCGTGATGCGCGCCTACCTGGAGCAGGTGCCGGTTCGACTGATTGAGCACGGCCAGCTCGGCGTCATGGGTGCCGCGGGCTGGTTTCTCGAACAACGGGAGGACGCATGACACGCAGCGACACCAGGCATCCAGTCACCAGGCTTGATTCACGAAAGAGCGCGGCCGTCGGCATCCCGCTGTTCGGTCAACAAACCAGCCACCTCTGAGGGGAGGAGACACCATGAATTACCGTAAGACCTTGCTCGCCGCGAGCATCATCACCGGCTTGTGCCTGTCCGGTGCGGTATTTGCCCAGGACAGCGCGCAGAGCGCCGATTCGGCCACCACCACGACCCAGACCGCGGCTCAGCGTGCCAAGGCCGCCCAGGAGAAGGATGCGACGCAGCTGGTCGGCGTCACCGTCGTCGGCATCCGCGCCAGCCTGCAGAAGTCGCTGGACACCAAGCGCAACCTCGACACCATTTCCGATTCGATCACCGCCGAGGACATCGGCAAGTTCCCCAACACCAACGTCGCCGAGGCGATGTCGCTGATGCCGGGCGTCACCATCGACCGCCGTTTCGGCCAGGGTGAGCGCGTCAGCATCGACGGCACCGATCCCAGCCTCAACCTCAGCTTCCTCGACGGCCACCCGGTGGCGCAGGCGATCTGGCTGTACGGCGAGTCGCCGAACCGCGGTTTCGACTACACCATGATGGCGCCGGAAATCCTCGGTCGCCTGGAAGTGATCAAGTCGTCCGAAGCGCGCCTGCCCGAGGGCAGCCTGGGCGGCACGGTGCTGATGCACTCGCGCAAGCCGCTGGACCTGGACGCCAACACCATCAGCGGCACGGTGGGCTACAGCTACAACGACCAGGCCGAAGGCGGCAAGCCGAACGTCTCGGCGCTGTACAGCTGGAAGAACACCGACAGCACCTTCGGCTTCGACATCGCCGCGCAGCACTTCGAGGAGCGCATCGACCGCCAGGGCCTGGAGATCTTCGGTTACTCCCCGGTGTCCGCCTTCGCCGCGGTGAACCCGAACATCGCCGCGCAGGTGGCCGCCGGCGAGCTGCGTCCGAACGACATGGTGCCGCAGGAAGTCAACGCGGCGTACTTCCAGCAGACCCGCAAGCGCGACAGCGCGCTGTTCAACCTGCAGTTCAAGCCGAACGACCAGTTCTCGGCCGACCTGAGCGGCCTGTACATCAAGGAGAACTTCGACAGCTACAACCAGTCGATGTACAACTTCATGACGCAGAACACCTCGTCGATGCAGGCGGTCGATTCGTTCACGCCGACGACCAATGGCGTGGTTTCCGGCGGTCACACCAACGCCAACCCGGGCAGCGGCACCGGCCTGATCTACGACAACCAGCTGCGCCAGTCCGAAGTGACCACCAAGGGCGTCGACCTGCGCGCCGACTACACCACCGACAGCTGGTCGCTGGGCGGCCAGATCGGCATGAGCAAGTCGGACAACCCGAACATCAACCAGTACCTGCTCGAGCCGACCTATCAGGGCAGCTATAGCTGGAACATCAACAAGGGCTTCCAGGCCGACGACCAGGCCGCCGTGCACGATCCGGCCAACTGGGGCGGCGGCTGGCTGGGCAACAACGGCAAGTTCGCGTCGCACGCCAAGGACCAGTACGCGCAGCTCGACTTCAGCAAGAACTTCGACAGCGTGATCAACCAGCTGCTGCTCGGCGTGCGCTACAACAAGCACAACGAGGACTATGCGCTGCACGTCTATGGCGGCGTCACGCCCGGCACGCTGGCCGACGTGGGCACCATCGGCGACACCGACATCCTGGACGCCTTGCCGGGCATCTACGACAACACCGGCAAGCACATCCAGGTCGGCGCCGGCAACATCCAGAACTGGATCAACAACAGCTCGCTCGACTTCAGCAACCCCGATCCGGGCTCCACCATCAACAACACCTGGCAGCTGGAGCAGAAGAACACCGCCGCCTATGCGCAGCTGAACTTCTCCACCGACAACCTGCGCGGCAACGTGGGCGTGCGCTGGGTGCACACCAAGACGGCGAGCACGGCCTACACCAAGCCGAACGACGCCGCACCGGTACTGCCGGCGCCGGCCAGCTGGTGGGGCACCACCACGAACACGAAGAACAACTTCCTGCCGTCGGTGAACCTGGTGTACGACAACGGTGGCGACGTGGTGCTGCGTGCGGCGGCCTCCAAGGTCATGGCCTGGGCGCCGTACAACCTGATGGTCAACCAGACCTTCCTCAACGACACCGTGCTCACCGGCAGCGGCGGCAGCCCGTCGATCGACCCGTACAAGTCGTACAACTTCAACGTGTCGGCCGAGTGGTACTTCGCGCCGCAGTCGGTGCTGGCAGGGTCGGTGTTCTTCAAGCACGTGCTCAACTACATCCTGATCACGCCCGGAACCGAGGTGCAGTACAACTCGATCCGCGACACCGATCCCACCACCTGGAGCGCCCTCGTCGGTTCGCACGGTTGCACGGCCGACGGCTTCTGCGACTACAGCGTGTCGCGTCCGCACAACGGCGGCGGCGCGCGGGTGAAGGGCTTCACGCTGAACTACCAGCAGGCGTTCGGCGAGACCGGCTTCGGCCTGATCGCCAACTACACCTTCGCCACCGGCAAGACCAACGCCGGTACGTCGATGCCGTACCTGTCGCGCAACTCGGTCAGCGTCAGCCCGTACTACGAGAACGGCGCGTTCAGCGGCCGCGTCAACTACAACTGGCGCAGCAAGTACCAGGGCGTGGGCTACGTGGCCGGCGCGCCGGCGGCGACCACGGACGACTACACCGACGTCAGCGCCAGCGTGGGCTGGACCTTCAACCCGAACTTCTCGTTGTCGCTGGATGCGCTGAACCTGACCAACCAGAAGTACTTCCAGTACACCGATACGCCGAACCTGCCGAACGCGAAGTACACCACCGGCCGTCGCTACATGGCCAGCCTGCACTTCAAGTTCTGACCTGCCACCGTACCTCCCGGGCCATGGATGGCCCACCACCAACCCCCTTTCCGGGCCCGTCAGGCACACTGTACGGGCCCTTTTTTTAAAGCGTGTCGCGCGGTTCCGGCGACCCACGATGGAGATGGACCATGACGCGTCGTCTGCCCACCTTTGTGCTTGCCTTCGCCTGCCTCTGCGCCGGCGTGACGGCGGCCCTGCCCGCGGCCGCCCAGGCCCGCGACGGGGTGATCGCGGTGATACCGCAACCGGCCCAGGTCACGCCCGGCGAGGGGCGCTTTACCGTGGGCGCGGATACGCCGCTCGTGGTCGCCGATGGCGACAAGGCGACCGCCCGCACGGCCGCCTATCTGGCCGACCTCCTGGCGCGCACGCGCGGCTTGCGCTTGCGCGTGCAGCATGGCCCGGCACCCGCGCATGCCATCGTCCTGCAGCGCGATCCGCAGGCCGCGGTGGCGCAGGCCGAGGGCTACGCGCTGGACGTCACGCCCGAGGGCATACGCGTCAGCGCGCGCGACGACACAGGCCTGTTCCATGGCGCGGTCACGCTGTGGCAGCTGCTGACGCCCGACGCGCAGCACGGCCCGGTGACGCTGGCGGCCATGCAGATCCGCGACCAGCCGCGTTTCGCCTGGCGCGGCCTGATGCTGGATTCCGCGCGCCATTTCCAGAGCGTGGCCGAGGTGGAGACGCTGATCGACCAGATGGCGCAGCACAAGATGAACACGCTGCACTGGCATCTCACCGACGACCAGGGCTGGCGCATCCAGATCAAGCGCTACCCCGAACTCACCCGCATCGGCGCCTGGCGCACACCGCCGGATGCCGGTCGCAACGGCGAGCCGAAACGCTATGGCGGCTTCTACACCCGGGACGAGATCCGCCAGGTGGTGGCCTACGCCGCGGCGCGCCACATCACCATCGTGCCGGAGATCGACATGCCCGGCCACGCGCAGGCCGCGGTGGCCGCCTACCCGCAGCTGGGCGTCACCGGCAAGCGGCCGGAGGTTTCCATCGACTGGGGCGTGAACCCCTGGCTCTACAACGTGGACGATGCCACGTTCACCTTCATCGACAACGTGCTCGACGAGGTGATGGCGCTGTTCCCGTCCACCTACATCCATGTCGGCGGCGACGAGGCGATCAAGGATCAGTGGGAGGCATCGCCCGCGGTGCAGGCGAAGATGCGCGAGCTGGGCATCACCAGCGAGAACGCGCTGCAGGGATGGTTCATCGGCCGCATCGGCCAGTACCTCGACAAGCACGGCCGCAAGCTGATCGGCTGGGACGAGATCCTTGAAGGCGACAACCTGCCGGCCGACGCCACGGTGATGTCGTGGCGTGGCCTCGACGGCGCAATCAAGGCCGCGCTGCTGGGCCACGACGTGGTGCTGTCGCCGGCGCCGGATCTGTATTTCGACCACGTGCAAAGCGATCTTCCCGACGAATACGCCGGCCGCCTCGGCGTGAAATCGCTGCAGGACGTCTACGCCTTCCAGCCCGTGCCCGCCGTGCTCAGCGCGGAGCAGGCCAGGCATGTGCTGGGCGTGCAGGCCAATATCTGGACCGAGCACATCCCCACCTTCGCGCACGTGGAACACGCGGCTTTTCCGCGGCTGGATGCGCTCAGCGAGATGGCCTGGTCGCCGCCGGCCGCCCGCAACTGGCAGGGCTTCCTGGCACGCCTGCCGGTGCAGTTCGGCCGTTACCGCGCGCAGCACATCAACGTGGCCGACAGTGCCTACGCGGTCGCCATCGGCGCCGACCGCAACCTGGCACTGGCCACCGGCAAGACCACGGTCACGCTGTCCAACCAGGTCGGCCAGGAGGCCATCCACTACACGCTGGACGGCGCCACGCCCACGCCGACCTCGCCGCGCTACGACGCGCCGTTCAACGTGACGCTGCCGACCACCGTGCGCGCCGCCAGCTTCGCCGCCGACGGCACAGCGCTGGCCGCGCCGCGCGAGCGCGTGCTCGATCGCGCCGCGCTGCTCAACGTTTCCGGCGACCTGCTGCAGAACTGCCGTGGCGCGGATTTCCGCCTGCGCCTGCAGCCCCTGCCCGACGCGAAAAGCGCGCAGCCGGTGTACTTGGTGAACGTGTTCGACACCTGCCAGGAGCTTGCCCCCACGTGGATGGATGGCGTCACCCGGATTCACGTCGACGCGGTGCGCCTGCCGCGCAATTTCGCGTTGGCGCATGAGCAGAAGCTGGTGGTCTCGCGCCCGCACGCCACGGCGTTCGGCGAACTGGTGGTGCATGCCGACCGCTGCGACGGCCCGGTGCTGGCCAGCCTACCGCTGCCCGACCCCGCCCGCAGCGCGCGCAACTTCAGCCTGGACGGCGCGCTGCCGGCGCAACAGGGCGAACACGCGCTGTGCCTGATCTACACGGCGCCGATCGAAGGCGCGCTGTATGCGATCGGCCAGGTGTCGCTGACGCCATGAACGGCGCGCCGCGCGTATGCCTTGCTCCTTCCCCCTGCGCGCAGGGGGAGGGACGAAGCGCGGTCTCATGAGCAAACGTCTCCCTTCCCTCGACGCCTTGCGTGGCTGCACGGTCGCGGGGATGCTGCTGGTCAACGACCCCGGCGATTGGGGGCATATCTACGCGCCGCTGGAACACGCGCCGTGGCACGGCTGCACGCCGACCGATCTGGTATTTCCGTTCTTCCTGTTCGTGGTCGGCGTGTCGACCGCGCTGGCCCTGCTGCCGCGGCTGGAACAGGGTGTGGTGCCCGGCGCTCTGGTGAAGGCCGCGCTGTGGCGCGCGTTGCGCATTCTTGCGCTGGGCGTGGCGATCAACCTGTTGGCGGCGTGGCTGTTGCCGTATGCGCACCTGCGTTTTCCGGGCGTGCTGCAGCGGATCGGCATCTGCTTCGCCGCGATGGCGCTGTTTGCGGTTTATACCCGATCACGCACGCAATGGATCACCATCGGCGGCATCCTGCTGGGTTATTGGGGATTGCTGTTGGCGGGCGGTTCGCTGGAGCCGTGGGTGAATATCGTCAGCCGCACCGACAGCGCCGTGTTTGGCCGCTTCGTCTACCTGATCGATCCGGCCACCGGCCGCGGGCACGATCCGGAGGGCCTGCTCGCCACCCTGCCTTCGCTCGCCACCACCCTGCTGGGCCTGCGCGTCGGCTGCTGGTTGCGCCATGGGGAGATCCGCCGATTGCTGACCGCCGGTGTGCTGTTGCTGCTGCTCGGCGCGCTGTGGTCGCTGTGGCTGCCGCTCAACAAGAACCTGTGGACGTCGTCGTTCGTGCTGTGGACGGCCGGTTGGGCCACGCTGGCGCTGCTGGCTTTCCACTGGCTGATCGATCGGCACCGCTGGCCGGCCTGGGGTCGCCGTTTCGGCGTCAACGCGATTGCCGCCTACGCCGGCTCCGAGCTGATGCAGATCCTGCTGTCCGGGCTGGGCTGGAACCAGCCGATCTACCAGCACCTGTTCGCCGACTGGATGACGCCGCGCTTCGGCCCGTACGTGCCTTCGCTGGCGTTCGCCATCGCGTTTGTCACGGTGTGGTGGCTGATCGTGTGGGCGATGGATCGGCGGCGGATCTACCTGAAACTGTAGGTATGCCTGTGGGAGCAGGCCTCGCGGTTCAGCGCCGGCCGCGCAACGCCTTGATGAACACGATCATCAGCAACACACCCAGCAGCAGGCCGACACCGGCGCCCCACAACGCGCCAAGGTCGCCGGCGATCAGGTAACCGATACCGAACCCCGTGGGAAACAGCAGCAATATCGGCAGACAACCCATCTCAGCGCGGCACCGCCGGTGCTTCCGGTTGCGACGGCGGATAGCGCAGCAGCGCGTGCTTCGCGCGTTGCTGATCGACCTCGGACAATGCCACCAATGCGTTGACCTTGCCGCCGACCAGCGCCGCGATCGGCGCGCCATCGCGATACAGCACCCGCGAGCCGGTCACCGCCGCGACCTTGTCACCTACCAGCACAGTGCCGACCAGATTCAGCGGATCGCAGCCACTGACCGAGACCCATTCGCCATCGTCCGCACGCCTGCGCACCGCACGCAACGGCGCGATGGCCTCGGGCAACGCGAACTGCTCGCCTACCAGCCCCTCCACGAAGCGCCCGCCGCGAATCTCGCCACGCGCCTCCAGCCGGTGATAGACGCGCAGCAATTCGCGCCACGGCGGCAGCCACGGCGCCTCGCGCTCCAGCAGTTTCCAGAACACCACGCCGTAGCGGCGAAGCAGAGCACGCGCCGCGTGCTCTGCTTCATCTGAATCAAATCGGCGCGCAGCGCCACGTTCGCCTCCTCTCCCCGTTGGGGAGAGGATTGAGGAGAGGGGCTGCTCTTGCGACAAACCATCCCCGGAGGTTTCCCCAAGCCCACGCCCCTCATCCGTCCTTGCAACGCCCCGCACCAGCGACCACCGCCCCGCATCCTCGATACCGCTCAGCTGATGCCGCCTTACCCGCCGATGCCGTCCGCCATCGCGTTTGGCCGCCGGCAGCAGCAATGCGCGCAAGCCCGCAAAACTGTCGGCACGCACCTGACCCGCCGCCACCAGCTCGCCCAGCGCGTTTTCCAGCTCGGTGCGCAGCAGGTGCGTGGCATCCATCAATTCGTCGAAGAAAAGCGCGCCGCGATCACGCAACGCGTCCGCCACAGCCTGGGCGCGCGACGACAGCGCGGCGTCGGTCGACTCCCGCTCCGCGATGGACGTCCAGACGGCCATTTCGCGACGCGGAAGCAAGACGATCGGGGTGCTGCGCACCGGCCCGCCACTGCCGCCACCGCCGCGCAGTCGTGTCCAGCCGATGCGCCCGGCGCGGCACAGGTCATCCAGCCAGCCGATCGAATAGTCGGCCACGCGCGCGGGCAGGATCTCCGACTCCCAGGCGCTGGCTGCCGCCTCGTAACCTTCCAGCTGGTCCAGCGTGGCCGCCAGCGCCTCCGGGCCGTCGCGCCGGGTGGCGGCCGATACATGCTGCCAGTCGAACAGGAAACGCATCAGGTCACGCTGGCTGACCGGTTCGATCTCGCGCCGCAGGCGGCCGATGGTGTAGCGGTGGATGCGCGCCAGCAGGTGGCGTTCGCACCATTCCGTGGCGCTGGCGTCGGCGGTGAAGCGACCCTGCATCACGAAGCCTTCGGTCTGCAGGCGCAGCAGCGCGTGCTCGACCTCGGCCGGTTCCACCGCCATCGATCCGGCCAGCGTGGCCACGGTGACCGGGCCGAGACCGCCCAGGCGGCGGCGCACCAGTTCCAGCAGCGCATCCTCGCGCGTCCAGGGCTGCGCGGCGTACTCGGCGGGGGCATCGATCGGCGGCTGCATCGCCGCACCGGGATGAAGCGCCTGCCACAGGGGCAACTGCTCGGCGGATGTCCAGACCGCAGCGGCCGCTGTAGGAGCGCACCCTGTGCGCGATGCTTCTGGCTCTGAGACAGAAAGCTCGCGCACAGGGTGCGCTCCTACAGGGAGGCGTGTGGCGCGGCCGGACCGCGCCAAGGCCTGCAATCGTTCGTGCCAGCCGGCGTTGGCGTCCACTTCCGCCTCGGTGACAAAGCCCAGCAAGGTCAGCGCCTCGTGCATCTCGTCGGCGTCGCGCACCTGCGGCCAGGCCTCGTCGCGCACGGCGGCAATCGCGGCCGGATCGAGCCGGCCCAGGTCGTCGCCATCGTCGGCGCTCCAGCGCCGCGTCTGCACCGCATGGGTGCGGCGTTCCTCCAGCGGCGCATCGTCGAGAAAGGCATACGGCGCCGCGTTCAACACCTCGGCCGCCAGCGGGCTGGGGCCGGTGAGGTCGCGCGCCACGACGGCGATCTCGCCTGCTTCCAGCGAGCGCAGGATGCGCAGCAGGCCATCCACGTCCATCGCCTCGCGCAGGCAGTCGTGCAGGGTCTGGTTGACCAGCGGGTGATCGGGCACCTCGCGCTCGCCCACGATGTTTTCCAGGCAGGCCACCTGGTCGGGGAACACGGCGGCCAGCAGGTCCTCGCTTTTCATGCGCTGCAACGGCGGCGGCGTGCGCTTGCCCCCGGTGAAGCGCGGCAGCGCCAGCGCGGTCACCGCATTCCAGCGCCAGCGGGCGGGAAACAGCGGCGCGTCCAGCAGCGCCTGCACCAGCACGTGTTCGGCGGTGTTGGAGTGCAGGTAATGCGCCACCTCCTCCAGCGGAAAACTGTGGCTGGTGGACAGCGACAGCACGATCGCATCCTCGGTCGCCGCCGCCTGCAATTCGAAGTTGAACTGGCGGCAGAAACGCTTGCGCAGCGCCAGCCCCCAGGCGCGGTTGATGCGGCTGCCCCAGGGCGTGTGGATCACCAGCTGGGTGGCGCCCGATTCGTCGAAGAAGCGTTCCAGCACCAGGGTGCGCTGGCTGGGCAGCACGCCCAGCGCGGTTTTGGCGCCGGCGAGGTAGTCCACCAGTTGCTGCGCGGCGGCGTCGGCAAGGCCGAGTTCATCGCGCAACCACGCGAGCGCGAGCGCCTTGCTCCCCTCTCCCGCTTGCGGGAGAGGGGCCGGGGGAGAGGGTTCGACGGCGCCGGGATGTTCGGCAAGCACCGCACCCTCTCCCCAACCCCTCTCCCGCAAGCGGGAGAGGGGCTCAAGCCGAGCGGCGATTTCCTCGCGCAGGCGCGACACGCCCAGCGACAGTTCATCGCTGCGCCCGGGCGCCTCGCCCAGCCAGAACGGGATGCTGGGCGGCGCGCCGTGCGCGTCTTCCACCCGCAGCCGGTCGCGCTCCACACGCTGGATGCGGTAGCTGGTGTTGCCCAACTGGAAGATGTCGCCGGCCATGCTCTCGACCGCGAAATCCTCATTCACCGTGCCCACGATGATCGCCTGCGGCTCCAGCACCACCTTGTAGTCGGCGGTGTCGGGGATGGTGCCGCCGGAGGTGAGCGCGGTCAGCCGCGCGCTGCGCCGCGCGCGCAGCTGGCCGTGCACCGCGTCGCGGTGGATGTAGGCCGCGCGCGGACCCTGGCGGGTGGTGAAACCCTCGGCCAGCATGCGCACCACGGCATCGAAATCGGCGCGCGCAAGATCGCGGTACGGGTACGCGCGGCGCACCAGCGCGTACAGCGCGTCCTCGCTCCATTCCTGGCAGGCCACCTCGGCCACGATCTGCTGCGCCAGCACGTCGATGGGCTGCGGCGGCATGATCAGCGCGTCGAGCTCGCCGCGGCGCACGCAATCGAGCAGGGCCGTGCATTCGACCAGGTCGTCGCGGGTGGCCGGAAACAGCCGTGCCTTCGGCGTGCCGTCGATGCTGTGGCCGGAGCGGCCGGCGCGCTGCAGGAAGGCGGCGATCGAGCGCGGCGAGCCGAGCTGGCAGACCAGGTCCACCTCGCCGATGTCGATGCCCAGCTCCAGCGACGCGGTGGCCACCAGCACCGACAACTCGCCGCGCTTCAGCCGCTGCTCTGCATCCAGCCGCTGCTCCTTCGCCAGGCTGCCGTGATGCGCGGCGACCACGTCCTTGCCCAATCGCTCGGACAAATGCCGCGCCGCGCGCTCGGCCATCCGACGCGTGTTGACGAAGACCAGCGTGGTGCGATGCGCCTGCACCAGCTGCGCCAGGCGGTTGTAGACCAGGCCCCAGCTGTCGTTGGACATCACCGCTTCCAGCGGCACCGGCGGCACCTCGATGGCGAGGTCGCGAGGGCGGGTGTGACCCGTATTTATGATGGTGACGCCGCTTCTCGCGTTCGCTTCCTCTCCCCTTTGGGGAGAGGATTGAGGAGAGGGGCGGGTGCTTGCGCGGACGCTGCTTTCGACAGCCGCTTCGTTGTTGCTTCCCCGCAACCCCGTCCCCTCACCCCGACCCTCTCCCCGCAGGGGAGAGGGAGGGATGCCGCCAACCAAAAAGTCGGCGACCACTTCGATGGGCTTCTGCGTCGCCGACAACCCGATCCGCAGCAACGGCCGCTGGCACAGCGCCTGCAGCCGCTCCAGCGACAACGCCAGGTGCGAGCCGCGCTTGCTGCCGGCAATGGCGTGGATCTCGTCCACGATCACGCTGCGCACGCCCGCCAGCATGGCCCGGCCCGAGGCCGAACCCAGCAGCACGTACAGCGATTCGGGCGTGGTCACCAGGATGTGTGGTGGCTGCCTGCGCAGCGCGTTGCGCTCGGCCTGCGGCGTGTCGCCGGTGCGCACCGCGGTGCGGATCGCCACGTCGGGCAGGCCCAGTTTTTCCAGCTCGGCGCGGATGCCTTCCAGCGGTGCGTCCAGGTTGATGTGGATGTCGTTGGACAACGCCTTCAGCGGCGACACGTAGAGCACGCGGGTGGCATCGGCCAGCGCGCCGCGGTGGGCCACGCCCTCGCGCACCAGCTCGTCGATGGCGGCGAGGAAGGCGGTCAGCGTCTTGCCCGAGCCGGTGGGCGCCGCCACCAGGGTGTGGCTGCCGGCGCGGATCGACGGCCACGCCGCCGCCTGCGCCGCGGTGGGCGCCGCAAACGTGCGGCGAAACCAGGCCGCCACCGCCGGATGGAAATCCTCCAGCGCGGAAAGGCTCGGCGGCAGCGGTGGCGTGGGCACGGGGGAGTTCATCCGTCACATATGGGGGCGGCGCCGGGTCGCTCAATCGAATCGCGCGCGGCGCGCCATGTCACTATCGGGGTTTCGCCGCCGCGGGCGCTGGCTTGCGGTGGAAGCTCAACACGGGAGGATGGCGTGAAGCAACCGCTGCAGGCGGCGGCGCGCGAGCTTGCTGCGCAAGCCGTGGAATCGTGGCTGACGATGGCCGACGGCCAGCGGATTTTCGTGCGCGACTGGCCCCTGGCGGCGGCGCGCGGCGCCGTGCTGATCGTGCACGGTCTCAGCGAGCACAGCGGGCGCTACGGGGAACTGGCGCAGTGGCTGCGCGCCCGGGGCTATGCCGTGCGCAGCTACGACCAGCGCGGCCACGGCCGCACGCCCGGCCGCCGCGGTGCGCTGCGCCATGCCGACGACCTGCTGGATGACCTCGCCGCCATCCATCGCGACCACGCCCGCGCGCTCGGCCACGTGCCACTGGTGCTGGGCCACAGCATGGGTGGCGTGGTGGTGACGCGCAGCGTGCTGGACGGCCGCATCGCGCCCGGCGGCGTGATCCTCAGCTCGCCCGCGCTGCGCAGCTGGGAGCCGCGCTGGCGCCGCGCGCTGGCCCGCGTGCTGACGCGGGTGATGCCGAACCTGCCGCTGCGCAGCGGCCTGAGCTTCAGCCGCGTCTCGCACGATCGCGCGCGGGTCGCCGCGTATCGCGCCGATCCCCTGCGCCACGGCTGGATCACCCCGCGCCTGGCCGACTTCATCTTTCGCGCCGGCGCCTCCAGCATCGCCGACGCCGCGCGGCTGCGCGTTCCCACCCTGCTGCTGGTGGCCGGCAGCGACGCCCTGGTGGACCCCTCCGGCAGCAGCGATTTCTCCCGCGCCGCCGCCCCCGCCGGCCAGCTCACCACGCGCATCTTCTCGATGCTGTACCACGAGCTTTTCAACGAGGCCGAACCGGGCCGCAGCCAGGTGCTGCTGCAATTGGCCGACTGGCTCGATCGCCTGACCGACTGACGGCATGGGACAAGCGGGCGCGGGTTTTCCCGCGCCCGCCCGGCCGCCGTCGGCGGCTGCTGTGTGAGCCCGGGCGGCCTACAGCGTGGCTTCGAAATCGCGTACCTGCTTCCGCGCCTCGTCGCGCGCGATGCCGTAACGCTCCTGCACCTTGCCGACCAGGTATTCCGTATTGCCCTCGGCTTGGGTCAGGTCATCGTCGGTCAGGTCTCCCCACTTGGCCTTGATCTTGCCGGTGAGCTGTTTCCAGTTGCCCTGGATACGGTCGTCGTTCATGTGATGTCACTCCATTTGCTGACAGGGATGACAGGCGTGCCGTCGCACTCCGTCGCGAACCACTGTCCGCAGGGCGGCGTTAGGGCGAGGTGGTGGCGGCGTGGAGGACCCGGGCGGGCGTTCAGCCAGTGACGCAGTGGGATGGACGAGCGTCTGGCGGTCCGCTTCAGCTCGCGACGTTGCCCCAATGGCGCACCGGCGCTGCAGCATGGTTACCCGCGACTTGGAGAGAGACACCGGCGAACGTGGCAAGCGAATATCTGGTGGGCCCGCCAGGACTCGAACCTGGAACCAAGGGATTCGCTTGTGCCGGGGGTTTCCCTCCGGAGCGGACTATCTCTTCACCCTCTGCCGATGCGCGGGGCAGGGCAGGTGGGGTGCGGGACGCTCGAGCCTGTGATCAAGGGCGCTCTAGCCCTCAGGTAGTCTCTGCACCTTCCGCCGGTGTACCGGCGGCTTGGCTCAGGGTTGCCACCGGCCGCGTTGCGCGCCGCTGAGGTTTCCCTGAATTCATCCCGATCCCGTCCACGGATTACGCCGTGGCGGCACCCTTTCGATGAGTCCCCTGCTCTAACCATTGAGCTACAGGCCCGTCCGGCCATGATAGCTCAGCCTGGGGGAATCACCACGGCGCGACGCGGTGGAGGCGCGGAAAACAGGGCGTGATTTTGCGTTGCGGCATGCAATTCGCGCCGGGTGGGGTAAAGTCCGTGGTTGCGTCCATTTCCGCCTGCGGGCGTTGAATCAGGGGGCATATTGCCAGACGGGCATTTTTTTGTTTAGATGAATGTTAGCGCTAACACACCCATCGCGAGAACCCGCAATGAGCTTGGTCGTAGGACTTGATGTAGGCACCCAGAGCGTCAAGCTCGTTGCGTACGATGCCGTGGCGCGCGAGGTCGTGGCCACCTACGGCCACGCGCTGGAACTGGTGGCGCACGATGACGGCAGCCGCGAGCAGGAGGCGCACTGGTGGATCGACGCCATCCGCAGCTGTTTCGCCAGGCTGGACCCGGCCCTGCGTGCGCGCGTAGTGGCCGTGGGCGTGTCCGGCCAGCAGCATGGTTTCGTGCCGGTGGACGCCGCCGGTCAGGTGCTGGCGCCGGCCAAGCTGTGGAACGACACCAGCACCCAGGCCGAGTGCGACGAGATCATGGACGCGGTGGGCGGCCCGTTGCGCGCCGTGGCGCTGGCGGGCAACCCGATCCTGGCCGGCTATACCGCGTCGAAACTGCCCTGGACGCGCAAGCATCGGCCCGAGGTGTACCGGCAGCTGGCGAGCATCATGCTGCCGCACGACTACGTGAATTTCTGGCTGACTGGCGAGCGCTGGATGGAATACGGCGACGCGTCCGGTACGGGCTGGCTGGATGTGCGCACGCGGCAGTGGTCGCCCGCGTTGCTGGCCGCCACCGATGCCCAGCGCGATCTGGCCGCCTGCCTGCCGCCGCTGGTCGAGGCGGACGCCAGCTTCCCCATTTCCGCCACTATCGCCGACGAGCTGGGCCTGCCGCACGGCGTGCGCGTCTCGGCGGGTGGCGGCGACAACATGATGGCCGCGATCGGCACCGGCAACGTGGCCTCCGGCGTGCTGAGCATGAGCCTGGGCACCTCGGGCACGCTGTTCGCCCACGCCGACCATCCGGTGGTGGACGATGACGGCCGCTGGGCCGCGTTCTGCTCGTCCACCGGCGGCTGGCTGCCGCTGATCTGCACCATGAACTGCACCGTGGCCACGGAAAACGTGGCGCGCGCGTTCGGCTTCTCCAGCAGGGACGGCGACGCGGTGCTGGCCGGCACGACGCCGGGCGCCGACGGCCTGGTGATGCTGCCGTTCTTCAACGGCGAGCGCACCCCCGACCTGCCGCACGCCCGCGCCAGCCTGCACGGCATGGACACGGCCAACCTCAACCGCGCCAACCTCTATCGCGCCGCGATGGAAGGGGCCACCTACGCGCTGCGCCACGGCTACGACGCGCTGTGCGCCGCGGGCCTGCACTTCGACGCGATCCGCCTCACCGGCGGCGGCAGCCACAGCGCGGCCTGGCGACAAATGGTGGCCGACGTGTTCGAATTGCCGGTGGACGTGCCCACGCAGGCCGAAGGCGCGGCCTTCGGTGCCGCACTGCAGGCCTTGTGGGCGCTGGACCACGCCTCGGGCGGCCAGGCGGATATCGCGGCCCTGGCCACCGAACATGTTCATCTCGATCCGGCGCTGTCGACGCGGCCGGACCCGGCTGCGGCGGCCGCCTACCGCAGTCACTACGGCCTCTTCTCGCGCCATCTGGAAGCCGCCGTGGCGGAGCACGCCAGCGGCAACGTCACGGACCACGGCTGAAGCTTTTCGAAACCGGACACCCGTCTTCACCTTTCCATCAGGACACCCATCATGAGCACCCCCTTCATCGGCAAACGCGAGTATTTCCCCGGCATCGGCCGCATCCCCTACGAGGGCGTCGGGTCGGACAACCCGCTGGCGTTCAAGCATTACGACGCCAGCAAGAAGGTCGGCGACAAAACCATGGCCGAGCACCTGCGTTTTGCCGCGTGCTACTGGCACAGCTTCTGCAACGCCGGCCACGATCCGTTCGGCCCCGGCACCCGCGTGTATCCGTGGGACAAGCACGCCAGCACCGCGCTGGGCCGCGCCGAGGACAAGATCGACGCCGCGTTCGAGTTCTTCACCAAGCTGGGCGTGCCGTACTACTGCTTCCACGACATCGACATGTCGCCGGATGCCGACGACATCGGCGAGTACGAGAAAAACCTCAAGCACATGGTGGCGCTGGCCAAGGAGCGCCAGCAGGCTACCGGCATGAAGCTGCTGTGGGGTACGGCCAACCTGTTCAGCCATCCGCGCTACATGAATGGCGCCGGCACCAACCCGGATTTCGCCGTGGTGGCGCGCGCGGCCGCGCAGATCAAGGCGGCGCTGGAAGCCACCGTGGAGCTGGGCGGCGAGAACTACGTGTTCTGGGGCGGCCGCGAAGGCTATGCCTCGCTGCACAACACCGACACCAAGCGCGAGCTCAACAACTTCGCCAAGTTCCTCACCGCCGCGCGTGACTACGGCCGCAGCATCGGCTTCCAGGGCAAGTACCTGATCGAGCCCAAGCCGATGGAACCGATGAACCACCAGTACGACTTCGACTCTGCCACCGTGGTTGGTTTCCTGAAGCAGCACGGCCTGGACAAGGATTTCTCGCTCAACATCGAGGCCAACCACGCCACGCTGTCGGGCCACACCTTCGAGCACGACCTGCAGATCGCCTCCAACCACGGCATGCTGGGCAGCATCGACGCCAACCGCGGCAACGCGCAGAACGGCTGGGACACCGACCAGTTCCCCACCGACCTGTACGACACCGTGGGCGCGATGATGGTGGTGCTGCGCCAGGGTGGCCTGGCCCCGGGCGGCCTGAACTTCGACGCCAAGGTGCGCCGCGAGTCCACCGATCCGGATGACTTGTTCATCGCCCACGTCGGCGGCATGGACAGCTTCGCGCGCGGCCTGGAAGTGGCGCATGCGCTGCTCAACAAGTCGCCGTGGGAAAAGTGGCGCGCCGAGCGCTATGCCAGCTTCGACGCGGGCAAGGGCAAGGAATTCGCCGAGGGCAAGCTCGACCTGGCCGCGCTGCGCGATCTGGCGGTGGCCCAGGGCGAACCGACGCAGCGCAGCGGCAAGCAGGAGCGCTACGAGAACCTGATCAACCAGTACCTGATGCGCTGAACCCAAGCCACCCGTGCCGCCCAAGGGGGCGGCACGGCGTGAAAACCACGGGCGATCCGGGGCGGTACGGACCGAGGGGCCGGGACATGGCAGTGGAGACTCATGGCGGCAAGTGCGCCATGCCCGGCGGCTTTTTTCGTTCGCCACGGGCAGATGCAGGACCGGCGACACCGGTCGGTGGACGGATCGCTTCCGGACGCCCGCCCGGCCCGGTCGATGCCCTCGTCCGCGTGGCTTGCGGCCCGCGGCGCCGCGTCCCCGGCCCGGCCTTCGTGCCCGCGTCAGCTGCGCGCTTTGGCGGCCGGTTTGGCCGGTGCCACCGAGCCACGCACCACCAGCTGGTGCGCCACCACCTGGTCGACCACCACGCGGGTCTCGTTGCCGTTGCGGCGGATCGCGCGCAGCAGGATGTCGATCGCCGAATCGGCCATGCTGGAAATCGGCTGGCGCACGGTGGTCAGTTCCGGCCAGACGGTCGTGGCGGCCGAGGTATCGTCGAAACCCACGATGGACAGGTCCTGCGGCACCCGCAGGCCGCGCCGGTGCGCCACCGAAATGGCCGCCGCGGCCATGTCGTCGTTGCTGGCGAAGATCGCCGTCGGCGGCTTGCGCAGCGAGAGCAGTTTCTCGACCGCCTCCAGCCCCGAGCGGTAGGTGAAGTAACCCTGCTGCACCAGCTCGGCCTCGCGCGCGATGCCCGCCTCCTTCAGCGCGGCCAGGTAACCCTCGAAACGCCGCTGGCTGGCCATCTGGTTGGGATGGCCCTTGACGCAGGCGATGCGCGTGTGACCGGCCTTGATGAGGTGTTCGACGATCTCCTTGCTGGCCAGGAAGTCGTCGATGCGCACGCTGGAAATGTCGTGGATGAAGTGGCCCGAGGCCACCGCCACCACCGGCACGCCGGCCTTGGTCAGTTCCTCGATCACCGCCTTGGATTCGCACAGCGGCGGCGGCAGGATCACGCCGCCCACGCTCTTGGCCAGCGCCCGTGCGGCCTTGCGTTCGCCGCCGGCATCCAGCTCTTCCCAGCTGGAGATGACCAGTTGCGCGGCGGTGCGCTCGGCGCCGTTGAGCGCACCCAGCAGCAGCTCGCGCAGGTAGGCGCCGCTGGGGTTGGTGTAGATCAGCGCGATGCGCACGTCCTGCGCGGCGGCCAGGGAACTGGCGGCCTGGTTCGGCACGTAGCCCAGTTCGCGTACGGCCTGCATCACTTTTTCGCGGGTCGATTCGCGCACCTTGGCGTGGCCGTTGACCACCCGCGACACCGTCATTGGCGATACTTCGGCCAGGGCCGCAACCGCGTCGATGGTGACGGCGCCACCTTTGCGACGGGCCGATTTCTTGCCTACCTTTTTCAATGCCGTTTCCTTTCAGCAGTGCGCGGTGGCGCGCCGTGCGGCCCCATGGCCAGGTTATCGGCTCCCCATCCCCACGAGGGTCAGCCATGCGCACATGTTTGCACATGTTAGCGATAACATTTCGTTGTGATGGCGGCGGCCGCCGGCGGCCGCAAACATCCCCTCGCCGCCCCGTCCAATCGGGCCTGGGCCGGCGCCTGTGGCTGGCGGGCCTGGCGATGCTGGTGGCCGGCCTCGGCATGGCGCCCGTCCATGCCGAGGACGGTTACGATCTGTGGCTGCGCTACCGCGCGCTGGCGACCGTGCCGGCCGGCATCGATCGCAGCCAAGCCCTGCAATTGGTCGCGGGCGAGGCTTCGCCCACCGCGAAGGCGGCGCGCGACGAACTCGTGCGCGGCCTGGGCGGCCTGCTCGGCAAGCCGCCGCAACGGGCCGACGCGGTGAGCCGCGACGGTGCGCTGATCGTGGGCACGCCGGCCTCGTCGCCCGCGCTGGCCAGCCTGCATCTGGACACCGGCGACCTGGGGCGCGAGGGCTACCTCATCAAGAGCGTGGTGGTGAACGGCCACCCCGCCACGGCCATCGTCGGCAACGACGACATCGGCGTGCTGTACGGTGCCTTCCGCTTCCTGCGCCTGCTGCAGACGGGGCATCCGGTTACCGGTCTGGACCTGCGCGACCGGCCGCAGGTGAAGCTGCGCGTGCTCGACCATTGGGACAACCTCGACGGCAGCGTGGAGCGCGGCTACGCCGGCGCCTCGATCTGGGACTGGTGGAAGCTGCCCGACTACCTCGACCCGCGCTACACCGACTACGCCCGCGCCAACGCCTCCATCGGCATCAACGGCACCGTGCTCAACAACGTCAATGCCGATCCGCTGGTGCTGACCCCGGCCTACCTGAAGAAGGTGGCCGCGCTGGCCGGCGTGTTCCGGCCCTGGGGCATTCGCGTGTATCTCAGCGCGCGTTTCAGTGCGCCGATCGAGATCGGCGGCCTGAAGACGGCCGACCCGCTCGACCCGGCCGTGCGCCAGTGGTGGCGCGCCAAGGCTGACGAGATCTATCGCGTGATCCCCGACTTCGGCGGCTTCCTGGTCAAGGCCAACTCCGAAGGCCAGCCCGGCCCGCAGGACTACCACCGCAGCCACGCCGACGGCGCCAACATGCTGGCCGAGGCGCTGGCGCCGCATGGCGGCATCGTGATGTGGCGCGCCTTCGTCTACTCCGAGCACGACCTCGACGACCGCACCAAGCAGGCCTACAACGAGTTCAAGCCGCTGGACGGCCAGTTCGACGACAACGTGCTGCTGCAGGTGAAGAACGGCCCGCTGGATTTCCAGCCGCGCGAGCCGTTCAGCCCGCTGTTCGGCGCGATGCCGAAGACACCTTTGATGATGGAATTCCAGGTCACCAAGGAATACCTGGGCTTCGCCACCCACCTGGTCTACCTCGGCCCGATGTGGGAGGAAGTCCTGCGCGCGGACACCTGCGCCAAGGGCAAGGGCTCCACCGTGGCCAAGGTGGTCGAGGGCCGATTGGACGGCCATGCGCTGAGCGGCATCGCCGGCGTCGCCAACATCGGCACCGACCGCGACTGGAGCGGCTCGGTGTTCGACCAGGCCAACTGGTACGCGTTCGGCCGCCTGGCGTGGGACCCGACCCAGTCCGCCCGCGCGATCGCCGACGACTGGGCGCGCATGACCTTCGCCCCCGACGACGCGGTGGCAAAACCCATCGTGGACATGATGATGACCTCGCGCGAAGCGGCCGTGGACTACATGACACCGCTGGGCCTGGCGCACCTGATGGGCGCCGGTCACCACTACGGCCCCGCGCCGTGGGACGACAGCCTGCCGCGCGCGGACTGGAACCCGGTCTACTACCACCGCGCCGACGCCAACGGCATCGGCTTCGACCGCACCCGCAAGGGCAGCGATGCGGTGGATCAGTACGCGCCACCCGTGGCCGCGAAGTTCAACGACCTGAAGACCACGCCCGACGCCTACCTGCTGTGGTTCCACCACCTGCCGTGGGACTACCGCATGCGCTCCGGCCGCACGCTGTGGGATGAGCTGGTGAGGCACTACAGCCACGGCGTGGACGAGGTGAAGCAGATGCGCGGCACCTGGAAGTCACTGGACGGCCGCATCGATCCGCAGCGCCATGCGCAGACCGCGGCGTTCCTGGCCATCCAGCAGAACGAGGCGCAATGGTGGCGCGACGCCAGCATCGCCTACTGGCAAAGCCTCAACCACCTGCCGCTGCCGGCCGGCTACGCGCCGCCCGCGCACACGCTGGACTACTACAAGAGCCTTTCCTTTCCATACGCACCGGGACACTGAGCATGGCCAAAGCGCATTCATCCACGGGGAAACCGGCACTTCGACTCGCCTGCATGTTGCTGGCGCCCTGCGCGTTGTTTGCCGCTGCTGCCCACGCCGGCGACGCAAGTCCGCCCTTGCTCGATGCGCTGTTCCAGGATCATGCCGTCGTGCAGCGCGACACGGCCGTGCCGGTGTGGGGCCAGGCCAAACCGAACGAGTCGCTGAAGATCGGGTTCGATGGCAAGACAGTAACCAGCCACGCCGATGCCGACGGGCACTGGCAGGCGAAACTGCCGCCCCTGCCGGCAGGCGGGCCCTACACCTTGACGGTGACCGCCGCTGACGGCCGCAGCCAGACGGCAAAGGACATCCTGGTCGGCGACGTGTGGCTCTGCAGTGGCCAGTCGAACATGGAGCTGCAGGTGCACCGCACGCTGAACTCCCGCAGCGAGATCATGGGCGCCGACAACGACCGCATCCGCATGCTCACCGTGCCGCAGACCGGGGCGTCCGCGCCGCAGGATGGTTTCGCCGCGCCGGTGCAGTGGAAACCGACCACGCCCGCGAACGTGCCGGACTTTTCCGCCACCTGCTACTACTTCGCGCGCGAACTGCAGAAGACCGTCGACGTGCCGATGGGCCTGGTCAACGCCTCGCTGGGCGGCTCGCGCATCGAGCCATGGCTGAGCGCCCGCGCGCTGCGCAAGGTCGGCGGTTACGACGAAGCGCTCGACACGCTGGCCTTGCATGCCAGCGATCCGCAGGCCGCCGCCGCCCGGTGGGGCAACATCTGGGCGAAGTGGTGGCGCAGCCAGCCACAGGTGAGGGCCGGTGACGAACCGTGGAAGGGCACGTCCGACGCCGGCTGGAAAGCGGCGCCGAAAACCCTGGGCGACTACCAGAGCTGGGGCGTGCCCGAGCTTGCCAGCTACACCGGCATGCTGTGGTACCGGACCACGGTGACGCTGACCAAACAACAGGCGGCGCAGGACGCCACGCTGGCGATCGGCAACGTCGACGAGATGGACCAGACCTGGGTGAATGGCCGCGGCGTGGGCAGCAGCAGTTACGGCGGTGCCCCACGGATCTACCGACTGCCGCACGGCCTGTTGCACGCCGGCGAGAACGTCATCGTGATCAACGATCTCAACACCTATCAGGCCGGCGGCGTGATGGGCCCCACCGACACGCGCGCGCTCAAATTTGCCGACGGAAGCTCGGTGCCGCTCGACACCAACGGTTGGCAATACCGCGAGGTTCCCAAGGGCATCGGCACGCCACCGCTGGCGCCGTGGCTGACGGTTTCGGGCAAGACCACGCTCTACAACGGCATGATTGCGCCGCTCGGCCACTACGCGTTCCGCGGCGCGCTGTGGTACCAGGGCGAATCCAACACCGGCGAGGCCGACCAGTATCGCCGCCTGCTGGAAGCCTACCGCGATGATCTGCGCGCGCAGTTTGGCGCCAACCTGCCGCTGCTGATCGTGCAGCTGTCGAGCTACGGCCCGGCGCCCACGCATCCGGCCGAAAGTGGCTGGGCGGGCGTGCGCGAGGCCGAGCGGTTGGTGGCCGCCGAGGACAAGCTCTCGGGCCTGGCCGTGAGCGTGGACATCGGCGAGCGCTACGACATCCACCCGGCCAACAAGCAGGAGCTGGGCCGCCGCCTGGCCCGCGCCGCGCGGCATGTGGTCTACGGCGAAGCGCTGGCGCCGTCCGGCCCGCTGCCGGTGACGGCCACGCGCGAGGGCGACGCGGTGGCGGTGAGCTTCCGTGACGTCACCGGCAAGCTGGTCGCCTACAGCTCCAACCATCCGATCGGCTTCGAGCTGTGCGGTGCGAAGCCCGACAGCTGCAACTACGCCAATGCCGACCTGCGCGACGGCAAGGTGCTGCTGCACCTCGATACGCCGGCCGCCGGCGCGATCACCCGCGTGCGCTACTGCTGGGCCGACAGCCCGTTCTGCACGCTGTACGACGAAGCGGGCCTGCCCGCGGTGCCGTTCCAGCTCGACATCACCTCTTCCACGCACTGAACCTGATCCGAAGGAAATCCCCGTGAGCACCACACACGAAACCCCCACCCGCGGCTCGTCGCGCGATCGCGAGATCGTCGAGGCGAAAGTCATCGTCACCTGCCCGGGGCGCAACTTCGTCACTCTGAAGATCGTCACCCGCTCGGGCGTGGAAGGCCTGGGCGATGCCACCCTCAACGGCCGCGAGCTGGCGGTGGCGTCGTACCTGACCGATCACGTGGTGCCCAACCTGATCGGCCGCGACGCCGGCCAGATCGAGGACATCTGGCAGTTCCTCTACCGCGGTGCCTACTGGCGCCGCGGCCCGGTGACGATGAGCGCGATCGCCGCGGTGGACGTGGCGCTGTGGGACATCCTGGGCAAGATGGCGGGCATGCCGATCTACCAGCTGCTGGGCGGCCGCTCGCGCGAAGGCGCGCTGGTCTACGGCCATGCCAACGGCCGCGACATCGCCGAGGCCTCGGACGCCGTGGGCCGCTTCATCGAGCAGGGTTTCCTGGCGGTGCGCGCGCAATGCGGCGTGCCGGGCATCAAGAAGGCCTACGGCGTCTCCAACGCCAGGGGCTACGAGCCGGCCGAGAGCGAGCTGCCGCTGGAAACCACCTGGAACACGCCGCGCTACCTGGGCGTGGTGCCGAAACTGTTCGAGCAGTTGCGTGCCGACCACGGCGCCGACGTGGAACTGCTGCACGACGCGCACCACCGCCTCACCCCGATCGAGGCGGCGCGGCTGGCCAAATCGCTGGAGTCGTACCGCCTGTTCTGGCTGGAGGACGCCACCCCGGCCGAAGACCAGAAGGCGTTCGAGCTGATCCGCAAGCATTCGGTGACGGCGCTGGCGGTGGGCGAGGTGTTCAACTCCATCTGGGACTGCAAGCACCTGATCGAGAATCAGCTGATCGACTACATCCGCACCACCATCGTGCACGGCGGCGGCATCACCCACCTGCGCCGGCTGGCCGACTTCGCCGCGCTGCACGGCGTGCGCACCGGCTTCCACGGCGCCACCGACCTGTCGCCGGTGACGATGGGCGCGGCGCTGCACTTCGACACCTGGGTGCCGAACTTCGGCATCCAGGAATACATGTTCCACACCGACGAGACCGACGCGGTGTTCCCGCACGACTACGTGCTGCGCAACGGCCGTCTGCACGTGGGCGACACGCCCGGACACGGCGTCACCATCGACGAGAAGCTGGCCGCGAAATACCCGTACCAGCCCAAGCAACTGCCGATCGCGCGCCTCGAGGACGGCGCGATGTGGAACTGGTGACGACGATGCCGACCCGATCGCTCAAGGCGTTGCTGCTGTGCCTGCTGGCCACCTGCGGCATGGCCGCGCAGGCGGCCGAGCCGGTGCTGTTCGACTGGTTCGACTACCAGGGGCACGACCGCGCGTTCGAACAGCCGCTGCCGCCGGGCCATTTCCGCAACCCGGTGCTGGCCGGTTTCTATCCGGACCCCAGCGTGGTGCGGGTGGATGACACCTTCTACCTGGTCAATTCCAGCTTTGCGTATTACCCGGGCATTCCCGTGTTCGAGAGCAAGGACCTGGTGCACTGGAAGCCCATCGGCCACGTGATCGACAAGCCGACGACACTGGATTTCGACGGCCTGAACATGTCGCGCGGCGTGTTCGCGCCGGACATCACCCATCACGACGGCACGTTCTATGTGGTCAACACCGCGGTGGACAGCGGCGGCAATTTCGTCAGCACCGCGAAGAGCGCAGCCGGCCCCTGGTCCGATCCGGTGTGGTTGAAAGGCATTGGCGGCATCGATCCGTCGCTGTTCTTCGACAAGGACGGCAAGGCCTACCTGCTCAACAACGACGAGCCCGAGGGCAAGCCCTTGTACGAGGGCCATCGGGCGATCTGGTTGCAGCAGTTCGATCCGTTGGCGCTGAAGCCGGTGGGCCCGCGCAAGGTGATCATCAACGGCGGCACCGACCTGGCGAAAAAGCCGATCTGGATCGAAGGCCCGCACATCTACCAGCGCAACGGCTGGTATTACCTGATGTGCGCCCAGGACGGCACCGGGCCGCAGCATACCGAGGTGGTGTTTCGCAGCCGCTCGGTGTGGGGGCCGTATGTACCGTACGAGAACAACCCGATCCTGACCCAGCGTGACCTGCCCGCCGATCGCCCCAATGCGATCACCAACGCCGGCCACGCCGATCTGGTCGAGGCCGCCGACGGCAGCTGGTGGGCGGTGTTCCTGGCCAGCCGCGCCTACGACGGCACGCACTACAACACCGGCCGCGAAACCTATCTGTTGCCGGTGGAGTGGAAAGACGGCTGGCCGGTCATCCTGCCGCATGGCCAGGTGATCCCGCAGGTGCTGAAGGGCCCGGCATTCATGCAGCGCGATGCCTCGCAGGCGCCGCTCAGCGGCAACTTCGACGCGCGCGATGATTTCGACCGCACCACGCTGGGCAGCGAGTGGCTGTTCGCGCGCACGCCGAAACAGCCGTGGGCGGATCTGGCCTCGCATCCCGGCAAGCTGGCGATCCATCCGCTGGCGCAGGATCTGGACACGCTGGAGAATCCCTCCTACCTCGCCCGCCGCCAGCAACACCTGGCGTTCGAGGCCAGCACCGCGCTGGCGGTGCCCGCAGCCGGCGTGGAAGCGGGCATCGCAGCCTTCCAGAACGAGCACTACTGGTACGCGTTCGGCGTCAGGCACGAGGGCGATCATCTGCGGCTGTCGCTGCGCGTGCATCGCGGCGACCACAAGGCCGTCGTGGGCAGCGTCGCGTTGCCAGCCAGTGTGGGCGAACTGAGATTGAAGATCAGCGGCGATGGCAAGGCCTACGGTTTCGCCTACGATGACGGGTCGGGCTGGAAATGGCTCGAACGCCACGCGGACGGCACCCTGCTCAGTACCGACGTGGCAGGCGGATTCATCGGCGCGACGGTAGGTCCGTATGCGCGCCGACTCGACAACCAATAAGCAACGCAAAGGGAACGATGACTATGGCGAAGCGACAGGCGTGGCGCGGCATGTTCCGCACGACAATGGCGGTGGCTCTGGGCATGGCCCTGGTTTCGCCCGCCTTCCCCTCCCATGCGGAGGGCCACGCCGACGCGGCGTCGTCGTCCCAGCCGGTCTATCGCGACCTCAGCCGCAGCTTCCACGATCGCGCCGCCGACCTGGTCGCGCACATGACGCTGGAGGAAAAGGCCGCGCAGATGCAGAACACCGCGCCGGCCATCCCGCGCCTGGGCGTGGCCGCGTACGACTGGTGGAACGAGGGCCTGCACGGCGTGGCGCGCGCGGGCCAGGCCACCGTGTTCCCGCAGGCGATCGGCCTGGCGGCCACGTTCGACGTGCCGCTGATGCATGAAGTCGCCACCGCCATCAGCGACGAGGCGCGCGCCAAGTACAACGAATTCCAGCGCAAGGACAGCCACGGCCGCTACGAGGGCCTCACCTACTGGTCGCCCAACATCAACATCTTCCGCGACCCGCGCTGGGGCCGCGGCCAGGAAACCTACGGCGAGGACCCGTACCTCACCGAGCGCATGGGCGTGGCCTTCGTCACCGGCCTGCAGGGCAATGACCCGAAATACCGCAAGCTGGATGCCACCGCCAAGCACTACGCCGTGCACAGCGGGCCGGAAGCCGACCGCCACCATTTCGACGTGCATCCCAGCGAGCGCGACCTGTACGAGACCTACCTGCCGGCGTTCCAGACCCTGGTGCAGGAGGCCGACGTCGATGCGGTGATGAGCGCCTACAACCGCGTCAACGGCGAGCCGGCCACCGGCAGCCCGCGCCTGCTGGAGCAGATCCTGCGCAAGGACTGGGGCTTCAAGGGCTACGTGGTCTCCGACTGCGGCGCGGTGGAGGACATCTACAAACACCACAAGGTGGTCGACACCGTCGAGGCGGCCAGCGCGCTGGCGGTGAAGAACGGCGTGGACCTGGACTGCGGCACCGAGTACGCGGCGCTGGTGAAAGCCGTGCACGACGGCCTGATCAAGGAGAGCGAGATCGACACCGCGCTCACGCGCCTGATGCAGGCACGCATGCGCCTGGGCATGTTCGATCCGGCAAGCCGGGTGCCCTGGTCCGACGTGCCGTATTCGGTGAACCAGTCGCCGCAGCACGATGCGCTGGCGCGCCGCGCCGCCGTCGAATCGATGGTGCTGCTGAAGAACGACGGCATCCTGCCGCTGTCGCGCGACATCAAGCACATCGCCGTGATCGGCCCCACCGCCGACGACACCATGGCCCTGCTGGGCAACTACCACGGCACCCCGGCCGATCCGGTGACGATCCTGCGCGGCATCCGCGAGGCGGCGCCGCAGGCGAAGGTGGTGTACGCGCGTGGCGTCGACCTGGTCGAGGGCCGCAGCGACCCCACCGGCATGCCGCTGGTGGAGGCGCAATACCTGCGTCCGTCCGCCGGTGATGCCGAGCGTGGCCTGCGCGGCGAGTATTTCCGCAACACCGAGCTGTCCGGCAAACCGGCGCTGGTGCGGGTGGACCCGGTGATCGGCTTCAACTGGGACCGCGGCTCGCCCACCGACAACCTGCTGGCCCGCGGCGAGGCCCAGCCCGACCAGGCCGTGCCGAGCGACAACTTCTCCATCCGCTGGAGCGGCCAGTTGCTGCCGCCGGTGAGTGGCGAGTACGTGCTGGAAGCGGCCGCCAACGACGGCGTGCGCGTGTACCTGGACGGCAAGCCGGTGATCGACCGCTGGGAACGGGCCGACAACCTCACCGCCAGCCAGGCCAGGCTGAAGCTGGAAGGCGGCCACGCCTACGACATCCGGGTGGAATACAAGGAGCTGGAACGCGATGCCGGCGTGCGCCTGGCCTGGCGCATGCCCGGCGCCAAGCCGCCGTTCCAGGCCGCGCTGGATGCGGCGAAAGACGCCGACGTGGTGGTCTTCGCCGGCGGCCTCACCAGCGACGTGGAGGGCGAGGAGATGCGCGTGAACTATCCCGGCTTCGCCGGCGGCGATCGCACCGACCTGCGCCTGCCCGCCACCCAGCGCAAGCTGCTGGAAGCCCTGCAGGCGACCGGAAAGCCGGTCGTGATGGTGCTCACCAGCGGCTCCGCGCTGGCGGTGGACTGGGCCAACCAGCACCTGCCGGCCGTGCTGCTGGCGTGGTATCCCGGCCAGCGCGGCGGCAATGCCGTGGCCGACGTGCTGTTCGGCAACGCCGATCCGGCCGGCCGCCTGCCGGTGACGTTCTACAAGGCCAGCGAAAAGCTGCCCGCGTTCGACGACTACCGCATGGACGGGCGCACCTACCGCTACTTCAAGGGCGAGCCGCTGTACCCGTTCGGCTACGGTCTGTCGTACACGAAGTTCACCTATGCGGACCTGAAGCTCGACCAAAACAAGGTCGGCAAGGACGGCAAGCTGCACGTCACGGTGAAGGTGAGCAATGCCGGCAAGCGCGCGGGCGACGAGGTGGTGCAGCTCTACCTGCGTGGCGTCGGCACGCCGCACCAGCGATCGAACAAGGATCTTCGCGGCATCGAGCGCATCAGCCTGCAACCGGGGCAGACGCGTGAAGTGTCGTTCGACGTCACCCCGGCCACCGACCTGCGCTACTACGACACCCAAAAGGCGGCCTACGCCGTCGACGCCGGGCGTTACGAAGTGCAGATCGGCGCCTCCAGCGCGGACATTCGTGCCACGCAATCCTTCACCGTCAACTGAAGTCGCGGGTCGATGATGTCCAACGTACCACGGCAGGCGCGCGGCGAAAGCCGCGTCGTCTGTTTCGGCGAACTGTTGCTGCGGCTGTCGCCGCCGGGACAGGAGCTGCTGCTGCAATCCCCGCATCTCGATGCGCGCTTCGGCGGCGCCGAGGCGAACGTGGCCGCCTCGCTGGCGATCCTCGGCCACGCCAGCGCCATGGTGAGCGCGCTGCCGGACAACGCCATCGGCCACGCCTGCGCCGCCGAACTGCGACGCCATGGCGTGGACACCTCGGGCATCCGTTTTGCCGATGGCCGTATGGGCGTCTATTTCATCGCGCCCGGCGCCATGCAGCGGCCCACCGAGGTGGTCTATGACCGCGCCGGTTCGGTGTTCGCGTGCACCGGGGCCACCGCGCACGACTGGCCACGCCTGTTGGACGGCGCCCGCTGGCTGCACCTGTCCGGCATCAACCTGGCCCTGGGCGAGGCCAGCGCGCAATCGGCCCTGGCGGCCGTGCAGGCGGCAAGCGCGGCCGGCGTCAGCGTTTCGTTCGACTGCAATTACCGCAGCAAGCTGTGGGGCGCGCGGGCGGCGCAGGCACCGGCGCTGCTGCGCGAGGTGCTGGCCGAGGCCGAGCTGGTATTCGGCAACGAGCGCGACATCGCCCTGATCCTGGGTGAGGCATTCGCCCAGGAGGATGCGCAACAGCGTTTCCGCGCGGCGGCCGAGCGGGCCTTCGCCACCTTCCCGCGCCTGCGCCTGATGGCCGCCACCGACCGCCGCCACCTGGACGTGGACACGCATGACCTGGGCGGCCTGCTGGCCACGCGCGATCAGCTGCTGACCACCCGCACGCATCGCCTGGCCCGCATCGTGGACCGCATCGGCGGCGGCGATGCCTTTGCTGCGGGCTTGCTGCACGGCCTGCTGCGTGGCATGGCCGAACAGGACGCGCTGGATTTCGCCATCGCGGCCGGCTGCCTCAAGCATTCGGTGCCGGGCGACGTGAACCTGCTGCGCGAGCCGGACATGCTGGCGTTTCATGCGCAGGACGGTTTCGAGGTGCGGCGTTGATGGCGCCGGCCGCACGCTTGTCCGCCGCCACCTTGCCCGCCTTGCCGGCGACGGTGATCCGCCCCAACTACGACCCGGCCGCCGTGCGCATCGGCATCGTGCACATCGGCCCCGGCGCGTTCCACCGCGCGCACCAGGCGGTGAATGTGGACGACCTGCTCGCCGAGCATCCCGACTGGGGCATCTGCGGCGTTTCCCTGCACAGCGCCGGCGTGCGCGATGCGCTGCGCCCGCAGGACGGCCTGTACACGCTGGCCTTGCTGGGCGAGCAGACTTCGCTGCGGGTGATCGGCGCGATCCGTGAGCTGCTGGTGGCCAGCGAGGACCAGACCGCCGTGCTGGCGCGGCTGAGCGAACCGGCGGTGAAGCTGGTCACGCTGACCATCACCGAGAAAGGCTACTGCCTGGCCGGTGAGGATCTGGATCTCGCCCACCCCGACATCGCTCACGACCTCGCCGCGCCGCAGGCGCCGCGCAGCGCCATCGGCTACGTCGTCGCCGGCCTGCGCGAACGGCATGCGCGCGGTATCGCGCCGTACACCGTGCTCAGCTGCGACAACCTCGCCGGCAACGGCCATCGCCTGCGCCGCGCCGCGTTGCAGTATGCGGCGCGGATCGACGCGGAACTGGCGGCGTGGATCGAGGCCGAGGTGGCGTTCCCCTGTTCCATGGTGGATTCCATCACCCCCGCCACCGACGACGCGCTGCGCGACCGCGTGGCCGATGCGCTGGGTTGCGTCGATGCCTGGCCGATCCAGCGCGAGGCGTATACGCAGTGGGTGATCGAGGACCGCTTCTGCAACGAGCGCCCGCCGTTCGAGCGCGCCGGCGCCACCCTCAGCCACGACATCGCCGGCTACGACCGCGCCAAGCTGCGCCTGCTGAACGGCCCGCATTCCACGCTGGCCTATCTCGGTTCGCTGATGGCGCTGGAGACCGTGTCTGCGGCGATGATGGAGCCGCTGCTGGCCGGTTTCATCGAGCGGCTGATGCGTGAGGACATCGTGCCTTCGCTGCCGGCGCTGGCGGGTTTCGATCCGCAAGCCTATGTCGGCGCGATCCTGGCCCGTTTCCGCAACCCGGCCATCCGCCACCTGCTGGCGCAGATTGCCTGGGACGGCTCGCAGAAGATCCCGGTGCGGCTGCTGGGCACGATCGCCGAGGCGCTGGCCGCGGGCCGCCCGATCGAGCGCCTGTGCCTGCCGGTGGCGGGCTGGCTGCACTTCGTGACGCGCCAGGCCCGCAACGGCGTGGCCATCGTCGATCCGCTGGCCGAGACGCTGGCGCGTATCGGGGCGACCGGTGACATCGATGCCTTCCTGGGGCTGGACGGCGTGTTCGGCGCGCTGGCCGAAGATGACCGCTTCGTTGCCGTGCTGCGCGACGCCCATGCAGCGCTGGCACCGGCGACACCCGACGCGGTGCGGCGCGAGCTGACCGATGTCTAAGGAAGCTCTGAACAACTCGTCATCCCAGCGAAAGCTGGGATCCAGAGCCTCTGCAACTGCTGAAGACACTGGATTCCTGCTTGACCGGCCCTTCGGCCGTTGAAAAGCGCCTCGCTGGAATGACGAGCAAGGCTTGATCAGAGCATCCCTAACGCTGAGCCGACTTTTTTCTATCCCGCTTTCCAGGACTACCGTATGAATCCCAACCTGACCCGCCACACCACCGCCGATGGCCCGCGCTGGGCCTTGGACGGCCATTACCTTCCCGCCGATTTCAGCCTGTCCGCGTGGCTGGCGCTGCCCGCCGATGCCGCGCAGGCGCAGCTGGCTTCGGCCGCCCGCGGCACGCCGGCCGATGGTGCCCTGCTGGCGCCGATCGAGGACGTGCAGGAAGCCTGGGCCAGCGGCGTCACCTACCTCAGCAGCCGCATGGCGCGCGAGGCCGAGTCGCAGAGCGCCGACGTGTACCAGAAGGTGTATGCGGCGGCGCGGCCGGAGCTGTTCTTCAAGGCCTGCGGCTGGCGCACCAGCGGTCACGGCCAGGGCATCCGGGTACGCGCGGACAGCGCCTGGAACGTGCCGGAGCCCGAGCTGGTGCTGGTGCTGGACACCCGCGGCGCCATCCGCGGCTACGCCGTGGGCAACGACGTTTCCTCGCGCAGCATCGAGGGCGAAAACCCCTTGTACCTGCCGCAGGCCAAGGTCTACGACGGCGCCTGCGCGATCGGCCCGGGCATCCGCCTGTGCGCCGCCGATGACCTGCGCGACCTGGCCATCGCGCTCACCATCCGCCGCGGTGGCGCGGTTGTATTCGCCGGGGAAACCCGCACCTCGCAGATCAAGCGCGCACTGGAGGAACTGGCCAGCTACCTGTTCCGCGAGCTGGCGTTCCCCCACGGCGCCTTCCTGTTCACCGGTACCGGCATCGTGCCGGACGAGACTTTCACCCTGCAGTCCGGCGATGTGGTGAGCATCGACATCGGCGGCCTGGTTCTGGAGAACCCCGTATCATGAGCAACCCCACTTCCATGCAACCCATCCTCCTCGACGGCCGCTGGGTCCAGGCGCAGGCGCCGGAAGGCAGCTTCCATGCGTTCAACCCCTCGCAGGGGCAGGAGCTGGGCGAACGCGACTACCCGATCTCCGGCTGGGCCGATCTCGATGCCATGCTCGACGCCGGCCAGCGCGCCGCCGCCGAGATGGCGCAGCTGCCGGGCGAGCGCATCGGCGCCTTCCTGGATGCCTACGCCGCCGCGATCGAGGCGCGCGCCGACGCGCTGGTCGAGACCGCGCATCGCGAGACCGGCCTGCCGCTGGAAGGGCGCCTGCGCAACGGCGAGTTGCCGCGCACCACCGGCCAGTTGCGTCAGGCCGCCAAGGCCGCGCGCGACGGCAGCTGGGCGCGACCCACGATCGACACCGCCGCCGACTTGCGCTCCGTGCTGGGGCCCTTGGGTGGCCCGGTGCTGGTGCTGGGGCCGAACAATTTCCCGTTCGCCTTCAACGGCGTTTCCGGCGGTGATTTCGCTGCGGCCTTCGCCGCCGGCAACCCGGTGATCGCCAAGGCGCACCCGGCCCATCCGCACACCTCGCAGCTGCTGGCCGAGGCCGCGCTGGAGGCGCTGCAGTCCAGCGGGCTGCCGTCCGGCGCGGTGCAGATGTTCTTCCACACCAGCAACGAGCTGGGGCTGCGCGTGGTGACCGATCCGCGCACCGCCGCGGTGGCGTTCACCGGCAGCCGTCCGGCCGGCATGGCGATCAAGGCCGCCGCCGACGCGGCCGGCACGCCGGCGTACCTGGAGATGTCCAGCGTCAATCCGGTGTTCGTGCTGGGCGGTGCGCTGCGCGAGCGCGGTGCGGCGATCGCCGCCGAGCTGGCGGCCTCGTGCGCGATGGGCGCCGGCCAGTTCTGCACCCGCCCGGGCGTGACGGTATTGCCGCCGGGCGCCGACACCGACGCCTTCGTGCAGGAAATGCAGCGCCTCACCGCGGCCACGCCGCCGGGCGTGCTGCTGACCCCGCGCAGCCCGCAACTGGTGGCCGATGCGGTGAACGCGCTGCGCGCTGCCGGCGCCGAGCTGCTGGCCGGCGGCGAGATTGCCGACACGGCGGGTTATGCGTTCCAGCCGACCTTGCTGAAGGTTTCCGGCAGCCGCTTCATCGAAGCCCCGCGTGCACTGCAGAACGAAGCGTTTGGCCAGGTCAGCCTGCTGGTGCTGGCCGAGTCGCAAGCGCAACTGCTGCAGATCGCGCAGGCGCTGGAAGGCAACCTCACCGGCACCATCTACAGCGACACCGGCGGCGCCGACGACGCCGAGTACGACGCGCTGGAGCCCGCGTTGCGCCACCGGGTCGGCCGCCTGATCAACGACCGCATGCCCACCGGCGTGGCGGTGTCGCCGGCGCAGAACCACGGCGGCCCGTATCCGTCCACCGGCCATCCCGGCTTCACCGCCGTGGGCATCCCGGCCTCGCTGCTGCGCTTCGCCGCACTGCACAGCTATGACCACGTGCGCCAGCACCGGCTGCCGCCGTCGCTGCGCGACGCCAATCCCACCGGCTCGCTGGTACGCCTGGTCGACGGGCAGCTGACCACGGCCGACCTGTGATGGCCGGCGAGCCACGGGACGACGCCCTGCTCGATGCCATCCTGGGTGACGGCACCGCGCTGACCACCACCCGCACCTGTGGCGAAGGCCCGGCCGGCAGCCTGCCGGTCGACGATGCCACCTTGCGCCAGGCGCCCAGCGGCCACCTGTTCGGCATGACCCAGAACGCCGGCATGGGCTGGCGCGCCAGCGAGATCGGGCGCGATCCCTACCTGATCCTCAGCACCCAGGGCGGCCTGCGCGCCGCCGACGGCAGCCCGGTGGCGCTGGGCCTGCACACCGGCCACTGGGAGATCGACAAGCTGGTGCGCGCGGCGGCCGAGACGCTGGCCGAACAGGGCGGCTTGCCGTTCTCGGTGATGTGCTCGGACCCCTGCGACGGGCGCACCCAGGGCACCACCGGCATGTTCGACAGCCTGCCGTACCGCAACGACGCGGCGATGACGATGCGCCGGCTGGTGCGCTCCCTGCCCAACCGCCGCGGCCTGCTCGGCATCGCCACCTGCGACAAGGGCCTGCCGGCGATGATGATGGCGCTGGCCGGCAGCCGCGAGCTGCCCGGCGTGATCGTGCCCGGCGGCGTGACGCTGCCCGCGCGCGGCGCCGAGGACACCGCCAAGGTGCAGACCATCGGCGCCCGCTACGCGCACGGATTGATCGACCTGCAGCACGCCGCCGCGATGGGCTGCCGCGCCTGCGGTTCGCCCGGCGGCGGCTGCCAGTTCTTGGGCACCGCGGCCACCTCGCAGGTGATCGCCGAGGCGCTGGGCATCGCCCTGCCGCACACCGCGCTGGCGCCGTCCGGCGAGCCGGTGTGGCTGGACATGGCGCGACGCTCGGCGCTGGCGCTGGTGCGCCTGGTCAAGGCGGGCACGCCGATGTCGGCCATCCTCACCCGCCAGGCGCTGGAGAATGCACTGGTGGTGCACGCCGCGTTCGGCGGCTCCACCAACCTGATGCTGCACGTGCCGGCCATCGCCCACGCAGCCGGCCTGGCGCCACCCACCGTGGCCGACTGGACCGCCGCCAACCGCGCCACGCCGCGCCTGGTCGACGCGTTGCCCAACGGTCCGCGCCACCATCCCACGGTGCAGGTGTTCATGGCCGGCGGCGTGCCGGAGGTGATGCTGCACCTGCGCGAGATGGGCCTGCTGCACCTGGACGCGCCCACCGTCAGCGGCCGCACCCTCGGCGAGAATCTGGACTGGTGGGAACACAGCGCCGCGCGCCGCATCGCCCGCGAACGCCTGCAAGCACTGGACGGCATCGATCCGGCCAACGTGATCATGGGTCCGGACGCGGCGCGCGCTGCGGGGCTCACCTCGGCGCTGGTGTTCCCGGTCGGCAACCTTGCCCCCGCCGGCTCGGTGATCAAGGCCACCTCGATCGACCCGACCGTGGTCGACGACGACAACGTCTACCGCCACACCGGCCCGGCGCGCGTGTTCGCCAGCGAGCACGAGGCGATCGCCGCGATCAAGCGCAAGGGCGAGGGCGCGGTGGTGGCCGGCGACGTGGTGGTGCTGGCCGGCTGCGGCCCCGCCGGCACCGGCATGGAGGAGACCTACCAGCTCACCTCCGCGCTGAAGTACCTGCCCTGGGGCAAGCATGTGCCGGTGCTCACCGACGCGCGTTTCTCCGGCGTCTCCACCGGCGCCTGCATCGGCCATGTGGGGCCGGAGGCACTGGCCGGCGGACCGATCGGACGGCTGCGCGACGGCGACCAGGTGCGCATCGAGATCGACCGCAACAGCTTGCAGGGCCGGATCGATTTCATCGGTACCGATCCGTCACAACCGCTGTCGCCTGACGAAGCGACCGCGTTGCTGGCCTCGCGCGAAACCCACCCGGCGATCGCGCCGCACCCGAAGCTGCCCAACGACACGCGCCTGTGGGCCGCGCTGCAGGAAGCCAGCGGCGGCACCTGGGGCGGCTGCGTGTACGACGTGGACGCCATCGTGGAAACACTGCGCGCCGGACGCGAGGCGCTGGCGCGGCAACGCGCGGAGCAAGGCACCGGTTGATCGAGCACGCCGGCGCCCCAGCGCCGGCGCACCAACACGCAGCGCCGGCCCAGGCCGTCGCGGCCATGCATGACGCTGTTCGCACCAGGGGAGTACTGGATGGTCACGTTTCTCATCATTGCCGCGGCGATTGCCGTGCAGATCTTTCTCACCGCACGCAAGGTCAGCCCGTTCCTGTCGCTGCTGCTGACCGCGATCCCGATGGGCCTGCTGCTGGGCATGTCGCCGCAGGAGCTCTTGAAGACCATCGACCACGGCGTGGGCAGCACGCTGGCCGGGCTGGCGCTGGTGATCATCCTGGGCGCGGTGCTTGGCAAGGTGCTGGAGGAGAGCGGCGCGGCCGAGAAGATCGCCACCACCCTGGTCGCCAAACTGGGCCTGCGCAACATCCAGTGGGCCCTGCTGCTGACCGGCTTCATGGTCGGCATCCCGCTCTACTTCAACGCCGGCTTCATCATCCTGATCCCGCTGATCTTCTCGCTGGCGCGGCGCACCGGCCTGCCGATCCTGCAGCTGGCCATTCCCACCGTGGCCTCGCTCAGCACCACCCACTGCTTCCTGCCGCCGCATCCGGGGCCAGTGTTCCTGGTCAATGCGTTCGGCGCCGACATGGGCCACACCCTGATGTACGGCACGTTGCTGGCGATACCCGCGGTGGTGATCGCCGGCCCGTGGCTGGCGCGGCGGATGAAGGCGATCGATCCGCCGATGCTGGAGCTGTTTGCCGGCCCGACCACCAGCCACCAGTCGCCGCCGGGCGCGTGGAGCTCGTTCTTGATCGCGCTGTCGCCGATCTGGCTGATCGGCCTCTCGGTGCTGGCCGACGGCGTGTTGCCCAAGGGCGTGCTGCGCGAAACCCTGATGTTCCTGGGTAACCCCACCATCGCGCTGCTGCTGGCCACGGTGGCCGCGTTCTACTGGCTGGGCTATCGCCGCGGCGCCGCGCTGGAAACCCAGACCGGCTGGCTCAATGCCGCGATCAGCGGCATCTCGGTGATCCTGCTGATCATCACCGCCGGCGGCGTGTTCAAGCAGGTGCTGGTGGACAGCGGCGTGGGCGCCACCATCGCCGCGCTCAGCCGCACCTGGCACATGACGCCGCTGCTGTTCGCCTGGATCGCCACCGCGCTGCTGCGGGTGATGATCGGTTCGTCCACCGTGGCCGTGCTCACCGCTGCCGGCGTGGTCGGCCCGCTGATCGCCACCACCGGCGCGTCGCCGGAGCTGATGGTGCTGGCGGTGGGCTGCGGCAGCGTGTTCGGCTCGCACGTCAACGACTCGGCGTTCTGGATGTTCAAGGAGTTCTTCAACCTCTCCATGAAGCAGACCTTCCTGTCGTGGACGGTGATGGAAACGACGATCTCGCTGATCGGCCTGGCCGGCGTGCTGCTGCTGGGCACGGTGGTGGGCTGAGCGCGAAGCATGGTTTTCGCTTCCCCCGCGCAGCGGGGGAAGCGAAAACCTGGTCCAGCGTCACCATCATGGCTTGGCGCTGCGGGCGCGGCGCATCCCGCTGATTGCGATGTCAGCCCTATAAGCTCCCGCGTTGCGGGGACGCCTTGCCGGCGGTTCATCACGGATGGCTCGCCGGCCTGTCCCGCGGCTGGGCTCAGAGCCTGTGAAGAAAACCACTTCCTGTGGTTTTCTTCTATCGCGCGTCCGGTACATGCCCGGACGCGCTCACGCGAATCAATCACTTGCGTGACCGATCCGCGTCCGGCCATCGGGCAACCGCTCCTGCGTTGCCTCAACTCGGGCCGTCCATGCCCTCGCCATGGCTGGGCTGAGAGGTTGAAAAAATCACAACCTCTCAGTCGTTCGTGAGTTCCAGCTCGGCGCGCTGCGGGGCGCTGTCCCAGCGTCCCTCGGTATCGCGATCGTAGGCGCGATAGCGCTCCAGCACGCCACCGTAGACGTGCAGCGACAGTGCGGGCCGTTGCGCGGAGAGGTTGCGGCAGCGGTGCGCGTAATCCTCTTCGGTAAAGGTGGTGTGATCGCCGACGCCCAGCAGGGTGATGTCACGCGGCGCCAGATGCAGGGCCGGCGTCACCGTCATCGTGAAGGATTCGACCTGCAACACGCCGTCCAGTACCAGCTCGATGCCCCACAAGCCGTCATGGTCATGGATGGGTGTCACGTGGCCGGGCGGCCACGCGATCAACAACACGGATCAATCGTTGGCATCGCGCAGCGAGACGCGCCGAAAACGACGGTCGGCGTCGCCAAAAGACGCGTCGTCCGACGTGGGGCATCCCTCCCACCACGGTGAACCGGGAATCCGGACGGGATTCGGGGTTCGGGATTCGCAAAAACAAAAGCAGCGCACGGGGTGCGCTGCCGGGAGGGGTATGATCCGCGCCGCGGGCGGCGCGGATCATCGGGCCAGCGTGGTCAGAACGTGGCGCGTACCACCACTTCGGCACGCCGGTCGTTGACGAACGTGCTGCGCAGGTAGAGGTTCTGGTCCACGAAACCGGACGGCGCCAGCGTGGGGTTGTTGATGCGGGCGTCGCTGTCGGCGTACGTCGACGGCCCCATCAGCACCCGGGTCTTGGTGTTGGTCAGGTTGTTGAGCAGCAGGCCGACCTTGACGTTCTTGTTGAAGCTGAAGAACACCGAGCCGTCCAGCTGGCCGAAGCGGTCGCTCCACACCGGCACGTAGGTGTCGCCCGAGTCCTGCTCGGCCAGCAGGTAGCGATCACGCCACGACCAGGCCAGGCGTGCCGACCACGGGCCATGCTCGTACATCGCCGTGAAGTTGTAGCTCTTCGGCGACAAGCCCTGCATCGGCAGCGGCCGGTTGCTGACGATGAACTCCGCATCGCAGCCGCCGTTGTTGTGGTTCGGGTCGCAGGACGTGGTGCCGGCGATGCGTGAGCTCTTCAGGTAGGTGTAGTTCGCCTGCACGCCCAGGCCGCTCCAGGCGCCGGGCAGGAAGTCGAAGAACTGCGAATAGCCCACCTCGAAGCCCTTCACCGTGCCGTCGCCGGCATTCACCGGGCCGGTCACCGGCACGGTCTGGCCGCCGATGTTCTGCAGCCAGATCTCGTCGGCGATGTAGTTTTTCAGCTTCTTGTGGAACAGCGTGGTGTAGAGCTGGCCGGTGGGCGCGAAGTACCACTCCAGCGAGGTGTCGAACTGGTCCGAGAGCATCGGACGCAGCGCCGGGTTGCCGCCGGAGGTGGCCTTCCAGCCCGCCAGCTCCGATTCGCCGCCCGGCGTCGCCGCCCACGAGGCGCCGACCTTCAGGTACGCGTTGAGCTGGTTGATCGCCGGCCGCGTGATGGCGCGCCCGGCGGCGAAGCGCCACTGCAGGTCGTCGGTGAACTTGTAGCGCAGGTTGAGGCTGGGCAGCGCGTTCTTGTAGGTGGTGTGGCCTTCCATCGGTTCGGTCTTGCCGCTGAACATCACGTCCAGCACCTCCTGCGGCCAGTCGCCCAGGTCGCCGGTGACGCTGGAGAGCGAGGGAAAGGTGACCGAGCCGTTCGACCGCACGCTGGTGCGCACCAGGCGCACGCCGACGTTGCCGTCGAAGCGGTCGTCGGGCGTGCCGAAGTACAGCGAGCCGTACAGCGCCTGGGTCTTCTCCCACATGTGGTTGTCGCTCATCGGGCTTCCCGGCGTGCAGGAGCCGTCGGTGGTTTCCTGCGGGCACCAGATGCCGCCTTCGAGCGCGTGCGAGCGCAACGCGGGAATCGCCTTGCGGTAGTTGCTGACCAGCTCGCTGCTGGGGAACCACAGCGTGGTGGGCACGTGCGCGTCGCCACGGTAGAAGTTGCCCAGCGTCTCGTAGGACTGCATCCAGCTCGGCAAGGCGTCGGCGCGGGCCAGGTCGTCGGGCGAGCTGTAGGTCAGCCAGTGCGTGTTGAGCGCGCCCCAGTTGTACGAGCTGTTGGTGTTGTTGCTGTAGCGGTGGGTGTCGGTGGCGCGGACGCCGACGCGCAATGTACGCACCACGTCGCTGTCGAAGTTGACCTCCAGGTCGAGCCGGCCGGCGCGTTCCAGGCCGTAGTCGTGCTGCAGATGATCCATCGCCGACCACAGGATGTAGTTGTGCCCGTCGGCCAGGTAGGCCGGGTCGGTGACGGTGACGCTGGGCACGCTGCCGCTGACGTCGAGCTGCAGCGGCGGCATGTAGATCTGGTTGTAGACCGTGAAATCCAGCGTGTTGCTGACGGACTTGGCCAACTGCAGGTCGCCGCTCAGGATCACGTTGTCGGTGACGTTGAACTTGAAGCCGTTCGACCAGTCGGTGGTCTGGGTGAATTGCTCGGCGTTGCGGTTCGTCGTGTAGTACGCGTTGTAGGAGAACGGTCCCAGCGCCGGGCTGCCGCGCCATGCCGAGGAGGTGACTGTGCCGGTCTGGAACACGCCACGATCGTCATAGGTGAAGTCGGTGCCGTCGGCCGGCAGCAGGTTGTAGAAGTTCGCCTCGTTGGATTGCACGAAGTGCTCGGACCAGTGCAGGTTGTAGTTGGAGCGGAAGAACTGCGAGTAGATTTCCCAGCGGTCGTTCGGCTGCCATTGCAGGCCGCCGTACAGGCCGATGCGGCGCCGGTCCATGTCCATGCGCCGCCAGTTGACGCCGCCGGGCACGTAACCCTGGCCATTGGGCGCGCCATCGGCCACCGTGGCGCCCAGGTCGTTGCGCCAGTTGCCGTCGGCATCCTGCAGCCAGGTGTCCGGGCCGTCGTTCTTGGTCGGGCGCAGCACGTACGGCTGCACCTGCACGCCGTCACTGCGCGTGGACAGTTCGGAGATGGCCACGTCGAACAACGCGCCGAACTTGCCGAAGGTGTCGCTCTCCCACACGTTGCTGAACAGGAACGAGGCCGCCGGCTTGTGCTTCTTCGCCATGTCGCCTTCGTTGATGCCGAACGAGAACGCGGTGGTCTTGCCGGTGTCGAACGGCATGCGCGTGCGCAGGTTCACCGTGCCACCGATGCCGCCCTCGATGATCTCGGCGGACGGGTTCTTGTACACGTCCACGCCGGCCATCAGTTCCGCCGGCACGTCCTGGAAACCCAGCGCGCGGCCGTTGTTGGCCGAGAAACTGTCGCGGCCGTTGAGCAGGCTGCCCACGTACGGCAGGCCGCGGATCAGCACGCCGCTGCCCTCGGCCGCGGGATGGTTCGGGTCGTCATCGGCCAGGAAGTGGTCCACGGTTACGCCGCTGATGCGCTGCAGGGTCTCGGTGACGCTGCGGTCGGGCAGCGCGTTGATGTCCGTGGCCGTCACCGAGTCGATGATCTGGTCGGCGTTCTGCTTGAGCGATTGCGCCGACATCAGGCTGGCGCGGATGCCGGTAACGGTGACGGCGCCCAGGTCCGATACGTTGTCCGGCTTGGCCGCCTTGTCCTGCCCGGCGGTGCTGGCCGGTGTCTTCGCCACCTGCGCGGACGGATTCGTCGCGGCGTCGGCGGCGGCGTCCTGCGCCAGCGTCAGGCACGGCGCACCGGCCAGCACCACGCCCAGCGCGATGGCCGCGGCAAGCTTCGTCTCGCGAAACCGGTGGTGCATTTGCGCGTGCACGCGCTTGCCCGGCAGCCCTTGGCTATTCCTCTTCATGTTGCCCCCTCTCGATGGATGGAATGCACGCAGCCCCGCTGCGCAGCCCTCATTTATGCCTGCGTGCCAGTATGAAAATCCCAAGCCTGGCCGAAGCGTCAGCGCAGCTTGGATAGCGCTAACATTCCTTCTGTATACCCGCGCCGCCAACGCATTCCTATACGACTTTTTCCAGTCCCGCGCGCGCTGCGGCGCGCTTTTGCCCGGCGCCGCACGCACTTGGCGCAGCACTGCGACCTAATGCCGCAACGGCACCGCCAGCACCGCGTCCAACGCCGGCTTGGGTTGGCGATCGCGGTCGAACAGCAGCGGGTAGTTGGTGCGGTCGGGGATGGGGTAGCCGTTCTTCCACGACATGTCGTCGCTCACGCCCCATACCGACACGCGCGCCAGCTTGTCGCGCTTGCGATGGAACAGGGCGAACAGCTCCGCGTAGCGGTCGGTCAGCTGCTGCTGCACGGCGGCGGGCAGTCCATCGCGGTAGGGGTCGAGAAACTTCTTGAACTCCGGCAGCTGGAACTGCGGATGGGTCATGCCCTGGCCGATGATCTGGCCCTCCTTGGTCAGCGGCAGCACGTCCACGTCAAGCTCGGTGATCGACACCTTGACCCCGGCGGCGGCATACGCGTCGATCGCCGCCTCGATGTCGGCCAGCGACGGATAATCCAGGCCCCAATGGCCCTGGATGCCGACGCCGTCGATGCGGATGCCATGCGCCTTGAGCATCTTCACCATGCGCACGATGCCCGCGACCTTCGACGGTCGCCACGCATTGAAGTCGTTGTAGTACAACTCCGTGTCCGGCGCGTAGCGCGCCGCGTTGGCAAAGGCCAGCCGCATCAATTCGTCGCCATCGCCGATGCCGCGCACCCATGCCGTGTCGCGGTACGCGCCGTCATCGCCAATCTGCTCGTTCACCACATCCCAGCTGTCGACGCGCCCGGCATAGCGGCCGGCCACCTTCTCGATGTATTGGCGCATCCGCTTGGCCAGCTGCTTGCTCGGCAGCGGTTGGCCGGCGTCGTCCTGGAAAAACCACTCCGGCGTCTGGTTGTGCCACACCAGCGTGTGGCCGACGACGAACATGTGGTGCTTCCGGCCGAATTCCACAAACGCATCTGCCGCCTTGAAATCCCACTGCTCGGGCAAGGGATGCACCACCTCGGCCTTCATCGCATTCTCCAGCGTGATCGCATTGAAGTGCTTCAGCACCAACGCCCGCGACGCCGCATCCTTGCCGCTGACGATGCTGTCATTCACCGCCGTGCCGATGAGGAAGTCGTGCGCATACGCCTGCTTCAGCGTCGTGGTCGGCGCATCGGCGGCGCGCGCCGGCAGCACGCAGGCGGCCAGCAGCAGGACGAGGGCGGATGCCGCGGCATGAATCGGGCGAAGGGCAGTGCGTCGGTGGGTCATGGTGGCTCCGGTGATGGCCGAGCTGCGGAAATGCGCGGGTGCAACGGCGATGATAGACAAATCACGCCGTCAGCCCGAAGCCACCCCGTCGCGCATGTCCGTGCTCGAAATCAGCGTGTTCTTCCTCCGTGTTACACCTCACTTTTGCCTGCGTAACTCATACGCCACCAAAGCTGCTGGATAACACCGTGGAATAGTTGACCCGTCGGCCCAAGTCTCCGGGCCAGGCCCGATATCCCGGCGGATTTCGTTGGTTGTGAGGCCAAGCCAGCCGCCGCATACTGTGTGCAACACCCGATTTTTGGGGTCTACTTAGCGTTAGGCGTCAGCACACATTCACTCATTCTAACGATCTATAAGGCACATCTAGCAGACTATGCAGGAGTTCGCAAATACATTAGCCGCCCTGTCTTTAGCAATGGCCTTCTTTGGAATGGCTACGTACACTGCACTTCTTTTATTTCCTTACATCAACAAACATGTTCGCTTAGAGAAGTTTTTTCTATCGTGGTTGCCGCTTGCATGGATATTGTACGTTGCGTCGCGGGTTGCTATAGCAATAAGTCGAGCCAGTGAGGGGTGTGCGGTAGCCTACGATAGGTTTGGCCATTCCGGAGGCATCTACTGCTACAGCGAAGAACCCATAAGCTACTTGTTTGCACTGTTATTTAGCCTCTTTGTGTATGCGTTAGGGGTATTCATTGGGCTAATAATTCTATTAGTAATTTGCGGCAAAAATAGCAGCAAAGCGATTTGACACGTTATGTCCGCTGCTATGTTGCTTCCAGTAGGACTTGCGCTCGTCCCGTAAGCTCCTAACTTTTCATTCAAGCGGACGGCTCCGCCGCCGCTTAATTCCAGCGTTAGGCCGCATTGAAACGTCTGCGGCGCGCCCACAGCTGCTTTACTCCACCATAACGGACAGTCCCGATGCCGCAGCTTTTCAAGCCCCGCCCCTTGGCCCTCGCCTTGCTGCTCAGCGCCTCCACAGTCGCGGCCGCGCAAGGAAACAACTCCTATGTTGAGGGCCTAGAGGACGCTATCGCCGCGTACACGATTTCGGACTTCGCGTCTCACGGCCCAAAGCCGGACGGCTTTCGGCAGGTGAACCTGCGCTTCCGTGAGACGGATACGGGTACGCGCAGCTACATGCTTTGTGGGCAGGTGCATATCGGCACCGCAGCAAAGGCAGAGTGGGCCGATTTCGCTACCATCAAGACGGACCCGTACGAGCAATGGCTGGGTGGCCCCGCCACGGACATGTGCGCCAAGGCGACTCCGGTAACCGGGGGTAGAGACCTCGCCCCCCTTCTAGCGCAAGAACTCGGTTCCAAGGCATCTCAGCCAGAATCGCCGTAAGTTGGGCAGTGGGGCTGCGGCCTAACAATTCGTCCAAGCCGACGCCGCTTCGCGGCGCGGCTTAACTCAGGCGTTAGGCCTTATGAGCATCGCAACGCGAATCTTCGTTCTTGCTCTGGCGTTATCGCTTCCTGCTCGGTCAGCGGCAGCATCGGACACGCTCGAATCCAATTGGCTGGGCCTCATCAAGACCAGTCTTGGGCCATCGTGCACCACCTCGCTCACAAAAGTTGGCACAACAGTCTTTGGTAACAACGGTTTTCGTGGTGAGCAGTGGTTCTTGCAAACTTGTCATGGTCCGGCAGAGTATTGGGTTTCGTATTACCCGCCTGCGGCGTTTCCGCTGCGAGCTAGTCCGTACGAGGTACAGCGGGCCTCTCCAAAAAGTTCTGCGGGTAGGCCTAACCCGTCGTCCAAGCGGACGCGCGAAAAGCCGCGCGCCGCTTAACTCCAGCGTTAGCGCACACATGCGAGCTTCATATTTACTCTGCGGCCTTCTTGTCCTTTCGGGCTGCTCCGCATCGCCGCCTCGTTCAGCGCGCACTGCGCCGGAGCGTTGCTATGCCAGTACAGACGGCCTTCGTTACAACAGTTTCGCGCTGCAGCTCAACCCAGATGCGTCGTATGTGTTTACACTCAACGGCGACGTCGGGCGTTGGGGGGAGGCTTCGGGCACATGGGAGCAAAAAGATTCGGCTATCGTTCTTCACGAAGCGTCCAACGATGGCTATGTCAAGTTTCCGAGCGTTCTAAAGATTCTTGGCGATGGTTCGCTCAAGTTGGACTATCACGGCCGCTATTACTCAGAGGGCGGCACAAATCTCTTGCCAATAAAGTGTGTGCGCTAACAACTCAATCCAGCGGACGCAAACCCGCTACGCGGGTTAGCGCCCCTGATTTCGGGCGTTAGTCGGTAGCTCGTGGAGGTTCTTCGTGTGGTGCGTTTCGCCCAGCTTCGCGCTGGCTTGTCGTCCGTCGCCGCAGCAACTTTTCGCGCGGCATCGTCGCAAGCCTGGGCATTCAAAGCTGGCAGTTTTGGGGCGGTCGGTTGTTCAAGCTGTGCGTTCGTCGTGGCAGTCGTTGTCGCCCGAGCATGCAGCGTCGCAACCGTCTAACATCTCGTCCAAGCGGACGCGCGAAAAAGCCGCGCGCCGCTTAACTCCAGCGTTAGCACTCACAGGGGAGAATCATGAAACGTGTTGCATTTTTGTTCGCCATCGTCGCGTTAGCTGGTTGTTCCACCACGCCCGTCACGCGCAGTGCATCTCACCCGGTCCCAGCGGCGCAGGTGATCGCTCCCGAGCTGCAGGCACCGTCAGCCAGCCGTACACTTCCAGTTCTACTCATTCGCGACGCCGGCTTCATGGGTAGTTTTGTCGGTGCCATCGTCGCAGTGGACGGCAAAAACGTGGTTATGCTCAAGCCTAGTCAGCGTTTCGAGTTTTACCTATCTGCTGGCAACCACATGTTCTCGGTCAAACAAGAAAAGAATCCGCTTGGTGAGCCAATGGGCGAGACCGACATAGAGATTCGGCCCCAAGGCCCAAACACATTTCGCCTCAGGTTGATCAGCGGCGAGGGGCCGCGTATTGAGCGGTCCACTCAAATCAATGAGTGAGTGCTAACAGTTCGGTCAACCGGACGCAAACCCGCTGCGCGGGTTTGCGCCGGTTACCTCAAGCGTTAGTCGGTAGCTCGTGTGGGTTCTTCGTGTGGTGTGTTTCGTCCGGCGTCGCGCTGGCTTGTCGTCCGTCGCCGCAGCAGCTTTTCGCGCGGCATCGTCGCAAGCCTGCGCATTCAAAGCCGGCAGCTTTGGGGTAGTCGGTTGTTCAAGCTGTGCGCTCGTCGTGGCAGTCGTTGTCACCCGAGCATGCAGCGTCGCAACCGTCTAACATCTCGTCCAAGCGGACGCGCGAAAAGCCGCGCGCCGCTTAACTCAAGCGTTAGTCGGTAGATCGTGTGGGCTCTTCGTGTGGTGTGTCTCGCCCAGCGTCGCGCTGGCTTGTCGTCCGTCGCCGCAGCAACTTTTCGCGCGGCATCGTCGCAAGCCTGGGCATTCAAAGCTGGCAGTTTTGGGGGAGTCGGTTGCTCAAGCGGTGCGTTCGTCGTGGCAGTCGTTGTCGCCCGAGCATGCAGCGTCGCAACCGTCTAACATCTCGTCCAAGCGGACGCGCGAAAAAGCCGCGCGCCGCTTAACTCAAGCGTTAGGGCGCTCGCTGAGGCATCCCATGGTCGGTGTGTGGTCGCAGCAACGTTACCTTGCTCGCGCAAGCCTGCCGCACCAGGCCGTCGCGCCGCAGCTTCGTTCCCGAGAACTCCAGGTGCAAGCCGCAGGCTGGCGGCCTTCCACTGGGCGGCCCATTGCCGAGTTGTCTCTGGGCAAGCCCTGCGTGGCAATCGGCTGGCGTACAGTTCCTGCAACGGGCTCAGGTAGTTCTGTCGCCGGCGCCCTAACTATTCGTTCAAGCCGAACTTGTCCCGCTACGCGGGCCAAGTCGGTTTAACTCAGGTGTTGGGCCGCAATTATGACGATGAATACTCACCTTTCTTTCTTGGCCACCCTCTTTGTAGTGGCCATCGTTATCGCCGGCTGTTCAAAGGAGGAGCCAAAAATGTCATCTGGGAATACATCTAGCTACCAACAAATTGCGCTGGAGTTCACTAAGTCATTGGCCGCGCGTGAATACCAAAAGGCTTACGCAATGACGAGCCAAGAGTACCGTAAGCGAACTACTGCCGAACAGCTGCGAACCGCATTTGAGAACATTGTACCTACCGACTGGGGCCAAATCGGTCCTATTGACGTAGGCCAAACCATGTCAAGCTGGCCCGGTAAGCGACCTGATGATGTTGGCTGGGCCTATGTGAGCATTGGTGGCGATGTATACAGTGAAGCCATTACCGTTGTTGTTGCGTCTGAGGGTGGGGAATCAAAAATAGGTGAGGTTGAGTTTGGTCGGCCGTAAATCGATGGCCGGCTCAGGACGGGGCCAGCCCAACAAGGCGCTCAAGCCGACGCCGGGGACAGCGCGTCATGTTTCCTAGTGTCTCGATGGCCGGCGCGGCTTAGCTCTGCGTTAGGGCGCACATGAGAAGTACCTCGGCGGCCATACTTCTTCTTTCACTCCTATCTGGCTGCGCGCATTGGTTCGGCCCTGCAGATGGCTTCTTCTACGCCGTTGGCTCAACGCCGGGCGATACGCCTTGCCAGCTGTCGGTAGCTCCCGTTGGCTCTACCGCAAACCCAGACCAACGAGCAGTTCTGGGGGACTTTCGTGAGAGCATCATCGTCAACCCATCGCGCAAGGGTCATCGTGCAACGCTAGTCTGTGACAAAGCAATTGTCGCTTCCCGTACATTCAAGTATGGTCGTGACGTACGCATCGGTGGGGAGCTGACAGTTCGTGCCAGTGCACCCTAACAATTCATTCGAGGCGGATGGCTTCGCCGCCGCTTAACTCCAGCGTTAGGCCTGGAGAGTCAAGGAAGAGCGATGCCCTGGGGCAAACGGTATCCTCAAGAACAACTGGCAGCGCGAGAAAATGGTGTCAGGGACAATCTGAATATAGACACCCTGCTGTAACCAGCTCTGAGCCACTTCCCGGAGCCCATATTCCCTTGGCCAGGCGACCTGGCGTATCAAACGGATCAACGCCCAAGCTCCTGCCGGCTCCGGGTTTCCCATCGCCTTGTGCGATAGTGCGTCCTCAATCATCGCGAAAAACGGCTGTCTGGCCCGCCATGCAAGTTGCACGACCAGACAGGCGCACACACGCCGCCCATGCGTTCGAGCTGGGTCGGCCAGCGTTTCCCCCGACATATGTCGGAGCTTGCTGCGAACTGTCGCGGGTCTAACCGCGCGGCTGCAGTCATCGGAGCGCGCCGTGAACAAAGAACTTCATTCATCCCCTGCGTCGAACTATCCACGCATCGCCATCGTCGGCGCCGGCCTTGGTGGGCTGACGCTTGCGCGCGTCCTGCACGTGAGCGGTATTTCCGCGACGGTTTATGAAGCCGAATCCTCGCCCGATGCGCGGGCGCAGGGTGGTTTGCTCGATATCCACGAATACAACGGCCAGCTCGGACTGAAGGCCGCGGGCCTGTACGAGGCTTTCCTCGCTCTCGCGCTTCCGGGCGAGGATGCCAAGCGGGTGATGGACAAAGACGGACAGGTGCTGCTCGACAAACCGGGTTCGGGCAGCAGCGCCAGGCCGGAAGTGGACCGTGGCGCGCTCCGTCGCCTGTTGATCGATTCGCTTCCTGCCGGCGCCATTCAATGGGGCCGAAGGCTCAAGGAGGCTTGCCGCCGCACCGAAGGAGCGCACCACCTTGTCTTTGCGGACGGCTCGACGGTCACGGCAGATCTGCTGGTCGGGGCCGATGGCGCCTGGTCCCGCGTGCGCCCGCTTCTGTCGAGCGCGGTGCCGGCGTACATCGGCACCACCTTCATTGAGACCCATCTGTTCGATGGCGATACCCGCTACCAGGCCAGCGCGAAGGCCATCGGCAGCGGCACGTTGATGGCGGTCGAGCCGGGCAAGGGCATCCTGGCGCATCGCTACGCGGACGGTGCGCTGCACACCTACGTTGCCCTGAACAAGCCGATGGCATGGTTCGACGCGATCGACTTCAGCCAGCCGACCGCCGCGCTGCGCCGGCTCGCCGACGAGTTCGATGGCTGGGCCGCCGAGCTGCGGACCCTGGTCACGGACAGCGATACGGCACCCATCGTGAGGCCTATCCATGCCTTGCCCGTGGACCATCGGTGGGATCGCGTCGCCGGCGTCACGCAGGTGGGCGATGCCGCCCACCTGATGTCACCGTTTGCGGGCGAGGGCGCCAATCTTGCCATTCTCGATGGTGCCGAACTGGGCCTGGCGATTCGCGATCATCCTGGCGACATCGAGGCGGCATTGGCCGCGTATGAGCGTGCGCTGTTTCCGCGTAGCGCCTCCGTGGCGCGCCAGACGGCCAGCAATCACCGCCGCTTCTTTGGCGAGCACGCGCCGCGCAGTGTGGCGGAGCTGTTTGCCGGCCACTAGCCGGGCGCGGTTGTAGAAGCCTACGGAGCGCGCCAGGCTAATCCTCGGGCAATGCATACACCACGATCTGATCCCCCACCTGGTCCTTCAGGATGGTGTTGCCGCCGGCCACGAAGGCCACGTATTCGCGGCCCTTGTATTCGTAGACGGCCGGGTTGGCGACCGCCGGCGCCTGCGCCTGGTCGGACCAGAGCTCCTTGCCCGTCGCCAGGGAATAGGCGCGGACCTTGGCGTCCATCGAGGCGCCGATGAAGATGACGCCGCCGGCGGTGACCGCCGGGCCGCCGATGGTGGGCGAGCCCCAGCTTTCGGGCATGAAAAAGCCGTATTGCTGGGAGGCGCCCACGGGGCGGCGCCATTTCACCTGGCCGGTGTGCATGTCCAACGCCACCAGTTCGCCGAACGGCGGTTTCCAGCACGGCATGCCCAGCCAGTTGCGCGCCACCTCCAGGCGCATGCCGTAGGGCGCGCCCATCTGCGGGGCGAAGCCCGATTCGTTGCCCGAACCCTTGTCGGCCTTTTCGTAGGCTTTGCGATCGTAGAGTTTCACGTACTGCACCAGGCGCGAGGTATTGACCACGGCCGTCTGGCTCACCGGATCGAACGCCACGCCACCCCACTGCACCGCGCCGGCGCTGTCGGGAAAGGCCAGCGTGCCCTCGCCGCGCGTGGTGGGCGGCGTATACATGCCACGGTATTCCAGCTTGTTCCACAGCCGCGAGCACTGGCCCGCGCCGACCGCATCGGCCAGCGGCCACACGTCGGGTTTGCGGGACTGGTCGAGCAAGGGCTTGGGCAAGGTCGGGAAGGGTTGCGTGGGCGACAGGTGCTCGCCCTTCACCGAGCCGTCGCCGCCGGGCACCGGCCGCTCCTCGATCGGCCACACGTCCTCGCCGGTCTTGCGGTTGACCACGAACAGGAAGCCCATCTTGGTCGCCTGGATCAGCGCCGGGATGGCCTTGCCGTCGACGGTGATATCCACCAGCGTGGGCGCCGAGTCGACGTCGTAATCCCACACGTCGTGATGCACCCATTGCCGCGACCACACCACCTTGCCGGTGGCGACATCCAGCGCGGTGGTGGAGGTGGCGTACGGCGCGTCCCCGGTGCGGTTGCCGCCCCAGAAATTGGGCGAGGGCGACGACACCGGCAGGTAGACCAGGCCGAGCTTCGGATCGGCCGACATCTGCGTCCACACGTTGGCGGTACCGCTGTGCTTGCGCATCTGCGGGGTCAGCGCCTCGAACGTCCACTCGCGCTCACCGGTCCGTGCATTGATCGACCACACCGTACCGGCCGGCGCGTGCTCGTACGCCCAGTCCTTGCCCGCCCAGCCCAGGATCAGGTGATCGCCCACCACCGTGGGCGGTTGCAGCAGCGACAGCGGCCATTTCTTCGGCGTGTTGTTCCAGCGGTTGACGTCGAGCACGCCGTGATCGGCAAAGCCGGCGCACTTCCTGCCCGTGTCCGCATCGAGTGCGAACAGTCGCGCATCCATCGTGCCCATGTAGACGATCTTCTGGCACGGCGCGCCCGGCACCGGATTTGCCGCGGCCCAGTACGCCACGCCGCGATTCTTCAGCACCGGCTGGGTGGTCGCCTTCAGCGGCGTATGCGTGTCGAAGCTCCACTTCGGCCTGCCGGTGGCCGGGTCCAGCGCGATCAGGCGATAGAAGGGCGTGCCGATGTAGATCGTGTCGTTGGCGAAGATGGGCGTGGCCGACCACACCGTGGCCGGCACCTTGCCGCTGCCATCGGACACGTCGCCGGTATGGAATTCCCACACCTTCCGCAGGTGCTGCACATTGGCGGCGGTGATCTGGGTGAGCGGACTGTACTTCTGCGCGTTGAGCTGCCCATGGAAGCTGTCCCACGTGGCTTGTGGCGGCGCGGCGCTGCCCGCTTCGGCCGGCGTGGCGGGCGGCTGTGCGCGCAGCGACGAAGGGCCTGCCACCAACAGCACGGCGACCGTCGCGATGGCGAGCTTCGGCTTCATGCGCGTGCCGTGTGGCTGGTGCCGGCAGGACGAACCGTCTCGACAACCACGCCGGCCAGCCCCACGCCCATGGCCACGCAGATCCACCATCGATGCAGCAGCAAGGCCGCAAAGCAGGTGGCCAGAAGCAGCAGCACGATCGCCACGCGCAAGGTGACCCGCGCCCCGTGCTTGAGGGAGACACGCTGCGCCAGCGCCAGCACCGCCAGCACCGCGCAGGCCACGATGACCGCCAACGCGCCCAGCGTTCCCGTCACACCGGTCAATGGGGTGAAATACGCGTAGAGCGCGAGGGCGAGCCCTGCAATCGCGCTGGCGAGGAGCACGATCACGCCAGGCGGGAATGAGCGAAGCGGAGCCATCGACATCGGTACCTGCATGGGAGGAAACGCTGCAGACACGCCAAGCCAGGGCCGAACCGGGGCGCGCGTGGCACGTCATCACGTTCGGCATGAAGGGGTGGCCGGCAGCCAGCAGAGCTTCGCGCGGATCACGCGCAGGTGAGGTGAAGCCGTCCGGGCGACGACGGCACGGTGGCCGACAAGCCAGCCGCCAGGGGCTGGCGCATGAATCCGGTCGCGCGGTCGCTCAGCGCCGCAATTCGAGCAGCAGAACGCCGTGCGGCGCCACCGTGTGGTTCACGCCGGCCAGCTGGCCCAGGCGCTTTGCCGCCCACACATCGCGCACCGCATACGTGCCGCCGGCAAGCCCGTACGTCGCAAACGCGGCCTTTATCGCGGTGGCCGCATCGCCGGTGTTGAACAGCGCCAGGTAGTCTGCGCCGTCGGCGTGCGTGGTCCAGGCGATGACGTCGCCATGCTGTCCCGCCAGCCGCTGGCTTTCGCCGCGCTGATCCATCGCGATTACCGCCGGGTTGGTCAGCAACGCCTGCGTCCAGTCATCGAGCCGGGTGAGGTTGCCGCCGAAAAACAGCGGCGAGCGGGCGATGGACCACAGCGTCACCAGGGTGCGCTGTTCGTCGCGGGTCAGTCGCGTGGTGCGCGGTTGGCCGTCGCCGGGCACCGGACCCAGCCAGCCCAGCGGAAGCATGTCGGCGTCGGGCCAGTTGCCGGACTTCACGTGGCGGGCCCAGCTGGCGATCATGGCGAACTGCGCCTTCACGTTCTGCGACCACTCGCCGTTGTCGTCCCAGTGGTCCCAGACGTCCTGCGAGATGCGCCAGAGTTGCGCGTTGCGCCCCAGTTCCACGGCTTGTTCCAGCGGCGCGGGGCCGGGCGAGAGGCTGAGGACGATGGGCCGCCCCGTCTTCGCGATCGCACGATGGATCATCGCGATCTCGTCGCCCTTGTAAGGATGCGAGGCGATGCAGTCGACCTTGATGTAGTCGACGTCCCAGCTGGCGTACTGCTGCATCAGGGCGTCGTACCAGGCCTGGCCCGCGGCGTTGTCCTTCACGCCGAAGTTGTCCGGATTCCAGGGGCAGGTGTCGCCGGTGTCGGCCGCATCGACGGCGTGGAACGCGCTGTGGGCGATCGGCAGGTTCGCGCTTACCGCCTGCTTGGCGATGCCGCGGATGATGTGGATGCCGAACTTCAAGCCTTGCGCGTGGACGTAGTCGGCCACCGGCTTGAATCCCGCCGCCCCTTTTGCCGTGGCGAAGCGGTTGAGCGCGGGTTCGTAGCGTCCGTTGGCATCGATGCGGTAATGCAGCGTCTCGGGCTTGGACGCATCCTGCGGGTTGGCCAGATACCAGCCTTCATCCACCACGGCGTACTGATAGCCAGCCGCTTTCAGCCGCTTCGCCAGCGCGTCCACGTTGGCGCGGAACTGCGGTTCGTCGATGGTCAGGCCGTACGAATCCCAGCTGTTCCAGCCCATCGGCGGCGTGGGGGCCAAGGTGGCCGGCGCCGCTTGTGCTTGCGCCGCCACAACCAGGGCTGCCGTGCCCACCATCTGCAAAAGGGTCTTCAACATGTCCGTGCGCCTTGGTTGAGTCATCGCGGGCGAAGGTCACCGGTCGTGGCGTTCCAGGGATGGCCTGAGCAAGTCGTCATCCCAGCGAGGCGCTCCTCAACGGCCGAAGGGCCGGTCAAGCTGGGACCCAGTGCCTCGGCAACCTCATTGAAGACACTGGATTCCAGCTTTCGCTGGAATGACGAGCAAAGGTTGTTCAGACCTTCCCTAGAGCTTGTACGCCTGCTTCGGCAGCCGGTACGCCAGATCCACCGCCACCTCCGCCGCTTCGTCCTCGTCCAGCCGATGCTCGGCCACCAGCTTGGCCAGGAACGCGCAGTCGATGCGGCGGGCCACGTCGTGGCGGGCGGGGATGGACAGGAAGGCGCGGGTGTCGTCGTTGAAGCCGACGGTGTTGTAGAAGCCGGCGGTGCTCAGGGTCTGTTCGCGGAAGCGCCACATGCCCTCGGGCGCGTCGTGGAACCACCACGCCGGACCCAACAGCAAACACGGGTAATGGCCGGCCAGCGGGCCCAGTTCGCGCGAGTACGTGCTTTCGTCCAGGGTGAACAGGATCAGGCGGAAGTTCGGTTCGTTGCCGAAGCGATCCAGCAGCGGCTTGAGCGCGTGCACGTACTCGGTGCGCACCGGGATGTCGGCGCCCTTGTCGCGGCCGAATTTGTCGAACAGGCCCTGGTTGTGGTTGCGGAAGCAGCCCGGATGCAACTGCATTACCAGGCCGTCGTCCAGGCTCATGGCCGCCATTTCGGTGAGCATCTGGCCGCGGAAAGTGGCCGCCTGGGCCGGCGTGAACTGGCCGCGCACGATCGCGTCGAACAGCTTGCGCGCCTCGTCGATCGGCAGGTCGGCGGTGGTGCAGTCGGGGTGGCCGTGGTCGGTGGAGGTGGCGCCCATCGATGCGAAGAACGCGCGGCGCTGGCGATGGGCGCGCAGGTAGCCTTCCCACGTATGGACGTCCTCGCCGGTGATCTCGCCGAAGTACTGCAGCGCGCTGGGGAACTGCTCGTGCTCGGGGTCGATCACCGGGTCGGGCCGGTAGGCGGTGATGACGCGCCCGCTCCATCCGCTGTCGCGGATCGCCGCGTGATGGGTCAGCGGATCGAGCGGCGATTCGGTAGTGGCGATCACCTCGATGTTGAAGCGTTCGAACAGTGCGCGCGGACGGAACGCGTCGGTCTGCAGCGCCCCGGTGATGGTGTCGTAGTACGCGTCCGCGCTGCCCGCATCCAGCCGCTGGCGCAGGCCGAACACTTCATGGAAGACATGGTTCAGCCACATCGATGACGGCGTGCCGCGGAACAGGTGGAAGCGCTCGGCGAACAGCCGCCACGCCGCGCGCGGGTCCACCTTTGCGCGCGTGCCATCGCGGCGCGGAATGCCCAGCGCGTCCAGCGGCACGCCCTGGCTGTAGAGCATGCGGAACACGTAGTGGTCCGGCACCAGCAGCAGCTCGGTCGCGTTGACGAACGGCGCGTTGCCGGCAAACCACGCCGGGTCGGTATGGCCGTGCGGACTGACGATGGGCAGTTGCGCCACCTGCGCGTACAGGCGGTGGGCGATGGCGCGCTGCGTGGGGTCGGAGGCGAACAGGCGGTTCTCGTCGAGGACGAGCGGCGTTGACTGGGAGGAGTTTCCGGCAAGGCTCATGGCGATGGCATATCAGCAGTGGGGAATGGCTCCATTCTCCTCGCAACGGAGGAGAACGGAGGTGTGATCAACGGCGGATGCTCTCGGGCGCGCCCAGGTAGCTGTCGCGCAGCGGGCCGCGCACGATCTCGATGCGCTGGAACACCACGCCCGGATCGATGCGCCACAGCGTCAGCGTCTGCGCGCCGGCCCTGGCCTTGTGCTGCGACACCACCACGTCGACGCTGTTGGCCACGGCCTTGCTCCAGGCGACGAAATCCGCCGCGCCCGGCGTGGGGTCGAGCTTGATCGTCACGATCTGCGGCGCTTCGTCACCGATCGAGACGCCGAAACGCAGGCCGTCGCCGCCGCGGAAATCCAGCGTGGGCGAGACGGTGACACGCACGTCCACCTCGCCATCGCGCTGCAGCCAGATCGGGTATTCGAGTCGCGGACTGTTGCCGCCAGGAACGCTGCTCGGCGCCGTGGCCGGCAAGGCGGTGACGCCGGAAAGCGTGCGGCCCAGGTTAGGGATCGTGGTCCATTGCACGCCGTCACCATCGACCTGGCGCGCATGGTGCGCGGCCTCGATGGCAACGACGCCGCCGCTTTCGATGAAGCCGTGCATGCGGGTGTCGTCGCGCCGCACCGGCACGTCGATGTGCACCTCGGTGCCGTCGCTGCCGCGCAGATACAGTTCGGCGGTGTGCGCCCCCGGCGGCACGGCTTTCCAGTCGACCGCCAGGTGCAGCGTGCTGGCGTCGGTGACCTTGCCGCTGGCCGGCGTGACCTGCAGCCACGGCTGCGACGGCTTCGCCTGGAAGGTGAACGGCGCGCCGCCGCGGTTGAACACCACCACGTCCTGCGTGGCGGCGCCGTACGATTCCAGCGGCGCCAGCTGCGCGCGTTGCGCGACGTGTGGCAGCGCACGCGGGTCGCCCTCGATCGCCACGCCCATCACGCCCTTGGCCGGCACATCCACGTGCGACAGCGCCGGCAGTACGTTGCGCTCGGGCTGCTGCCAGTAGGTATAGCCGATGTGCGTCTGCGACATCATGTGCGCCCACTTGCCGCCGGCGATGTCGTGCTCGTACACGCGCGCCAGTTCGGCGTCACGCGCGAACAGGCGCCTGGCCTCCGCCGCCCACGCGTTGGCCGAGGCGCGGCCCTGCTGCGCGTACAGCCGGTTGCGCGCCACCGCCACGTACAGGGCGTTGAGGTTGGCACTGGCCAGGATCGGGTATTCGACCAGTTCGTAGTACGCGTCGCGGTAGGTGCTGCCCAGCGCCTTGCCGATCTGCTGCGCCTTGTCGGCCAGCGCCTGCCAGTCGGCCAGCACGCGTTCGGCTTCGTGGTAGTTCGTGAGGCTGTACGTGTCCGGCGACAGCAGCTCCGGTTTGCGCCGCGCGTTGTACTGCGTGTAACGGGTCAGCAGCTCGCCGATCGCGGTGGCGTGCTCGCTGCCGAACTGCTGCGCGGCCCAGCTGGCGGCATAGCCTTGCAATCGTTCAAGCGTCATCGCCTGCGGGTTCCACGCCAGGTCGAGGAAGAAGCTGAGCGGGAATTCCAGCGGCTTGATATCGCCCACGTTGGCGATCCACAACTGGTTGGCGCCGTAGGCCGAGGCCAGCCGCATCTGCTCCCAGGTGCGCTCGATTTGCGTGGTGTTGATCCACTTGTAGTTGCGCGGCCCGCCCACGTAGTCGAAGTGGTAGTAGATGCCGTAGCCGCCGCCGCGCTTGTCGCCCAGCTTGGGCACGCGGCGCAGGTTGCCCCAGTTGTCGTCGGCAAACAGCAGCGTCACGTCGTCGGGCACGCGCATGCCGGCGTCGAAATAATCCTGCACTTCCTTGTACAGCGCCCACACCTGCGGGGTCTGGTCGGCCGGCTTGCCGGTGACGTCGGCGATGATCCTGCGCTGGTCGGTGACGATGCGTTCGAGCAGGCCGATGGCCGTGCCCTGGGTCATCGGCTCGTCGCCGTCGCCGCGCATGCCCACGGTCACCAGGCTCTCGTGGTGATCCATGCGCTCGATGCCGCCACGCCAGAACGTGCGCAGGGCCTGGGCATTCTTCGCGTAATCCCAGGGGCCGTGGCCGTAGCGCGCCCACTCGGCGTGGGCGCGCATCAGCGGTTCGTGGTGCGAGGTACCCATCACCACGCCGTATTCATCGGCCAGCACCGGGTTCTGCGGGTCGTCGTCGGCAAACGCGCTGCCCCACATCGCCGGCCACAAGGTGTTGCCCTTCAGGCGCAGGATCAGCTCGAAGACGTGGGCGTAGAACTTGTGGTTGAAGCCGCCGAACCGCGCCCGTGCGAAGCCGCCGAGCGCGGGCTCCTCGTCGTTGATGAAGATGCCGCGGTAGCGCACCACCGGCGCATCCACGAAGCGCCCTGGTGCGGTGTACAGCGCCGCGCGCTGCGGCACCGGCACGTCGGCCCACCACGTCCACGGCGACACGCCGATGCGGCGCGACACCTCGTAGATGCCGAAGATGGTGCCGCGCTTGTCGGCGCCGATGACCAGCAGCGCGCGGTCGATGCCCGGCTCGGGATGCGCGACCACCTGCAGCGTGTACGCCTCCCAGCGGCCGCTCACGTCGCTCACGTCGATGTGCCTGTCGCGCACGATGCGGTCGATGCGCGGGCTGTGGCCCAGCGTGCCGACGATGATCGCGCTGCGGCCGGCGGCCGGCGTGCCGGTGGTGAACGTCGCCTGCGCGCCCGCCACGGCGGAAAGGTCCGCCTGCAGGTCGTGCGCGGCGCGCAGCACGCCGGGGTGATCCTGCGCATCGGCCACGACGGTGGCCGGCTTGCCGGCCTCGATCAGCGGCAGCGCGCCGGGCACGGCTTGCGCGCACACGGCGGCCGGCTGCGCGCAATCGGTGGCCGCGTACGCGTGGCTGGCCACCAGCAGCGCGAGCGCGAAGACAACCCGGCGCACGCTCACGCGATCATCCCCTGGATGTCGCCCACCTCGCCGTATGGCACCGGCATCGCCGCGCGCGCCAGGTCATCGGCCGCTTGCGAGGGACAGTGGACGCCACCCTGAAAGCCCGATCGACCGAAAGCCGGGACTATTGCGGACATCTCCATGGTCAAGCTCCGGTGGGTTGTTCGATCAGGGGCGCGCCGGGGCGCTTTCGAGCGCCACCGGCCGCAGCCGCGGCGCCAGCAGGTGCACCGCCAGCAGGGCCAGCAGGTACGCCGAGCCGGCCATGATGAACAGCGGCACGTAGCTGCCGGTGGCCTGCAGCAGGAAGCCGGCGAAGGTGGCGATCAGCATGCCGCCGACCGCGCCGGCAAAGCCGCCGATCCCGACCACCGACGCCACGGCGCGGCGCGGGAACAGATCCGAGGCCAGCGTGAACAGGTTCGCCGACCAGCCCTGGTGTCCCGCCGTTGCCAGCCCGATCAACGCCACGGCCACCCACATGTGGCTGGCGTTGGCCGCAAACACGATGGGCACCACGCAAAGGGCGCAGGCCGCCATGGCGCCCTTGCGGGCGCGATTGGCGCTCCAGCCGCGACGGATCAGGTAACCGGCCAGCCAGCCGCCGGCGATGCTGCCGACATCGGCGGTCACGTAGATCGCGATCAGCGGCAGCCCCAGTTCCAGCAGCGACAGGCCATACGTGCTGTGCAGGAACTTCGGCAGCCAGAACAGCAGGAACCACCAGATCGGATCGGTCATGAACTTGCCGACGATGAACGCCCACGCCTGCCGGTGGCGGACGATGGCCGCCCACGGCACGCGGGTGGCGGGTTCGGCGGCATCGCTCTGGATGTATGCCAGTTCGGCGGGCGACAACTTCGGCTGGCGCTCCGGCGTGCGGTAGGTGATCAGCCAGGTGGCCAGCCAGGTGGCGCTGAGCACGCCGGTAAACAGGAATGCCGCCTGCCAGCCCCAGGCCACCGCGACGATGGGCACCACCATTGGCGCCACGATGGCGCCGATGTTCGAGCCCGAGTTGAAGATGCCGGTGGCCAGTGCGCGCTCGCGGCGCGGAAACCATTCGGCAACGGTCTTGATCGCGGCCGGGAAGTTGCCCGCTTCGCCCAGCCCCAGCGCGAACCGCGCCAGCGCAAACCCCAGCACGCTGGCGGCCAGCGTGTGGCTCATCGCGGCAAGACTCCAGATGCCGATCGAGAGCGCGTAGCCGATGCGCGTGCCGAAGCGGTCGATGATCGCGCCGGCGCACAACAGGCCGATGGCGTAGGCGCACTGGAACGCGGTGACGATGTAGCCGTATTCGATCTCGTTCCAGCCGATCTGGTTCTGCAGGAACGGCGCCAGCACGCCCAGCACCTGGCGATCGATGTAGTTGAGCGTGGTGGCCGCCAGCAGCAGCGCGCAGACGCGCCAGCGGTAGCGGCCAACCTTCTGCGGCGGCGGTGATGAGGCGACGTCGATGACACCCATGTCAGTTTCCTTCCGGCTGGTGATCCGCTGCCATGGCGGCAGCGGCGCGTGGAGGTTCAGGTCATGCGGTTCATGCGGTCGGACCGGCGCGGGCCGGTCCGCTGGATGATAGCGCTATCAATGGGCGCCTCCCGATGCGGCCGGACCGTCCGCGGAGATCGTTCGCGCATCACATCACAACTGCTTGTTTTACCGCTTTATGCCACATCCGTGCATGGCCCGTCGAATGTTGCTGTGCAGCGTGCGGGGCTACAGTGTTAGCGCTATCTTCGGGAGCTGGTACCGTGGCCCATCGCGTGCGATGGGCCGCACCAGCGTTCCGGGGGGAGAACAACACGAAACCCCAAATCGGGAGGAGACACGGTGCAAAAACATATCGCAAGAACGGTGCTGTCGCAGGCGCTGGGGCTGGCGCTGCTGGGCGCGATGAGCGGCGCCTACGCGCAGGATGCAACCGTGCCGGCACAGCCGGCCACCCAGGCGCAGGACGCCGCCGGCAGTTCCACCGATCCGCAGAAGACAGCCAAGCAACTGGCCACGGTCAACGTCAGCGGCAGCTACCGCAACAGCCTGCAGTTCTCCACCGAGGCCAAGCGCGACGCCACCGGTTTCACTGACTCGATCTTCTCCGAGGACATCGGCAAGTTCCCCGACACCAACATCGCCGAATCGCTTAACCGCATTCCCGGCATCCAGTTGAACCGTGACGTCAACGGCGAAGGGCTGAGCATCGCCGTGCGCGGCCTTGGCAGCAGCTTCACCCGTACCACGATCAACGGCAATTCGGTCGCCACCGCGTCGATCGGCCTGGATGCGACCAACCAGAACCGCGAAGTCGACCTGAACCTGTTCCCGACCGAATTCTTCACCCAGTTGACCGTCTACAAGACGCCCAAGGCCAGCCTGCCCGAAGGTGGCGTGGCCGGCGTGGTGGACATGCGCAACGCCCACGCCTTCGACAATCCCGGCACGCACCTGACCTATTCGCTGCAGGCCGCGGACAACAGCATCGCCGACAAGATCGCGCCGCAAGGCTCGGTGATCGGCAGCTGGACCAACGATGCCGGCACCTTCGGCGTGTTGGTGGGCGTCTCGTCGGTGCGCGGCAAGATGGCCGTGGACAGCTGGGAAGATGGCAATGGCGGCTGGATCGACCCGGGCCTGACCGACGTGCAGTGCGGTGGCGATTGTGGCCGCAGCCCATCGTCCAACCGCTGGCGCATTCCCGACGTGGTGCCGGACAACAGCAGCACCATCGCGGCGGGCCTGACCCCGGGCGACACCATCGACGCGGCCTGGTTGCAGGCGCACAACAGCGGCCTGAGCACCGGTCAGATCGGCGACGCCCTAGTGCCCTACCTGCCCCGTCCGGTGAGCATGCGCGGCAACCGCGATCGCGACGCGCTGCTGGGCTCGGTGGAATTCCGCCCGTCCGAGAGCGCGCATTTCTGGGTCGACTACCTGTACAGCAAGGCCAAGCGCACCAACAAGCGCATCGACATGAACCTGGTGGCGCGCAACAACAACGCCAACGGCATGATCCCGATCGACATGCAGGTGGATGACGATGGCGTGGTCACCAACGCCACCTTCAGCAATGCGCAGTTCTTCCTCGAAGCGCGCCCCTACAACGAGAACGTCGACTACTGGCAGGTCGACCCGGGCGCCACGTTCTGGTTCGGCGACAACGACGATATCAAGCTGGACGTGCAGGGCGGTACCAGCCGCAGCTGGATGCGCCGCGACTCGCCGACCATCCTGGTGGCGTCGCCGTTCACCAACGTCACCTACACCAACAGCAACGGCATGCCGGTGGTGACCTCGGATCTCGACCTCAACGACCCCAATCTCGGCTGGTCGTGGACGGGCGGCCGCGTCAACGTGCAGAACGAGCATCGCCTGACCAAGACCAAGAACGCGCGCGTCGATCTGCAACTGGGTGGCGACGACAAGAACAACGTCAAGGTCGGCATCGCCTGGGACAGCAACTACCGCAAGATCCAGGGCTTCGACAACAGCGCCGCCTGGCAGAGCTACGTGTTCTCGCAGATTCCCGATGCGTCCCTGCCGCAGTACCTGAAGCCGGGCCCGGGCTTCATCACGGCCGATTTCGGCCCGTTCATGGATGCCACCGACTACGCCCAGTACCGCGACAGCGCGCCGGAAGGTGGCATCACCAACAACACGGCGCAGACCGGCAGCTTCAACGAGATCAACCGCGCCGCCTACGTCGAGTTCAACGAAGCCAGCGACGTCTGGGATCGCGAACTGCGCATCAACGCCGGCGTGCGCTACGCCACCACCGACCAGAACATCAGCGGCCCGGTAACGCTGGGCGGCGTGCGTCAGTGGCAGACTTTCGACAGCTCCTACAGCGAGTGGCTGCCCTCGTTGAGCGCGGCCTGGGATGTGGCGCCGAACGTGGTGGTGCGCATGTCCGGTTCCAAGACGATGACCCGTCCGAACCCCAGCGCGATGCTGCCGGCAACCTCCTTCACCGGCATCGGTGCGGACCGGGCCAAGCAGGGCAATCCCAACCTGTCGCCGTATACCTCGACCAACTTCGACCTGGGCGGCGAGTGGTACACCGGCGGCGAGGGCTACGTGGGGCTCACCTTCTTCAACAAGCGCGTGGAAGGCTACACGTACACCGGCGAAAACCACCTGACGCTGGCGCAGCTGGGCGTGCCGTACAGCTCGCTGGATGCAACCCAGCAGGCGCAGGTGGACGCCAACGGCGGCTACGACAACTTCGTCGTCAACGTGTCGCAGCAGGTCAACGCCAATGCCGCGTTGAACGTGCGTGGCTGGGAAGCGACCTGGGTGCAGCCGCTGGACTTCGCCCTGAAAGGCCTGGGCATCATGGCCAACTACACCAAGCTGAAGCTGACCACGGAAGGCCACGACGCCAGCGCGCTGGCGGGCAACATCTATGGCGTTTCGCCGAAGATGTGGAACAGCACGCTGTACTGGGAAAACTACGGCGCATCGGTACGGCTGTCCTACAACTGGCAGCAGGGCGCCAAGGGCTCGGCGACCAATGCGAACAGCATCCCGTTCGCGTACTACTACGGCGCCGATCGCGGCCAGCTGGATCTGTCGGCCAGCTACACGCTGGCCAGCCTGCCCAGCCAGCCGCAGATCACGCTCAACGTGCAGAACCTCACGGACAAGGCGATCACGTCATACTTCGGTTTGAACAGCATGGTCGACAAGTACTACGAGCCAGGTCGTACCATCACCCTGGGGATTCGCGGTACGTTCTGATGCAACAGGCCGCCGTGCCGTAGTCGGCGGCAGCGACACCGGCGGCCCGCCCGATGCAGACGCATCGGGCGGGCCGCCACATGTGCGACATCGATTGCCCTGCGTTCGGTGCGCCGCCATACACAACGGCGGTCGCCAGGCGGAGGGCGAAGGTGGCGTGATACTCCTCTTGAGGCGCGACAGCGCGGAAGCGTTCCATCATGAAACCATCCACAACCACGCATAGCGCCACCGACCGGCTTTCGGTCACGGAAAAGGTCGGTTACAGCCTGGGCGACCTGGCGGCCAACCTGATCTTCCAGACGCTGATCACGTTCCTGGCCTTCTTCTATACCGACGTTTTCGGCATTCCCGCCGGCACGGCGGCCAAGATCATCTTCGTCGTCGGCCTGCTGGGTGCGTTCGTGTTCACCCCGCTGGTGGCGTTGCTGGCCGACCGCACCCATTCGCGCTGGGGCAAGTTCCGGCCGTGGATACTGTGGACCGCGATCCCCTTCGGCGCTCTGGCGCTGCTGGCCTTCAGCACGCCCGACCTGGCGCCGGGCGGCAAGGTCATCTACGCGGCCACCACCTACACCTTGCTGGTGATGGTCTACGCCGCCAGCAACCTGCCGTACTCGGCGCTCAGTGGCGTGCTGACCGGCAACATGGCCGAGCGCAACAGCATGTCGGCCTACCGCTTTGTGGCGGTGATGGTCGCCCAGCTGATGGTGCAGTCGCTGCTGCTTCCGCTGGTGCTGATCCTCGGCGGTGGCGACAAGGTGCAGGGCTTCCACAACGCGATGCTGCTGTTCTCGGTGGTCGGCACGGTGTTCCTGCTGATCACCTTCTTCACCACCCGCGAGCGCATCGTTCCGGCGCCGGAGCAGAAATCCAGCGTCCGCCAGGACCTGGCCGACCTGGCCGGCAACCGTCCGTGGATGGTGATGCTGGTGCTGACCATCATGGTGTTCACCACGCTGGCGCTGAAGGGCGGCACCTACGTCTATTACTTCGAGTATTACCTGGACGAATCGGCGCTGGCGGCGTTCCTGCACGACATCGGCTTCAACCGGCTCATCGACGGCCTCAATGCGTTGCTCACCGGCATCGGCCTGACCGAGTTCAAGTGGCCGGAAGATCCGGCGACCTCCGCGTTCAGCCTGTTCAACGCCGGCGGCATCATCTTCATGATCGTCGGCATCGGCTTCTCCAAGCGGCTGGCCGACCGCTTCGGCAAGCGCGACGTGTTCGGCGCGGCGCTGTTCGTCTCCACCTTGTTCCTGCTGGCATTCCTGGCCTTCCCGCCGGACCGGATCGGGCTGGTGTTCGTCGCGCAGATCCTGCACGGCTTCTTCTACGGCATCACCATTCCGCTGTTGTGGGCGATGACCGCCGACGTGGCCGACTACTCGGAGTGGAAAAACAACCGCCGCGCCACCGCGATCATCTTCTCGGCCATGCTGTGCGGCCTGAAGCTGGGCTTGAGCATCGGCGGCGCGCTGGTCGCCGGCATCCTCGCCCACTATGGCTACGAGGCCGGCGCGCCGACCCAGGCCGCCGCCACGGTCGACGGCATCCGCCTGTCGGTGAGCCTGTACGCCGCGCTGCCGTTCCTGGCCTGCGTGGGGCTGCTGTTCTTCTACAAGATCAACAAGCCGATGGAGTCGCGCATCGAGCGCGAGCTCGGGCAGCGTCGGCAACTGGCTGAGGAGGCCGTCTGATGTCCACTCTTCCCGTCGTGCCGGACAACCCCACCCCGGCCGAGATCGAGGCGCTGAAGGCGCGCGCGATTTCCTCGCCCCTGGTCACGCACATCTACACCGCCGACCCCTCCGCGCATGTGTTCGACGGGGCGATCTACATCTACCCGTCGCACGACATCGAGGGCGGCGTGCCGTTCAACGACAACGGCGACCACTTCTGCATGGAGGACTACCACGTCTTCCGCATGGCGTCGCCGGACAGCGAGGCGGTCGATTGCGGCGTGGCCCTGCATGTGAAGGACGTGCCCTGGGCCGAGCGGCAGATGTGGGCGCCGGATGCCGCGCGCAAAAACGGCAAGTACTACCTGTATTTCCCGGCCAAGCGCGCCGACGGCATCTTCCAGATCGGCGTGGCCGTGGGTGACCGGCCGGAGGGGCCGTTCAAGCCCGAGCCCACGGCGATCGAAGGCAGCTACTCGATCGACCCGGCGGTCTATGCGGACGACGATGGCGAGCACTACATGTATTTCGGCGGCCTCTGGGGCGGCCAGCTGCAGAAATACCGCGACAACACCTACGCCGAGGCGAACGAGGAGCCGGCGGCGGACGAGCCGGCGCTGGGGCCGCGCGTGGCCAGGCTCGACGCGGCCATGACCGGCTTCGCCGAAGCGCCGCGCGAAATCGTCATCCTCGACGAGGAGGGCAAGCCGCTGCGGGCGGGCGACCACGAACGGCGCTATTTCGAAGGGCCGTGGATGCACCGCTACAAGGGCACGTATTACCTGTCCTATTCCACCGGCAACACGCATTTCCTGTGCTACGCCACGGCCGACAACCCCTACGGGCCGTTCACCTACCGCGGCCGCATCCTGTCACCGGTGGTGGGCTGGACGACGCATCACTCCACCTGCGCCATCGGCGACAAGTGGTACCTGTTCTATCACGACGCGTTGTTGTCCGGCGGCGTGACGCACCTGCGCTCGATCAAGATGACGGAGTTGCAGCACGACGAGCAGGGCCGGATCGTGATGCTGCACCCCTATGGCGGCTGAGCCGGCAGCACCGGACGCGGATGTCACCGCGGACCTGCCGCCCGGGCCGCTGCTGCGCATCGGGCACGGGCCGCTGACGGTCGATGTTGCGCCCGTGGCCGGCGGACGGGTGGCGCAGGTGATGTTCGATGGCGTCGCCTGGCTGGTGGACTACAGCGTGAACAACCAGGCGGCGATCGCCTGGGGCAGTTTTCCCATGCTGCCCTGGGCCGGCCGCGTGCGGAACGGCAAGTTCGATTTCCTGGGGCCGCGCCAGTTGCCGGTGAACCTGGGCGACCACGCCATCCACGGCGTGGCGCTGCTGCTGCCGTGGCAGGTGGACGACCACTCGGCCACGCACGTGGCGATGTCGCTGCCGTTGCCGCGCGACCACCGGTGGCCGTTCGGCGGCCGCGCCCACCAGCGCATCGAGGTGGGCGAGCGGGCATTGCACATGACGTTGTCGGTGAGCGCCGGGGAACAGGCCATGCCGGTCACCCTGGGCTGGCATCCCTGGTTTCTGAAACCCGACCGGCTCGACTTCCAGCCGTCGCGCTACTACCCCCGCGACGCCGAAGGCATGGCGACCCTGCCGCTGGCCGGGCCGCCGCCGGGGCCATGGGACGATTGCTTCATCAACGACCAGCCGGTCGTGCTCACGCGCGGCCTGCAGCAACTGCGGCTGACGTCGAGTTGCGATCACTGGGTGGTCTACGACCAGCCGGCCCATGCCACCTGCGTCGAGCCGCAGAGCGGCCCGCCCGATGCCTTCAATCTTGGCCTGGCGCAACAGCTTGAGCCGGGCGCCACGCTGTCGGCGTGGTACCGCCTGGCGTGGGATTGATCCGCACGCCACGCCGACAGCTGTTGTAGGAGCGGCTTCAGCCGCGACGCTCTTCGACCACTACCCAAAAGCGTCGCGGCTGAAGCCACTCCTACAGAAAAACGCCGTCCCAACGAAGAAGCCCCGCACTTGGCGGGGCTTCTTCGTTATCAGTGCGGGCAGCGGCTATTCCACGTCGAGGAATGAGCGCAGCTGCTCCGAGCGGCTGGGGTGGCGCAGCTTGCGCAGGGCCTTGGCCTCTATCTGGCGGATGCGCTCGCGGGTGACGTCGAACTGCTTGCCGACTTCCTCCAGCGTGTGGTCGGTATTCATGTCGATACCGAAACGCATGCGCAGCACCTTCGCCTCCCGCGGGGTGAGGCCGCCGAGCACGTCGCGCACGGTTTCCATCAGGCCGGTTTCCGTGGCCGAGTCGATCGGCGAGCTGGCGTTGCCGTCCTCGATGAAATCGCCCAGGTGGGAATCCTCGTCGTCGCCGATCGGGGTTTCCATCGAGATCGGTTCCTTGGCGATCTTCAGCACCTTGCGGATCTTGTCCTCGGGCATCTCCATTTCCTTGGCCAGCTCCTCCGGCGTGGCCTCGCGGCCGAACTGCTGCAGCATCTGGCGGGAAATGCGGTTCAACTTGTTGATCGTCTCGATCATGTGCACCGGGATGCGGATGGTGCGCGCCTGGTCGGCGATCGAGCGCGTGATCGCCTGGCGGATCCACCAGGTGGCGTAGGTCGAGAACTTGTAGCCGCGGCGGTATTCGAACTTGTCCACCGCCTTCATCAGGCCGATGTTGCCCTCCTGGATCAGGTCCAGGAACTGCAGGCCGCGGTTGGTGTACTTCTTGGCGATCGAGATCACCAGGCGCAGGTTGGCCTCCACCATTTCCTTCTTGGCGCGGCGCGCGCGCGCCTCGCCACTGGCCATGGCGCGGTTGATGTCCTTGATGTCGATCAGCGGCAGGAACAGCTTGCGCTCGATCGCGGCCAGCTTCTCCTGCTCGGCATCGATCGCCTCGCGGTGGGTCTTCACGTTGGGCGACCACTTCTGGCGCTTGCGGCTCAGCTCGGCCGCCCACTCCATGTTGCCCTCGTTGCTGGGGAAGGTCTTGATGAACTCGGTCTTGGGCATCTTCACCTGCTTGACGAAGATGTCCATCAGCGCGCGCTCGTGGTGGCGGATGTCGCCCACCACCTCGCGCAGCTTGCGCACGAAGCCGTCGATCAGCGCGCTGGGCAGCTTGAGCTTCAGGAACTCCTCGGCCATCTGGTCGCGCAGCTTCACGATCTTCTTGTCGGTGATGCTGTCGGCCTTGGGCGCGGCCTTCTGGAACTTCTCGTAGTACCCGCGCAGCAGTTCCATGCGGCGCTTCACCTCTTCCGGATCGGGACCGCTGGGACCGGCCTCCTCCTCGTCGGTGGACTCGTCGTCGCTGTCGTCCTCGCCGTCCGACTCCTCGTCCAGGCCCAGCTCCGCGGCTTCGGCGGCCGCCGCTTCCTTCTCCTTGCGGGCCAGGTCGGCGGCCTCCTCCAGGTCGAGGAAGCCGGCCAGGATCTCGCTGAGGCGGCGCTTGCCGTCCAGGTGCTGGTCGTATTCCTCCAGCAGCAGCTCGATGGTCAGCGGGAAGCTGGCCAGCGCGGTCTGCACCTGGCCCAGGCCTTCCTCGATGCGCTTGGCGATGGCGATCTCGCCCTCGCGGGTGAGCAGCTCGACCGTGCCCATCTCGCGCATGTACATGCGCACCGGGTCGGTGGTGCGGCCCACTTCGGCGTCGACCGCCGAGAGCAGCGCCACGGCCTCTTCGGCGGCGGCCTCGTCGTCGCCGGAGGTGTTGCCGGGGGCGACGCCGTCGGCGATGGTGTCGGTGTCGGGCGCGGCGTCATGGACCTCGATGCCGACGCCCTTGAGCACCGCCATGATGTCTTCGATCTGCTCCGGGTCGACGACGTCGTCGGGCAGGTGGTCGTTGATCTCGGCGTACGTCAGATAGCCCTGCTCCAGACCCTTGGAGATGAGCGCCTTGATTTCCGACTGTTGCTCGTGGGGAGCTTTGCTATTCATTAACCGACCACCGCGGGGTTCAAGAACCGGACATTATAGCGATATGCTGCTTTTCTGACCAGTTTGCAAGTGAGAAATCGTCAGGATGGACTACGCAAAAAGCGCGCCAGATCGGGGCCTTGCGTGGTTTTCCGGGGCGAGGCGCCGACGTGGCATCAGCCCGTGTCGAGCCGGAACGTCACCGGCCCATCGTTGACCAGCCGGATCACCATATGGGCACCGAAGCGCCCGGTTTCCACCCCCGGGTGTGCGGCGCGCGCCAGCTCCAGCAGCCGGTCGAACCAGCGGCGGGCGTGCTCCGGTGACGCGGCGGTGGTGAAGCTGGGCCGCATGCCGGAGCGGGTGTCGGCGGCCAGGGTGAACTGGCTGACCAGCAACAGGCCACCGCCGGTATCGGCCAGCGAGCGATTCATGCGCCCGGCGTCGTCGCTGAACACGCGGTAGCCGAGCAGGCGCTCGAGCATCCGCCGCGCCTGGGTTTCGCCGTCGTCCGGCTGCACCGCCACCAGTGCCAGCAGGCCCGGCCCGATCGCGCCAACGCACTCCTGCTCGACCTCGACTTCGGCAGACAGGACGCGCTGGATCAGGGCAATCATGGCGGCTCGACGAAAGCGGGAAGCGCACAGCTTACGGCGCCAGCGGAGTCGGCGAAAGACCGCGCGGCGGGCGCTTTTTGCGCCTCGATGCCGACCCGAGCGGCGGATTCTTCGGCGGCCTCACGTAAACTTCGTGGATGCGCCCCGACGTCTATCTGCTCTATCTCCTGCTGCGTCTGCTCGCCCTGCTGCCATTGCGCCTGTTGCATGGCGCCGGTGCGCTGCTGGGCGGCCTGCTGCTGTGGCGGAACGGCCGCACCGCCCGCAACACGGCGGTGAACCTGCGCATCGTGCGGCCGCAACTGGATGCCGAGGCACAGGCCGCGCTGCTGCGTGACGTGATGAGGGAGAGCGGCAAGTCGGTCACCGAGATCATCAAGATCTGGGGCAGCGGCGCGCAGCGGTCGCTGGGCCTGATCCGCGAAGTGCGCGGCGAGGCCTTGCTCGACGAGGCGCTGGCGGCGGGCAAGGGCGTGATCATCGCCGCTCCGCACCTGGGCTGCTGGGAGCTGCTCAATTACTGGTTGGGCAGCAAGATGCCGCTGGCCATTCTCTACCGCCCGCCCCGGATCGCGGCGATCGAGGCGCTGCTGCGCAAGGTGCGCGGCGCGCTGGCACCCGAGCAGGTGCGCGCCGACGGCGCGGGCGTGCGTGCGCTGTACAAGCGGCTGGCCGCCGGTGGCACGGTGGGCATCCTGCCCGACCAGAAGCCGCGGGCGGGCGAGGGGCAGGTGGTGCCGTTCTTCGGTCGCGACGCGTTGACGATGGTCCTGCTGCCGCGGCTGGCCGCGCGCACCGGCGCCACCGTGCTGTTTGCCTTCGCCGAGCGGCTGCCGCGTGGCGCGGGTTATCGCATCCGCCTGCAGGGGGCGCCGCCGCAGCTGGACGACACGGACCCGGCAGTGGCCTGCAACGCGCTCAACCGGGGCGTGGAAGCCTGCGTCGAGCAGGCCTTTGCGCAGTACCAGTGGCAGTACAAGCGCTTTTCGGGCAACGGCTGGCCCAGCCCCTACGACGCCCGCTGAATCAGTCCAGCCGGCGCAGGAACACGGCCATTTCCTTCTCCGCCTGCTTGTCGCCGCGTTGCGCGGCGGCGGCCATGCCGCGGCGCCATGCGTCGGCGGCCGCCGGCTGCTGGCCGGCGGCGAGGCAGGCCTTGCCCAGCGCCTTCCACGCCGCGGAATAGCCCGGGTCGAACGCCACCGCGCGCTGCAATTCCTCGATCGCCGCGGCCGCGTCGCCGTCGTCGAGCAGGGCGGTGCCCAGCGAGAAGCGCAGCAGCGCGCCGTCGCGCGGTCCGCCGCACTGCTGGCGCAGGCTGGCGATGCGCGGTGCGCTCACGGTTGCACCCGGTAGCGCCAGTCGTCGGCCGGATAGACCTGGGTGGGCCGGCTGGGCTCGGGCGGCGTGTGGCCTTCGCGCAGGTCCGCCAGCGATTGCGCCGGCCATACCGCCAGCCACGACGAACGGAACGGCTGCACCAGCAGGGCGTAGCGCAGGTCGTTGGCATCGAGCGTCTGCGGGTGCGTCACCACCACCGCATCCGGGTGCTGGCGCGCGAAATCCTGCAGTGCCTGGTCGCCATACAGCTCGGTGATCGGCTGGGTCAGCCGTCCGGCGAAGTGGAACTCGCCGGCGTAGTTGCCCAGATAGCCGATCGATCGATGCGCCTGTTCGACCGCGCCCAGCAGGCGGGCCGCGGGGCGGATGTCGTAGTTGCTCCACAGGGCGAGCGTGAACAGCGTATTGAGCGACAGCACGCCGATCAGCCCGGCGATCGCCAGCCGCCGCAATTCGCCGCGGCCGCGCAGCAGCAGCAACCCGCCCAGCAGCAGGAATACCACGCTGAAATAGCGGGTATACGGCGCGGCATCGGTGGCCCAGTCGCCGACCAGCACATGCCTGTCCACCAGCAGCGGCAGCGCGAACAGCAGGACCGCGAACACGATGCCGCCCACGCCCAGCGGCCAGGTACCCAGCCAGCCATGCGTGGCCAGCACCGGATGACGTTCGCGCAGCATGGCGATGCATCCGGCGATCAGCAGTGTCACCCCGGCCAGCTCCGGCAGCAGGTAATAGAGCTGCTTGCCGCTGATCAGCGAAAACACGAACAAGCCCGGCAGCAACCAGCACAGCGCGAATCGCAGGCCCGGCTCCAGCGGCCGTCGCAGCAGGGCGATCGACAGCGGCGCCAGCAACAGGCCCACCAGCAGTTTCGCCGTCCACGGCCAGGCACCGGGAATCAGCGCCACCACCACCAGGCCCACCAGCGCCAGCAGCGAAAGCCACAGCGCGGGCCGGATACCGCGCTCCCATGGCCGGCGCAGCAAGGTTGCCGCTACCGCCACCGGCGCGCGCGGCCAGCCGCTGAACGGAAACAGCAACGCCGGCAGACACAGCAGGTACCACCACGCGGGCTGGGCGTGGTTCTGCAGATCCTTGCCGCGGGACAACTCGTCGACCACGCGCCCGGCCGTCTGCGTGAAAAACAGCCGTTGCCGGTAAGCCTCGCCACCGGACAGCCCGGCCGGCAAGGCCCACGCCAGCAACATCGCCGCCGCCAGCAGCAGCGAGAGCACGCCGCGCCCGTACCAGCGGGCCCGGTGCTCGCGCGCCCAGTCGTTCCACAACGGACCGAGCAGCCACGGAAACACCACGTGCAGCAGCATCACCGGGCCCTTGGTCAGCAGGCCCAGCCCGATGCAGATGCCGAACAGCAACCAGCGCGGCTCGGCCCGGCGCGCCTTCGGCGTCAGGCACAGCAGCGCCGCCAGCGTCCACACCGCCAGCAGCACGTCGTACATGATCTGCAGGCCGAACAGGAACGCATAGCCCAGCGCCAGCAGCATCCACGGCGCCGCCTTGGCCATCCACGGCCGGTTCGGAAACAGCCGCTGCGCCAGCGTGGACAGCAGCACCAGCTGGGTGGCGCCGAACAGCACTTCCAGCACGCGCGGCCACACGTCGTTGACGCCGAACACGAACCAGCCGCCCTGGATCAACCAGAACAGCAGCGGCGCCTTCTCGCTGTACGGCTCGCCATTGATGTGCGGCACCAGCCAGTGGCCCTGGTTGAACATCTCCCAGGCCACCGCCAGCGTGCGCGTCGAATACAGCGGCATCGGCCCGTGCGAAAAAATGGCCAGCAGCGCCACCACCGTCCACAACAACAACCACGACCACATGGCGCGCAGGTTTTCGAGACGGCTATAGGCGTTGACGGGCACGGGAAAACTCTTGGCTGAGAGGCAGCCGATTCTAGCCTGCGGCGCATCGCGGCAACGTGGCGGACGACGCAGATCGTACCGGCTGGCGCGGCGCCAAGCGGTCGTCGCGTACCGTGACCGGCGCGCTCAGCGATCCAGATCGTGGCGGATCAGCACGTCGCCGGCCATCTCCACCGACGCCGGGTTGCGGCACATCTCGTAATAGCGCATGCGCTTGTAGACCGCGTAGCTGGCGTTGGTCTGCGACACCGCGAAGCCGCGCCAGCCGTCCAGCATGGCCAGGCGCACCACGTAATCCTTGAAGAAGGTGGTGACGAACACCAGCGCGCAATCCCACATGCGCGGCTTGCGCCCCTTCTGCCGCCAGTCGCGCGCCTTCAGCTCCGCATAGCGCAGCACCTTCAGGCCCTTGTGCACCAGGGTGGGGTTGTTCTCGTGCTCGAACGGCGCCCGGAACGACGCCTGCGGGCCGCTCCAGGCCAGCGATTCATGCACCCGCACGTCGCGCCAGCGGGCGCGGTCGCGATGGTACAGGCGGGCCAGCTTCTCGCCGACCATCGGCCGGTACCAGCGCATCGGCGCGCCCATGTACAGCGTGCGCCGGCGCAGGATGCCCACGCAGGCGTCGGACGCCATGACCTGCGGCAGCCGTTGTTCCAGCTCGCGCGCCAGCTCCGGCGACAAAAATTCATCGGCATCGAGGGCAAGAATCCAAGGATGGCTGGCCTGGGTGGTGCCGACATTGCGCTGCGGGCCGAAGCCCAGCCAGTCCTGGTGCACCACGCGGGCACCGTGGGTGCGCGCCACCTCGAGCGTGGCGTCGGTGCTGCCGCAGTCGATCACCAGCTTTTCCGCGGCGAACGGCACGCTGTCCAGGCAGCGGCCGATCACGGCCGCCTCGTTGTGGGTCATCACGACCAGGGTCAGGGGAAGCTGGGACATGCGGCGACTCTACCAGTCAAGGCCAGGGGCACGGCGGCCTGTTCAGTCGAAGCGGTCGATGATCGCCGAGATCACGTTCAGCGCCTGGCGCAGGTCGTCGACGTGCTCCTTGTCCAGCACGCGCAGCAGTTTCTTCATGCTGGTGCTGGAAATGCCCTCGGTACGCGGCAGGTAGACCACGTTGCAATGCGCCTTCAGTTCGTCGAAACGGCCGGTCCAGTCGGCGCCCATGCCGAAGGTGGACACGCCGTATTTTGCGATGTCTCCCACCTTCTGCTCCCAGTGGCTTTCCGGAATGGCCAGGTCCACGCACTTGATGTTCTGCACGATGCGCTGGCGATCGGCGAACGGCACGATCGTCTGCTTGCCCTTGGTGGCGTTGAACTCGTCGGTGGACACGCCCACCACCAGGTAATCGCCCAGCGCCTTCAGCCGCTGCAGCAGGTTCAGGTGGCCGACGTGGAACAGGTCGAAGGTGCCGTAGGTCAGCACGACGTTTTTCATCGGTCGCTCCCCTGCCTCGCTGTTGTCCGCGCTCATGGCAGCGTGCGCCAGTACTTGAAGCGGCGCAGCAGGCTGAGCGGCTTGCGTTTCAGGCCGCCGCGACCGGTCGCCAGCATCGCTTCCACCGCGTCGAGCACGCGCTCGCTGGAGCGTCCGTCGCGCCACGGCTGCATCGCATGCGCGTATTCGCGGCGCGCGTCGCGCGAGGGATCGTCCCCGCCCAGCGCAGCTTCCAGGCTGCGCTCCAGTGCGGAGGGGTTGTCCACGTTCACCAGGTACGGGCCGGGCAGGCGGTTGCGGAACGCCACTACGGGCTTGTCCAGCAACATGAACTCGGCGGCCACCGACGAGGTGTCCGTCAGCAGCACGTCGGCTTCCTGCAGCAGCGGTGCCAGTGCGGTGGTCGAGACGATCTCGTAGTTGTCGCCATGGATCGCGCGCAGCGGCGCGGCAAATTCCTCGGCCATCTTCGGATGGAACTTCACCGTCCAGCGCCACGGCCGGCGCGCCACGATGCCGGCAATCTCGGCCGCCAGGGCCGGTGTCGAGGTCAGCGAGGGGCTGAAGGTGGGCGCGTAGAGGATGCGTTTCTCGTCGCCCTCGGCGCGTGCAGCGGGAGGCGTGCGCAACAACACGTCGGTCTTTGGCCAGCCGGTTTCCACCACCTTGAACCAGCCGTGCTGCCGCGCCAGCTGCTCGAACGGTGCCGTCGTCAGCGGGCCGAAGGTGCAGAACAGGTCGAACATGCCGCGAATGCGGAAGTGGCCCTTCTTCTCGATGCCCAGGCCGTGGAAAACCTGCACCTTCAGCCCCGGAAACGACAGCGGCACTTCGTTGCCAGGTACCAGCACGGCGTCGGGATCGAACGCACGCACTTCCGCCGTGGTACGCAGCAAGCGTTCGCCGGGAAGCAGGTTGCCCGGCGCCGGGCCATTGAGAAACCACGCCACCTCGTCGCCGCGTTCCAGCGCGGCTGCCTGCAGCGGACGCAGGATCTCGAACGCATACGACAACTCGGCGAAAAGCAGGTAACGGTGCGGCTTTGCCATGGATAGTCCCGAACGCGGCGCCACGCGATGGCGCCAGGAAAGCCCCGCCTTTCCCGCCGGCGCAAGCCTGCGAAAGCGGAAACGCGGGAGTCGATGGGGAAGTCTAGCGTCTGCGCCCGGCGACGCGAGGCCGCGCGTTGCGCAACGGTCAGCCCGCGTGGTCCTCGGCCCGGCGGCGAAGCCCGTCGCCCACCCGCACCGCAAGGCCAAGCAGCAGGAAAAAGAACAGCGATTGCGACATGACCCGGAAAAGCACGCTTTCCGTGAGCGCGCAGACCGCATAGAGCACCACGATCGCCAGGCCGGCATAGGCGGGCCTGGCCACGGCATCGTCGGGATCGCCCGCATGCCGGAAGAAATAGAAGAACGGCAACACGAACAGCAGCACCAGCACCAGCAGCCCGAAGATGCCGCGGGTGGCCGCGGCATCCAGGTATTCGTTGTGAGGATGGCCATACTTGGCGACCGCCGCGTTGGTGCGTCCAGCCGCCACTTCCCTGCGCACATAGGTGCCGAAGCGATCGATGCCCACGCCGGCCAGCGGGTGCTCCTTGAACGCGCGCACGGCCGTGCGCCACATTTCCAGCCGCTCGCGTACCGCGCCCGTGGCGTTGTGATCGGGGCTGTAGGTGCTGACCTCGTTCCTGATGCTGGCGAAACGGTCGACCAACCGCCCGTCGAGGTTGGCCGCGGCCGTGAGCGCCGCGGCGATGCCGATCACCAGGATCGGCAGCCATTGCCGGCGGCGCAGGCCCTTGCGGTAGCCATGCAGTGCCATCACCAGCGCAAACGCCGGCACGAACGCCAGCAGCGGCCCGCGGCTCTGGGTCAGCAGCGCGCCATAGATGCCCAGCGCCATGGCCGCGCCATGCAGCCATTTTTCGGCGGTGGGCGCTTTCGGTTTCAACAGTTGCAGCAGCGCCAGCAAGGTCAGCCCCAGCATCACGGTGGCGAACTCGATCGTGCTGGCGGGGCCGCCATTGAGTCCTGCCGGCCGCAGCACACCATAGCAATGGTGCTGCACGATGCTCACCACGCCAAGGAAAATCAGGGTCAGGCTGAAGCCGTTCCAGACCCGGCGCATGTTCAGGCCGAGGGTGAAAACGGCCGCGATCACCGCGTACATGATGATGTGCGCGGACTGGTCGAATTCGCGCCAGCCAAGCCGGTGCTGCCAGATGTTGACCACCGAGAGCGCCACCATCAGTGCCGCGGGAAGCATTGCCGGCCAGGCGTGGCGGTAGCTGCGGCGCACCGAGCGGTCGGCCACCAGCAGCCACAGGCCGGTCAGGAAAAGCAGCGCGATCGGCACCACCCTGACGTGCCGCTCGATGGAGAACGACAACGGAACCAGCACGACCAGCAAGCTGCAGCACGCCAGCGACCATCGCTTCAAGTGTGTGCCTTGCATGGCGTCCATGGCATTCCAGCGCTTGCGCAATTGAGTGGGGAACGGGGGCGTGCCGTCCGGGTGGAGACCGATGGGGAAGCGGTGCCGGAACATACCAGACAGCGGTGGATAGACGCGTTGTATAGCCGGATGCGGCTTACCGCCAGCTGAGCCCTTCACGTGGCCCGTTTGCCGATCACCGCGTAATACATGCCGTCCAGGTCGCCGTCGCCCGGCAGGATCTGCCAGCCGACGCCGGCTGCGTGGCCTGCCGGCAGGGTGAAGTGCACCGCCTGCGCATCGGGCTGGGCGGCCAGCAGTTCGCCCACGATGGCCTCGTTCTCGGCGCGCAGCACCGAGCAGGTGATGTAGACCAGCCGCCCGCCCGGCGCCAGCAACGGCCACAGCGCCGCCACGATGCGCCGCTGCTGCGCCTGCATGGCGGGGATGTCGCTTTCGCGCCGGTGCAGTCGCACGTCAGGGCGGCGGCGCAACACGCCAGTGGCCGAACAGGGCGCGTCGACCAGGATGCGATCGAAGGCCTGGCCCTTCCACCAACTTTTGGGCGCACCGGCATCGCCGGTCACCACTTTCGCATCCAGGCGCAACCGCATCAGGTTCTGGCGGATGCGCTCGCCGCGGGCAGCGTCGAACTCCAGTGCGGTGAGGTCGATGTCGGCGCGTTCGAGCAGGTGGCAGGCCTTGCCGCCGGGCGCGGCGCAGGCGTCCAGCACGCGCTGGCCGTCGCGCAGGTCGGCCAGGTCGGCGGCCACCTGGGCGGCGCCATCCTGCACGGCGAACAGGCCGTCCTCGAACCCGGGCATGCGGGTGACGTCGGTGCTGTGCGGCAGTACCAGTCCATCGTCCAGCCACGGATGCGCGCTGGCCGCGTAGCCGGCGGCCTGCAATTGTTCGATCAGCGCCGCGCGTTCGCTGCGCTGGCGATTGACGCGCAGCATCAATGGGGGCTCGCGGTTGTCCGCCTCCATCACCGCCTCGGCCTGCCGCGGCCAGTCGCGGTGCAGCGCGGCGGCCAGCCAGGCCGGGTGGGCGTGGCGGGTTTGCGGCCTGGCATCGAGGCGGGCGAGCAGGGTGTCGCGCTCGCGCTGCCAGCGCCGCAGGATGGCGTTGACCAGGCCAGCCAGCGGCGGCCGGCCCAGCGTGCGCGTCGCCTCGACCGTGGCGGCCACGGCGGCGTAGTCGCTCAACTGCAGGATCTCCAGCTGCACCAGACCCAGCACCAGCAACGCGTGCACGGCCGGGTCCTTGTGCCGCAGCGGCTTCTCCAGCAGGTCGTCGATGGCCGCGTCGAAGCGCAGCCACCAGCGCGCGCCTTCGCTGAGCAGGGCCATCAGCAGCGCGCGATCGCGGGGATCGGCCAATCGCCTGGCGTTGCGCTCCATCACGTCGCGCAAAGACGCGCCGCGCAGGGCGACTTCGGCCAGGCCCTTGGCGGCCAGCGCGCGGGTGTCGGGTTTCATGACAACCACCCGCCCCTCTCCTCATTCCTCTCGCCTTGGGGGAGAGGAGGAGGAGAAGGTGCCGTGCGGGATCGCCTGTTTGCCTTCGAGGCCACCTCAGACGCTCCCGTCTGGATGGCGCGGCGGTAGCAGATGGGGGCGCGCGTTGAGATAGTCGGCGGCGCCGATGCGCTTGCCGCCCGCGCGCTGCACCGCCAGCACGCGCAGCGCGCCCTGCCCGCATGCCACGTCGATGCCGTCCCGGCTGGCCGCGATCACGCTGCCGGGCGTTGCCTGGTGCGGCGTGTCGATCGCCAGCGCGGCCCAGATGCGCAGGTGCTCGTCGGCAATCTCGCCTTCGGCAACGGGCCAGGGATCGAACGCGCGCACCTGGCGCTCCAGCTCGATCGCCGGGCGCCGGAAATCGAGTTTCGCCTCCGCCTTGTCCAGCTTGTGCGCATACGTCACGCCGTCGTCCGCCTGCGGCACGGCCGAGGGCATGTCGCCGGCAAGCAGGCGCCGCAGGCCGTCGGCCAGCACCTCCGCGCCCAGCACGGAAAGGCGGTCGTGCAACGAGCCGCCGGTGTCTTCGCGCGTGATCGGCGTGCGCCGTTCCAGCAGGACGGGGCCGGTGTCCAGGCCCGCTTCCATCTGCATCAGGTCGACGCCGCTTTCCGCGTCCCCGGCAAGAATGGCGCGCTGGATCGGCGCGGCGCCACGCCAGCGCGGCAGCAGGCTGGCGTGCACGTTCCAGCAGCCGAAGCGGGGAATCGCCAGCACCTTGCGCGGCAGGATCAGGCCGTAGGCCACCACCACCAGCAGGTCCGGCTTCAGCTCCGCCAGCGCCTGTTGCGCGTCGGCGGATTTCAGCGATTCGGGTTGATGCACCGCGATGCCCGCGGCCAGCGCGGCCTGCTTGACCGGGCTGGGGGTCAGCTTGCGGCCGCGGCCGGCGGGGCGATCGGGCTGGGTATAGACGGCCACCACCTCGGCGCCGCTGGCGCGGCAGGCTTCGAGGCAGGGCACGGCAAACTCCGGCGTGCCGGCGAAAACCACCCGCAGGCCGGGGTTGCTCAAGCCGGCACTATTCAAGCACTCGCCGCCTGCTTGCGCGCCTTCTCCAGCCGCTTCAGCAGCATGCCGCGCTTCAGCGGCGACAGGTAGTCGACGAACACCTTGCCGTCGAGATGGTCGATTTCGTGCTGGATGCAGACCGCCAGCGGGCCTTCGGCATCGACGACGATCTCGTTGCCGGCGACATCCTGCGCCTTCACCTTCACCTTCAGCGCGCGGGTGACGTCGGCGTACAGGCCGGGAAACGACAGGCAGCCTTCCTGGTAGACCTGCGAGCCCTCCTTTTCCAGGATCTGCGCGTTGATCAGCGCCAGCGGCTCGGTGCGCCCCTCGCTCATGTCGGTCACCAGCACGCGCTGGGCCACGTTGACCTGGGTGGCGGCCAGGCCTACGCCATTGGCCGCGTACATGGTTTCGAACATGTCGGCGACGAACTGTTTCAGCTTCGCGTCGAACACGCTGACCGGCGCGGCCCGGGTACGCAGGCGCGGGTCGGGAAATTCGAGAATGGGCAGAACGGACATGGTTTTCTCACCTCGACGCCGAAAGTGCGGGCGACTTGGTGAAAATCGAGCCCTGGCGCCATTTAGAATGTGCCTCATTGTACGTCGGCAAGCGCGTGTCTGCAGACGATTTTTGTCGACGGATGCCGGTTGCGCGTCAAGAAGGTTCAGCTACACTCGACCGAGCATAGGGGGAGGGGGATTCCCAACAATGATCAGAAAAAGCATCGTCCTGCTGGCCGGCTTGCTGGTAACCGTGGCCGTCTACGCAGCAGGCGCGCAGCTGCGTGCCGATCACCCCGACAACTACACCGTGCGCCGCGGCGACACGCTGTGGGACATCTCCGCCCGCTTCCTGGTCAAGCCGTGGCTGTGGCCGGAAATCTGGCAGGCCAATCCGCAGGTGCGCAACCCGCACCTGATCTATCCGGGCGACGTGCTCAACCTGTCCTTCATCAACGGCCCGACCCTGCGCCTGCAGCCCAGCGTGCATCGCGAGGGCGATGCCGTGCCGGCCATCCCGTTGTCGGAGCTGCGCACCTTCCTGAAAGACCTGCGCGTGATGAATTCCAACGAGGTCAGCTCCGCGCCCTACGTGGTGGGCCTGGAGGAAAACCGGCTGCGCGGCGCGGTGGGCCAGAACCTCTACGTGCGCGGCCTGCAGGCCACCCCCGGCCAGCGCTGGGCGATCGTGCGCCCCAGCCACGTCTTCCGCGGCTTCGAGCAGGATGATCCGAACGACGCCGACAGCCGCATCTTCGCCCACGAGCTGGACAGCAACGCGGCCATGGTCAACGCGCCGTGGCGCGAGGATTCCCGCCACGACGGCCAGTACGGCCGCGGCCAGGACATGGGCGTGGAAGTGACCGTGATCGGCACCGCCGAAACCCTGCGCGTGGGCGATCCGTCCACCCTGCTGCTGCTCGATTCCACCCGCGAGATCCGCACCGGCGACCGCGTGCTGCCGATCGACGACACGCCGTACGACCCCTACTACTACCCGCACCCGCCCAAGTCGATCGCCAGGGACGCGCACGTGATCGGCTTCGCCGACGCGCTGGACGCGGTGGGCTCGCGTCAGGTGGTGGCGCTGTCGGTCGGTGCGAAGGATGGCGTGGACAACGGCACGACGTTCTCGATCTACCACCCCGGCGAGAACATCCATGATGACGTGGCCAGCAACAGCTGGCGCCGCGGCGTGGGCTCGCGGGTCACCCTGCCGGACGAATTCGTGGGCCACGTGATGGTGTTCCGCACGTTCGACCGGGTCAGCTACGGCCTGGTGATGGACAGCCTGCGGCCGGTGCACAAGAACGACAGGCTGACGATGCCGGAGTAATCCAGGGGCGTGGGGCCCATCGACATTCCCTGACACCACGGCGCGGCTACCACCGCGCCGTGGTCGTCTGGGGCGACTGCGTAAACTTCGGGCCATGGACGAAACACACGAACTGCGCGCCTGGCTGACCGCCCTGCGCACGCCCGGCCTGGGGCCGGGCGGCCTGCGCGAAAAGCTCGATGCGGCCGATGGCGACATCCACGCCGCGCTGCGCGAGCTGCATCGCCATGCCGCGGCGCTGGGCGACGGCGCCAAGGCGTGGCTCGACGCGCCCGACGAGGCGCGCCTGGCCGCCGACCTGGCCTGGCTGGCCGAGCCGGATCACCATCTGCTGCGCTGTACCGACGCGGATTTCCCGCCGCAACTGGAAAACATCCCGCAACCGCCGGCCGTCCTGTTCGTGGCCGGCGATCCCGGCCTCGCCCTGCTGCCGCAGGTGGCCATCGTCGGCGCGCGCAGCGCCAGCGTGGCCGGCATGGCCCATGCCGGCGCCTTCGCGCGGGCGCTGGCGCAGGCCGGCTTCGCCATCACCAGCGGCATGGCCGACGGCATCGACGGCGCCGCGCACACGGCTGCGCTCGATGCCGGTGCCGGCACGCTGGCGGTGATCGGCACCGGGCCCGACCGGGTCTACCCGCGCAAGCACCATGCGCTGGCCCGGCGCATTGCCGCGCAGGGCGCGTTGATCAGCGAATTCCCGCCCGGCACCGGTGCCCGCGCCGACCATTTTCCGCGTCGCAACCGCATCATTGCCGGCTTGTCGCTGGGCACTCTGGTGGTCGAGGCGGGCCTGCGTTCCGGCTCGCTGATCACCGCCCGGCTGGCCGGCGAGCAGGGGCGCGAGGTGTTCGCGCTGCCCGGCTCCATCCACAATCCGCTGGCGCGCGGTTGCCACCGCCTGATCCGCGATGGCGCCCGCCTGGTGGAAACGGCGGCCGAGATCATCGAGACATTGACGCCGGCAGCGCGCATGCTTGGCGGCGAGCTGGCAGCGCGGCTGCGTAGTACGGACGCGGCCGCCACCGCTGGTGATGCCGCGGCGGCGGAACCGGTCGATCCGGCCTATCGCGACCTGTGCGAGGCACTCGGCCACGATCCGGCGACACTGGACGAACTTGTGCAGCGTACCGGGCAAACGGCGGCGGCCGTTTCCTCGATGCTGCTGATGCTGGAACTGCAGGGACGCGTCGAGACGCTGTCCGGCAATCGCTACCAGCAACTGGCTGGCTGAACGCCCGGGCGGCGTAATGCGGCTTGACAGTCGCCCGCCCGGCGTGGTTTCAACTATATATATGCGCCCGTCGCCCGGCGGCGGTCCTTCGTTTGTGGAAATCCAGCTTCATGGCAAAAAACCTGCTCATCGTCGAATCGCCGGCCAAGGCCAAGACGATCAACAAATACCTCGGCAAGGACTTCCAGGTCCTGGCCTCCTACGGCCATGTGCGCGACCTGCGGCCGAAGGAGGGCGCGGTCGATACCGACCATGGCTTCGCCATGGCCTACGAGGTGATCGAGCGCAACGAGAAGCACGTCGATGCCATCGCCAAGGCGGCCAGGGCGGCCGACGACATCTATCTGGCGACCGACTTGGATCGCGAAGGCGAGGCCATCAGCTGGCACATCAGCGAGATCCTGAAGGAGCGCGGCCTGACCAAGGGCAAGCAGCTGCACCGGGTGGTGTTCTCCGAGATCACACCCAAGGCGATCAAGGCCGCGGTGGCCGCGCCACGGCAGCTGTCTCACGACCTGGTCGATGCCCAGCAGGCGCGCCGCGCGCTGGATTACCTGGTCGGCTTCAACCTGTCACCGGTGCTGTGGCGCAAGGTGCAGCGCGGCTTGTCCGCCGGCCGCGTGCAGTCGCCGGCACTGCGCATGATCGTGGAGCGCGAGGAGGAGATCGAGGCGTTCAAGGCGCGCGAATACTGGACCATCGAGGCCCAGCTCAAGCATGCCGAGGGCGATTTCACCGCCCGCCTGTCCAAGCTCAACGGCAAGAAGTTCGAGCAGTTCGACCTCACCAGCGAAGCCGATGCACAGGCGGCCCGCAGCGCGCTGAAACAGGCGGCGCGCGGCCGGCTCACCGTCAGCGAGGTCAGCTCCAAGGAGCGCAAGCGCCGCCCCGCCGCCCCGTTCACCACCTCCACCCTGCAGCAGGAGGCCGCGCGCAAGCTGGGCTTCACCACCAGCCGCACGATGAAGGTGGCGCAAGGCCTGTATGAGGGCGTGGCGCTGGGCGACGAAGGCAACGTCGGCCTGATTACCTACATGCGTACCGATTCCACCATGCTCGGCGACGACGCGCTGGCCGAGCTGCGCCAGCTGATCGCCCGCGACTACGGCAGCAAGGCCTTGCCGGATGCGCCGCAGGTGTACAAGACCAAGTCGAAGAACGCGCAGGAGGCGCACGAGGCGATTCGTCCCACCTCGGCCATGCACACGCCCCGCTCCGTGGCGGCCTACCTCAACGACGACCAGCGCAAGCTGTACGAGCTGATCTGGAAGCGCACCGTCGCCTGCCAGATGATCCACGCCACGCTCAACACCGTGTCGGTGGAATTTGCGCTGCCGCACGTGGAAGGCGGCGATGCCTCGTTCCGCGCCAGCGGCACCACGGTGGTCGAACCAGGCTTCCTGGCCGTGTACGAGGAAGGCAGCGACCAGAAGAAGGCCGATGACGACGACGAAGGCCGGCGCCTGCCGCGGCTGGAGAAAGGCGAGGCGGTGCCGCTGCACGAGATCGCCGCCGACCAGCACTTCACCGAGCCGCCGCCGCGCTACTCCGAAGCCAGCCTGGTCAAGGCGCTGGAGGAGCACGGCATCGGCCGTCCGTCCACCTACGCCAGCATCATCCAGGTGCTGCAGAACCGCGAGTACGTGTACCTCGACAGCCGCCGCTTCAAGCCCAGCGACGTGGGCCGTGCGGTCAGCAAGTTCCTCACCCAGCATTTCACCCAGTACGTCGACTACGACTTCACCGCGAAGATGGAGGACGAGCTGGACGCCGTCAGCCGCGGCGAGGAGGCCTGGGTGCCGCTGATGGAGCGCTTCTGGCAGCCGTTCAAGCAGCAGGTGGACGAGAAAACCGAATCGGTCGATCGCAGCGAGGCCACTGGCGCGCGCGAGCTGGGCACCGATCCGAAAACCGGCAAGCCGGTGTCCGTGCGGCTGGGCCGGTTCGGGCCTTATGCCGCCATCGGCACCAAGGACGACGAGGAAAAACCCACCTTCGCCAGCCTGCGCCCGGGCCAGAGCATGCACACCATCACCCTGGCCGAGGCGCTGGAGCTGTTCAAGCTGCCGCGCAAGCTGGGCCAGGCCGAGAACGGCGACGAGGTGAGCGTGGCGATCGGCCGCTTCGGCCCGTTCGTGAAGCAGGGCAGCACCTACGCCTCGCTCAAGCCCGAGGACGATCCCTACACCATCGAACTGCCGCGCGCGCTGCAGATCGTGCAGGAAAAGCTGGAGATGCTGGCCAACCGCCTGATCCTCGATTTCGGCAACGGCGTGCAGGTGCTCAACGGCCGCTACGGCGCCTACATCACCGACGGCGAGAAGAACGCGCGCATCCCGAAGGACCAGGAACCCAAGACGCTGACCGAAGCCCAGTGCCTTGAATTGCTGGCCGCCGCGCCGGTGAAGAAAGGCCGCTTCGGCAAGAAGGCGGCGACCAGGAAAGTGGCGGCAAAGAAGGCTCCGGCGGCGAAGAAGGCCGCCGCCAAAAAGACGGCGAGCAAGAAGACCGCCACCAAGAAAACGGCGGCCAGGAAAACCGCCACCAAGAAGGCGGCGGCGAAGAAGACGGCCACCCGCAAGACGCCGGCCAGCAAGGCGGCCATGTCGAGCGCGGACGAGGCCTGATGCTGCAGCGTTTCACCGCGGACCAGACCGATGCCGCCGCCGCGCTGCTGCGCGACGGCGGCGTGCTGGCCTATCCGACCGAGGCTGTGTTCGGCCTGGGCTGCGACCCGCGCAACCGGACGGCGTTCGAGCGCCTGTTTGCGCTGAAGCAGCGGCCACCGACGCAAGGTGTGCTGCTGATCGCGGCGGACGTCGCGCAGGTGGAGCGCTACATCGATCGCAGCGCCGTCCCCGCCGCCGTGCTGGCGCAGGTAATGGACAGCTGGCCGGGGCCGCATACCTGGATCCTGCCGCGCGCCGCCGACGTTCCCGACTGGATCGCCGGCGCGCACGCCGGCATCGCCTTGCGGGTAACGGCCCACGCGCCGGCCGCCGCGCTGTGCCGCGCCTACGGCGGCGCCCTGGTGTCCACCAGCGCCAACCCGCATGGCAGCGCACCGGCGCGCTCGGCCGACGCGGTGGCCGGTTATTTCGGCGATGCCCTGGACGGCCTGCTCGACGCGCCGCTGGGGCAGCAGCAACGCCCCACGACCATTCGCGACGCGCTCACCGGCGCCACTATCCGGTCTTGAACGTCCACGCGATAATCCGTCGCTGAAACCATCGGCAAGGAAGCATCGGTCCACCGGCCGGATGCCACAGGAGACCCCGCGCTTGGCCATCGTCTACGACACGTTCCAGCATGAGGCGCCGCAGCGGCTGCCGTTGTTGTCCGTCACCCACCCCGCACGCACGGTAGCCTGGCGCGACGGCGCGCCCATCGGCGCCTCCCGGTTTCTCGATCACGTGCGGCAGGTGGCCGCGCAGTTGCCGGCGACGGCCGCCACGGTCAACCTCTGCGAGAACCGCTACATGTTCCTGGTGGCGTTCTGCGCGATCGTGCTGCGCGGCCAGACCAACCTGCTGCCGTCCTCGCGGGCGCCGCAGGCGGTGGACGAGGTGATGGCGGCGCATCCGGGCTGCCATGTGCTGGGCGACCTGCCGCTCGATCAGGCGCCGCCGCGCTACCAGCGCCTGGCGCCGCTGGAAGACGCCACGCGGGGTAGTGACTTCGTGTTGCCGCTGATCGACGCCGACCAGGTGGTGGCGATCGGTTACACCTCCGGCTCCACCGGCACGCCCAGCGCCAACCCGAAAACCTGGCGCAGCTTCCACGCCAGCACCGCCGGCAACCTGCAGATGCTGAGCGCCGAGCTGGGGCCGCGTTTCGAAGTGGTCGCCACCGTGCCGCCGCAGCACATGTACGGGATCGAGATGTCGGTGCTGCTGCCGCTGCTCGGCGACGTCGGCATCCATGCCGGGCGGCCGTTCTTTCCCGCCGACGTGGCGGCGGCGCTGGCCGAGATACCCGCGCCGCGGGTGCTGGTGACCACGCCGGTGCACCTGCGTGCGCTGGTCGATTCGGGCATTGCGCTGCCGCCGCTGGCGGCGATGGTTTCGGCCACGGCGCCGTTGTCGGGCGAACTGGCGCGGGCCGCCGAACAGCGTTTCGGTGCGCCGTTGCTGGAGGTGTTCGGCTCCACCGAGACCTGCGTGTTCGCCAGCCGCCGCGCCGGCGTGCAGGAGGAATGGTCGCTGTTCGCCGACGTGCACCTGCACCCGCAGCCGGACGGCACCCTGGTCGATGCGCCGCAGCTGGATCGCCCGGTGGCGCTGGCCGACCTGGTCAGCCTGCACAATGGCGGCCGGCGTTTCCGCCTGCGCGGGCGCCATGCCGACCTGCTGGAGATCGCCGGCAAGCGCGCCTCGCTGGCCGACCTCACCCGCCGCCTGCTGGCCATCCCCGGCGTGCGCGACGGCGTGATGCTGCAGCTGGACGACGCCGACGCCATCGGCGTGCGCCGCGTCGCCGCCGTGGTGGTGGCGCCGGGGCTGGACGAACACGCGATCCTCGACGCGCTGCGCCGCGCGATCGACCCGCTGTTCCTGCCGCGCCCGCTGCGACTGGTGGACGCGCTGCCGCGCAACGAAACCGGCAAATTGCCGCGCGCGGCGCTGCTGGCGTTGCTGCACACGGCCGACGAAAGCCAGCCGCAAGACTGACGCGCGGCCGTCAGCGGCGCAGCGTGCCCTACAATGCGCGACGGCGCCGCGTCGGCGCGCATGGTATCGGAGCAGTACATGAAGGTTCTCGTCATCGGCAGCGGCGGTCGCGAACACGCGCTGGCGTGGAAGCTGAAGCAATCGCCGCGGGTCAGCGAAGTGATCGTGGCGCCCGGCAACGCCGGCACCGCCCGCGAGCCGGGCGTGCGCAACGCCGCCGTGGCGGTGACCGATCTCGACGGCCTGCTGAAACTGGCCCGTGACGAAGACATCGCGCTGACCGTGGTCGGCCCCGAGGTGCCGCTGGTGGCCGGCGTGGTCGACCGCTTCCGCGACGCGGGCCTGCGCATCTACGGGCCACGCGCGATTGCCGCGCAGCTGGAAGGCTCCAAGGCGTTCGCCAAGGATTTCCTGCGGCGGCACAACATTCCCACCGCGCACTACGCCGTGTTCACCGAGCTGGAGCCGGCGCTGGCCCATGTGCGCCAGCACGGCGCGCCGATCGTGATCAAGGCCGACGGCCTGGCCGCCGGCAAGGGCGTGGTGGTGGCGCTGACCCAGGCCGATGCCGAGCTGGCCCTGCACGACATGCTGGGCGCGCACAGCTTCGGCGACGCCTCCGCCCGCGTGGTGATCGAGGAATTCCTCGACGGCGAGGAAGCCAGCTACATCGTGATGAGCGACGGCAGCCACGCGTTGCCGATGGCTTCCAGCCAGGACCACAAGCGCCGCGACGAGGGCGATCTGGGCCCCAACACCGGCGGCATGGGCGCGTACTCGCCCGCGCCGGTGGTCACGCCCGAGGTCGAGCGGCGCATCCTGAAGGACGTGATCGAACCCACCCTGCGCGGCATGGCGCTGGAAGGCGCGCCGTTCATCGGCTTCCTGTACGCGGGGCTGATGATCGACAAGCAGGGCAACCCCAAGGTCATCGAGTACAACGTGCGCTTCGGCGATCCGGAAACCCAGCCGATCCTGATGCGGCTGAAATCGGACATGGTGGACCTGATCGACGCGGCGCTGGATGGCCGTCTGAATGAGGTCAGCGCGCGCTGGGACCGCCGGCCGGCGATCGGCGTGGTGCTGGCTGCCGCGGGTTATCCGGCGCGGGTGCGCAGCGGCGATGCGATCGACGGGCTGGATACCGCCGCCGCGCCCGACGTCAAGGTTTTCCACGCCGGCACCAGGCTCGACGAACACGGTCGCGCCGTCACCGCCGGCGGCCGCGTGCTGACCGTCTGCGCGCTTGGCGACGATCTCGCCGCCGCCCGCCAACATGCCTACGACGCCATCGGGAAGATCCGCTACGAGGGCGCGTTCCACCGCCGCGACATCGCGCATCGGGCGCTGCATCGCGCTTGACGCTGCGGTGAAGCCGGTTCGGGGTTCTGAAGGGGAGATCGGACGTGGCCAAAAGCGCCCCCATCCGCCCTGTCGGGCACCTTCCCCCGCGAAGCGGGGGAAGGAACAGCAGGTTCGCCGCAAGCTCCCAAGTTTCCTTCCCCCGCTTGCGGGGGAAGGTGCCGAAGGCGGATGGGGGCGCTCTTTGCCCGTGCTGGATAACGCCAGGTAGCAAGCGCTCGACACCTTCCACCCACCACCACGGATCCGCATGAGCCAATTCGCATTGCTGGGCAAGCGTCGCTTCGCGCCGTTCTTCTGGACGCAGGCGCTGGGGGCGTTCAACGACAACGCGTTCCGCAATGCGCTGCTGATGCTGGTGGCGTTCCGGATGGGGTTGGACGACCACACCGTGTCGCTGTACACCAACTTCGCGCCGGCGCTGTTCATCCTGCCGTTCTTCCTGTTCTCGGCCACCGCCGGGCAACTGGCGGAGAAGTTCGAGAAGACGCGCATCATCCGCGCGGTAAAGCTGTTCGAGATCGTGGCGATGGTGGTTGCCGCCATCGGCTTCTACACGCACCACGTGACGCTGTTGCTGGTGGTGCTGTTCATGATGGGCATGCACTCGACGGTGTTCGGGCCGATCAAGTACGCGATCCTGCCGCAGGCGCTCAAGCCGGCCGAGCTGGTGGGCGGCAACGGCCTGGTGGAAATGGGCACGCAGCTGGCGATCCTGATCGGCATGATCGCGGGCAATGCGCTGATGCTGGTCGCCGGCGTGGGTCCGCTGCTGGCCTCGGGCGCCACCATCGCGGTGGCGGTGGCGGGGTATCTTGTCTGCCGCCGGATTCCGGCCGCGCCGGCCACGGCGCCGGGGCTGAAGTTCAACTGGAACCCGTTCAGCGAGACCGCGCGCGTGCTGCGCATCACGCGCGAGGATCGCGCCGTGTGGAACGCGGTGCTGGGCATCTCGTGGTTCTGGTTCTTCGGCACCGTGCTGATCGCGCAGTTGCCCAACTACACGCGCGAGACGCTGGGCGGCGACGGCACGGTCAATACGCTGGTGCTGACCCTGTTCTCGGTCGGCAGCGGCATCGGCGCGTTGCTGTGCGAGCGGCTGTCGGGCAAGCGGGTGGAGATCGGGCTGGTGCCGCTGGGCGCGTTCGGGCTCACCGTGTTCGGCGTGGATCTGTACTTCGCGCGGCACGGCATCGCGTCGGTGCGCGGGCTGGACTGGCTGGCTTTCCTGCACGGCGCCGGCAGCTGGCGCGTTGCGCTGGACCTCACCCTGATCGGCGTGTTTGCCGGCTTCTACGTGGTGCCGCTGTTTGCCTTCGTGCAGGCGCGCTCGCCGCGCGAAAAGCTGTCGCGCATCATCGCCGGCAACAACATCGTCAATGCCTTGCTGATCGTGCTGGCGGCGGGGTTCGGCCTGGGGCTGGGTGCGCTCGGCCTGGGCGCGTCGCAGATTTTCCTGGCCGCCGCGTTGCTCAACGTCGCGGTGGCCACGTACATCTTCACCCTGGTGCCCGAGTTCCTGATGCGCTTCATTACCTGGGTGCTGGTGAACACGCTGTACCGGGTGCGGGCTGACGGCTTGCAGCACGTTCCCGAAGATGGCCCGGTGCTGCTGGTGTGCAACCACGTCAGCTACATGGACCCACTGCTGCTGATGGCGAACCTGCGCCGGCCGGTGCGGTTCGTCATGTACTACAAGATCTTCAACATCCCGCTGATGCGCTTCCTCTTCCGCACCGCCAGGGCGATCCCGATCGCCGGCCACAAAGAGGATGCGGCCGTATTGCAGCAGGCCTATGACGCGATCGACGACGCGCTGGCGGCGGGCGAAGTGGTGTGCATTTTTCCCGAAGGCGGCTTGACCGGCGACGGCAAGATTGCTCCGTTCCGCCCGGGTGTGGAGAAGATTCTGGCGCGACGCCCGGTGCCGGTGGTGCCGCTGGCGCTGCGTGGCCTGTGGGGCAGCGTATGGAGCCGCCGCGATTCGCGCCTGCACCGCGCGCGCCTGCCGCGTCGCTTCCGGGCACGGGTGGAACTGGTCGCCGGCGCGCCGTTGGAACCGGCACAAGCCAGCGCCGAAGTACTGGAGGCGCGCGTCAAGGAATTACGCGGCGACCTCGCCTAGCGCGCCTTTCCGAATTCCCAATCCCGAATCCCAAACCCCGGCTCTCAAGCCACCCAGCCGCCGATCACGACCAGCGCCACCACGCTGAGCCACGCCAGCAGCGCGCGCAGCAGCGCGCTGCGCAGCCGCACCAGTTCGGCCAGCGGATCGGTGCGATCCTCGGCGTAGCCATCGCCGCCTTCGATGTCGCTGAGCGCATCGGCGCGGGCGGCCGCGCCAAGAAAGCCCGGCCCCGCGCTGTACCAGCTTTCGGGCGCGGCCTGCGCGTGCCAGCGCCGCCATGCGCCGATCACCGCCTCCCAGTGACCGACCACGGCCAGGGTCAGGGTGAGCAGTTGTGCCGGCAGCCAGTCCAGCGCGTTGGCCACATGGCGCGCGCTGACGGCGGTGGCGTCGTCCAGTTGCAGCGAACGATCACGCCCCAGCGTCTGCCCCAGCCGGTACAGCAGCGCGCCTACCGGGCCGAGCAGGAAAAACCAGAACAGCACGCCGAAGCGCCGGCGCAGGGCGGCGTACGCCACCGCTTCGCCCAGCGCCGCCGCCTGCCAGGCCACCGTCTCGCCATCCTCGGTCAGCGCCTGCGCCGTGGCTTCGCGCTGCAGCCCGTCGGGCGCCTGCACGATCGCCTCCAGATCCGCCTCGAATTCGCGCGGACCGAACGCATACAGCAGCACCGCCAGTGCAAACAGCATCTGCCACAGTTCACCCAGCGGCAGCCGCCCCAGCAGCCAGGCCACTGCGGCGCAAAGCACCAGCGGCAACAGCAGGGCCAGCACCACGCGCCCCACGCCACTGGTGTCACCCAGTTGCCGCACCCACTGGCGAAACGGCCGGTCGCCACCCCAGCGGGCCAGTTGCGGGCGCAGATGCAGCAGGCCGAGGGCGATGAGAACGATGAACAGGCTGATGGCCATGACGGACACTCACGGGTGGACGCCCCATTGTAAGCGAGCGACGATCCGCCGTCTGGACGGCCGAATGCTTCGGTGCGCCCACGCGCGCGCCGTGCGCCGCTGCTATCGCGCCGCTTTTCCCGCCGCGGCGATCAGTTCGTCCAGCGCCATGCCGCCGCGCCGGTGCAGCCAATGCGCCAGCAACTGGTAGGACACCGACAGCGGCGGCGAGGGCAGGAAGCTGCCATCCGCCAGGCCGTCGGCGATCTGCTGCGGCGTGAACCAGCGCGCTTCCTCCAGCTCGTGGTCGCGCATGGCGATGTCGCGCGAGCGCGCGGTGGCGGTGAAACCCACCATCAGCGAGGCGGGCATCGGCCACGGTTGCGAGGAGTGGTAATCCACCGTGTCCACGATCACACCGGATTCCTCCGCCACTTCGCGGCGCACGGCGTCTTCCAGCGCCTCGCCCGGTTCGACGAAACCGGCCAGCGTCGAGTAGCGGCCCACCGGCCAGCCGGCCTGGCGGCCCAGCAGGCAGGCGCCGTCGTGCTCGACGATCACGATGATGGCCGCGTCGGTGCGCGGGAAATGCATGCGCGCGCATTCGGCGCTACTGCATTGCGCACGATGGCCGGCACTGACCAGGCGCAGGGGCGCGCCGCAGTGGCCGCAATAGCGGGTTTCACGTTGCCAATGCACCAGGCCCTTGGCGTACGCGAACAAGGCCGCTTCATCGACCGGCAACTGCAGGCCTGCGTGGCGCAGGCTGGCGAACGGTGCGCCCAGCGAGATCGCCAGCGCGCTGGTGCGGGCGGAATCGTCCAGCGCCAGCACGAAATGCGGCCGCCCGTCGATCAGGCCGAGCATGCTGGCCGATACGTCGCCCAGCCGTTGTTCCCGCTCGGCGGCGTCCAGCCAGCGCAGCGCCTGGCGATCGCGTTGCAGCAAGGTGTCGCCGGCGGCGTCGAGCAGGAGATAACGCGCTTCGGCTGATCTTGCCTGGGCCGCGATCCAGGCGTGGTCATCGCGCCGCTCGGCCACCCGGTCGAGCACCAGGCTGAGCCCGGCGAAAGTGTTGGGTGGCGGCGTGCAGGCCCGGTCCATGCGCGGCGGACCGGCTCAGGCGGAAAACGACGACCCGCAGCCGCAGGTGGTCTTGGCGTTCGGATTGCTGATGACGAACTGCGCGCCGCTGAGATTTTCGGCGTAGTCGATCTGCGCGCCGGTGAGGTATTGCAGCGACAGCGGATCGCACAGCAGGGTCACGCCTTCGCGCTCGACCGCCAGGTCGTCCTCGGCCTGGGTTTCATCGAAGGTGAAGCCGTACTGGAAACCCGAGCAGCCGCCGCCGGAGATGTATACACGCAGCTTCAGCGCCGGATTGCCTTCTTCGGCGATCAATTCATGCGCCTTGCTGGCGGCCGCCGCGGTGAACAACAGCGGCGCGCTGGCGCTGCGGTAATCGGGGATGGCGACGAAAGTATCCATGGACGTTCCAGATGGGGTCGTTGCGGGACGGTACAAGCATACCCGCGCCGGGGCCCGCCACCATGAACGCGGGCGGCGCCATCGCGATCACCGGCTCAGGCGGGCGTGGCCGCGTCCACGTCGGTGGGGGCCGGCAGTTCGCGCCGCGCGGCGTCTTCGTTGCCGTCGCCTTCGCGGCAAATGCTGCCGTTGATCTGGGCGCCGGCGGCCATTTCCAGCGTGTGGTAGCGCAGGTTGCCGTCGATGCGCGCCTGCGCCGACAGCTCCAGCCGGGCGGTCACCTGCACGTCGCCGGTCACATGGCCATTGAGGATCGCGTGCGGCACGCGGATCTCGCCGTCGACCTGGCCGTGCTCGCTGAGCGTGAACATCGCCTCCTCGCCCTCGCCCACGATGGTGCCTTCGACGCGGCCATCGAGATGCAGCGCGCCATTGAAGCAGAGGTCGCCGCGGATCACGGTGCCGCGGGCGATCAGGCTGGTGTCGTTGCCGGCATGGTGGCGCTCCCGGCGCTTACGGTTGAGCATCGTTGTCTCCCAGGACGGTATTGATGTTGCCGCTGAGCGCATCGCTCCAGGCGACGCTGCGGACGATGGCGGGTTGCCCCTCCGGCTGGATACGCAGGTGCAGCCGGGTGGGACGAAAATCGGCGGGCAGCACCAGGGTGCCGTGCAACTGCTGGAAATACTGGAACTTGAACGGCATGCCGGCTTTCTGGCCCGCGTCACCCACGGCGGTCCACGCCAGCCGGGTCACCTTGTCGCCGCGCAAGCCCTCCACGTCGACCGTGACGGCGCCGCTGATGTCGCTGCCGCGGCGGGTGTTCTGCGACAGGCTCAGGCTGATGTCCCAGCCGCGCGAGCCGGCGATGGGGCGCAGCCGCACGCCTTGCACCTGCAGGCCGGTGCGCCGGCCATCGCCGCCGACCAGGCGGGAGTAGAAGCCGAGGTCGGCGCGCAGGCTGCTGAGCTCGGTTTCGCGCTGGGTCAAGGTGGTGCGCAGGGCGCGGGTGGCCACCTCGTTCACCCGCGCGGCGCTTTCCAGGTTGGCGACTTGTTGTTTCAGCTGCTCGACCTGCGCGGCCAAGGCGCTTTGCTGGCGATGGTCGACGCTGGCGGGCGCGCTGCGCGAGGTCAGCCATGCCACCAGTGCAGCGGTCAGTACCACGCTGCCGAGCCAGGCCAGGCCCAGCCAGAATCCCCGATGACGCCGCTCATCGTGCGGCCGCACCACGAAACGCGGTGGTGGTCGTGAGGCCATGCGACTCCCCCGGCAAACCCAAGGTATAGCGTCGCCACGGCGAGGCGGTCAAGGTTGGCCGCCGGGCGGCGCTTCGGAAAAGCGCCGCCGGTCACAACGATGGACTTCAGCTTTGCATCTTGCTCTGCAGGTAGCGCTCGGCGCCGATGTCGCGCACCAGGCTGAACTGCGTTTCCAGCCAGTCGATGTGGTCTTCCTCGTCATGCAGGATGTTCTTGAACAGATCGCGGCTGATGTAGTCGGCAATGCCTTCGCTATAGGCGATGGCTTCGCGCAGGTCCTTCACCGCCGCCAGCTCCAGATCCAGGTCGCCCTGCATCGATTCCAGCGCGTTCTCGCCGATGCGCAGCTTGCCCAGGTGCTGCAGGTTCGGCAGGCCGTCGAGAAAAAGAATGCGCTCGATCAGGTGATCGGCATGCTTCATCTCCTCGATCGATTCCTTGTACTCGTGCTCGGCCAGCTCGGTGTAGCCCCAGTCCTTGAGCATGCGGTAGTGCAGAAAATACTGGTTGATCGCGGTCAGCTCGTTGTAGAGCACCTTGTTCAGGAACTCGATGACCTTGGCATCACCCTTCATGGCAGTTCTCCGTTGACGACCGGGTGACTATACAAAGGTCGCCGATGCCAAGGCGAAACGCGAATGGCTATGGTTTGCCGATGCATCGGGCGATGCGGCAAACGGGCGTTGCGGGGAAGGGGGGTTCAGGCCGTGACGAAGGGGAGCGGGAACGGCGCCTGGGCCAGCGCCTGCTCCAGGATCGCGCGCGCTTCCGGCTCGCAGCAGCCGCAGCAGTCGGAGCAGCCCGTGCGAGCCTGCAACTCGGCGAACGTGCGCACGCCATCAGCCACCTCGCGGCGGATGTCGTGGTCGGTGACGGCGTTGCACATGCAGACGTACATGGCGCGTATAAGAACGCGAATGCGAATGATTGTCAACACCGGCAAGCCGACCCGCCCGTCGCCGGCGTGTTCAGGCCACCTTGCGGCCGCCCTCGGACGGCGGTGGGGTCGTCTTTTCGCGCGGCGGCGCGGTGCCCAGGTCCACCTGGAACAGGCCTTCCACCAGCGGCGCAAACTGCCGCAGCGCGCGTTCGTAGACCTGCCGCTTGAAATTCACCACATGCGCGGCGGGGTACCAGAAATCCACCCAGCGCCACAGGTCGAACTCCGGCTTCTCGTTGGCGTCCAGCTTCAGCGCTTCCTCGCCGCCCACCAGCTTCAGCAGAAACCACACCTGCTTCTGGCCGATGCAGGTGGGGCGCTGATGGTGGCGAACGTAGCGGCCCGGCAGGCGGTAGCGCAGCCAGCCGTGGGTGGCGGTGATCACTTCCACGTGATGCGGTGCCAGGCCGGTTTCCTCCTCCAGCTCGCGATACATCGCCTCCAGCGGCGTCTCGTCGCTGCGCATGCCGCCCTGGGGGAACTGCCAGCCGTCGCGATTGACCCGGCGCGCCCAGAACAGCCGGCCGTCCGCATTCAGCAGAACAATGCCCACGTTCGGTCGATAGCCATCAGCGTCGATCATCTCGCTTCCTCGGATCACGCGGCGCCGCGCCGCACGGGAACGTACCCGCCAGCCCGATTCAAGCACGGCGCGCGAAGCCACGGCAAGCTCAAGGCTTGAACAGAAGGGTCCAGACGACTAAACTGCCGCGCCCCACCCGTGATCGTTCCGATCCCCCGCGGCGGGTTCCCGATGGCTATGTAGCTCAGCTGGTTAGAGCACAGCACTCATAATGCTGGGGTCGGTGGTTCGAGTCCACCCATAGCCACCATTGCTCGTCAGTCCGCTCGAGTGATCAAGCCCGCCGACGCGGGTTTTTTTGTGTCTGGGCTTCTGCCCCTCGAACGCGGCGTTCGCCATCGTGCCGCGCTGCAGATTGCCCATCACGGCACCGTCGACGGCAGCGGCAGGTCGAGAAATTCGTGAAGTGCCGAGCTGTCGATGAGGGCATTCAACGCCTCGATGTCGGGTGCCAGGTAGCGGTCCTCGCTGTAGTGCGGTACGGCTTCGCGGATGCGCGCGTGCGCGGCCTCCAGTACCTCGGACGAGCGCAGCGGGCGGCGGAAGTCGATGCCCTGGGCGGCGGCCATCAGTTCGATGGCCACGATCCGGCGCACGTTGGCGACGATGTCGGCGGCCTTGCGCGCGGCGAAGGTGGCCATGCTGACGTGGTCTTCCTGGTTGGCGGAAGTAGGCAGCGAATCGACGCTGGCGGGGTGTGCCAGGGTCTTGTTTTCGCTGGCCAGCGACGCGGCGGTGACGTGGGCGATCATGAAGCCGGAATTGATGCCCGAATCCCGCACCAGGAAGGCCGGCAGGCCGGAGATGCTGGCGTCGACCAGCATCGCGATGCGGCGCTCGGATAGTGCACCGACTTCCGCCATCGCGATGGCGAGCTGGTCGGCGGCGAAGGCGACCGGCTCGGCGTGGAAGTTGCCGCCGGAGATCACGTCGCCGCTTTCCGGAAACAGCAGCGGGTTGTCGGAGACGGCGTTGGCTTCGATCTCCAGCGTGCGCGCGGTTTGCCGCAGCAGGTCGCGACAGGCGCCCATCACCTGCGGCTGGCAGCGCAGGCTGTAGGGGTCCTGCACGCGCGGGTCGCCGACGCGGTGGGATTCGCGGATGGCGCTGCCTTGCAGCAGTTGCCGGTAGAGCGCGGCCACCTCGATCTGCCCCGGCTGCCCGCGTACCGCGTGGATGCGCGCGTCGAATGGCGCATCCGAACCGCAGGCGGCGTCGACGCTCAAGGCACCAGCCAGTACCGCCGATGCGAAAACCTGCTCGGCACCGAACAAGGCCATCAGCGCGATGCCGGTGGACACCTGGGTGCCGTTGAGCAGGGCCAGGCCTTCCTTGGCGGCCAGTCGCAGCGGGGCGATGCCGGCGCGGCGCAGGCCATCGGCGGCATCGATGATCTCGCCGCGGCAACGCACCGTGCCTTCGCCCATCGCCGCCAGCGCCAGATGCGCCAGCGGCGCGAGGTCACCGCTGGCGCCCACCGAGCCCTGGCACGGGATGCACGGCCACAGCTCCGCGTTGTACATCGCCAGCAGGGTGTCGATGACCTGCATCCGCACGCCGGAGTGGCCGCGCGCCAGCGAGGCGATCTTCAGGGCCAGGATCATGCGCACGCTGGTGTCGTCCAGCAGCGGGCCCACGCCCGCCGCGTGCGAGCGCACCAGGTTGGTCTGCAACTGTTCCAGCTGATCGGCCGGGACATGCACCCTGGCCAGCTTGCCGAAGCCGGTGTTGATGCCATAGGCGGGCTGGCCGGCGGCCACGATGCCCTGCACGGTTTGCGCCGCCGCGTGGATGTCGGCCGTGCAGGCGTCATCCAGTCGAATGGGCTCGAACGTCGCGGCGATGTCGCGCAACTGGGCCAGGGACAGGTGTCCGGGATTCAGGGTTTGCATGGCGGGGCTGTCCGGTGGTCAGGCATGCGGCGAGTCGCCGACGTGGAAGTTGTCGACGAAACGGTACTTTGCTGCCGGCTGGGTGGAAAGGCCGCCAAGCCCTCGCCCACCGGCGCTATCGTGCGCCGCCCTGCCCCAGTCTGGCCGCGTAGAGCGCCGCGCCGTAATCCGGTGCGTGCAGGGGAAGCCGGATCTCGAACGCGGCGCTTGCCGCGCGAAGTGCGTCGCGGAACGGTGCCAGCAGCAGGTCGCCGGCGTTGAAGGCGCCACCGGAATACGACACGGGTACCGGCTCGCCCGCGTCGAAATGCAGCGCCAGCCGCAGTGCGTCGCAGATCTGCGCCAGCTCGCGGCCGGCATCGTGGAAGATGGCGATTGCCGCCGCATCGCCGGCGCCCGCGGCTTCGGCCACCTGGCGCGACAGCTGGGCCAGGTCGCTGCGTGGGGAGGCTTTTTCGCCATAGATGTGGGCGCAGATGTCGAGGTCGTTGTCGAGCTGGAAATGCGCGTTGAGGATGGCGTGCAGCGGCCCCCTGGGCAGGCGGCCGTCGCTCATGCGGGAATAGGCGTTGAGGCCGCGGATGGCGATCCAGTAGGCGGAGCCTTCGTCGGAGAAGGCTTCGCCCCAGCCGCCGGCGCGGGCGGCGGCGCCGTGGCGCTGGCCGTAGCCGATGGAGCCGGTGCCGGCGACGATGTTGATCCCGTCGGCGCAGGCCAGCGAGCCGGCCCAGCCGCAGACCATGTCGTTGTCGCAGGTGTAGCGGCGGTGGCCCAGGATCGCTTCGGGAAAGGTTTGCAGCAGCGCGGTGGCGTGGCTGTCTTCGCCGTAGGCGGGCAGGCCGAAGAAGGCGTGGGCGATGTCGGCGGTGGTCCGATGCGTTTGGTGCAGCACGTCGGCCACGCCGTCGGTGAGGATGGCGCGCACGCCCTCCAGGCCTACGTGCGGGTGGTAGGTGGTGCCGCGTTGCGCTTCGGCCAGCAGGCGTCCGTCGCCGTCGATCAGGGCAAAGCGCGTCTTGGTGCCGCCGCCGTCGACGCCGAGGTAGACCGCTGCGCTCATGCGCTCAGCGCGTGCAGGCGCACGCCCTGCACGACGCGGTTGACGATGCCGGCGGGGTTGGGGTTGTCGGGCGTCACGCCCATCGCGCGCGAGGTGAAGAACGCATAAGTCTGGGCGATGGCAATGTACGGCCACAGCAGGTCGAGGTCGGCGGCGCGGCTCATGTCGGGTACGGTCATGCTTTCGCTTCCGGCTTCGGTGCGCGGTTGCGCGGTGATCTCGATGATGCGGCCGGCGCAGCCGTCGCGGCGCAGTTCGTCGATCAGGTCCAGATCGTAGCGGCGGGTGAGCGGGTCGTTGGAGACGAACACCATCACCAGCGTGCGCGCGTTGACGAAGGTCTTGGGGCCGTGGCGGAAACCCAGCGGCGAATCGAAGCACGTAGCGACGGCGCCGTTGGTCAGCTCGCCCAGTTTCAGCGCCGCTTCGCGCGCCAGGCCCTGCAGCACGCCGCTGCCCAGGTAGGCCACGCGCTGGTGCTGCTCCAGCGCCAGCGCGTCCAGCACCGGCAGCGCGTCGTGGATGCTGCGGCCGGTGGCGCGGGCAATGGCCGCGATGCGGCCGTCCATCGTGCCGGTCGGCAGCAGCGCCGCCACCACGGCGTACATCATGCAGCTGAAGCTGGAGGTCATGGCGAAGCTGGTGTCGTGCGTTTCCGGCGGCAGCAGCAGGGTCATCGCGTGGGCCACGTCCAGCTTGCCCAGCTCGCCCTCGGCATTGCACAGCACCACCAGGTGGCGCACCTCATGCACCAGCGATTCGGCCAGCTTCACCGCGGCCAGGCTTTCCGGACTGTTGCCGGAGCGGCCGAACGACACCAGCAGCAGCGGTTGCTGCGGGTCCAGGTACAGATGCGGCGCGCAGACGATGTCGGTGGTCGGCACCGCATCCACGCGGGCGGCCAATTGGCGATCCAGCAGCGGCGCCACGCATTGGCCGATGTAGGCCGAGCTGCCCGCGCCGGTGAGGATCACCCGCGCGGCGGGATTGCCGGTCAGTCCGCCGGCGAAAACCTGGAGGCGTTCATGCAGGTCGGCGACCAGCGCGTGGGTCTGCTCCAGCATGCGCGGTTGCTGCGAGATCTCGCGCGCGGTGGCGATCGCGCCGGAGGCGGTCAACTCGGATTCGGTGAGGCCCAGGTAATCAGTGGTCATGGTGGTGGCAGGCATGGTGGTAGTCGTCGAGGGTGGCACTGATGTGGGCCATGGCCAGCGACAGCGGATCGCGCGAGGCGGCTCCGTTGCGCAGTGCATGCAGTGCGTGGGGGAGGTGTTGGCTGATCAGCGGCAGCGGCGGCGGGTTCTCGCGCAGGTTGTCGAACAGGCGCTGGCGGGCCTGCTCGATCACCGGGTCCGGCCAGTAGTAGCGGATGCGGTCGCTGAGGCTGTATTGCAGGTCGATGGTCAGCGCGTCGCCTTCGCCGTGGTAATAACGCTGCCAGTGGGACGGCTCGGCGCGCATGCGCCGTACCGCCACGTCGCGCAGGCTGGCGCGGTACGCCTCGTCGATCCATTCGCGCTCGATCGCGTCCAGCGCCCACAGCGCCTCGCGCAAAGCGAAGGTGAGGCCGGGGCCGACTTTCAGGATGGCGAAGTGGTCGCGCACCAGCGCGGCCAGGCCGTCACGGGTCTGGTAGTCGGTGGAGTGCGCCTCGAACACCATGCCGGGCACGGTGGTGATGGCGTGGCTCAGCTCGCGGGCTTTCTGCGGCTGGTAATCGACCACGTCGTGATGGTCGAACTCCACGCCGGGCTGCACCACCGAGGCGATCACGCGATGCCAGGCGGCTTCCAGGCCGGCGTCGACGAATGCCTCGCGGTGCGCTTCGATCGTCGCCAGCGCCGCTTGCGGCGTGGTGACGGCCAGCCCCTCGATCGCTTCGGTGGCGCCGCCGGGCACCGGCACCTCGGTGCCGATCACGTACACCGGCGCCTCGCCGCCGGCGCTGGCGTACGCGGTTTCGGCGGCGCGACACAGGCGCACCGCGCGGCGCACGATCTCCGCCTCGGGCAGCGGCTCGGGGTCACCGGCGCAAGCCATCGAGCAGTCCAGATGGATCTTGCGGAAGCCGGCGGCCACATAGGCGCCCACCATCACCTCGGCCTTGTCCATCGCCGCTTCCGCGTCCAGCGCGGTCCACGGGTTGGGACCCAGGTGATCGCCGCCCAGCGCGATTCGGGCGCGATCGAAACCGACGCGATCGGCAATGCCGTGCACGAAGGCTACGAAATCGGCCGGCCGCATGCCGGTGTAGCCGCCATCCTGGTTGACCTGGTTGCAGGTGGCCTCGAACAGCACGAACGCCTGACCGGTGCGCTGCGCCTGGCGCAGGCTGGCCTCGATGACGATGGGATGGGCCGAACAGATCGAGGTCACGCCGCTGGCGTGCCCCTGTTTGTGTCGGGCGATGAGGTCGAGCAGGACTTGCATGGGGACGGGCTCCGGTCAGGGAAGGGGAGCGGGTGGATCGCGTTCGGGTTCGAGCACCAGCAGCAGCGAGGCGATCAGCGCCAGCACCAGGCCCACCATCTTCAGCGGCCCCGGCACTACGCTGGCGAAGATCAGCGACAGCACCGCCGTCACCAGCGGCGCGCCGGCATTGGTCAGCGGCGCCACCACGATCGCCTTGCCGTGGCGGAACGCATACACGAGGGTCAGCGCGCCGACGGCATTGAGCACCTGGATGCCGGCGGTCATCCACGGGCCGTCCAGGCCCGTGTTCACCGGCTGGCTCCAGTCGGTCATGTGCAATGCCACCGGCACCAGCAGCAGCGCACCCACGGTCATGTAGAAAAAAATGCTTTCGGCGTGAACGGTGTCGTTGGCCAGGCGCATGAAATACGCCTGCAGGCCCCACGCCAGCATGATCAGCAGCGATTGCAGGAACCAGCCCAGGCCGCTGCCGGTGCCGCGCCCGAACGAAAGATCCAGCATCGGCAAGGCCACCAGTGCCAGCACGATGCCGGCCGTGCCCATCCAGCCGGTGCGCTCGCGCAGGAAAAGGAACGACAGCGCGATGGTGACCACCGGCGACAGCGAGATGATCGGGAACACGAAATACGCCGGCCCGATCGTCAAGGTGTGGAACAGCAGCATCTGGCCGCCGGCGCCCAGCAGCCCGATGGTCATGCCGAAGGCGATCGCGCGCGGCGAGCGCTCGAGCTGCCAGCCGCGGCGCCACAGGATGTACAGCGCGGGCGGAATCATCGTCAGCGCCCACACGGCATACACCAGCGTGTCGGGGAAGCCGTGTTCGGCGGACAGCGGCGACAGCGCGCCCCACACGCCCCACAGCGCCACGGTGGCCAGCGCGAAACCCAGCCACGGCCGGCGCGGTGTGGTGGCGGTGATCGCCATGGCCGGCACGCTCATGCGCGCGCCTCCACCGGCGTGGCCTGCAGCAATACGAAACGCTTGAACGCCACGCGCAGCTTGGCGCCGTTGCCGTCCACTTCGCCCAGGTCGACTTCGTTGAACAGGTCGCGCACGCGGTAGCGGCCCGCGGCCAGCCCGCGCAGTTCCACCGCGCCGCTGAACTCGTCGGCGTAGAACGTGTAGTACATCGCCCCGTCCTTGGCGATGGCGTGCGCCTCGGGCCGGTCGAAGCCGATGTCGTACAGCTCGCCGCGGTACTCGCCCCTGGGCAGCATGTGCTGCTTGTACAGCGCCACCCACTTGCGCCACAGCGCCTCGCGTTCGGGGTTGAGCACCAGCCCGCCCGGCGGCAGCGGCTCGGAGGGATGGTCGGTGTCCTTCGGCCAGGTGAACTTGGTCGAGACCACCGCGCCAAGGCCCACGCTGGAGGCAAAGTCGTCGCCGTGATCGGACAGCTCCACGTGGTCGCCCGCGTAGCTGCTGCGCGAGCCCATCAGCGCCTTCATCGACTTGCCCTTGCTGCGCACCTGCCACGAGGAGGTGGGGTCGGACGCGGGGTACTGGTCGGTGGCCGGCAGGTTGTGGAAGTCGAACGCGGTGCCGCAGGGGCACAGCTCCACCACCGCCTGCGGGTTGGCTTCGTGGATGGCGTCGTAGATGGCCTTCCAGAACGTGGCCAGCCCCTCGACCGAATCGCTGGGATGCGCATGCTTGTGCGCGGGGTTGTAGCAGGGCGCCACGGCGTTGAGGTGCTGGCCGTCGAATTTGATGCCCTCGAAACCCCAGTCGCCGATGATCTTCTTCACCAGCGCCACGTAGTAATCGACGGTGGGTTGGTAGGCGGGGCATTGGGTCAGCGCGTTCCACCAGGTCACGGTCTGGAACGCGCCGCCTTCGTCCAGCAACAGCATGTCGGTGTGGTCGTGCAACACATCGCTGCCCGGGTCGGCAGCCAGCGGAGCCACCCACAGGCGTGGTCGCATGCCCTGGCGACGCACTTCGGCGGTGAACGCGCGCATGTCGGCGTCGCCGCGTGGGAACTTGCGCTTGTCGATGCGCCAGTCGCCCTCATTGGTCTGCCAGCCGTCGTCCATCACCACCCATTCGAAACCCAGCTCGCGGGCCTTGGGGAGGGTGTCCAGGATCTGCTTGAGGGTGAAGTCGCGACCGTAGCCCCAGGCACACCAGATCGGCGCGAACGCGGACGCGGGCGCTTGCGGTGCCACCAGGCCCTCGGCCTGCATGTAGGTCTTGTACTGCTGCAGTGGCGCGTAGTGATCGCCTGTGTGCGTGGCGAGCAGGGTGCGTTCGGTGACCAGTGTTTCGCCGGGCGCCAGCGTGGATTCCCGCATCGACTCGACCGCGATATGCGCGCCGGCGGCGGTCTTTTTCACCGGCAGGTCCAGCGGTCGCACCACCGGCTCCACGTGGCCGACGGCGATGCCGACGTCGCGCCGCCAGATGTTGGCCACCGGCGTGCCGCCGCCGTAGTCGGACGAATCCATGGACAGGTTGTTGCGCTGGTCGAAACCGGCGCGCATCGGCTGCACCCAGTCGCGGCGGTCGGTGTGGGTGGTGCCGGAGAAACTCCAGAAACCGCCCGGCGCATCGGCCAGCTCATGTGCCGCGTTGCGCCAGCCGGCAATCTTGAGCGGCGCGCTGCCGCTGTTGCGGTAGCGTGTCTGCAACACGGCGAAACCCGGCAGGCTGTCGAAGAACGTCACCGCCACCTGTTTCTCGATGCCGCGGGCCGAGCGCCCGGTGACGGTGAGCTGATGGCCGGCGCCATGGCGCGGGTCGGTGATCGCCTGCTGCTGCTGGCCGGTCATCGCGAAATCCTCGATCGCGCCATTGGCCAGCAGCAGGCTTTCGCTGGGCTGGTAGGACGTGAGCGGCTTGCCGCTGGACAGCAGCCGGCTGTGCAGCTTGCCGTCGAACGCGATCGCCAGCACCGCATCCTGCGCCACCGCCCCGCTGCCGCCAGCCTCGCCGGCGCCGAGCCAAGGACCGGCCACCGCCTTGGGCAACAGCGCCCAGGCCACACCGCCAGCGACGCTGCCGGACAGAAGTTTCAATACAGTGCGTCGTCCCATCGGTTCCATGGCGAAATCCTGCAAAGGCGTTGCACCGATTCTGCGTCAGTGATCGGTGTTGATGCAAGCGTTTCGTTTCGGTATGGTGCAAATATGTTTCGTTATGTAGCGTGTGGATATGATGAACCGAGTTTTCTGCTATCTGATCGCCGGCATGCTTGCGGCAGCCGTTCCTCTTTCGGTCGCGGCGGCACCGGCGCAGGCGGCGGAGGGCGATCTTTCCGGCCATTACTCGATGGCCGACTTCGCGCAGGCGCGCAAGTACGACGCCCATTTCCACGCCAACAATCCCGACGTGGCGTTGCTGGAATTGTTGCGCGAAGACGGTTTCCAGGTGTTGTCGATCAACGTCGACTACCCGGATTTCCCCAGCATCGCGCGGCAGCACGAAATCGCGCTGGCGCTGGCGGCGAAGGATCCTGCGCATTTCCATTGGGCCACCACGTTCTCGATGAAGGGTTTCGGCACGCCCGGCTGGGCCGGCAAGGTGGATGCGAAGCTCGCCAGGGACGTGGCCGATGGCGCGCGCGCGGTGAAGATCTGGAAGAACGTGGGCCTGGTGGAGCGCAACGCCGCCGGCCAGCTGATCATGCTGGACGATCCGGGCCTGGTGCCGGTCGTCGAGCAGGTGCGTGCGCTGGGTGTGCCGCTGATCGACCATCAGGGCGAGCCGCGCAACTGCTGGTTGCCGCTCGACCAGATGACGACCGACAACGATCGCGAATACTTCAGCAACCATCCCGACTACTACATGTACCTGCATCCGGAGATGCCAGGCTACGAGGACCTGATGGCGGCGCGCGACCGTTTCGTGGCCGCCAATCCGAAGCTGCGTTTCGTCGGCGCGCACATGGCCAGCCTGGAATACGACGTGGATCGGCTCGGCGCGTTCCTCGACCGTTTCCCCAATGCCACGGTGGACCTGGCCGCGCGCATGAGCCAGGTGCAATACCAGTCGGTGCGCGACCGCGAGAAGGTGCGCAACTTCTTCATCCGCTACCAGGACCGCTTGCTGTACGGCACCGACCTCACCTTCGCGCCCGACGCCAGCGCGGAGGAGTTCAAGCGCGAAGCGCACAACGCATGGACGTCCGACTGGCGCTACCTGGCCACCGGCGAAACCCAGCGAATCGGGATGATCCATGCCGACGTGGCGGGCCTGGCGCTGCCGCGGGCGGTGATCGACAAGATCTACTACGCCAATGCCACGCGGGTTTTTGCCGTGTCCCGGCCGGCCGATTGAACGCGCCGGCTGCTGCCTACGCCAGCTGCAGCTTGAAGCCGAGCTGATGGCTGGCCTGGACGATTTCCTCGGGCGCGGCCGTATCGGTGATCAGCATGTCCAGCGCGGTGACGGGGACGATGCGATGCAGGCAGACCCGCCCGAACTTCGAGCTGTCGGTGATCGAAACCACCAGGCCGGCGGCTTCCACCATCTTGCGGTTGAGCAGCGCCTCGGGCTCGTAATGCGTGGTGATGCCGCGCTCCAGGTCGAAGCCGTCCACGCCCAGGAAGAGCTTGTCCACGTGCAGCGCGTCCAGCGCCTCGATCGTCAGCCCGCCGTAGAACGCCATGTTGCGGCGGCGCAGTTCGCCACCCAGCATCACGATGTTGATGTTGTGCTTGGGCGCCAGCGCCGTCAGCACGCCGTAGTCGTTGGTGACCACGGTGATGTCCGCATCAGGAAGCGCCTTGGCCAGCTCGATGGCGGTGGTGCCCGAGTCGATCGCGATGGTATCGCCCACCTTCACCAGGGTCGCGGCGCAAACGCCGATGCGGCGCTTTTCGTCCAGGTGGGTGGTGCTTTTCGCTTCGTAGTTGGGCTCGGCCAGCGCGCCGTTGATCACGCCGTTGTCGATCGCGCCTCCGTAGGCGCGCGACATCACCCCGCGTTCGGCCAGATAACGCAGATCCTTGCGCACGGTCTGCGCACTCACGCCGAAACGATCGACGAGGGTGGAGACCTGGACGCTTCCCTGCTGGCGGACGAGTTCGCTGATCTGGAGGCGTCGTTGACTGGTGTCGCGGGTCGCGGCCATGGAGTGTTCCGACGGGTGGCGGGAAGTATGCCGCATTTCGATGTATTTCGCTATTGATACAAAACGAAACATGCTTTAGGCTCGATTTCGTTGTTTAGATGTTACGCCCAGACAATCGCTTCCGAGGAGAGAGCCCCGTGAATGCCGCATCCTTCCGCCAGAACCTGTTGTTTCATGCCGTAGCGCTTGCCCTGTTGGCGCCGACGGTGGCTCTATCCCAGACCGCGCCGGGCAACACAAACGGGGCGCCGGATGCGCAGACGCAGGCCGCGTCGAAAGAGGCCGGCGACGATGCCGTCGCCCTGGGCGCGGTCACGGTGACGGGGGTGCAGGCCAGCCTGGCGCGCTCGGCCGAACTCAAGCGCTATGCGGGCACGGTGCAGGACTCCATCAGTGCGCTGGAGCTGGGCAAGTTTCCCGACAACAACGTGGCCGACTCGCTGAGCCACATCACCGGCGTGGCCATCACGCGCACCGCCGGCGGTGAGGGACAACGGGTAAGCGTGCGTGGCCTGGGGCCGGAGTACACGCTGACCACCTTCAACAACCGCATCCTCGCCACCGACGGCGCCGGCCGCGATTTCGCGTTCGACGTGCTGCCGGCCGACGTGATCAGCGGCGCCGACGTGATCAAGGGCGCCCAGGCCTCGTTGACCGAAGGCGCGATCGGCGGCCTGGTCAACCTGCGTTCGGCCAGCCCCTTCGACCAGAAGGGCACGCACGGCATCGTGCGGCTGGAGGGCGATCGCAACCAGATGTCCGAACTCAACGGCCGCAAGCTCTCGGCCACCTTCAGCACCACCTTCGCCAACGACACCATGGGCGTGCTGCTGGGCGTGGTCGAAGCCAAGCGCAAGGACCGCACCGACGTCGCCGGCAACGACGGCGGCTGGTCGCGCAACACCGATCCCAACGACCCGGACTGGTCGAGCACCGCCTGGGGCGGCGACGTCGACCTCAACGGCAACGGCGAGCTGGACCCGGAAGACTACGGCCTGATCTCGCCGGGCCAGTTCCGGGTCGGTTCGATCATGGAGGACAAGAAGCGCAGTGCCTACTCGGGCAAGTTCGAATGGCATCCCAGCGACACCGTGCGCATCGTGGTGGACGGCCTGAAGACGCGGCTGGATTCGCCGCAGGTGTCCTATCAGGAGTCGTTCTACCCGCTGTTCGCGCCCGGTCGCTGGTCAAACATCACCGCCCAGAACGGCATCGTCACCAGCTTCACCATGGACAACCCCGACCCGGACCAGCGTCTCAACCCGGAGTTGTTGAACCAGACCCAGTATCGCGTCGTCGACACCGAGCTGTACGGCCTCAACGGCGAATGGCAGGTGACCCCCGACCTCAGCCTGACCGGCGACGTCTACCGCTCCACCTCGAAGCGTCACTCGGGTGGCCAGGACACCTACGTGGTGCTGCGCATGAACCAGCCCAACACCGCGCACATCAGTCTGGCGCCGCATGCGGTACCCAACGTCGACGTGCAGTTCGACGACGGCCGCGAGCTGGCCAGTGGCCTGGCCAACGGCCAGTTCGGCGAGTCCGACCTCAACACCCACTACATGGAGCTGAGCGGCGACAACATCGACGACAAGATCACCGGCGGCACCGTCTCCGGCAAGCTGTTCATCGGCAAGTGGGGCGTGGACCAGCTGAAGTTCGGCGTGACCCGCACAGAGCGCGAGAAATCGCGCGACCTGGTCAACAACACGCTCAACGGCGGCGCCGACTACTACGCCGACGATTACGCCATCAACGTGGGCGATCTGGGCGGCAACGTCATCTCGCACACGTTCAGCCTTCCGCATTTCATGCAGGGCGTGCACAGCAATTTCCCGCGCAGCTTCCTGGCTTTCGACGTGCCCAACTACCTGGCGCAACTGCGCGCCTATGATGGCCACCCGCGTCCGGGCGGCGGCACCTACGAGTTCGCCAACGCGGCGCCGGCATGGAACCCGCTGCAGAGCTACCGCGTCAGCGAAAAGACCAACGCCTTCTTCGTGGAGGCGGACATGTCCGGCGATCACTGGGACGGCGACATCGGCGCGCGACTGGTCAAGACCAGCACCACCGCGCAGGCCTGGGACGCCAAGATCCTCAGCATCACCGAGAACGGCGCGTTCAACTACACGGCAAAATACGGCGCGCCCACGCCGATCAGCGAGAACGCCGATTACACCTACCTGCTGCCCTCGGCGAACTTCACCTGGCACTTCACCGACGACCTGCAGCTGCGCGCGGGCGTGGCCAAGACCATGGCGCGGCCCTCGGTCGATACGCTGGCGCCCACCAACACCACCGAAAGCGTTTCCTGGGGCGAGTTCACCCAGGTCTATGGCGGCAACGTGGACCTGAAGCCGTACACGGCAACCCAGGGCGACCTGTCGCTGGAGTGGTATTTCGCCGAGCACTCCATCGCCAACGTGGCGGTGTTCTACAAGCGCATCAAGAACCAGATCACCACCAGCTGGGAGCCGGGCCAGGACATCGGCGTGCCGGGCTACCTGTTCAACGTGATGCGTCCGATCAACGGCGACTACGCCAAGGTCAAGGGCCTGGAGCTTGGCCTGCAGCACTTCTGGAGCAACGGTTTTGGCGTGCGTGGCCAGTACACCCGCAACCTGTCGAGCAGCTGGGTCGATGGCGAGAAGCGTCCGCTCGAAGGCATCGCCCCGGCGACGTACTCGCTGGGCGTGATGTACGAAAAGGGCAAGTGGTCGCTGGGCGTCAATGCCGACCGCACCGACGGCTTCGTCACCGCCATCAACGTGCTGGGCACCGGCTACAACGAGCAGGCCGATCCGTTCACCTGGCTGACCGCGCACGTGTCGTACGACATCAACGACATGTTCAGCGTCACCCTCGACGGCGCGAACCTGCTGGACAAGGCGCAGACCTCCAGCATCAACGGCAATCCGCTGCTGCTGCAGAGCTACTACCGCTACGGCCGCTCCTACACCCTGGGTGTGAGCTTCCGGTTCTAGAGAGGCTTTGGTTTTGCCCGTCATTCCTGTGTGCAGGCGATGACGGGCAAAAAGTTGATTGATCGGACCTTCCCTGATCCACCCGATCTTTCCCTTGCCCCGCTGCTGGCCGCCCCCCTCCCCCGGCCGGCAGCAGGGCAGGGGAAGGTGTTTTGGCCTCATGGATCACGGCAAGCGAACGCAAGGTTCGCTTCCGGGGTCGGGTCGGCGGGACGTGGGCCGGCGCTACAATGCGGCATGGATATTTTCAAAGTCTTCAACATCGAAGCCGCGCACCGTTTGCCGAACGTTCCGGCCGGCCACAAATGCTCGCGTCTGCATGGCCACTCGTTCCGGGTGGAAATCCACGTCAGTGGCGAACCGGGCGCCGATACCGGCTGGGTGATGGACTTCGCCGACGTCAAGGCCGCCTTCGCACCCGTCCACGACCAGCTCGACCACCATTACCTCAACGATATCGAGGGGCTGGACAATCCCACCAGCGAGCGCCTGGCGGTGTGGATATGGCATCGCCTCAAGCCCGCCTTGCCGCTGCTGTCCGAAGTCGTGGTGCACGAAACCTGCACCTCCGGGTGCCGCTACCGGGGGCCGTCGGCCGATCGCTGATGCGCTCGCGTCAGCCAGCAGGCACAGCTCGATAGCGACGGCGCGTCTGCCCGCCGCGAGCTTTGCCCTTTCGTTCGCCACCGACCGCCCGGGAGCCGATCCGCAGCGCCCGGGTTGAGGCGCACTGCCCGACCTGCCTGCTCTCGCTCGCCATCGTCGACCGCGCCGTCGGCGCGGCTTCTGACGCGATGCGAAAAACGCAGTCCTTTCACATAAGTACAGGCGTTAAATGAACATTTGCCAAAGAGACGCCGGCCGGCCGAAGAAATATGTTGCATTGCACAAAGGTTCGGGCTAATCTTTGCCTCACTACCCCATCCTCAACGAGGACTTTTGTCATGACGCAGCAGATCAACCAGTTTTTCGACTACGCCAAACAGTTCTCCGACAACGCCTTCAAGGCACAGACGCTCGCCCTGAAGGGCCTGCAGACGGTCGCCGAACTCCAGTTCAACGAGCTGCAGCGGCAGGCCGGTGCCACCGCCGATTTCGTCGCCGCCGCGCAGGAGACGCGCGACATCGACGGCCTGCGCAGCCTGTGGGAGAAGGGCGTCAGCGTGAGCCGCGAGAACGCCGAGCAGGCGGTCGCCGTGTCGCAGGAAGTGATCGCCATCTCGCAGAAGACCGCCCAGTCGCTGAGCGCCCTGGTGCAGGAACAGCGCCAGGCGGCGAACGACGCCGCGGCGCCGGTCGGTCGCAAGGCTGCCGCCAAGTAATCCGCAACAACTCCCCCCGTGTGCGAGTCTTGGGTCGGACAGTTCCCCGCTGTCCGGCCTTTTCTTTGTCGCCGATCCTGAGGTTTTTGCGGCTCGCCGAGCGCTGCGCGGCAGGGTCGGGGAACAAAATGTCGCACCCTGGCGGCTTGTCGCTGCAACGCGCGCGCTGATATACTTCGTCGGATTCGGATCGTGGCCCGTAGCTATCGGTGCCGCCTGGTGTAAACCGCGCGGAGGCCTTGCGTGCTCAACAGTCTTGCCACCGGCCGTCGTCTCGCGTTGCGTACCTCGCTGCTGCAGCTTGCTGTGGCAGTTTTGGCCGGAGCAGCGTTTCTGCTGCAGGGGCCGCGCGAGGCGATAGCGGCCGCGGCAGCTGCAACGATGGTGGCGCTGGGTACCGCGCTGTTGTCGGTGCGGTTTTTCAGTGGCATGAACGGGGCGCGCATGGCGTTGAGCCGCTTGCTGACGGGCATGCTCCTGAAGTGGATCGTGATCGTCGGGGGGCTGATCGTGATCCTGTTCCAATTCAAGTTGCCGCCACCGGCCGCCATTGCGGGGCTGGTGGCTGCCTTCGCGGTTTATCTGCTGGCGTTCAGATTCAAGGGTTGAAGCATGGCAAGCGAGTCGGGCGGGCTTACCGAATACATCCAGCACCACCTGCAGCATCTTGTTCCGCACGCGAGCAAGGAAGGCTTCTGGGCGGTGCATCTCGATTCGGTCACCGTGTCGCTGGTGCTGGGCGTGCTGTTCTGCCTGTGGTTCTGGCTGAAGGCGCGCAAGGCCACCGCCGGCGTGCCGGGCAAGGGCCAGGCGTTCGTGGAGATCGTGCTGGAATTCGTCGACGGCCAGGTCAAGGACGTGTTCCACGGCGACCGTCGTTTCCTGGGCCCGCTGGCGCTGACCGTGTTCGTCTGGGTCTTCCTGATGAATGCGATGGACCTGCTGCCGGTGGACCTGCTGCCTTGGATCACCGAAAAATTCGGCGTGGGCCACTTCCGCGCCGTGCCCACCGCCGACATCAACATGACCTTCGCGATGTCACTGACGGTGTTCGTGCTGATCATCTTCTACAGCTTCAAGGCCAAGGGCGTCGGCGGCTACGTGCATGAGCTGTTCACCGCGCCGTTCGGCAAGCATCCGCTGCTGTGGTTGCCCAACTTCGCGCTGAACCTGGTGGAGCTGGCGTCCAAGCCGGTCAGCCTGGCGATGCGACTGTTCGGCAACATGTATGCGGGCGAGCTGGTGTTCATGCTGATCGCCGGCCTGTTCAGCGCGGGCGCCGGCCTGGCGGGCTGGGCCCTGTACGGCGCCGGCATCATCGGCTACACGGTGTGGGGCATCTTCCACATCCTGATCATCTCGATTCAGGCATTCATCTTCATGGTGCTGACGATCGTCTACATCTCGATGGCACACGATCATCACTGATCCGCGCACCTCGAATTCTTCGCTTCATCCGTTTTGACTTCAGCTTGTATTTCTCAGGAGATCACCGTGGAACATCTCGTTCAGTTTGCACAAATCCAGGGCTTCACCGCTATCGCGCTCGGCCTGATCATCGGCTTCGGTGCGCTCGGTGCCTGTATCGGTATCGGCATCATGGGTTCGAAGTTCCTCGAGGCGGCCGCCCGTCAGCCTGAGCTGGTGCCGCTGCTGCAGGGCCGCATGTTCCTGCTGGCCGGCCTGATCGACGCGGCGTTCCTGATCGGCGTGGCGCTGGCAATGTACTTCGCGGTGGCCAACCCGCTGCTGGGTTCGGTGCTGTCGGCTGCCGGCGCAGGCCAGTAAGTCGCGTTCCCCGGTGGCGCCGTTGCGGCGCCACCGTGTTTCCGGCCTGGGCGGCATGATGCCCGGGTCCGTTCCATTCCGTATTTACAGGTAACGCAGCGATGGATTTCAACGCGACCTTGATTGGCGAAATGCTCTCGTTCGCCATCCTGATCTGGTTCTGCGTCCACTTCATCTGGCCGCACATCACCAAGGCCATTGAAGAGCGGCAGGTAAAGATCGCCGAAGGTCTGAGTGCGGCCGAGCGTGCGCACGCGGAGCTGAAAAGCGCCGACGTGAAAGTGCAGGCCGAGATCAAGGTGGCGCGTCAGCAGGCTTCCGAGATCATCGACAAGGCCCAGCAGCAGGCCAACCAGATCATCGACAAGGCCCGCAGCGATGCGGTGGCCGAGATCAACCGGCTGAAGGCGACCGCGCAGGACGACATCGCCTCGATGGCGCAGCGCGCCCGCGACCAGCTGCGCGAGCAGGTCGGCGCACTGGCGCTGGCCGGCGCCAGCAAGATCGTGCAGCGCGAGGTTGACGCCTCGACGCACAAGGCGCTGCTCGACCAGCTCGCGGCCGAGATCTGACCATGGCGCAGTCCGTCACTCTCGCCCGCCCCTACGCGCGTGCCGCTTTCGAAGTGGCGCGCGCGGCCGGTTCGCTGGACGCATGGTCGCAATCCCTGGCTTTTGCCGCGGCGGTGGCGGGCGATGCGCGCGTGGCCGGCCTCGGCAACGATCCGCGGGTATTACCCGCGCAACTGGTGGCGCTGCATCTGCCGGCCGGCGTGGCTGCCGACGGGCCGTTCGGCCAGTTCCTGGCCGAGATGGCCGAGCAGCGTCGTCTGGCGTTGCTGCCCGAGGTGGCCGAGCTGTTCGAGACGCTCAAGCGCGAGTCCGAGTCGCAGCTGCTGGTCAAGGTGACCAGCGCGATGGCGCTGGACGCGGCACAGGCCGAGCAGCTCAAGGCCTCGCTGAAGCGCCGCTTCCATCGCGAGATCGAACTGGAAACCTCGGTGGATGCCGCACTGCTGGCCGGCGCGATCATCGACACCGGCACGGAAGTGATCGACGGCTCGGCACGCGGGCGCCTGGCGCAGCTGGCCGGCGCCCTGGCTTGATTTGACGCGAAATCCGTTTCGCAAACGCAAAACCCGGCCGTTCATGGCCGAAGAATCTGGTTTCAAGCGAAGTCCGTTTCGCGAAGAGCAAAACCCGGCCATCCACGGCCGGACTCTTCAAAAAGGCATTCAATTTCGGGATAGGCAACCATGTCCAGCACTACACTGAATCCGTCCGAGATCAGCGAACTGATCAAGAGCCGCATCGAGCAGTTCAAGCTTGGCGCGGAAGCGCGCAACGAGGGCACGATCATCAGCGTGTCCGACGGCATCGTGCGCATCCACGGCCTGGCCGACGCGATGCAGGGCGAAATGATCGAGCTGCCGGGCAACGCGTTCGCGCTGGCGCTGAACCTGGAGCGCGACTCGGTGGGCGCCGTGGTGCTGGGTGAATACCAGCACCTGCGCGAAGGCGACACCGCCAAGACCACCGGCCGCATCCTCGAGGTGCCGGTGGGTCCGGAGCTGCTCGGCCGCGTCGTCGATGCGCTGGGCAACCCGATCGACGGCAAGGGCCCGATCAACGCCAAGCTCAACGCGGCGGTGGAAAAGGTGGCGCCCGGCGTGATCTGGCGCAAATCGGTCGACCAGCCGCTGCAGACCGGCTACAAGTCGGTCGACGCGATGATCCCGGTGGGCCGCGGCCAGCGCGAGCTGATCATCGGTGACCGCCAGACCGGCAAGACCGCGCTGGCGATCGACGCGATCATTGCGCAGAAGGATTCGGGCGTTAAGTGCATCTACGTGGCGATCGGCCAGAAGCGTTCGTCGGTGGCCAACGTGGTGCGCAAGCTGGAAGCCCACGGCGCGCTGGCGCACACCATCGTGGTGGTGGCCTCGGCGTCCGAGTCGGCCGCGCTGCAGTACGTGGCGCCGTATGCCGGCTGCGCGATGGGCGAGTACTTCCGCGATCGCGGCCAGGATGCGCTGATCGTGTACGACGATCTGTCCAAGCAGGCGGTGGCGTATCGCCAGATCTCGCTGCTGCTGAAGCGCCCGCCGGGTCGCGAGGCCTATCCGGGCGACGTGTTCTATCTCCACTCGCGCCTGCTGGAGCGCGCTTCGCGCGTGTCGGAGGACTACGTCGAGAAGTTCACCAACGGCGAAGTGAAGGGCAAGACCGGCTCGCTGACCGCGCTGCCGATCATCGAAACCCAGGGTGGTGACGTGTCCGCGTTCGTGCCGACCAACGTGATTTCCATTACGGACGGCCAGATCTTCCTGGAAACCGACCTGTTCAATGCCGGTATCCGTCCGGCCGTGAACGCCGGTATCTCGGTGTCCCGCGTCGGCGGTGCCGCGCAGACCAAGATCGTGAAGAAGCTGTCCGGCGGCGTGAAGCTGGCGCTGGCGCAGTACCGCGAGCTGGCCGCGTTCGCGCAGTTCGCCTCGGATCTGGATCCGGCCACCCGCGCCCAGCTGGATCGCGGCCAGCGCGTGGTCGAGCTGATGAAGCAGGGCCAGTACGCACCGCTGTCGATCGCCGAGCTGGCGCTGTCGGTGTACGCGGCCGAAAAGGGCTACCTGGACGATCTGCCGGTGAACAAGGTGCTGCCGTTCGAGAAGGGCCTGCATGCCTTCATGCACCAGAACCATGCCGACCTGATGAAGACCATCGTCGCCACCGGCAATTGGGACAAGGACATCGAAGCCACCTTCAAGGCCTCGCTGGACGAATACAAGAAAACCGGTAGTTGGTGAGATAGCCGGGATTCGGGATACGGGATTGGAGATTCGGTAAAGCACAAGTTCGTGGCTTCCACGAATCCCTGATCCCCAATCCCCAATCCCACGAGTGAGCACAGCGAGCGAGAACCCATGGCCAGCGGACGCGAAATCAAAACCAAGATCAAGAGCACGCAGAACATGCGCAAGGTGACGCGCGCGCTCGAAATGGTCTCGGCTGCCAAGATCCGCCGTGCGCAGGATCTGATGAAGGCCTCGCGCCCGTATGCGCGCGCCATGCGCAAGGTGATCGCGCACGTGGCCCAGGCCAGCACGGATTTCAGCCATCCGTTCCTGACCGAGCGCGGCAACGTGGCGCGGGTCGGCTACATCGTGGTGTCGACCGATCGCGGCCTGTGCGGCGGCCTCAACTCCAACCTGTTCCGCCGCCTGCTGCCGGCGATCGCCGAATGGCAGAAGCAGGGCGTGCAGGTCGACGTGGTGGCGGTCGGGCAGAAGGCGGTGGCGTTCTTCCGTCGGCTCAAGGGCGTCAACCTGGTCGGCAGCGTGACCCACCTGGGCGAGAAGCCCAAGCTGGAGCAGCTGGTGGGCGTGATCAAGGTGATGATGGACGCGTACCAGGCCAACGGGCTGGATCGCGTGTTCCTCGCCTACAACGACTTCGTCAACACGATGGTGCAGAAGCCGACGGTCGACGCGCTGCTGCCGCTGCCGCTGGTGGCCGCGGAGATGGAAGCGCACCAGGCAGCCGGCGAATCGGCCTATGCCGGCGTAAAGCTGGAAGCGACCAACGACTGGGATTACCTGTACGAGCCCGACGCGCAGACCGTGCTGGAGCACGTGCTGGGCCGCTACATCGAATCGGTAGTCTACCAGGCGGCGCTGGAGAACCTGGCCAGCGAGCACGCCGCGCGCATGGTGGCCATGAAGGCCGCGTCGGACAACGCGAACAAGGTGATCGACGAACTGACGCTGGTCTACAACAAGGCGCGCCAGGCCGCGATCACGCAGGAAATCTCGGAAATCGTCGGCGGCGCAGCCGCGGTGTAACCGCGGCTGTCCCAAAAACCATGGCGACGCAAAGCGGCGCCGCAACAAACCTCAAGAGTTACATCCGGAGCTATCAGCATGAGCCAGGGCAAAGTTGTTCAGATCATCGGCGCGGTCGTCGACGTGGAATTTCCGCGTGACCAGGTGCCGCAGGTGTACGACGCACTGAAAATCGACGGCACCGACATCACGCTGGAAGTGCAGCAGCAGCTCGGCGACGGCGTCGTGCGCTCCATCGCGCTGGGCTCCACCGAAGGTCTGAAGCGCGGCCTGCAGGCGCGCAACACCGGCGAAGGCATCAAGGTGCCGGTCGGCAAGGCCACTCTGGGCCGCATCATGGACGTGCTCGGCAATCCGATCGACGAAGTCGGCCCGATCGAAGCCAAGGATCAGTGGGTCATCCACCGCGAAGCGCCCAGCTACGACGAGCAGGCCGCCACCAGCGACGTGCTGGAAACCGGCATCAAGGTGATCGACCTGGTCTGCCCGTTCGCCAAGGGCGGCAAAGTCGGCCTGTTCGGCGGCGCCGGCGTCGGCAAGACCGTGAACATGCTGGAGCTGATCAACAACATCGCCACCCAGCACGCCGGCCTGTCGGTGTTCGCCGGCGTGGGCGAGCGCACCCGCGAAGGCAACGACTTCTATCACGAGATGCAGGAAGCGGGCGTGGTGAAGATCGACAACCTGCCCGAGTCGAAAGTGGCGATGGTCTACGGCCAGATGAACGAGCCGCCGGGCAACCGCCTGCGCGTGGCGCTGACCGGCCTGACCATGGCCGAGTACTTCCGCGACGAGAAGGACGAGAACGGCAAGGGCAAGGACGTGCTGTTCTTCGTGGACAACATCTACCGCTACACGCTGGCCGGTACCGAGGTGTCCGCGTTGCTGGGCCGCATGCCGTCCGCGGTGGGTTACCAGCCGACCCTAGCCGACGAGATGGGCGTGTTGCAGGAGCGCATCACCTCCACCAAGACCGGCTCGATCACCTCAATCCAGGCCGTGTACGTGCCCGCGGATGACTATACCGATCCGTCGCCGGCCACCACGTTCGCGCATCTGGACTCGACCGTGGCGCTGTCGCGCGACATCGCCAGCCTGGGCATCTACCCGGCGGTGGACCCGCTGGCCTCGACCAGCCGCCAGCTCGATCCGCTGGTGATCGGCCAGGAACACTACGACGTCGCCCGCCGTGTGCAGGGCACGCTGCAGCGCTACAAGGAGCTGAAGGACATCATCGCGATCCTCGGCATGGACGAACTCTCCGAGGAAGACAAGCAGGCCGTGTCGCGCGCGCGCAAGTGCGAGCGCTTCTTCTCGCAGCCGTTCCACGTGGCCGAGGTGTTCACCGGCTCGCCGGGCAAGTACGTGTCGCTGGCCGAAACCATCCGCGGCTTCAAGATGATCGTCGATGGCGACGTCGACCACATCCCCGAGCAGGCGTTCTACATGGTCGGCGGCATCGACGACGCGATCAGGAAAGCCGAGGAAATGGGGGCCAAGAAGGCGGCGTAAGCCGCCTTCGGGGAATAGGGAATGGAGAATAGGGAATCGGTAAAGCAACAGCGCCGGTTCGCTCCGCTCCTGACCATTCCCCTACCCGTTCCCCATTCCCTTCGAGCGCAGCGAGAAAAGAAATGACCCAAACCATTCGCGTCGACATCGTCAGTGCCGAAGCCGAGATCTTCTCCGGCGACGCGACGATGGTCGTGGCCACCGGCGAGCTGGGCGAGCTGGGCATCACGCCGCGTCACGCGCCGCTGATCACCCGCCTCAAGCCCGGTCATGTCGATGTGCTGCTGGCCGGTGGCGAGCGGCAGCAGTTCTATGTGTCCGGCGGCATGCTGGAAGTGCAGCCGCAGGTGGTTACCGTGCTGGCCGATACGGCCGCGCGCGCCAGCGACCTGGATGAGGCGGCCGCGCTGCGCGCCAAGCAGGAGGCCGAGGCCGCGCTGGCCAATCGCACCGAGGCGCTGGAGGTGGCCGAGGCGCAGATGAAGCTGGCCGAGGCGATGGCCCAGCTGCAGGCCCTCGAGCGCCTGCGCAAGAACCTCAAGCATTGAGTTCTTCGCCCCATCGGTAACCAAGGAAAACGCCGGCCTTGTGCCGGCGTTTTCGCGTCGGCAAGATGCGCCTCTGGCCAAAGGAGGCGCCAAATGAAGCGAGCCACCCTGATGCGCGTCGCGGCTTGCGGTTTGCTGGTTCTGCTGACCGCTTGCACGACGGTCAGGCCAGTGCCGCCACCCCCGCCAAGCGGCGACGCGTCCTGGCGTCAGGTGGCCGCGCCCGGCACCGTGCGCTACCAACTGGCAATGGGTGATGTGTCCAGCGGCGGCACGCCGTTCAAGCGTGTCGCCCCGACCTATCCGGCCGGACTGCTGGCCGCCTGTCCGCCGCCGCAGGAAGTGCAGGCGTTGCTGATCGTGGGCGACGAAGGTACGGTGAACGAGGTGCGCGTGGCGGACGAGGCCAAGGCCGATGCCAGCCGCCGTGCGTTCATCGCTGCGGTGCGCACTGCGGCGATGCAATGGGAGTTCAATCCACTGACGATCAATCACTGGGCTGCCGACGGCCACGGCGACAGCCATGTGGTGGACAGCGAGACGAAGCCGTTCAGCCTCAACTATGTGTTTCGCTTCGAGTGCCATGCGGGCAAGGCGGCGGTGTGGTCCGGGGCATCGCGCAACAGCGTCGAACATTGAGCTTGCCCCGCTGGAGCATTTAGCTGCGCACCCTGTGCGCGATGCTCTTGGCAGGCGTAATGGAGAGCATCGCGCACAGGGTGCGCTCCTGCAAAATCCGCACCCGCGTGTCAGCGGATCTTGCCCAGGATGCCTTCCAGCTCGTCGTTGCTGTGGTAGTGGATCACCAGCTTGCCGCGGCCGCCCCGGCCCTGCGCCAGCTCCACGCGCGCGGCCAGGCGCTCGCCCAGCTCGCGTTCCAGATCGGCGATGTTGGGGTCGCGGGTGGGGCTGTTCTTGGCCTTGCCCTTCGGTTCGGTCTGCGCGCGGCGGGCGGCGTCTTCCAGTTCGCGCACGGTCCAGCCGTGGCGCGAGGCTTCCAGCGCCAGCGCTTCGGCGTCGCGCTCGGGCAGGGTCAACAGGCAGCGGGCGTGGCCCATGTCCAGCTTGCCCTCGTCCAGCAGCTTCTTGATCGAGGCGGGCAGTTCGGTGAGCCGCAGCAGGTTGGAGACCGCCGCGCGCGAGCGGCCCACGGCGTCGGCGGCCTGCTGATGGGTCAGGTCGAAATCGTCGATCAGCCGTTTCAGTGCGTCGGCCTCTTCCAGCGGGGTGAGATCCTCGCGCTGGATGTTCTCGATCAGCGCCATCGCGGGCACGGATTCTTCCGGCACGCGTTTCACCAATGCGGGCAGCTCGGCCAGCTGGGCGCGCTGGGCCGCACGCCAGCGCCGTTCGCCGGCGATCAGCTCGTAGCTGTTCTTGCCCAGCGCGCGCACCACCACCGGCTGGATCAGGCCCTGCGCCTTGATCGACGCGGCCAGTTCCTCCAGCGCCTCGTCGCTCCAGTGCCGGCGCGGCTGGTACTGGCCTGGCTGGATCTGCTGGATCGGCAGCACGCGCAGCTCGCCCTCCTGGTCGGTCAGCGGCGGCGTGTCCGGGCCGTCGCCTCCGAGCAGGGCGTCGAGCCCGCGGCCAAGCCCACGTTTCTTTGCTGCGGCCATGCTTATTCCTGGTGAAGGGCGGCGACGGTGCGCGCCGGCTGGTCGTGATCGTCCGCCCCGGCGCTTGCCGCCTGGTTGCGTTCGCGCCGGATCATTTCCCCGGCCAACCCCACGTAGGCGATCGCGCCGCGCGAGCTGCGGTCGTACAGATGGATCGGCTGGCCGTGGCTGGGCGCCTCGGCCAGGCGCACGTTGCGCGGGATGATCGAGCGCAGCACCTTGTCGCCGAAATGCTGGGTGAGCTGGGCGGAAACCTCATTGCCCAGGTTGTTGCGCACGTCGTACATGGTGCGCAGCAGGCCTTCCACTTCCAGTGCGGGGTTCAGCCGCTGGCGCACCGCCTTGATGGTCTCGAGCAGGCTGGAAAGACCTTCCAGCGCGAAATACTCGCATTGCACCGGTATCAGCACGCCGTCGGCCGCGGTCAGCGCGTTCAGGGTCAGCAGGTTCAGCGACGGCGGGCAGTCGATCAGGATGGTGTCGTAGTCGCCGGCAACCTTGGCCAGCTGTTCCTTCAGCCGGTGCTCGCGCGCCAGGGCATCCATCAGCTTCAGTTCGGCGGCGGTGAGGTCGCCGTTGCCCGGCAGCAGGTCGTAATGCGCGTCGGTGGTGACGATGGCCTCGGCCACGGTCGCCTCTTCCAGCAGGACGTCGCAGCCGTTGGGGCGGTGGTCGCGCTTGCTGATGCCCGACGCCATCGTGGCGTTGCCCTGCGGGTCCAGGTCCACCAGCAATACCTTGCGTTTCGCCGCGGCCAGTGCCGCAGCGAGGTTGACTGCCGTGGTGGTCTTGCCGACGCCGCCCTTCTGGTTGGCGACAGCGATGATGCGGGCCATGGTTGGTAGCTACCGTGCGCGGGAACCCCTAGTGTAATGCGTCGCCCGGGGCCGCGCCGTCCAGCGAGCCGGCGGATGTGCGCCCGATCACGAGCAGGTGGCGTTCGGCCGGCAGGCCGGGGACGCTCAGCGCATGTGTGCCACGAACGGTGAAGCCCGGCGGCACGCCTGGCAGTTCGTCGTCCGGCCGTTTGCCCTTCATCGCCAGCCAGAGGCCGTCCGGCGCCAGCAGCTGGCCGCCCCAGCCCAGCATGTCGGCGAGGCTGGCGAACGCGCGCGCGGTCACGCAGTCGTACTGGCCTTCGACGTCCTCCACCCGCGATTGCAGCGCACGTACCCCTTCGAGCTTGAGCGAGCGGATCGCCTCGCGCAGGAAGCGCACCTTCTTGCCGTTGGAGTCCACCAGCAGGATCTCGCGCCCCGGCGCGGCGATCGCCAGCACGATTCCGGGCAGCCCCGGGCCGGTGCCCAGGTCGGCCAGGCTGGCGCCGTGGACGTAGGGCAGGATCGCCAGCGAATCGAGCAGGTGGCGGGTGATCATCTCCGCCGGATCGCGCACGGCGGTGAGGTTGTAGGTGGCGTTCCAGCGCTCCAGCAGGCCCTGGTAGTCCAGCAGTCGCGAAACGGCACCGGCCGGCAGACGCAGACCCAGTTGATCGATGCCCTGTTCGAGTCGTGCCTGCAAGGCGTCGCGCGCTGCCATGGTGGTTCCTGAAACGTCGGTGGGAGAAGCAACCAGGCATGCTGGTGCGGTCGAGGTTGCCGGGTGCCGCGCAGTATCCCGTCCGAATCGCGCGGATGCCAGCGGATTGCCCAACAAAAACCCGCCGGGCGGCGGGTCGGTGACGTGCCTTGTCGCGGTTCTTCAGGCCAGGTCGAGATCGACCCGTGTGACCATCATGCCGCGTTCGCGCAGGGCGCTGTTCAGCGCCTGCTTCATCCGCGTGCCCACGGCGCGCCGGTCGGTGGCTTCGCCGGTCAGCGGCTCCTCGTGCATGGCGGCGATGGCGCCGCGGCGGATCAGCTGGTCGACCTGGTCGATCACCGCGTCGGCGCGCTCGGGCTCAAGCACCTGCCAATACACGGTGCCGCGGACATCGCGGGCGTTGTCGGCGAGCGACTCCTCCAGCCGCAGCACCTGGCCGGCGAGGTTGATCTTGTGCGCCACGCGCTCCAGCAGCGGCATCACCATGTGCACGCCTGGCTGCAGCAGCCGGGCCGGCTTGCCGAGCCGATGCAGGCTGTAGACCTGTCCGGCGGGCACACGCTTGATCGCGCTGGCGAGCAGCGCCAGTGCGGACCCCACAACCATGACTGAAATGAGAGTGTTCATCTTTTGAAAACAGCCACTTGGCTGTTATTTCCTCGTCCAGTACAACAACTCAAGGGTACAGGCGGACCCGGTGTGAAATATTAACGGGCATTTAACCCGAGGGCCAGGCCGAACCCAGGCCTGCAGCCAACGGCGCCCCATTTCATCCCCTGTCCGGCCCCTCTTCCGTAGAAACGCTTAGTTAACGCTTCGGCCGCCCGCTGCGGATCTTTAGCCCCTTGCTTGACGCCCGGCGATCGTTTGTGCCAACAGGCGTCAACGGTGGATCGGATTTCGCCCCACGCCGCTGCGCTGCAACGCCCTCATCCGTCCGAAGCAAGAACGGTGCCCGCCGCGCGGCCCGGCGCAAGGTGAAGTAAGGTAACGGCCCGCGCTACAGAGGCAGCGAACACGTGACAAGCGAGAGGCAGCAGGGGGATCAGGCCACGATCGTGGTGGTCATGGGCGTATCCGGTTCGGGCAAGACCACCGTGGCGCAGGAGCTGGCGCACAGGCTGGGCTGGGCATTCCTGGAGGGCGACAGCGTGCATCCGCCCGCCAACGTGGCCAAGATGAGTGCCGGCACGCCGTTGAACGACGACGATCGCTGGCCATGGCTGGACGCGATCGTCCACTGGATGTCGCAGCGGTTGCAGCGCGGCGAGAGCGCCGTGGTGGCGTGTTCGGCCTTGCGCCGCATCTATCGCGACTACCTGCGCCAGGCTGGCCCGGGCGTGCGCTTCGCCTACCTGCACGTGCCGCATGACGAACTGGCCCGCCGCATGCGAAGCCGCGACCATTTCATGCCGCCATCGCTGCTGGACAGCCAGCTGGCCACGCTGGAAGAGCCCGGCGCTGACGAGGATGCGCTGCGGGTCACCGAAGAGCACGGCGTGGAAAGCACCCTGGCGGCCATCGTCGACTGGGCCTGCCGCCCGGCCGCCGCCAGGGAATCGGTGGGCCCATGAACGGCCCGGTCGGCGTCCGTGCCGGCCGATGCGGCTCAGAACTTGCCGGCGCGGAAGTCGGCAATGGCCTCGTGGATCTGCTCGGGCGTGTTCATCACGAACGGCCCGTAGCGCGCCACGCTCTCGTTCAGCGGCTTGCCGGCGACCACCAGCAGGCGTGACGGCCGCTCACCGCCTTCCAGCTGCAGGCTGTCACCGTCGGACAGCACGCCCAGCTCGCTGCGTTGCAGCCGTTCGCCGCCCACCAGGGCGGTTTCGCCACCGAACACATAGGCAAAGCCGTGGTGGCTGGCAGGCAGGTCCAGCGTCAGCCGCGCAGCGGGTTGCAGGCTGATGTCGAGATAGACCGGTGCGGTGACGATGCCTTCCACCGGGCCGGTCGCGCCGGCCAGTTCGCCGGCGATGACCTTGACCTCGACGCCCGCGGCCGGCCGCACCAGCGGAATCCGCTCGGGGCCGATGTCCTGGTAGCGCGGGGTGGTCATCTTGTCGCTGGCCGGCAGGTTCACCCACAGCTGGAAACCCCACATCAGGCCGTTCTCCTGCTGCGGCATCTCCGAATGCAGGATGCCGCGACCGGCGGTCATCCACTGCACGCTGCCGGGCGTGAGATCGCCGCGGTTGCCGTGGTTGTCCTGGTGCTGCATGTGGCCGGCCAGCATGTAGGTGACGGTTTCGAAGCCGCGGTGCGGGTGCTCGGGAAAGCCGGCGATGTAGTCGCCCGCGCTGTCGGAGCGGAATTCGTCCAGCAGCAGGAAGGGATCGAGCATGTCCAGCCCGGGCTGGCCGATCACGCGCTTCAATTTCACGCCGGCGCCGTCGGAGGTATCCGTGCCGCGGATACGGCGGGTGATGTGGCGGTCTGTCATGACGTGCTCCCGTAGGCGATGAGGGTGATGCCGGACGTGCCCGGTCACCGGTGATGGCCGTCAAGATGGTCCTCTCGCGGTCCGCAGCCAAGCGGCGGCGTGCGAACGGATTGTTTCCCGTGCGTTACGACGTATCGGTCGGTCCGCGCAGCGCGCCGGCTCAATCCAGCCAACGGAATGCCCGGGCCAGCTCGGCTTGGGCATCGCTCAGGTAACAACGGCCATGGGCGAGGATGACCCGTCGCGGCTGCCACGCCAGCATTCGCGCCAGGCTGGCGCGAGCCTGGCGTTTGCGGCCGACATAGGTCAGGCGCATGTCCAGCGGCGCCTTGCCGTCGGGGTGCAGCACACCGCCGAGCCGCGCCATCCAGCGCATCGTGCGGGACAGCTTCTCCGCTTCGAAATTCTCGATCAGGTCGGCCAGGATCAGGGTGGCGCTGGGCCGATGCAGAAAGACGAACTCCGGCATGACCCGGCTGCCGCGAAAGCACAGCTGGTCGATCGCCGCGCTCCACGCGGGCGACGGGCTTTCGTCGAGGTCGGCGTCGAAAGCGGTCTCGATATGCTGGCTTGCCGCCCGTTCGCGCACGCCGGGCGAGGCCCAGGCCAGCGCCTGGGGATAATGTTTTTTCCAGGCGGCGATATGGGCGTAATGCAGCAGGTTCGGCGAGACCAGGTGCGCGACCGGACCCAGTGCATCGATCGCGGCCAGGAGCGCGGCGTCGGGCGCGATCGGCGAGTGGCACCACAGCGCGCCATCGGGCAGCCGCACCAGCGTCATGCGGGTGGAAAACGGCATGCTGCCGCCCGCGACCGCCATGCGCTCGATCGGGCCATCGACGATCCAGATCTCCGGCGCCACCGGCTTGAGCACATTGAGCGGTGTGTACAGGCCGGTCGTCGGCATCGCGGGCTCCGTTGATCAGCTTGGCGCAGGCGGCGTCTCAGTGCACCCAGTGGCCGCTGCGCTGGCGCGGCGGGTTGCTGTTGTCCTTGTTGGTGTCGCTGGGCAGCTGCAACGCCATCGCTTCGACTTCGGCCTCGGTGACCGGCTTGGCCTGCCAGTACTGGTTGACCGACACCAGCACGGCCGACACCTGCGCCAGGCAGCTGTCGTACTCCTCGTCGCTGAGCTTCTCGAACTCGGCATCGGCGCTGAGCACGCCCTCGTCCACCGCCAGCGCCATCACCGGGCCAAGCAGTTCCATCAGCTGCGGGTCCTCGCTGAGGCGGCTTTCCCACACGCCGGCGCGCAGGTCGATGCCGCGGCTGAAGCCCTCGCACCAGCCGGCGGCGGACAGCATCACGCCGTCTTCCAGCTCGACCTCGCCCAGGATCGGCTCGTAGGCATCCACGTCGAGCTCGGCGCTGATCGAGTCGTTGAGCTTGGCCAGCAACTCCAGCACGCGGTTGCCCTCGTTCTCGTCGGCAAAAGGCTCGTGCAGCACTTCGGGCAGCCATTCCGACGGCAGCACCAGCAGGGGGCCGACCGCCAGTGCGCTGAGCAGGCCGTGCACGCCATCGAGCAGGAGGTCGTCCTCGCCCGTGTGCGCGCGCAGGTAGCGGTCCAGTTCATCCAGCTCGCTGTCGTCCAGCGAGCTGGGCCATTCGCTTTTTCCAGTCATCTCGAAACCTGTTTCATGGTCGCAGCGCCACCGCCGCGAGCGGCTGGGCGGCAGGGAGAGTGTACGTCGGTGCGGGATGATCGACGGATGACGGCCACGCACCGGTCGGTTTCACTGGCCGGTCTCCAGATCGAGTTCGAGCAGTACCGGCGTGTGGTCGGAGGGCCGCTCCCAGCGCCGCGGTTCGCGGTCGATCGCGGCGGCACGGGCGGCGGATCGCAGCGCTTCGCCAATCAGGATCAGGTCGATGCGCAAGCCCATGTTGCGGCGGAACGCGGCCTGGCGGTAATCCCACCAGCTGTAATGCCCCGCCTCGGATTCGAACAGGCGAAAGCTGTCGTGCAGGCCCAGGTCGGTGATCGCCTTGAGTCCCGCCCGCTCCGCCGGCGAGCACAAGATGGCCTCGCCCCACGCGGCCGCATCGTAGACGTCGCGGTCGTCCGGACAGATATTGAAATCGCCCAGCACCACCAGTCGGGGATGGCGGACCAGTTCGTCGGCCAGGAAATCGCGCACGCGGGCCAGCCAGTCCAGCTTGTAGGCGTATTTCGGATCGTCCACGGCCTTGCCGTTGACGACGTAGAGGTTCACCACGCGCAGCCCGCCGACGCTGGCGGCCAGGATGCGCCGCTGCGGATCGTCCAGGCCGGGGATGTCGGTGACGACGTCGCGCGGTTCGTCACGGGCCAGGATGGCCACGCCGTTATAGGTTTTCTGGCCGGAAAAAACCGCCTGATAACCGGCGGCGGCCAATTCGTCGACCGGAAACTTCGCGTCTTCCAGTTTGGTTTCCTGCAACGCCATCACGTCGGGTTTGGCGTCGGCCAACCACTGGGTCAGATGCGGCAGCCGCACTTTCAGCGAATTGACGTTCCACGAGGCAATTTTCATCCCGCCATTGTAGGGGATGCGCGGACGCGCCCGACGGCGCGGCGCTGGCGTGCGGGGCGGGTGAAACCCGGCAGAAAGCGCGGTCGGCGATTAGGGATGCTCTGATCAAGTCCTTGCTCGTCATTCCAGCGAAAGCTGGAATCCAGTGCCTTCAAGCGGTTGCCGAGGCTCTGGGTCCCAGCTTTCGCTGGGATGACGACTTGTTCAGACCTTTCTTAGGCGGAATGATCGGGCGATACGTTTCAATGGCCGCAGCAGGCGCAAAACCTTGGGAAACGATATTCACCCCATGGCCAGCATTCCAGTGTATGCTGCCGAGGCAGCGTTTGGGACTATCCCGGAGTGCCTGCTTCTATTGCGGCCAGCGCATTCGCGCCAGACCGCAAACCATCAATGTTTCAAAGGTAATGTTTCATGTCGGATCGTCAGAGCGGTACAGTCAAGTGGTTCAACGACGCCAAGGGTTTTGGCTTCATCACCCCGGAAAGCGGTGACGACCTGTTCGTGCATTTCCGCGCGATCCAGGGCACGGGCTTCAAGTCCCTGCAGGAAGGCCAGCGCGTCACGTTCATCGTCACCAAGGGCCAGAAGGGCCTGCAGGCTGAGGAAGTCCAGGTTGCCTGAGTCCAGCCGGACTTGAGCGATCTTTGAAAAGCCCGCTTCGGCGGGCTTTTTTTGTGCCTGTCACCCGGCCGCGCGCTGCCCGTCGCCGGCGTCGGCATCGTATTTCTGCTGATTGGCGACCACTTCCTCCATGTGGGTTTCGGCCCAGACGCGCAGGGCGTCCAGGGCGGTGGCGAGCGTCCGGCCCAGCGGCGTGATGGCGTACTCGACCGTGACCGGCACGGTGGCGAAGGCCTTGCGGCTCACCAGGCCATCGCGTTCGAGGCTCTTGAGGGTCTGCGAGAGCATCTTCTGCGAGATGCCTTCGACTGCCCGGCGCAACCGGTTGAAGCGGATCGGGCCTTCGACCAGAAGCCCGAGCACCAGTACCGCCCATTTGTCCGCAACGCGGTCCAGCACCTTGCGCGTGGGACAGTTGGACGAATACGGGTTGCCGACGTTCATGGCGGTTTCCTTGGGGTAACCAGGTAAGGTGCAGGTTCCTTGTTTACACCAGTATAGGGTATGGCGCCTAATTACTTCAGGAAACCATCAAGGGAATCATCATCATGCATGTCGCACTCATCGGCGCCACCGGGAATGTCGGGTCGCGCATCCTCGCCGAGCTCGTCCAGCGCGGGCACACCGTCACGGCCATCGTGCGTGACCCCGCGCGGGTGCCCGCGCTGTCCGGCGTGGAGGCCAGGGCTGGTGATGTTGCCGATGGGAAAGCGCTGGCGGCACTACTGGCCAACCACGACGCGATCGTCAGCGCCGTGCCGTTTGCCACGACCGATGCCGCCGGTCTGATCGCCGCCGTGCGGGCCGCGGGCGTGCCGCGCTATCTGGTCGTGGGCGGGGCGGGCAGCCTGGAGGTGGCCCTGGGCGACTTCCCGCTGGGATTGAAACTGATCGACGCGCCCAACTTTCCGCAGGCCTACCGTCAGGAAGCGGCGGCAGGATGCGTTTTCCTCGACCGGCTGCGCGCGGAAAAGCAGCTGGACTGGACGTTCCTGTCACCCTCGGCGATGTTCGTCCCCGGTGAGCGGACAGGCAGGTTTCGCCTCGGCACCGATCTGCTGCTGTCGAACGAAAGCGGCAGCACCATTTCCTTCGAGGACTACGCGGTCGCCCTGGTGGACGAACTGGAAAAACCCTCGCACTCGCGCCAACGCTTCACGGTGGGTTACTGAGCGCCCCTTCGCCCGGGCAGCTGCGGCCCGGGCGACGGGGCTAGGGCTCAGGCCAGCCCGTGACTGCGCAGCAAGGCCTCGGGTTCGGGCTTGCGGCCGCGGAACGCGATGAAGCTTTCCAGCGCCGGGCGGCTGGCGCCGACCGCCAGGAACTCCTTGCGAAAACGCTCGCCGGTAGCCCGGTCGATGACCTCGCCGCCCTTGCCCGCGCGTTCCTCGAATTCGCCGAAGGCGTCGGCGCTCAACAGCTCCGCCCACAGGTAGCTGTAGTAACCGGCCGCGTAGCCGCCGGCAAAGATGTGGCTGAAGCCGTGCGGGAACCGCTGCCACGCCGGCGGATGCAGCACGGCCACCTCCTTGCGCACCTGCTCCAGCACGGCCAGCGGCCGGGCGCCCGCGGCCGGGTCGTATTCCAGGTGCAGCAGGAAATCGAACAGCGCGAATTCCAACTGTCGCACCAGGAACAGGCCGGCGTGGAAATGGCGAGCCGCCAGCATGCGGTCGAACAGTTCGTCCGGCAGTTTTTCGCCGGTCTGGTAATGCTTCGCGAACAGATCCAGCGCCTGACGGTTCCAGCCGAAGTTCTCCATGAACTGGCTGGGCAGCTCGACCGCGTCCCACTCCACGCCGTCGATGCCGCCGATGGAAGGCAGCGTGATCTCGGTCAGCAGGTGGTGAAGACCGTGGCCGAATTCGTGGAACAGGGTCAGCACGTCGTCGTGGGTGAGCAGCGCCGGCTTGTCGCCGGTGGGCGGGGCGAAGTTGCAGGTGAGGAAGGCCACCGGCAACTGGCCGTGCTCGCCGTCGTCGAAACGGGCGCGGCACACGTCCATCCAGGCGCCGCCGCGCTTGCCGTTGCGCGCGTACAGGTCGACGTAGGCGCCGGCGAAAATGCGTCCGTCCGCATCGCGCACGTCGTAATAGCGCACATCGGAATGCCACACGTCGACGCCATCGCGGCGCGCCAGCGTGATGCCATAGAGCTTGCCGGTGAGCGCGAACAGGCCCTCGATGACGGCCGGCAGCGGGAAGTACGGCTTCAGCTGTTCCTCGTCCAGCGCGTAGCGGCGCTGGCGCAGTTTCTCGGAGGCGTAGCCCACGTCCCACGGTTCGAGGTTGTCCAGATGCAGCTCGTCGCGGGCGAACGCGCGCAGCGTGGCCAGCTCCTGCTGGGCCACCGGCTTGGCGCGGCTGGCCAAGTCGTGCAGGAATTCCATCACCTCGGTGGGCGAGCCGGCCATCTTGGTCGCCAGCGATTCCTCCGCCGCGTTGGCGTAGCCCAGCAACTGCGCCGCTTCGTGGCGCAGCGCCATGATCTTCTCGATGCGCGCGCTATTGTCGAACTTGCCCGCGTTGGGGCCCTGGTCGGAGGCGCGGGTCTGGTAGGCCCAGTACACCCGTTCGCGCAGCGCGCGGTTGTCGGCGTAGCTCAGCACGGCCTGCACGCTGGGTTGTTTCAGCGTCACCAGATAGCCGTCCAGATCCTGGTCCTGGGCGTACTGGCGCAACACCGCGCGGCCGGATTCGGGGATGCCGGCCAGGTCGCGCTCGTCGGTGATCTGCTCGTGCCATGCCTCGGTGGCATCGAGTACCGCGTTGGAGAATTCAGTGGACAGCTTGCTCAGCTCCACGCCGATCTCGCGAAAGCGCGAGCGCGCCGGCTCATCCAGCGCCACGCCGGAAAGCCGGAAGTCGCGCAGCGCGTGTTCCACCAGGGCGCGTTGCGGCCGCGGCAGCGCCGCAAAATCCGGCGCGTCAGCCAGCGCCTGCACCGCGGCAAACAGCTGGCGGTTCTGGCCCAGCTCCATCGCGTGTTCGGTGAGCTTTTCCTCGGCGGGCCCGTACACCTCGCGCAAGGCTTCACTGTCGGCCACCGAATGCAGGTGGGAGACCGGCGCCCAGGCGCGGGACAGACGCTGTTCCAGCCGCTCCTGGGTCAGCATCACGGTGTCGAAATCGCGCGGCGCGTCGGCTGCCACCAGGGCGTCGATGCCGGCGCGGTAATCGGCCAGGATCGCGTCGATCGCCGGCTCCACATGTTCGGGTCGAATCTGCGAGAACGCCGGCAAGGTGTCGTCGGCAAGCAGGGGGTTGTCGTGGCTCATGAACGCTCCTTTTCAGGCACCCAGCGTGGCGACCGCGGGGGGCGAAATCAAGCGCGGCGACGTGACGGCGGGGCCGCTAGAATGGCCCGATGAACTCCCTGCGCCGCTTCAAGGGCATCGCGCCCACCCTCGGCCAACGTGTCTATGTCGACCCCGCCGCCAGCGTGATCGGCGACGTGGTGCTGGGCGACGACGTGTCGATCTGGCCCGGCGCGGTGCTGCGCGGCGACGTCAACCACATCCGCGTGGGCGCGCGCACCAGCATCCAGGACGGCAGCATCGTGCACGTTGCCCACGCCGGCCCGTACGGCCCGGGTTTTCCGTGCCTGATCGGCGAAGGCGTCACCATCGGCCACGCCGCGGTGGTGCACGCCTGCACCATCGGCGACTACTGCCTGATCGGCATGCACGCCAGCGTGATGGATGGCGCCGTGGTGAAGAGATACGGCTTCGTGGGCGCCGGCGCGCTGGTGCCGCCGGGCAAGGTGGTGGGCGAGCGCGAGTTGTGGCTGGGCAACCCGGCCAAGTTCGTGCGGCTGCTCAGCGATCAGCAGATCGAACAACTGCACTATTCGGCTGATCACTACGTACGGCTGAAGGACGAATACCTCGCCGCCGGCTGACGGGCTCTCTGTGGGAGCGGCTTCAGCCGCGCTGCCCTTCGCCTCAGCCTCCCAACCAAAAGCATCGCGGCTGAAGCCGCTCCCCCAGTCTGTCTGCCGCCCCGTCCTACGGGCCTGCGTACGGGCCTGCGGTCACCGCTTCCAGTTGCGTCAGCCAGGCCAGCGCGTGGCGGCGATCATGGCCGCACATTTCAGGTTCCGCGCGCAGGCGGGCGCACACCGCGGGACGCTCGGCGCGGCCGAAAATCGCGCAGCGGTTGTCGGCGGTCAATTGCACGCAGCGCACGCCGGCGGGTTTGCCCTGCGGCATGCCGGGGATCGGCGAGCTGATCGACGGGGCGATGCAGCAGGCGCCGCAGCCGCTGCGGCAGGCCAGCGCGTCCATCAGCCGAACTGCTGGCGCAGCGCGTGGTAGACCGGGTCGGTATCCGGCCGCTTGCCGTGCCACAGCTCGAACGCGTCGGCGGCCGTTTCCACCAGCATGCCCAGGCCGTCGAAGGCGTAGCGGGCGCCGGCGGTTTTCGCCCAGGCCAGAAAGCTGCCGGCCGCCGCACCGTAGGACAGGTCGTAGCACAGCGCCCGCGCGCCGACCAGCGAAAACGGCAGTTGCAGCGCGCTGCCCAGCACGCCGGCGGAGGTGGCGTTGACGATCAGGTCGAAGCTGCCGATGTCGGCCAGGTCGTGCCAATAGCGGGTGTGCGCCCGCGCGGGATCGCCGATGGCGTCGGCCAGCGCGTCGGCCGCTTCCGGCGAGCGGTTGACAATGGTCAGCGTGGCCACGCCCGCGTCCAGCAGATGCCAGGCCACGCCGCGGGCGGCGCCGCCGGCGCCCAGCAGCAGGGCGGTGTGACCGCGCAGGTCGGTGCCGTGGCGCTCGGTGATGTCGCGCACCATGCCGTCGCCATCGGTGTTGTGCGCGGCCAGCGTGCCGTCGCGCTGCAGGGTCAGCACGTTGGCGCTGCCCACGCGGATCGCCGATGCGCTGCGCTCGTTCGCCAGCGCAAACGCGGCGGCCTTGTGCGGCAGGGTGACGTTGGCGCCGCGACCGCCATCGAGGAAAAACCGCCGCACGGCTTCGGCAAACGTCTCGGGCGCGGCGTCGATGGCGCGGTACTCCAGCTCGATGCCGAACTGCTGGCCAAAGGCGTGGTGGATCTGCGGCGACAGGCTGTGGCTGATGGGGTGGCCGAACACGGCGAACTGGGCGGCTGGCATGCGGATTCCCTGAGGATGACTGGGGGCATTCTACTGGGCCGGGAATCGGGAATCGGGAATCGGGAATCGGGAATCGCAAAAGCCCAAGCCGTCGTCTGGCGCCTCGGTCTTTGGCTTCGGTAGCGGCATGAAGGCATTGGATTCCAGCTTGCGCTGGAATGACGGGCGAAACGCGTTGTGCGGCGTCGCAGTCCCTGAGATGGGCGGGCTGCAAGCTGCGGGCATCCATCCTCGAACGGAGTCCGCCATGCGCCATGCTTCAACTTTCCCGCATCATCCGCGGCTGTGCGCCGTCGCCGTGCTCTGGCTGTTCGCCGGCGCGTTGCTGTTGCTGACCACGCTGGTGCCGGCGCATACCGCGTTGCTGGGCTGGACGCCGTTGTTCTGGCTGGTCGGCGCGCCCGTCGTTGCGCTGCTGGGGCTGGAGCCGGTGTTGCTGCAACGGGTGGTGCGCCGTCGCCGCCGTGTCAACCATGGCGTGGCATGGCATTGATCAACGGCTGCCGCCCTGGCGCTTGTGCTCCATCCGGCGCAGGAATTCGCGCATGATCCGCAGGTACAGCTCATCGCCCAGGTGCGCGTCCTCCACGCCGGCGTCGATCGACGGGTTGTCGTTCACCTCGATCACCACCGGCTTGCTGCCGACCTGTTTCAGGTCGACGCCGTAAAGCCCGTTGCCGATCGCGTGGGTGGCCTTCAGGGCCAGCTTGACCACCTCGGACGGCGCGTCGGCGACCGCGATCGTCTCGAAGCCGCCGCTTCTGGCCGTGCCCTTGGCGCCGTGGTTGTAGATCTGCCAGTGGCCGCGTGACATGAAGTATTTGCAGGCGTACAGCGGCTCGCGGTTGAGCACGCCGATGCGCCAGTCGAACTCGGTGTAGACGTATTCCTGCGCCAGCACCAGCGCGCTGTGCTGGAACAGCCGCCCCGCCGCCTCGGCCAGCGCCTGCTCGTTCTCCACCTTCACAACGCCGCGCGAAAACGAACCATCGGGAATCTTCAGCACCAGCGGAAAGCCCAGCCGCTCCACCACCTCGTGGGTGCCCTTGGCGTCGTCGCGGTAGAGGATCTCGGTGCGCGGCACCGCCAGCTTGCGCGACACCATCAGGTCCTTGAGGAAGATCTTGTTGGTGCAGCGGAGGATCGAGGTGGGGTCGTCGATCACCACCATGCCTTCCCTTTCCGCGCGGTGGGCGAAGCGGTAGGTGTGGTTGTCCGAGGCGGTGGTTTCGCGGATGAACAGGCCGTCGTACTCGGCCAGGCGCTGGTAGTCGTTCTTGTCGATCGGGTCGACCTCGATGCCGAGCTCGCGCCCGGCGGCGACGAACGATTTCAGCGCGCGCTTGTTCGACGGCGGCATCGCCTCTTTCGGGTCGACCAGCATGGCGATGTCGTAGCGGTACAGCTTGCGCGCGCGCGGCTTGCGCCAAAGCTTTCGCGAGAAGCGGTCCAGCTCCTGCGCGAAGGCATCCTCCTGCGCGTCGTCCAGCGTGTGCAGGCCCACCGGCTTGATCGAGCTGACCTGCCACACGCGATCGCGCTCGAACTCGATCCGCAGCAGCGGGCAGGGGAACATCTCGAACACCTGCCGTGCCAGGTCCTGCAAGGTGGGATAAGCGGTTTCGCCGAAGTAGACCAGGATGCCGAAGTCGGTGGTGTCGCGCCCGCCGGCGGGCAGGAAGTGGGTCAGCTTCTGGTTGAGGTCGACCATGTCCAGGCCGTACAGCGAGCGTCGGCGCAGGTCGTTCACCGTGCGCACCGACGGCATCACCTTGTGCCCGCGCGCCTCGGCCAGCAGCGACACGTAGTAGCCGGTGCCCAGGTATTTGTAGCTGCGGCAGAGGTTGATGACGTGGGTGCGCTCGTCGTCGGCGGCCACCGGCTGGCGCAGGTAATCCATCGCGCTCATGACATCGACGGACGGGTAGTACGAGCCCCAGTCGGAGGCCTTTTCCACAACGATGACCAAACGGGCCATGGCACCACTCGGGCGATGTTCGACTTCGGCGGCGAGCCCGGTGACAGGCGGCCGGCTGGCGCAAAGCGCGCAGTTTGGCACAGCGTCGATGGCGTACAAGGGCGGGCGCTGAAGGGTGGGTAAATGGGTTCGGGAGTGTTGCCGTACGCCCTGTCGCCGCTGGTTGTTTCGAGGGATCCGGCCGCTTCCTTCTCCCGCTTGCGGGAGAAGGTGCCGAAGGCGGAAGAGGGCGCTTTTGCTTCTACCCTACACTGCAGGCCTCCCCAACCGTCGCGCCGTAACGTGCCAACCTCCATACCTTCCCACCGCCCTGTCCGCCGTGCCGAAGCCGCCGATCTCGATGCCCTGGTGGCGCTGGAACAAGGCGTCTTCGACAGCGATCGGCTCAGCCGTAGGCAATACCGGCGGCACCTGGCCAGCGCCTCGGCGCTGGTGCTGGTGGTCGACGGTTCCCGCCCGTCGCTGGCGGGAGCCGCCGTGGTCTTCTTCCGCAAGGGCAGCGCGGTGGCGCGCCTGTATTCCCTCGCCACCGCCGCCGAGGCGCGCGGCAAGGGCGTCGCCTCCGCATTGATGGCGGCGGTCGAGGCGGCCGCCCGCGCCCGGGGTTGCCGCGTCCTGCGGTTGGAGGTGCGTGCCGACAACCTCGCCGCGATCCACCTCTACGAGCACCTGGGGTACCGCCGTATCGGCCATCTGGCGGCCTACTACGACGACGGTGCCGATGGCTGGCGCTACGAGCGGTCGCTGACAAGCGCGGCGGCGGAAACTGCGTGAGCGGTTGCGGCCGAAATTTGTGTCAGCGCCGCACGTCCAGCGTTCCCTCATCCATCAGCATCATCACCTCGGCCACGCCGACGGGGCAGAAGTCGCCGGGAATCGCATGTTTCAGGCAGCCGGCGGCCAGGCCGAAACGGATCGTGGTCTCGCTGTCGAAACCTTCCATCAGGCCGTGCAGCACGCCGGCGGCGAAGGCGTCGCCGCTGCCGATGCGGTCGACGATGCCGTCCAGCTCGCGCACGGGTGCCAGCGCGCGGGTGCCGTCGCGGCCCAGCAGCATCGCGCCCAGCGAATAGCGGCCAGCGTTGTGCGCCGTGCGCTGGGTGCAGGCCATATATTGCAGGCGGGGAAACGCCGCGAACGCCATCGCCGCCGCCGCATCCACGCGCGCCTGCGCATCGCCCTGGGCGAATTCGCCACCGAGCACCACGCCGATGTCGCGATGGTCGGCAAACACGATATGCGCGCAGGCGAACAGGTCGCGCAGGATCGCCGCCGCGTCGCCACCCCAGCGCTGCCACAGGCGTGGGCGGAAATTGCCATCGAACGACACCTTGACGCCCATGCCGCAGGCGGCCCGCGCCGCGGCCAGGGTCGCCTGCGCCGCCTGCGGGCCCAGCGCCGGACTGATGCCGGACAGGTGCAGCCACCGCACGCCCTGCAACAACGTCGGCCAGTCGTAGCTGTCGGCGGGCGCCGTGGCAAACGCCGAGTCGGCGCGGTCGTACACCACCTCGCCCGGACGCAGGCCGGCGCCGGCGGTCATGAAGTACAGCCCCATGCGACCCGCGCTGCACCGCACGTGGCCGGTGTCCACGCCGTGGCGGCGCAACTCGCCCAGGGCCGCATGGCCCAACGGATTGTCGGCCACCACGCTGGCCATCGCCACCTCGTGGCCGAAGTGCGCCAGCGCCGCGCCGACATTGGCTTCCGCGCCACCGACATGCACGTCGAGCGACGGGGTCTGCAGCAGCAGTTGCCTGCCCGGCGCGCCCAGGCGCAGCAACAGTTCGCCGAAACACAGCACACTGGAACTCATGGAGGTCTCCCCTTTGACGGATGATGGGAGCATGGTGGCACAGACGGATGTTCACCGGTGTCATCTGCGCGCCGCGGTGTTACCGCTACCATCACGGATGCGCGTAACCTGCTGTGTTGAATGTGCTTATCGCGCATTTTCACGCTCTGCTGCAATGCAAGATGCGATGCCCGGGGGGAGCTGTTACGTTCCCGGATGACTAGCGGTGTCATTTTGCGGTTCACATGTCGCGCGGCCAGGTCGCGTGGCCAGATAACGGGGCAACCTTCGGGAGGGGAACACATGAATCTATTCGACAGCCAGAAAAAGACACCGGTTACCGCGCTTGCGTTGGCGATCGGTCTGGCCTTGCAGGCGGGCGCGGTCATGGCCCAGGACACCACCTTGTCCAGCCAGGACAGCGCGGCGCCGAGCGCCGCCGCCGACAAGGACGTGACCTCGCTCACCTCGGTGACCGTTACCGGCTACCGCGCCAGCGTCGTCAAGGCGCTGGACGTCAAGCGCGGCGAGCTGGGCATGGTCGACGCGATCATGGCCGAGGACGTGGGCAAGTTTCCGGACCTGAACCTGGCCGAGTCGCTGCAGCGCATCCCTGGCGTGGTCATCACCCGCGATGCCGGCGAGGGCCGCAACATCACGGTGCGCGGCCTGGGTCCGGATTTCACCCGCGTGCGTATCAACGGGATGGAGGCGCTGACCACCGTCGGCAGCAGCGATCAGAGCGGCGGCACCAACCGCAGCCGCGGCTTCGATTTCAACGTCTTCGCCGCCGACCTGTTCTCCAGCATGATCGTGCACAAGACCGCGTCGGCCGATGTGGAAGAGGGCTCGCTGGGCGCCACGGTCGATCTGAACACGGCGCACCCGTTCGACTATGACGGCTTCACGCTGGCGGCCAATACCGAGGCCAGCTACGGCAGCATGTCCAACAAGACCGACCCCCGCGTGTCCGGCCTGATCGCCAACACCTGGGCCGACGGCAGCTTTGGCGCCTTGCTCTCGGTGGCTTACTCCGAGAAGCACACGCTGGAAGAAGGTACCGGCAGCGGTCGCTGGGCCAATGGCCCCAGCAATGGCGGGTTCGACGAGAGCTCGCCCTTCACCGACGCGCTGCGCAGCGACGTCTACACGCCGCGCTTCCCGCGCTACACGCAGATGCTGCACGACCAGAAGCGCCTGGGCGTCACCGGCTCGCTGCAGTGGAAGCCCAGCGACGACACCTTGTTCACCCTGGATGCGATGTATTCCAAGATCGACGCCGAGCGCGACGAGCACTACATCGAAGCCATCTCGTTCAGCCGCAACGTGACCAAGCTGCCGGACGGCACCTCGTTCACCGGCAAGCCCGAGACCATCGTCAACGACGGCTACGTCGACGCCGCCACCGGCGGCCTGCTGTACGGCAACTTCGACAACGTGGACGTGCGCGCGGAAAACCGCCACGACGAATGGTCCACGGTGTTCAAGCAGCTCTCCCTGACCGGCAAGCACAGCTTCTCCGACGACTTCTCGATCGACGGCAAGGTCGGCACCTCCGCGTCCAATCACGACAACCCGGTGCAGACCACGGTGATGATGGACAAGCGCAATGTCGACAACTACAGCTACGACTACCGCGGCAACAAGTGGGCGCCGGTGATCGACTACGGCATCAGCCCCACCGATCCGACCGGCTGGAACCTCTCCACCATCCGCATGCGCCAGTCCACCGTCGACAACGACTTCCATAGCGGCGAGCTCAACTTCAACTGGCGCCTGTCGAACGCCTTCACGCTGCGCGGCGGCGTGCTGGCCAAGAACTACAGTTTCGAATCGACGGAGGCGCGCCGCACCGCCAACGAGGCGATCGTGCCCACCTTCGCCGACGGCACCACGGTGGTGCCCACCGACCTGATCGACCAGGTCAACCTGAAGGGTATCTCCGGCTCGCCGGGCACCTGGGTGGTGCCGGACTTTGGCGGCATCGCCGATCATTTCAACATCTTCAGCGGCCAGGGCACGTTCGCGCTGAGCCCGTACGCGGCCAGCGACCGCAGCGTCACCGAGAAGGACCGCGGCGGCTGGCTGATGGGCGAATTCACCTTCAACGTGGGCGCGATCCCGGTGTCGGGCAACCTGGGCGTGCGTTACGTCAAGACCAGCCAGAGCTCGCACGGCGTCGCCGTCCTCAATGGCGAAAACACCCCGGTCGAAGCCAAGCGCGACTACACCGACACGCTGCCCTCGCTGAACCTGGTGGCCGAGCTGACGCCGGACTTCCTGCTGCGCTTCGGCGCCGCCAAGGTGATGGCGCGACCGGGCCTGGGCAGCCTCACGCCGGGCGTCACCGTCAGCGTCAGCGGCGGTGCGCGCACGGTCAAGGGCGGCAACCCCAACCTCGACCCGATCCGCGCCAAGACCTACGACTTTGCCGCCGAGTGGTACTTCAACGAAGCATCGCTGCTCAGCGTCGGCCTGTTCTACAAGGACATCGACAGCTTCGCGCAGAACACCAACGAGCGGCGCGCGTTCAACACCAGCGGCCTGCCCGACAGTGTGGCGATCGACCTGGGCGCCAGCCCCACCGACGACTTCTCGTTCCAGGTGCCGATCAACACGCCCGGAGGCGCACTCAAGGGCGCCGAAGCGAACTACGTGCAGACGTTCACCTTCCTGCCCGGCAAGTTCAGCAACTTCGGTGCGCAGCTGAACTACACCTTCGTCGACTCGAAGATCCAGTACATGACCAGCAAGGGTGACAACTCGCTGAAGACGGATCTGACCGGCCTGTCGCGACACTCCTGGAGCGCCACGTTGTTCTACCAGGGCGACCGCTTCTCCGGCCGCGTCTCGGCCACCAACCGCGACGACTACCTGATCCAGGTGCCGGGTACCGAGCAGGGCTTCACCGACGACGTCCATGGCCAGAGCGGCAGCACCTTCGTGGACGCCTCGCTGCGCTACAAGCTCAACGACCAGATGGAACTGAGCCTGGAAGGGACCAACCTCACCAACGAGCCGTCCCAGACCTGGGTCGGCGCCGGCTCGCAACTGCCGCTGGACTACAGCAAGACCGGCCGCGTGTATCTTGTGGGCTTCCGCTACAAGCTCTGACGCTGTTCGAAATCCCGGCCGCGAGGCCGGGTGCTGTCCCAAGGGGCGACACTTGTGCCCGTCGCAGGTGTCGCCCACTTTTCACCGTGTGCGAGACGGCATTCCGCGCATGTTGCCGGGGATGCACGATGACACCACGATTCAACCGCTGCTCGCGTTACCTGCTGATGCTGGCGGGCGCATTCGCCGCCCTGTCGGCCTCGGCGCAGCCCACTTCGCCGCAGCTGCTGTTCCACGTCTCGGCCGATCACGGCTTCACCGCCGACCATGCCGAAGGCGACGCCGTTCCCAACTTCAAGGACAAGGTCAGCCTGGTCGCCGACGGCGCCATCGGCCAGGCCATCCAGTGGCAGGACGACGGCGTGCTGTCGTGGAATGCGCCGGGCAACATCCGCGCCGAGCGCGGCACGCTTTCCTTCTTCTGGCGCTCGCGCTACCCGGTGGGCGAGGCGCCGTTCGTGATCTTCCGCGTCGGCTATGCCGACCACAGCAGTTGGGACATGGTCTGGCTGCGCATCGACTGGAACGGCCACGGCTTCGACGCCTTCGTCACCGACGCCAACCTGGCCCGCACCCGGGTCTCGTTCAAGCTCGACAAGAACCCGGACCCGAAACAGTGGCTGCACCTGGCCTTTGGCTGGGATGAGGACAAGGGCGTAACCCTGTTCGTCGACGGCAAGCAGGTGGCGCGCGCCGAAACCACGGGCGACTACGACGCGGCACTGGACCAGCTCGGCCTGGCCGGCCGGGTGATGGCGCCCTACCAGGTGCAGAGCCGCTACAACTTCCTGCGCGGCAGCGATGTCGACGACATCCGCGTGTACGACCACATGCTCGACGCCAAGGACGTCGCTGTGCTGGCGCGTCATGGCGAGCCGAAAACCGGCGCGGAAACCCATACGTCGCAACACGCCTGGTGGCATCGCTACGGCTGGGACGGTGCGCCGCCGCCGGCGTTGACCGCGCCCGTGACGAGCATCCGCAAGGTGGAATTCGCCGACGTGCGCGACCACAAGCAGTGGATGTGGAAGGGCACCGACGGCATCGCCGAAACCACCTGGCCCGGCGTCTACAACCGCTCGCGCCTGCCCGGCCGCCACGACTACTTCACCCTGCCGGACTGGAACACCTACGTCGACGGCGGCAAGACGCTGGACCTGACCATCCCCGCGGGCGAAGCGATCAACCGCATCGAGATCCGCGGCGCCGCCTACGGCACCTTGTCCGGCAGCGCCGGCAGCTTGTTCACTCGCCCCGAAGGCGTGGTGCGCAGCGTCAACACGTTCCCCACGCAAACCGGCGGCACGCTGCGCTTCACCAACGTGGCGCAGGAAACCCCGATCCAGGAAATCTGGGGCTACGACGTCAGCGACGCGGCCGAGCCGGCGGGCACGGTCAAGCAGCGCTACATCGTCGACAGCAACGCGTTGCCCGACTACACCAATCTCGAAAGCCTGCGCGAATACATCGACGGCCGATTCGCGCCGGACGAGCGCAGCACGGTGATCGCGCTGCCCAAGGGCGCGGGCTCGCGTCCGCGCGGCACCGACAGCCTGCCGGCGCATCCGCTGCCGATCGTGCAGGTACTGATTCCCTCGGGCATCGGCAGCGCGCCGGCCGCGCAGCCGCTGATCCGCAGCTGGGCTTACAGCTGGGAAAACATGCACGACGGGCTGGACGGCATCGCCATCGACCTGCCCGCGCTCGACCTGCCATCCACGCACACCGGCCCCGACGGCAAGGTGATCCCGCTCGACATCCGCATCAAGGACCCGATCTGGCCGGGCCGCGACATGATCGACGTGTCGGTATCGGTGAAGCCGGGGCAGAAGCGCACGCTGTGGCTGGACCTGCGCGACCGCATCCTCACCGCCGACAGCCTGTGGCTTTCCATCGCCTCGGCCGCGCCCGGCTTCAACGCCGCGTCGTTGAACGGCGCCGAGATCCGCCTGGTGTTCAAGGAGCGCCAGCAGGCGATCAAGGAGCACGTGACCGACCGCTTCAACCAGGTGCGCGACAACTGGGGTTTCATGGTCGAGGAGCACACCACCTCGCGCCGCCAGCGCCTGTACGACCGCCTCTACGCCGACATCAGCGACCTGCTGCGGGTAGACCCGGAGCACCAGCAGGGCCGCATGTACTGGAACGACATCAGCTACAACAGCCAGGGTCTGCCGCCGTTCGTGCAGCCCGAGCCGCCGGCCGGCGTGCCGCTGTGGGCGTTCCGCCAGGTGGAGGATCTGAAGTACGTGCGCCGCTTCGTCGACTGGTGGATCGACAATCGCCAGATCGCCTACGGCGACTTCGGCGGCGGCATCTCCGACGACACCGACCTCACCCAGCAATGGCCAGGGCTGGCGTTGATGGGCGTGCAGCCTGACCGCATCAACGCCTCGCTGACCGCGCTGTCCGACGCCGTCTACAAGAACGGCATGTTCTCCAACGGCCTCAGCACCATCGAGACCGACGAGCTGCACTCCTACGAGGAGGGCATCAACGCCGACTCGGAAATGCTCTACCTCAACTGGGGCGATCCGCTCACCGTCGAACGCCTCATGGCGACGGTGAAGGCGCTGCATGAGCGCATCATCCTGCGCAATCCTGCCGGCCATCTGCACTTTTCCACCGACTGGTTCGGCGGCAACAAGATCTACCGCGACCCGAACTGGCAGTGGCAGAAACCGTACTCGTTCCCGATCCTGCATCCGGCCTTCCTGCTGGGCGTGTACAACGCCGACCCCACCGGCCGCGCACTGGTCACCGGCCTGGCCGACGGCTACCTGGCGCACGCCTATACCGACGACAAGGGCCGCTGGGCGCTGCCCAACGAGATCCAGTGGTCCACCGACAAGACCCGCGGTGGCGAGCTCAACCAGGGCTCCGGCGCCGGCGACCTGATGCACCTGTTCTGGGCGGCGTGGCGCTGGAGCGGCGACGCCAGCTACCTCAAGGCGCTGGACTATCGCGTCGTGCGCGGCGGTCCGAACGCGATCGCCAACCTGGGCGAAAACTTCATCGACGTGCTGGGCCGCCAGGGCGACTGGGGCAAGCAGCTCGTCGATGAAGCCAAGGCCGGCAAGGTCGGCTTCCCCAGCGTGGTGGCGTGGCAGCTCACCGGTGACAAGCAATATCTGGAGCAGCTGTTCGGCGCCGGCATCCAGGACAAGGCCCAGCACGAATACATGATGACCGAGGGCCACTGGTGGAGCGATCGCGTCGAGGCGCCCAGCGAACTGCTGCAGCGCGTACGCCTGGGCGGCATCGCGCTGAAGCGCAACCAGAGCTACCCCGGCAACACCGTGAGCTGGCGCTTCGACCGGCCCGACGCCGCCGAGCAGGTGGCGCTGCTGGTCAACGCGCCTTCGCGCGACCGTTTCACGGTCACCGCCTACAACCTGGCCGACCAGCCGCTGGAGGCGCGCATGACCGGCTGGAACCTCGATCCGGGCACCTGGCGCATCCGCAGCGGCATCGACCGCGACGGCGACGGCAGGATCGACGGCAAGCCCGCGCAGCACGACGTACCACTGGAAACCAGCGCCAGCACCACGCTGCGCTTCCCGCCTCGGCAAACCCAGGTATTCGAGTTCGAACGCATCAAGGCTGGGACGCCGGTAGCCACACGCGCCGATCTCGGCATCGGTCGCGGTGATCTGCGTCTGGACGGCCAAACGTTGAAGCTCACCGTGCACAGCCTCGGCCATGTGGCGACGCTGCCTGGCCAGGCGGTGGTCATGGATGCCAGCGGGCGCGAGGTCGCGCGCGTAGCCATCCCGGCCCTGCCGGCGCCGCTGGATCTGCTGCCCAAGACCGTCGAGGTCGAACTGAATCTGCCGCAGGGCTTCAAGCGTGACGGCGCCAGCGTGCAGGTGTCGCAGCAGGGCGATGCCGCTGAAGTCACCCGACTCAATAACCAATTGCCGCTGGAGTAATTGCGAAGGCAGCTGCCGAGTGGCCGCCGCCTAGGTGCTCCGGTTGACCTCGAACTCTCCAACCGTCATTCCAGCGAAAGCTGGAATCCAGCGCCTTGGCTTGTTCAAAAGCCCTCAAGGCACTGGATCCCAGCTTTCGCTGGGATGACGGGCGTGAAAGCAAAGTCGTCCACGAGTTACTTCAGGGCATCGACCTCAATCACCTGTTGAAGCTCATGCCGCTCACCCGGCTGAAGCAGGACCGCGTCGGGCGCCACGTTGGCGGTTTCCACGGCGAGGTAATGGTTCCAGCCGGCGCCGATATCGTCGATCCCGCGCGCGGCTTGTTCGCCGGCATTCCACACCACGGCCGAGCGGCTGCCGCGGGTGGTGATGCGAATGCTGCGGCGAAGGCCCGGGTCGTGCAGCACGTAGGGTCCGGTGGCGCGGGTGTAGATGCGGTCGCTGTATCCGGGCGGCAGCAACCGCCAGTCGCCGTGTTGCCGGTGGGCGCGGCCGGCATCCTTCTTGTCCAGATAGGTCAGCCCGTCCAGGCCGGATACGGCCACCTTGCGCACGTCGCCGACACGAAAATAGTTGTGCAGGGCTTCGGTGAATGCCGCCGGCTCGTCGCCGACGTTTTCGGTCACCAGCGTCTGCGACAGCGTGCGGCCGATGCGCAGCGTCATGGTCAGGCGCAACGGCAGTCCGTCGAGCGCCGGAGGGGACAGCTGCAGTACCACGGTGCCGTCGCGCTCACGTCGGGCCTCGCGCACGCGCCATGCCGTGGTGCGCACCAACCCGTGCGACGGCATGTCGCCAGCCTGGCCCATCTTGGCGAAGTACGGCCAGCACACGGGCGTACCGCCACGGATCGGATTCGGCTGGCGTTCGGTCAGCGGCGACAGCCACAACACGTCCTGGCCACCCTTGGGTACGTACGAAAGCAGCTGACCGCCGAATACGCTGATGGCCGCCGTGGCGTGGGGCGTTTGCACCAGCCATGCGGGAAAGCCGCGAAATTCCCCGCTGCTCAGGCCCGCAATCCGGATGCCTGGATCGAGGCTGGCCTGCAGCGGAGCGTCGATCAGTCGGGCGTAATCATCGGGCAGGCGGAACGCGGTCAGCGGTATGGTGGGAGTTTCGGCAGCCGGCAAGGCGATCGCGGGCGCGGCAAATGCCAAGCCCAGCGCGATCCAGACATAAAGCGCTTTCATGCAAATCACCTCCGCTGATGCGTCAGCGTGCGATGAAAAGAAAACGGCTCCCACACCCGACCGGACGTGAGAGCCGCTGTGCTCCTTGCGGCAGAAAATCCGTCCGCGCTTACCTGCCCAGCACGCTGCCGACGTAGGCGCGCAGTTTCTCGTCCGTCGCGTTGCCGAAGAACGCCTTCTGGAAACGCTCGCCGCTGACCGCGTGCTTCACCAGTTCCGGGTCGATCGACTTCAGGCCCTCGACCAGGTCCTTCGCCGCGCCACGCTTCACCGCCGCCAGGATGCCGGCATTGGTCTGCTGCGACTGACGGCCCGAGGCCGGGTAACCCTGGCCGCGCTCGCCGTCGAACGCCTTCTCGAAGATGTAGCGCACGTTGATCTCGCCGCCCCAGCCGAAGCCCTTGGCATAGGGCAGCGACAGTGCGTTGCCATTGTTGACCTGGGCAAACAGGAACGCGTCGGTGGGCTCGATGCAGTAGCCGCAGTACACGCCCGGCCAGGCGTTGAGCGACATCATCGCGCCCTGGCCGGTGCCGCAACCGCTGACCACGAAATCGGCCGCGCCGGAATTGAGCATCAACGCGCCGCAGATGCCCAGGTGGATGTAGGTGAGGCGATGGTCGTTTTCGCCATCCATGCCCACGTTGAACACCTCGTGGCCCTGCGCCGCGGCCACTGCCTGCAGCTGCTCGAGCACGATCGGGTTCTTGGGGGCCTGGCTGAACTCCATCATCAAGGCGATTTTCATGGGTGACTCCTTGGGTTCGAAAGGGGATGCAGAGGTAAGCGGAACGGTCTTCGATCCTGGTTTTTTCCCGTCATTCCAGCGAACGCTGGAATCCAGTGTCTTTGGCTTGTTCAAAAGCCCTCAAGGCGCTGGATGACCAGCCTTCGGCTGTTGTAAAGCGCTTCCAGCATTCGCTGGGATGACTGCGGTTGGGTCCTTCTCAGCGCGCCAGCCACCCGCCATCGACGGGGATCACCGCGCCATTGACGTAGTCGGCGGCGCGCGAGGCCAGGAACACGGCGGCGCCGCCCAGGTCCTCCGGCTTGCCCCAGCGCCCGGCCGGGATGCGGTCCAGGATGGCTTTGCTGCGGTCCGCGTCGGCGCGCAACTGGGCGGTGTTGTCGGTGGCCATGTAGCCCGGCGCGATGGCGTTGATGTTGACGCCCTTGTCGGCCCACTCGTTGGCCAGCAACCGGGTGATGCCGGCAATGCCGCTCTTGGAGGCGGTATAGGAAGGCACCCGCACGCCGCCCTGGAACGACAGCATCGAGGCGATGTTGATGATCTTGCCGCCGCCCTGCGCGATGAAGTGCTTGCCCGCGGCCTGGCTCATGAAGAAGGCGGACTTGATGTTGACGTTCATCACGTCGTCCCAGTCCTTCTCGCTGAAGTCCACCGCATCGGCGCGGCGGATCAGGCCGGCGTTGTTGACCAGGATGTCCAGCCGCCCCAGCCCTTCGATGGCCTCGGCCACGATGCGGTCGACCGGCTCGATGCTGACCAGGTTGGCGTCGATGTTGACGAACCGGCGCCCCAGCGCCCGCACCTTCTCGCCGGTCTCCTCGGCCGGCACGATGCCGGCGCCGGCAATATCGGCGCCGGCGGCAGCCAGCGCCACCGCGATCCCCTGGCCCAGCCCGGTATTGGCACCGGTTACCAAGGCGACCTTGCCTTCGAGACTGAATGGATTCGTCATGGTGTTCTTCTCTCCGAACGGTGTACGGGGGTTGGGAAGACGGCCGTATTCGCCAGTTTTTGTGGTCGAGTGGCCGGATGCGCACGCGACGGTTTGGGCTCCCGTCATGCGGTGGCTGCGGATCATTATGCCCATTTTGGTAACCGGTGTCATTTCCTGAGAAAAGCAGGTCGTCCGGATCTTTGTCAGTCGGGAAAGCCGGTGCCCATAGACCATCCAGCCCAGCCACTTCCTTCCCCCGCCTGCGGGGGAAGGTGCCGAAGGCGGATGGGGGCGCGCGGCAAAGCCGCGCTGCTGCTGGCTTTTCCACGCTAAACGAAAAGCGCGCTCTATAGGTCGCGCTCGAGGGGGATGGCCCCCTTCCGCCCTTCGGGCACCTTCCCCCGCAGGCGGGGGAAGGAAGTGCAGAACCTCAGCGCTGCGGCGGCTGGCAGGAGTCGCGAACGACCACGTGCGGCCTGACGCTGGCGGAGGCCAATGGCCCCTGGCCTTCGGGCTGGAGCAGCATGGCGGCGGCGGTACGCCCGGTGTCGCGGGTGTTGCGGCGCACCGAGGTCAGCGAGGGCGACAGGCGCGAGGCCAGCGAGCTGTCGTCGTAGCCGATCACCGACAGCTCGCGCGGAATGTCGATGCCGGCGCGCAAGGCGACCTTGTAGACGCCCGCGGCCATTTCGTCGTTGCCGGTGAAGATCGCGGTGGGGCGGTGCTCGCCCAGCAGCAGTTTTTCGGCCGCCGCCAGGCCGGATTCGAAGGTGTAGCCTGCCTCGACCACGCGCTCGTCCGGCACGCTGATGCCGCGCTTGCGCAAGGCGTCGAGGAAGCCGGCGGTACGCTCCAGCGTGGAGCGGTAGGCCACGGGGCCGGTGATCAGGGCCACGTCGCGGTGGCCCAGCGAGAGCAGGTAGTCGGCCGCTTCCGCCGCGCCGTCGCGATCGTGGGTGATCACCATCTGCGAGCTGTCGTCCATCGGCACGGCAGCGATGCGCACGTAGCGGCAGTCGATGTCCCTCAGCATCTCGACCAGGGCCTGGTCCTCGGAGGCGCGCGGCACCAGGATCACGCCGTGCAGCTTGTGCTGTTGCGCGAACCGGCGCACGCCGTCGATGTAGTCGGCGCTGCGCGAATCGCAGGGGTGCACCACCAGCTCGAAGCTGGACCCGCGCAACGCGTCGAGCGCGCCGTACTGCATGTCCACCACGTATTGCGCGGTGGGGTTGTCGTAGACCATGCCGATCAGGAACGAGCGCCGGAACGCCAGCCCGCGCGCCAGCGGGTCGGGCGCGTAACCGACTTCGCGCATCAACGCCTCGACCTTGTCGCGGGTGTCTTTGCGCACCAGCGGCGAGTTGTTGATGATGCGCGACACGGTTTTCTTGGAGACGCCCGACAGCCGTGCGATGTCGTTGATCGTCACGGTTTTGGAATCGGCCTTCTTGCTCAAGGGAATCCTTTGGAATCCTTCTGCGCGGGCCGTTCAACCTGGGGGTTTCAGTCCAGCGCGCGGTAACGGAAATGGTGGAAGGTCACAGCCCCGTTGCCGGCCGCGTAGATCGCCGGTTTCAGGGCCAGGAAGCCACCGGCCACGTTGTGATGGTAACCCGAGACGTCCATTTGCACGGGATACTTCTGCCAGTGCTGGCCATCCTGCGAGGTATGTACGGTCAGGATGTTGCGGTTGTTGGTGACCCGCAACCACAGTTTTCCGCCCTTGCGGCTGGGCGGGAGCGACGCGGGGCGGTCCAGGCCGTAGCGGTGCAGGACGAACTGCTCGCCGTTGCTGCCCACGCCGGCATACAGGCGGTCGCTGTAGAACAGCAGCGCGCCGCCGGTGGCGCCGGGGGCGATCTCCATCTCCACTTCGAACTCGTAGGCGCGGTCGCCGGCGATGACCGTCAGCGGCGCGCTGTCGCGCGGGGAGTGGCCCTTGCCCTGCAAGGTCAGGTCGCCGTCCTTGAAGGACAGGCGCCGGTACTCATCCGGGCCGGGCTTGAAGAACGCCCATTGCGGGCCCAGCCGGTCGCCGTTGAACTTGTCCGACAACGCCATGCCATGCGGTAGCGTCTCGCCGGCCGGCTTGGCCAGCGGCTGGCCCAGATCGCCGCCCGTGGCCTTGAACCAGCCGTCGGCCGTCCACGCGATCGGATCCAGCAACATCTGCCGGCCCAGCGTGTAATAGCCGTTTTCGTAGCCGTGGTAGACCATCCAGTCGCGACCGTCGGTGCCTTCGACGAGGGTGGCGTGGCCGCGCGACCACCACGGCTCGTCGCGGCTGGCGGTGCGCACGATGGGGTTGTACGGCGAGTTCTGCCAGGGCCCGTGGATGGAGCGCGAGCGCGCGCTGATCACCATGTGCCCGGTCGGCGGGCCGGCGGTGCCGCCCACCGCGGTGGTCATGTAGAACCAGCCATCGTGCCGGCTGATCTTCGGGCCTTCCTGCGAATAGCTCTCCACGTCCCAGCTTTCCGGGTAGTGCCAGCCGTCGTAGACGTGCTTCGGCGTGCCGACCACGCTGAGGCCGTCGTCGGCCAGTTGCACGTAGTCGCCGCCGGACAGGAACAGGTAGCGCTTGCCGTCCTCGCCCACCGCGTGGCCGGGATCGATGTGGCGGGGCAGGCCCAGGCTCACCGGCTCGCTCCACGGGCCGTCGATGGCGTCGGCCCAGACCACGTAATTGCCGCGCTTTTCCGCGGTGCGCGCGGCGAAGTAGATGTAGTAGCGGCCCTTGACCTTGACCAGGTCCGGCGCCCAGATCGCGCCCACGTCGGTGCGGATGGCGTGGCCCAGCGGCTGCCAGTTCACCAGGTCGCGCGAATGCCAGATCGGCAGGCCCGGATAGGCGTCGAACGAGGACAGCGTGAGGTAGTAATCCTTGCCGTCCTTGAGCACGGACGGATCGGGGTGATCGCCGGACAGCACCGGGTTGAGGAAGCGGCCATCGCCCAGGTCGGCCATGCGCTGGTGCTCGATGCCGCGCTTCGAGGGCTGCGCGGCGTCGGCGCTCAGCGCGGGGCCGGCCATCATCATGCAGGCGGCCAGCATCAGCAGCCGTCGGCACGTCGTATCAAAAAGCCGTCCGTGGCTGGGGAGTAACCGGGTGACGGATCGTGGATTCATGGCGTACTCGAACCGTCAGTGCCGCATCAGCGCCGGCAGCCACAGCGACAGCTGCGGGAAGAAGGTCACCACCAGCAGCCCGGCCACGGCGGCCAGCCAGAACGGCCAGATCGTCCGCATCGACTCGGCGATGCTGATCTTGCCGATGGCCGTGCCGATGAACAGCACCGAGCCCACCGGCGGCGTCACCAGGCCGATGCCGCCGCTGATCACCAGCACCATCGCGAAGTGCACCGGATCGATGCCGTAGGCCTTCACCACCGGCAAAAAAATCGGTGTGCAGATCAGGATCATCGGCGCCAGATCCATGAACGTGCCCAGGATCAGCAGCAGCACCACGATCATCAGCAGCACGGTGGTCTGGTCGTGGGCGATCATGCCCAGGAAGTTCACCATCGCCACCGGCACCTGCAGGTAGGCCAGCAACCAGCCGAACACCGCTGCCGTGGCGATCACGAACAGGATCACGCCGGTGCCCTGCGCCGCGTGCACCACGGTGTCCAGGAAGCCGCGGAAACTGAAATTGCGATACAGCACGCCGGTGACGAACAGCGCGTAGACCACCGCGATTGCCGCCGACTCCACCGCGGTGAAAATGCCGGCGCGGATGCCGATGAAGATCAACGCCACCAGGCCCAGCCCGGGCAGCGCCGCGATCAGCAGCTTCGCCACCTTGCGAAAGCCGGGGAATGCTTCCACGCCGTAGCCGCGCCGGCGCGCCACGCAGTAGCCGGTCACCATCAGCACGACGGTCATCAGCAGCGCGGGGAGGATGCCGGCGGCGAACAGATCGGTGATGGAAATGCTGCCGCCCGCGGCCGCCGAGAACAGGATCAGGTTGTGCGAGGGCGGCACCACCAGCGCCACCAGCGCCGCCGTGATGCTGACGTTGACCGCGAAATCCCGGTCGTAACCGCGCTTGACCATCTGCGGAATCATGGTGCCGCCCACCGCCGACACATCGGCGATGGCCGAGCCGGAGACGCCGCCGAAAAACAGCGAGGACAGGATCGACACCTGCCCCAGGCCGCCGCGCAGGCGCCCCACCAGCGAGGCGGCAAACGCGATCAGGCGCTCGGAGATGCCGCCGCGCATCATGATCTCGCCCGCGAAAATGAACAGCGGAATGGCCACCAGCGACGCCGTGCCGATCCCGGCGCCGATCTGCTGCACCAGCACCACCGCTGGCAGATCCAGGTACCACAGCGTGGCCAGCGCTGCCGCGGCCAGCGAGAACGCCACCGGCACGCCCAGCACCAGCAGCACGCCGAAGACGATGAAAAGCATCGCGATGCCCATGACTCAGTGCTCCCCTTCAATGGTCGTGGGGCGCAAGGCCAGCAGCAGGCGATTGATCGCAAACACCAGCATCAGCGCGCCGCCGATGCAGAGCGGCAGGTAGTTGATGCTCTGCGGGAAATCCGCGCCGGCCGTCTTGATATGCACGCCATCCATCCACAGCATCCAGCCCCACCAGGCCAGCACCGCGCCGATGGTGGCGACCACTACCTCCACCACTACGCCCAGCGCGCACTTCAGCCGCGGGCCGAGCACGCCGGCCAGCAGAAAGAAGCCGAAATGCCGGTTGCCGTGCACGGCCGCGGCGGCGCCCAGGCTCATCGCCGTGCTCAGCAGCAGGATCGTCAGCGGCTCGGTCCAGCCGGGCGAATCGTTGATGACGTAGCGGGCAAACACCTGCCAGCCCTGCACGGCCACCAGGCCCAGCATGGCCAGCGCGGCGAGATGGAGGGCCACGCTGGCCAGGACATCCAGCCATCGTTGCGGGCCGGTCGTGATCGTGCGGTCGTCGGTGTCGGACATGGGTGCCAGCCCCTCAGGAGAATTCGCGGATGCGGCGGTAGATCCCGGCAACGTCGGGCTGTTGCAGGTACTCCTGCAGCAGCGGGTCGGCCGCCTTGCGGAACGCGGCCATGTCCACCGCGTTGGCTTTCACGCCGTGCGCCAGCACCGTCTGCCGTGCCTTGCCTTCGGTGGCATCCCACTGCTGGCGCATCACGCCGACCGAGCGGCGGCCCAGGTCCACCAGCAGCTCGCGATCGGACGGCGTCAGCTTCTCGAAGTTGCGCCGCGACATCAGCAGGATGTCCGGCGCGTAGGAGTGCTCGGTTTCCGACCAGTAGCGCGCCGACTCGTAGTGGCGGCTGGACTGGAAGCTGAGCATGTTGTTCTCGGCGCCATCGATCATGTGCGTCTCCAGCCCGGAGAACGTGTCGCCCAGCGACATCGGCGTGGGGTTGGCGCCGAACAGGCGGATCAGCTCCAGGAAGATGTCCGAGCGCGCCACGCGCAGCTTCAGGCCGTGCAGGTCGCGCGGCTCCACGATCGGGTGCTTGGTGTTGTAGAAGTTGCGCGTGCCCGAGTCGTAGATGGCCAGGCCCACCAGGTCGCGGCTCTCGAAACCGCGCAGCACGGCATCGGCGACGCCGCCGTCCAGCGCATGGCGCATGTGCGCCACCGAGTCGAAAACGTAGGGCAGGCACAGGGCCTGGGTCAGCGGAAAGGCGTTGTTCAAGGCGCCCGAATACACGCGGGTGATGTCGATGGCGCCGAAGCGCGCCATGTCGATCGCCTCCGACTCGCGGCCGAGCTGGCCGGAGTGGTACATGCGCAGGCGCAGGCGGCCGTCGGTCTGGCGCTGCAGCTCCCTGCCGATCCAGTCCACCGCGGTCACGGTGGGGTAGTTGGCGACATGCACATCCGACGCGGTCAACAGCTGGCCGCCGGCACTGTCCTTGCCACCCATGCCGGCCGAGGCGCCGCTGGAACAGGCGGCCAGGGCGGAGGCGGCCAGCGTGCCCAGGCCGGCACCGAGAAAACCGCGGCGTGTGATCATGTGCCCCTCCCCTGCATGGTCTGGTGGCTCAGCCCGCCGGGCTGGGCGTGGCGCGACAGACAATCTTGGCACTGCCGAAATCGATCAGCGCCAGCTGGCCCACCGCGATGTCATGGATGCCGGTGGCGTTGCCGGTGGCGATCAGGTCGCCTTTTTTCAGCGGCCGCCCGCGCAGCGCGGAGCGGCGCAGCGCGAAGGCGAACGCCCCGCGCAAGCCGCCCGGCAGGTTGGCTGCGCCGCCGGTGCCCACCACCACGCCGTCGATCTCGGTGCGCGCGGTGAGCCTGGATTCGTCACACGTCGTCCAGTCATCGATTTCCGGCCCCAGCACCAGGCCGTTGTTGTTGCCGAAATCGGACACCACCACCCGCGGGCCCAGCTGGTTGATCGTGGCCAGCGGGCTGCTGGCCACTTCCACGCCGACATGCAGCCGGGTGGGCAGCAGCCCCGCTTCCTCGGGCGTCCAGTCCAGCTTGTCGGCCGGGGCGTCCGCTTCCAGCTGCAGCACGTATTCCGCTTCCACCGCGGCAAAACCACCCGCGCCGGAAAACACCGGAATGTCCACGATGGCACCGGTGGCATTCCAGAGATTGCGACGGAATATGGGGCCCAGCAGACGCTCGTCGCCGGAAACATCGCGGCGATCGGCGGCGATGTAGCCGATCTTCCATCCCACTACCGCGTCGTCCCACTGGGCGATGGCCAGGTCCTGCACCTGGTAGGCGCTGACCAGATCCGGCGGGATCTCGCCGGGGAAATCCGGCAGTGATCGACCGGCGCGCCGCGCTTCCACGAATCGGTGGGCAATGTCTTCCCAGGCGGAAACGGTCGCGTTCCGGTGACCTTGCTCGTTGCTCAAGTGACTCTCCTGATGGTTGCTGCACTGCCCATCGACAATACGGTGATTGCTATATATGGTCAACCGGTGTCATCTGGCAATAGGCAGCGCACAAAACGGGCCCATCCCCGCCCACCACGGAGCCGCACATGTCCCCATCGCATTGGCACAAGCGACTGTTTGTCCTGGCATTCATGATGTTTCTTGGCGTATCCACGCCGCTGGCGGCCGCCGCCGCCGACGGCGAGCCGGCGCCCGGTTCGGCCGATCGGATCGGCCTGTGGCCGGGCGGATTGGCACCGGGAGACAAGGCGCTCGACCGGCCGCTGCAGCTCGTCGAGCGCAGCGCCAATCCGGCGCTGCCGGACCGCTACGTCACCCACGTCAGCAAGCCGTACCTGGTCGTCTACCGACCGACCCGACCGAACGGCGTCGGCCTGCTGGTGACGCCGGGCGGCGGCTACCAGCGGGTGGTGCTGGACAAGGAGGGCTCGGCGATGGTGCCGGCCTTCGTCGAGCAGGGCGGCGTCACCCTGTTCGTGCTGCGCTACCGCCTGCCCGGCGAGGGCCGCGCCGACCGTGAAGCGGCGCTGGCCGATGCGCAGCGTGCGCTGCGCCTGATCCGCAGCCGCGCGGCGCAATGGCAGCTCGATGCGCACCGGATCGGGGTGATGGGCTTTTCCGCCGGCGGCCACCTGGCCGCGCGGCTGGGCACCGGTTTCGACAAGGCCGTCTACCCGGCCACCGATGCCATCGACCAAGTCAGCGCGCGGCCGGATTTCGAGCTGCTGATCTACCCGGTGATCGACATGGCCGGGCCGGACACGCACGGCGGTTCGCGCGATCGGCTGCTGGGCCCGCATCCTGATGCGCAGCTGCTGCGCCAGTACTCGATGCAATACCAGGTGCGCCCCGACACACCACCCACCTTCCTGGTCCACGCGCAGGACGACCCGGCCGTGCCGGTAGGCAACGCGCTGCAGTTCTACCGCGCCCTGTTGCGCGCGGGCGTGCCCACCGAAATGCACCTGTTTCCCCGCGGCGGCCACGGTTTCGGCGTGCGCGGCACGCACGGCCTGACCACCGCCGCCTGGCCACGGCTGGCGCTGGACTGGATCGCCACGCAACCGCAGAAGGCTTCGCCATGAGCACCGCGCCGATCGACCCCCAACGCCGTCACTTCTTGCGCGCCGGCGCCTTCGGCTCGCTGGCCCTCGCCTTGCCGAGCTTCGCCATGGCCGGTTCGGGCAGCCGCAGATCCAGCCCGGTCGCCCGCCTGCGCAGCGGCCGCGTCGCGGGGCAACGGGAGCAGGGCATCCACGTGTTTCGCGGCATCCCCTATGGCGCCGACACCGCGCCGCGCCGGTTCCAACGCGCCGTGCAGGAGTTGCCATGGCGCGGCGTGCGCGACGCCCTCGACTACGGCCTCGCCGCGCCGCAAACCAGCGCCGAAGGGCCGGGCAGCGAGGATTGCCTGTACCTCAACGTGTGGACGCCCGCCCTGCGCGATGGCGGCAAGCGCCCGGTGCTGGTGTATATCCACGGCGGCGCCTTCAGCAACGGCTCCGGCAGCGATCCGCTGTACGACGGCACGCACCTGTGCCAGCGCGGCGACGTGGTGGTGATCACCATCAACCACCGGCTCAACCTGTTCGGCTATCTGTACCTGGCCCAGCTCGGCGGTGAGGTGTTCGCCGATTCCGGCAACGTGGGCCAGCTCGACCTGATCCAGGCCTTGCAGTGGGTGCAGCAGCACGCCGCCGAATTCGGTGGCGACGCGGGCAAGGTCACCGTGTTCGGCCAGTCCGGCGGCGGCGCCAAGATCGCCACCCTGATGGCGATGCCGGAAGCGAAGGGCCTGTTCCACCGCGCCTGGACCATGAGCGGCCAGCAGGTCACCGCCGCCGGCCCGCGCGCCGCCAGCCAGCGCGCGCAGCTGGTGCTGGATCACTTCCAGGCCGATGCCGACGCCCTGCGCCGCACGCCGATGGAAAAGCTGCTGCAGGCGATGAAGATCCGCGACCCCTCGCGCATGGAAAGCACTGGCCTGTACCTCGGGCCGGTGCTGGATTCGCACGTGTTGCCATCGCATCCGTTCTGGCCCGAGGCGCCGGCGCAATCGGCCGGCATCCCGATGGTCATCGGCAACACCCACGACGAAACGCGCGCCTTCCTCGGTCACGACCCGGCCAACTTCGACCTGACCTGGGACGACCTGCCCGCCAGGCTGGAAAAACAGCAATACGTGGACCTGCTGCCGTCCGTGGTGATCGCCGAATACCGCCGCCTGTACCCCGACTACACGCCATCGGAGGTGTTCTTCGCCGCCACCACCGCCGGCCGCTCCTGGCGCGGCGCCGTGGAGGAACTGGAAGTCCGCGCGCGGCAAGGCGCGCCCACCTGGGCGTACGAGCTGGACTGGTACGACCGCCACGGCGACGCCGCCAGGCTGCGCGCCTTCCACACCCTGGACATCCCGCTGGTCTTCCACAACCCGCAGCAACCGGGCTCACGTACCGGCAGCAGCGCCGACGCCACGCGCATGGCCGACGCGATGAGCGACGCACTGCTGGCGCTGGCCCGCCACGGCGATCCCAACCACAAGGGCTTGCCGCGGTGGGACAACTATTCGCTGGCCCGCCGGCAAACCATGCTGTTCGACACCGCCATCCGCCAGGCCGACGACCCGCGCGGCGCCGAGCGCCGCCTCTACGCCAAGGTTCCGTTCATCCAGCGCGGCACGTTCTAGAGCGAGATTCCTTCCCCCGCTTGCGGGGGAGGTGCCCGACAGGGCGGATGGGGGCGCACTTTCCCTTCTCCCGCTTGCGGGAGAAGGTGCCCGACTGCGAAGGCAGGATGCCGAAGCGAACGGCGAAGCCGGCCCGAAGGGCGTGCCACAGGAGCGGCACGTAAGGCGGAAGAGGGCGCTCTTGATCTGCTTTCCTGCAGGAACGAAAAGCGCCCCCATCAGCCCTTCGGGCAGCTTCCCCCGCAAGCGGGGGAAGCAAGTTTTTGAGGCCTACAGCGGGCTGGCGATGCGCGCTGCGGTGGCCTCATCCGGCCGCGCCACCAGCGCACCGGTGCGCATCAAGCTGACGCTGTAATGCCCCTCATCCACCAGCGGCAGGTACGCGCCGCTGCCGAACACGGTGTCCACCTCGGGCAGCCATTGCGGATGGCTGCGCTTCAGGCTCAGCAGGTCGAAGCCATCGGTGGGGCGAAAGCTGATCACCGTGCGCGGCGCGGTGGCTTCCTGCTCCGGGTCGTCGTAGCGGCCGGACAACCGATCGAGCCGGTACAGCGGCGGCAGGCCGCTGAGCAGCGCCGGCAGTTTCCACTTCAGCACTACCGCTTCCACCCGCCAGTCGTCACCGGCCAACTGCACCTGCCGCGTGCTGCCGTCGGGCCATGTCAGCGTCAGCGCCCAGCGCTGCGGCGACAGGATGCGCGCGTCGATGTCCACCACCGGGCTTTCCTGCGCCAGCAGCCGGTAGCCGCGCAGCGCGTAGCCCATGCCGCCCAGCAGCACGGTCAGCGCGAAGAACAGCAGGCACAGCAGCGCCCGCCCGCTGGCTGCGAATGGGCGGCCGCCGTGCAATCGCTGGCGCACCATCACCAGTTGCACCAGCGTGGCCAGGGCAAAGATCGCCGCCAGCACCAGCAGCACGGTCATCGGCAGGCGCAGCCATGTGCTCCATTCCATCGTGGTTTCCTCGTCGCGCGCGATGCGCGAATGCAGTCGGCCATGATAGCGGCAGCGGCCACGACGGCAGCGGGCCGGTGCCGTGGGCGGCTCGCTATACTGCCGCGAGTCTGGCGCCGAGGCGCCTTCCACCGCCTTTCCGGATACCGACATGCGCCGATCCCTCCTGCTGTTGCCCCTCTGCCTCGCCGCCGCCGCGCTGGCCGGCTGCGGACTGAAGGGCCCGCTGGTGATGCCGCCGCCCAAGCCGGCCAGCGCGCCGGCACCCGCGGCACCCGCGCCGGCCAGCACGGCCGCGCTTCCCGCCACCCAGCCTTGAGCGCGACCATGTCCCTGGCGTTTTCCAAGATGCACGGCATCGGCAATGACTTCGTGCTGCTCGATTGCCGCCGCCAGCCGTTCGCGCTGGATGCGGCGCAGATCCGCGCGCTGGCCGACCGCCACACCGGCGTCGGCTTCGACCAGTTGCTGAGCGTGGAACCGGCGCGCGACCCCACCTGCGCGTTCTACTACGGCATCTGGAACGCCGACGGCACGCCCTCGGGCCAGTGCGGCAACGGCGTGCGCTGCGTGGCGGCCTGGCTGCATCGCGCTGGCGCGCTGGCGTTGGGCGAGGAGGTGCGCATCGAAAGTCCCTCCGGCGCGGTGACCATCCGCGTGCTCGATCCGCACCGCGTCACCGTCGACATGGGCGAGCCGCAGTTCGATCCCGCGCGGCTCCCTTTCCAGGCCGATGGCGTGGCCGCCGACTACGTCATCGACGCCGATGGCGAGGCGCTGCGCATCGGCGCGGTGTCGATGGGCAACCCGCACGCGGTGATCCCGGTGTCCGACCTGCACGCGAGCGCGCTGGAGCGCCTCGGCCCGCTGCTGTCCGTCCATCCGCGCTTTGCCGAAGGCGTCAACGCCGGTTTCGTGCAGGCAGTCGATCGCGGCCACCTGCGCCTGCGCGTGCACGAGCGCGGCGCCGGCTGGACGCTGGCCTGCGGCACCGGCGCCTGCGCCGCCATGGCGGTGCTGCGCGCGCGCGGCGAGGTCGATGCTTCGGTGACGGTGGACCTGCCTGGCGGCGCGCTGCAGATCGACTGGGCCGGCCCCGGCCAGCCGCTGTGGATGACCGGCCCGGCCGCGTTCGCGTTCGAGGGCGAATGGCTGGCGCTCGACGCCACGCATTGAAGCGCGGCGGCGTCCATCGCACACTGCCGGTTCGCTGGCCTGCCGTGATCGAGAATCGCCGCTGCCCTCACCCGTGCCCCGAGGATCACCACGCATGACCGAAACGCTGCTCGACGACGCCACCCAGGGCCGCGTGGTGGCTGCCTACCTGAAAAGCCATCCGCACTTCCTCAGCGACTACCCCGAGCTGGCCGCGCAACTCACCTTGCCGCGCGAAAAGGGCTCGGTGGCGTCGCTGGCCATGTATCAGCTGCAAAGCCTGCGCGACAAGAACGCGGAGCTGGAGCGGCGCCTGGCCGACCTGATCGCCATCGCCGCCGACAACGAAAAGCTGATGGAGCGCGTGCATGCGCTCACCGTGGCGCTGCTGCGCGCCAACACGGTGGAAGTCACCGCGCGCAGCGTGGTGGCCAGGCTCAGCGCCGATTTCCACACCGACCAGGTGCAACTGCTGCTGTTCGGCAACCAGCCGGAACTGCCGCGCGCGCCGTGGCTGCAGCTGGTGCCCGGCGGCGGCGCCGAGCTGCCGGAATTCGCCGATTTCCTGCAGCAGCACGAGCCCGTCTCCGGCCGCCTGTCGCCGCAGAAACTGCAGCGGCTGTTTGGCGATGACGCCGACCACGTGCATTCCGCCGCGGTGATGCAGCTGGATCACACCGGCATGCTGGCCATCGGCAGCCGCGATCCGGACCGCTTCCAGCCCGGCATGGGCACGCTGTTCCTGAAGATGATCGCCGCCACCGTCACCGCCGCCCTGGCGCGCGCACGGGACGTTGCCTGAGCCGGCAATGACCCCAGCCGACCAGGTCGACGCATGGCTGCAACGCCTGGCCAGCGAGCGCCAGGCTTCGGCGCACACCGTCGATGCCTACCGTCGCGACCTGGCCAAGCTGCTGCGCTTCATGGAGGCCCAGGGCGTGGCCACGTTCGCCGCGCTCGACCCGAACCGCATGCGCGCGTTCATCGCCACCGAACACCGCGCGGGCCTGGCCGCGAAAAGCCTGCAGCGCCTGCTGTCCTCCTGCCGCAGCCTGTTCCGCCAGCTGATCCGCGAAGGCGCGCTGGCGCATGACCCGCTGGCCGGCGTGCGCGGCCCCAAGGTGCGCCGCAAGCTGCCGCAGGTGCTGGACGTGGACGAGGCTGGCGCGCTGGTGGAAACCGACAGCGGTGGCAAGCTGGCCGCGCGCGACCGCGCCATGCTGGAGCTGTTCTATTCCAGCGGCCTGCGCCTGTCCGAGCTGTGCGGCCTGCGCTGGATCGACCTGGACCTGGACGGCGGCGAAGTGCGCGTGCTGGGCAAGGGCGGCAAGACCCGCGTGGTGCCGGTCGGCCGCCAAGCCATCGCCGCCTTGCGTGTGCTGGGCGCCGCCGAAGGCATGCCGCCGGAGGGCGCCATCTTCCGCGGCCGCGGCGGCGCCCCCATCAACCCGCGCACCGTGCAACTGCGCATGAACAAGCTGGCCCTGCAGCAAGGCCTGCCCAAACACGTGCACCCGCACCTGCTGCGCCACACCTTCGCCAGCCACGTGCTGGAATCCTCCGGCGACCTGCGCGCCGTGCAGGAGCTGCTCGGCCACGCCGACATCGCCACCACCCAGATCTACACGCACCTGGATTTCCAGCACCTGGCGAAGGTGTACGACGCGGCGCATCCAAGGGCGAAGCGCAAGCCGTAACCGCGCGCCTCAAAGCCGAAAGAAACCGTAATCCCTCTCCCCTCCGGGGAGAGGGCAGGGAGAGGGGACACGCCGCGGGAAAGCTCCCAACGAAGCCGCCCACCTCGCCGCAAAGCCGCTCCTTCAATTCCCCGCAAGCCCCGCCCCCTCACCTGTGTCCTCTCCCCAGAGGGGAGAGGAGATTACGGTGCCTTCGAACTGTCACGTTCGTCGCTGCCGTCAGGCGCAAACACCTCCCGCCCTCGGCGCTGCATGCACCGGCGACAAACCCCCACGCTCCGCTCCCTCCCCTGCTCGCAGGGGAGGGCCGGGGAGGGGTCGCTCTTGATCCACCCCACAACGGAACCCATCTCATCGAACCAAGCCAATGAGTTGCGGAGCCCCCATGGAATCCTTCCACGCCACCACCATCGTCTGCGTTCGCCGCCAAGGGCGCGTCGTCATCGGCAGCGATGGCCAGGTCACGCTGGGCAATACGGTGATGAAAGGCAACGCGCGCAAGGTGCGCCGGCTGGGCAAGACGGGCGAGGTGGTGGCCGGTTTCGCCGGTGCCACCGCCGACGCGTTCACCCTGTTCGAACTGTTCGAGCAGAAGCTCGAAAAACACAACAACAACCTCACCCGCGCCGCGGTGGAAATGGCCAAGGAATGGCGTACCGACCGCCGCTTCGGCAAGCTCGAGGCGATGCTGGCGGTGGCGGACAAGGAGACGTCCCTGCTGATCTCCGGCAACGGCGACGTGGTGGAACCCGAACACGGCCTCATCGCCATCGGCTCCGGCGGCCCGTTCGCGCAATCCGCGGCGATGGCGCTGCTGGAAAACACCGAACTCGACGCCCGCACCATCGTCGAGAAGGCGCTGAAGATCGCCGGCGACATCTGCATTTACACGAACCACAACACGTCCATCGAAGAGCTTTAAGCCCCGCCTCTCGTCATCCCGGCGAAAGCCGGGATCCAGCGTGGTGGCTTGCAGGCGCTGGATCCCGGCTTTCGCCGGGATGACGGCCAAAGACATACCTTTCTGGTGAACTCATGTCCGAATTGACCCCCCGCGAAATCGTCAACGAACTCGACCGCTACATCATCGGCCAGCAGGACGCCAAGCGCGCCGTGGCGATCGCGCTGCGCAGCCGCTGGCGGCGCATGCAGCTGGAGCCGGACATGCGCAACGAGGTCACGCCGAAAAACATCCTGATGATCGGCCCCACCGGCGTGGGCAAGACCGAGATCGCGCGGCGCCTGGCCACGCTGGCCAACGCGCCGTTCGTGAAGGTGGAGGCCACCAAGTTCACCGAGGTCGGCTACGTGGGCAAAGACGTGGAGTCGATCATCCGCGACCTGGCCGACGTGTCCTACAAGCTCACCCGCGAGCAGGCGGTCAAGCGCGTGCGCACCCAGGCCGAGGACCGCGCCGAGGATCGCATCCTCGATGCGCTGCTGCCGCGTCGCCAGGCGCCCACCGACTGGTCGCAGGACCCGGCGCCCGCCATCGACAGCGACACCCGCCAGAAACTGCGCAAGCAGCTGCGCGAAGGTGCGCTGGACGAGCGCGAGATCGAGCTGGATTTCGCCATGAACGTGGGCGTGGAAATCATGTCGCCGCCGGGCATGGAGGAGATGGGCGCGCAGTTGCGCCAGATGTTCCAGAACCTCGGCGGCGCCAAGACCCAGAGCCGCAAGCTGCCGATCAAGACCGCGCGCCCGCTGCTGATCGACGAGGAGGCCGGCAAGCTGCTCAACGACGAGGAGGTGCGCGCGCAGGCGGTGGAGGCGGCCGAGCAGAACGGCATCGTCTTCATCGACGAGATCGACAAGGTGGCGCAGCGCTCCGACCACGGCCACTCGGGCGTCAGCCGCGAAGGCGTGCAGCGCGACCTGTTGCCGCTGGTCGAAGGCTCCACCGTCTCCACCAAGTACGGCCCGATCAAGACCGACCACATGCTGTTCATCGCTTCCGGCGCGTTCTCGCTGGCCAAGCCGTCCGACCTGATCCCCGAGCTGCAGGGCCGATTGCCGATCCGGGTGGAGCTGTCGGCGCTCAGCGTGGACGACTTCAAGCGCATTCTGCGCGAGCCGCACAACGCGCTCACCAAGCAGTACGTGGCGCTGCTCGGCACCGAGGGCGTGGGGCTGGAATTCACCGACTCCGGCATCGACCGCCTGGCCGAGGTGGCGTTCCAGGTCAACGAGCGCACCGAGAACATCGGCGCCCGCCGCCTGCACACCGTGATGGAGCGCCTGCTGGAGAAAATCTCCTACGAGGCCGCGGACAAGTCCGGCGAAAACTACCGCATCGACGCCGAACAGGTAGACAAAAGCCTCGAAAACCTGGCGAAGGACGAGGATCTCAGCCGCTACATCCTTTGAACAAGCCGTTTGGCCTGCTCTGTTAAAATCACCGTCATGAACAGCAACATCATCGAACTCAAGAGCACCGGCCAGCGCGCCCAGCTGCGCGAAGCGCACGAAAAGCAAACCCTCGTGCGCCTCTGGCGCGACGAGCTGGAGCACGGCAGCTTCTGCGGCTACGTGGGCGGCGTCGGTCGCGAGTTCTTCCTGCTGTGGGTGGTCGGCGACGGCATCACCTACGACGGCATGTACATCATGCGTCACCGCGACATCACCGAGCTCGAAGCCCCCGACAAGCACCACGTCTTCTTCGAAAAAGCCCTGGCCTTGAAACACATCCTGCCGCGCTTCCCCCGCGGCTTCCCGCTGGACACCATCCGCGACGTCGTCCAGGCCGCCGGCGCCCAGTCGCCCGTCATCGGCGTCCACGTCGACAGCGAGGACGAAGCCGAAGTCTGCTACATCGGCCGCCTCGTCGGCCTCGAGGAAGACGGCTTCACCATGCAGGAACTCAGCCCCGACGCCGAGTGGATGCGAGAACCCTCCTTCTTCGCCTGGGACGAAGTCTCGACCATCAGCATCGAGGACGGCTACGCGATGTCGCTGCTGGCCGTGGCCGGGCCGGCGCCGGCGTTGCTGGAAGGCGAGGCGAGCGTGTCGGAGTTGCCGAAGCGGCAGTAGCAGGGACAAAAAAGCTCGCTGGAAATCCCCGTCATGCGGAGATGTCTAGGCAGAAACCCCCTAGCCATGTCCCGCCACGCACTGGCCGATTTGCTTCTCTGAGCTGCCTGCGCGGCAGCGAACCGTGACCGTCCGGTGCCTTTGGCCGCTCTTGATTTCTGAGCTGCCTGCGCGGCAGCGAACCTACGCCGTGCGCGTTCAGCGCTGCCCATACCTTTCTGAGCTGCCTGCGCGGCAGCGAACATGCTCCTGCTGCAGCAGTACATCGACCTGCATTTCTGAGCTGCCTGCGCGGCAGCGAACTGATCCGGACGGTTGTTATGAAAAGGTCGAACTTTCTGAGCTGCCTGCGCGGCAGCGAACCAAAACAATCCTTCGCATAACTCCCCCATTGTTTTCCGAGCTGCCTGCGCGGCAGCGAACAAGCGCGAGATTCGCAGCGTGTACGGCGTCGATTTCTGAGCTGCCTGCGCGGCAGCGAACTCTTTGGGGCGCGCTTTCGCGTCCTCTCAATTTTTCTGAGCTGCCTGCGCGGCAGCGAACCTGTCAGGGAGCAAATCCTGTGTGCGGGGCAATTTCTGAGCTGCCTGCGCGGCAGCGAACTGAATGTGCGTCGGGTTCAGCTTGCGAATATTTTTCTGAGCTGCCTGCGCGGCAGCGAACAGTGAAGAGATTGCGCTTGTTGGCTTGTACCTTTTCTGAGCTGCCTGCGCGGCAGCGAACGGGCGGCTGCCAGTGCGCCATGGTCATTCGTTTTTCTGAGCTGCCTGCGCGGCAGCGAACCGCACGCGCGGCTTGCTCTGGCGCAGGTGGTATTTCTGAGCTGCCTGCGCGGCAGCGAACTCACCCCGCCGCCTGCTGCCGGCGCGCCGATGGGCTTTCTGAGCTGCCTGCGCGGCAGCGAACACACGGCAGCGACAGGACTACGGCCCGCCGACTTTCTGAGCTGCCTGCGCGGCAGCGAACTCGGGCGGGTTAATCCCGCCCTTTGTCTTTCCTTTCTGCGCTGCCTGCGCGGCAGCGAACCCGGGAAACCCGCGGGGGTAGTCCAGCTCACTTTTCTGAGCTGCCTGCGCGGCAGCGAACGACGATGACGGCGACGTTCGCGGCGTTCAGCATTTCTGAGCTGCCTGCGCGGCAGCGAACGTGAAACCACCGTCGAGACGTTCACCCTGGACTTTCTGAGCTGCCTGCGCGGCAGCGAACACGATGACGGCTAACCCGGCGAGGCGAAACGAGTTTCTGAGCTGCCTGCGCGGCAGCGAACGATCAGCTCATCATGGATCAGCTCATCGACATTTTCTGAGCTGCCTGCGCGGCAGCGAACCCAGCCAAACTTTCTGCGAACGTGCGTGTGCTTTTCTGAGCTGCCTGCGCGGCAGCGAACGGGTCGGGCGATGGTACAGGCGGCGATGGCAATTTCTGAGCTGCCTGCGCGGCAGCGAACCCGATCTGCGAGGGGTCGCAAGCGACGTGTATTTTCTGAGCTGCCTGCGCGGCAGCGAACTGCACCGTGGTGCGCGGCAGGCCCAGCTCGGTTTTCTGAGCTGCCTGCGCGGCAGCGAACTCGGGCTTTGGCGCGCCTACGGCGTGCCCGCTTTTCTGAGCTGCCTGCGCGGCAGCGAACGGCATCGACTACGCCGAAGCCTGCCGTGAGGTTTTCTGAGCTGCCTGCGCGGCAGCGAACATCAACCGCGTTGCCGAAGTGCTGACGCTGCTTTTCTGAGCTGCCTGCGCGGCAGCGAACTTGTGGCCCCAATCGGTAGCCACACTCGGAGATTTCTGAGCTGCCTGCGCGGCAGCGAACCCGACAAGGCCGGTCACATCGCTGAAGGTGAATTTCTGAGCTGCCTGCGCGGCAGCGAACGTGGTAGCTCTGCGGCTTGCCTTCATGCGTCTTTTCTGAGCTGCCTGCGCGGCAGCGAACCAGAACTTCCGGCAGCTGTCCGGCTTCCAGATTTTCTGTGCTGCCTGCGCGGCAGCGAACCGGCCAATCACTGCGCCCACCAGCATCGACAATTTCTGAGCTGCCTGCGCGGCAGCGAACCAAAAGCCGCCGCGGGCAGTGAAACCGGGGATTTTCTGAGCTGCCTGCGCGGCAGCGAACGTTTTCGATCAGGCCACGGGACAGTGGGTGAATTTCTGAGCTGCCTGCGCGGCAGCGAACTGCTTGATATCGTCGCCCTGCAGCTTGCCCTTTTTCTGAGCTGCCTGCGCGGCAGCGAACAAGGTGGCGAGGCCCGCCTCGGTGGCATTGAATTTCTGAGCTGCCTGCGCGGCAGCGAACCAGCGTGATGCGGCTGGCGATACGGGGCATGTTTTCTGAGCTGCCTGCGCGGCAGCGAACGGAAGGGGCGGCCGTGCCGTTATGCTTACGGTTTTCTGAGCTGCCTGCGCGGCAGCGAACGCTGTTCCAGTTCCAGCTGCAGGGCCTGACCTTTTCTGAGCTGCCTGCGCGGCAGCGAACCACACGTACGGCGTGCGGCTCGTCGCCGGTAATTTCTGAGCTGCCTGCGCGGCAGCGAACATACGGCAATGCGCCGGTGGCAGTTGACCCCAATTTCTGAGCTGCCTGCGCGGCAGCGAACGCGGATCTATCATTCACCTGGGCCACAAGCTGTTTCTGAGCTGCCTGCGCGGCAGCGAACAAGCCGGCCTGACCTCCCTGCTGGTCGTGGAGTTTCTGAGCTGCCTGCGCGGCAGCGAACACCGACGGCGGCGGCGCACTCGCCGGCACGGTTTTCTGAGCTGCCTGCGCGGCAGCGAACGCTAGAGCTGTACAAAAACGACCGGCCTGCATTTTCTGAGCTGCCTGCGCGGCAGCGAACGGTGCGAGCGGCGAGCGTGCCTCGGTCAGCGTTTTCTGAGCTGCCTGCGCGGCAGCGAACACCGGTAGAGCCGCCGCCGCCGCTCATGGCAGTTTCTGAGCTGCCTGCGCGGCAGCGAACAGCGGCGCGCCATTTGATGGCCTCGGCTTTCATTTCTGAGCTGCCTGCGCGGCAGCGAACGGGAACTCGCCGCGGTGCATGCGGCGGTAGATTTTCTGAGCTGCCTGCGCGGCAGCGAACAGTTTTTCAAACGCGGACTTCGGCATCCGCACTTTCTGAGCTGCCTGCGCGGCAGCGAACGCTGCTGCCGGCCTTTCCTCGCTGATCACGTATTTCTGAGCTGCCTGCGCGGCAGCGAACACACGCCATGTTCGGTGTAGTCGCCGTCGTCATTTCTGAGCTGCCTGCGCGGCAGCGAACTCTCGGTCTCCTTTTTTCGCCATCGCCGGGATTTTCTGAGCTGCCTGCGCGGCAGCGAACTGCCCGGTGGCAGCGGCTCGGGTGGCTCGGGTTTTCTGAGCTGCCTGCGCGGCAGCGAACCGTGCGGGCGATCAGCAGCGCGCCCTCATGCATTTCTGAGCTGCCTGCGCGGCAGCGAACATCCACTCCCAGCGCGTCCTGTTCACGTCGTTTTTCTGAGCTGCCTGCGCGGCAGCGAACTTGCCGAAAGAAGTACAGGATGCGCTGTCTCGTTTCTGAGCTGCCTGCGCGGCAGCGAACATGACGTGATAGCCGGGCACCGCGCCGGCATAGTTTCTGAGCTGCCTGCGCGGCAGCGAACAAACCCTCCTGTCACCTACGCGCCTCGCGGCGTTTTCTGAGCTGCCTGCGCGGCAGCGAACGACCAGCACGGGCGGGTGCGGCAGCATGGCGATTTCTGAGCTGCCTGCGCGGCAGCGAACCGGCAGCCGAGTCGTGGCGTCGATGCCGGACATTTCTGAGCTGCCTGCGCGGCAGCGAACACGAGAAAGGCCGTGAACAAGGTCTGCGGGATTTTCTGAGCTGCCTGCGCGGCAGCGAACGCTCATGGCCGGGCCGCTGTCGCCGGCTTTCTTTTCTGAGCTGCCTGCGCGGCAGCGAACGCCCAAGGGGTGCGTGACGTGCGCGCCGCGGTTTTCTGAGCTGCCTGCGCGGCAGCGAACAAGACGGAAATGGACTACGAGTACGACGAGGAATTTCTGAGCTGCCTGCGCGGCAGCGAACGTACTTCGCGCGGTCATACGTCGACGCCATGTTTTCTGAGCTGCCTGCGCGGCAGCGAACGGCTTCGCGAGCGCGAGACAGGGCGGCGTCGATTTCTGAGCTGCCTGCGCGGCAGCGAACCCAGGACGGCCTGGCCACGTGCAGCACAGGCTTTTCTGAGCTGCCTGCGCGGCAGCGAACGACCTCGACATTGCAGCCGGGGTCGCCGTATCTTTCTGAGCTGCCTGCGCGGCAGCGAACGGCACCAGGCCAAGGCAATAAGGGCAACGCTTTTTCTGAGCTGCCTGCGCGGCAGCGAACCGATTTTCCCGCTTTATAAGGGGTTCGCCGATTTTCTGAGCTGCCTGCGCGGCAGCGAACACGGGCCGCTTGCCGTCGTCCGTCACCGCACCTTTCTGAGCTGCCTGCGCGGCAGCGAACGCTCGCGATCTGGAAATCCCCGTGATCGCGCTTTTCTGAGCTGCCTGCGCGGCAGCGAACATGTGCTGCGAGCGCGGGTGGCGCGGCTTCAATTTCTGAGCTGCCTGCGCGGCAGCGAACGATTCCGGTTGCGGTGGTCACTTGTGCATAGTTTTCTGAGCTGCCTGCGCGGCAGCGAACAAAGCTAATGGCGCAAAAAGGAGTGCGCCAATTTTCTGAGCTGCCTGCGCGGCAGCGAACTGTTCGCGTACCGTTTCCGCCGCTGCCAGGTCTTTCTGAGCTGCCTGCGCGGCAGCGAACAAAAGATGGCCTCGACGCCAAGCGTCCAGGAATTTCTGAGCTGCCTGCGCGGCAGCGAACTACTCGGCCGCAGACACCACCGCCCACGCAGTTTTCTGAGCTGCCTGCGCGGCAGCGAACAGCCCAGCCACGGATGGATGAATCTGCGTCATTTTCTGAGCTGCCTGCGCGGCAGCGAACGTGGGCCAATGGCCTGCAGGAAACGCTGTCCTTTTCTGAGCTGCCTGCGCGGCAGCGAACGAAAAGCAGAACCAACTCGCGGCCATCCAGAATTTCTGAGCTGCCTGCGCGGCAGCGAACTCCACGGCGGCGGGAGCCACGACATCGGCAACTTTCTGAGCTGCCTGCGCGGCAGCGAACATGCCGATGGCGGCCTCGTGCATCCCTTGTCTTTTCTGAGCTGCCTGCGCGGCAGCGAACTGCGGTTAATTCCGGAATCTACAGCGACTACATTTCTGAGCTGCCTGCGCGGCAGCGAACGCAGCCATCCTGCTGCGCGATCGCCCCACGGCTTTCTGAGCTGCCTGCGCGGCAGCGAACCACAGCGGATGGGCCGCGAGCTGCCTTGCCCTTTTCTGAGCTGCCTGCGCGGCAGCGAACGCCGAGGAAGCTGCAGCACGCGCTGCCGAGCATTTCTGAGCTGCCTGCGCGGCAGCGAACACCAACTGGTCGGCGCTGTACGCCAACGGCAATTTCTGAGCTGCCTGCGCGGCAGCGAACTCGGCCTTCGCCCATTCGAACTCGGGGTCGTGTTTCTGAGCTGCCTGCGCGGCAGCGAACCTCTCCGATGACGCCTACCGCAAGCTGATCATTTTCTGAGCTGCCTGCGCGGCAGCGAACGGAACGCGAGGAAAGGATCGCGGGCGCGGGACTTTCTGAGCTGCCTGCGCGGCAGCGAACGTGCCGGCAGGCAAATCGATCGCCAGCGTGATTTTCTGAGCTGCCTGCGCGGCAGCGAACGTTGAACAGAGCATGGTCGCCGAACAGGGGATTTTCTGAGCTGCCTGCGCGGCAGCGAACGCGGCGTCGATGTTGTCTTGTGCGCTCACTCTTTTCTGAGCTGCCTGCGCGGCAGCGAACCGGCTGTTGCCCCACGCCGAAGCGATGATCTCTTTCTGAGCTGCCTGCGCGGCAGCGAACGTCGCTGGACGGGTCTACGTGCGCGCCATGGATTTCTGAGCTGCCTGCGCGGCAGCGAACCCGCGTGGTCACTTCGGCCTCCAGTCGGTACATTTCTGAGCTGCCTGCGCGGCAGCGAACGATGCGGTCAGCTCGCCGGATGCGAGCGTGGTTTTCTGAGCTGCCTGCGCGGCAGCGAACGAGGATGCGGCGACACAAAACCTGTTCGAGATTTTCTGAGCTGCCTGCGCGGCAGCGAACATGAAGGCATAGAACTCGCTGAACTCCGATGTTTTCTGAGCTGCCTGCGCGGCAGCGAACGGTAGTAGGGCCCAAGGTTGCGCGCGCGCGAATTTCTGAGCTGCCTGCGCGGCAGCGAACTCTCGCCCGCACTTGATGACCCACGGGTGATCTTTCTGAGCTGCCTGCGCGGCAGCGAACAAAGGCGGGCTTGCCTTGGTCATGTGCTGCAATTTCTGAGCTGCCTGCGCGGCAGCGAACACCACGCCGCACAGCACCACATCGCCGGAGCATTTCTGAGCTGCCTGCGCGGCAGCGAACTCGCCAACCTCGCTTTGCGCCCATGTCGGATATTTCTGAGCTGCCTGCGCGGCAGCGAACGGGTGGACCGTCGATCATGTCGCGGATCTGTTTTTCTGAGCTGCCTGCGCGGCAGCGAACGGACGAAGCCACAGAAAAGCGGGTTGACGGGTTTTCTGAGCTGCCTGCGCGGCAGCGAACGTCAGGGTCAGTGGCACGGGCAACGCCGCGGTTTTCTGAGCTGCCTGCGCGGCAGCGAACAAAAGCTCAGCCGCTGCGCGGTCGCCAATGGTTTTCTGAGCTGCCTGCGCGGCAGCGAACTCATCCAATGCGTCTGGATCCGCTCAGCGCTTTTTCTGAGCTGCCTGCGCGGCAGCGAACGCTGATCCTGTGGGTGTGGTCGAGTGGCGAGCTTTCTGAGCTGCCTGCGCGGCAGCGAACGCGATGTAGTCAGTCGCCGCCTGCTCGTCTTTTTTCTGAGCTGCCTGCGCGGCAGCGAACGTCATCGATGACGGGGTGTTCAGGCCATCGTGTTTCTGAGCTGCCTGCGCGGCAGCGAACGGCATGCCCGCGCTCGAAATGCCGGCCTTTCATTTCTGAGCTGCCTGCGCGGCAGCGAACTTCTCCACCATGGTGACGTGACGCGCCCACTTTTTCTGAGCTGCCTGCGCGGCAGCGAACGGGTTCGGCACCTCGCCGCGCATCCACGGATCTTTCTGAGCTGCCTGCGCGGCAGCGAACTTCGGTGCCGGGCTCGGTGCTGGACGCGGTGCTTTCTGAGCTGCCTGCGCGGCAGCGAACTCCGCGCTGACGGCAGTCACGCCGCGGTGCATTTTCTGAGCTGCCTGCGCGGCAGCGAACGAGGAATACCGCGACAACCCTGCCGCTTTCCTTTTCTGAGCTGCCTGCGCGGCAGCGAACGCTGCGCGTCTGGATTTCGACCTGAAATGGCATTTCTGAGCTGCCTGCGCGGCAGCGAACGCTGCGCGTCTGGATTTCGACCTGAAATGGCATTTCTGAGCTGCCTGCGCGGCAGCGAACTCGAAGCTGAGCAACTGTGCGGCGCGTACTTCGTTTCTGAGCTGCCTGCGCGGCAGCGAACGGTCGTCGTCGTCGCTCGGCAGCCCGGCAGGGTTTCTGAGCTGCCTGCGCGGCAGCGAACGTGGTTCCGCTGCCGCCGAACGGGTCCAGCACTTTCTGAGCTGCCTGCGCGGCAGCGAACGAAAACGTCGCCGAGTTCCGCAACGAATGGATTTTCTGAGCTGCCTGCGCGGCAGCGAACCAGCCGGTCAACAGCGCGGTTACCGGGCGCACTTTCTGAGCTGCCTGCGCGGCAGCGAACCCCTCGAAGCGAGCGAATCCGTCGATGTCAACTTTCTGAGCTGCCTGCGCGGCAGCGAACGGCCAGGTCCAGCCCCGGCGGCTGCCACACGTTTTCTGAGCTGCCTGCGCGGCAGCGAACACCTTGCGGTTGAGCTCTTTCGCCGCGGCTATTTTCTGAGCTGCCTGCGCGGCAGCGAACGGTCTTGATGTAGCTGATATGGCGTGATCGCATTTCTGAGCTGCCTGCGCGGCAGCGAACTCCAGCCACGCCTTCTCGTCAGCGTTGCGCGTTTTCTGAGCTGCCTGCGCGGCAGCGAACCAGCCCTGCGCTTGCGACCAGCACGCGATGGTTTTCTGAGCTGCCTGCGCGGCAGCGAACCAAACCGTCGACTACGGCGCCAGCCTGCCGCTTTTCTGAGCTGCCTGCGCGGCAGCGAACTTCAAGGGTATCTCGCGCCGCTTGCCCGATTTTTTCTGAGCTGCCTGCGCGGCAGCGAACATGGGCGCGTTGACGTTGATGCGGCCGCTGCTTTTCTGAGCTGCCTGCGCGGCAGCGAACACCGTAGCCGTGGTGGCCTTGATGTCGCGGTCTTTCTGAGCTGCCTGCGCGGCAGCGAACGCTGTCGTGTGTAGAGTGTGTAGACCTCTACATTTCTGAGCTGCCTGCGCGGCAGCGAACATGTCGTGGGTTTTGCCTTTGCCTGCGATCTTTTTCTGAGCTGCCTGCGCGGCAGCGAACATGTCCCCAAGCCGCCCCAGATTTGCGGCGGCTTTCTGAGCTGCCTGCGCGGCAGCGAACCATGTGGCCACCAGCCTTGCGCATCCGCGAAATTTCTGAGCTGCCTGCGCGGCAGCGAACAGCGAGACGACGATGGCAGCGGCAACTCCCGCTTTCTGAGCTGCCTGCGCGGCAGCGAACGTGTTGTGTCGATTCCCGGTGCTGATCCGGTGTTTCTGAGCTGCCTGCGCGGCAGCGAACACGTTCGCGCAGTTGCGGGATCTGGGCGTGACTTTCTGAGCTGCCTGCGCGGCAGCGAACCAACACTGCAAATAGCAGCGTTGTCAGTGCATTTTCTGAGCTGCCTGCGCGGCAGCGAACGATACGCCGGCCATCGCCAAGTGGGCGCAGAATTTCTGAGCTGCCTGCGCGGCAGCGAACTAGAAGAAAGCGCTTGCAAGTATCTGATGTTCCGGCGTGGAGCACAAAAAAAAGCCAGCTCGACCTATGGAGGAGCTGGCGTGTAAACGGTTGATTTTGTTGCGTGGTTATAGCGGCAGTAAAAAAGGGTCAAAACCAGGGCACGGTGGATGGACCGCCGAGGCCATGACTGTTGAACGGGCCGGGGACGGGCAGTGTTTGGAGCGGGCCCAGGGCGATGAACAGGCAGAACGGTTGCCCGGTGCTGCGGCTGTGCAGATGGACGTAGGGAAGGTTGGGGCGACGTTCCATGCTGGAAGGAATGGCGGCTTTGGCCTCCTCTTCGGTTTCGCCCTTGCGGCGCATGCGCCGACGCCGCAAGCGTTCGACGCTGGTTTTGAACTGCTTGCGTTGCACGGTGCGGTGCGGTGCGTCGGTGGGCGCGGTGGCGAGTTCGCCGATGCGGACGTGGTCTCGCATGCCTTTCAGCCAATCGGTGGCCAGAAGTTGCCGCAAGTCGGTTTCGCTGCCGTGCAGGCGCAAGGTGACACCCAGCGTGCGCGGGCTCAGGTGGTAACCCGGAAAACTGATGCCGATGCTGTCCCGATGCTGCCGTACTAGGGCCAGGTGCAGGCGGTCGTACAGTGCGCCCAGCAATTGGGTGGGCCCCGATTCGGGATCGGGGATGACCCTGATGTCGACGTAATGCGTGGTCATGGCTCAGTTCGCTTCGCCGAATACGCCGCCGCGGATCAGGGTCGCGATCACGAAGTGTTGTTGCTCCGACTCTGGCACCTTGTCTTTGATGACCCAGTTGTCGAGCAGATTGTAGAAGTCGGTCTTTTCCTTGGGCTGACGATATGCCTTGCCTTGGGTGGTGACCGAGCCGTAGGGCTCGACGGCGATGGGGCCGTTTGCGGCCGCTTCGGGATACCAGGTGTCAATGGTGCGCAGGGCGTTGCCGATCTTTTGCGAGTGGATGGCAGCCACGCCATCGACGTCGTACAGCGTCTTGCTTTTGTCGCCGCGGCCGCGGTCCAGGATCAGCTCCTGCGAGGGGAACACCTCCTGCCCGGCGCCGATGCGCACGAAGGCGGTGACCTGCAGCAACACATGGCCATTGCCGGCGAGACCATTGGCGATGAGTGCCGCCAGTTCGGACAGTGACTTGGCTTCCGCGGAAGGCGCCTTGAGATCAAGCAGCGAATGGGCCAGTGCGTCGAAGGTCCAACTCGCTTTTGCCTGGCCGTTCTCGATGTGGGCCACGGTCACTTCCACCTGCTCGGCGCCAATGCGGTTGCGCCACAGGAAGCGGCCATTGGCGAGGTTGGCGGCGTAGCGGTTGGCCAATTCGGCAAAACCGTTCTGCTGGACGTAGCCAGCCACGGTGGCCATCAGTTTCTGCCGATAGGCGGCATCGTTGCAGGCAGAGGGCTGGCCCGTGCCGGCGAGCACGCGCAGGGTGAACTGAACCTTCAACGTGTCGGTATTGGCGGGCAGGGTGGCCACGTCCACGGTTTGCAGGTTGGGGTTCTGGATGGCGGCGTCCAGCTTGGCGGGGTCTTGCGCACCACTTTTCAGGCGGTTGGAGATGGTGCCGCGCACGGATTTTTCGCGCAGCGTGATGGGCGTCCAGTTTTGCGACTCGGTGCGTGCGCTCCAGTTGCCGCCGGACAGCAGAGCATCGGAAGGGTCGAGCTTGCGCTCGAAGGCGAGGACGGAAGCGGTCTTGAGTTCGTTGGCCATGATGGAATTCCTTGTCGTGTCAGAGAGTGGTGTCGACGGAGCGATAGTCGTTGCGGCAGCGGTACAGTCCTTCGTCGGGTCGGCTGTCGGCGTACCAGAGCAGGTCGTTCGGTGAGTGCAGGCGGTGCGGGCCTATCCATTCGCCCACGGAGTACAGGCTTTCGACGAAACGGAAGGGTGTGGTGGCATCGCGCGCATGGGCCACGCGGCCGGCTTGGTGCAGTTCACCGAGGGCGCCGTAGCCCACAGGAATAGGCACGATCCAGCCCGAACCCTTCTTGCGATCGTTTTGCCAGCCACCATTGCCGTCATCGGCCTTGGCGTCGTAACGCCAATTGATGCGCGAGAGCGAAAGCCACGCATCGAGGCGCGTGGCTTGTGGCGACTGCCTGCGCAACTCGTCCAGGCGGCTGTCGATCAGGTCGTCGCGGGCCACCAATGCCGAGCCTGGCAGCAGGCGAGCGCGCAGCTTGCGGAACTCCCTGGCTTGGTCGTCGCTGTCGCCAGTGAAGTTGGCCAGCCATGGGCGATGACGCGAAGCCGCCGCTTGCGTAGCCGGCAACAGCGTGCCACCGGCGATGCGCATGCCTTGCAGCAGGTCGAGGATGGTTTCCAGATCGTGCTGCTGCGCGTCCCTGTCCCATGCCCCGGCGTTCACCGCCAGCACCACGCTGAGGTCGAGGTGGATGCGTCCTTCCTCGACGATGGCGGCGGTACTGCCGTCTTTGCCGACCGGGTTGCGGGTAAGCCGGAAGCTTTTGACGAAGCCTCCCTCGGTGGTCTGCTCCTGGCGGTCGTGGCAGACCACGCCGACGGCACCGAACTCCAGATCCAGCCCGGCGGCGCGGGTCTTGCGTTCCAGGGCCCACATCAGCCCGAGAAACGCGGTGATGGACGGGAAACCGTGAGTCAACGGGCTCGAAACCGCATTGGCGTTGTGCACCCTGAGGTGCGGCAGCACCAGCAGATGGGTGAAATGCGGAAGCGTATTCATGCGGCACCTGCCTTGGCGCGGCGTTGCAGCGGGATAGGCCAGGCCACGTCGAGGATGGCTTGGCGCGCGAAGTGCCGCATTTCTGCCTCGCCGAGCATGGCCAGTTTGTCGCTGCGCTTGCGCAACTGGCCGTTGAGCCAGAGGCCGAAGCGACCCGCTACTTCGTTGGCCCAGTCGCCATGCTCATAGGCCTGGTTGAAGGCGAGGTCGTCCTCTTGCCAGTGCGGATGCCCCGGATCGTTGCGTTCCGGCAGTTCGAAGCGGTCGGGGTCGAGCCAGAGCTGCTCACACAGCGGCAGCTGGCAGGCCTCATCCCGCGTCCAGCCGGCTTTGTAGCTTCCACGGATCGCCACGCCGAACATGGCCAACTCCTGGCCGATGGCTTGTTCAATGGTTTCGCGATGCTTGCGGGTTTCCACGGTGGGGTCAGGGTTTGCCTTGAGAAAGGCAGTCAGTGTGCGTAGCAGCTCGCGCATGCCGCCGAACCGGTTCAGCTCGCCATGCCTTTCGTTGAACACCGAATCGAGCCTGAGCAGGTTCTTCGCAGCACTCGGCTTCCATGCCGGTGGTGGCAGCGAGGCCAGCAGGTAATTCACGCCGCCGCGCTCACTGTTCAGCTGCGAGATGTTCTGCGGCTTGGTGCCACCCAGCTTGCGGGCGACGAGGTCGCGGTAGTCGCGATAAATGGCATCGGCCGGCTTGTTGTCGCGCCTGGCTTGTCGCATTTCCTTGTTGGCTTCACCAAAGCGCGCATCCTGGATGTCGGCGTGGACGGCATGGACCAGCGAGCTGGAAAACATCGGTTGCAGCAGGTTGTAGTGGGCGTCGTCCTGCGGATCCTCGCCGACTAGCCAATAGAGCTGCTTGGCCATGGGATGGCTGGACGGCTGCGCTTCTTCGCGCACCAACGAGGCGAAGGCTTTCATCCAGCCTTGGGCCTGTTCGACGTCGTTGGACAGTGCAGCCCGCAGGTCGGTATCGCCGGCCTGCATCCAGTCGAGCAGGCGGCGGCCATCGACCTCGAGCTTGAGCAGCTTGAACACGTCCAACGCAGCGGCATTGCCCACCACGTCCTCTGCGTAGCCCTCACCCAGCAGGTGGCTGCCGATCTCGGCGTGTCGGGGCAGGCCGGAGGGGGCGACGTGCAGGCTGCTGCCGCGCGCGTCCGGGTGGGTGGCCTTGAGCACGTGGGTCACGGCCTGGATCTGGCCTACCCGTCGTGCCGCATCGGCCAACCACGTGGTGTACTCGTATTTCGATGCCGTGTCGGCGTCGCCTTCCTTGCCTTTCAGCTTGGCGTCGCGCCGGGCTTCAATGAAGCCGGTGATGCTTGCGCGAAATAGATTCCCTCTGCTCGTCAATTCAGACATCCCTTCCCCCTTCGTGGTTACGCATCGACTGGAGTCAGCAGTCGTACGTGAGCTGTGTCGCAAAAGTCGAGACAAGCCCGAAATTCCTTGTGCTCCTCGACCAACCATTTAGCATACTATCCAATGTAGAGTTAGTTGCCATTAAATTTGTTGCCGGAAAGGCAGCTCAGAAAAATGTCGAGTTGGTTGATCGACAAGATGTCTGCCGCGTAGGCAGCCGATGAAGGATATGGGCAGGAGAACGATTACAATGCAGTCAGTGCAATCGTTCCCGGAGGGTCTGCCCGTGGCCACCATGACGATCCGAAATCTGGACGACGATCTGAAAGCGCGCTTGCGCGTGCGTGCGGCACGGCATGGGCGCTCGATGGAGGAGGAGGCGCGCAGCATCCTCCGCACCGCCTTGGCCAATCGTGTCGAGGAAGATTCGGGTGCGTCGCTGTATGCCGCCATCCGCACCCGCGTGGAACCGTTCGGGGGCGTCGACCTGGAATTGCCGCCGCGTGAGCCGCAGCGCGATCCGCCGGACTTCGACGAATGATCGTGCTGGATACCAACGTGCTGTCGGAGTTCATGCGGTCGCAGCCGGATGAGCGCGTGGTGGCATGGTTGAACCGGCAGGCACGCTCGAACCTGTTCACGACGGCGGTGACGCGCGGCGAGATGCTGTATGGGGTATTGATTCTGCCCGATGGTCAGCGCAAGACGCGACTGCAGCAGGAGATCACGGCGATCTTTGCGGTCGACATGGCGGGGCGCGTGCTGCCTTACGATGAGGCGGCCGCCGATGCACATGCCGCCATCGCCGCGGCGCGGCGCACCCAGGGACGTCCGGTCGACCAATCCGATGCGATGATCGCCGGCATCGCGCGATCGCACGGCGCCACGCTGGCTACGCGCAACGTGCGCGATTTCGAAGGCTGCGGCATTCCCCTGGTTGATCCCTGGCATTGATCTGCCTCAGCGTTGCCTGGTGAAGCCGAGCCATGGGTGCCAGCGCCAGCCCTGGTCATTGCGGGGCACTTCCACGGTGGTGAACCTGCGGGCGGCAAGATCGAGCGGCAGGTCTTGCGCTTCGACTTGTTCGCCCACCAGCGACGGCAGGTCGAATTCGCCCCAGCAGCTGATACCTGGCGCAACACTCAACGCGACCTCGTGAAGCAGCTCCCTCGCGGGGACGTAGAGCTTTTCACCGCGGCGACTGCCCGGCGCGTCTTCCACGCGATGCGGTAGCAGATCGTCTTCATCCTCATCAGGAAGCCATGCCAGCGTGGTGCCGGGCTGCTCGTCGTGGCGAAACGGTTGCTGCTGCGGCAGTACGCCGGCGAGCGCGGCTTGGGGATACTCCCAGGCTGCGGGCGCGTAATCGCGTTCCAGGCGCGCAACAGGCGCCGCACCACGGCGTGTGGAATGAGTGATGGGCGTAGGCGGCGCCGGCAGCATGGCGGTGCGGATGCGCGCCTGTTCGAGGTCCACCCAACGCTCGCGCGGCTGCAGTTCGGTTGCGCGCGGCTGGATGCGCGGTTGGGCGTCGAGATGGTGGTATTCGTTCTCGGCCAGGAGCATGCGCAAGCTGTGGCTGGCCAGCAGGAAGCGGCCGTTGTCGCGCTCCGTCTCGAAGCCGGGGCGGGTGAATACCGGCTGGCGGCCGTCGCGCCGTTCGATGCCTTTGAGGTTGGTATCGAACACCAGCACGTTAGGTGCTTGCGGGGGCTTGCGCCGATGGCGCTGTACGCGACCGGCGAGCTGGATCAGCGAGCGCATCGAGGACGGCTCGGCCACTGCCCAGTCGGCATCCCAGTCGCGGCCCACCTCGCACACCGGCGAAGCCAGCACCACGAACAGGTGGTCGTCTTCGGCGTGCGTATCGAGCGCGTGCCGGACCTGCGGCAGTTGCCATACCGCGTCTTCGCCGCGCCGATTGAACGCGGCATCCAGCATGGCTTCGATGGCCGAGCGCTGCGCCAGCGGAAAGCGGGCGTGATACACGCACAGGTGAATGCGCGTATCTTTCGGCGCAGCCTGCATGTAGAGCGTGCTGGCCACGTCGAAGATCGGGTCGATATTGGCCATGCGTACCAGGCCGAAGCTGACGCGCCTGCCGGTGACGGGGTCGGGGTGGGCGTGATCGCGGTGCAGGCGCAGGCAGGCGTCGCGCAAGTGACCGGCGAACTCGGCGTGGATGCGCTCGGGCTGTCTGGCGGCGATGTCGATCGGCAGCAGCTCGGCGAGGCGCAAGGGTTCGGTGGCTTGCAGCCTGGCCACTCGGCGCTCGACGAAACGCGCATGGGCCGCGGCGAAGCCGTCGACGTTGGCGAGGGTGTCGGCTTGCACCCCGAATTCGTCCGTCCACAAGCAAGGCACCTCGACAGGCCGCTCGGCACCGCCATTGGGGCCACGGTTGCGCTGGTAGTGGTGGCGGCCGGCGCGGTAGGCCATGAACATGCCCTCCACCAGGGCTGGCGGCAATGTGGCCGAGGAGAGCACCACGCGACTGCCGAGCAGGCCGGCCCAATGCATCAACCGGGTCAGCGCGGGCAGGTCGTCGAGGTCGTAGTCGTCCAGTTCGTCGAGCACCAGGTCACTGCTCATAAGCCGCAGCATCGGCGCGATCTGGCGGCCGGCCCGCAGTGATTCGGTGGCGGGGGCGAGGTGATCAACGGTGCACACCAGCATGGGTGCCGAGATCAGCTTGCGCATCTCGGGGTTGGCCAGCGCACGCGACAGCAACGGATGGTCGGCCACGCTGCCCTCGTAGAGCACATGGCTGTCTTCCTCGATCAACGCTTGGATAGACGCTGAGCCGCCGGCTTCGGCTTTCGCTTCGTAATGTTCGAACAGGGCGCGACTGGCCGATCCGCCCACCAGTACCGCCAACTCGTCGTCGTTCAAGTGCAGGTCGTGGCGGTAGCTGCGTCCGGTCTGCAAGGTAAGCGTGCGTAAACCCAGCGCGTAACTCACCCGCAGGCCCAGTTGCGGGTCGGCCAGGGCATACAGGATGCGCGCGTTGGCCAGCGTCTTGCCGCAACCGGTGGAGGCCATGTTGACGATGAAAGCGCCATGCTCGCGCGCTGCCTCACGTAGGCCGGCGGCTGTATCGAAGGCCTTGTCCTGCCAGGCGAAACGCGCGTCGCCGCTGCGCTTGCGCAGGCCGCGGTGGTTGGCGAGGCGAGGCAAGTGGCGCTCGAAATTGGGCAGCGCATGGGCGATCAGGCTGGCGGTATGGCCGACGCCGAGGAGGTGCTCCAGCAGCGACTGGTTGAGCCGCGTTTTCCCCTCCCTGTCCTTGCGGGTGTTGGCAAACACGTGCTGACCCGCTTGCACGAAACGTGTTCGCTCGGCCGCCGGATTGCCGTGGTTGTCCGCGCCCAGGCTGGAGTAATGATGGTCAGCCAGCATCAGCGCGAGCCGGGCCAGATGCATTGCGTAGGGATTGCCCAGCCAATCCGCATCGCGCTGTGCGCGAAGTTGCAGCAAGGACTTGGCAACGCGCCGGGTTTGCGTGCGCCATGCGGGGGCCGCGGCGGGAAGCTCGCCCGCCAGCTGCCAATACGGCAAGGCTTGTGCTGCCGTGGAGTGCTGGTCGATCTCGTTCCAGTCGTGGGCGACTTGGGCCAGTGGGGTTTCCAACCAGGCCTGTTCGAAGCGACCCGCACGCTTGCCCAGCCAGTCCTGGCCGCTGCCGTCCGGCCTCGATGCGGGGATGAGCGGCAGGCGGTGATGCGTGACGATCAACCAGCCGATCGCGGCGGCGAGCGGTGCCCGCACGGCGAGAGCGCGAAATGGCGTGCGCTCGATACCCGCATCCACACCGTCGCGCAGGTAGCGGCCGGGTGCCGTCCAGTCGGCATCGTTGCCTTCCGCCTCGCTGGCGAGGCGGCCCAGCCAGCCGGCGTCATCGTCATCGCCCACGAAGCCAAGGAACAGTCGCAGCGATACCCATTCGTGACGGTAGCGGTTGCGCTCGTCGAGCTTGCCGGCCAGCCGCTGCTGGAATGCCACGCTGGCCTTGCCAAGGTCGTGCAGCAGCGCGGCAAGCTGGGCCAGCAGCCGAATGTCCTGCACGGTATGCCAGTCGTTTTCGCCGCCCCTGCGCAGTACATCGCGGGTCGTGGTGTTGGTGGGAACCGCGCCCTCGGCGTTGAACCGCCGGGCGTCACCTACGAGCCATAACAGCTCGCTGTGGTCCTGGCCGCGAATCCAGTGGCAGGCCACGGCGGTGTTCTTGCGCGCGGTTTTGCGCAGCAACTTTCGCAAGGTGTCCAGGCCTGCCTGGGTGATTGGCGTTTGCCAAGTACGGTCGCCGCGGCGTTCCGCAAACTGGTCGAGGATGCGACGGGTTTCGGTGAGAGCGCGCTTGTCGCATTGGCTGATCAGCAAGACGTTCATGCGGCAAGGGCCGCGGTGTCGATGGCTACCTGCTTCAAGGTGTCGATCATGAAGTCCAGGGATTCGCTGCGTGTCAGTGCCTCGATGCAGCCGCGGCGGAATGACTGCTCATCGTCGCCGCGCATGGCCGACAGAAACGCCTGCGGCAGGATGCAGGCGTCCTTGACCAGATCGGCCACGTCGAACACCAGGCCGCCGCGCCGCGTCTTGCCATGCAGCACGGCCAGCCCGTGGGGTATGCCGAGAACCCAGGAGGTGGTGGCGCCCAGGCCGTAGGCCAGGTAGTTGCCGTGGTCCAGAAACCGGTTGGCCGGGTCGGTGCCGCTGCCACGCTTGGCACGGGTGAACTCGCCATAGCCCACTGTATCGACCGCCAGCTTGAACAAGGCTTTGGTGAGACGTGCTTCCGCGGTCAGCAAGCTGGGGTTGTCGGGCGCCTGTTCGAACTGTTGGCGCGAGCGCGGCAGCAAATCGTCCAACCGTTGGGCATCCACGGCGAATCCCGCCTCGCGCAGCGTTCGATGCTGCCATTGCTGGCTGATGCGCAAAGCACGTTGCAGCTGGAATGCCTTGGCGGCCGCCAACCGCAGGTCGTCGTTGAACCAGAACCGTACCCATGCCTGCAGGTATTCCGTGGGTCGATACTCGCTTTGTGGCGAGAACCAGGCCACCTCGATGTCGATCTCGTTGGCGCTGAACAGGGGCGTCCCGCCACCGCCGCAAAAGCCCACCAGGACGCCGGCTTTGGCCAATTCACGCATGGCCGCCTGGGTGACCGATGTGCCGGTGCCCAACAGCACAGTCGTGGTGTTGGCGATCGGAATGTTCCAGTACAGCGAGCGCTTGCCTTCGTCGGTGACGTATTCCACCCGCCCGCCGTTGACCAGCACGCGGCAGTGTTCCAGGTAATAGATGTTGGCGCGCTTGGAATGCAGTATCGACTTCAGATCGGAAGGGCCCAGATCGTCCATGTCGCTATCCCCTGGTGGTGCGGTACCGGTGCGTGCGCAGATGCGCAGCCCGACCGGTCCAGCATGCGGCGGCCCCGTCTCATATATCAAGACATGGAGTTCTCACCTGGCCGCACGCGCTTCGCCACCTCACAGCCCGTTGACCGCCCCGGCGCTATCACGGTGGCTTTCGCAACGGAGGCAATCATGGCCAACGACGACAAGCCGGGCATCTTCGAATCGCGCGAGGTGGTGCGTGAGCAGGCGGCGCATATGGCGCCGGCGGACAAGGCGGAGTTCAGCGGTATGTCCGAGAATCCGGGTTCCACGGTGGATCGCACCGACATTCATGCCGTGGTGGCGGGCGAGACGCTGTCGAGCATTGCGCAGCAGGTTTATGGCGACGGCGGTGCGTGGGAGCGGATCTATGCCGCCAATCGCGACCAGCTGACCGAGCCGGACAAGCTTGCGCCGGGCCAGATGCTGAAGATTCCAGTCAGGCCTGGAAGCCAGCGCAATCGATGACGGTGGTTTGCCGGTACTTCGTTCTGGCAGGAGTCGTTGGGCGGGTGTAGCCACGCCGGCAACGTGGCTGGCAGTTCCGGGACGTTGTGCTGCGCGGTTGCTCCGAAGCGCGAAATGCATCGCCCGCCGGCCCCCGCGCGGAGTAATGGGGGCGGCTTCGAGGTCCACGTGCAACACGATCAGAACGACCGCAAGGTTTCACTTCCAACGGCTTCAATATGCCGAGGCATCAAGCCCGGGATTATTGATTTGCGACAAAACCCACGTTGCGGACATCGAAGCTGCGGCAAGGCCAGCAGAAAAACGTCGGAGCGCATCTGCTACATCCCCCCGAACAACGCCTCCAGATCCCCCTCGTCAAACCTCAGCCGCTGCGTGCTCCCGCCGCCCTCCAGCACCGCCTGCGCCAGCCCGGCCTTGCGTGCCTGCATGGCCTGGATCTTTTCCTCCACCGTGTCCTTGCAGATCAGGCGGTAGACGAAGACGGGTTTGTCCTGGCCGATGCGGTGGGCGCGGTCGGTGGCCTGGGCCTCGGCGGCGGGGTTCCACCAGGGGCGTAGTGGATGACGGTGTCGGCGGCGGTGAGGTTGAGGCCGACGCCGCCGGCTTTGAGGCTGATCAGGAACAGTGGCACGTCGCCTTGCTGGAAGCGTTTGACCAGGGCGGTGCGGTCGCGGGCCGGGGTTTGGCCGGTAAGGGCCTGATGGGGGAGTTTGCGCTTGTCGAGCGCGGCTTCGATCAGCGCCAGCATTTCGGTGAACTGGGAAAACAGCAGGATGCGGCGGCCATCGTTGACAAGGCCGTCGATCAGGTCGAGCAGGGCGTCGAGCTTGGCGCTGGTCTTTACCTTTCTGGCGCTGTCCAGTTTGACCAGGCGCGGGTCGCAGCAGGCCTGGCGCAGTTTGAGCAGGGCGTCGAGCACGACGATGCCCGATTGTGCCAGGCCGCGCTCCTTGACGGCCTGGCGCACGCGTTCGTGCTGGGCCAGGCGCAGGGTTTCGTAGAGGGCGCGCTGGTCGGCTTCCAGCTCCAGCGTGCGCACGATCTCGGTCTTGGGCGGCAGGTCGGTGAGCACGTCGTCCTTGCGCCGGCGCAGCAGCAGCGGGCCGATGCGGCGGTTGAGCTGTTGCTGGCGGGCCGGGTCGCCGTGCTTTTCGATGGGCGTGCGATAGCGGCGGGCGAACTGGCGCTGGTTGCCGAGCAGGCCGGGTTCCACCACGTCGAATTGCGCCCACAGTTCGCCCAGGTGATTTTCCAGTGGCGTGCCGGTCATCGCCAGCCGGCGGGTGGCGGGGATCTCGCGCACGACCTGGGCGGCACGGCTGGCGGCGTTCTTGATCGCCTGGGCCTCGTCCAGGATCAGCAGCGAGAATTTCGCCTCGACCAGCTTGTCGCGGTCGCGTGGCAGCAGTGGGTAGGTGGTGATGACCAGGTGGTGGCCGGCGATGGTGCCGAAGTGTTCGGCGCGGTCGCTGCCGTGCAGCACCAGTACCTTGAGGCTGGGCGCGAAGCGCGCGGCCTCGGCCTGCCAGTTGCCGACCAGCGAGGTGGGCGCGATCACCAGGGCAGGATCGGCGAGGCGCTTGCGCTGCTTTTCGGCGAGCAGGTGGGCCAGCACCTGCACTGTCTTGCCCAGCCCCATGTCGTCGGCAAGGATGCCGCCAAGCCCGGTGTCACCGAGGAAATCCAGCCAGGCGAGACCTTCACGCTGGTAGGGGCGCAAGGTGGCCTTGAGGCCGCGTGGTGGTTTGGCGGGCTGGCGCGTGCGCAGCTGTTGCAGCAGCGTGCGCAGGCCATCGTCGCCGCGCCAGGCCAGGCCGCTGTCGCCGAGGGTGGCGAGTTGGCTGCGGTGCAGACGCGGGGCGTCGTTGGGCGGGCCGGTCAGCCATTCGAACAGCGGCTCGATCAGTCCGCGCAGTTGGGTCAGCGGCAGCGCGATGCTGCGGGTGTCGTCCAGTCGCAGGCGCCAGCTGGCATCCGTTTTCTCGCCGCGTGCGGGATGGAGCGGAAAGTCGGGCGCAAAGATCAGCTGGCGCAGCACCGGCAGCAGGTCGATGCGTTCGCCGGCCACGTCCACGCCCAGCGCCACGTCGAACCAGGCATGGCCGGAGGGGCTGAGTTCGGCATGCCATGCATCGACGCGGAGCAGGCGGTCACGCGGGAAGTCTTCCGCGTAGTCGATGCGGAAGCCGGCCTGTTCGAGCTGTTCGACCAGCGGCGCCCAGGCGTCCGGCGCCAGCGGCGGTTTGCGGGCGGAGGTGCGGGCGTACCAGTCGTCGAGATGACTGCGATGGAAATCGGGGACGTAGCTGGTATCCAGCTCCTCACGGGGGGTCAGGCCAAGTTTGCGCAGCGATTGTTGCCAGTGCGCCTCGGCCGCGCGGTCGCGGTGGATTTCATGGAGGCCGCGTTCATCGAGGCGGGTGAGTACGTTGGCCGGCTCGCTGTCGTCCACCGCGTGGCCGTCGTAGTCGTGCCGCAGGGCCGCCATGCCGATGATGTCGATGCGGCCGTTCCAGGACTCGACCGGCACCGGGTGAAGGCGCAGCACGGGCGTCGGTTGCGCACGCACGACCCGTATCGGGCCATGTTCGATGGGCGCGGGCAGGCGGCGACGGTGGCTGGAGGCCGCCAGCTTTCCGCGCACGGCGGCGAGCTGTCGTGGTGCCAGCGCGGGGGCGGTCTCCAGCATTTCGAACAGCCGGGCATCGCCCTGGGCACGACCATAATGACCGGCCTTGGCGTCGATGTACCACAGGCCGGCGCCGACCAGCAGTTGCGCACCGTCGGCGTCGGGGCGCATTTGCAGGCGCTGGCTGCCGTCGCCGGCTTCGACCCAGTCGAGCGTGGTGGCGACGTCGGGGCCGCGCGCCACGGGCTGGCTGCCGCGCTCGTACCAGGCCGGGTAGCGGGCCAGCAACTGCTCCAGCGCCCGCTCCGCATGGAAGGACCGGATGGACAGCCATGGCGTGCTGCCGTGCAGCGTCACGGGCGCTGCCAGCAGCACGTTCAGGGCCAGGGCCATCGGCTCGGGCCACCCCTCCACCGGTGCCGGCATGGCGCCATGGTGGTCGTCCCACTTCAGCGGTTGCGGATCGACCAGGTTGCCGATGCTGGCGCGACTTCTGGACGGGCGCAGCCAGACCGGCAGAGCGAGCAGTCGATGCCATGGTGCGCCGCTGCTGCGCAGCAGGATGCCGAAGCGGTGCTCCAGGTCCGCCGTCGGCATGGGGCGGGACACCCGTTCGAGCGAGGCCAGCCAGCGCTCCCAGGAAGCCAGCGCTTCGAGATCCCGCGCCGCCTGTATCTGGGCAGCCCAGTCCGGGCTGGAGGCGGCTGGTGCGGGCCGGGTCGTGTCGCTGGCGGCCACCTGCAGCAGCATCGCGGCAGCGTGCTTGCAATTGTGCCGGACGGGGCAACTGCAGATTCCCTCGACAACCAGCTGCCGGTCGTATGAGCCGACCTCGACCTGGCAGCCATAGCGATGGCCGTAATTGCCGTCGACCTTGGCGGTGAGGTGGTAGTGCGCGCCATCGTGCTGGATCTGCAGCCCGCGCACGCTGCCGTCGCGGGCGTAGGCCTGCGCGCGTGCGAGCGATTTTTTATCGAAGTTGGAGCGCCATTCAGCGGCCCGGAGCAGGTCGGCCAGTTCGTAATGCATGCCATCAGGTGCGGGGCGGGTGGGACCGCCGATTCTGACATGCTCCCCGTTCCGGTGGCCCGCCGGGCCCAATCGCGAGACAATAGCCGGTCAATCTCGAATGACGTTTGCCTGACGCCGTCATTCGGGTCACCGCCCGCGGTCTTGCCGCCTTGCCATGGAAACCCCGCACGCCATGTCCGATACCCCGAAGATCATCTACACCCTCACCGACGAAGCCCCGTTTCTCGCCACCGCTTCGCTGCTGCCGGTTGTGTCGGCGTTTGCCGCTACGGCGGGGCTCGCGGTGGAGACGCGCGACATCTCGCTGGCGGGGCGCATCATTTCGCAGTTTCCCGGGGCATTGAAGGAAGACCAGCGCATCGCCGACGACCTGGCCGAGCTGGGCCAGCTGGCGACCACGCCTGCGGCCAACATCATCAAGCTGCCCAACATCAGTGCCTCGATGCCGCAGCTGAAGGCGGCCATCAAGGAGTTGCAGCAGCAGGGCTACGCGTTGCCCGATTACCCGGACGAGCCGAAGGACGCGCACGAGAAGGACGTCCGTACGCGCTACGACAAGGTCAAGGGCAGCGCCGTGAACCCGGTGCTGCGCGAGGGCAATTCCGACCGCCGCGCGCCCGCTTCGGTGAAGAGCTACGCGCGCAAGCATCCGCATCGCATGGGTGCGTGGAGCGCGGATTCGCAGACGCACGTGGCGCACATGGATGGCGGCGATTTCTACGGTACCGAGCAGTCGGCGCTGATCGATCAGGCCGGCAACGTCCGCATCGAGTGGTTCGGCAAGGACGGCAGCCACACGGTGCTGAAGCCGAAGACCGCGCTGCTGGCGGGCGAGATCATCGACGCCGCGGTGATGAGCAAGCGCGCGCTGGCCGCCTTCATCGACGCGCAGGTGGCCGACGCCAAGGCGAAGGGCGTGCTGTTCTCGCTGCACCTGAAGGCCACCATGATGAAGGTCTCCGACCCGATCATGTTCGGCGTGGCGGTCAGCGAGTTCTACCGCGACGCGCTGGCGAAACATGCGGACGCGCTGAAGCATGTGGGCTTCAACCCCAACAACGGCATCGGCGACCTGTATGCGCGCATCGGCAGCCTGCCGGAGGATCAGCAGGCGCAGATCAAGGCCGATATCCAGGCCGAGTACGCGCAGCGCCCGGCGCTGGCGATGGTCAACTCGGACAAGGGCATCACCAACCTGCACGTGCCCAGCGACGTGATCATCGACGCCTCGATGCCGGCGATGATCCGCGACTCCGGCAAGATGTGGAACGCCGAGGGCGAGCTGCAGGACACCAAGGCGGTGATCCCCGACCGCAGCTACGCGGGCGTGTACCAGGCGGTGATCGCGGACTGCAAGGCGCACGGCGCGTTCGATCCGGCCACCATGGGCAGTGTGCCCAACGTGGGCCTGATGGCGCAGAAGGCCGAGGAATACGGCTCGCACGACAAGACGTTCCAGATCGCCGGCGACGGCGTGGTCAAGGTGATCGACGACGCCGGCACCGTGCTGCTGCAGCACGACGTCGAGGCCGGCGACATCTGGCGCATGTGCCAGACCAAGGACGCGCCGATCCAGGATTGGGTGAAGCTGGCGGTGAGCCGCGCGCGGCTGTCGTCCACGCCGGCGGTGTTCTGGCTCGACCCGCAGCGCGCGCATGATGCGCAGCTGATCGCCAAGGTCGAGCGCTATCTGAAGGATCACGACACCAGCGGCCTGGACATCCGCATCATGGACCCGGTGGCCGCCACGAAATTCTCGCTGGAGCGCATCCGCCAGGGCCAGGACACCATCTCGGTCACCGGCAACGTGCTGCGCGACTACCTCACCGACCTGTTCCCGATCATGGAGCTGGGCACCAGCGCCAAGATGCTGTCGATCGTGCCGCTGATGGCCGGCGGCGGGCTGTTCGAGACCGGCGCCGGCGGCAGCGCGCCCAAGCACGTGCAGCAGTTTGTCGAGGAAAACTACCTGCGCTGGGATTCGCTGGGCGAGTTCCTGGCGCTGCAGGCCTCGCTGGAGTTCGTGGGCGAGCAGACCGGCAATGCGCAGGTCAAGGTGCTGGCGCAGGCGCTGGACCAGGCCAACGGCAAGGTGCTGGACAACAACCGGTCGCCCGCGCGCAAGGTGGGCGAGCTGGACAACCGCGGCAGCCATTTCTACCTGGCGCTGTACTGGGCGCAGGCGTTGGCCGCGCAGGATGACGACGCCGCGCTCAAGGCGACGTTCGCGCCGTTGGCCAAGGCACTTGCCGACAACGAGGCCACCATCGTGGCCGAGCTCAATGGCGCGCAGGGCAAGCCGGTGGAGATCAGCGGTTACTACCACCCCGACATGGCAAAGGTGAGCCGTGCGATGCGGCCCAGCGCGACCTTGAATGCGGCGTTGGCGGTGCTTTCGAAGGGTTGAGCGTATGCGTTATATGGCCATCTATACGGCCAAGTGAAGAAGGGGCGCTTTCGGGCGCCTCTTTTTTTTGGGCGCGGGTTTTCCATAGCAAAAGCCCCTCTCCTCAGTCCTCTCCCGCAAGCGGGAGAGGAGGCCAGGAGCAAGCGGGAGAGGCGCGGGCCTGAACCCCTCTCCCGCTTGCGGGAGAGGGGCAGGGGAGAGGGCGCCCCGCGCAGAGCCCCCCGGCAACGCCCCAGTCAGCCTTCCCCTGACACAATGGCCACTCCCCCGGGCTGGAGCACCCCATGCGCCTGCGCTCAGCGATTTTCCTGATCGCCCTGATGGTCGGCGGCCCCCTGCGCGCCGCACCACCGCCACCGTCATCGACCAACGTGGCCGACCTGCCCGCCGTGCTGGTCACCGGCATGCAGCCGGGGCCGGGCATGTGGCGGGTGTCGCGTGATGGTCACGAGCTGTGGATCCTGGGCACGCTGTCGCCGCTGCCGCGCGGCATGACCTGGCAGTCGCGCGAGGTGGAGTCGGTGATCGCCTCGGCGCAGCAGATCCTGCTGCCGCCCTCGGTGAAGATGAAGGTGGATACGAGCTGGCTGGGGAAACTCTTTCTGCTGCCATCGGCCTACAGCGCGCGCAAGAACGAGGACGGCAAGACCCTGCAGCAGGTGCTGTCCGCGCCCACGTACGCGCGCTGGCAGGCGTTGAAGCAGACCTATCTGGGCGACAGGCGCAGCGTCGAGCGCTGGCGGCCGATCTTTGCCGCGCAGGAGCTGTACAAGGCGGCACTCAAGGCAAACGGACTCAGCCAGTCCGGTGGCGTGAAGGCGGCCGTCGATGCGCTGGCCAGGCAACATGGCGTGGCGGAAACGGCGGTCGAGTACCCGGTGACGATCGAGCACCCGCGTGCGGCGATCAAGGCGTTCAAGCAGGCCGCACCGAACGACGCGATGTGCATGAGCCGCACGCTGGATGCGGTCGAGCATGACCTGCCGGCAATGAAGGCCCGCGCCAACGCCTGGGCCACCGGCGACCTGCAGGCGCTGCGCGAGCTGCCCGACAGCCATCGCCGCCAGGCCTGCATCGATGCGCTGGCGGACGCGGGCTTCGCGCGCCAGCTGGGCATCGACGACATCCCGCAGAAGGTCGAGGCCACCTGGCTGGCCGCGGCGCGCAAGGCGCTGGAAACCAACCAGCAGACCTTCGCCATGCTGTCGATGGACGAGTTGCTGAAACCCGATGGTTACCTGGCGAAGTTGCGGGCCGAGGGTTACGCCATCGATCCCCCCGCGGAATAAGCCACGACCTGAAGCGACCTGTAGGAGCGACTTCAGTCGCGATGCCTTTTTCCGAAATCGGGCGAAGAGCATCGCGACTGAAGTCGCTCCTACAGAAAGCGTCAGGCGCTGGCGCGATCCAGCTCGGCAATTTCGGCGGCGCTCAGCTGCAGGTTTACCGCGCCGATCAGGTCGTTCAGCTGCGTCACGCTGGTGGCGCTGGCGATGGGCGCGGTGATGCCGGGGCGGGCGATCAGCCAGGCCAGTGCCACCTGGGCCACGGTGGCCTGGTGCGCGGCCGCCACGGCGTCCAGCGCGGCCAGGACCTGCAGGCCGCGCGGGTTGAGGTAGCGCTTCACGGCGCTGGCGCGGGCGCTGCTCTTGGCCAGGTCTGCCTCGCCGCGGTACTTGCCGCTGAGGAAGCCGCTGGCCAGCGCGTAGTAGCTGATCACGCCGATGTTCTCGGCGCGCATCAGCGGCTCCAGCTCGTTCTCGTAGCCGGCGCGTTCGAGCAGGTTGTATTCCGGCTGCAGCACTTCGTAGCGGGGCAGGTGGTGCTCGCGGGCCACGGCCAGCGCTTCGGCGAAGCGGTCGGCCCTGTAGTTGGAGGCGCCGATGGCGCGCACCTTGCCCTGCTCGATCAGTCGCGCAAAGCCGCCCAGCGTATCGGCCAGCAAGACGCTGGCGTCATCCTCGTGCGCCAGGTACAGGTCGATGTAATCGGTCTGCAGGCGCTGCAGCGAGCGGTCCACCGCCTGCTGCAGGTTCACCGGCGACAGGCCTGGCTGCTCGGCCCATTTGCCGACCTTGGTGGCGATCACCACCTTGTCGCGCTTGCCGCTGCGCTTGAGCCACTTGCCGATGATCGCCTCGGACTCGCCGCCCTGGTTGCCCGGCACCCAGGCGGGGTACACGTCGGCGGTGTCGACCAGGTTGCAGCCGGCATCGACAAAGGCGTCCAGCAGCTCGAACGAGCGCGTTTCGTCGGCACTCCAGCCGAACACGTTGCCGCCGAAGGCGAGCGGGGCGATGGAAAGCGGCGAATTGCCGAGCGGGCGCAGTGACATGGAGACGTCCGGGAAACGTGGGGAACGCCAAGTGTGGCCATTGCGGCACCCGGTTTCAAATGCGCGTCCACAAACTGGCTGGACGCTCGCCGTTCGCCCTGGGCGCAGCCGCCCGCAGGGCAGCGGGGTCGAAGTGCGGTGGGACGGCCTGCGCCTCGACTCGGCCGCCGACGCTCAGGGAGATCGGCCGGGGCTTCAGCGCGGGGCGGCGATCCGGGGCAAGCCGGCCACGACGCAGCACGTGGCGACGCACGCCTGCACGCCCGGTGCCGGCTTGTCCGTGGCGGCCTCGTCGCGCTCTGCCGTGGTGTCGACGTCGGACCAGATCAGGCTGGCGTGGGTCATGTGGCCATGCAGAAACAGCAAATCCTTCCATAACGAGCTCATGGCGAAACTCCTTCGCGGGTGCGCGGCAACTTGGGAGGTGCTCAAGGTAATCGGGGGAAGAACCGCCAAAAAGCGATATATTCGCAAGCCAGCCTTGAGGAATGCTCAACATGGCAAAGCTGCCGCTGGGCTTGCTGCAACAGTTCGTGCTGATCGCGCGGGTGGGCAACCTGTCGCGCGCCGCGGCGCAGGCCAACCTCACCGTGAGCGCGCTCAGCCACCAGATGAAGCAGCTGGAGGAGCGGCTGGAGCGGCGACTGTTCGAGCGTGGCCCGCGCGGCGTCACGCTGACGGTGGAAGGCTGCGCCTTGCTGGAGGCGGTGGGCGGCCACCTCGACGGCATCGAGCAGGCGCTGGCGGCGTATCGCACGCGCCACCACGACGCGCTCACGCTCAGCGCCAGCCCCGGCATCATGTCGAGCTGGCTGGTGCCGCGGCTGCCGCGATTGGTGGCGGCGCATCCGGAGCTGGAGCTCACCCTGCAGTCGGGCTCGGCCCTGGTCAATTTCGCGCGCGAGCCGGTCGATGCCGGTTTGCGCTATGGCCGTGGCGAATGGCCCGGCCTGCACAGCGAGCGGCTGTTCGGCGAGTGGATCGCGCCGGTGGCGGCGCCCGAGCTGATCGCGCAGATGGGCGATGCCGATCCCGGTGACCTGTCGTGCTGGCCGCTGCTCGGCGAGCCGACCTCGTCCACGCGCTGGCGCGACTGGTTCGAGCATCGCGGCGGCGTCCAGCCGCCGCGCTACGTGGCCCAGTTCGACAGCCTCGACGCGCTGCGCCACGCGGCACTGGAAGGCCTGGGCGTGGCGCTGGGGCGGATGGTGACCTCGAAATCGCTGATCGACGCCGGTCGCCTGAAGGTGCTGGGCCACAACTACCTGCCCGTGTCCGAGGCGTACTGGCTGGTGTATCCGCCGCGTTCGCTGGAGCATCGCGGCCTGCAGGTTTTTCGCGAATGGCTGCTGGCCGAGGCGGACGATTATTGCCGGCAACTGCCGGGCATGAGCCGCTGCGGCGCGGTCGGGGATTGAGCCGGCGAGCGGGTACCATGGGGCGTTCAACGCACCGCATCGCACGAGGAGTCCGTCATGAAATCACGCGCCGCCGTCGCCTGGGAAGCAGGCAAGCCGCTGTCGATCGAGCAGGTCGACGTGGCCGCTCCGAAAGCCGGCGAGGTGCTGGTGCGCATCGTCGCCACCGGCGTCTGCCACACCGATGCGTTCACCTTGTCCGGCGCCGATCCGGAGGGCATGTTCCCGGTGATCCTGGGCCATGAAGGCGGCGGCGTCGTCGAGGAAGTAGGCGAAGGCGTCACCTCGCTGAAGGTCGGCGACCACGTGATCCCGCTGTACACGCCCGAATGCGGCGAGTGCAAATTCTGCCGCTCGGGCAAGACCAACCTGTGCCAGAAAATCCGCGTCACCCAGGGCCAGGGCCTGATGCCCGACGGCACCTCGCGCTTCTCGCTGGACGGCAAGCCGCTGCTGCACTACATGGGCACCAGCACGTTCAGCGAATACACGGTGCTGCCGGAAATCTCGCTGGCCAAGATCAACAAGGCCGCGCCGCTGGACAAGGTGTGCCTGCTCGGCTGCGGCATCACCACCGGCATCGGCGCGGTGCTGAATACCGCGAAGGTGGAGCCGGGTGCCAGCGTGGCGGTGTTCGGCATGGGCGGCATCGGCCTGTCGGTGGTGCAGGGCGCGGTGATGGCCAAGGCCGGGCGCATCGTGGTGGTGGACACCAACCCGGCCAAGTTCGAGATGGCGAAGCTCTTGGGCGCGACGGATTTCATCAACCCGAAGGACTACCCCGACACGCCGATCCAGCAGGTGATCGTGGAGCTCACCGACGGCGGCGTGGACTATTCGTTCGAGTGCATCGGCAACGTCCACGTGATGCGCTCGGCGCTGGAGTGTTGCCACAAGGGCTGGGGCGAGTCGATCATCATCGGCGTGGCCGGCACGGGGCAGGAAATCAGCACGCGGCCGTTCCAGCTGGTCACCGGCCGCGTGTGGCGCGGCTCGGCGTTCGGCGGCGTGAAGGGCCGCTCCCAGCTGCCCGGCTACGTCGAGCGCTACATGGCGGGCGAGATCCGGATCGACGAGATGATCACCGAGGTGATGCCGCTGGAGGACATCAACCGTGCGTTCGACCTGATGCACGAGGGCAAGGTGATCCGCTCGGTGATCCGCTACTGACGAGGCCGTCAGTGGCGCCGGGACGGGCCGCGATCGCTCACCGCAGCCAGCGCTCGGCGAACGCGTCCGGTGGTACCGGGCTGCCGATCAGGTAACCCTGGACCAGGTCGCAGCCCATGGCCACCAGCACCGACAGCTGCGCTTCTTCCTCGACGCCCTCGGCCACCACGGTGTAGGACAGGGTCTTGGCCAGGGCGATGATGTGCCGCACGATCTCCTGCTGCCGCGCATCGCTGGAAAGGCGGCGGATGAAGGCCTGGTCGAGCTTAAGCACATCGGCCGGGATGCGGGTGAGGTAGACGAGGGACGAGTAGCCCGTGCCGAAATCATCGAGCGCGACGCGGACGCCCTCAGCCCGCAGCGCGAGCAGGGTCCGCATGGCCTTGTCGGAGTCGTTGACCGCCGTCGCCTCCAGGATCTCGATTTCGAGGCAGCGGGCATCGAGCCGATAGCGGTCCAGGCTGGCACGCACCACTTCCAGCACCGACGCCCGCTCGAACTGCGAGGGCGACATGTTGACCGAGACGGGGATCGAACGCAGGCCGCTGTCCTGCCACTGGCGCATCTGCGCGCAGGCGCGGTCGAGCACCCATTCGCCCAGCCATACGCCCAGGCCCATTTCGTCGAGCAGGTGCACGAAAACGCCGGGTGACACCAGGCCGCGGCTGGGCGACCGCCAGCGGACCAGCGCTTCGGCGCCCACGATGTCGCGGCGCCGGGCATTCACCTTCGGTTGGAAATGAAGGACCAGTTCGTCGCGTTCGACCGCCTTGCGCAGTTCCTGGGTGAGGTCGAAATGGGCCTTCGACTGCGTGTTGAGCTCGCTGGTGTAGAACTGGAATCCTCCGCGTTGCTCGCGCTTGGCCTTGTACATGGCCGCGTCGGCCATCTGCAGCAGCTCGTCGAAATGGCCGGCGTGGGTGGGGTAGAGCGCCACGCCCATGCTGGCCGGGGTGTTGATCTGGTAGCCGTGCACGGCCAGCGGCACGGACAGGTCGCCCATCAATTCGCGCAGGCGTTCGTCGAGGACCTGGCGGTCCTGGCCCGCGGCCAGGTCCGGCAACAGCACGACGAACTCGTCGCCGCCCAGCCGCGCAAGCGTGTCGCCCGGCCGCATGCGCCGGGCGAGAACCATGGCGCACTGGGACAGCAGCTCGTCGCCGCTGGCGTGGCCCAGGGTGTCGTTGACCTGCTTGAAATTGTCCAGGTCGATCAGGATCAGCGCCACGCAGGTTCCATCGCGTTGCGCCCGCGCGATCGCCTGTTCGCAGCGCTCGCGCAGCAGCACGCGGTTCGGCAGGTCGGTCAGCGAATCGTGGTGGGCCTGGTGATAAAGCCTTGCCTCCTGGGCCAGGCTGGACAGCGCGATGCCCAGGCGGTCGGCCAGCGCGCGGCCGCCCTGGATGACGTCGTCCATGGACGCGGGCCGCCGTGCATAGGCCAGCAACAGCACCTGCTCGAGACGGCCATCGTTGCGGATCGCAAACGCCACCAACTGCGCCGGCGGCACCGGGCAAAGCCGGTCCAGGAATTCCTGCGGCAGGATGCCGGGCGACAGGATGCTGGCGGCGCGGGTCGGGTCGAGCCCGGTCACCTCGAAGCTCCGGCTCGACGTGCGCAGGCAGCCGGCGGCCTGTGCGGGATCGCGGGTCAGCAGGTGAAAACCCTGCTCGCCGCTGTGCACCAGCAGGCCGGCGCCGTCGCACGGGATCGCCTTGCGGATGTGCCCAAGCACCTCGCTGGCGACATGCTCCATGCCGGTGGCGCTGATGATGGCGCGGTCGAGCTCGCTCAACATGGCGAGCATGTGGAAGCGGTATTCCAGGCTGCCGGCCATGTCGTTGAACGTGGCCCCCAGCGCCGTGAACTCGTCGTCGCCGGCCAGGGGCATGCGCGCGCCCAGGTCGCCCGTCGCCAGTCGCTGGCTGACGTCGGTCAGCAGGCCGAGCGGCTTCATCTGGCGCTGGATCTGCCGCACGGCTAGCGCGGTGGCCAGCGCCAGCGCCAGCAGGAAGGTGAGCGGGAAAAACTGCCGGAAGGTGTTCAGCGTGCGCAGGGCGTCGGCCCTGGACGTGACCTGCATGATGACAAAGCCGGGGCTGTCGAACGTGGGCAGGAACTTGGGGCGCCACAGGCCCACCAGCAGGTCTTCCCCGGCCAGCTTCCAGGGCACGGTGCCACCGGTGCCCGCGCCCAGCGTCGAGCGCAGCGTCTGTTGATCCAGCGGAACCAGCCCCGGCGTGCAGAAGAGCTCGACGAAATTCGCATCCAGCACGCAATACCGCTCCGGTGCGAAATCGCTGACCCACAACGACATCGCGTCGATGCGTCCGACCAGGACCCTGCCCGGCAGGTCGGTCGCGGCGACCAGTTCCACGGGCCTGCCCGCGACCAGGCGCAACACGGTGCCGCCGTGCCCGATGCGGGACTGCTGCGCCGCCGTCAGCGTCGCGAGCGGCTGCAGGGACGTGCCCGTGAAGCCGGATCGGGTCGCCGTCTGCGTGTTGCCGATGTTGGCGCGGGAAAGGTGCTCCAGCGCGCTCGCGCGCACGTTGAGGCTTTCGATCACGCTCATGCCGAACGACTTGCTGTCGGCACGCAGGCGTTCGTAGGCCGAGTTCAGGAGCAGCGTGCTGACCTGGTGGTAGGCATACCAGGCCACCCCGCTCATCGGCACCAGGGCGGCCAGCACGAACTGCAGCATGAGCCGCCGGCTGACCTTCCCTCGCAGGTAGGTACGCATTGCGTACTAGAAATCCTGCGCCTTGCCGATGTAGCTGCCATTGCCGGCGCGCACGATGTCGTCGCGCGCAAAGCGCGCCATCAGCTGGGTCTGGCTGCGGCCGTCCGGGCCGTTGCTGTACAGGTCATAGTCGGTGTTGATCGGGTTCATGTTCTTGTCCCGGCGCACCTTGCCCTTGTTCGGCGGCGGGTCGATGTCGATCGCCAGGTACTGGTAGGGGTTGCCCCAGGGGTCGATGGCGTCGGTGACGCCGGCCTCAGCCAGGGTGGCGGGGTAGCTCGAATGCTGGGCGTAGTAGGCCTCCAGGCTCAGCGACGTCGATGCCATGAAGATCATGACCTTGTTGGTCCTCACGCGATTGACGTACTTCGTGTAGCTGGGTATCGCGACGACCGCGAGCAGCGCCGTCACGACCAGCGCGATCATCAATTCGACCAGGGTGAGGCCATGGCGCCGTGACATCAGTGTGTTGTACATGGCCAGGGATGTCGTGTAGTGGGTAGGCAGGCGACGGCATGATCGTCGAACAGAATGCGCAAGCTCCCTGTCGTTAACGGCGCCGGTCGGCCGGTCTTGAATGCCGCGGTGCGCGCCGGCGCCGCGCCCCTACGGTTGCCAGCGCAAATCCACGCCCAGCAGGACGCTGCGGCCGGGGCCGGGCTCGAAATAGCGGCCGTTGCCGTCGTTGACGATCACCGAGCCCACGTAGCGGCGGTCGGCCAGGTTGTCGATGCGCGCGAAGCTGTGCGTGCGCCAGTGGCCGCCCTCGACCACGTAGCCCAGGCCGGCGCCGAACACGGCGTAGGGCGGCGCCTGCGTGGTGCCCAGGTCATCGGTGGGCACGGCGGCCATGGTGCGGGCGTCGAGATCCGCCTGCCAGCCGGTGTCGCCACCGAAATGCAGCGCGGCGTAACCACTGGAGCGGGGCACGCCGGCGATCCGTGCGCCCGCGTCCACCGGTGTTTCCGGCGTGGCGCAGCGGCCGCTGCAGGCCAGGAACGGCGAGCGGAAACGGGCATCCAGGTACGTATAGGCCAGCTGCAGGCTCCAGCGCGGCGCGAGGTTCGTGGTCAGCGACGCTTCCGCGCCCTGCCGGCGCGCGCGCGGCACGTTCTGGTAGGTGGTGCGGCCGCCCAGGTTGGTGGCCACCGCCACCTCGTCGCGGCTGTCGGCGCGAAACAGCGCGATATCGGCGCGCAGGCCCGGCCGCGGCCGCAGCTTCAGGCCCACTTCGGCGCTGCGCGTGCGCGAGGCCTGCAGGCCGAGGTTGAGCCCGCTGCCGCCGTCGTTGCGATAGCCCAGCTCGGAAAACGTGGGCGTCTCGAAGCCCTTGCCGTACGACGCGTAAAGGTGCGCGCTGGGCGAAACCCGGTACATCACGCCGGCCACCGGCGTGGTGGCCGCATAGTCCACGCGGCCGCTGTCGTCGGGATTGCGGGCGGTGATGTAGCGATCGTCGGTGGCGAACTTCACCTCGCTGTGGCGCAGGCCGGCCATCACCGTCCACGCATCGGCCACGCGCCAGCTGGCCTGGGCGTACTGGTCGAAGTCGAAGACGCGGTCCTGCTGGTCGCGGCGCAACGCGCCACGCACGCCGAGCGTGTCGCCGATGAAGTTCTCGTAGCCGCGCCGGTGCTGGTGCTGGTTGTCGTAGCTGGCGCCCAAGGTCAGCTCGAATGGCCGCCCGGCCAGCGTGCTGGCCCAGGTCCAGCGCGCGTCGCCGCCGCCGTATTCGTTGCCCAGGTCCACCACGCCGCCGGCACTCAGCGGGCTGATCTGCGCCATCGCCGGAATGGACAGGTATTGGCGCACGCTCCGCTGGCCGTAATAACCCATCAGGCGCAGGTGGCTGGCGTCGCTGAGCTGGTCGTCGTAGACCAGGCCGGCCTGCTGTTGCGACACGCTTTTGCGCGTGTTGAACGTGGTCGCGGCGTCATCCGCCTGGCGTGGGTCGTCGTGGAACTGCTGTGGCGTCAGGCCCAGCGGGTCCTGCGCGCCGGGCAGGTTCATGGTGTTCAGCACCACGGTGAGCTTGCGGCGATCGTCCAGCTTCCAGCCCAGCACCGCGTTGCCCGACTCGCGCTGGGCGCGGCTGTGGTCGCGGTAGCCATCGGTGCGGAAATGGCTGAGGTCGAGGTTGTAGTCGAGCGGGCCCTGCACGCCGCGGGCATTCAGCGTGGCGCGCAGCAGGCCGTCGCTGCCGCCGGCCAGGCCCAGCCGCACCTGCGGCGGGTCGGTGCCTTCGGCGCTGAACAACTGCACCACGCCGCCCGACGCGTTGCCGTACAGCGCGGAAAACGGCCCGCGCAGCACCTCGATGCGATCGGCGGCATCGAGATTGAAATGCGACACCTGACCCTGGCCGTCGGGCATGGTGGCGGGGATGCCGTCGCTGTACAGGCGCACGCCGCGGATGCCGAAGGTGGTGCGCGCGCCGAAGCCGCGAATCGAGATCTGCGTGTCCTGCGCGTAGTTCTGGCGGTCGCGTGCCAGGATGCCGGGCACGCCCTGCAGCAGTTCGGACGCGTTGACATCCAGCGAGCCGCTGGCCGGCGCGACCACCACGTCGACCGACGCGGCCACGTCGAATGGCGATTGCGCCGTACGCGTGGCGGTGACGGTGATCGGCGCCAGTTCGGCCTGCGGCGTGGCGGCCACGGCGGTGGCCAGCGCCCACGTGGGCAACAGCAGGCCATGGCGAAACATTCGCGGGGTAGGCATGGGGGAGAGAGGGTTCCTTCGGTGCGCTTGCAGCGGCTGCAGCGCGATACGCCCATGGTAAGTGGCCGGCGCGTGCCATGCATGTGAACCGCCGCGTCGACGTACAAGAAAGCGCTGGACCCGACTATCCTTGTCGCTGGCGGGCGCGATCCTTCCCCACGAGTTTCGCGCCACGCCCGAGTGCTGGAATTCCCCCACATCACCCACCGCGGGCGCGTCGCAGCGCGGGAGCAGGAACATGTCGATGACCCACTTCAAGAAGTTCGGTTTGTTGTTCGCCCTGTTGCTGGCGGCAAGCTGGCTGCCGGCCAGCGCACAGGTGGTGGCCAGCACCGCCGAACCCGACCAGCCCGAGCTGGATCAGCCCGGCGATGCGCTGGTGCCGCCCACCAGCGCCAGCGATTTCACCGCCAGCCGGCTCGACGACGTGCTGTCCGGCAGCTGGCGCAGCGACGCCAATCGCGCCCGCGACGCGTGGCGCCACCCCAAGGCCACGCTGCAGTTCTTCGGCATCCAGCCCGACCAGACGGTGATCGAGATCACCCCCGGCGGCGGCTGGTACGCCGAACTGCTGGCGCCGCTGCTGCACGACAACGGCCGCTACATCGCGGCCGAGCAGGCGCCCTCGACCGACAGCGAGGCGCGCGCCGACGACAGCAGGCTGCGGCGCAAGTTCGCCGCCGATCCGGCCCACTTCGGCAACGCCACCATCGTCACTTTCGACCCGAAGAAGCCGGTGTTCGGCGCACCCGGCTCCGCCGACCTGGTGCTGACCTTCCGCAACGTGCACAACTGGGTGATGGCCGACACCGCGCCGGCGATGTTCAAGGCGTTCTACGCAGTGCTGCGACCGGGCGGCGTGCTGGGCGTGGTCGATCACCGCGCCGCTGACGGCGCCACCCTGGCGGCCGTGAAATCCAGCGGCTACCTGCCCACCGCCACGGTCATCAAGCTGGCCACCGACGCCGGTTTCAGGCTCGATGCGCGCAGCGAGATCAACGCCAACCCGGCCGACGACCACGACCACCCCAAGGGCGTGTGGACGCTGCCGCCCACGCTGGCGCTGGGCGATACCGACCGGGCGAAATACCTGGCCATCGGCGAGTCCGACCGCATGACCTTGCGCTTCGTGAAACCGGCCGCCGCTTCGCATTGAAGCGCCGCACCGCATGCTGATCGCCCTCAACAAGCCGTTCGGCGTGCTGTGCCAGTTCACCGACGACCGTGGCCGGCCCACGCTGGCCGGCTACGTCAGGCAAACGGACGTCTATGCGGCTGGACGGCTGGATCACGACAGCGAGGGCCTGCTGCTGCTGACCAATGATGGAAAGCTGGCGCACCGGCTCACCGACCCGCGCCACAAGCAGCCCAAGACCTATCTGGCCCAGGTCGATGGCGAGATAGACGATGCGGCGCTGGTGTCCCTGCGCCGCGGTGTCACGCTGAAGGATGGCCCCACCTTGCCTGCGCTGGCCGAACACGCGACCGAGCCCGACTGGCTGTGGCCGCGCGATCCGCCGGTACGCTTCCGCAAATCCATCCCCACCAGCTGGCTCAGTCTCACCCTGCGCGAGGGACGCAACCGCCAGGTGCGGCGCATGACCGCGGCGGTGGGCTTTCCCACCTTGCGACTGATCCGCGTGCGCATCGGCAACTACGCACTGGACGGCCTGGCGCCCGGGCAAACCCGCGTCCTGCAACCGTAGCGAGCGGCGCTTTTGTGCCCGTGGTGGGAGCAACTTCCAGTCGTGATGCTCGTGTTGTTTGTAGGAGCGCACCCTGTGCGCGATGCCTTTGGCTCTTTGCGCGATGCCTTCGGTTCTTTGTAGGGGCGACTTCAGTCGCGATGCTTTTTGTTGGTCGAGCAAAGTCAAAGGCTTTCGATCGCCTACGGCGCTCGAGTTACTTTCTCTTTGCGTGGCCAAAGAGAAAGTAACCAAAGAGAAAGGCCACCCCGCTTGGCGCTTGCCGGGCATCCATGCCCGGCAAGTCCGTGAGCCGGGGCCGGGCTTTTCGAGCGGGCTCCTGCCCGCACGAAAAGGCGAGTCCATCCATGGACTCGCCCGCTGCGCGGCCTGTCGACCCCGACTCACCGCCGCACAGGGGCCCCGGGTAGAGCAGCGGGCCATCCTGGCCCGCACTCGGGATGGAGCCAGGGCAAAAGCAAAAGCAAAAGCAAAAGCAAAGGCAAAAGCAAAGGCAATGCCGCCAACCCTCAGCCGTTCTCCCTGAGCGTAGGCCGAAGGCCGAAGTCGAAGGGCTCCCGCCAACCGCACCCTTCGATTCCGCCGCTGCGCGGCTACGCTCAGGGCGATCGGAGGTAAGAGGAAGCACCGAAAACCACACGCCACGACGCTCTCCTGCGGCGCAGCCGCGGCGCACCGAGTCCGCGCCACGATGGCGCGGCGCTCTTCCCGGGGGCCCCTCTGCAGCGGCGGGCGGGCGGAGGATCAGCCCGCAGGGTGGCCGGCAGGGATGCCGGCCAGTTTGGCGTCAGCACATGGCGAGGGCATGGATGCCCGAGTTGAGGCAACGCAGGAGCAGTTGCCCGATGCCCTGTCGACAAACCCCGTAGCCCGTCCGCGAACCTTGTGGGCAGGATGCCCGCAAGGCGCGGAAGCGGGGTGGCCTTTCTCTTTGGTTACTTTTCTCTTTACTCCGGGCATCCTGCCCTACGCCCTTCGGGCCAGCTTCGCTGTTCGCACGCGCTTCCTGCGCGTGCGTGGCCACGCAAAGAGAAAGTAACTCGAGCGCCGAAGGCGATCGAAAGCTCTTGCTCGTACTCGATCCAAAATGCGTCGCGACTGAAGTCGCCCCTACAGAGAGCCAAAGGCATCGCGCACAGGGTGCGCTCCTACAAACAGCAAAGGCGTCGCGACTGAAGTCGCTCCTGCAGAAAAGTGCGCGCGCAATTGCGCTACATCGCCGCGGCCAAGCCGAAAAATGCCTCCGCCGTGGCCGTGCTGTTGGCCGCCGTCACTTCCGCGCTTTCGCCGCGGTCGCGGGCGATCTCCTCGCAGATGTGTTTGAGGTACATCGGCTCGTTGCGGCGGTGCGCGGGCAGGGGGCGCGCGGTGCGTGGCAACAGGTACGGCGCGTCGGTTTCGATCATCAGCCGGTGGGCGGGGATCTCGCGCACCAGCGCGCGCAGGTGCAGGCCGCGGCGTTCGTCGCAGATCCAGCCGGTGATGCCGATGTGGCAATCCAGCGCCAGGTAGTCGCGCAGGGCGTCGGCGGTGTCGGTGAAGCAATGCACCACCGCGGCGGGGACGCGATCGCGGTAGCGGCGCAGCAGGGCGAGGAAATCGGCGTGGGCATCGCGCTGGTGCAGGAACAGCGGCATGCCGCGATCGGCGGCGATCTGCAGCTGGCGCTCGAACACGCGCAGCTGCACGTCGCGCGGGGAGTAGTTGCGGTTGTAGTCCAGCCCGGTTTCGCCGATGGCGCGCACGGCCGGCTCGTGCGAGAGCTCGCGCAGCCGCGCGTCGGTGGCGTCGTCGTAGTCGATGGCGTGGTGCGGATGCACGCCGGCGGTGGCGTACAGGCGGCCGGGATGGGCGGCGGCGAGTGCCAGTGCGTGCTCGCTGCCTTCGCGTGAGGCGCCGGTGACCACCAGTCGATTCACGCCGTGATCGGCCGCGCGCTGCAGGACCGCGTCCATGTCGTGCTGAAACGATTCATGGCCCAGGTTGGCGCCGATATCCACGAGGTCCATGCGATCCACCGGCCCTGGCAAAAGCGCCCATTGTGGCGCGCCCGCACGGCGACGCAAGTGCAGGAAGACGTGAAAACGCGCATGCAGATTCGTCACGGCGAGCTGCGTATAAAAACCCGGTGCCGCAAGCGGTGAAGGGGGCGACAGCGTTCGCGCGGTCGTGCATCGCCAGCGGCATACGGGGTTGCATCAACAGCACACCGCGGTACCGGTCGGGTCCGGCAGCCGTCGTGTTCGAGCCGCATAACGTTGTCTGGGAGAGAGACATCATGCGTAGCCAGTTTTTCGTCTTCGCCTCAACCCATCCCATCGTTCGCCACGGGCAGGCCCCGGCGCCGCAGCGCTAGGGAGCCGACCGGCACGGCGGGCGGCGGTGGCCACGGCCATTGTCGCGGTCCGTCGTCGCCGATGCCGGTGGCTCTCCTCGCTCATGGCCCGGCCATGCCTGTTGTTGCGCATCACCCCGCGGCGCGCCGCGTGCGGTGACGGTGCGCAGCGTTGTCCCTCGTACGCCGATCCGTGCGTGCGCGCCTTGCCGCGCCGGCCGGCGTGCGCGGTTTTCCTTTTCGCCGCTGGCAACAGCCAGCGGCATCCGATGACGCCCGGAACGACGCCAGCCGCGTGGTTCCACAGGAGGGGGCGCCATGCGCGGCCACAACCGCGACGCAGCAGCCGGGTCGGGCCGTCTCCATGGCGACGCGCCGGCCATCCGCTTGATACAGCGACCACCACCGTTTGGGAGTTCACATGAACAAGAATGTTTTTCGCATGGGCGTTCTCGCCGCTGCACTGGCCGCCGCCATGGCCAGCTCTACCGGCTTTGCTGCCGCGGTTTCACCGACCGGCAACCCGGCGCGGATGAACCTCACCGCGCTGCAGGCGCAACCGTCGTTCGACCGCTTTATCGTCACCTATCGCCAGGGCAGCATCGAGCGCGCGAACCATGCCGCCGCCGTGCAGGCCGCCACCGCGGCGCTGGGCCGAGCCGGCCTGGTGCGCGCGACGCGCACGGCCGGTGCACCAGCGTCGGTCAGCATGCGCTACCAGCGCAAGCTGGCGGTGGGCGCCGACCTGTTGCGCACCTCGCGTCCGCTCGATCGCACCGAGGCGGCGGCGCTGATCCGCCAGCTGTCGATCGACCCGGCGGTGGCCTACGTGGTGCCCGACGTGCTGCGCCATCGCGTGCGCGACCTGTCGGCGGCGAAGCTGCTGCAGCCGCAGACGGTGACGCCCAACGACACCTACTACGCCAAGTACCAGTGGAACCTGAAAGCCCCCGACGGCACCGTTACCACCGGCGGCAACGCCAACCTCGGCGGCACCAGCGTCAACCATGCGTGGGATCTTTCCGACGGCACCGGCGTGGTGATCGCGGTGCTCGACACCGGCATCACCACCCACGTGGACGTGGACACCTCGCTGGGTGACGCGGGCTACGACTTCATCGTGGACAGCTTCGTCTCCGGCCGCGCCACCGACGGCCGCGTGCCGGGTGGCTGGGACACCGGCGACTGGACCACCGAGGAGCCCTGGCTCAGCGAATGCACCGACGCCGACCATCCGCCGGAGGACAGCTCCTGGCACGGCACCCACGTGGCCAGCACCGCGGGCGCGGAGATCACCAACAACGCGCTCGGCATGGCCGGCATCGCCCACGGCGCGAAGATCCTGCCGGTGCGCGTGCTGGGCCACTGCGGCGGCTACGACAGCGACATCAACGACGCCATCGTGTGGGCGGCCGGCGGCCACGTGGATGGCGTGCCCGACAACACGCATCCGGCGAAGGTGATCAACCTCAGCCTGGGCGGCCCCGGCAACTGCCCGGCCAGTGACCCGGCGGCGCAGGCGGTGGCCGCGGCCAATGCGCTGGGCGCGGTGGTGGTGGTGTCGGCCGGCAACGAGAACATCGATGCCTCGCAGGCCTCGCCCGCCAGCTGCCCCGGCGTGATCACCGTCGCGTCCACCGGCATCACCAGCAGGCGCGCGTTCTATTCCAACTACGGCAGCGCGGTGGAGATCGCCGCGCCGGGCGGCGGCGTCTATCCCAACGACGGCAGCAGCGGCACGCCGATCAACGACGGCTTCATCTGGCAGGCGTTGAACAGCGGCACCACCACGCCGGTACCCAACGACAGCGACTACGGCGGCTACGCCGGCACCTCGCAGGCCAGCCCGCACGTGGCCGGCACCGTGGCCCTGATGCAGAGCGCACGGCTGGCCGCCGGCCTGCCCTTGATGACGCCGGCCGAAGTGCTCACCACCTTGCAGCAGACCGCGCACGCTCCCAGCGTGGCGCCGCCGGCCAACCGCGGCATCGGCGCCGGCATCGTCGATGCGAACGCGGCCGTGCGCGCCGCCATCGGCGAGGACGACGGCGGTGGCGAAGCCATCGTGCTCGGCAACGGCGTGACCCTGGCCGGCCAGTCCGGCAGCGCCGGCGGCAGCACCGTCTACACGCTGCAGGTGCCGGCCGGCGCGATGGCGCTGAGCCTGCGCACCTATGGCGGCAGCGGCAACGTGTCGGTGTACGCCAAGGTCGGCGCCGCCGCCAGCGCCTCCGACTACGACTACAAGTCCGCAAGGCCGGGCAACAGCGAGTCGGTGGTGGTGGCGCGTCCCGCCGCCGGCACCTGGTACCTGACCGTCGTGGGCGAGACGGCCTACGCCGGGGTGAGCGTGCTGGGCAGCTTCCGCGCGCCGCGTTGATCCGGCGCTGAACCCGACGCGGGCCGACGCCGCATGCGTGGGCCCGCGGCTTCCTTCGATGTCGTGCCCGCCCGCGCGGGCATGACGCGGCGGGCGCGCTGGTGATGCGACGCCCGGTGCGAATCCTTTTAGGAGAACAACCTTGAACACGATCTACAGCAAGGTATGGAGCAAATCCCTCGGCATGCTGGTGGTGGCATCCGAACTGGCCCGAACCCACGGCAAGGGCGGCGCCACGGGCGCGGGCCGCGGCGGGCATCGCCTGGCGGTGGCTGTCGCTGGCGTGCTGCTGGCGACCGCGATGGCGCTGCCGTCGGCGGCGCGTGCGGACGTCTGCCTGGGCACGTTCACGCTGAGCTTTCATGCGCCCTCGGCGCACGGCAACGCCTTCGCCTGCGGTCGCGATGCCACCGCATCGGGCCAGTATTCCACCGCGCTGGGCAACCAGAGCCTGGCCCAGGGCCGCTATTCGCTGGCCAACGGCTACCAGAGCAACGCGCTGGGCAACAACAGCACGGCGGTCGGCTACGGCGTGATGGCGCAGAACGCCAACACCACCGCCGTCGGCGCCAACAGTGCCGCCCTGGGCGCGGGTGCCACTGCCACGGGTGCGGGCAGCCTGGCGCTGGGCAGTGACGCCACCGCCAGCGGCGCCGACAGTGCGGCCAATGGCCGGCAAAGCTCGGCCTACGGCGCGCAATCGGTGGCCGACGGCGACTACAGCACGGCGGTGGGCGCGGGCAGCTTTGCCCAAGGCGAAGGCGCCACCGCCAGCGGCGTGGGCGCGGTGGCGGCCGGTGCCTACAGCAGCGCGTCGGGCTACGGCAGCGTGGCGGCGGGTGATCAAAGCGTGGCCACCGGCGCCAACGCGCAAGCCAACGGCGCCACCAGCGTGGCGATCGGCGAGGGCAGCACCGCCAGCGCGGATCAGGCTGTGGCGCTGGGCGGTGGTTCGGTGGCCGATCGGGCCAACACGGTATCGGTGGGCCGCGTCGGCGCCGGGCGGCAAATCACCAACGTTGCCGCCGGCACGGAGGCCACCGACGCGGTCAACCTGGGCCAGCTGGACAGCACGGTGGCCGACGCCAACCGCTTCTTCGCCGCCGATGGCGCACACGACGGCAGCGAGGATGCCGCGGCCCTCGGCGAACACGGCGTGGCCAGCGGCGCGGCCAGCGTGGCCGGTGGGCTGGAGAGTTCGGCCTACGGTTTCCGCGCCGATGCCGAAGGCGACTACAGCACCGCGGTCGGTTCCAGCAGCTTCGCCCTGGGCACGGGCAGCGCCGCGTTCGGCAGCGGCGCGTTTGCGCTGGGCGACTGGTCGCTGGCCAGCGGCTACAACGCGGTGGCCGAGGGCAACAACAGCGCGGCCTACGGCAGCCAGGCGCAGGCGAGCGGCGATTCCAGTACCGCCATCGGCGGGGCCTTGCACGTGGAGGATCCCGATACCGGCGAGGTTTTGCTGGACAGCCAGACCGTTGCCGGCGAGCAGGGCGCCACCGCGGTGGGCGCGGGCGCGCAGGCCAGCGGTGCGTTCAGCAGCGCCACCGGTGCGGCGGCCCAGGCCACCGGCACGCAGGCCACGGCCGTCGGTTACAGCAGCCAGGCCGGCAGCGACGCGGCCACCGCCGTGGGCGGTTTCAGCGCGGCCACCGGCGACTTCTCCACCGGCGTGGGTTACGGCGCCACGGCCAGCGGCTCGGGCGCGGTGGCGGTGGGCGAAACCAGCGTGGCCTCGGGCGACGAGAGCGTGGCGGTGGGCGGGTCCACCTTCTTCGGCCTGCTGCCGGCGCAGGCCACCGGCACCGGCGCCTCGGCGTTTGGTGCCGGGGCGTGGGCGACCGGCGAGTACGCCACCGCCATCGGCTGGAACAGCTGGGCCGATGGCGAATCCTCGGCCGCGTTCGGCGAGTCCTCGTTCGCCACCGCGCTGGGCGCCAGCGCGCTGGGTGCGCAGGCGGAAGCCAACGGCATCCAGTCCACCGCCGTCGGTGCGGTGGCCGTAGCCGACGGCGACGGCAGCTCGGCGCTGGGCAGCGGCAGCTACGCCAGCGCGGAAAACGCCACCGCCAGCGGTTTCCTGGCCGATGCCGAAGGTGTCGACAGCACCGCCACCGGCGCCAACAGCGTCGCCGCCGGCCAGGCCAGCACCGCCACCGGTGCCGGCGCCGAGGCCGACGGCCTCAACAGCACCGCCACCGGCGCCACCAGCCTGGCCGCGGCGGACAACGCCACCGCCACCGGCGGCGGCAGCCTGGCGATGGGCGAAAGCAGCACGGCCAATGGCGCCAACAGCCTGGCCACCGGCAGCGAGAGTTCGGCCTATGGCGCGCAATCCGTGGCCGACGGCGACTACAGCACGGCGGTGGGCGCGGGCAGCTTTGCCCAAGGCGAAGGCGCCACCGCCAGCGGCATGGGCGCGGTGGCGGCCGGTGCCTACAGCAGCGCGTCGGGCTACGGCAGCGTGGCGGCGGGTGATCAAAGCGTGGCCACCGGCAGCAACGCGCAAGCCACCGGGACGACCAGCGTGGCGACCGGCGCGGACAGCGCGGCCAGCGCCGAAGGCAGCACCGCGGTAGGCAACGCGGCGCAGGCCCAGGGCGCCTACAGCACGGCCTTGTCGACGCAATCGTCCGCCACCGGCACGCAGGCGTTGGCGAGCGGTTTCCTGTCCTCGGCCAGCGCCGACGGCGCCACCGCGCTGGGCAGTTATTCCGCGGCCAATGGTTTGCTCAGCACCGGCGTGGGCTATGCGGCCACCGCCAACGGCGATTACGCCACCGCCAACGGCGTGGGTGCCACCGCCGATGGCGAGAGCAGCGTGGCGATCGGCGACAGCGCCGTCGCCAGCGCCGAGCAGAGCGTGGCGCTGGGCGGCAGCGTGCTGGGTTTCCTGCCCACCGAAGCCAGCGGTTACGGCGCGGTGGCGCTGGGCGCGGGCGCGTATGCGTCGGGCGATTTCAGTACCGCGCTGGGCTGGCTGGCCGAGGCCGATGCGGCCAACAGTACGGCGCTGGGCTCAGGTGCCTACGTGACGCCCGTCGCCGAGAACGCGGTGGCGCTGGGCGGCGATTCGGTGGCCGACCGCGCCAACACGGTGTCGGTGGGCGACGTGGGTGCCGAGCGGCAGATCACCAACGTGGCCGCCGGCACGCAGGACACCGACGCGGTGAACCTGGGCCAGTTGAAGGCCACCGGCCTGGTGGACGCCACCGGCAGCAGCCTCACCGCCGTCACCTACGACGCAGGCGCAGCGCCGTCCCGCGTGACTTTCGGCGGCAGCGGCGGCACCACGCTGGCCAATGTGGCGGCGGGCCTGCACGACGGCGAGGCGATCAACTTCCAGCAATACCGCTCGCTGGCGGCCACGCTCGGCGGCGGCGTGTCGATCGGCCCCGGCGGCCTGATCGGTACGCCGTCGTTCGCCATCCAGGGCAGCAGCTACTTCAACGTGGGCGATGCGCTGGGCGCGCTGGACAGTGCGGTGACCGGCGCCAGGGCCGGTATTGCCAGCCTCGACACGCGGGTCACCGCGGTGGAAGGCGCACTGGAAGCTTCCGGCCGTCGGCCGACCGTGCCCAGGAGTGCCGCCACCGTCGAGGCGGCGAGTGTCGCGGCCGATGCACCGAAGAGCACGGCCGCGCCGCGGGTCGCCACTCCATCGGTGGCGGCCGCGGAGCCCACGCCGACCACGCGAAGTGTCGCCCCGACGGCGGCCAGTCCCGGCAGCCGTCCGGCCTCCGAGGCCACCATTGCGGCGGCGCAGGCCGCGCAGGCCACCGCCCATGGCAGCATCCAGCCCGCGGCCGTCTCGGTAGCACCGGTGGCCAGCACAAGCCGCGTCACCAACGTGGCGGCCGGCGCGGCCGCGACCGACGCGGCCAACGTCAGCCAGGTGGATGCCGCCATCGCCACGGCAAAGACGTACACCGACGCCGGCGACCGCACCACGCTGAACCAAGCCATGGCCTATACCGATGGCAAGTTCACCCGCATGGTCAGCGACGTGGATTTCAGCGCGTTCCGCAACCAGGTGCAGGGCCAGTTTCACACCGTCAACGCGCGGCTGGACCGGGTTGGCGCGATGAGTACGGCGATGGCGCAGATGGCGTTCAGCACTCAGGGCATCGACAGCCCCAACCGGATGGGTGTGGGCGTGGGCGGCTACCACGGCGAGGCGGCGTTGTCGGTGGGCTATTCGCGCTCGCTGTCGCGGCGCGCAGCGGTGACCTTCGGTGCGGCCATTTCCCACGGCGAAAGCTCAGGCGGCGTGGGCGTGGGGTTTGGCTGGTAGCGAGCGGTGTCGCTCCTCCCTCTGCGTGCAGGGGGAGGTTGCGCGCAGAGCAAGAGCGACCCTCCCCTGCGCGCAGGGGAGGGAGCCAGGCGCGGCGGCCGCGGCATCGCCGCCGTCGCCGCGTTGTGCTACCAATGCGGGTTCGTGGCGTGACCGGAGCGCTGCCTTACCGGAGGAACCCATGTCGGCCCTGTCCAGCCCTGCGCAACCACGCGACGCGGCCGCCGACGACGTGCAGGCGTGCGCGTTGCTGGTGGCGCGGGGGCGCCTGAAGGAGGCCGACATGGGCCGCGCCCGGCGGCTGCACGAGGAGTCGCCGGAAGGCACGCTCACTTCCTTGCTGGCGCGGCTGGGGCTGGTGTCCGAGCGCGACCTGGCCGAAACCTGGGCCGAGCTGTTGCAGGTGCCGCTGCTGGCCGCGCGCGACGCGCCGGAGCTGCCGCCGGCGGAACTGGACGTGTCGCTGCGCTTCCTGAAACAGCAGCACGTGGTGCCGGTGCAGGACGCGGACACGCTTGCCCTGGTGGTGGCCGATCCGGCCGATCCCTATCCGCGCCAGGCGATCGAGCTGGCCGCCGGGCGGCCGGTGGCATTGCGCATCGGTTTGCGTTCGGACATCGACGGCCTGATCGAGCGCTATTACGGCAGCGGCCGTTCCGCCATGGGCACCATCGTGGAGAACCTCGATGGCACGGCCACCGAGGAGGACGACGTCGAGCACCTGCGCGACCTGGCGTCCGAGGCGCCGGTCATCCGGCTGGTCAACCTGATCCTGCAGCGCGCGGTGGAACAGCGCGCTTCGGACGTCCATATCGAGCCGTTCGAGAACCACCTGAAGGTGCGCTACCGCATCGACGGCGTGCTGCACGACGTGGAGGCGCCGCCCTCGTCGTCCACCGCCGCGGTGATCTCGCGGGTGAAGATCATGGCGCGCATGAACATCGCCGAGCGGCGGCTGCCGCAGGACGGCCGCATCCAGTTGCGCGTGCAGGGCAAGGAGCTGGACCTGCGCGTGTCCACCATGCCCACCAGCTTTGGCGAGTCGGTGGTGATGCGCATCCTGGACCGCGAATCGGTGGTGTTCGATTTCGCGTCGCTGGGCTTCACCGACAGCTTCCAGCGACGCTTCATCGAAGTGCTGCAGCGCCCGCACGGCATTTTGCTGGTCACCGGCCCCACCGGCTCGGGCAAGACCACCACGCTGTACACCGCGCTGTCGCGCATCAACACCCCCGACGTGAAGATCATCACCGTCGAGGACCCGGTCGAATACCAGATCGAAGGCATCAACCAGATTCAGGTGAAGCCGCAGATCGGGCTGGATTTCGCCGGCGCGTTGCGCTCGATCGTGCGCCAGGACCCGGACGTGATCATGATCGGCGAGATGCGCGACCTGGAAACCTGCCGCATCGCGATCCAGTCCGCGCTCACCGGCCATCTGGTGCTGTCCACGCTGCACACCAACTCCGCCGCCGGCGGCATCACCCGACTGCTGGACATGGGGGTGGAGGATTACCTGCTCGGCTCCACCGTCAACGGCATCCTGGCGCAGCGGCTGGTGCGCACGCTCGATCCGGAAACCGCCGTGGCGTACGAGCCCGCGCCCGAGGTCATCGCCCAGTTCGAGCTTGAGAAATACACCGATGAACGGCCCATCCGCCTGTGGAAACCCGGCAGCAGCGCCGCCAACCCCACCGGCTACCGTGGCCGCCAGGCGATCCTGGAATTCCTGCCCATGAGCGACACCCTGCGCCGCCTGGTGATGCAGAAGGCCGATGCCGGCGCGATCGAGAAACAGGCCCGCGCCGAAGGCATGCGCACCATGTACGAGGACGGCATCGCCAAGGCCGTCGCCGGCGTCACCACGCTGGAGGAGGTGCTGCGTGTCACGCAGGAGGGTTGAGCGGAGGGCATCCGCGCGGCTGGAAAGTGCCGTAATCCCCTCTCCCCTGCGGGGAGAGGGTAGGGAGAGGGGGACACGTCGCGGGGAAGTCGATCGGAGCGAAAAGCGCCGCGGGGAAGCTCAACGAAGCGACGCACGATGCGGGAAGTTTTCCTTTCCGCCTTTCCCGCAAGCCCCGGCTCCTCTCCCCAACCCTCTCCCCGCAGGGGAGAGGGGACAAAGGCTGGCGCCCGCGGCAGCGTGGCAGTCGAAACGTGCCGTAATCCCCTCTCCCCTGTGGGGAGAGGGTAGGGAGAGGGGGACACGTCGCGGGGAAGTCGATCGGAGCGAAAAGCGCCGCGGGGAAGCTGATCGAAGCGAGACACGATGCGGGGAAGTTTCCGATTCGCCTTTCCCGCAAGCCCCGGCCCCTCTCCCCAACCCTCTCCCCAATGGGGAGAGGGGGCAAACGTGCCGGGCGGTGTCGTTCTTGGGTGAGTTCGCGGAGCCGTGTGGGGAGCGGATGCCATGACCCTCTTTAGATACCGCGCCATTACTGGCGCGGGGGAGCCGCTGCGCGGCCAGATGGAAGCGGCCAGCGTGGAGGAGGTGATCGGTCACCTGCAGGACCAGGGCCACACGCCGCTGGAAGCGCAGCCGGCCGACGCGGTCGACGGTGGTGCCGGCGTCGCGGCGCTGTTCGCGCGCGGCCCGTTCAGCGGTGACCAGTTGGCCCAGTTCACCCATCAATTGGCCACCTTGCTGGGCGCCGGCCAGCCGCTGGACCGGGCGCTGGGCATCCTGCTGGACCTGCCCGAAAGCGAGCGCGCGCGAAAACTGATCGAACGCGTGCGCGAGCGGGTGCGCGGCGGTAACGCCTTGTCCACGGCACTGGACGAGGAGCACGGCGTGTTCCCGCGCCTGTACGTGAGCCTGGTGCGTGCGGGCGAGGCCGGCGGTTCGCTGGAGGAAACCCTGCGCCGGCTGGCCGATTACCTGGAGCGCGCCCGGCAACTGCGCGGCAGCGTCATCAACGCGCTGATCTATCCGGCCTTCCTGCTGGTGGGCGTGCTCGGGTCGCTGGTGCTGCTGCTGGCCTATGTGGTGCCGCAGTTCGTGCCGATCTTCCAGGACATGCAGGTGCCGATCCCCTGGATCACCCGCGCGGTGCTGCTGCTGGGCAACACCTTGCAGGCGTGGTGGTGGCTGATCGCGTTGCTGCTGATCGGCGGCGCGCTGGCGTGGCGCGCGCGGCTGCGCGATCCGCAGGCGCGGCTGGCGTGGCACGCGCGCCTGCTGCGCCTGCGCTGGATCGGCCCGCTGCTGCTGAAAGTCGAAACCGCGCGCATCGCCCGCACCCTGGGCACCCTGCTGAAAAACGGCGTGCCCTTGCTCAGCGCGCTGACCATCGCGCGCCAGGTCACCGGCAATCGCGCGCTGGATGCGGCGCTGGCCGGCGCGCACGAGCAGGTCAAGGGCGGCTCGGGCCTGAGCCTGGCGCTGGGGCAATCGGCCCTGTTTCCACGGCTGGCATTGCAGATGGTGCAGGTGGGCGAGGAAGCCGGCCAGCTCGACACCATGCTGCTGAAAGTGGCCGACACCTTCGAGATCGAATCGCGCCGCGCCATCGACCGCCTGCTGGCCGCCCTGGTGCCCGCGCTGACCATCGTGATGACGGTGCTGGTGGCGATCATCATGGCCGCGATCCTGCTGCCGCTGTTGAGTTTGACGAGCAATATTCAGTGAGGAGGAGCAAGGCAATGGCGAAGTTCTTGGCAGTGGTGAGGCGGGGAATGGGGAATGGGGAACGGGGAACGGGTACAGCGAAAAGCTGGCGCTCCCCCGCCTTTCCCGCTCCCCCCCCCCCCCCCCCCCCCCCCCCCCGCGCCCCCCGCCGCC